>NZ_JABBMT010000009.1 GCF_012927645.1 Pseudoalteromonas arctica | reverse complement strand
GGTTCGATAACATCGACGTGTTTCGTGACTTTTGCTCGAACAAAGCTGCCTGATGAGGCATTAAGCTTACTTCGTGCCGCATAAAAGCTTGTTTTTGATAAAGCATGTTGTTGGCAAAACTCAGTAAGAGTTAAATCGCTGGCTTGTTGTTCTTCGATAATGTTACGCCATTGTTCAAGGCTACGTGTTTTTCTCATGGCTATCTCCTAATTGAAATTCAGAAATAGCTTAATCGGTTTGACGAATTACTGGCAGGTGCACTTTGCTAGACGCTTACACTACAGATGAAGATGGGCGCTTTCATTTTCCTAAAAAAACAATTTTTTCCTCAATACCCAATAAGCTAATAGTTGAACATCGTATTTCGCAAGAAATTTTTATTGAAAAAGGCAGCACTTTAATTCCATTGTGGGTTGCAAACCAATCATCAATTAAAGAAATTCCCGAGTATAGTAAAAAATTAGCATTCCTAGAGTGTGAATTAACTAATAAACGCGTTGCTTTTGAATTTAAAAAAAATAATAACAAACATTTAAATTATGTAGCATCGAGTATTTGTCGTTGGGAAACCGACTATATGCCATTTTTGTTATATGACGGAGATAGACAGTTTATAATTAATAATGGTGATTTTAATAACTTAACTGAACGTAACATCAAGGAAGATTAACATGGAAAAAGTCCAAGCAGTATTACCGCCTAGCATTGCAGCGAGTGCCGCAGCAAGGGTTTATGATATTAGAAGCTCAACAAGTTTTAGCGGTGTTTTCCACCCAACATTTAGAGACAACTTTAAAATCACCAACAACCAAATAAGAGGCGTTAGTGGTGGCTTAATCAATCAACTCCTAAACCGCTATTTATTCCAAATCCTTTGATAGGCTAAAAAGGATAGTTAAACTTTACATTTTTTTATTTTTAATTAAAATGCTTAAAAAATACGCAAGGAATGCCTATGAGTAAATCAAGTTTTTTCTATAATCCCCGATTCATCATATTGTTTATAATTGCGTGTGCCATTATTTTTCCAGCCGTTAGTCAAGGAGCAGATATGTTTAGCTGGTTCAGAAAGAAAAAAGAAGTATTTTTAAGCCCTGAAGTCAATGGTGTAGTTACAAAAAATGGAACACCCATTGCAGACTTAGAAATAATACGTGCACTAACCTATATAGATGGGGTAGAACGCCGAGACACAGTGATTACAGATGAAGAGGGTCACTTCCATTTCCCAAAAAAAATAATATTTTCCTCTATTCCGAATAAATTAATTTCCGAAGACCGAGTACACCAGAAAATTGTTATAGAGCAAAATGATAATTCTATCATTGGTTTATGGGGAGCAACTCAGCCTGATATATACGAAATTCCTGAGTACACAGATAAATTAAAATTTCTAAATTGCGAACTTACTAACCCATTAGTGAGATTTGAATTTAAGAATAATATTAATAAGCACCTTAATAGAGTTGCGACAAGTATTTGCAGGTGGGAAGAGGATTATATTCCAACGTATATAATAGAAAATGGGGAAGCGAAATATAAGATTCATGATGGAAACTTTAAAATTTTAACTGATCGTTTTACAGGGAAGAGAGTAGAATTATGAGACAAACATTACCACCAAGTATCGCAGCGAACGTAGCGACTAGAGTCTACGATATAAAAAACAACTACAATTTTACGGAAGAATTTAGTATAGGCTTTTTAGATAATTTTAAAATAACAAACAACCAAATAAAAGGCATTAGTGGTGGTTTAATCAATCAACTCCTAAACCGCACTACAGGTTTCGCTTTGACTGCAGAAGGAGTATCACCACAATTTAAAGGCCACCATATTATTGGTGTTCGCGGTACTGTATTTACCTCATGCGCCGACTGGCTAACAAACCTAAACGTAGCCATTACCCACGGCCCTAAAAACTTAGAGGTTCATTCTGGCTTTGAAAAAGCCTTCACCAGCATGAAGCCGATGTTTGCAAGTTATGTCAAGCAGCATAAACCTAAATGTTTGCACCTTGTTGGCCATAGTTTAGGTGGTGCGATTGCCCAACTCACCGCTATATGGGCAAGTGAGCAAGGTATTCCCACTAATTTATATACGTTTGGTGCCCCGAGGGTAGTGCTGAATCATTCGGTACATTCAGCTGCACACAATATTGGCCAGTACCGAGTAACGCACGGTGCAGATCCTGTACCTTGTGTACCAGCTTGGCCGTTTAGTCATACCTCAAGCGAATATCAAACGGCGATGAATGAAGGATCTTTTTTTAATATTGGTGCACATTCCATGGAAAAAAGTGCACCCGGTTATGTCAATACTGTCGCTGCGTACAAAGATTATAAAAGCATGGCCAGCTCACTAAAAACCCTGCACTATAATCATACCGTTTTACAATATGCCCTGCGCTATAACGTGACATTCTCACTTAGATGGCAGCGAATTATTACTGATGGCTTAATTACTTTTTTAAAGAAAACCGGTCAATACGCCTTTGTCTCTGCGCAAGCAGGCGCCAGCGTTGGGTTAACTTTTTATGATATTTTAGCCCGCTGCTTATATGAATCAGTGGTTAAATTTGTCGAGCTCACTGAAGAGTTAAAGGGTTTAATTGGCCATATGCTTGCTTTTGTAGGTAAAGCCGCTTATGAAGTTAAAGAGCTCACAACGCAGTTTATACGTTGGGTGTTAGGTTTAATGATTAAAAAGCTCTATATGGTTGCAAAGCAGGCAATTGATCGTATTTAACTATCGCTAATTATAAAAACGCGGCGTCAACTATCAGCCGCGTTTATTATTTTGGGTGTAAAGCGCTTAAATAGCGCCTTTAATTGGCCCATGCTCATGATGAACATGCGGGTTTTGCCCGCGTTGGCGTAGTAAATGGTCCATTAATGTAATCGCCATCATGGCTTCGGCAATGGGGATTGCGCGAATGCCCACACAGGGATCGTGACGACCCTTAGTGATCATTTCCACCGCTTCGTTTTCAGTATTAATACTATTACCAGGAATAGTTATACTTGATGTTGGTTTTAGCGCGATTGAGGCGATAATATCTTGCCCTGTTGAAATACCTGCCAATACACCACCGGCATGATTTGAAGTAAAACCATCAGGTGTTAGCTCATCACGATGCTGCGAGCCTTTTTGCTCTACCACATCAAAACCATCACCAATTTCAACACCTTTTACGGCGTTAATGCTCATCAGGGAGTGTGCAAGTTCAGCGTCAAGCCTATCAAATACCGGTTCACCTAACCCAACAGGTACATTTTTAGCCACTACTTTTACTTTCGCACCGACTGAGTCACCTTGCTTTTTAAGGTCGCGCATATACTCATCAAGAGCTTCAAGTTTGCTAGCATCAGGGAAGAAAAACAGATTGTTTTCAACTTCATCCCAATCGTAACTTTGTGCTTTAATTGGCCCAAGTTGACTCAAACACGCGCGTACTTCAATACCATGAAATTGTTTTAGGTATTTTTTAGCAATCGCACCTGCGGCTACACGGATTGCAGTTTCGCGTGCAGATGAACGACCACCACCGCGATAATCACGCAATCCGTATTTATGCCAGTAAGTGTAATCGCCATGCCCTGGACGAAAAACGTCTTTAATTTTGCCGTAATCTTTTGAACGTTGATCGGTGTTTTCAATTAGTAAACCAATGCTGGTGCCTGTGGTTTTACCTTCAAATACACCAGAGAGAATTTTTATTTGATCGTCTTCGCGGCGCTGCGTGGTATAACGACTTTGCCCAGGTTTTCGACGATCTAAATCGATTTGTAAATCGGCCTCGGTGATTTCAAGGCCTGCTGGTGTGCCATCGACAACACCGCCGAGGGCGACGCCGTGGCTTTCGCCAAAGGTGGACACTTTAAATAACTGCCCTATGCTATTACCTGCCATTAACTTTCCTCATTCCTAATGACTACTAAGTACCGAGCCTAAGGCTCGGCTTTAATTTTTATCTGTTTAGTCAGCAAAATATGCAACGAGTTGTTTTTTGCTGATCACAAATACGCCAAGACCGCCTTGTTCAAATTCAACCCATTCAAACGCCGCACCTGGGTAAAGTGCATCCATATGTACCATAGAATTACCAACTTCGACAAATAACAAACCGTTATCAGTTAGATGCTCTGCTGCATCGCTCAATATAGTACGCGTTACATCAAGACCATCATGGCCTGATGCTAAGCCAAGCTCTGGCTCATGGTGGAACTCACGCGGTAAATCAGCCATGTCTTCAGCATCAACGTATGGCGGGTTTGCCACGATCAGGTCATATTTTTGCCCAGGTACACCGCTAAATACGTCAGATTGAATAGGTAACACACGATCGCTTAACTGATAGTCGGTGATATTGATATCCGCAACCTCAAGTGCTTCGTAAGAAATATCCACAGCATCAACTTGTGCTTCATCAAACGCTTGCGCCAGTGCAATGGCAATACAGCCAGATCCTGTGCATAAATCTAAAATACGGCTAACCGACTCAGGCTCTTCAAGCCACGGAGTAAAACGATTATTGATAAGCTCAGCAAACGGCGAACGAGGAATAAGTACGCGCTCATCCACATAAAATGGCATATTGGCAAACCAAGCAATATTTGTTAAGTAAGGTACTGGGGTAAAATCGTTAATACGCTCAGCAATTAAACCTGCGAGGCGGTTTTTTTCGGTGCTGGTTAACCGGGCATGCATTAATTCTTTTGGTGCATCAATGGGTAAACTTAATGCTGGAAGTAATAAGCTTACCGCCTCATCCCAGGCGTTATCTGTACCGTGTCCAAAAAAGATACCACTGCTGGCAAACTGGCTAGTCGTCCACCGTAGCCAATCGTGTAACGTTGACAGTTCTGCTACAGCTTCATCTAAGGTTGCTTCTTCTATTAATAATTCGCTCATATTCGTTATCTACCTGCTGCTTTAGAAAATATCTATTCAATCGAGGCGCAATTAAGGCCCCATGATTGCCCTATTGTAACGCTTTTTTACACAGTTTTTACTCTGTTTTATCTCGATTTCTAGCGTTTTTTTGTTTAGACTGCCGCTATGAAAAAAGATCCTCTCTCAAACGCAGATATTAGCATCGACGACATCGATATGTTTCGTCAAAGTATTAATGGTGCCCGTGTATTTAAACAAGACACGCATCGCTTTGCTAACAAACCTAAAATCTCACAAGCTAAGCTGTTTGCCCAGCAAAAAAAGCAACATCAGTCAGAATTTTTCTTCTCTGATGAATATGTGCCCGATATTGATACCAATGGCACAGTTAATTATGTTCAAGATGGTCAAGATCGCTTTTTAGCTAAACAGCTACGCAGAGGTGACTTTGTGCCTGATCTCACACTCGACTTGCACGGATTAAATAAAGAAGTAGCCAAAGATGAACTCGCAGGGCTGATCCATGAGTGCAAAAAAAAGCATTATTACTGTGCATGCGTTGTGCATGGCATTGGTGGGCATATACTCAGACACAAAGTGCCGCAATATTTAGTACAACATCCTGATGTCATTGCTATGCACCAAGCACCGCTTGAATATGGTGGTAAAGGGGGGCGGTACTTATTTTAATAAACTTACCACAAAGTGATGAATTTAGACGTTAAACGTTGCTAGCCATCTGCTTTTACAGGCCATAATTAAGTGCATATATTTTCAATAATCTTCCCGCTGATCTTCATTGTTGCTCTGGGTTATGGCTGTTGTAAGTTAAAATTTTTTCAACAGCAACACATTGCAGGACTGAGTAAGTTTACGTTTTACATCAGTTTGCCTGCGTTTTTATTTTTAAATATGTCGCAAATCGATTTACAGCAAAGCATTAGTTTATCTGCCTTTTTGAGTTTTTATATTCCAGTGCTACTGGTGTTTGCTTTAGGCATTTTAGTTGACCGTTTTTATTTAGCGAATCAAAAGAACTATCAGCAACATAGTATGTTTGGCTTAGCGGCCAGTTACTCAAACATGGTGTTGGTGGGCATTCCTATTATCATCGCCTCGCTGGGCAAAGAAATGATCGCCATCGCTTTTATGATCATTACCTTTCACAGTACATTACTGTTTGCACTCACTTACTTAATTGGTGCAAAGGGCAGCGAGCACGCATTTTCATGGTCAAATTTTGCTAAGAGCATGGTACTGAATCCAATTGTGTTGAGTATCGGCTGCGGGCTAATATTAAATGTCAGCGGCATTGTTTTGCTTGATAACCTAGCAAAGAGTTTAGAGCTATTAGCAACTCCCGCCATTGCCTGCGCGTTATTTGTATTAGGCGCCAACTTAGCGTTTTATAAAATTGCAGCTAATTGGCAACCTGCATTAACCGCCTCGCTAATGAAGATTTTGTTACTTCCTGCTGGGGTATTTTTAATCGGTGCATACGCATTTGAATTAGATAGAGAGATTTTAAATGTGTTAGTGCTATTAAGCGCTTCTCCTGTGGGTGTTAATGCCTACCTTATTGCCAGCCAGATAGGCCAACATCAAGTGACACTTGCCGGCGCGGTGGTTTTATCAACTGTATTGAGCGTCGTTAGCTTTAGTTTTTGGTTATCGGTATTGCTTTAACCTTTACAAACCGCCAGCTACATCAACAAAACTACCTGTGGTAAATGATGCCTGCTCAGAGGCTAAAAAGTAAATTGCAGCGGCAACTTCCTCAGGTTGGCCACCTCGACCCAATGGCAACTTATCTTTAAGACGATCTACCCGATTAGCTTCACCACCATCGCGGTGCATTTCAGTGTAGATTAATCCTGGACGCACTGAGTTAACGCGAATATTACGCTTAGCGACTTCTTTAGCTAAGCCAATTGTTAAGGTGTCCATCGCCCCTTTTGAAGCAGCATAATCTATATATTCATTCGGCGAGCCTGTTTTAGCCGCCCCAGATGAAATATTTACGATACTGCCGCCATTAGTCATGCGCTTAATCGCTTCACGACTGCATAAAAAAGCGCTTGTTACATTGGTGGTTAGCACTTCATTTATACGTGTGGCATCCATCTCAAGTAATGGCATTTGCGGTTTTAAAATACCTGCATTGTTTATCAGCACATCTAGTTTGCCAAATAGCTCGTCTACTTTTGTAAATAGAGTCAGCACTTGTGTTTCTTCAGACACATCAGCTTGTACTATTTCAGCTTTGACGCCAAAACCACGTACCTGCAGCGCTATTTTTTCAGCGCTGCGTTGATCCGCTTTATAGTTAATACAAACAGCATAACCTTGCTGTGCAAAGTGAATAGCAGTTGCGGCGCCAATGCCACGGCTAGCGCCAGTTATCAGTACCACAGGATTAATATTCATAGTGCTTCCTTGTGTTGGTTTTTATAGACTAGTTTATGCAACAAAGAGCAGTTTGGTTATTGTTTTAATGTTTTGTAACACTAGGTTGGCGCAATCATTTGCATCGACTTCATTGTCACAACAAGCAGGCAGTGTTTGCAATGAACGGCCTGTCGCTTTATTAAAAGCACCAATCAGCCGCTCAATAGCGTGCTGATTACTTAAGTGCGGCAACAACTGAAATCTCAACTAACAAGGCATCGCGTGCCATTTTAGCTTCAACACATGCACGTGTAGGTGCATGCCCTTGTGGTACCCATGTATCCCAAACCGCATTCATATCGGCAAAGTATTCCATACTTTTTACGTAAATAGTGGCACTGAGCATATGCTCTTTAGAACTACCCGCTTCGTTAAGTAATAGCTCGACTTTATCAAGCATGGTCTGTGTTTGTTCGGTGATGTTTTTTTCTGCGTCAGCACATACTTGGCCGCATAAATACACGGTGCCATTGTGCTTAACGATGCGGCTCATTCGCGCACCAGTTTGCAAGCGTTCAATTGTCATAAATATATTCTCTAAGTTAATTCATCTAAATCTAGCAAATTAACTTATTAAATAGTATCAATAACTTTAGATATTGGCTGGAGCGTGAATACTTAAATATTGGCTTTGATGGCGACTTTCATCGTAACTCAATACGGCAACCGCTCCAGTGTTAAATATCGGCATATTCCCAATGCTTAATTGATCGACTAAATAACTAACTATTGGCATATGAGCTACTACCAACCAGGTATCACATTGTGGGTGCATAGCAATGAGTATTTCTAGATAATCGGCGGCAATTTGTGGGTTGCCTTCAGGAATTATATCGCTACAAGTTTCTTCGAATAAAAAAGCATTATGCTTTTTTACCCCTTCAGCAGTTTGCTGAGCACGAATGTAAGGACTTACCAATAATGCCGTTGGGGTATGCGTTGCTTGCAACCATAAACCCATTTTTTCGGCCTGTTGTTGGCCAACCGAGGTCAAATTTCTACTTGCATCGTCAGCTTGCATCGGTGTTGCTTCGCCGTGGCGCATTATTAAGATTGTTTTCATAAAAAATCAACCGATTAAAGAATATAAAACAGTAGCCAGTTTGCCCGTTTGTCCGCTATATTAAAACAACGTTACACATTTTCGCTTATGATATTCAGGTAAAAATCGCCCAGCAATTTAATCGCAGCCCTGAAGGTATCATTGTTGTTAACGAGTAAACTTAACGTTTCAGGAGCATCATTTGAATATCAGCCGCAATGATAACAGAACATACCGTGCCCTCACACTGGACAATGGTCTAAAAGTTCTGTTAGTGCAAGATAAAGATTCAACTAAAGCTGCTGCATCGATGGCCGTGAATGCGGGTCACTTTGACGACCCTGTTGATAGACAAGGGCTCGCGCACTTTTTAGAGCATATGCTTTTTTTAGGCACAGACCAATTTCCGGAATCCGGCGGGTTTGGTAATTTTGTTTCCCAATCCGGTGGCAACACCAACGCATGGACCGGCACCGAGCACACTTGTTATTTCTTCGATATTAACAATCAAGAGTTTGCACCAGCACTGAGCCAATTTAGCCGGTTTTTTATTGCACCTTCTCTCAACCCTGCCGAAACTGAAAAAGAACGTAACGCCATTGATGCAGAATTTAAATTAAAAATAAAAGACGATGGCCGACGCATCTATCAAGTACACAAAGAAACTGTTAATCCAGCTCATCCTTTTGCTAAATTTTCAGTGGGTAACCAGCAAACCTTAGCGGATCGTAATGGCTGTGTGAGTACAGAGTTGCGAGATTTTTTTGAACAGCATTATCAAGCTCAGTGGATGAGCTTAGTGATCTGCGCTGATGCAGAAATTGACACTATGGCGCAATGGGTAACTACATTATTTAATGATATTAAAGGTCAGCAGCAACCAAAACCAATGATCGAGGCATCGCTTTATCGTGCACAAGATCTTTGCAAAGTGCTGCATATAGAGCCGCATAAGCATATGCAAAAACTCATAGTCAGTTTTGCGATGCCAAATATTGATGATTTTTATCGCCATAAAACGGTTAGTTTTATTGCGCATTTATTAGGGTATGAAGGGCAAGGGTCGCTTTACTCTATTTTAAAAACGCAAGGTTGGATCAACGCTCTGTCTGCTGGCGGTGGCATTAACGGTAGCAACTTTAAAGATTTTAATATCAGCATGGCATTGACCGATGAAGGAATTGAATACTATGAAGACATCGTTGAAATGGTGTTTGAATATATTTGTTTAATTAATCAAAGCATCGATAAATTACCGCGCTTATATCAAGATAAAAAAAATCTATTACAAATCGCCTTTGATAACCAAGAAAAAGCCCGCTTAATCGATTGGGTCAGTAATTTAAGCATTAACATGCAGCACTACGATGAAGCCAATTATGTGCAAGGTGACTATCTCATGGATGGTTTTAATCAAACGGCTCATGAAACTGCAATGCAATGGTTAACGCCGCATAATATGCGCTTAGTGTTGATCCACCCTGATGTTGAACCTGAGCATACTACTCAGTGGTATCACACGCCCTATCGGATCGAAAGTATTTCTCGCTGTTGGCTGGAAGCGCTGTGCGAAATTAATACTCCACTACCAGAAATGCTATTACCTACAGCAAACCCTTATTTAACCAAAGAAGTGTCATTGTATGAGGTTGAGCAGCCACAAAGTCACCCACAACTATTAGTAAAAGAACCTGGCTTTGATTTTTGGTTTAAACAAGACAACACTTTTCGAGTTGCCAAAGGGCACTTTTATTTGGCGATGGATTCTGACTTTGCTGTTAAAGATATCAAACACATGGCACTTACTCGTCTATTTGCCGACTTATTTATGGACAGTGTTGCAGAACAATTTTATCCAGCAGAATTAGCTGGTTTAAGTTATCACTTAACCTCACACCAAGGTGGCTTAACCTTACACACTGCGGGGCTCTCCTCTAGCCAATTAGAATTGGTTGATGAATTACTTCAAGCGTTATTTAACGTCGATATTTGCGCCAAACGTTTTGCAGAGTATAAAAAACAGTTAGTCCGCCATTGGCGTAACAGCAATCACAATAAACCCGTAGGTGAATTATTTAGCGTGCTGGGTGCAAAAATAATGCCGTGGAATCCAGAGCCAGAGCAGCTTGCTGTGGCACTTAAAGATACCAGCTTTCATCAGTTTAATTGTTTTCGTCGCGAATTTTTTAACGCCTTGCATGTAGAGTCATTTTTGCACGGTAATTGGCGAGAAAGAGATGCCATTGAGTTTCAAAAAAAAATTGCTCACCACTTAGCTAAATCAGCCACGATTGAAGATCTAACCCGTCCGTTATTTGAAATAGACAAAATAACCCGCTCGCAACTAACCCTAAATTGTAGCGATAACGCGATGGTTATTTATTACCAAGCACAAACCGATGACGTAGTTGAAAAAGTAAAAATGATGGCGCTAAACCATCTTATTAATCAAGATTACTTTAATGAAATTCGTACCAAACAACAGTTAGGCTACCTAGTGGGCGCAGGTTATGCACCCTTTAATACTCGTGCGGGCATCGCCTTTTACGTGCAGTCACCTAACTACAGTGCAACCGCGATTTTTGAGCGTCATAATGCGTTTCTTGAGCAGTACCTTGGTTCATTACAGCTATTAAATGAAGAGCAATGGCAGCAACAAAAACATGGCTTAACTACTCACATTGCAGAAAAAGATAAAAACCTCCGACTGCGTTCACAACGATTGTGGCTTGCCATTGGTAATCAAGATCATCACTTTCATATGCAACAAAAGTTGTTAGAAGCATTGGAAGACCTTAGTCTTGCGCAGATAGTTACTTATATTCGCGAGACATTTGCAGAACATAGACCAAGATATGAGCTACTAAGCGTACCTAAAACAAACAAAACGTCAAAAAAGCTGATTTCTTCTCATTCTCTTTGACACAACACCGTGCTTCAATTAGATTATCAAGTGCAAAATACAGAAGTGCCCTATGATAATAATAAAAATAATAGTCAACACATTCATATTCGCCTCATTATTACTCTGCTTTAGCCCATTGGGCTATAGCGAGCAATTTGTCGATCAGCAAACTTTAATGCTTTATTTACCGAGTGCATTTGTTACGTTAGTACTGCCTTACTTATTATTCACAATTTACAAATTACGCCGCTCACGACGCCAATTATCCTTTTCTGAACGGCGCTTAAAAAGCACCGTTGAAGGCAGTGGTGACACACTTTGGGATTGGGATCTCAAAACCGGTGAAGTACTGCGTATTAACGATAAATACAGGATGGATAGAAATACCATCATCGATGTTCCACCGAATAAAGCCCTTATTCACCCTAATGATATAGCCCAAGTTGAATTACTGTTAAAACAACATTTTGCTGAGCAAACCGCTTTCTTTGAAGCCAGCTATCGCATTAAAGACAGCTTTGATCGCTGGCATTGGGTTCTCGACAGAGGCAAAATCATTGAAAAAGACACCAACTTAAACCCGCTAAGAATGACTGGCACGGTACGTGATATTACGCAATTAAAATCAACCGAGGCACGCCTTAACTTATTTGCCAAATGTGTTGAATCACTCACAGATGCCTTAGCCATTTACGATAAAAACTTTTATCTAGTTGATCTTAATCCCAGCTTTTTATCGCAGTTTGGTGGGAACCGAGATAACTATTTAAACAAGCCATTTACCTTGCCAGGTTACGAGCAAAGTTATATTGATGATATTAAAAAGACTGTTCGCCTTACCGACCATTGGCAACAAGAAGTTAAACTGCGCAACAGTGAGCGAAAACTACTACCGATTGAAATTTCAATCGATGAAATTAAAAATGAACATAATCAAATTTGTAACTATGTCATTGTATATTCAGATTTAACCGAGCGAAAAAAAGCCGAGTCCCAACTACATAACTTATCAAATCGCGATCGCACCACCGGCTTACCTAACCGAAACTTATTTTTTACCGATCTTAAAAAGCTAGCAAAACAAGACAGCCACCATGCATTGCTGGTATTCGATTTAGATAACTTTAAAAAAATTAATGACTCATTAGGCCATCAACTTGGCGACAGTTTATTAGCAAAACTAGCAATGCGATTAAATAAGCTCACCCGTGAAAAAGATGTGTTTTACCGCTTAGGTGGCGATGAGTTTGCTTTAGTTATGTCTGGCACGAACGATATCCACACCATTACCAGAATGGCAAAACAGTTTTTAGCCGCCATCGCCACGCCATTTAAAATGGCCGGTCACGAATTGGTAATAACCTCAAGTCTCGGCATTGTATTATTCCCTGAAGATGGCAATACCCCCGAACTACTACTTAAAAATGCCGATACCGCGATGTATCATGCGAAAAAGAAAGGTAATAGCTACTTATTCTTTAACGACACCATGAATCGCCAAGCAGTAAAACGCCTGCAAATTGAAAACTTAATGCGCTTTGGTTTAAAAGAAGATCATTTTGAAGTTTACTACCAACCAAAAATGAATATCCGCACTGGTAAATTCACTGGAATGGAAGCCTTAGTGCGTTTTATTACTCCGAAAAAAGGCATTATTAGTCCTGGCGTGTTTATTCCCATCGCAGAAGAAACCGGGCAAATCATCGAAATTGGTGAAGTGGTACTTCATAAAGCATGCCGTGATGTTAAAGCCTGGCTGGATGCTGGCTTATTTAATGGCCGAGTTGCGGTAAACTTATCAGCTAAACAATTTAGTCTACCGGATCTAACGACTCGTATTGATGTGATTTTACAAAATCATGCTTTGCCATCGTACTTTTTAGAACTTGAAATTACTGAAGGTACGGTAATGGACGACCCACAAGATGCTATTTCGATCATGCGCTCTCTCAGTGCCCGTGGTATTCATTTAGCCATGGATGACTTTGGCACTGGCTACTCATCACTTGCCTATTTAAAGCAGTTTCCACTTAATACCCTAAAAGTTGATAAAGCGTTTATTGATGATATGCAAACAGAGCGAGGCCGAAATATGGTTGACTCAATAGTTACTATTGCACATAACTTAGACTTACATGTGGTGGCTGAAGGGGTTGAGCAAGCAGAGCAAATTGCAATCTTAAAAGAACTTAATTGCGAAACGATGCAAGGCTACTATTATTCAAAACCTTTATCGCGAGCTGAATTTACAGAATTTTTGAAGAAACAACAAAACCAAGCGGCACTTAGTTTAGTGCAACAGGCATAAATGACAGCCTAAGGTCGCCATGTGCACACTTGTATACCTTTTTTAATTGCCTGCGAATACATAACGACAATAGATACAACACTGATCAATAAATATTGTAAATTCACCACACCCATACAGCTTAAAGTTAACCTGCAATGTACAATAATTAGTTCTTTATTTTCACTGATAAAATCAGAATATTTAATTCTTTCAGTAACAAGAATGATATACAAAAACTACTACTATTGCTATTATCTACCCGTGTATTCGCGTGGGCAATACACATTTAAAGGATAATTAAATATTTCTAGGAGATATCATGTCAGAAAACACTTCAAATATATACGAAGCGCCAGCAGCAAACCTAACCAAAAATAATGAAAGCGGAGATAAACCTGTTTTAAATTTTGATCGTTTTTCGGCTTGGGGAGTATTCTTTTTAGCCGCCATTACTTTTGGAATTTATGGTGTATATTGGCTAATAAGCAGAACCAATAAAGCCAATACATTAGCAACTAAACAAATTAGCCAAGGATTGATATATGGTTATTTGGCTTTATACGTTGTGAATTTAATTCTCTCTTTTACGGGAGCGCTACCAGTGTTATCAATTATTATTTCGCTAGCTTCTATCGTGGTCGGATTAATCTTTATTTTTTCGTTACGTTCTTCTATTTCAGAACTAATCAATAGAGGTAGTAGTGAACCCGTTAGGCTCAATGGCGTTTTAACCTTCTTCTTTAATGTAATTTACTTTCAGTACAAAATTAACGAAGCAATTGATCAACAGAAATAAAAAGTAAAAAAGGCATTATTTTAATGCCTTTTTCATCTCAACCTGTTTCTAAAGCACTCCTGAGTGCTTTACATTCAAATATGTATTTAGCACATTAGGAAGCAACTTTTGTGGTTGTGTATCAATTGCGATAACGCCTTCTTTTTTAAGCCTTGCCATATTAGCTTTGTGTGTATTTAATAAATCTAATGCAGCACAATAGGTCGTAGCATCATCATAATTATCTATTGGTTCTGCAAGTACTTCTGTCAATGCATGATTTGAGAGGTTAATAACTGCAACAAGGTGATGCTTTTGCAATAACTTTATAGCTGGAAGCACCTCCTCTAAGCTTTGATCATCAAATGTTGTAACAAGTAATACCAAAGAACGCTTACTTCTTTTTGCGATTAATTGATTAGCTGCAACAAGGTAATCGCTGATACTTTGGTCAGGGTACAGATCATAAAAATGATTCATCACACGCGATACATTCTGTGTACCTTTAACATTAGGTAACCAGCGAATATCATGATTAAAACTTTGCATGCTAAACCAATCCCCTTGTTTAAGTACCGTATGAGCAAGTAAGAGCAAAGCATTTAATGCGTGATCAAAGTGAGTACCCGCTATGGTATCTATATTCATCTTCTTTGATGCATCAAGCATTACAACAACGTGCTGATTTTGTTCTTCTTGGTACTCTTTAGAAATTAGTTTGCGACGTTTACTGGTAGCCTGCCAGTCTATCTGTTTAATACTGTCACCTTGTCGATATTCCCTAAGTTGATGAAACTCAATACCATCGCCTCGTTTTTTTGTCAGTTTTAAACCACTTATTGGTGTGTTTGTCACCCCATTAAGCGCCTGATTTTGAGCTACCCGACTAAAATCTGGGTAAACTTTTAACGCTAAATCTTGAGGTATTATCCAATTTGCCTGCCACAGCTTTAATCGTGAACTAATTCTAAGCTCAACGGCAGCCAATTGCGCCTCTCCGCGTTGATGCGCGCATATATTCCATTGTAAACGAGCTTGCTCATTTTCTGCGAGCGTTATGCTAGTATATAATTCAGATAGCTCAATCGCTTTGCTTAGATGCAAACTTATATCCGTAATTAACAACTGCTCTGAAGCATTTTTAATACTTAGTTTAACTGGTTGCCAACGCCCCAATGACATATTTTGATTGGTGTTTACCTCAATACTTAATTTATGTTTGAAGCGAGTAGGCAAATAATCTAATAACGCTAGTACAAGCAGTCCAGCAATGAGTACTGTAGTTAATAAGCTCGCGGTCTCGGTAAAGATTAATATGGGTAACAGCAAAACTAATGCGCAAACCAGCTGCAACAAACGCTTTGCTGGTCGTAACTTAATGCGGATCATGATCTAGGCGCTTCAACACTGGCTAGTATTGCTGAAATCACTTCATTAAAAGATACCCCTTCTAACTCTAAATCGGCTGAAAGTATCAAGCGATGGCGTAAAATATTAGGCACCACTAGTTTAACATCATCAGGGGTGACAAAATCACGACCATTCATCAATGCCATTACTTTTGCTGCTTTAATAATGTTAATTGATGCCCGCAGTCCAGCGCCATGTAATACACCTTGCCATGTTCGCGAACTACGAACTAACTCCACTGCATAATTATAAATTTTTTCATCCACTAAAATGTCAGCACATAATTGCTTAATCTGAGCAATATTACTGACGCTTAATACTGCCGGCAATTGACTAACTTTAGACTCATTCGAAACGACTTTGGTGTTGAGCTTTAATAATTCAACCTCTGCCTCTAATGATGGAAAACCTAATTCAATTTTCATCATAAAACGGTCTAACTCTGCTTCAGGTAATGGATAAGTCCCCTCTTGATCAAGCGGATTTTGCGTAGCAAGCACCATAAACGGCGAGTCAATAGATAAGGTTTCGCCATCAATGGTAATTTGTTGTTCTTGCATTACCTCTAATAAAGCTGACTGAGTTTTAGCTGGTGCTCGGTTGATTTCATCAGCAAGCAAAATATTTGTAAATGCGGGGCCTTTTTTTATATTGAAATCGCCTGACTTCATATCATACATACTGTGTCCTACGACATCAGATGGCATTAAATCGGGTGTAAATTGCACTCGTGAAAACGACACACTTAAGCTCTTCGCTAATGCTCTTACAAGTAACGTTTTGCCAAGTCCCGGTACTCCTTCAAGTAATACATGACCTCCAGCAAATAACACCGTTAACACATCTTCAATAATGGCATCTTGCCCAACTAACACACGGGAGATATTATCCTTAACTTGCTTAACTGCTTGCGCCGCATCCGTTAAGCTTAATTGTCCTGTTGCAAATTCGGTGCTCATAGGGCATTCCTTAATTGTTTAAATAATTTGATATACTCTGTTCGTTGTTGCTGAGATTCTGGCAGTTCACCATTTAGAAGTTCAGCTACCTGCTGCTTATCAAAATGCACTAAGTTAGCGATTATCTCTGCTTGGCGAACGTCGGTTAGTGATTTGAAGTGAGGGATCCTAGTTTCTACTTTGGCGTTAAAGTCTTTTTTTAATGCAGTAAACAAGCGTTGCTCAAAACCGTGCTTTATATAAAAATTAGCAATCGCTCGAATATGGTGTTTAAAGCCTACGGTTAAAATTAAATCAGGCGCATAAGCGCGACCAATACGACTGCTAATATGCCAAATAAATAACAACACTAATAGCATCACACAGATCACCCACTGCCAGCTCCATTGCCATAACTTAGCAAACCAATTAGGGTAACTTAAATAAGGAACATAAGTTATTATATCAACCCCCTGACTTAACCAAACCAGTAAACTGCCATGATCTAAATGGCGCAACTGATAGTTTGTAAAGGGAGCTAGAGACGGCATCACAATAATACGGCCATCACCAAATCCAAAATCACACATGATGACTTGATCATTACTATTTTTGGTGGCTATACCTGGGCAGTTTTCAATTTCAAATGCCTGACTCAATTCTAAATCCAGTTGGGTATTTTCACTGAGCGTTAACACGCTATTTTTCTGCCCCTCTTTTACCATCACAAAATGATTTTCAAAAATCTCTTCACTCGTGTTTATACTAATCCCAAGATTTTCAAAGGTAAAAGTATTATCTAAACCAAGTTCATCCCTTTGCTTATTTAAAATATAAACAAGACGCCCACCTTCACTCACCCATTGAGGCAATTGCTGATCAAGTGTGTGCGAATTACTAAGCGCAGCTTCATCGACAATTAACATGCTGCGGTGATCAATAATAAGTGGTTGTTGATTATTGTTATCTAATTGCTTTTCTTTTTTCCATTGCACCCCATGTTCAGCTAATAACCTCTGCGCCATTGTGAAATTATCTTTACTAACTTCGGAGTGAAAACCTATTTCAACCTCTTCTTTTTGCCAGTTAGCTGACAACAACGCTGAACCAATAAAAAAAACTAACACACAGCATAAAAAAACCACCACAAACTTAAGCTTCATTTATTTGCTCCTTGCTTGCTGATGTCATCGCCTCTATTTGTGCTATTAATACGTTAAAATCAAAATTAAGTGATTGATGGCCCCAAGCCACTTTGACCCAAGCAGAAAAAAGTTGCGTAAAAACATCTTTGCTTTGCTCAGTGACTTTTGCATCAATTGCTGATTTACACTCTGTTTCTGTCATCGAACGGTGTAATTCTACTTGATGAGTGCCTTGCACCCAGCGAAGGGAATAATGTAGTAAATAAGCAAGCGCTAGACGCTGATTACTTTCCTGATATGCTGACCTTGCAGCTGCAATTAAATCCTCAGGTATGTCTTGTGGTTTAATATCAGTAAACATGCTTGGGATCATGTGTTCTCGAGGCTGATTTTTTTGTTTTTTCGGTAATTCTAGTGCTAAGAAGAAGCCACGCTTTTTAACTAATAAATACACCAACCACAGCACAAGTAAAACAATTAGCAACCAAATAAAATAACTAAGAAAATTGCCTAAGCTCTTAAAAAAATTAGCGAACCAACGATAATCACCATCAGCTGAAGAGTTCTTTTCTAAATCAAAATTTGGCACCCAAGTGGTTTTTTTTTCAATAACATTATCCTGCGCATAAAGTGTCGAAACTTGCTCTTTTATAATTAACTTATCTATTGGCTCTGCCATTGTTTTACTCGGTACAGTAACCAAACAGCAAGTAAAAACTAAGCAAGCACTTGATAATAAATTACTTAATCTGGCGCGCATGTTTTTGAAGGTTAGCTCAATATCCCAGCCTTCTAAATCTATACGACGGTGCAAGTAGGCCAAAAATCCTCCGGTAACAAATAATGGTGCGACTAAAGCGACACTGAGTACATACACACTATTAAATGCAATTTCCATCCACAAAGGGCTTTCTAATATTTGATACAATGGCTCTTCAAGGGACAACGACGTTGGCATAAGGGTAAAGAGAATCGCAGAAATACCGAGCATTAAGATAAACTCGAAATGTACGCAAAACATCATCCAAAGCGTTTGTTTTGGCTTTGACGTTGCAAACAACACCTGTTTTCGCATTTTTTTATGACCGCCTTCTAGCCTTTCTAACTGCGTTACAGGTGCTAAAAAAGCTCTGTTAGGGTTCAGTCGATAAAGCGTCAAATTGATGAATATGTCGCCCACTTGCAGCTTCAGGATTGATTTTAAACTACTCGAAATGGTTGCCTGTTGATTAAATACGACTTTTGACATGTAGTCTAAAATTGGCCGCTCAAATAACGGTTTTAAAAACCATACAATAAAGGCACTCCATGACCAACCAAACAATACACCGGCCAGGATGAACACTGGCACAGCTAAACAAATATACAAACTAAATAACGGTAAAAAGTGTTGTTTAGTAAGTAATACCGTCAAATCAAACGTTTCATAAGCGCCGCGTTTTCGAGGATTAAAGCTAAGACGATTAAGTTCCATAGCGCATACCTCTATACAATCGATAAATTACATATGCCCAACAAACAGCACCTACGACGAATTTAATTTCATGAGCAATGCCACGAGGCGACCAAAATGCTTCAATAAAGGCGGCTAAAACTAACATAACAAAAGCACCAACAATTAACGGTAGCGCTTTTTGAGCCGCTTTTTTCATAGCATAACTGCGTGTAAATTGGCTTGGGTTTAATAACGCGTAGCCAATCTGACAGCCTGCCGCAGAGGCAATAATAATCGCTGTTAATTCAAACGACCCGTGAGTAATAACAAACGAGAAAAATGTTTTTTCAAAACCAACATTAACAATATGCGCACCAATAGCACCGAAATAAAAACTATTAAAAAGCAAAAAGAATACAGCACCGAAACAAAGCAAAACTCCCCCTGCAAACATTTGAAAGGCAATCCCAATGTTGTTATATATATAGACACCAAACATTAATATATCTTTATCAGGATCACGGGTAGCTGTTTGAACAGCACCTGCTGGGTTATACATTTTTTCAATTTCAAGCACCGTACTTTGACCTAAAAAAGTATAAACGGCATCTGGATAAAGGGTGACCCAAATAAAAGCAATAACCGCCAACCCCCAAAATGCCAACAAATTAGCACCCAACATGACACGATTTTCGTACAAAGCACGAGGAAAAGCGCTGCGGGCTATTTGCCAAATTTCTGAAAATTGGTTTTTGCGGGATAAATACAGTGTTTTTTGACCCTGTTGTACTAATTGATTTAGCTGCTGAATAAGTAAAGGGCTGTACTGCCTAGCTCTTGCTATGGCTAAATCGTTGCAAATTTTTCGATATAATTTAGGAAAGTCTTCAGGAAAAGTATTATTTAGTTCGCAATATGCTTGAAATTGTTGCCATATTTGGCTGTTTAAATTTACAAATTGAGTTTGCTTCATTGCTTACTCTCACTATTGGAGCTACCACTGTTGATATTATTCTGCCCAGCAAAATACCTTGCGTAATTAAATAATGTTTCAACACTATCATTTTCTTCGATGTTTAATGGCTTGGATAAAATATTTGCTATTTCTTGACGTCGTGCAGGTGAAAATTCATGGGCACGCTCAATAAAGTCTAAAACAGCTAATTGCTCTTCGGTACTAAACGCAATGCCAGGTCTTTCAGCAGGCCCATCTGGTAACAGCTCCCGACTCATAGCGTCTTCTTCGTAAACTACGCTAGTTCCTGCCGCCCAATCACCGATGCGTTTGAAGCGGGGATTAAAACACATAACAATTAACCCAAGAAAATAACCAACTGGCAGCATATCTGCGGGGCGAATTAGATTTCTTACAACAATTTGAGAAAAGTTTGGAGGTAGGCCGTTATCTTGAACAACACGAATTTTTAGACGTTTTTTACCTGGAGTCTGGCCATTTTTAACTTCATAAAAGATGTTATACCCCCATGAAATTAAAAAATACATAACAAGTAAAATACCTTCTCCAAAATCACCGAATAACATAAGCACAGTTGCAATAATGGCTATCAAAATTGTGCGAATAATAAAATCGATGATGTAGGCATAACTACGCGAAACCAATCCAGCCGATGTGATAGCTATATCCACACCTTCAGGTAATTTAACAAACGCCCTATTTTCCAATCCGTGGTTTAGCATTACATTTACTACAAATTTAATGATTACAAAAAGTTGAACGTATCTAAAAAAGTAACATTCAACCAAGGAAATGACGCGTTATAATGCGCGTTTTTGTGTTATTTTTCAATATTCCATTAGTATGAAATGTTAAATCATAAAGCAGAGCAGCCTTAAAGTGCGTCGGGTTATTCAATTTAGTCCCTCGCACCCTACTTTAAATAAAGAATATACCTAGAAGTCCATAAAACACCCGAGCGACTTAAATTAATTAAATAGGTTAAGTGTTTTATGGATTCATACTGTAAAAGACGTAAATATTATTATTTTTCAGCACGGCCCATAAATTTATGCTCTGCGGTATTAATACGGATGCGATCACCAGTAGAAATATGCTCCGGCACTTGAATTATCAAACCAGTTGATAAACGTGCAGGCTTAGAACGCGCGCTCGCTGATGCACCTTTAATTGAAGGATCTGTTTCTTCAACCACAAGTTCAACACTTGATGGTAAATCTAATCCCACTGGTGCGCCGTCAATTACAATGACATGCACGCCTTGGGTTTCTTCGTTGACGAATAAAATTTCTTCGCTGATCGCTTCTTTATTAAGATTATATGGCGTGTAATCTTCGTTATCCATAAATACGTATTCTTCGCCATCTAAATACGAGAACATTGCTTCACGACGCGTTAAATCAGCTAGTTTTAACATGTCGCTATCTTTGAATGTTTCATCTACTTTGCTACCAGTTACTACATCGTACAAGCGCATACGGTACAAACTTCCACCAGCACGGCCTTGTGGTACAGAACGAACAATATCTTTAACCACTAAAACGCGGCCATTAAACTCAATCGCAGTACCTTTTTTAACTTCACTTGCCTTTGGCATCAGTGTATTTCCTATAATTTATAAATCCCCAGAAACATACCACGAACTGGATTTTCTTCAATAAGAAAATATCACACATCGCTATTTTTCTCGTAGGGTCTGTATTTACTCATAAATTTGACCTATTAATCGATTTTTCATGACTAAACTATGAAAAAGCTGCTATGGTTAAACTACCAAAAATGACCTCAAGGACTGGATCATGGATCAGCACACTGCACATGAGTATTTAGCAAAAAAACCTCTGGTTATGGTTACCAAATCTTTCGGCCAAGAAGTTGATGTATATAAAGTAAACCATAAAATGTTTGCCACTTTATCGGTTGGCAACGAAGGGGAAACTGACGAAGACGGTAACCCTATTTGGTGGATGAATTTAAAATGCGACCCTGATGAAGCGCAATCACTACGTGATATTTTTTCTTCAGTGATCCCAGGCTATCATATGAATAAACGGTTATGGAATACTGTTATTTTAGATGGCTCAATCCCGCAAGGTGAAATTGAACGTATGATTGATAATTCATTTAATTTAGTGATTGCCAATATGCCGGAAAAAGATCGTAAGGCTATTGAAATCCATATGTAAGATTTGTTGTACTGCTCAAGACATTTGAACAGTACAACTTAGATTTTATCTGTGCAGTCTAACAAATAATGATGATCATCCATTAACACTCCACCGATTTCGTAAGCTAACGGCTCAACCCTGACTAATTTAAAACCACATTTTGCGAGCACTTTTTCAGAGCCAATATTACCTGCGCTAACCACGGCCTTGATCAACTGAAGATTAAACTCCCCTCTTGCCCATGTTAAAAATGCATCGAGTGATTCCGTAGCATAGCCACGGCTATAAAACTCAGGCAATAATAAGTAACCTACTTCTTGTGTATCTGCCAATTGCGATGCAGTAAAGCCCGTTACGCCAACTTGCTTGCCGCTACCACTCTCGCTAATAACCATACATAAAGGTTGATTTGAATTTGGCTGCCACGGCTTTAAACGCTCATTAAATTTTGCACGTATTTGCGCCTCAGACGGCTTATCAAAGCACTTCTCGATCACTTGAGAGTCATTATGCAATGCAAAGAACAGTGGCCAATCATCAGCCGTGAGTAACCTCAGGGTGAGTCTGGCTGTTGTGAGTATCATAATAACCTTCCTTAGTCGTCCACTTTTTAATCGTGAGTATGATGTCTATAAAAGCAATAAACATAAAAAACGCACTGTAATAAGTGCGTTTTATAACAAATAAACTCAAAAGGCTATTTATTTTCTTTTATACTCTCAACAGTGTCAGCTACTGCTTCTGTATCAGCAGCGACTTCTTGCACGGTTTGCTCTTCAAGCGCTTCGCCATCCGATACGGTTACCTCCTCTTGTTCATCAAACTCTGCTACAGGTTTAGTTTGTTGAACAGGCGTGACTTGATAAAAGCTTGCACCAGCATCAGCCATCGCAACTAAAGCTGCACATGGCGCAAATACCGGATTAAAATTAGCAAAAGTAGCCATTTCTGAGCTTACTTTGTTTGCGCCAAGTTTATCCATATAGCTAAATGGCCCCCCTAAAAATGGCGGGAAGCCAATACCAAAGATTGCGCCAATATCACCATCACGAGGACTGGCTATAATGCCTTCGTCTAAACAGCGCGCAGCTTCGTTAAGCATTTGCGCCACACAACGTTTAGCAATTTCGCTTTTATTTAAACGCGGTGATGGGCTCACGCCGAGTAATTCGTACACTGATCCGTCTACTTTTTTAGCTTTCTTATCATAAAGATAAAAACCACGGCCAGTCTTACGACCTAAGCGTTTGGCATCAATTAAACGTGAAAACGCATCGGGTGCTTTAAAACGATCACCGAGTTCTTGTTCAAGAATTGGCGCAATCTTAGAGCCGATATCAATGCCAACTTCGTCTAATAGTGCTAATGGTCCAACAGGGAAACCAAACTCAACGAGTGCCGCATCAATCTTTTCAATTGGCTCACCTGCCAGCAATAAGTTAGCCGCTTCATTCATATAAGGCGCTAAAATACGGTTAACGTAAAAACCTGCGCTATCTTTAACAACGATTGGGGTTTTACCTTGCTTACGAGCAAAGTTTACAATCCGCGCGATGGTCTCTTCTGAGCTGCCTTCGTGTGGAATGATTTCAACCAATGGCATTTTCTCAACTGGTGAGAAGTAATGTAAGCCAATTACGTTTTCAGGGCGCTCAGCTTCTGCCGCAATTTGTGAGATAGGCAATGATGACGTGTTACTAGCAAAAATAGTGTTATTTTGGCATTCACGCTCAACATCGGCCACCATACCTTGTTTTAGGCTAAGATCTTCAAATACCGCTTCGATCACTAAATCAATGTGCTTAAAGCCACTGTAATTAGTAGTACCGGTAATTCTGTTCATAGTCTGTTGCAGGTCAGCTTTAGATAAAATGCGGCGTTTTTGCTTTTTATCTAAAATCTTATAGCTGTAATTCATGGCATTACTAATGCCCTGCTCTGCAACATCTTTGATACGAACTGGTACACCGGCTTTTACTGCGCTCACATGAGCAATACCTGCGCCCATTAAACCACCGCCTAATACGGCTGTTTTAGTGATTGCTGGCGCGTCGTCGTTGCGCCACTCTTTTTTCATCTCAGTGGTGGCAAAAAATATCCCACGTAATGACTTTGATTCGCTGCTCATTACTAAAGTAGCAAAACCTTCCGCTTCTGTTTTATAAGCTTTTAGTTCATCCAGCTCAACACTTGCGCGTATTGCTTTGATAATAGCCAACGGCGCTGGATAATGACCACCGGTTTTTTTAAGTACATTTTCTTGTGCTTTTTTAAAGATCAAGTTTCGGCCAAACGGATTCGATTCTAATAATTGGCTAATCCGATCAAGCTTTGGCTTGGCCGCTTTTGCTTTGCCTTTTAATACAAACTCTTTTGCTACTTTTAGCAATATGGTCTGTGGTACACAATCATCTACCAAACCCGATTTTTTAGCTTGTTTAGCGCGAATTTGTTTACCCGTTAGGGTCCACTCAAGAGCTTTTTGCAAACCAACCAGTTTAGGCAAGCGTTGCGTTCCACCACCACCAGGTAATAAACCAAGTTGCACTTCAGGTAAGCCAAGTTTAGTGATATCACTGTCTGTACATACACGATAATCGCATGCCAAGGCAAATTCTAAACCACCACCCAATGCCGCACCATGAATGGCACTGACAGTTGGAAATGGCAGTTTTTTCATATCAAAAAAGGCACGGTGACATAGCTCGCTGATCGCTAATGCATCTTCGCGACGCTCTACGCTATCCAGCATTTTCACATCGGCGCCGGCGATAAAGTTATCGCTTTTACCACTGATAAATACCATGCCTTTAACTGACTGCTGTTTTGCGTCATCAAGCAAGGCTTGCAAATCATCTGCAAAAGTGTCGCGCAGGGTATTCATTTTTTCGCCCGGCACATCAATGGTAACAACGGCAATACCGCTATCATCAAGGTCTAAATTAAATACTGACTGTGTCATTACGCACTCTCCAATACAAAGGCTGCACCTAAGCCACCTGCGGCACACGCAGTTGTTAGTGCTAAGCCACCGCCACGGCGGTTGAGTTCATGTAAACTTTGGGTGATAAGTCGTGCGCCAGTGGCTGCAAATGGATGACCATATGCAAGCGAACCGCCTAAAACGTTAAACTTATCCATGTTAATTTCACCAATCGCTTTGCTGCGACCGAGTTTTTCTTGCGCAAACTTATCTGAGGCAAACATTTTCATATTCGCTAACGTTTGTGCTGCAAAGGCTTCGTGCATTTCAATTAAATCAAGATCGGCAAGCGTTATACCTGCTCTCGCTAATGCAACTGGCGTTGAATGAGCCGGCCCCATTAGCATGTCTTCATTCACACCAATGGCAGAGAATGCAAAGCTACGTACATACCCTAAAATATTATAGCCGAGTGCTTTGGCTTTACTTTCACTCATCATTAATACCGCTGCTGCACCATCGGTTAGCGGTGTTGAGTTTGCTGCAGTGACTGAGCCATGCTGACGGTCAAACGCTGGTTTTAATTTAGCGTACCCTTCAACCGTGGAATTATGGCGAATATTGTTATCTTGCTCGATAAAACTTTTATACGGCGGTAAATGTGCAGTCATTACTTCATCAGCAAGTTTACCATCAGCCCATGCTTGGCTGGCAAGTGTATGTGAACGATGCGCTAAGGCATCTTGATCTTCGCGGCTAATGCTGTGCGTTTTTGCCATTTGTTCAGCAGTTTGCCCCATCGACAAACCCGTCGAATACTCAGCCACAGCTGGTGGTACTGGTAATAAATCTTTTAAACGCAGCTTAGAGAATATTTTTAAGCGCTGCCCTAAGGTACGTGCTTTATTAAGATCAACTAGGCTACCGGCTAATTTTTTACTTACGCCGATTGGCAATACCGATGACGAGTCTGCACCACCCGCAATACCCACTTGCACCGAACCTGCCATGATTGATTCAGCCACATTGGCAATAGCTTGGAAACTAGTAGCACATGCACGTGATACTGAGTACGCATCAACCGATACTGGCATGCCAGTACCCAATACGATTTCGCGAGCAATGTTTGGCGCTTCTGGCATTTGTACTACTTGACCAAACACTAATTGATCAATTTCAGATTTATCAAAGTTAAGACGTTCAAGCATTTCGTTAACGACTAACTTGCCCATATCAAGGGCTGGTACATGATGAAATGCAGTTGCTTGTTTAGCAAATGGGGTACGTAAACCACTGACGATGGCAATACGATCGCCCTTTGCTGTTTTTAGTATATTTTGCTCAGACATTAATGCTCTCCCGCTGACAGGTCTGACCTGTTTATTTTCCTCGATTCTAAACAACCCGTGTGCTAAAGCCAATAGCGAAATTGAAAATAGTATAATTAGTTACCAACCATAGGCTTTTTTTAGCCTATTTACAAAAAATACTGCGCTTTCTATGCTAGGGTAAAAATCGTTAAAATATAACGAACTATTTTGAAAACTTGAGTCTAACACTTGTGTTATAGAACAATAATCCCAATAACCATTAGAGCTTTTTATAAACCTTGCAAATCAGGACAGTTTTTTTACTATGGCCACTAACGTATTTTCACAATTAAAAACTTATTTAGATAGCCAAATTATTGGCCAGCCAGAATTAACGCAAGCACTACTTATTGCTATTTTAGCCGATGGTCACTTATTAGTAGAAGGCCCTCCAGGGCTTGCTAAAACTCGCGCAGTAAATGCATTAGCCAAAGGCGTTGAAGGCTCATTCCAACGCGTACAGTTTACCCCCGATCTATTACCTGCTGACGTAACCGGAACTGATATTTATCGCCAACAGACCAGCGAATTTGTTTTTGAAAAAGGACCATTATTTCATAACCTTATATTAGCTGATGAAATTAACCGTGCCCCCGCTAAAGTGCAATCAGCTTTATTAGAAGCCATGGCTGAGCGCCAAGTCACGGTTGGTAAAAACACTTATCCGCTGTCGGATTTATTTATGGTGATGGCAACCCAAAACCCACTGGAGCAAGAAGGCACTTACCCGCTACCAGAAGCGCAATTAGACCGTTTCTTACTACACCTAAGCATTGATTATCCAGGCGCCGAGCATGAGCTTGATATTTTACGCCTTACCCGTGGCGAAGCGTTGAGCGAACATCAAGCACCCGCACAACAAATTAGTCAAAGCGATTTATTTGCCTCTCGCAAAGCGATTTTAGGGCTGTATTTAGCTGAGCCGCTTGAGCAATATTTAGTGCAACTTATTATTGCTACGCGTGAAGGCGCAAAACTAGACGCCCAGTTAGGCAGCTGGATTGAATATGGCGCAAGTCCGCGTGCCACCATCGCCTTAGATAAATGTGCCCGTGCTCATGCATGGTTACAAGGCCGCGATTTTGTTGCTCCAGATGATATTCAAGCTGTGTTGCATAATGTTCTGCGCCATCGCATTATTTTAAGTTATGAAGCACAAGCCGATGGCGTTACTAAAGATCAAGTCATTAGCCGTATTTTAGAACTTGTTGCCGTACCATAAGCCATGCAAAGCCAATTAGATAACCAACAGTGGCTCAGCCTAAGTCATAGCCATGGGGTCAACTTAGGCTTGAAAGAGCTGATGTATTATAAAGCGAAAGCTCGCTTATTAGAGCTTGCGCCAAAAGTTAAAATTAGAAATAGCCTGACCGGCCAATATCTCGCGCCTCATAAAGGCCGAGGTATGGAGTTTGCTGAAGTACGTCATTATCAACAAGGCGATGACATTCGCTCAATTGATTGGCGCGTTACAGCACGTACTGGTGAAACACACACTAAGTTGTTTCAAGAAGAAAAGGAACGGCCAGTGTTTGTGTTTACCGACTTTTCTAATGCAATGCTGTTTGGCTCAAAGTTACTACTTAAATCTGTGCAAGCAGCGCATATTAGTGCCTTGGTGGCGTGGTCAGCGTGTCAACGCGGCGATCGCATCGGTGGCATAGTGTTTAATCAGCATGGTCATTTAGAGCTCAAGCCCAGCGCCCGCGAAAAAGCCGTGTTAAAACTGTGCCATAATTTGTGTAATAACCACCAGCAAGCACTCGCGCAGATTGATGAGCCCGCAGACAATAAACTCAGTGATAACCTAAAGCGTTTGAATCATTTAGCCAAGCCGGGCAGCTTAGTCTATTTAGTATCAGATTTTAGCGCCCTTGATGATGCCAGTTTTAAACAACTCGAAATACTGAGTCGACATTGTGAACTGATCGGCTGCCATATTAGCGACCCATTTGAGCATCAACTACCCGCGTTTAAACAAACGGTCACGGTGAACGCCAACGGCAGTGACTTTGCCCTGCCGCTGATGGATAAAAGTTTTCGTGATAAATTTGCTAAAACTGCCGAGCAAGCATTTACCACACGAATGCAACGCTTAACTAAATCGGGCCTTAATTTAATATCATTCAATGCAGCCACACCTCTTGAGCTGCAATTAGTGAGAAAGTAATATGCAAACCTCTCCATTAGCTGGTCTTCATGATGTGATTGTGCCAAGCCATGTTTCTTGGTGGCCTTTAGCCCCTATTTGGTGGCTCATCATTGTGGTGTTACTCGTAACTGTCAGCTTTATAAGTTATCAGTTGTACCGGGCACGGCTGTTTAAAAAAGCCAAACGTCAAGCCATTTCCCTTAGTGAGCAACACGCTGAAGATGCCCAGCAACTACATATTTTAATTAAACGCTTGATTTTACACTATTATCAGCAAAGTGCTGCATCACAAGGCACAAAACAATGGTGTATTACTCTAAATAAGCTGACCGGACAACAATTTACTGAACACGAACTAATGAGCCTTTATCAATCACAAAGCAATCAAACTGCGCTGGCACAGAAATTAAAACTCGCCATTGTGCAATTTAAATTAAAGGAGCCGCTGAATGTTTGAATTTAGCTGGCCTTGGTTATTTGTATTATTACCACTGCCTTGGTTGTTGCGCTTATTATTTAAGCCAGCACACAGTGAAGGCAATACCCGCTTACGGATCCCAAGCTTCGCCAAACACAACTTAGGTGCACAAGTTATCCAGCAACAGGCGCGTGGTATTAGTGTATTTGAATGGTTGATTTGGCTGCTTTTAGTCACCGCTTTAGCTAATCCAACCTGGCTTGATGATCCAATAACCTTACCTAATGAAGGCCGCGATATCATGCTAGCTGTTGATTTATCAGGATCAATGACCGAGCAAGATATGGCTTATCAAGGCCAATATGTTGATCGCTTAACCATGGTAAAAGCGGTATTAAGTGACTTTATTGAGCAACGTCAAGGCGACCGTTTAGGGCTGATTTTATTTGGTGATACGGCGTTTTTACAAACACCACTAACGCGAGACGTTAAAACCGTAAGCCAAATGCTATCAGAAGCACAAATAGGCTTGGTTGGCCGCGCCACCGCCATTGGCGATGCGCTGGGCTTATCAGTAAAACGTTTTGCCAGTAAAGATGAAAGTAATCGCATTGTGGTGTTATTAACAGATGGTCAAAACACCGCCGGTAACTTAGATCCAGAAGAAGCCCTACTGCTTGCTCGCGAAGAAGGTATTAAAGTGTATACCATCGGCGTAGGCTCTGATAATCCGCGTGGCTTTAGCTTATTTAATATGGGTGGCATGAGTGGAGGTAGTTTAGATGAAACCCTGCTAAAACGCATTGCCGAACAAACTGGCGGCCTTTATTTTCGCGCAAAAGACGTTGCCGGCTTACAACAAATTTATCAAGAACTTGATAAACTTGAGCCGATCAGCGCTGATGAGCAAACCTTTCGTCCACAAAGCGCGTTATTTTACTTCCCTTTATTAATCGCACTGGCCTTGATTGGTCTGCGCGTTATGTTTATCAGTGCAAAAACATTAAGACAGGAGGCCTAATGGACTTTGAATTTATCCGCCCAGCCGTATTGTGGTTATTAGTTCCTGTGTGTTTAATGTTTACTATTGCAATGATAAAGCACAAGAAAACCAGCCAAGGTGAATTAATAGCAGCTCACTTAGCAAGATTTGTGATCAACACCAATAACCAAAAAAACACGCAACCCATGCGGCTACTAGCCCTCTTTACGGTATTAGCCGTTATTTTTAGCGCAGGTCCCAGTTTTGAAGAAAAACACGTGCCGGTATTTCAAAGCAAAAATGCCCGCGTGATTGTGATGGATATGTCACTATCGATGTACAGCACGGATATTGCGCCCAGTCGTTTAGTGCAAGCGCGTTTCAAAGCGCTGGATATGATTAAACTATTTAAAGAAGGCGACACTGCATTAGTTGCCTATGCAGGCACTGCTTATACCATTTCGCCGCTAACCAATGATGCCGCGACGCTTGAAAACCTGATCCCAAGTTTAAGCCCAGATATCATGCCTGATAAAGGCTCCAACGTACTTGCTGGGCTGGATGCTGCAAAAGAGTTATTAACACAAGCCGGATACCTTGAAGGCGATATTATCTTAGTAACCGACGGCATTGAACAAAGTGAGCAACAAGATATCAGCCAATTTACAGACGCTAACCCTTATCGATTAAACATTTACGGTATCGGAACTGAGCAAGGTGCGCCAATTAAACTTCCTAAAGGTGGGTTTTTAAAAGATAGTTACGGACAAATTGTAGTGCCTACCATTAACATCAGTATGCTTAATAGTCTAGCGAGAAACAGTGGTGGTAAATTTGCCACTTATCAACCGAGTGCCCGCGACCTTCAAATTTTTGCACCCAGTGCGAATAATGAAATACTGAAAAATGAAAAACAAAGTCAAGCGCTCTGGCGTATTGATGCGGGGATTTATGGCTTATTTATTTTACTGCCAATGATGCTGTGGATTTTTCGCCGAGGATCTTTTGCAGCTGCATTTTTAGTTGTGAGCTTTTTACCGCAACACAATGCTTATGCAGTAGAGCTGCCTTTGGTATTTAAAAATCACGATCAACGTGCGTTAGACGCTTATCAACAAGGTGAATATGAGCAAGCTGCCACAGCAGATTCTAGTCAACTAAAAGGCGCGGCGCTTTACCAGCAAGGTAATTTTGATGCTGCATTGGCACAATTTAGCCAAGATAAAAGCGCCACTGGTTTATATAATTACGGTAATGCTCTAGCAAAGGCAGGCAAGCTCGACGAAGCAATTGCCGCCTATCAGCAAGCACAAGCTTTGCAACACGACTTTACCCAAGCAAAAGAAAATCAGGCACTTGTTGAACAGTTGAAAAATCAACAGCAAAATCAACAAGGCCAAGACGGCGATCAAGATCAAGACCAAAAAAACCAAGATGGTGAACAAGGTCAAGATCAGCAAAATAAAGATAAGTCACAGCAAGGTGAGCAGCCTAATCAGGATCAGCAATCTCAACAAGGCGATGAATCTAAGCAAAGTGATGACCAGCAGACTGATGATAAACAGCAAGACGGCAAACCATCTGATCAACAAACTGATAAGCAAAACGATCCACAAATGGAGGCTGAACCTCAGCAAGGTGATAAAACTGATGAGCAACAGCAACAAGATGTGCAAACCGAGCCCAAAGATGACTCTGCAAACGATGATAAGCAGGCGCAAATGACTCCTGAACAACAGCAACAAGCTGAAGAAGCGGCACAGCAGCAAGCTATGCAAGCGCAAACCGCAGAGCTTACCAACGAAGAAAAAGAAAAAGCCCAGCAGCTTAGTCAGTTACTACGAAAAGTACCCGATGATCCCGCAATCCTGTTACGTAACAAAATGCAATTAGAAGCCCAAAAACGAAACAATCAACGCCGTCCACAAGGAGTCGAAAAATCATGGTAATGCGATTAATCTGTTGTTTATTGCTTATCAGCGCTATGCCCTCGTGGGCTATTACGCAATTACAAGCCAGTGTTGATAAAAACCCGGTACTAGCGGGTGAATTTTTTATGCTCAATATCAGTGCAGATGACACCATAAAAAATGATCAACCTGATACTTCAGTCCTGTTAAAAGACTTCGTGGTTGGCCGCACCAGTGTCAGCACTCGCACAAACATCATTAATGGTAGTATTTCAAAAGAAACCACTTGGTCTATTAAACTTATGACCCGCACTGCCGGGGATTATACAATCCCAGCATTTAGTGTAGCTGGTGTCAGCTCTGCGCCCATTGCATTAAAAGTGGCTGAACGCAGTAAAGATGCGCAGCAAAACAACGATATTTTTATTAATGCATCACTTTCAAGTGACAGCCTATTTGTTCAAGAAGCAGGGCTTTACACAGTTAAGCTATATCTTGCCAAAGAGTTACTTGATGGTAATTTAAGTGCCCCCGCGATGCCCGATGCGCAGCTAAGCCAAATTGGCAAGCAAACTGAAAACTATGAACTTGTTGATGGTAAGCGTTACTTAGTGATCACTCGCGAGTATTTAGTACAGCCACAAAAAAGTGGTAGTTACACGATTCAAGCCCCAACTTTTCAAGGTCGAATTCGCCAAGACTATCGCCAGTTAGATGTCTCTGCGCTGGGTGATAATGTCGATATTGAAATTAAACCAATACCAAGTGACTACCAAGGTGCATGGCTGCCTAGTGAATTAGTTAATTTAGATGAGCAATGGCAACCCGCTGACGACACGGTTGAAGTGGGTACACCGATTACGCGAACGCTGACTTTAACCGCACTTGGCATCACCAAAGAGCAACTACCTGATATTGCACTGCCTGAAATCAAAGGTATTCGCAGTTACCCAGATGAAAAAGAAAATAATCACTTGGTTCGCGATGGCCGAGTAATATCACAACAAACAGCCTCGTACGCATTGTTACCGCAGATGCCAGGCACTTACACACTGCCAGAGGTAAGCGTGCCTTGGTATAATACCAAGATTAATCGGATCAGTTATGCAACATTACCAGCTCGTACTATTACAGTAACACCGAGTAGCACAAGTACCCCAGCCGTTGCTGCGCAGCCACTTACGCCATCACAAAGCGCAACCACTGATACGGCAGCAATCAGTTATCAAGCAATACCGATAAATCAGTATCCGTTATGGTTAATTATTATCAGTGTGATTGGCTATTTATTATGGTTTATAACCTTAATTTTATGGTGGCGCAGTCAATCTCAGCGCAGCTTGATGCAAGCAAAGCCGACAATAACCCATAGTAATTCATCAATTTCATTAGATGAATTAAAGAAACACGCTAAAAGCAATGATGTAAGTGCCTTTTATCAGGCGCTAAATCGTTACGCAATGTACTTAACAAAACAATCGAGCGGTGCAATAGACAAGCTTGAGCAACTAGCTGATAATACACAGCTTAGTCAACATATTGCTAAACTACGGGCAGCACTCTATAGTCCTAGTGATGCAGATGTTGATTTGATGGTGATTGTTGGCATGTTGGAAGAGCAACGTAAAGTACAAAAAAAATCGCAACAAGCTGTATTAAAAGGACTTTATAAATAGAGTTTAAGTGACGTGGCGCAATCCCCGCACTCAAATAGTAAATAACTTAAAATAAATAAAAAAGTGCTTATGCTTGGAAATGAAAACTCTAAAAGTCAGGTCTTAGTTGATATGGCAGAGAAAAATACACGCTATGAAAAACTTGTTCATGTTTATCATCGCGAATTATATCGCTTTGCTTATTGGCTCTGCCGAGATCCTGATATTGCCGAAGATCTTGTCCAAGAAACATTTTTACGTGCTTGGCGATCTCTGGATTCATTATTAGATCAAAAAGCAGCTAAGCCATGGCTATTGACGATTTTACGCCGGGAAAATGCCCGTCGTTTTGAACGCAAACAATTTGATTATAGCGATGTTGAAAACGACACTTTAGTTGACGAAAAAAGTGTCACCTTGGATGACGAAATGGAACAAACAGTGATCCAGCGTCAAATCGCTAAGCTACCTGATGAATACCGCGAGCCATTATTACTACAAGTAGTTATGGGTTGCTCAGGTGAAGAGATAGCAGAAATATTAGATTTAAATAAAAACACGGTTATGACGCGTTTATACCGCGCCAGAAACCAGTTAAAAGAGGCATTGAGCCGTGATGATGAACAACTTAAAGGGGCATCAAATTAATGGATGATCTCGAGTTTCGTCGCCGAATTAGCGCACAGCCAAACAGCACTGATAAGGAGCTTGTGGAGTTTGCAGAGCAACACTCTGAGCGACAAGAATTTATGCATGATATGCAGGCCTTTGAATTAGATCTTGCCAATGCACTTGACGTACCAGTGCCTGCAGGTCTTGCCGAGCGTATTTTGGCAAACACCGCAGCGCATACACAAAACGAATTGGTCACGACTGAGCAAGTCAACCAAGCATCAGCTGATACCAGCACGCAAACATCGCCACAACAAACAGATAATGTAGTTGAGGCAAGTACACGTTTTAAACATGCTCGTTTACCACTTGCCATGGCAGCCTCAGTATTGGTGGCTGTGGGAGCATTTTTATTTAGCAGCGAACAAAATGTCGCGTACGCAGCTAGCGAACATGCGCTTGCTCATATTTACTATGAAATAAATTCGCTGCAAAAGACCGAAGCAATCAGCTTAGCAGCGGTAAATGAAAAACTTGCTGTATTAGGTGGCCATTTAGATGAATTACCAGGTAAAGTAACTTACGTAATGTTTTGTGACTTTAAGGGTCAAGAAGGATTACACCTAGTTTTTGAATCAGACTATGGCCCGATGACGGTATTTATAGTGCCATCAAAACAGCAATCGTTTGGCATCGGCGGCGACGATTTTCAAGACGATCGTTTTGAAGGTCATATTAACCGTGGTGCTGACGCAGATACAATTTTAGTCGCAAATCTTGGTGCGCCATTAGAAAATTACAATGATCGTATCAATGGTGCGATCCACTGGTTAAATTAGCCTTCCCTTTGCATTGTCGTTATTATAGCGGCAATGCGATTTAATTGACGCGTAGTTCTAGGTTAAAAAAAAATAAAACCGCACAACAATAAGTTAGTGCGGTTTTTTTATTTTAATAAACGCTATTTAAGTAAAATTACTTACAAACGGCTGCAACAGCATTTGCAAAGTAATCGATATTAGCTTGACTGATACCTGCTACGTTAACGCGGCTTGAACCAACAATGTAGATACCGTATTCTTTTTGCAGGCGTTCAATTTGCTCTTTATTAATACCCAAGAAAGAGAACATACCGTGTTGACGGTCAATAAATGAAAAGTCTTGAGCAATCTCTTTTGCCGCTAGGCTGTCTTTTATCAAAGTACGCAGGCCATTGATACGGTTACGCATTTCATCAAGTTCACTGTGCCACTGCTGTGTCAGTTCAGCGCTGCTTAAAATAGTGTTTACAATGTCAGCACCGTGGGCCGGTGGCATTGAATAGATACTACGTACCACACTTAACAATACTGAGTTTGAAATATCAGCTGTCGCGCTGTCTTTCGCAATGATTGAACATGCACCAATACGCTCACGGTATAAACCAAAGTTTTTCGAACATGACGAACAAATGATCAGCTCATCAACTGCATCAGCTAAAATACGTAAACCGTTTGCATCTTCTTCCAAGCTTGAACCAAAACCTTGATATGCAATATCAACCAGAGGGGTAAAGCCAATATCTTTTGCCAGTTCAGCAACTGTGTGCCACTGCGTTTCGTTTAAGTCCATACCACTTGGGTTATGACAACATGCGTGTAGTAATACCACATCACCTTTGGGCACTTGGGTAAGGGTTTCGATCATTTCATCAAATAATAAATCTTTGTTTTCATAATCGTAGTACGGGTATTCTTTAACTGTTAGGCCAGCGGCTTCAAACAAGCTAATGTGGTTTGCCCATGTAGGATTAGTAACCCATACCGTCGCACCTGGATTACAGCGAACAATAAATTCAGCTGCAACACGCAATGCACCTGTACCACCTGGTGCTTGTGCTGTACGAACCCGATTAGCTAATAATGCTTGGTGCTCACCTAATAATAGATTTTCCATTTTTTGGCAGTAATCTAAGTTACCCGCCAAACCAATGTATGATTTGCTAGTTTCGTTTTCAAGACGGAACGCTTCAGCTTTTTTAACTGCTTTTAATACCGGCGTATTACCGAATTCATCTTTATAAACACCAACCCCTAAGTCAATCTTATTTGGGTTAGTATCTTGTTTATAGGCCGCCATAAGGCCAAGAATAGGATCAGTGGGTAATGGTTTTAATACTGAGAACATTGACTATCTCTTTCATTATTTAAGGGTTAGCTGTTGCACTTAGCTTAACATAAAAACTCACTAGCATGGCTAGTGTTATTTACACTAAAAAGTGAGGAATTTTAATACAGCATGCAATTAGGAGTGCTAAGGTTTGCTGGTTGAAAAAATCGTTATTAAACGCTTCGCCATCAACAATACCAACGCAGCGATTTGCACTGTCAAAAAGCGGTAAACAGGCCTCTGATTTTACTTTAGGATCACAGGTATAATATTCACCACCCGCAGCCAAATACTGCTCAACGTTGTTGATCACTCGCCCTTTACGACTTAGTGCCACCTGTACATTATTACTACCGGCAGCAAAGGCCTCGGTAAGTGGAAAAAGCGGTCGGCTTGGCGCACCAAAGTAAGTCAGTTTAAGTAATTGCTCCCCCTCAGGTGTTGCTGTACTTTGATAAATGCCGTACCAATCAACTTTAGTTTGCGCTACAACGTAATCAACAATCAGTTGTAATTGAGCAAGCTTTTGCGTAGTGTGCTGATCTTGTGGTAAAAAATCAGTGAGTTTAAACGGCTCATCTTGTAAATAACCAAATAAACTGCACGCCCCGCCTTCACCCAGCTCTGGTACTTGATATTGCCAGCGTACCGCAGGAAGCGGCTGATTTGATAAGTAGCTTTCGAGCTTAGTAAGCTCATCAGAGACTAACTGAGCGGGCACATCTAACTGCGCAAGAGATAAATAAGAATAAATCATTTAGCCATCCAAACATCTAAAAATGAATCATAGCATGGCTAAACAATCACGACTAGCTTTGTTGTTGTAGCAATCGATAACACATTTCAATTTGATTACCCGATGAGTTATAAGTCACCTGCTCTGCTATTTCTTCTAGTATCGATAGCCCGCGACCATGATCGCGATTATTACAGCTGGCATTACCATCGGTGTTTGAAAAACCATTGCCAGAATCGCAAATTATAAAATACAGGCACAATGTATCAGGGCAATAACGTATATCGACAATGATCAATGCATCAACAAGTTTGGCTAATGTCGCCTCTCGAAGTTGATAATACTCAATAAAGCCATCTTCTTTATTTTTAATATTTGAATCGAGCCCTAATACACCATGATCAAGTGCATTGTTATAAGCCTCAGAGAGCAGTAAAAAAATATCAGAGCGGTGCTCTTTTAAACCGCCAACTCGAGTAAGTACTTCAACGATTTCAAGCACTGGATCGGTTTGTTTTATTTGCCGAGAATTCAGCGTTAAAGAAAAATTAAAGGGTAAACGAGAATAAACGGCCTGCTCTTCAGCCGCAGGAGGAACCGCTAAACAATTAAAAAGTACTAAACTAAGATCGTCCTGTTGTTTACTACCATGAGCAAACTTAGTCACTTGCGCGATCATATCTTGACTAGTCACTTTGGGTTTACTTGCAAGTGCCTTTATAAAGCGTTGCTCTGCAAAAAATTCACCGTTTTTATTAGTGGTTTCTATAATGCCGTCGGTGGCCAGCGCCAAACGCATACTCGTATCGACTTCAAAATGAATTAATTCACGTTCAAATTCGTCGCCTTCTAAAATCCCTAAAGCCATATGCTGTGACTCTAAAGTTTTTAATACGCTTCCTTGTTGATCAATTAAATAAGCATCAGGCAAGCCACCAAGCCAAGCTGAAACACTTTTCCCTGAGCTACTTAATTCAATAATTGTCGCGGCACAAAACATATGCCCGGGTAATAGTTGCACTAATACGGCATTAACTTCAGCTGCAATATCACTAACCGCCATACCTTTATTAACCATAGTGTAAAACACTTTCGACGCTGGCAATGCCCCTACCGCAGCTGCTAAGCCATGGCCGGTAAAATCCCCCAGCATACAATACAAACTACCAATAGGACTTTGCCCAATCAAACACATATCACCATTAAACATAGAAGCCGGTGAGAGATGAAAATCAATGTTGTCGGTAAACTTATTTTGGTTTTCTAGGGCGTTATTAAAAATATGCTCAACGATTTCGTGCTCACGCTCGGTTTGATTGTAATGATATTCTAATAACTTATTTTGTTCGTGGGTTTTTAAACTCAGCTTACGGGTGCGGCTATGAGCTTTTATTTTCGCAGTTAAAATTACTTTATCAAACGGTTTATGAATAAAGTCATCACCACCGACCTCTAAACAACGTTCAAAACTGCTTTGATCTTCCAAAGCGGTTATAAAAATAATAGGTAGGTGAACTTCATTATGGCGCTGCTTAATTTTAGCTGCCGTTTCATAGCCATCCATCACTGGCATTATTACATCGAGTAACACAATATCAATGCTTTGCTGATCTAATATTGCTAATGCTTCAACCCCATTGGCAGCGGTTGATACCTCGTAATTTTGTTGCATCAACATTACTTTTAAAAGCATGCAATTAAGTGGCTGATCATCAACAACGAGAATATGCATCAATCGATATCAAACTTTTTATCAAAACGTGATATTTGCAGGATTTTTTTCAGTTGCGGCTGACAATTACTGATTTGAATTGCATCAACTGAGGTTCCCAAGGTCTTTTTCATATTCAGCAGCATACCAAGGGCGGAGCTATCCATGTAATCGGTTTCTCGTAAGTCAATTACGACCTTAGCGGTTTTTTCATTGATATCGGAATACGACTGTCGAAATGACTGCACTAAATTAAAGTCGAACTTCCCCTTAATTTGAATAGTCAGTGTCGCACCATCTGCTGATGCACTCTTACTTAGACTCATTAGTTAACTCCTGCTCAGATTATCCATTCTTAATTAGTATTAAATATAACTTGTTAATGATAAATAACCAAAAATAAAACACTCTATGCACAAATTTGTTTTAAATTTGATATTATCTAGCCCATTGTTTATTTAACTTTTTAAATGCAGGTTAAGCATGAGTGATAGTAATCTCGTTTATTCAACCGAAACAGGCCGTATCAGCCAACCAAAACCAAGCACAGAAGTGGCTAGTAAAGTATTTAAAGACGGCGCCCTGCGCATCGAACGCCAAACCAAAGGCCGTAAAGGTAAAGGCGTTATGTTGGTAACTGGTATTGACAGCGAGCAACACGATTTAAAAAAACTCGCCAAAACCATTAAAAGTAAAATGGGCCAAGGCGGCGCGGTAAAAGACGGTATCATTGAAGTACAAGGCGACGACCGCGAAAAACTCAAAGCCATCCTCGAAACACTCAAATTCAAAGTAAAAATTGCCGGAGGGTGAGCCACCGGCTTGCCTATAAAAAGCAGAGACTTGATGATCTAATTGCATGTATGTACTTTCTTGATTTAGGAGCAATATATTGTAATACAAAGAAAAATATCGGAAATAAAATTGTCTACTCCCATACAAAGACAGCTTAAATGATATTAGATAATCTACCCAATAAAAAACTAGTCTCTACTCTAAAAGCTAGTGCAGCTTTGGATATAGAGCTTTGTGAAGACGAATACCTAAGGTGCTTTTCTTACAAAGCTAATTGGGCGGCAGGGATAGACGTTGCGTCATATGAAAATGGTGGTGGTGATGAAATCGTCATTATCATAAAAGGTGATACTATTTACTCCTCCAGCCCCAACACCACCCATCATGCGCTTTTCATTAATAGGAAGTGCTATGGGCGGTTCATCTCCCGTAATGAATATTGATCCAAATATCCCTCAATGACACTAAACCTTGTGACGCTAAATAGTTATTGCTCAGCGCAATGTTAATTCCTTTTGTTTTTGAGCTTCGACAAGGGTCTTCGCTTCCAAGCGCCTACTTTTGGTGCTGGTGATACCACATGCTATGGCGAGTCGTTCGCTGACACCCAATTTCATTAAACTGCGTACTGCGCGAGGTAAACTCGCGCCTACGAGTTACTCCCCTAGCTCCTAGTTACCTAGCCCCTAAAACCTTTTGTAACTGGGCTTCGCTATGATCAACCCAACCACAATCGCTTAATTTAACACCGCGCAAGCTTACAGCTTACGGCTAACCACTTACAGCTAGAATCAAAACACCATCGCCTTACCCCGCCCTGACGCTTCTGAGCCGGCATCGAGTTTGCCATCACGTTCGATGCTCGCATGCATATCACCAAAATTGGCGCTGATCTAAGGTGTAGCCCATTTCCTCTAGTGCTTTAACAACGTTTGCATCTAAACCTGTATGATGACGGATCATTTTTTTAGGCCAAAGTTGATGATGAAAACGCGGGCTATTTACCACTTCATCGGCGCTCATATTAAATTCAACCGCGTTTAAAATAAATTCGTACACCGAGCTTATGATCAGACAGACTTTCGATATAACACGGCGGGTAACTCACCAAATTCGTCGCGGTGGTTATAATGCTCGATAAATTTCATGCCAAGCTTTTTCATTATCTTGATAGAACCACTATTTGCTTTTAGTGCGGTAGCACTGAGTGTTTTAACATCGCCGTTTTTTGTCACTGCATCTGCAACAGCGGCGGCAGCTTCACTGGCATAGCCTTTTCCCCAACTTACACGCTTAAAGCGCCAGCCAATTTCAATATCACTAAAATCGGGCTCTGTAGTAAAAAATCCCATTGGCCGAATTAATATCCAGCCAATAAAGCTGTCATTATCATTGAGGTTAACTTGCCAAAGCCCCCAGCCCTGTTGTGGATGGCGGTAGGCTTGCATGCGTGGAATAAAAACATCTTTGATGGTGTTCATGGTGCTTACCTGGCCTCGCGTTAGGTGCTCCATGACCGCAGGATCATTGTCCAGATCAAATAATAATGCGCCGTCATTTTCATCCATTAATTTAAAATTTAGTCGTGCTGTTCGAAGTATATTCATTTTTTAGCCTGTATATTGCTTGTTTTAAGATTGCCATCAATACTGTACCAGAGGAAATATTCCTCGGAACATAATTATGATACAAAGGAACAAATATGAACAAATTAACAAGTTTAGTTTTATTAGGCTGTGTAGCACTAACCGGTTGCGAAGACGCCAGCGAAGCAAAAAAAGATGCCGCTGAAGCTAAAACTGAGGTTAAAAAAGCACTTAATGATGCATGGGATGAAGTAAAAGAAACCAGCAATCAATTTAAAGGTGAATCACTTGACGAACTACTGCAAGAAAGTAAAAAACTTGGCCTTGATATGTATGATGATGGCAAAGAAGTCGCCATTGATGCTTGGATTAAAAGTAAAGAAGCTACAGGCGAGCTGACAGAAAAAACCAAGCAAAAAGCTAAAGAATTGGCTGATGAGTTAAAAGCTGCACGTGAAGAGCGTGAACAAGCGAACTAATATTTATGCACTGACTCAACGTTAGGCTGCCTTTAAAGTAAGCACTATCGATATAAACCTAAGTATTAATAATTTCAGTTTTATTAAAGCAAAAAACCAGTGACATCGCTGTTACTGGTTTTTATAAGATGGTGCGGTTGGGGGGACTTGAACCCCCACGCCCGAAAGCACTACCCCCTCAAGGTAGCGTGTCTACCAATTCCACCACAACCGCATTGTTAAAGCTTTCACTTTAGGTGTTAAACTTACTGATTTATTTGAGGATGATAAATCGTTTAACGATACTTTTAAAATGTATTAATTTGGTACGTCAGATTTCTCTTTCGTTGATGTTACTGGAACATCGTCAGCTGCAGGAGCAATTGTTTCAACTGCTGGTGCTGCTTCTAGGTTTTCCCACTCATCAGTTTTTTTGATCTGACCTGCAGTTAAGTTACCTAGTACAATACTTAGCACAAAAAAGACACTGGCTAAGATTGTAGTTGTTTTTGTCATAAAGTTACCTGCACCTGACGAACCAAAAACGGTTGCAGAGGCACCAGCACCAAATGATGAACCCATATCTGCGCCTTTACCTTGTTGAATTAAAACCATACCAACAAGCGCTAAAGCAACAACTAAATAAACTACTAATAAAATTTCGTACATCTTATACGGTCCCTTTTGCACTTTCACAGATTGCAGTAAATAAATCTGCTTTTAAACTAGCGCCCCCAATCAGGCCACCGTCTATATCTGGTTGTGCAAATAATAATTCGCTATTTTTTTCATTTACGCTGCCACCATAAAGAATGGTCAGCCCTTGTGCTAAATCACTACTGATAGTAGCAATTTTATCACGGATAAATTTGTGCACATGTTGTGCTTGTTCAGGCGATGCAGTCTTACCTGTGCCAATGGCCCAAACGGGCTCGTATGCTATCACAGAATCTTTCAGTGCTGCTAGACCTAATTTATCAATTACTGCATCAATTTGTGCAGCAACGACTAATTCAGTTTGACCTTGTTCGCGTTGCTCTTCACTTTCACCAACACATAAAATAGGTGTTAAACCCACTTGTTGTGCACGAGCAAACTTAGCTGCAACAGTGTCATTGCTTTCGCCGTAGATACTACGCCGTTCAGAGTGACCAACTAACGTATATTGGCAACCTAAATCTTTAATTAATTGCGCATCAACTTCACCAGTAAATGCACCTGATTCATTTTCAGAAACCGTTTGTGCCCCAGTTGTTATACCTGTAGCTGTTAGCATAGGCAACAATGGGTAAGGTGGAAATACCACAACGTCTATCTGATCTGATTTTACGTTGTTGATAGCGTCAGATAATTGCTGCACTAACTCTTTCGAGCCGTTCATTTTCCAATTGCCTGCGACCATTGGCTTGCGTATTGCCATTTTTCCACTCCACATTAGAAAGCGGGCGAGATAGTAACTCGACTCGCCCAAAGTTACAAGAGGTTATTGTTCTTAATCAGTTTGTTTGCTCATAGATTCGACAACTGCAGCAATTTTTTGTGCACTATCAAGGACTATTTTCTCTTCTTCGGCTTCTACCATCACGCGAACAACCGGCTCTGTGCCAGATTTACGTAATAATACACGGCCTTTACCAGCAAGTTGTTTTTCAACATCAGCAACCGCACCAATAACCTCTGGCGCAAGTGTTGGATCGGTGCCCGCTTTGTAGCGTACATTAATCATCTTCATTGGGTATTTAACAAAGCCTGCTCCTAAATCTTTTAGAGTGCGGTTTTGAGCAACCATTGCGGCAAGCACTTGCAAGCTTGAGATAATACCGTCGCCGGTGCTGATCAAATCTAAATTCAATACATGCCCTGAGCTTTCACCACCGATTTTCCAGCCTTTTTCTTGTAGTAATTCCATTACATAGCGATCACCCACTTTGCTGCGGGCAAACTCGATACCTTTCGCTTTGAGTGCATTTTCAAGCCCCATATTAGACATTACAGTGCCAACAACACCACCACCTAACATATCATCATTGGCAGCTTGGCAGGCAATAATGTAGACAATATCGTCCCCATCAAATACTCGGCCATTATGATCAACCATCATTACACGGTCGCCATCGCCGTCGTAAGCAATACCTACATCCGCGTTCTGCTCTAATACTTTACGCTTCAATGCATCAACATGTGTAGCACCACATTCTAGATTGATATTGACACCATTTGGCTCGCAAGCGTGGCAAATTATCTCAGCGCCTAATTCACGCATTACTGATGGTGCGATATGATAAGTTGCACCATTGGCACAATCTAATACAATCTTTAAACCTTCTAACGACAGGCCTTGTGGGAATTGGCTTTTACAAAACTCAATATAACGACCATCAGCACTTTCTAAACGACGTGCTTTACCAAGCTTATCAGATGCCACACAGGTCATTGGTTCATCAAGCATCGCTTCAATTTGTAGCTCGACTTCATCTGCTAACTTCAAACCTCGGCCACAAAAAAACTTAATGCCGTTGTCATGATATGGGTTATGAGATGCACTGATCACAATGCCAGCCTCAGCACGAAATGTTTGTGCTAAATAGGCAACTGCTGGTGTTGGCATCGGGCCAAGTAACACCACATCGATACCTGCGGCGATCAAACCCGCTTCAAGTGATGTCTCTAACATATAACCTGAAATACGGGTATCTTTACCTATGATAACTTTTTTTGTGCCGTTTTTTGATAGCACTTTACCTGCCGCCCAACCTAGCTTAAGCGCAAATTCTGGAGTAATTGGGTACTCACCTACCATGCCACGTACACCATCGGTGCCAAAATATTTTCTTTTATTCATAATTAAATTCCTTGTTCGCACGCTTGCCATACGCCAAGCACATCTGCGGTTTCTTTTACATCATGTACACGGATAATTTTTGCGCCATTTTGCGCTGCAATTAATGCCCCAGCTAAACTGCCAGCAAGGCGCTCGTTTGTTTGTCTATTTAATAAGTTGCCGATCATTGACTTACGCGATAGTCCTGCTAAAACAGGTAAACCAAAGTGGTCAAATTCATTAAACCGCGCCAGTATTTGAAAATTGTGGCTAAGGGTTTTGCCAAAGCCAAATCCAGGATCTAGAATAAGTCGCTGATGCTGAATCCCCGCTGTTTCACACGCTTTGATCCGCTGTACAAAAAAATCTTTTATATCGCTGAGTAAATCATCATACTGAGGATTGCTTTGCATGGTGCGCGGTTTCCCTTGCATATGCATTAAGCACACTGCAACGTCTGAAAACGGTGCAACTGTTGCCAGTGCGTTTGGCTCTTGTAAAGCACGCACATCATTAACAATATCAGCTCCAGCTAGAATAGCTTGACGCATTACTTCACTTTTACTGGTATCTATCGAAATGATGCAATCATTAACGGCACTATCACTGTGGGCACGAATTGCCTCAATTGCGGGGATTACTCTGGCTAATTCATCTTCAAGACTAACATCAGGTGCGCCTGGACGCGTTGATTCACCACCAATATCGAGTATGGTAGCGCCGTCTGTTAATAAGGTTTGAGCTTTTATGACAGCGCTGTCTGTTTGGTAGTAGCGTCCGCCGTCTGAGAAAGAATCAGGAGTGACATTTAAAATCCCCATTATCACTGGGGTGTCGAGGTGTAAACTGCGACCTCTAGGTAACTTAACTGTGGTCATCTATCACCTTCAATACATCCATTGCATTGATAATCTGTATTCAAAACTACAAAAAAGCCCCGACAATCGGGGCTTTTGATTTAGCTATTTTAACTGTTATTCAGCTTTATCATCAAGATTTGTTTCATCTTTTTGAGCTGGTTTGTCGTCTTTTTCAGCAGCTGGTTCTGCTTTGCTCTCTTCAACCACTGGCTTTTTATCAGCAGTATCACGGCGGTCATGCGCATCACGTGGTTCACGTACAGGCTGACGTGCCATTAGATCATCAATTTGCTTAGCATCAATCGTTTCATATTTCATTAATGCATCTTTCATCGAATGTAGAATATCAATATGATCTTTTAAAATTTGCTCAGCGCGTTGGTAGTTACGATCTGATAACGAGCGAACTTCTGCATCAATCACTTTAGCCGTTTCATCTGACATGCTCATGGCACGACCACCGCCGCCACCCATGTACATCTCATTTTGGTCTTCAGTGTACATTAGCGGACCCAGCTTCTCACTTAGACCCCACTGAGTCACCATTTTACGGGCAATATCTGTTGCGCGTTCAATGTCGTTACTTGCACCTGTAGTTACTTTATCTTCACCATAAATCAGTGCTTCAGCAATTCGGCCACCATATAAGCTTGAAATCATTGATTCCAGTAACTCTTTAGAGTGACTAACACGGTCTTGTTCTGGTAAGTACATAGTTACACCAAGGGCACGACCGCGTGGAATAATTGATACTTTATAAACAGGATCGTGCTCTGGCACTATGCGGCCAACGATTGCGTGACCTGCTTCGTGGTACGCAGTCATTTCTTTTTCTTTCTCGCTCATCACCATGGTCTTGCGCTCTGCGCCCATCATGATTTTATCTTTAGCAGCATCAAATTCAGCCATGCTTACAACACGTTTATTACCACGTGCAGCATAAAGTGCAGCTTCATTTACTAAGTTTGCTAAATCGGCACCTGAGAAACCCGGTGTACCACGTGCAATAACTGACGCTTCAACGTTGTCACCTAATGGTACTTTACGCATATGTACTTTAAGGATTTGTTCACGACCACGAATATCAGGTAAGCCAACCACCACTTGACGGTCAAAACGACCTGGACGAAGTAATGCTGGATCGAGAACGTCAGGACGGTTAGTCGCGGCAATCACGATAATGCCTTCATTACCTTCAAAGCCATCCATTTCAACAAGCATTTGGTTAAGTGTTTGCTCACGCTCATCGTGACCACCACCCATACCAGCGCCACGTTTACGTCCTACCGCATCAATCTCATCGATAAAGATAATACAGGGCGCTGCTTTTTTCGCTTGTTCAAACATATCACGAACACGCGATGCACCAACACCGACAAACATCTCCACAAAGTCTGAACCTGAAATAGTAAAGAACGGTACTTTAGCTTCACCAGCAACGGCCTTAGCAAGCAAGGTTTTACCCGTACCTGGAGGACCTACCATCAGTACGCCTTTAGGAATACTACCACCGAGTTTTTGGAACTTAGAAGGATCTCGTAAGAAATCCACTAGCTCTGTGACATCTTCTTTTGCTTCATCGCAACCTGCAACATCAGCAAACGTGGTTTTAATTTGGTCTTCACTCATTAAGCGTGCTTTACTCTTACCAAACGACATAGCACCTTTGCCACCGCCGCCTTGCATTTGACGCATGAAGAAAATCCATACCCCAATTAGTAATAACATTGGGAACCATGAAATTAAGATGCTCGCTAAGAACGATTGCTCTTCAGGCTTAACACCTTTTACATTCACATCACTTTTTAATAAGTCATTAAGAATATCTTTATCATAAATAGGCATGATCGTTTGAAAACGTTCGCCATTGGTTTTAGTGCCAGTAATTGTGCCACTGGTACTTTCTATTGCCACTTCTTGTATAGCGCCACTTCGGGCATCTTTTACAAATTGACTGTAACTTGTTTGACGATCTACTTGATCGCCACCATTAAAGCTCTGAAACACTGACATTAGCACAACTGCAATGACCAGCCAGAGTATTAGATTTTTCGCCATATCGCTCAAGGGGTTAACCTCTTGTATCCAATTAATTTAAATTCAACTAAACGCCGGACAACTGTACTACAGTTTGTAGCCTATCGCTACTATATATACTTCACGTGATCGCGCACGCGAGGCGTCGGGTTTACGGATTTTTACAATTTTAAAGCTATCACGCACTGTTTTTAAAAATTCATCAAAGCCTTCACCTTGGAATACTTTAACCACAAATGCACCATTTTTCTTTAAAACGTGGCTACACATATCGAGTGCTAATTCCACTAAATACATGCTTCCAGCTTGGTCAACGGAGCTATTACCACTCATGTTTGGTGCCATATCAGAGAGCACCACATCAACATTTTTACCATTAATGCGATTTAATAACGCATCTAAAACAGCTTCTTCTCGGAAATCTCCTTGCAAAAAATCAACGCCGGCCAATGAATCCATAGGTAATATATCACAAGCGATCACTTGCCCTTTATCGCCTACTTTTTCTGCTAAATACTGTGACCAGCTTCCCGGGGCAGCTCCCAAATCAACCACCGTCATGGCTGGGCGTAGTAATTTATCTTTATTTTGGATCTCGTCGAGTTTAAAAATCGCACGAGAACGCCAACCTTTCTTTTGTGCCTCGTGAACATAAGGATCATCAAAATGTTCCTTCAACCATCGCTGTGAACTGGCCGAAAGTTTTTTATTCGTCATAAATTATCACGCAACTAATTAGTAATATTCTCTAGATGGCGTTAGAATACCCTTAATTCAAGCCATATTCAGCAAAATTTGTAACAACATGAAATTATCGAACAAACAAAAGCAGTTTTTAAAAGGTCAAGCACACTCTCTAAAACCTGTAGTACTACTAGGTTCTAACGGTTTAACAGAAGGTGTACTAGTTGAAATTCAAAGCGCTTTAGAGATTCACGAACTTATCAAAGTTAAAGTACCTACTGATGATCGCGAAACTAAAGCACTGATTTTTGAAGCAATTATTCGTGAAACCGGTGCAGAGAAATTACAGACAATCGGTCACATACTTGTGCTTTATCGTCAAAGTGAAGAAAAGAAAATTCAATTACCACGTAATTAATTTTCTATTTCGTTATAAAAAACCAGCCATTGCTGGTTTTTTTATGTCTGCGACGTAACTGCAATAAATTATAAATAAATATATCATACTGCTCAAAAATCCATCTTAATATCACTCAACTGATAGCCTTGCGCTTCGCTTTGTAAAATAAAGTAGCAGTTAAATTCACTCTCAGGCATCGTTTCAACATCTATATGGCGAAATAAAAAATACTTTGCTGTGCTGCTGTTAAATTCGCAGTAAACAGTAATATTAAGCTCGCTAAAATATATTTCATTTGTCTTCCTCTTTATACATTGCCAGTTGTTGTGCACGTTTGAATAGCAATACGCGATCAATAAATTCTGTGGTTAATTCATTAATGACACCTGTTTCTGCGTTCAAGATCAGGCTGAAACCTATGTTTAAGTGCGGTATTACGACAAGGTCGCTGCGATAACCCTGCACCCAGCCGCTGTGGTAATAAAGCGTTTCATTATCATAGTCGTATACTCGCCAACCCAAGCCGTAATAGGCTTCTGTTAAGTGCTTTTTCCACACTCGACGGCGTAACTCTTTTTTTGTATGCGTATAAGGACGAGTTTGACTGGCTAACACTGCACTGGATAATACTGCTGGGTAATATCCTAACTGCGCTTTTAACCAAATAGCCATATCACTGGCGCTAGCATTAACGCCTGCTGCGGGGAGTACCTTATAGTAGTTTTTTTTCAATTTAGCAGTGTGCCAACGTTTGCGCCCTCTGATATGGGGATGAGCATAGTTATCATCCGTTACCATGGCCGTATAACCCAAACTTGCATCATTCATACTTAATGGAGAAAATATAAACTCACTCATCCACCGAGAGTAATCCAATTTAGTACTGCTTTTGATCACTTCAGCAATTAAGCTAAACATCACATTTTGATAGCCATAGCATTGCCCTGGCAGGCAAATAGGTTCAACACTCAACAACTTTTGCACGATATCAGGGTAACTCATTCTTGATTCAATCAAGTTATCATACGCATTGGGTACTAGACCGCTGGAATGACTGAGCAAGTGAAAAACTTTTAAATTATTTTTGTAATCCGTATTAGCGAGGGCTGGGATAAATTTACTGACGGGGTCGTCTAAAGAAAACTTTCCCTCATTGGCTAACTTTGCACTGAGTGAGCCTGCAAACGTTTTAGATACCGACGCCAAGCGAAACCGAGTATGGGCATTGATTGCTAAGCCCTTACTCAGCTTTGTTACCCCAAATCCTTGTATATGCGTATCATCAGGGCCATTAACAATCGACAACGCAGCCCCAGGGATCCCTTTGCTTTTTAATTTATGTTCGAGATGTTGTGTATAATCACTGACAAATTCTTGCCACTGTTGATCGCTGGCATGAACCTGCGATTGAAATAACACTAAAGTGATAACTAAAAAAAGGGAGTTGCTTAACGACACAAAAGGCTTCATTTTTTATTATTTATCTAGATTAAGACATTCTTAGCCTTATAATACCATGAAGTTTTATTAAGACTAACGTACAATATTCTAATTATCGAGCTTTCAAAGGGTTTTAAAGTGTTCATACGTTATTTATCAATAGTTTTTTTTACTTTTATTACAACAGCCTGTGTCACTTCGCCGCCACCTGCTGTGCCTTTAGAAATGCCACTCAAACCGCAATTAAAAAGCCAAAGCTATCAAGTAGCCTATGAAACCGAACATGCTTCACCGAAAGTAAAATCAGTGCAACTACCTGCGCATAAAATCACTCGTAACCAAACAGTGCAAATTATTGCCGACAAAGCAAGTGTCACGGATACCCTGTTTAAACAAATTACTGACGCACTCACGACCATGAACTTACGTGTCGTTGATCAAGGCAGTAGTGATTATACCCTAGCTATACACCAGCTAGAGCTTAACTTTATTGACGATACCGAATATCATATACAACCACCGAATAAAGCGTATCCTCTCTTTGCGCAAGTAACACAACTGTATCCGATCCAACAATGCTCGACCATTAATGCAGAGGTTAGTATGCGTCTGATCCATCGCGCATCGGGTGATGTAGTGTGGTTTGGAAAGTCCTCAATCGACAGTGCAAGCTTCCATCGAGAACCACTTATTTACAGCTTCAGTGATGAACAAGTGATCAGTAATGAGCTTGAAGTAGCCACTTTTATCCATCAACAAAATACTGAACAAGCACGTCTTGCCCGCGCCAATCAAGAGGTCAGTATACCAAGCTATAAAACCATTTCTAAAATGACGAGTTTAACTAAACTTCAAGGACCCTGTAATCGTACTGAAGTGAGTGCTCTAACACCGATGATGCACTATTATCTAAGTAGTATTTTGATCGATAAAATTAAAGTACACTAAGTCGATGTACAGAGTGACTACTGGCTACAATTTTTTACAGTTCAAAGGAACTCTTTGACAATATAATACACTTAACAACTGCTGAATTTATTTGGATCATGGATGCTACATAAACAACACTATCTAAAGAAACCGCTATTATTACTGCTCATCAGTATAGGTTTATGGAGCACCTCTAGTAATGCCAGCAATCGCTATTATGCTGATAACACCTTAGAGCCAACCTCAGGCTTTGCTTGGGATTGGAGTGCTGGCGCTGGCTATTATATTGAAGATTCTTATCTAGTTGGAATCGATTCTTACAGTGACGGTCTAGAACTTGATATCAACCTTGCTATTTCTTACAAACGCTTTTATTTAGATATTGATCATAGCCAACTCAGCGGCGGCATCATTATTGGTTATAGCATCATCAATAAGTATGATTGGGATCTTGATATTCTTGGTACTAATATGCAAGGAGGGTTCGATGAAACAGGACTCGGCTTTTATAACAGTGGAGTCGTGCCAGAGCTTAAAGGTATACGAAGCCGAAAAAGTGACTTTGACACTGGCTTACGCCTCACCCGCCGCTTTGAAAACTCACAAATCTCTTTTGAATACTTACATGATATTTCTAATGCTCATAATGGTTGGGTTGTAAATAGCTTTTTTAGTCATATTTTACCATGGCAAAACTGGGAGTTTCGTACCGGTGTTGGCATCAGCGCTTACTCAACTGATTTCACCAATTACTATTTTGGCATTACAACAGAAGAAGCCAGCGCTACTCGTGCGGTCTATCAAACAGACACCGCAATGAGTATGATTGTTGAATTCCACGCCGAGTACCCACTCAATCAACACTGGGTATTTTTAAGTGGCTGGCTATCAACCTGGTTTTCAAATGAAATTTCCAACAGTCCCATTGTATCTCAGGGTTATCAGCATAAAGCCATGGTAGGCGTGCGCTATGTATTTTAAAATCACAGTAATTTTATTACTGTTACTTAACACCAAGCCGTTATTGGCTAATGGCGAAAAACCGCATGACAGTAGTTTAATTGCGTTGCCCGATACCTGTGTCGCACTTCGAGAAGGACGCAGCTGCTATGCTGATATTGAGCTAAGCTGGCAACAAAGTAGCATCGGTAATTACTGTTTACGTGATGCAACATCTAAGCATATTATGCAATGCTGGCTTAGACAAAGTAGCGGAAAGTTAAATTATGCTTTTGATTCTATTGAAAGCATTTCATTTGAGTTAATAAACAGCGATACCGGTAAAATCATTGCGTCAACACAAGTACAATTGCAATGGGTGTATCAAAATCGCCAAAAGAAACGCCGCTGGCGGCTTTTTTAAAACGAGATAAAGCATGGATAATTACGGCACAATATTACTTGTTGAAGATGACGGCTCTTTAGCCCAGTGGGTGGCGGAGTATTTAACTGAGCAAGGCTACACGACTCATATTTGTGGACGTGGCGACCAAGTTGTCAGTCATGTCAAAGAGCTCAAACCGGACTTGATTTTACTCGATATTATGCTCCCCGGCCAAGACGGTATTAGTGTCTGTCGTGAACTACGTCAATTTTACCAAAGCCCTATTATTATGCTGACCGCCCGAGACGAAGAAATGGATGAAGTGATTGGCCTCGAAGTCGGTGCCAGTGATTATATAATGAAACCGGTCAGGCCGCGTGCATTACTCGCGCGGATCAAAGCTGCACTGCGTGCCAATAACGACAATTCAGAGTCGCAAGCGGATGATACTATTATTCAAGTGGGCTCTTTAAAAATTGATACACAATCTCGCAATGTTTTTATTAATGATATTGATCAAGGGGTATCCAGCGCTGAGTACTTATTACTGCATTATTTAGCCTGTAACGCTGGGCAAGTTGTATCGCGAGATGCTGTATTCAAAGCAACGAAAGGCCGTGAATATGATGGTCTTGATCGCAGTGTCGATGTACTCATTTCTGCACTGCGTAAAAAATTTAATGATGATCCCCAGCAACCTGAAAAAATTAAAACAATTTGGGGGCGAGGCTATTTACTCGTCGCAAGCGCTTGGTGATCGCCGTTAAAGCATACTGGCGAATGCTATGAAAAAGTTTTATCTCTCCTTATTAGCCAGTGCCCTGCTCTCGATTGTAATATTAGGTTGGTTAATTGATGCTTTTAGTCAGCAAACCCATACAGCACAGGATGAGTTTGCCTTACAAAGTAAGCTTTTAATGGGCTTCAGCCAGCAAATTGCCAACCAACCCTTCATGCAAAGAGCAGACTACACCGCCTTACTTGCACAACAGTTTTCGCTGGGATTAAGTTATCGCGCCACGCAATCTTTGGCGCTGCCACCATCACTGCTGGAAAAGATCAATGCTGAAGGAGGGTTGATTTTAGAAGATCAAAAAGGGTTTTATCTACTCTACAGTAATGATTTACTCACGCCTTTTCATCTTAAATTACGTTTAGAAAAACCCCACGAACAAGATCAACAAAATGACATGTTACTTACTTTACTGTTTTACGCTGGATTATGTGTGTTTATGGGGTTTATTATTGCGCCATTAGCGAAACGACTAGGCGTACTTAATGACGTAGCTAAAAAGTTTGCCAGCGGCGACTTACATGCCCGCATTAGGGTATCGCATTTCACTTATATTAAAGATGTTGAGCTTACTTTTAACCGCATGGCAAGCCAGATTGAAAAGTTACTCGATGAAAATAAGCTGATGGCCTCGAGTTTATCTCATGATATCCGCACCCCCATTGCCTGCCTACGATTTGGCTTAGATGCGGCACTGGACAGCCATAGCGAAGAGAAAATAAAACATTACTTAAATCGTATGGAAGCCGATTTAGATCAAATGGAATCCATGTTGAAAAGTTATTTGGCGTTTGCCACGCTTGAGCAAAAAGCCAATCAATTAACTTACTCACACACTGAATTAAACAGCTACCTAAGCACCTTAATACAACAACTAGAGCCAAAGTTAGTACAGCAGCAACTTGATTTACAACTTAGCTGTGATGATAATTCTCATATTTATGCAGATTTACATTGGTTAGCTCGCGCAATCACTAATCTGCTCAGCAATGCCTGTGACTTTGCCAAACAAAAAATTATTCTCACAGCATCAATGAAAGAGCAAACTCTGATAATCACTGTTGAGGATGATGGTCCAGGTATCGAAGAGCAAAATTGGCACAAAGTTTTTAGTCCTTTTTTTCAAGAACAGAGTCATCGCAATCGTGCCGATCAAAGTTATGGTCTAGGACTTGCCATTGTAGCTAAGGTAGCTGATTGGCATCATGGCAGTGTAAGCGTAAATCGCGCTAAACAGCTTGCGGGTGCATGCTTTACCCTTAAAATACATAACCCAGAACAGTTATAATTTTTATGTTACAGTTTACAGCATCGTCAAGCACCTTATTATGATTAGGTAACAATAACTTAAACGAGTAAGGTTAACAGCATTAACATTCTAAATTTTGTAAATACAGTCAGGCGTTTATTCTGCACGGCTGTAGTTAAAAATAGAGCTTTTTATTTTTTAACATTTACAGTAGATTGTCAGCGCCGTCACTATATAGAGAAGAAAAAATAATTATGAGCGCAGTCAGAGGGGAGTTTAGCTCCCGTTTTGGATTCATTATGGCCGCAGCAGGATCTGCAGTAGGTCTTGGTAATATATGGGGTTTTCCGACACAAACAGCCAGCAATGGAGGCGCAGCCTTTTTAATTGCTTACCTTGTGTTAGCATTTTGTTTAGCTTACCCTGCACTGATGGCAGAGCTAACAATTGGTCGTCATGGTCAAGCCAATGCGGTTAGTTCATTGCGGAAAATTTCAAATAACCTGCTCCAAAAACGCTTTGCATTTGTGGTCGGTTTTGGCGGTATTATATGTGCCGGACTGATCCTCAGCTTTTATGCCATTGTCGCCGGTTGGATGATCAGTGCCACTCTAGAGCCCATTGCCACTTTAGTGGGTAGTGAGAGTTCTTCAACTTGGTTGAGTGAGCAATCACTCTCTAGAAACCTTATATTTACTGCTGGATTTATTATTCTTACAGTCGCAATCATTAGCCGCGGAGTAGAAAATGGCATTGAAAAATGGTCAAAACGTTTAATGCCCGCATTGCTGACTATTTTATTTGCACTGATTATTTATGTGATGATGCAAGAAGGCGCTATGACAGGCCTAAAAGCCTACTTAGTACCTGATTTCAACTCTATTTTAGACCCTGAATTACTTGTAAGTGCACTGGGACAAGCGTTCTTTTCATTGTCATTAGGCACTAGTGTGATGATCATTTATGGCTCTTACATAAGTAAAAAAGAAAATTTAGTTTCACTTGGCGCCTACGTTACCCTTATTGATGTGTTTATTGCTTTTGTTGCTGGGTTACTAATTATCCCTGCGATGTACGTTGCGCAGGCACAAGGGGTGGAAATATTCTCAGCGACTGGAGAGTTACTTTCTGAAGACACGTTAGTATTTCAAGTATTACCTGCTCTTTTTGATGGCATGGGCACCATTGGCTTATTCGTTGGCTTTGCCTTTTTTGCATTAATGAGTATAGCTGCTCTGACATCATCTATTTCAATGCTTGAAGCACCGGTTTCGTATGCTGTAGAACGCTTTGATCTGGGTCGTGTAAAAGCCACTTGGTTAATCGGAACGATTATAGCGTTGGTGAGCTTTACAATAGTCCTGAACTTTAATGTACTGTTTGGTTTAGTTATTGCGCTCACAACTAAATTTAGTCAACCTATTCTTGGTTTAATGTGTTGCTTATTTGTCGGCTGGATCTGGTATCGCAATTCACTATTAAACGAAATACAACAAGGCTGTCCAGAAGTTGCTAGCAGCCTATTTTGGAAAATATGGCCATGGTACATTAGATTCATTTGCCCAATTGCAATTGGTTTAGTGTTTGTCAGTTCGTTATTAGGCTAACTAATCTACCCTCAATAAAAACCGCTCTTTATATTGAGCGGTTTCTTAAAATCATATCTTGGTGTGCAATGCCATCTTCTAAATAGGGTTCGCCAGTGCATTGAAAACCCTGCAACTGGTAGAACGCGAGTAAATAGGTTTGCGCGCCGATGTATATATCCTTGTTCGGCCAGTGCGTAAAACAACACTGGATCGCTTCTTTAACCAATAACGCTGCTAACCCCTTACCTCTTTGTGATTTTTCAACCAGTACGCGGCCAATAGCGCTATACTGCTCATTTTTTTCATAACAACGTGCGTATGCAGCTAATTGTTCAGCATCGAGCCAATAAAGATGTATAGTGTTCGCCATACAATCGACATTATCTAGCTCGGGATAAGGGCATTGCTGCTCAACAACAAACACATCTACCCGCGTGCGCATAATAGCAAACAGCTCGTGCGTACTAAGTTCTGAAAATACTTTACTGACTAATTGCATAAAAACTCCTTACATAAAAAAGCCCAGGCAATGCTGGGCTATTTATTACGCTTAGCTGACGAACCTCAATAGTCGCTAGGCAAGTAAACGTTCTAATTGATCACATAAATGTGCAAGGTTAACGTGATCATGTTCAATCGTTAAATCAACATAACCATCGCCACGAAAACCACGGTCAAGCTCAATTAAAACATGGGTTTTATGAGCTTCAGGCACAAACGATAGTTCAATCTCTTGAATACCGAACAAGCTACGGCTATTTGGTTTATATTCCAGCTCTTGATAACAACCAGAGACAGAGTTAAACGTACTAGCACGTAAAAAGCCCTTTTCAACATCCGCTTTTACCAAGCTAAAACCCAATTTATCCATCGCTTGCATAAAGGTAGTTACGGCATCATTTGGATAAATATGAAGATGATCTTTATCCGTAGGGTCAAGTGCTAAATCAATATCTAAACCTGTTTCAAGCCAGACATGTGATTGATTATAACCGGCGTTAATTTCGGTGATCGGTGTTTCTGAATGTAACCGCGCTTCAAACGGAATATGTTTTTGCTGATCTGGTTCAATTGTACCTATATCAGTTATGCGCCACTTATCAATAATATGATTAGTAAAATAAGCGCCATCTTCACCTTCAACTTTTACACGCGTCATTAATGCCAAATCAAGACCTGAAATTGCTTGGCTAACATCCCCTGCGGTGATCACTATTTGGGCATTAAATAGTTGCCCTGGTTGTAAATGCTCTGTTTCAAGCACGGTATCCACTGTTGCTGCACCAATACCGACTGATGCAAGAATTTTTTTAAACATCTATTTCTCCTTAAGCCTAACTCACAGAAACCTGAATCACGCTTAAATTCCTTTGTTACTGCATCTTAACCATATTTAAAAGCTGCTGTCAGTGAAAAAATAACTATTTTTTGAGTTTTTAGCAGAACACCTAACTAAACGAGTGTTTTTCATACACTGGTATATGTGCACAATTTAACACGAATGATTTTCAAACTTGCTGATATTTCGTTACACTAGGTAACCAAATGAAGTGATATTAAGAATTATGGAACTATTATATTTTGCTGTCGCATTTGTGTGTGGCTTTGGCGTGTACCAGCTTAAACTTCCTCCGCTAATCGGTTTTTTGATTGCTGGCTTTGTCTTGAATTTATCTGGTTTTAAAACTACAGAGCTACTTAATACGATTGCTAATTTAGGGATCACGTTGTTACTATTTAGTATTGGTCTAAAACTAAAAGTTAGTCATCTTATTAAGCCACAAGTTTGGGCCCCAGCCTCTTTACATCTTATTATTAGTAGCGCTATTTTTTGTAGTTTGATGCTGTTTTTAGGCGCGTTTTCTTTGCCATTATTTGTTGATCTAAGTTGGCAAAGTGCCTTACTTGTTGGTTTTGCTTTTAGCTTTTCTAGCACAGTTTTTGCTGTAAAAGTACTTGAAGAACGTGGTGAAATGGCAAGCCTTCATGGCAAAATAGCCATTGGTATTTTAGTTATGCAAGATATCTTTGCTGTGATATTTTTAGCCATCAGCACAGGTAAAACCCCCAACGGTTGGGCTTTTTCACTATTAGTTGCCTTGCCATTGTTACGACCAGTCATGTTTTGGGTGCTAAATCGTTCTAAACATGGTGAGCTACTACCTTTGTTTGGCTTTTTCTTTGCTCTTGTCGTTGGCTATCATGCATTTGAATTTGTAGGCTTGAAAGGTGATTTAGGCGCGTTGATCATCGGTATGATCTTTGCTCCTCATAAAAAAGCCAGTGAGCTTGCAAAATCACTACTCAATCTAAAAGAAATTTTATTAGTTGGATTTTTCTTAACGATTGGTTTAGGTGCTGATCTGACGCTCAACTCATTACTTATAGCGCTTATTATTGTATTGGTGCTACCAGTCAAAGCTGCCCTGTATTATTTATTAACGAATGCCTTTAAGTTACGCGCTCGTACTTCTTTATTAAGTGCTTTTAGTCTAGCTAACTACAGCGAATTTGGCTTGATAGTTTGTATGGTTGCTGCCAGTAGCGGGTTAATCACGTCTGAGTGGTTGGCTGTTATGGCTATTGCAGTATCAATGACCTTTATCATTGCATCCCCACTAAATAAACGTTCAAACGAAATTTATGTAAAAATCGAAGCTTGGCTCATGCGTTTTGAAAGCCCCACTCGCTTAGCAGAAGAACTTCCTGTGAACTTAAATGACACCAAGATTGTTATTTTTGGTATGGGTCGTATTGGCACCGGTGCGTATGAAACAATTAACATCACCCATCCTGGCGTTGTAGCTGGGGTAGATATAAAACCTGAAGTAGTCGAAAAACATGTTGCACGAGGCCGTAAGGCACTCTTGGCAGATGCAACCGATCCAGACTTTTGGCAACGGGTAAATCACTCCCATGTAGAGATGATCATGCTCGCGATGCCAAAACATATGCAGAACATTTTTGCTCTAGAGCAATTGCGTGCATCAGGTTACCAAGGTCAAGTTACTGCCATTGCTAACTATCCGGATCAGCAAAAAGAATTAGAAGATATGGGCGTAGACTCGACTTATAACTTCTATTTAGAAGCCGGTAGCGGCTTCGCTGAACATGTAAAACAAAAATTATTTCCATAAAAAATAAAAAGATCCTCAGTACCATAAAGGGTACTGAGAATTATTTTCATTTGATTTTCATATCTTTATATATAGCTGTCCCAAACAACCTCACAAAAGCCCAAAAATAATAGTCAAGCGCATTTACAAAGCTTTACATCCCGATTAGCATTTATCCATGAAAAAAGAGTACACTGCGTTTGTTAGGTAATGCGTAAGTATCTATTTTTAGCACAAAAAAACCTTCTTATGTTTGTGTATACGTATTTATCGGCATTTTATCTTTTGCTATTAAATAAGGTTTTTAGATGAAAAATAAGTTTACTACACAGTTTCAAGCAGTGGTGGATGATGTAAATAACCCAAAACTGGTTGAGCTTCAAAATCGCCTTGATGAAATACAGAAAAATGGAATGACAGCGCTAACAATGCGCGCAGTGCTATTTCAAAAAATGCTCGATATATATCAAGTGCCGGAAAATCATTTCTTACGTGATAGCGAAACACCAAACCGCATCGATGATCCATCAATTATAAACAAACTTAAACAGCTTGGATTTACCAAAAAGCATCAATATCAGATCCATTAGGAAATTATGAGGGCCTACTCCCCTCATTAAATAGGCTGTTTCTTGCCCGTCACAGCCTATTTTCTACCTCCCTTTTGTAATACACTTCACACGCATGATTGAGCAAATTAAGTTAACCATGGATCCAGAGCTTTTAAAAACGTATAAATAAATTAAAAGTGATAAATAATGGAACTTACCTAGCAAAATGAAGTCTACTCCTTTGCTACTTGTTGATTTTGGTTTTAACCGCAGAAAACGCCTATTAGGCGTTTTTTTTTGAGTATAAATTGAGTTAGTGGTTTTTAGTGAAAACAAGGCGCATTTAGCGCTAAAAATTGCTGCTTAAAATAGATTTATTTTCCATAGCTCAGGTTACTTAGGCAAGTAGATTGTAAATTTGGCGCCACCTAATTCTGAATTCGATATCGCACAGCAGCCTTGGTGCCAAGACACTATTTTTGCCACTATGGCTAAGCCAAGCCCAAAACCTCCAGTCTTTTTATCACGGCTTTTATCAAGTCGGGCAAAAGGCTTAAACACGGTATCCCATTGTGATTGTTCGATACCTGGGCCATCATCTTCGACAGATAAAATTACCTGTCCAGTATTTTCAACTAAGCTAATTCGCACTTCGTGATGGGCATATTTCAACGCGTTGCCCACTAAATTTTGAATACTGCGGGCGAGAAAGTGACTATCACAAGTGTAACTGTAAAAAGCTGGTAATTGCATATTGAGTTTTATTTGCGTAGCAAAATCAAGTTTAGTGACAACATTTTCAACTAGCTGCACTAAGTTACATGTTTGCACGGTAAGATTAGGTTGTTGGCTATCAAGGCGAGCATAATCAAGCATTTCTTTGACTAACGACTCTAACTCCACAATATCCAATTGCATGGTATCGATATATTCAAATGCTTTTTCATCAGTTACTCTATCCTCAAGCATTGCTAAGGCAAATTTTAAACGCGCAAGTGGCGTTCTAAACTCATGTGAAACTGATGAGGTAAGTTCTTGTTGCGCAGTTAATAAATGCTGAATACGCTGCTGCATAGCGCTTAAAGTGTCTGTAATTGGCAAAAAGAATGATTTAGAGGTAGCACTCAGTTCAAAGTCTTGTGATCCATCAACAGCTTCACAGGCCAGTCGCAACTTAGCAAAGTCACGCCACAGTAAAAAACTCCATAAGCCAACAGGGATCCCAACGACACACAATAATAATAGATAAGGCCAAACGGATGAGAAGACTGGTGCAGAAACGTTAATTGGACCCACTTGTAATAATTGTTCATTATCAATAGCGATATACCAAATAGCTCGCTGTTGTTGATCAAATAGATAAATATAATTATGTTGATTAAGCTCTTGTTGTTGTTCTGCGGGCAACATTAAATCTTGTTTTTGTACTATTTCACTTTCAAAGCGCGAGGCTATTTTGGTTAGCCCCTGCTGGGTTTGCGCTAATAACCACAGAGAGTGACCAAACTCATCATCGAGCGCAATTTGTTGTTGGTTATCTTCATAAGGCCACAGTTGTTCAATTACCCCGCTGACTAAAAACAAGGAAACTATAATGTACAAATATAAACTTGCGAATAGTTTCCCCATTAATAGTTACATACCCCATGCATCGGAGACAAATAAGTAGCCTTGTCCCCAAACGGTTTTAATACGGTATGGTTTATCGCTGTTATCACCTAATTTTTTACGAATGCGCGATACGCGTACATCTACGGTGCGGTCTAATCCATCATATTGGCGACCGATCATGTGTTGATGAACATGCTCACGACTGAGTACTTCACCGGAATTTGAAGCTAATAACCACAGTAATTCAAATTCATGGGAAGTAAGGGTGATTTCGTTATTCTTTAAACGAACAATACGGCTGGTTTTATCAATACATAAATCGCCAAATTGTAATTCTTCTGGCGCCTTCACTGAAGCTTGGCCACGGCGTAATAGCGCATTAATACGGGCAAGCAATACTCTCGGCTCAGCTGGCTTAATAACATAATCATCAGCCCCCAGTTCCAAACCAATGACTTGATCAAAGTCTTCACCTTTGGCGGTCAACATTAATATTGGTAAGCTAAATTTATCACGTACTTGTCGACACACACTAAAGCCATCTTTACCTGGCAGCATTACATCGAGGATCATCAAATCAACTGGAGTGTTTTCAAGGTAACTAAATACTTCGTCGCCACGGTCTAACACCGCCACTTCAAGGCCATTATTTTCAAGATAATCACGGGTTAATTGCTGTAACCCTAAATCATCTTCTACAAGTAAGATCTTTGCCATTTGCAGCTCCAAGATTAAAAAAAGCTCCACGGTGAACGTAATCTGCGCCGAGTAGTTTTAGCGTGAGTACTTTGTACTTCTATACGTGTTGTCGCCAGCAGTTCATCCGTGTGAGGATTGACTAGGGAGTATATGGTTTCAACCTGAACACGCGCTTTATGATTGAATTTTTCTAAGGTAACTTGTTGCCAACATTGGAGTTGTTGCTTTTCATGATATAAACATACATCCATTTTATCAGGCATATTTAAAACAAATTTCAAATCAAGATCACAAAAGTCTTGTTGTTCGGAAACCACACAGACTTTTGGAGATACTGTTAATAAATCTTTTTTTGCGACTGCCGACTTTGGCCATACCAACAAAAAAACGATGTACACACTAGGTTGTAAATACTTCATATTAAAAAATATGATCGAATCCTATAAAGGCAGTCATTGAATACGTTTGCTCAAACAACGGACTGTCATCTAAGGCCGAATAATCATAATAAGCCACATAAAAACGCAAATAATTGGCCTCATTTAAGGGCCAGCGGGCATCTATTTTAGCATAAGGCTGCCAGCTACTACCAATCTCAACTGCACCATTTGGAGACTCTTTTTCTGTTATGCCATAAAAATACGTATTCAATGCAGCCGATTTATACCAGATGCCAATACTTGGCTTAATCTGTAGCTCACCAATCTCATTGTGCATTTGCCACTGCAGTGCACTTCGCCATCCTTCGTACACGCCGGATACATCAGCTAATGCTTGTACTGAAAAAACATGTTGCTCGAATACATAATGATAACTCAAGCCTGCATCCAGAGCCCACTTGCGTTTATCAAGTTGATCTATATTAAGTTGAGGTTGCTGCTGCTTATTTAACTCACTATTACTTGTCAATAATGAATTAGCGGATGTTAATGCAAAAAGATTACTTGGATGCCAATCAACAAAAAAACGTGTTTCAGGGTTCAGCTCGCTAACCAAATTAAATATATGTGGAGTGTCTTGTACCAGGCTATAACCTAAACGACCATTATCAAAAAAGAATTGTTCACCATAATAGGCTACATCGGGGATCACAACTAAAGGGAGGTTATCTCCCCCATTTAGTGGATTACTCATAACACCTAAGCCCAGATTAAGGCTCAGGTGCCACTGCCCTGGAATGATACCCTGGCTAGGCTCCTCTGATTGCTTTGCAAAACAAGGGGTCGTAAGCAATACAGAGATACAAAGTACAGTAAGAAAATTAACTATCAACTTCATCGTTGTTTTTATGCCAAAAAAGCCAATCCAATATTCATTATCATAGCAAGGTATTAATAACTAATCCTTAGGCAATTACAATCATTCACACTTTAGTACACTAGGAACGATTTAAGGTAAACAAACTTTACATTTTGCATGTTAGGCTCGGCTAGGGAGCTAAACTATTAACGTTTTTCAGTGATTGAGCAATTTCCCATAACGCATTTAACGCGGCATCAGGTAACTCTTTACGTAATACTGCCAAACCAATCTCAAACCCGGCAGGGGCTTCTTTTTGGTCACTGATCACCTGAACACGATCTTTTAATGGGCTATTATCTAAAACAATTTTTGGCACCATGGCAATGCCTAGCCCTAAACTCACCATTGACACCATAGCTTCATGCCCCGCAACTTGCGCATAGATCTTTGCATTAATACCATGTTTACGCCACCACAGCTCTAATCTTTGGCGAGTAAAACCTTGCTCTGGCACTATAAACTCAAGCTCAGACCAATCTATCTTATCGCCAAACTGGGCCAGTTTTTCAGTGAGTAACGACGGAATACGTGGCGCGATAAACACCAAGGACGAATAACCAATACTGGCAAATGCAATTTGTGTCGGTAATTTATCAGGCTTTGCAGCAATTGCCATAGCTTCTTGTCCGTCAAGCACACGATTAATTGCAACTGCGGGGTCGCCAGTATTTAGCTTTATTTCTATATGTTGATGTTGCAAACGCAGTTGCTCTAATAGTTGATGCAAAAAACTATAAGAGGCCGTTACTGAACAGTAAATACTTACCTTACCATATATAGTTTGCTCAGGATTTTGTACATTTGCTCGAAAACGCTGCCAGTTAGCTAACGTAGCCGTTGCATAGTCAATAAACGACTCTCCTTCAGCCGTTAGCTTTACACTGCGATTATCGCGACTAAATAATGTAACTCCCACTTCATCCTCTAACTGCTTAATATTGCGACTTAAAGTGGGCGCACTTATGTGGCATAACTCGCTGGCACGAGCAAAATGTAAGGTTTTGGCAAGTGCCAGGAAATAATGTAATCGTTTATGGTCCATAGTGATCCCAACCGTTAGCGGTTATTAATTAGGGTGTTTCATTTTTTGAAATACTTTAATGCAAATATATCATTTTACGCAAGGGTAAAAATTCCTTATGGTGACTTTAAGCAAGGCAATAAGCGCTTGCATCTAACAAATACGAAATTTATAGGATACTAACGATGGCGAATTACTTTAATACTCTTCCTTTACGCGAGCAGTTAGCACAACTAGCACAGTGTGAATTTATGGATCCGGCTGAATTTGCCGATGGTGTTGATGCACTTAAAGGCAAAAAACTTGTTATTGTTGGTTGTGGCGCACAAGGTTTAAACCAAGGTCTTAACTTACGCGATTCAGGCTTAGATGTCGCCTACACATTGCGTGATTCTGCAATCTGCGAACGTCGTCAATCATTTCTTAATGCGTCTGAAAATGGTTTTACTGTAGGTACTTACGAAGAATTGATCCCAACTGCTGATGTTGTGTTAAACCTAACACCCGATAAGCAGCATACTGCGGTTGTAAACGCAATCATGCCGATGATGAAACAAGGCTCTACACTTGCTTATTCACATGGCTTCAATATTGTTGAAGAAGGTATGCAAGTGCGTGAAGATATCACTGTGATCATGGTTGCACCTAAGTGCCCAGGCTCTGAAGTTCGTGAGGAGTATAAACGCGGTTTTGGTGTACCAACCCTTATAGCTGTTCACCCAGAAAATGATCCTCAAGGCCATGGTTTGGCGCAAGCGAAAGCTTATGCAGCCGGTACTGGCGGTCATCGCGCTGGGGTATTAAAGTCTTCATTTATTGCTGAAGTAAAATCAGACTTAATGGGTGAGCAAACAATTCTTTGCGGCATGTTACAAACCGGTTCAATCTTATGTTTTGATAAGATGATCGAAAAAGGCATAGACGCCGGTTACGCATCAAAACTAATTCAATACGGTTGGGAAGTTGTTACTGAAGCACTTAAATACGGCGGCGTTACAAATATGCTTGACCGTTTATCAAACCCAGCGAAAGTAAAAGCGTTTGAATTAAGTGAAGAATTAAAAGTAATCATGCGCCCGCTTTACAATAAACACCAAGACGACATTATCGATGGCACTTTTTCGCGTGTCATGATGGAAGATTGGGCGAATGATGATGCAAATCTTTTAAAATGGCGTGCAGAAACAGCTGAAACAAATTTTGAAAAAACCCCTGCTGGTGATGTTGAAATCACCGAACAAGAGTTTTTTGATAACGGTATATTGATGGTTGCTATGGTTAAAGCAGGCGTTGAGCTTGCCTTTGAAACCATGACTGCTGCGGGTATTATCGCTGAGTCAGCATATTATGAGTCGCTACATGAAACACCATTAATTGCCAATACCATTGCACGTAAAAAGTTATTCGAAATGAACCGTACTATTTCTGATACGGCAGAATATGGTTGTTACCTATACAATCACGCATGTTTGCCACTGTTACAAGACTTTATGCAAAACATCGATACTGATGTGATTGGTAGAGGCTTAGGCGAGCGCTGTAATCATGTTGATAACCAAACACTAATTGCAATCAACAAATCACTGCGTGAGCACCCTGTTGAAATCATTGGCACCAAATTGCGTGGCTACATGTCAGCAATGAAGAAAATTGTTTAACTCTAACCCTAAATTGTAATCCCTGGAAAGTAACAATTTCGCTTGTTAGAAACCAAGCCCACATGCTCACGCTGTGGGCTTTTTCATTTTATTTACTTTATCAATATACGTTTTAGAGTAACTTACAAACTGAGAACTTACTCTATTAGATGATGAACTGCATGAAAAAAACATGCTAAAATGCCCCATAATTTGTAAATTTAGTACCCATAATGCCGTTTAAAAATTTTAGTATCACACGTAAAATCACTATTTTAGGGATCGCTATTGCCTTATCAGTCGCCAGCTTGATTGGCATTACCGCACTATTATCCGCCAAAACCATCATCGAACAACGGATGATCCAATCTGAGTTGCCCAGCAAACTACACGCCATTAATAACTATATTAGCTTAGAAATTAATGAACTACTCAGTGCCGCCGAACAAGTATCAAGTAATCATTTTATACTCGCGTGGGCAAATAGGCGTGATAGTAATGATGAAATTTTAATAAAAGAATTAAACCGTTTAGTAAAACAATACGATCTGGCAACTGCATCATGGGCTAATCGTGATACCGCGCAGTACTGGAATCAAAATGGTTTTTTAAGAGTATTAGATAGACAGCAAGATAGCTGGTTTTTTGATTTTAAAAACGCCAACCAAGCTTACTCTATCAGCTTATATCAAGAGCCTAATGGTGACACAAAAATGTTCGTTAATCATCAACAGCTCAATGGCATCGGCTTAACTGGACTGGCAAAAAGTATTGCTGATATGCAGGCACTACTGAGTAAATTTACTATCGAGCAAACCGGTTTTGTATTTATTACTAACGATAAAGGCGTTGTTAAACTCCATCAAGACGTCAATAAAGTAGAGAAAACAAACCTAGATAGCTTGTATGGTTATCAAGTAAGTGGTCAATTATTAACAAGCAATGAATTTAACTTACAAGAAGTCGAACTCAATGGCGACACTTTTTTTCTAGCAGCAAGTCCAATTAAAAACACCCAACTCTATGTCGTTGCACAGGTGCCAAAAGCAGAAGTTTTTGCAGGGATCACCACATTACAGTGGCAAATTTTAAGCTTTACTATCGCTATTGCGCTGTTGGCGTGTATCATCAGTTTTTTACTGGCTCGTTCGTTATCTTCACCACTTTCAAAAATGACAGAATTATTTACTCGTTTAGGATCTGGTGATGCCAATCTCGCTTATCGTTTGCCTCACAGTGACCAGCCTGAGTTATTAGCATTAACGAATGGTTTTAACCAATTCATTGATAAAATTGAAACCGCCATTGCACAAGTCTCCCACGAAAGTTTAGAAATTCGTCAAAGCTCAGATCAGGTATTTGCTCAAGCTAAGCGTAACTCACAGGCAATGGACAACCAAAAAGAGCAGACTATCTCTGTTGCAGCAGCAATCAACGAAATGGGCGCGACAGTGCAAGAAATTGCCCACAGCGCCGCAACTGCCGCAAAACTGACCGAAGATAGTAAAGCCAATACATTACAGAGCCACCAGCAAGTAGCACAAAGCCAACAGAGTATCACGGCATTAGCCGGTGATATTGACACAATTGCGGGACAAGTAACTGAACTTGCTAATAAAACCCAGACTATTGCTAGTATTGTTGACTCTATTCGTGGTATTTCAGAGCAAACTAATTTACTAGCACTAAACGCAGCAATTGAATCAGCACGTGCTGGCGAACACGGCCGCGGCTTTGCCGTGGTTGCGGATGAAGTAAGAGCACTGGCCAACCGTACATCACAATCAACGACTGAAATTCAGGCAATGATTGAAGAACTTGCGAAAACGGCTACTAATGTGGTTGAACATATAGCCCAATCCAAAGATAAGGCTCAGCACAGCGTAGCAACAATGCAAAGCTCTGTGCAGTTGCTTGATGCTGTTACCAATACCGCTAATGAAATTAATGATATGGCAACCTTGATTGCAACAGCTACAGAAGAGCAAAGTAGCGTGGTTGCTGACGTAGGTCGTAATATTGAACAAATTAGTGAGATCAGCGATATGGCAATGCGAGAACAAATTGATACCGAGCAGGCGATCAAGGGACTTGCCAACAGCGCACAAACCTTAGCGAGTTTAGTCGCCACCTTTGAAAAGCGCTGACACAGTTTGTAACTGTTAACATCTACCCCAACTAAAAAATAGACTAAACTTACTAAGTCAGTTATTAATTGGGGTATGATTATGACAATATTAACGCGACTTTGTAAGTTAGCAGTCATCGTGCTGCTTAGTAGTGTATCTGCTTGTACCAATGTGAGTAATCAACCAGTGCTCCCCCCTCCACCAGTCACTGAAAAACAATCTTTCACGCTTTATCCTGTAGAGAGTAGCGAACAGATATTTACCTTAAGTGATGCAATAACACAACAACTCGATGCAGCCTTCCCAAGCAATAAACGAAATTTAAATAACACCAGAAAATTATTAAACTTTTTATTAAAAAATGGCGATGCATCTTTATCATATCAAGCAGGAGCGACCCTCACAGCAAATCAAGCTTACAGCGATTTAAATGCCAATTGTTTATCTTTATCGATTTTAGCTTATAGCATGGCGGAATATTTAGGCCTGTACGGGCAGTTTCAAACAGTACACATTCCTGAGTATTGGGCGATAAGTAACGGCTACAACTTATTAACTGGGCATATAAATTTAGTTGTTACACAACAGCGTAATAGCAGTACTAGCAACAGTGTTACTTACCTTTATAATACCGAAAACTCACTTGTCATTGATTTTGATCCTAATTCGCGAGGTGAAAGATTTAAAACGACACCGATCAGCAAACAACGAATTACCGCTATGTTTTATAACAACAAAGGTGCAACAGCGATGCTGAATGGGCAACACGACTTAGCCTATAGCTACTTTTTAGCTGCCACAAAAGCCGATGAAAATTATTCTGCTGCATGGGGTAACTTAGCGGTATTGCTGCGCCTCCATTCACAATACGCAAACGCCGAACTAGCCTATAACTACGCAATTGCACTAAACCCTGACAATAACACCGCACTGGGCAATTTAGCTCTACTGTATCAACTTACTGAACGGACTGAGCTGGCAAATGAAATTTTAACTAAACTGGACTTAAAACGCCAAAGTAATCCATACTACCATGTTGCTTTAGGTAACGATGCTTACCTTATTAAAAACTATCAAGACGCTATTAAACACTTTAATAAAGCCAAGCTTATTGATAAACATATTCATGATAGCTACTTTGGCTTGGCTCGTACCTATTATCAATTAGGTGATTTTAAACAAGCGTATCGCCAATTACGCTTAGCTGATAAACATGCCGATTTTGATCATGATAAGCAACGTTATAAAAATAAATTACAGGCACTCAATGACATGACCGCGCGAGTAATTAATGATTAACTATTTTATTTTGGTATGGGCCATGATCCCCACCATCATATACCCAAACCACCTCAAGATACGAGCGTCGTTGGAATTAAAAATTCCGACCTATTAAGTAATATTAACCAAGCACTTTATATTGATGCAGTTAATTATATTGGCGCATTTATTAGCCAACTCGATATAAACACTCTTTGAGCTAAATTGTGGATAGTAAATCTATTTTAAACTCAGTTCAGGTTAACAAAATCCCAGAGCTAACAAATGCTCGCTTTTGTGCCTTGCTTAAGCGTTTAATTTTTATCTCAAGTTTACTAGCTTCACTGCGAGAACCGACTTCACATTGATATATTAAAGTCAGTGGCCCCTTCCCCTTTAAGTTTTTAGCCCCTTTGCCCGCTTGATGTGCTGCAAATCGTTTTGCCACATCCGTACTGATCCCTGTGTACCAATGCCCTAAACGTGTTTGTACAATATAAAGAGACCAAGTGGAGATATTAATTGTCGCAGTATTTTCAGTGGTAGTTAAACTTTTAGCGGACTCTGAGGTCAAAATTACGCTCCAAACATCGATAGTAAAAATTAAGTCACAAACAATTACTCAAAAGGGTTTTACCTTAGGTGACTAATCGGTATCATGCAGTTTATAAAAAATAAGGATCCAAACAAACAATGCAGTCGTTAAAAACTTTTTCTCGTTGGTTTATCGTTGCTCTGACTTTAAGCGCAACCGCAGGTTGTTCTAGCTGGGTTTATCGTATCAACATCCCACAAGGTAACTTTTTAGAACAAACCGATGTTGACAAGCTTCGTATCAATATGACCCGTGAGCAAGTTCTTTATGTATTAGGTAAACCTGTTGCTGAAGACGCTTTCGATAAAAACACGTGGCATTATTTATATTCTTTTAATCATGGCCGTGATAACGAACAACGTAAATCACTTACTATCAATTTTGAAAATGAAAAATTGGTATCACTCAGTGGTGACTATGAGCAACCCGCAGAGTTTAATACACCACTTGAGCAATAATGCTCCAACTCAGTAAATTACTAAAAGGTTAGCAACAGCTAACCTTTTTTGTTTGAGCTATTACTTAGCTTTATCAAGCGGTCGTCCACCAGTAATCTTATTAGCACGACCTTCGTCTTTGGCTTTTTCTGCACGTTTACGCCTCGCGTCTTTAGGATCAGCAATTAAAGGACGGTAAATTTCAATTCTATCGCCATCCTCAAGCACTTGCGTAAGCTTACAGGTACGATTCCAAATTCCTAAGGTCAACGCTAAGCCATCAATTTCGGGGCACTTAGCGAGGATACCTGATTGCATCACGGCATTTTCTGCCGTTGTACCTACGGGTACTTCAACAAGCAAACAAGTTGCCGTGTTAGGTAATGCATACACAACTTCAACTTTTATCATAATCGTGGTCCGTATACGTGTTTTGCTCGCTGAGTAAATGCATTCACCATGTTTTTTGCAACATCGTTAAATACTCGCCCAAACGCAAGTTCAATTAATTTACTCGCAAATTCAAACTCAAGCTGCAATTGAACTTTACATGCATTGTCATCCAACACTTGAAAATGCCAACGCCCTTGCAAGGCTTTAAATGGTCCATCCACTAAACGTAATGTTACGGTATTTTCGTCTGCAAAGGTGTTTTCAGTGGTAAACCATTTTTTTATACCCGCTTTGGAAATTTCCAAACTTGCTGTCATGGTATTATCGTGCTGTGCAATAATCTTTGCAGCCGAGCAATGAGGTAAAAATTCAGGATAAGCATCCACATCATTGACTAAATCAAACATTTCTTTGCTGCTATACATTACTAGCGCACTTTTTTTTATTTGTGGCATACTCACTCCCAACTGTGTGGGCGAATTTTAGCAAGCTTTGCGTTTTTCCCCAAACTTTCCTGGCGCTTTATTTACAAACACTTTTTTATCCGCAAAAATAAAAAATCGATGTAAAAAGTAGAGCTTTACGTATAATATGGGCCACTATGGCTAAGAAAAATTCATCTAAATCGACAAGTAATACTATCGCGCTAAATAAAAAGGCGCGTCATGAGTATTTTTTACACGACAAGTTTGAGGCTGGTGTTGAACTACAAGGCTGGGAAGTAAAAAGCATCCGAGCTGGTAAAGTAAACATCTCTGAAACATACATTCACCTTAAAAATGGCGAAGCGTTTTTGCTTGGTAGTCAAATACAGCCACTCAATAGTGCTTCAACCCATGTCATTTGCGATCCATTACGTTATCGCAAATTATTATTAAGCAGACGTGAGCTAGACCGTTTAGTTGGTGCGACTGAGCGCGATGGCTATTCATTAATCGCCACTGCCATGTATTGGAAAAAATGCTGGGTGAAACTAGAGTTTCACCTTGGTAAAGGTAAAAAAATGCATGACAAACGTGAAGACGGTAAAAACAAAGACTGGTCTCGTGAAAAAGAACGGTTAATGAAACACAAAGTTTAATCTATCTAAACAACCTCAAAAACGCCTAATTCCGTTAGGCGTTTCTATTTATGTCCCTTAAATTATTCTAACTGTATCAAATATAGTACACCTCTTTGTAATTCAATTTGATAACAAACACATTACATCATGATAAGGATTTAAGGATGAAGAATATACTCCCATTTAAACCTAAGCTAATCGCTTGTGTAACACATCTAGAATGGTTGATTTACAAGCGGCTTATCGTATTACCGAATCGACCAAGATCTCGATTGGCGTAAATAACCTATTTGATGAAGAGCCACCATTCGCTTTCTAGCGATTACCCTAAACAAAAAAACCGCCAAATTGGCGGTTTTTTATATTCTAAAACAAAGGCCTAAATTATAGGTCGCCTTCGTTTTCAGAAAGGAACTTAGCAACGCCTGCAGGGCTTGCATCCATCCCTTTTTTACCTTCAGTCCAACCAGCTGGACATACTTCACCGTGCTCAGTGTGAAACGCTAGTGCGTCAACCATACGAAGCATTTCGTCGATGTTACGACCTAGTGGTAAGTCATTTACTACTTGGTGACGTACATTACCTTCTTCGTCGATTAAGAATGAACCACGAAATGCAACGCCAGCTTCTGGGTGCTCAACGTCATACGCTTTACAGATTTCGTGTTTAACGTCTGCAACTAATGCATATTTAACTTCACCGATACCGCCGTCTGCCACAGCAGTTTTACGCCATGCGTTGTGCGAGAATTGTGAATCGATTGAAACACCGATTACTTCAACGCCACGCTTTTGGAATTCTTCATAACGCTTGTCAAAAGCAATTAGTTCAGAAGGACATACGAAAGTGAAATCGAGTGGGTAAAAGAAGATAACTGCTTTTTTACCTTTGATTGTTTCGTGAAGATTGTAGCTATCTACGATCTCGCCGTTACCTAGTACTGCTGCAGCGGTAAAGTCTGGTGCCTGGCGGCCTACTAATACACCCATTTTATTCTCCAAATATTTGAGTTTATTTCTAATTGCTTACGCAATGCTTGCTTTATTATGGGATCTAAAAATTAAATACCAAGGGCTAGCACGCATAATTGTTGAAATATTTTAGGGGTAATCAGACCAAATAGATAATCGGATTTTCAAATCACTGCAATCGAAAATATAGAATACTTAAATACATAGCAATAACGCACAAAAAAACCTGTAAAAACAGGCTTTTTATTTTAATGCTATGATAGTTAATCCATGATATTTTCCGGCATATCACCGCGGATTTTTTGCCAAATTTCACCCGTTTGATGACCGTATTTACGCATCATTGAAATTGCGCCGTCATGTTCGCGTTTCTCAGCAAGTATGGTTAAGTCTTTATAGAATTGACGCGCTAACTGGCGCGTACCTGGATCTGAAAAGTAATGACAACCAATTTTAGAGTAAAAACCTTTAAAGCCATTAAGAATAAGTACATAAATACGGTTATTACCTGCAACGGCTAACTCATGGTGTACTTTATAATCATAATCAGCAAACGCTTGTGCACTATCTTCAAGTTCATCACTTTGTGAAAGAATTTCTATCACGCGATCAGGTGCTAGTTTAATGGCAGCACGAGTATAAATAGCGCTAATATTAGTACGCGCAGAAAGTAACTGGTCGGTTAACTCGGGCATTTTATCTTCATCAAGACGCGCTAACGTCTCTAAAATATTGAGTCCTGAGGTTTCCCAAAAGTTATTTACTCGAGTCGGTTTACCATGTTGGATTGTTAACCAACCATCACGCGCTAAACGCTGCAATACTTCACGTAAGGTTGTACGAGTAACACCGATTAATTCTGATAACTCTCGCTCAGCAGGAAGAATAGAACCTGGTGGAAAATCACCATTCCAAATTGACTCCACAATGTACTCTTCAGCAAACCCTGCTGGGCTTTTCGCTTTAAAAATTCTCATTCAATTCCCACTTGAGTTACCACATAACATGACTTTAAACTATTAACTGACTGATTGTACCAGATGAAGCCAAACTAACAAGTAAAGTCACTCCATTAAGATTGATTTGATTTAACACGCTGTTGGTTGACCCAGCTGTACATGCTCAGTAGCAATGAGTCAGTATCGAGCATTCGAAATATTCTAGCAATGCTGTGTCGGTATACCATTATTGAAAGGACGAAATTTTTTTAACCAGTCAATCTTACTTTTACCGTATACTTCAATATGTTGCCATCCTTCGCATCCAGATGTAACAAGCATTAATAATAAGGAAAAGCACAGCGACAAGGTTATGATGCTGGTTGATAGTTGAGCAGTTATTTTTTACAAGTTCTAAATGGGAAAATAAGGAATATAAAGTAATGAAATTTCTAGAATTAGATCATAAATTATAAATTATAAATATTTACAAAGTATACTCCTGCCCTGATGGCTAGACTAAATTAACTTAACCAACAACTGTTATACTTAAATAAATAATAATAAGGAACACCTATGCAACAGAATGTTTTCAATACAATTTTTAAGAATTTTTTAGGCTCTGCCCCACAATGGTATAAATACACAATTATTGCTTTTTTAGCTATTAATCCTGTGTTATTTCATATCAACCCCTACATGGCGGGCTGGGCATTAGTTTTAGAGTTTATTTTCACTCTCGCGATGGCGCTTAAATGTTATCCACTGCAACCTGGTGGTTTACTTGCAATTGAAGCACTGTTTATAGGCATGACAACTGCTGGGCAAGTAGAGCATGAAATTGTTCAAAATGTAGATGTTATCTTACTGTTGATATTTATGGTCGCAGGCATCTACTTTATGAAAGATTTATTACTCTATATTTTTACCCGCTTGGTGGTATCAGTGCGTAGCAAAACAGTGCTTTCCTTGGCATTTACTATTGCGGCAGCATTTCTCTCTGCATTTTTAGACGCACTTACGGTAATGGCGGTGGTCATTGCTGTCGCCATGGGCTTTTACAGTATTTACCATAAAGTCGCCTCTGGAAAAGATTCCACCAGCGAACATGATATTAACGATGATAACCAAGTACGCCCAGTTAATCGTCAAGAGCTTGAAGAATTTCGAGCTTTTTTACGTAACTTATTAATGCATGCCTCAATTGGTACAGCCCTTGGTGGAGTCTGTACTATGGTGGGAGAACCACAAAACCTTATTATTGCAGAGCGAGCAAGCTGGCAATTCGGGGAGTTTTTCTTACGTATGTTGCCTGTGACTATGCCTGTATTCATCACTGGTATTATGACTACAATATTACTTGAAAAGACAAAAACTTTCGGTTATGGCGCAAAGTTACCAGAGCCTATTCATCAAATACTTGCTGATCACGCCAAAGAGCTCGATAACAAACGCACTAAGCGTGATAAAGTTAACCTGATATTTCAGTCAGTTATTGCTGTATGGTTGATCATTGCATTAGCTTTACACTTTGCCACCGTCGGCTTAATTGGCTTATCCGTCATTATATTTGCAACTGCGTCTGCAGGTATAATCGAAGAACATCAACTCGGAAAGGCGTTTGAAGAAGCATTGCCGTTTACTGCACTGTTATGTGTATTTTTCTCAATCGTTGCTGTAATTATTGACCAACATTTATTTACACCTGTGATAACTTGGGTACTGACATTTGAAGGACAATCACAGTTAGTTATGTTTTTTATCGCTAATGGCCTACTCTCGACGGTCAGTGACAATGTGTTTGTTGGCACTGTTTACATCAATGAAGTGGCGGCGGCTTTAAAAGCAGGACAAATTAGTCGCGACCAATTTGATTTATTAGCAGTAGCAATTAATACTGGCACAAATTTACCGAGTGTAGCCACACCTAATGGGCAAGCTGCATTTTTATTCTTACTAACATCAACACTTGCTCCCGTATTACGTTTATCTTACAGCCGTATGGTGTATATGGCACTTCCCTATACCATTGTACTTACGGTTGTTGGTTTAAGCTCTACATATCTAGGGCTGAATGAAGTAACTGATTTATTCTATCAATGGGGTTGGATTGAACACCACAGTGCAAGCTTGCAAAATATAGGACGTTCAGGTCACTAACTATCCGAATTCTAGACTGTAAATCCTTTAACCTACATTTAGCTAAAAGAGTATCGAGTAGGGTGAGGCTTTTGCCTCATCCCTCTTACAGAACCGTACGTACGAGCCTCGTATACGGCTCCTGTATTCTTCTATCCCTTCTACTTATTTACTATATGCAATTTCACTGGATTTTCCCACAGCATTGATCTGACTAAGTATAGGGCGTTACGCTATTTTACACGCTGCCCCATCAATGCTGCCAAAACAGGTTACGGTTAGTTATCTACCTCTAACTTCCTATGGCTTCCTTCAGACCCCACCGTTGGCCCGTGATGCCCTACTATTCAGATTATCTTCCCCTTAGTCAGGGTGATAAGACACCTTTCAGCCCATCGGGATTACTACTGGAGCTATTGCTCAGTATTTATTTTTATAGGTCCACAAATGCAGTAGCTCACTGGCAATGGTGGCTGCGGCAATCGCGGTAAGCTCACTTTGATCGTACGAGGGTGATACTTCAACTACATCCATACCAATCATATTAATGCCTTTAAGAGCACGTAATATTTTCAGTACTTTGTCACTAGTTAAACCGCCGCATACTGGCGTGCCAGTGCCTGGTGCAAACGCCGGATCTAAGCAGTCTATATCAAAAGTGATATAAACAGGTAAATCACCTACTCTCGCTTTAATCTGCTCAGCAATCATTTGCGCCGATAAATCATTGGCGGCCATTGCATCAATCACAGCAAACTCGTGTTTGCTTTGATCAAAATCAGTACGAATACCAATTTGGATACTATGATCAACATCAATCAGCCCTTCCTTTGGCGCATGGTAAAACATGGTGCCGTGGTCGTAACGTGAGCCATTGCTATAAGTATCAGTATGGGCATCAAAATGCACCAACGCCATTTTACCGAAGCGCTTAGCGTGAGCACGTAACAACGGTAAAGTTACAAAGTGATCGCCCCCTAAACCTAAAATCGTTTTGCCTTGGCTTAAAATACCCGTCGCAGCTTGTTCAAGCTTTGCTGTAAAATATTCAGCGTCACCGACAGGATAAGTAAAATCTCCCGCATCAGCCAGTTTTAGGCGTTCGAACAATTTGAACGTCCATGGGTATTTTGTTTCTTCCCATGCTAAATGCACTGATGCACGACGAATCGCATCAGGGCCTAAACGCGCACCTGGACGTCCTGAGGTTGCCATATCAAATGGCAAACCTAACACCACAACATCCGCATTGATGTCAGTAATATTTTGCACCATTGGCTGGCGTAAAAACGTCATGCCATTGGAATACAAAGAGTGATCAGGGTGATCAAACAAAGTGGTCATATTAAAGCTCTTCTAAATAAGTATAACCGTCTAAACCCGCTTGTAATTCATCAAGCACGCTTTGTTGCTCAGCCAGTGGTAATTTTGCAGCCACCAGCTGTGCATATGAAGATTGAAAGCCTTCAACATCTAAGTGCACATAGCGCATCATATCGGCCACTGTGTCACCTTGATTAATTTCTACTATACTCGCCTGGCCTTGCTCATCCATGCTGATCATCGCACTGTGGGTATCACCGAATAGGTTATGCATATCACCTAAAATCTCTTGGTACGCACCCACTAAGAAAAAGCCCATCAAATACGGTTTTTCAGCACTAAATGCTGGCACCGGTAGTGTGCTTTCAATACCTTGTCCATCAACGTAATGATCTAGTGCACCGTCAGAATCACAGGTTATATCTAATAATACTGCGCGTCTTTGTGGTGCCTGCGTTAAACCACTTAATGGCAAGACCGGAAACACTTGGTCGATACCCCACGCATCAGGCAATGACTGAAACAATGAGAAATTAACAAAAAACTTATCCGCTAACCGTGCATTAAGCTCATCAATGATCGGGCGATGAAAACGGTTTTTGTTATCCATATGTTTATTAAGTTCATAACAAACACGCAGATTAATTTGCTCTGCCCAAGCGCGTTGAGTTAAATCTAATAACCCCATCGCAAACTGGTTATGTGCTTCAGCTAAATCACCTTGGCTATCATGATATATCTCAATCAATGCACGGTCGTCAGTCAACACATGCAATTGCTGCCACGACAGCCACATGTTATTCAGCAATAACGGTGCATCTACTGCTGGCGCTTGAATTTCTTCAGGCTCATAGCTTTCAGTGCCAATCACATTAGAAATAAGTACCGCGTGATGCGCAGTTAACGCACGCCCAGACTCAGAAATAATAGTCGGGAATGGTTGCTCGTACTGCTTACAAATATCACCAATGGTGTAGACAATATTATTTGCATACTCAGCTAAGCTATAGTTCATCGAGTTGTGAGACTGGCTCCGTGTGCCGTCGTAATCAACCGCTAAACCGCCACCGACATCTAAACATTCAATTTGTGCACCGAGTTTGCGTAGTTCACAATAAAAACGCGCCGCTTCGCTAACACCTAAACGCACATCGCGAATATTCGCCATCTGCGAGCCTAAGTGAAAATGCACCAACTGAACTAAATCAAGTTGATCAGTCTCTTTTAAACGATTAACAACATGTAATACTTGTGAAGCGGATAAACCAAATTTTGATTTTTCACCGCCGCTGGCTTGCCATTTTCCTTTACCCTGAGACGCTAAGCGCACGCGAATACCAATACGCGGTTTTACGTTAAGCTCTTTAGCTTGGCTAAGTACCATGTCCAGCTCAGAGAGTTTCTCAAGTACGATGTACACTTTATGGCCTAACTTTTCGCCAATTAATGCTAAGCGCACATATTCTTTGTCTTTGTAGCCATTACAGACAATCACTGCACTGGTTTTTTCAGCTAATGCCAATACTGTTAATAGCTCAGGCTTGCTGCCTGCCTCTAAACCAAGTTGTTTCTTTTCTACATTCGCTTGGCTTGCAACAATTTCTTCGACCACTTCGCGCTGTTGGTTTACTTTAATTGGATAAACAAGCAAGTAATCTTTTGGATAACCATAGCTTTCAATCGCAGTATTAAATGCAGCACATAAGCTGTGCACGCGATGATGCAAAATTTGTGGAAAACGAACCAACGCAGGTAAACTCAAGCCTTTATCTTCAAGTTGTTTTGCAATATCAATAAGTGCGATGGTTTGCTCTGGGGCATCAGCCTTGGGCGCAACATACACATCACCTTGATCATTAATACCAAAAAAACCTTGGCTCCAATGACGAACATTGTAACTCGTGCGAGCTTGTTCTAGTGATGTTGTCTCTTTCATTTATCTTTCTCTTTTATTTGATGAATGCCTTGCGGCTGTTGCGCGCATTAAAGGAAAAATAGCTTATCAAGTCCAACAAGTATTTTTGCTCGTAACGAGTGAGTTTTAGTGTCGATAACAACGGCCCTTTTATTTGTTGGGCATTGGCGTATTTAGTACAAAAAATAGAATGCTTAAAAGGGAATATATATAAAAGTTAGCCGAAAACGTGACTCTCAATGATAAAAGTGGCGCAGACCAAGGCCATTTGAGCATATAAATGACGACTTACACCCGTGTATAAGCCGTATTTAAGTGGGATATTAAATCGATGGAGTAGCCAAAAACTAAAAATACAAAGTGTAGGCAGTCTCTAGTAACTAATTAGCCTTATTGGCTAAGCCCTAACTCCATAAACAAGCTATGTGGATTATCGCTGTAATTACCAAAACTTGCACAACGTTGAAAACCTAAGTTTTCATACAGACTAATTGATTCAGCCTGTTTCGGGCCTGTTTCTAAGCGGATCAAAGGGATCTCTTCCTCGCCAGCATGATGCAATAAAATTTGCATTATACGCCGAGATAAGCCTTTCCCACGATGACTTGGTTTGACATACAGACGGCGTATTTCACCATAAGGTACTGTGTCAAACTGTCTGACAATCGCACCACATGCAACAATACCATCCTCGCTTTTTAAGCCAATGGCGTACACATTAGCTTGACCAAGCTCACTCACCGACAGCGATTGTGCCGTGGCTACTGGGTACAGAGAATTTATAAGCCTATCGATATCAGAAAAAACATTAATCACATCCGGATCATCAGGGGTTAAGTCGACTAACTGCATAAAAGTTCTAATTATATTTATTGTTTGATAACAAACTATACCGAATTGTTGATATATAAACCATATCCCAGTGTTTGTTGCGATTCAATAGTAACTCCGTTTTTGCTATAAATATTAAAGACAATACTTTTTAGACCATACACTCTATTGCTCATTAGAGATTAAACACTTTGTTACGCAAAAATACTGTTCAAAATATCTGAGCAATTTATACTATGGGCAATGTTGGTATGATTTGAGGTTTTAGCGTGCAGTTTACACAAGGTATGGAATATTTTTTTTCGGGCTTCAAATTAATTACCCAAAAAGGCTTGAAGCGATTTGTATTTATTCCTTTATTAATCAATATCGTGCTTTTTGGTAGCTCATTATTCTTTTTATATGGTTGGCTTACCGATGGGTTTGCTTATTTAAATGATCTATTACCAACATGGTTAAGTTGGCTGGAGTGGCTGATGTGGCCTATTGCAGTATTAGTGATTTTATTTAGCTACAGTATGCTGTTTTCGGTGATCACTAATTTCATTGCCGCGCCCTTTAATGGCTTACTCAGTGAAAAAGTAGAGCTGTATTTAACCGGTCAAAAAATTAATGATGATGGCTTAACGGAGATTGTGAAAGATGTGCCACGAATGCTTGGCCGTGAGTGGACTAAGTTGTGCTATTACCTACCACGCGCCATTGGCTTTTTTATCTTACTATGGATATTACCTGTTATCGGCCAAGTGTTATGGGTGATGTTTACCTGTTGGATGTATGCAGTGCAATACAAAGATTATCCGTTTGATAATCACAAAATTTGCTTTAAAGAAATGAAACAAGACTTAAAACAAAAACAAACTCTCTCGTATGGATTCGGCTTAGCAGTATTGTTGCTTACAGCCATTCCTATCGTGAATTTAATTGTTATGCCCGTCGCTGTGTGCGGCGCAACTCGCTTGTGGGTTGATCAATACCGCCCTAAGTATCGCGAATAAAACGCTCAGAGGGGACGACAATATAAGCCATTATTAGTCCCCTATTTGCAGCACTATTTACACTAAAACTTGCCGTGTATTAGCAATAAAATGATGCACTTCGCGCTCAATTTTAGGATCAACTGGCTGCTCTGGAGCGCGATCATTTGGGCATGGCATTCTTGGTGTCGTGCCAAACAAACGGCAAATTAATGGCCGCTCATCATATACAGTGCATCCTTTTGGACCTAAGTGTACACAATTAAATTCATTTAGTGACGTTCAAATGAACAGTTACTTCTTCCCTATCGTGATAAAGATGCTTAGCTTGTAATTCATAGCTTATACCGTATTTATTAAGCTCTTCTTTGATCATGGTTAAGCACTCATACACACTGTCAAAGCGCTTTTTCATTGGCAGCTTTAAGTTAAAGATAAGTTCTTTCGCGTATGCGTTGACCGCCCAATCAATCATAAGACTGGTTACTTTAGTTGGTTTTTCTACCATATCGCATACCAACCAAGTGATATTTCTTTTTTCTGGTCGGTATTTAAAGCCATCAACACGAAAGTGCTTAACTTGACCTGTTTGCATTAAATCATCATTCATTGGGCCGTTATCAATGGCGCTAACAAACATACCGCGACGCACTAGTTGATACGTCCAACCACCTGGGCAAGCACCTAAGTCAACACTGCGCATACCGGCTTGAACTCGCGCTTCACGATCTTTTTCCGCAATAAACACATTAAACGCTTCATCCAGTTTTAAGGTCGAGCGACTCGGTGCATCACTTGGCATTCTTAGTCGTAATATTCCCATAAAAAATGGGGAATTATTATAACTATATGAATGACCAACAAAGGCGGTGTTATTAGTTAAAAACATGATGTGCATTACGGGGCGATTGGCTTTAGGTTCGCGTAACACGGTGTTTTGTTTCTCTAAAGCCTTTTTAAGTGGGGTAGAGATTTTTTTGCAGAAAGTTAACAGCTCCTTGCCTTCATTGGTATCGGGTGTTTCTACCCGTAGCTCTGAGCAAAGTGGAAAATCGACCGCTGCTGTTACTATTTCGCCAACACGGTCTTCAACGGGCATGTTTTCAAGTAAAGTGCCGGCAAACCACTGACGGGCAAATACCATATTTTTGAAATCAACCTTTTTGATGATTTCATCGCTGTGCTGCGCTTCAAAACATTCATAAATAACGTAACCGGTATTAGCTTTTGCTTTTACATAGCCTGCAAAGCCCTGCTCTGCTGCATGAAATGTTATTTCTGCAGCGGCATCATTTTCAAACCCACTGCGGCAGTAAATCACTACACTTGACATAAAAACCCTTTACTTGCGCACTCGCGCGATATGCTCTATTAAAATTTAAACCGTGCCACTTGCACTAATAAAATAACCCAACCGATTATAAAGCAGACTCCACCAAGTGGCGTAATTGGCCCTAACCACTTTTGACCGGTGATTGCTAATAAATATAAACTGCCACTAAACAACAAAATACCAGCAATAATAAACCAACCAGCCGATGTGAGGTTTATTCCCCATTTTATTAAAATGGCAATCGCAATTAACGCAAGGCCATGCACCATCTGATACTCTGCCGCAGTTTTAAATACGCCAATAGCATATTCAGAAACACGGCTTTTTAAACCATGAGCCGCAAAAGCGCCCAACACCACTGACAGCATGCAAAATAAACTGCCAGCCATTAAAAATAGTTTAATCATGATTTTTTCCTGCGAAATTGCCTTTAAATATACTGCTTGATAAAACTAGCAGCGTGCTCAGCGGCAGTTTGCACATTACCTAACTCTGTAAAACCACTGCGTTTGCGTGGTTTTAATGAATGGTCGCCATCAGGCAGCCACACAAAATCAGGACGTTTATCAAACTGCATCTGAGTTAATTCATCACGGCTGCCAAACGTGTCGCGCTCCCCTTGAAGCACCATAAACGGGCATGCAATTTTGCCAAAGTGATCAATGCGTAATTTATCAGGCTTGCCTGGTGGATGAAATGGGTAGCCAAATGCCAGTACGCCTGAAATTGTTGGCATTGTTACTCGCTCTTCACTGACAAGCATTGATGCCATCCGCCCACCCATTGACTTGCCACCAATAAATAACGGTAAGCTTGGCTGTACAAAGGTTAATATATGTTCAAAGTACTGCAGTAATTTAGCTGCCCGATCGGGTGGCCTGCGCTTATTGGTTTGCTTGGCTATTTGCATATATTGAAAATCAAATAAGCCAACATCAATACTTTGCTCTGCCAGCAAGCTTGCCATTTTCTGCATAAATTCTGAATCACTAGCGGCTCCAGCACCATGGGCAAAAATAAATTGTGCCAAAGCGGGTTGCTGGTCACTTTTAATCCATTCAATCGTCATATTAATACTCTTGCTCTTGTTCGACTAAACTTAACATCCACTCTTTAAACGAGACTATTTTACCAAGCTCTGACTGTGTTTCACGGCTTACCAAGTAATACGCATTTTTACTTTCTAAACTGTGGTTAAATGGAATAACTAAACGTCCTGCATCGATATCTGGTTTAGCAAGCACACTGTTACCAATAGCAACACCTTGGCCATGCACAGCTGCTTGCAGCACCATTGATGAGTGGCTAAATATTGGCCCTTGGTTTACTTGCACATTACGTACACCGGCGGTTTTCATCCAGGTTTTCCAGTTTTTCCGAGTGGTATCGTGTAATAAAGTATGGTTTGCCAAATCACTTGGCTGATCCAGCGGCTTTGCCCCTGTTAATAACATAGGACTACACAAAGGCACTAAGTATTCGGTATGCAGTTTATGCGTTTGCACGCCACTCCAATGACCACGCCCATAATAGATAGCCACATCAACATCATCGGTAAGTGAGTTTTCGTCTTGATCTTGAGCTTTTATTCGTACATCTATCTCAGGGTGTAATTCGTTAAATAAGCTCAACCGTGGCACTAACCATTGAATAGCAAAGCTCGGCGTTAAACTCACGGTTAATGAGCCTTTTGCACCGCGGGCTAATAGCTTTTCGGTAGCGTCAATTAGCTGAGTAAATATTTCTTTAATATCTAAAAAGTAACCTTGGCCTTCTTCGGTGAGCAATAAAGAACGGTTTTTACGCAAAAATAGTTTTAAGCCAAGATGCTCTTCTAAAGTTTTTATTTGATGACTTACCGCCGCCTGTGTGACGTATAATTCTTCCGCCGCTTTAGTAAAGCTTAAATGGCGAGCAGCAGCTTCAAATGCTTTTAATGCGTTTAAGGGAGGAACACGTCGAGACATAGCAACCAAACTTAGAATTAGTTTTTCTTATGGGTGGATTATATACGCCAACTAGCAAGGTGTATATTCAAGACATAAAAAAAGCGACCTAAGTCGCTTTTAAGTATTCTTTAATATTATAAATCGCTGGCACTGGTATCCAGTGGGCCAAAGCTCTTGATCAAATCATCCACGGCTTTCATTTGACTTAAATACCCTTCCAACTTACTTAATGCAAGTGCGCATGGGCCGTCACATTTAGCTTCATTAGGATTTGGATGCGCTTCAATAAATAAACCCGCTAACCCTAATGCCATGCCGCTGCGAGCAAGCTCTGCCGCTTGTGCACGACGACCATCGGCTGAATCAGCACGACCACCTGGGCGTTGCAATGCATGCGTTGCATCAAAAATGACCGGGGCCATTGGTTTCATGTCATCCATGCCGAGCATATCAACCACTAAGTTGTTATAACCAAAGCTTGAACCACGTTCACACAGTACAACATTGTTATTACCCGCTTCATTAAATTTAGTAATGATGTGGCGCATTTCGTGCGGCGCCAAAAACTGTGGCTTTTTAACATTAATAATTGCGCCCGTTTTCGCCATCGCAACAACTAGGTCAGTTTGGCGCGCTAAAAAGGCTGGTAATTGAATTATATCAACTACTTCTGCCACAGGTGCGGCCTGGTGTGGTTCATGAACATCGGTGATCAAAGGCACGTTGAAGGTGTTTTTAATTTCTTCAAAAATCCTTAACCCCTCTTCCATACCAGGCCCACGGTATGAGTTGATTGATGAGCGGTTTGCTTTATCAAACGAGGCTTTAAATACATAAGGAATATTAAGCTTAGTGGTCACTTCAACATAATGCTCAGCAATACGCATTGCTAAATCGCGCGATTCTAAAACATTCATGCCACCGAACAATACAAACGGTTTTTCGTTTGCTAATTCAATGTTATTAATCTTAATCAGTTGGTTATTCATTTTTCATTCCCTAAGGTGCAACTGCTTGCATCATTAAACCACAAATATAGGCCATATACGTGCCTACGCCATAACCGAGTACCGCTAATAACACGCCAACCGGTGCAAGCGACGGGTGAAATGCCGAAGCAACCACAGGTGCCGAGGCCGCGCCACCCACATTGGCCTGTGAGCCAACGGCCATATAAAACAGCGGCGCTTTGATTATTTTTGCCACAATTAACATTAAACTGGCGTGGGTAAGCATCCAAATTAAGCCAATGACGAAATACATAGGTGATTCAAATATAGCCGTAATATTCATATGAAGGCCAATTGATGCCACTAAAATATATAAAAAGCTGGAGGCTACTTTAGATGCGCCAAAGGCTTCAATATGACGTACTTTAGTAAACGACAATGCAATACCTATGGTCGTCGAAATAACAATTAACCAAAAGAACTTGCTGTTTAAGCTATATTCTTGTGCCCATGGAAAGTTAGCGCCAAAGTAAGGGCCTAAAAAGTCTGCACAAAAATGCGCAAGGCCGGTAATACCAAATGCAATTGCAATAATCATCATATAATCATTGAGTGTTGGCAGACGTGCGTGCTCTGCTTGGTATTTTTCAACACGGTTTTTTAACTCTTCAATCGCGCTAGTATCCGCGCCTGTTTTCGCATCAATGGCTTTATGGTTGGCAGCCATTAACAGTAATACAGCCATCCATAAATTAGCGACAATCACATCTACCGTAACCATTGCTGAAAATATATCGCCGCCAACTTCAAACATTTCTTTCATCGATGCTTGGTTTGCACCACCACCAATCCAGCTTCCAGCAATAGTGGTCATGCCACGCCATACGGCATCTGGGCCATGACCACCGACCGCTTCAGGGTAAACGGCACTCATCACAAGTATGGCTAAGGGGCCACCAATTACGATACCCACCGTGCCGGTTAAAAACATGATCAGGGCTTTGGGGCCTAAATTAATAATCGCTTTTAAATCAATACTAATGGTGAGTAGAATTAAGCACGCTGGTAATAAGTAGCGCGAGGCAACGTAATACACGTTAGAAGAATGACCATCGACAATACCAAAGGTATTCAGTAATGATGGTAAAAAGTAACACAATAATAATGCAGGGACATATTTGTAAAACTTCTTCAGCGCTGTATTTTCACTGTGTGATGTTTTAAAAATAAAGCCTAATATTACTGCTAATAAACCAAAGACAACTGCGTCATTGGTGATCAGGGCAGTATGGGTGTCAGCCATGTAAATTCCTTAAAGTTAATGGTGAGTCGTTAATGATGCGTAATGTGATTATCTTCAAGTTCTTCAAGTTGATGCTGAATAATATCAATCGCAGGATCATCTGGGCACTCATCGATAAAAAATTGTAAGTCATCACGCGCCATTTTCGGACAATCTAGCTGGTTAAGTAAATAGCCTCTGTCGCGTCTTTCGTATGGATCATCGCCTATAAGCTCCATCAGCATCTCAACACAGCTCAAAGCATGACCAAATTTATTACTGCTAATAAAGGCCCACTTTTGTTGTGCAAGATAAAGCTTATACACTTCTTCGTCAAAAATGAGTTCAAGCGGCTCTTGCTCATCACCATTTTCTTCACTGGCGTTTTCAGGAACGATATACCAACTTTGTTGACCTGAACTCGGCTCTAGTAAATAGCCTTCCTCATCGCTGATAGCAACATGGACATTTATTTCACTGTTATTTATGGTTACATTTACATCAAAACCTGCGTGGTTTAACAAATGACATAACAAAATACCCAGTGTTGTTTCAGAGCCACTGCGCATACTCAGCATATAGCTAAAACTATTTAAGGTGTATTCTGGGACTTTTAAACTGGATACGCTAAATAACCACTGAGTAAAAAACATATCAACTAACGCATCAAAGCGCTCGTGAATATCAGGGTATTGTTGGCATAATTCGGTAACTTGAACTTCAAAGTCGTTCAAGATGATAAAGCTATCACTTAAATCAGCTTGAGGATCCCACTTCGCTTCAGCGCTTATACAACGATACAGCGCTTGGGGAGCGAATGTGTCAAAAGCCTCATCTTGATAGGATTCATTTTGATCTTCAAACCAAGGAGTGGTCATTAATACGGCAACATCTTTAATAGAAAATGAATGCCTAGTTTACCTATTTTTTTACACAGATACCAACGTAGGGCGTTAGATTAATGCCCAAAAACAACTAAGCGTAGCCTTTGGGCAAGTTTTGTTACAGAACAAACGCAGCTTTAGTTACTGCAAGCTTACCGATTAAAGCTATAACTCCTGTCGTTACAACTAAAAATACCACTTTAATACTGGTCTTTTGTTGCTTACTAGCAATAATACCCAGCGCAATATACGCCACTACAAGAATAATCTTTTCAAGCAACCAGGTTTGTTCTAGTGGATTAATTTTAGCAATCGCCATTAGCGTAATAGCTGAAATGAGTAAAAAAGTGTCGGTTGCGTGACTACCAATAAATACCAATTTATTTTTAACGATTGCACCACTGCCGAGTCGAGAAAATGAACGTACATAAAATAAAACAATGCTTAAAACTGCAATTGCCATGTGTGTGTGTTTGACTGCTAAATAATCCATATGCCCCTAACGACTCATTAATGTTAAAAAAGAAATTGTATCAATGTTATTAAACATGCTCATTCGAATACGTTAAATAACTCACCAGTTCAATGCTCTGGGTATTATTTTTTAATCTGGAAAACGCGTTAAAATTTCTTCAAGCTCCGCTAGGCTGTCGTTAAATGCATCGACCAGTTTAGGTTCAAAGTGTTTGCCTTTTTGCTGATTGATTTCATTAACAACATCATCAAGCGTCCACGCTTTTTTGTAACAACGTTTATGGCGCAATGCATCATACACATCGGCAATCGCTACTATACGACCAAAAATATGAATGTCTTGTCCTTGTCTTCCTTGTGGGTAACCTGAACCATCCCATTTTTCATGGTGATCACGTGCAATCTGAGCGCCAGCATTAACGATTTCACGACGAGAACCCTGTAGGATAAGGTAACCCTTTTGAGTGTGCGTTTTCATGATCTCCCACTCTTCGCAGGTCAATTTACCTGGTTTATTTAAAATAGCGTCAGGAATACCGACCTTACCAACATCATGAAGTGGTGACGCTAAACGAACTAAATCAGCCTCACGTTTCGATAAACCATACGCCAACGCTAAGGTATTACATATATGTGAGACCCGTTTAACATGATTACCTGTTTCAGTTGAACGCTGCTCCAGAGCTTCACTTAAACGAAATACTAATTCTTGCTGAGTTGCTTCGACCTCCGATTGTAATTGCACATTTTCATATGCTAACTGCACATTTTGCGAAAATATTTCAATCAAATGGCGCTGTGTATCCGATAAGTCGTGTGGAATACCAGATATAAAAAGCATTGAATTATGATTGTGTTCGCTGCAACAGTATGCAAACAAATAATTGTTTTTATAGACAATGTTTTTATCTCTAAATGCTTGTTTACACGCTGATAACTGCTCGGTATTCAACACCTCTTCAATCGCTTTGCCTTCGCTGCGTTCAAAATCGCCTCGCCCAGAAAATACCACTAATTTATGCTGATTATCTTGTGGGTTACCTGCCACTAAACTGGTGGCGTACATTGCTTGATCAACGGTGCCGAGCAACGATGCTAATTGTTGCATCACCCCTTCAATAAAATGATCGAGTGAGTGCGCTGAAAAAATATCACGGGAAGCTTTAATTATTTTTTCAAGCCCTTGACGAGATTGTTCAATTGATAAAATATCGCGATAAGAACGCAGGCTCGACATTACTACAGTAAATAATTTTTGTGCGGTAAGTTCTGTTTTTGATTTATAGTCATTGATATCGTAATTAACAATAACCTGGCGCTCTGGCGCTTGGCCGGGTTGACCAGTACGAAGGATAATACGAATATGATTATTTTTAGCGACTTCACGAATATATTGCGCGACTTTTAAGCCTGCATCATCTGTTTCCATCACCACATCAAGCAGTACGATTGCAGCATCGGGGGTTTTATCTATCTGTACTTTAGCCTCAGCTCCTGAGTATGCACTAATAAATTCTAAACGCTTGCCTTGAAACTCAAAATCACTTAATGCCAGTTTCGTAACAGCATGAACTTCAGGCTCATCATCAACAATGATGACTTTCCATGCCCCTTTAGCTACATCACTTTCTACTTCTTGTGGTTCATCCGAAAACAAAAAATCATCCATCATACTGGTCCTCAAAGGCGTTTATTTTGCTCTCGCACTGTAATTATTATAATTATTCTGGCCACTGTGCGAGCGTTACACGATCGTTATTTGCTAAATCTTTAACTGTAAGTATATTTGTATACGCCATTTGTGCAAAAAAACTGCGCACTTTAGCACTTTGTTGATAACCATGCTCAATGAGAAGGTAACCATTTGACGTTAAAAAATTGCGTGCTTGAGTAATTATATACTTAATATCAGCCATACCGTCATCATCGGCAACTAACGCAGAAAATGGTTCAAAACGTACGTCACCTTGATTTAAGTGAATATCATCATATTCAATATATGGTGGATTACTAACAATTAGCTCAAAATGTTGTGCTGTAACTTGGCTAAACCAATCACTTTGCACAAAGTCCACATTAATAAAACCTAAGCGCTGCTTATTTGTATTAGCAAGCGCAACAGCATCTGCAACCCTATCAACTCCAGTGATTTGCCAACGTGGCATTTCGCTGGCAAGTGCAAGTGCAATTGCACCAGTCCCGGTGCCTAAATCAAGCACTTTAGCAGCCTCAGGTAAAGACAAACTAAGGGCATATTCAACCAATGTTTCAGTGTCTGGACGAGGGATCAGCGTAGTTGGATTAACCTGCAGTGGCAAACTCCAAAATTCACGCGTTCCCGTTATATGAGCCACAGGCTCACCTGTTAAGCGACGTTGGCAGTAACTTTCAAATAGTTGCTGTTGTTGCTGCGTTAATTTTTTTTCTGGCCAGCTAAATAAATAACTACGTGGCTTTTGCAATACATCGAGCAGTAATACTTGTGCGTCTAATTTGGCACTGTCGCTGCTACTTTGCAACTGCAAAGTAGCATTCGACACCGCACTTTCAATTGTGTCGGTCACGATCACTCATCACCCATGGCTGCTAGTAAATCAGCCTGATGCTCTTGCATTAATGGCTCAATCACACAACCTAAGTCACCGGCAACCACCTCATTTAAACGGTATAAAGTGAGATTGATACGGTGATCTGTAATACGTCCTTGCGGGTAGTTATAAGTACGAATACGCTCTGAACGATCACCACTACCGACTAAGTTACGACGCTCTGATGCTTCAGCCGCGTGACGTTTTTCATCTTCTGCTTGTTGTAAGCGAGCAGCAAGCACTGACATCGCTTTCGCGCGGTTTTTATGCTGTGAACGCTCATCTTGACATTCAACCACTACACCCGTTGGTATGTGGGTAATACGAATTGCCGAGTCAGTTTTATTAACGTGCTGACCACCAGCACCTGAGGCCCGGAACGTATCAACTTTAATATCAGCGGTATTAATTTCAATCGCTTCCGCTTCTGGCACTTCAGCCATTACCGCAACAGTACAGGCTGATGTATGAACACGCCCTTGTGATTCAGTTTCTGGTACGCGCTGTACCCGGTGAGCACCAGATTCAAACTTCAATTGTCCGTACACCCCTTCACCGCTAATGTTAGCTATCACTTCTTTGTAACCACCGTGTTCACCTTCATTGGTGCTCACAATCTCTACTTTCCATTTTTTAGTTTCAGCATAGCGGGTATACATACGGAATAAATCACCAGCAAAAATGGCCGCTTCATCCCCCCCCGTACCGGCGCGTACTTCTAAAAACACACTATTATTGTCGCGTGGATCTTTTGGTAGCATCAACACTTGTATTTGATCTTCGATAGCAAGGATTTGCGCTTTGGCTTCTTTATATTCTTCTTGCGCCATTTCACGCATATCCGGATCCGAATCCTTTAGCATTTCTTCTGCTGTAGCAACATCATCTTGTGTTTGCTGATAGCCTAAAAACGCTTTAACAATTTCTTCCAATTCAGAATATTCTTTTGAAAGCGCACGAAAACGGTTTTGGTCGCTAATAACTGACGGATCACTTAGCAGCGCTTGCACTTCTTCGTAACGCTCTACTAAGGTTTCTAACTTACGATAAACGGACTCTTTCATGTAACTGCTATTCCTGATCAATACCTAACATTTTCTTTAATTGGCTTAACTGAGCAACTTCACCTTTTTTAGCCGCATCTTGAATTGCACGGGTAGGCGCGTGCATTAGACGGTTGGTTAACTTGTTGGCCAGCTCTAAAATAATTTTTTCTGCATCTTTACCGGTGTTTAATTGACTTATTGCCTTATCAACCAGCTCAGACTTAATATCGTGTACATCTTGGCGATAAGAGCGGATCAGATCGACAGAGTCGAGTGAGCGCATCCACATCACAAATTCCGCACAGCGCTGGGTAATAATCACTTGCGCTTCATCGGCAGCTTGTTCTCTTGAAGCGATATTTTCGCTTACTATTGCCTGTAAGTCATCAACCGAATACAAATAGGCCGCATCTAATTCACCAACTTGGCTTTCAATATCACGCGGAACTGCAATATCAATAAATAACATGGGCTTATTACGGCGTTGTTTTAGCGCTTGTTCAACCACCCCTTTGCCAATAATTGGTAAAGTACTTGCCGTCGAACTGATCACTATATCTGCTTGATGCAAGCGTTCAGGTAACTGCGCTAACGCAATAACGTCGGCATTAACATCTTCTGCCAGTAAGCGTGCACGCTCTATGGTGCGATTCGCTACAGTGATCTGTTGTGGTTGATTCTGGTATAAATGTTTAGCTACCAGTTCAATTGTTTCCCCTGCGCCAATTAATAACACTTTGGTTTTATCTAACTTGCCGTATATATGTTTAGCTAAATTAACCGCAGCATAGGCAACAGATACCGCACTTGCGCCGATATCAGTTTCCGTTCTAACTTGTTTTGCGACCGAAAAGGTCTTTTGAAATAACCGATCAAATACCACACTCACGGAATTGTGATTTTTAGCGCTATTATAAGCTTGTTTGATTTGACCAAGAATTTGCGGTTCACCTAGCACCAAAGAGTCTAGGCCACATGACACACGCATTAAATGATTGATAGCATCATTATCTTGGTGACAATATACATTACTGCTCAGTTCATATTCATCCAAACCATGGAAACTAGCTAACCATTGCAACAGTATTTGGGAATTTTGCTGAGCGAGGCTACAATAGATTTCTGTTCGGTTACATGTTGACACTATAACCGCTTCATTAAACTGATCGTGATCGCTCAGTTGCTGTAATGCTTCTGACAATTGCTCAGGCGAAAAGGCAACCTTTTCGCGTAATTCTACAGATGCGGTTTTATGATTAATACCTAGTGCTACTATGGTCATATGTGCCAAATATTGCTAAGCCGTGCTCGAAAGACGATAATTTTACCAAAAATCAGCTGAATATGGAAAGTAAGGAACGACATTTGATTCGACTATATTTGATTTTACTCATATTTTTTTTATTTTTAAGTGGCTGTGCGCAGCAAACTAGCCCTCAAACAGCCATTTATGACGATTGGAAGTCGCAATTATCACAACAAAGCAACTGGCAAGTTGAAGGAAAACTGGCTTTTATTAGCCCAGATGAACGCCAATCAGCAAACTTAAATTGGCAACAACAAGAACAGTTAAACCAACTTATTTTGACGAGTTTTATCGGCACCCGAGTTTTAGCATTAACACAAGATAGTCACGGCGCAAAACTTGAATACGATGATGACGTTTACCATGATATTAATGCATCGCGCCTGCTAGCTAGACTCACAGGTTTTAATATACCAATGAACAGTGCTGATAATTGGTTAAAAGGCACTGTTAACGATCCAAGTTTGCAAGTTGATGAACTAGGCCGAGCGAAAAATGTAACTTGGCACGCACCCGATGGCGATCAATGGCAAATAAGCTACGCTGATTACCAACAATACGCCGGATTTTGGTTACCTACAAAGCTCACGTTGAAACACCACGATATTAAAATAAAAATTCAACTTTACGAGTGGCACTTTGACTAACATGACTAAGCAAACTATGACTTCATTTTCGTTATTGGCACCTGCCAAGCTCAATTTATTTTTACACATTAATGGCCGCCGTGAAGATGGCTATCATGAATTGGAAACCTTATTTACTTTTTTAAATTATGGCGATCAACTCACATTTACTTTGACTGAAACAACTGAGATTGAAGTCACTGGTGACACCACCGATATCCCACTTAAAGATAATTTGATCTATAAAGCGGCCGTTTTGTTACAAAAGCACAGTAATTCAGTTTTTGGTGCAAAAATAAATTTAACTAAAATATTGCCTATGGGAGGCGGCGTTGGCGGTGGTTCTTCAGACGCTGCCAGCACACTTTTAGCACTGAATAAATTATGGCAATGTCAGTTATCATTGGTTGAATTAGCAGAGCTTGGTGTGCAGTTAGGCGCAGATGTACCTGTGTTCATTAACGGCAAAAGCGCCCTAGCTCAAGGCATTGGCGAGAAGTTAGTAAATGTAGAGCTGCCGTCAAAATGGTATTGTGTAGTGCATCCAAGTGAACATATCAGCACCGCAAAAATTTTTACTCACCCAGATTTAAAGCGTGATACACCAAAGCTAAAAGGCCACTGGCAACAGCAAACATTAGGCAACGATTGCGAGCCTTTAGTTAAAAAGCTCTGCCCTGAGGTTGAAAAGACCCTCCAGTGGTTGCTAAAATACGCTCCGTCGAAGATGACTGGTACAGGTTCATGCTGTTTTGTTGAATTTGCCACGCAAAAAGAAGCGCAACATGTTCTTGAAAATCTCCCCCATAACTGGGACGGTTTTATTGCCAGCAGCGTTAATATCTCTCCTGCCCATACGCAGTTGGACGCTATACATTGAAGCAATGAAGTAACGTACAAGTAAATAAAGTTTAAGTTAATAAGCTATACTTTTTATATAGCTTATTAGTCCAAAAATTCAGTGCCTGAGGAACCCTACCGTGCCTGACATGAAGCTCTTCGCTGGTAACGCAACACCTGAGTTAGCTCAAAAAGTTGCAAAACGTTTATATATTGAAGTTGGCGATGCTGTTGTTGGCCGTTTTAGCGACGGTGAGATCAGTGTTCAAATTAATGAAAATGTTCGTGGCTCGGATGTTTTTATTGTGCAATCAACCTGTGCCCCCACTAACGATAACTTGATGGAGCTTATTGTAATGGTTGATGCCTTACGTCGTGCATCTGCAGGTCGTATAACAGCCGTCATTCCTTATTTTGGTTATGCACGTCAAGATCGCCGAGTGCGCTCTGCTCGCGTACCAATCACAGCAAAAGTTGTTGCCGATTTCTTATCAAGTGTAGGTGTTGACCGAGTTCTAACGGTTGATTTACACGCTGAGCAAATCCAAGGCTTCTTTGATGTACCAGTTGATAATGTGTTCGGTAGCCCTGTGCTACTTGAAGATATGAAAGAGCGTCAGTTTGATGATGTTGTTGTTGTATCACCTGATATTGGCGGCGTAGTTCGTGCCCGTGCTATTGCTAAATTATTAAACGATACCGATCTTGCCATTATTGATAAACGTCGCCCACAAGCGAATGTTTCTCAAGTAATGCACATTATTGGTGACGTTGAAGGTCGTGACTGTATCATCGTTGATGATATGATCGACACAGGCGGTACTTTATGTAAAGCAGCTGAAGCACTTAAAGAGCACGGTGCCAAGCGAGTATTTGCTTACGCTACTCACCCTGTACTTTCTGGTACTGCGGTAGAAAATATTCGTAACTCAGTAATTGATGAAGTGATTGTAACTGACTCAATTCCACTGTCTGCTGAATTAAAAGCAATTGATAAAATTAAAGTGTTAACACTTGCAGACATGCTAGCTGAAACAATACGCCGTATCAGCAATGAAGAATCTATTTCAGCGATGTTTGAACACTAAAACTATTTAGATACAAACACCTGAACATAATTAAAGCGCCTACTTGGTGCTTTTTTTATGTATCGTATTTCTTTTAATAGGTGGTGGTGGTATGATAGCGCGCCTTTTGGCTAGGGACCTTGGTCGCAAAGGCCCTACACTATTTATTTATTGGAGACATCATGTCTAACGAAACTTATACATTTAATGCAGAATTACGCACAGCAACAGGTACAGGTGCGAGCCGCCGCCTACGTCGTGAAGATAAAGTTCCTGCCATTCTTTACGGTGCTGACAAAGAAGCTGCATCTCTTACTTTTGAACACAAAGAGATCATCAAAGCACAAGAAAGTGAAGGCTTTTACACTCACATTCTTACTCTTGATATCGCTGGTGAAAAAGTTGAAGCTATCCTTAAAGATATCCAACGTCACCCATTCAAGCCTAAAATCACTCACCTTGATTTCCAACGTGTAGATGCTGCTCATAAACTTCACACTAAAGTGCCAGTTCACTTCATCGGTGAAGACGTAGTAACTAAAGCTGGTAACACTGTTGTTCACCAATTAACAGAAATCGAAATCACTTGTCTTCCTAAGTCACTTCCTGAGTTTGTTGAAGTTGACGTAGCGGGCTTAGTTGCTGGTGACTCAATCCACATCTCTGACGTTAAACTTCCAGCCGGTGTTTCATCTGTTGATTTAGCGAAAGGTGCTGATCACGACCAGTCTATCGTAACTATCAAAGCCAACAAAGCTGCGCCAGTTGAAGACGAAGCAGCAGAATAACTTTTTAAGGTTTGCACCTTGAATTCTATTCAAATGCTTGTGGGCCTGGCTAATCCAGGCCCCGAATACGCAAACACACGCCACAATGCAGGTGCTTGGTTTATCGAGCAACTCGCTGCACGCTACAACTGTACGCTAAAACACGATCCTAAGTATCATGGCCTTACTGGCAAAGTGATCATCCAAGATCAAGAATTCAAATTACTGATCCCTACTACTTATATGAATTTAAGTGGTAAAGCGGTCGGTAGTTTAGCCAACTTTTTCAAAATTCCTGTTGAAAGCATTCTAGTTGCCCACGACGAAATGGATTTAGAACCCGGGGTTGCCAAGTTAAAGAAAGGTGGCGGACACGGTGGCCATAATGGTCTAAAAGACATTATCGCAAAAATGGCAAACCAAAAAGATTTCATGCGCTTACGCGTTGGGATAGGCCATCCAGGGCATCGTGAAATGGTCACCGGATGGGTGCTTGGTAAAGCAGCCAAAGAAGACCAAGAAAAAATGGATGCCGCAGTAGATGAAGCAGTTCGTTGTATGGAAATACTTGCAAAAGACGGTGTGTTAAAAGCACAAAACAGACTACATTCGTTTAAGCCATAATCGGTTCAACGGATCTAAACAAGGTATCTTAACTATGGGTTTCAAATGTGGCATCGTCGGTTTGCCTAATGTTGGTAAATCAACACTTTTCAATGCATTAACCAAAGCGGGTATCGAAGCCGCTAACTTTCCTTTTTGTACCATTGAACCAAATACGGGCGTGGTACCGGTGCCAGATCCTCGTCTAGACGAGCTTGCAAAAATTGTTAATCCGCAACGCATCCTTACCACTAGTATGGAGTTTGTGGATATTGCTGGTCTTGTAAAAGGCGCATCAAAAGGTGAAGGCTTAGGTAACCAATTCTTAGCTAACATCCGTGAAACCGATGCAATTGGTCACGTAGTTCGCTGTTTTGAAGATGAAAACGTAATTCACGTAGCGGGCACAATTGATCCAGCTGATGATATTGACGTGATCAACACTGAATTAGTACTTGCGGATATGGATAGTGCTGATAAAGCTATTTTCCGTAATGCAAAAAAAGCCAAAGGTGGTGATAAAGACGCCAAAGAACAAAATGCTGTGCTCGAAAAAGTAAAAGTACACCTTGATGAAGGTTTAACTTTACGCTCTTTAGCACTGACAAAAGAAGAAAAAGCAGCAATAGCTTCTATCAACTTCTTAACCATCAAACCAACAATGTATATTGCGAACGTTGCCGAAGATGGATTTGAGAATAACCCACTTCTTGAGCGTGTACGTGCAATTGCTGCCGCTGAAGATGCGGTTGTTGTGCCAGTATGTGCAGCGATTGAATCTGAACTTTCAGAACTTGATGAAGAAGATAAACTTGAGTTTATGGCTGATCTGGGCCTTGAAGAACCTGGTTTAAATCTTGTGATCCGCGGTGGTTACGAATTACTACATTTACAAACCTACTTTACCGCAGGCGTAAAAGAAGTACGTGCATGGACCATTCCTGTTGGTGCGACTGCGCCACAAGCCGCAGGTAAAATCCATACCGACTTTGAACGTGGCTTTATTCGTGCACAAACTATCGCTTTTGATGACTTCATTGCATTTAAAGGTGAAAGTGGCGCAAAAGAAGCTGGTAAGATGCGCCAAGAAGGCAAAGAATACATAGTTAAAGATGGCGATGTAATGAACTTTTTGTTCAATGTTTAACATCCCCGTTCTTTAATTTACTACACTTAGTGATTTTAAAGGCTCGTTTTTACGAGCTTTTTTATTTTTGCACTACTATTAAATATTAGTCTAGGGCGTGTTGACCTTTCAGGATTAAAATTTGTTCAAACTAGGGGCGATTTAATCGCGGCCCGAGATTTGTAATCTAGTGGGCTAAGTAAAAGTCGAGCAAAGCTTCCGCATCCTGCTCACGCCCCTTACCTACATCCATGTAGGCAACAAAGAGTTAATCGCCCCTAGGAAGAACCCGAAGGGCAGCGCGTGTTTGGCATTAATGCTGCGTTATCGCCTATTTATGGGGAACACCACACTACATAGGCTCTGCCTTGCCTAAATACCAAACACACTGCTGCAAATTTAACCTCGAAAGATAAACACGCCCTAATAAGTCAGTACAAAGCTGTTAAAAAACACCATTTTTATTAAAATTTAGCCTGTTAGCCTATTTTTCCCGCAAACAAACCGTGATACGTGTTTTTTTGCAAAAAAGGTGTTGACGGATTTAGGTCATATCAGCATAATACGCCCCGCACTCAGCGATGAAGTGCTAACAAAAAAGATGGCTAAGTAGCTCAGCTGGTTAGAGCACATCACTCATAATGATGGGGTCACAGGTTCAAATCCCGTCTTAGCCACCATTTATTTTTTGTTGCTCAATTAAGAGTTTAAAATAACTACCTAAGTTTTGATTTATCAAAATTTGAAATGCGGGAGTGGCGGAATTGGCAGTGGCCTTGAAATTAGACGCTGGATTTAGGTTCCAAAACATTATTACCTGTATATGCTCGATGCGGGAGTGGCGGAATTGGCAGTGGTCTTGAAATTAGACGCTGGATTTAGGTTCCAAAACATTATTACCTGTATATGCTCGATGCGGGAGTGGCGGAATTGGTAGACGCGCTGGATTTAGGTTCCAGTAACTTAGGTTGTGAGAGTTCAAGTCTCTCCTTCCGCACCATGTTCTTGATAAGAACTAAAACTATTAATTGTTATTGTTGGGATATCGCCAAGCGGTAAGGCACCAGGTTTTGATCCTGGCATTCCCAGGTTCAAATCCTGGTATCCCAGCCAACAATGGCTAAGTAGCTCAGCTGGTTAGAGCACATCACTCATAATGATGGGGTCACAGGTTCAAATCCCGTCTTAGCCACCATTTCTTCTTTTAGAAGTGGCTCTGCAAGAGTTAAATTGCAACTCAATGAAGAGTTTAAAATAACTACCATTTCTTTGATTAATTCAAAGTGATAATGCGGGAGTGGCGGAATTGGCAGTGGCCTTGAGTTGGACGCTGGATTTAGGTTCCAAAACATTATTACCTGTATATGCTCGATGCGGGAGTGGCGGAATTGGTAGACGCGCTGGATTTAGGTTCCAGTATCTTAGGATGTGAGAGTTCAAGTCTCTCCTTCCGCACCATGTTCTTGATAAGAACTAAAACTATCAATTAATTCTTTGTTGGGATATCGCCAAGCGGTAAGGCACCAGGTTTTGATCCTGGCATTCCCAGGTTCAAATCCTGGTATCCCAGCCAACTTCTTCTACCAAAGAATGTTGTTAAAGAATAGAACTGCGGAAGTGACGGAATTGGCAGTTGTCTTGAATTAGACGCTGGATTTAGGTTCCAAAACGATTAACTGCATTCTAAGAACTGCGGGAGTGGCGGAATTGGTAGACGCGCTGGATTTAGGTTCCAGTAACTTAGGTTGTGAGAGTTCAAGTCTCTCCTTCCGCACCATGTTCTTGATAAGAACTAAAACTATCAACTGATTCTTTGTTGGGATATCGCCAAGCGGTAAGGCACCAGGTTTTGATCCTGGCATTCCCAGGTTCAAATCCTGGTATCCCAGCCAACTTTTTCTACCAAAGAATGTTGTTAAAGAATAACTCTAGCTATGAGTATAAACAGCAAAAACGTATATAATTATGCGGACTATGCGGGAGTGGCGGAATTAGTAGTGGTCTTGAATTAGACGCTGGATTTAGATTCCAAAGCAATAAAATCTGCATTTAAAAAACTGCGGGAGTGGCGGAATTGGTAGACGCGCTGGATTTAGGTTCCAGTATCTTAGGATGTGAGAGTTCAAGTCTCTCCTTCCGCACCATGTTCTTACCTAGAACTAAAACTAATAAAATTTAAAGTTGGGATATCGCCAAGCGGTAAGGCACCAGGTTTTGATCCTGGCATTCCCAGGTTCAAATCCTGGTATCCCAGCCAATTTTATCTAACCTACATTAAATTTTCCTGTATAAATTCATCTAATGGTACTGCCCGACTATATAAAAAGCCTTGTACATAATCACAGTTTAATTTAATTAATGCTTGTTCAATGTCTTTTTCTTCGATGCCTTCAGCAACTACATTACAATTAAGTCTGCTTGCTAAAAATATTGTTGACTCAACAATTGCGTATGCCGTAGTCTCATTGAGCATGTTCTTTATAAATGATTGATCTATCTTTATTTGATCTATTGGTAGTTCCCTTAATAAAACCAGTGAAGAAAAACCGGTTCCAAAATCGTCTACACTAAACTTAAAACCCATCTTACTCAATTTAGACATCATTTCACGAGCCGCATTTAAACTAGTCATCACTGCGTTTTCCGTGATCTCAAAGATGATTGATTCACCCATACTAGGATCCAAATCAACAAGCATTTCAATAAAATAATAAAACTCTTTACTTTCTAAATCTTTAGGTGAGAGATTTATATGAAGCAAACCAGAAAACCCATGCGCTTTAAGTTTTTTCAAATGCTTTAGCGAATTTAATACAACCCACTGAGATAAAGGCAAAATTAGCCCTGTTTGTTCTGCCACACTAAGCACCTTATTTGGCGGTATAAACTCTCCATCTTCTTTTCGCCAACGTATGAGTACTTCAGCACCATGTAACTGCTGGCCAAAGGCCGATAAAATAGGTTGTAAATACAATTCAAATTCATCACTTTGCAACGCTTTTTCAATCCGTTTAGACATCTCGCTTAACTCTCGCGCTCTGTGGCCTAACTCTGGAAAATACACAATAACTTGATGACCCGTCTTTTTTGCTTCGTACATAGCTAAATCAGCTTGTATTAGCAGTTCATGTTGCTGCTGGCTATCATCAGGGAACCGACTTACCCCAATACTCAACATCACCATTATTTTTTGCTTCTTAATAGTAAAAGGAAAACTGATCGCAGTATTAATCGCAGCAATACAATTGGAATATGTTTTTTCTTCTCGTGAAAACAAAATGAGTGCGAATTCATCACCACCAATCCTATATAGGTTAGCGATCCCAGATAAATGCTGTTGTAACCTATTAGAAAGCACACTTAAAAGCTCATCACCATATTGATGACCAAACCCATCATTTACTTGTTTAAAGCCGTTTAAATCTATAAACAATAACGTAAATGGGTTAGCCTGAGTAATTTGCTGTTCAATAACACAGAAAAATTTGTTTCTACTTGGCAGGCGAGTAAGACTGTCATGCTCAGCTAAAAAGCGTTGCTGCGCACTTGCCTTTTCAATTTTAATAATACTACTTAAGCTTAATCGAGTGACGAGTATCACAAAAGCACTGCCGCCAAATAAAATTAATGAAACACTCAAAGTTACGAAGGTATCAGCACCATGGGTAAAAAAATAATAGACTACCCACCAATAACCAGTTATAAAAAAAATAATCAGTACAAATAATAAGGCCCATTGTGAGCTATTAGTTTTTTTATAGATTAAGAATGTAGGCTTTAAGCTTACGGCTAAAAGAAAAGTACCTGCTAAAATTATGAAAATAAAAAAATTATTCACATTAGCGCTTCTATAATCAGGTTGAGTGCAATTTAAAGAAAATTAACGCCTATATTTCCGATTACTTTAAATACAAACAAGTGGTAAAAGTTAGCAAAAAAGCTTTACTTGCTCGGATACAAGAAGATCAACTTTTTATTTTTTAATAAAATTCACGAACAAATCCGTATATTAATAAAATTGATATTCTGATTAAAGCTTTATTGTCGATAATTTTAATCTAGTCCAATTGTCCACCAATTGCGTATTTTAGAAGCTGATTTTTAAAAAAAACTGAATTATTTGCCACTTTCAAAAATTGGCTACGTGCCCACTGCAATGGGGTCAGTTGATTAGAAAAACCAAAATAACAGGCGTCCATCATACTCATCATTAATAAGTTTGCTTTGCGTCTAGTTTGCTCATATTGTTTGAGGTATTGTGCAGCACCTATATCGTCTGTATTGTTTAATATGTCAGCAAGCGCAACGACATCTTGAAAGCCTAAGTTAACCCCCTGCCCAGCGAGCGGATTAATAGTGTGTGCTGCATCGCCAACCAGTACAATACGGCCATCTGAATAGCTGTTGGCATGTTGGCGAGTTAACGGAAACACAGCATGTTCTATAACGTCAAAATCTCCAGCTAAAGGCGGAAAATGTGCAAGCAGTTGCTGTTTTAATTCGCTTGCTGAGAGTTGCTGCCATTGCTTTAATTGCTTTGCATCATGGTAACAAATTAAATTAGCGTATGGTGCCTGCATAGGTAAAAATGCAACGGGGCCTGAGGGTTTAAACTGCTGCCATGTTTTTACTTGTTGTGCCGCGTCTAGCTTTATTAATACTCCCATACAGTGCTGGTCATATTGCCAACCCGTAACCCCAATACCTGCCTGTTGACGTAATAACGATTGCCCACCATCTGCAGCAACAACTAAATCGGCAGTATATTGCTGCTCACCATAATGCAATGTCACTTGCTGTTTGCTTTGCTCAATTGCTGACAACGACTGGGATGTTTCAATCACCTCAATATTGTGCTGTGCAAACTGTTGCCAGATACTCGCTTGAATTAAATTATTTTCAATTAAGTGGCCTAAATGAGTGGTATTAATATCGTGACAATCAAACAAAAGGTTATCGCCCGTTCGTTCAAACGCTTCGAGCTGTTGATATGGGGCATGTCGATGCACTCGTAAAATAGGCATAGCGCCTAAATCATCTAATAAGTTTTCTGAAAAACGATTGATAGCAGATACACGAATAGCAACTTTTTCACTTGCCAATACAGCATCCGCATCAATTATCTGCTGCTCAATCACTGTTACTTGGCATCCTTGTTTAGCGAGTTTAACTGCTGTGGCTGCACCAACCATGCCGCCGCCGACAACAATAACCTTGTTTTTCATCATTTTTAGTCACTAATTTGGTTATTTTCAGTGCGCTTGATTGTATCGTATTTCTGTTTGTAAGTGCGAGTGAGTTTCATCTTAATCAACCATAAAACGCACTTTGTTTGACTTCAATTCACAAACATAAAAACTATACTTGGATCTAGGCGGGTATCCAGCTAAAATACGCGTCCTTTAAGTAAGCGAAAGTGCCGCTTATCCTGTTTAGCGCACAACCGTGCCACTACCGAATTGAAAACGAGGCTATATTTCAATGAGTAAAAAGCTGCATATTAAAACCTGGGGTTGTCAGATGAATGAATACGACTCTCAGAAAATGGCTGATCTTCTCGATGCAACCAACGGCTACCAGTTAACTGATGAAGCTGGGGATGCAGATGTTATCCTACTCAATACCTGTTCAATTCGCGAAAAAGCGCAGGAAAAAGTATTCCATCAACTAGGCCGTTGGAAATTACTTAAAGACGACAAACCCAATCTGATCATCGGTGTTGGCGGTTGTGTTGCCTCACAAGAAGGTGATTCAATTCGCCAACGCGCACCATTTGTTGACGTTATTTTTGGCCCACAAACATTGCATCGCTTACCTGAAATGATCAAACAAGTGCAAGGTAACAAAGGTAGCTCTGTGGTTGATATTTCATTCCCAGAGATTGAAAAGTTTGACCGTTTACCAGAGCCAAAGGCCGATGGCCCGTCTGCATTCGTATCTATTATGGAAGGCTGCTCTAAATACTGTACCTTTTGCGTAGTACCTTACACGCGTGGTGAGGAAGTTAGCCGCCCGCTTGATGATGTATTATTAGAAGTTGCACAACTAGCTGAACAAGGTGTGCGCGAAGTAAACTTACTGGGTCAAAACGTAAATGCTTATCGCGGCGAAACCCATGATGGTGAAATTTGTTACTTCTCAGATTTAATTCGTTATGTTGCAGCCATTGATGGGATTGACCGTATTCGTTATACCACCTCGCACCCGGTAGAATTTACACCAGACATCATTGATGCATACGCTGACGTGCCTGAACTTGTTGATCATTTACATTTACCAGTACAAAGTGGTTCGGATCGTATTCTTAACTTAATGAAACGTGGCCATACTGCGATTGAATACAAGTCAACAATTCGTAAATTACGTAAAATTCGCCCTAATTTAAGCATGTCATCAGACTTTATCATTGGTTTCCCTGGTGAAAGTGCCGCTGACTTTGAAGCGACGATGAACCTTATCAATGATATTGGTTTTGATATGAGCTTTAGCTTTATCTACAGCGCACGCCCGGGTACGCCAGCGGCTGATTTGCCTGACGATGTTAGCGAGCAAGAAAAGAAAGAGCGTTTATACCTGTTACAAAATCGTATAACCCAAATGGCGCAACAGATCAGTCGCCAAATGTTTGATACTGAGCAACGTATCCTAGTTGAAGGTCCATCGAAGAAGAATCCGATGGAATTACGCGGACGTACTGAAAACAACCGCGTGGTTAACTTTATTGGCCCGCATACTGTGATCGGTCAGTTTGTTGATGTACGTATTACTGAAGCACTGCCAAACTCTTTACGCGGTGACTTAATTCGTACAGAATCCCAAATGAACTTACGCCGTGCGGTTGCTCCAGCTGATATTTTAAGTAAAGCAGCACAACCAGAGCCACAAGCCAGCCCTGATGAATTAGGTGTGGCGACTTTCGTTCCTTAGGCGAAACTTACTGTGCCAGCCTCGCTGGCACATCAAAACAGGAAGCAATTTTGAGTAATCAATTAAAAAAATTAGAGATTTATTTAGAACCCTCCGACAACAAACGTCTTTCATCTTTATGTGGCCCATTTGACGAAAACATCAAACACATTGAGCGCCGCTTAGGTGTTGAAATTACTCATCGCGATAACTATTTTAAAATCACCGGGAAAACCACCAGCGCGTTTGCAGCGATGGAAATCCTCAAAGACTTATATGTTGAAACACAGCCAGTACGCGGTGTTATTACTGAAATTGCAGCAAATACCGTCCATTTAGCCATTAGTGAATCAAATGCATTAGAGCAAGGTGAGCTAAACGAGTATGGTCAAGAGGTGATGATCAAAACTCGTCGTGGCGTAATAAAACCACGTAACGATAATCAAGGTCACTATGTGTCGAATATTTTTCGTCACGATATCACCTTTGGTATAGGGCCTGCTGGCACAGGTAAAACCTACCTTGCGGTCGCCGCAGCAGTTGATGCCTTAGAGCGTCAAGAAATACGACGTATTTTATTGACCCGCCCCGCTGTTGAAGCCGGTGAAAAACTGGGGTTTTTACCGGGTGATTTAAGTCAGAAAATCGACCCATACCTGCGCCCATTGTACGATGCCTTATTTGAAATGCTCGGCTTTGAAAAAGTCGAAAAGCTGATGGAGCAAAATGTCATTGAAGTCGCTCCACTTGCCTTTATGCGTGGTCGCACACTGAACGATGCCTTTATTATTTTAGATGAAAGCCAAAATACCACGGTTGAGCAAATGAAAATGTTCTTAACCCGTATTGGCTTTAATTCAAAAGCGGTGATCACTGGTGATATCACCCAAGTTGATTTGCCCCGTGGTGCACGCTCAGGCCTTCGTCATGCCATTGAAGTACTTAGTGACGTAGACGAAATAAGCTTTAACTTTTTCCAATCACAGGACGTGGTACGCCACCCTGTAGTGGCACGTATTGTTGAAGCTTACGAACGAAACGATGAAACAGAACGACTCAAGCGCGCAGAAAAACAGCGTGCTAAAGACTTGCTAGCTAATCAAGAGCAGAGCCAATCTGCTACTAAAGAGTAATACCGTGAACACTGAACTTGATTTACAAATAACCTGTGAGTTTGACAACTTGCCTAGTCTTGAGCAATTTGCGCTGTGGGCTAATAAAGTGCTTAGTCAATACCGTGACGAATCAGAGCTGAGTATTGTTATTGCTGATGAAGAGCAAAGCCAACAACTCAATAATGACTACCGTGGTAAAAATAAACCAACCAATGTGTTGTCGTTTGAATTTGAAGCGCCAGCAGGTGTAGAACTACCTTTGGTGGGTGATTTAGTTATATGTCCAGCCATTGTACTGGCTGAGTCAATCGAGCAAGAAAAGTCATTTCATGACCACTTTGCCCATATGGTTATCCACGGATGCTTGCATTTACTTGGATTTGACCATATAAAGGATGAAGATGCGAAAGAGATGGAAAGCATTGAAAAGCAATTGCTTGCCGAATTAGGCATAGCAGACCCATATCGGGACGATATTTAAATTTACGGAGCAAGTAGACGCAATGAGCGACGATAACTCGCAGACTAGCCAGGGTTCTTCTAGCAAGACCTGGTTGGGTAAAATTACCCAAATGTTGCAAGGGGAACCCCAGAATAGAGAAGAGCTGGTTGAAGTAATTGCCGATGCGCAAGTTCGGGATGTGATTGATCCTGAAACCAAAGAGATGATAGAAGGTGTGCTCGGTGTGTCAGAGTTAAAAGTACGAGACATTATGATCCCGCGCTCACAAATGATCACACTCGAAGTTGACGCACCGCTGGAAGACGTTATTCCTATGATGGTAGATTCTACACACTCCCGTTTTCCGGTAGTCTGTGAAGATAAAGACCACATAGAAGGTATTCTACTGGCAAAAGATCTACTCCCACTTATTCTAAACAAAGATGATCTACTACCATCTTTACGTAATTATTTACGCCCAGCCGTTGTTGTACCAGAAAGTAAGCGTGTTGATACACTGCTTAATGAGTTTCGCCAACAACGCTACCACATGGCGTTAGTGATTGATGAATACGGCGGCGTATCTGGTTTAGTAACCATAGAAGATATTCTTGAGCTCATCGTCGGCGAGATTGAAGATGAGCATGACGAAGAAGATCAACAAGATATTCGTCAAGTTGCAAAACATGCATATATTGTTCAAGCCCTAACCCCAGTTGATGATTTTAACGAATATTTTAAAACCGGCTACAGCACGCAAGACGCTGATACCATCGGTGGGACTGTTTTACACGCCTTTGGGCATATGCCTGGCCGTGGTGAAATAATTGATATAGATGGCTTACAATTTAAAGTAACCAATGCCGATAATCGTCGGTTATTACAATTACAGGTTACCGTGCCAAAGGCAGATGATAACAACATTGAAGACACTTCTGACTAATAGCCTGCATTTAGCAACAGATAAAAAAGCATGGCTCGCACTGGTTGCGGGCCTTCTTTTAACTTTAAGCTATGCCCCATTTGAGATTTGGCCTCTCACGTTCGCCTGTTTAGCATTGGCGATATACAGCACCCACACACATAAGTCTGAGCAGCAATATGGCAAACAAGCCAGTAAACGCGCCGCCAAATATGGTTTTATATTTGGCATTGGTTGGTTTGGTGCTGGCATTAGTTGGGTACATGTATCTATCGCTACTTTTGGCGGTATGCCACTGGTAGCCTCAGTATTACTGATGGTGCTGTTATGTGCTTATTTAGCTATCTACCCCGCTTTAGCCTTTATGTTTGCGACACGCTTTGCCAGCGGCCCTTACAGCTATGGTTTGTTATTACTTTGTGGTTTTGCCATCACCGAGTACTTACGTGGCGTGGTAATGACTGGTTTCCCTTGGTTAAGCTTTGGTTATACTCAAACCGATAGCCCGCTTAATCTACTCGCTCCAGTAATTGGTGAGTTTGGCTTAACCCTTGTATGTATCGCGATTGGTTTTGCGCTCTATCGCCTGCTGTTTACAAGGGACTTTAAAGCCACAGCAGCCACGGTGCTAAGCATCGCTTTAGTATTCGCTATTACTCACTATACACGCAATAACAACTACAGTGAGAAAACTATTAGCGCCTTACTGGTACAAGGTAATATCAAACAGCACCTACGCTTTGAGCCCAGTGAATTTTGGACCACCATGAGTAAGTATCAGGATATGACGCGCCGTCACTGGGATGCAGATTTAATTGTGTGGCCAGAAGCTGCGGTTCCTGAAATAGAAGCCCTTGCAGATAGCTATTTAGCAGGCTTAGATAGCGCGGCCTCATTTAACAACACCGCACTCATTACCGGTATTGTCGACTACCAGCTTGATACCAAAACTATCTTCAACACCTTAATTGTACTTGGTAATAAAGAGCAGGGTGACGAACATGGTCATTATCAATACTTAGGTAAAAACCGCTATCAGAAGCATCAATTACTGCCAATTGGTGAGTTTGTGCCGTTTGAAGATATTCTGCGCCCTATCGCGCCTTTGTTTGATTTACCCATGTCCTCGTTTACACGCGGCGATGAAGTACAAAACAATCTACGCGCCAACGGTTTAAATATTCTGCCTGCTATTTGCTACGAAATCGCCTTTGCTGATCTAGTACGGGGTAATTACCACAATCAATCTGATATTTTATTTACCGTTAGCAACGATGCTTGGTTTGGCGATTCTCACGGCCCTCACCAGCATATGCAAATAGCCCGTATGCGCGCCCTTGAACTGCAACGCCCGCTTATTCGTGTAACCAACAATGGCATCAGCGGCGTATACGACCCAATCAGCCACACTCAAATCAGCATGCCACAATTTGAAGCCGACATCTTGAAAGTCAACGTCAAGCTTATTCAAGGCGATAGCATCTATAGTCAATATGGTAATTGGCCGGTATGGATTGCAGTTGTGTTGATGGGAATTTTGGGTATAGCCGTAAGCCGTAAGCCGTAAGCCGTAAGCCGTAAGCCGTAAGCCGTAAGCCGTAAGCCAGTTTATTCGTAGGTTGGGTTGAGTGCAACGAAACCCAACATTTAAATGTATAATACTCAATTATTTTCAAGGATAGAATAAATGTCACAGATTAAAAAAATTGCTCACAACTCCCATTTCATTGCTTATGTGTTGCGCGCTGATGTTGGTGTTTATTGCTGCATTTTTCCCAAGTGCCTTAATTGTAGATAATGAACTTGGACTTAAACCTGAGCATATTCTTTCAGAAATTATTAGCGTGTTAATGTTTTTAACGGCTGTGATTTCGATATTGATCGCGAATAAATCTTACTTAATTTCAAAACAAGCAAATGAGTTAAGTGAAAAAGTCTTTCAATCGCAAGCTGAGTAACTTCAATCTCAAGAGTTTTATCAGTTATATGAAAGGTTTGAAAAAAGAATAAAAAAATTGAAGAAGAAATGAAGGTCAACATTTACACTGAAGGATTAATACTTGAGTATTTATCAGCTGGCAGATTTATCAGGGGGAAATATCAACCCCCAAGTAATCAGGAAGTTGAAGAAATAAAATCGCATAATCAAATACTTCAAGACTTTTATAAAGACATAAGTCAAAGAGGCCATGATGTTAGAAATGAAACTAAAGGAAAGCAATTAACAGAAGGCTGGATAAACCAAACCTTTGGTGCTCTCTGTATATTGGGGCCTAATGATCCTGTATTTGACTCATTCCTGAAAATCCCTGAAGAAGACTTAATATCTATTCAAGGTGGAGCAAGAATCAGTACTAAAAAAGATAACCCCCTATATTATGCTAAGGTACATCGACAGATAATTATATCATTACTAATTACAATGAATCGTGAGGATCTAGTCTCGCAAAGCGAGGATTTTCGTATTTCTAATGAATTTTTAAGTGATATTAGCGAGCTGATTTGGAAAAATAATAACGTATAAGTTAAGCGCACGAAATATCCGATGCGATTTCCATCCACCCCCCTTGCGACATTTATTTACTTCGTTTCATCAGCTTTTTATACACTGCATCTTTATCTCGTTTGCCGATAGCGAGTACATATACTACAACTTCAGCATCAATCACTTCATAGGCAAGCCTGTAGCCTGCTGTGCGCAATTTTATTTTATATACACTATCAAAACCTCTTAATTTAGATGCTGGTACATGAGGATTTTCTAGCCGCTCGATGAGTTTCTTTTTAAACTGGCTTTTTATAGGTGGAGCAAGCTTGTTCCACTCTTTTTGCGCTGCGGGTAAAAATTTGAGCTTATAAGTCATCAATATTAACTTCAACAGCCTCTGATAAGTCTGCTCTGCGACTTTCGACAATTTTTGCTAATTCAATATCGTCGATCAGTTCCATTAAAAGCTCATACGTTTGCGCAGGTACTAAATAAGCTGCTGGTTTATTGTGATTTAAAATAGCTATCGCTGAACCATCAGCTTCATTTAATAACGCTGTCGGATTTTTCTTTAATTCTGAAATACTTGCTGAACAGTCTGCTAATATTTGTCTCATAACCCACCAAAAAGACCATAAATATGAGCTAACTTTAGACCTTTTTTAGTTTTATAGCTAGCGCTTTTTGTAGCCTTTTATTTCCTATACACACTATTTAGTAAATAGCTTTTCAAACAATCGCTCTGCGTGTTTTAAGCCATCATCCGCAAGGATGACTGATTTGGCTTTACCTACCGGGTCGCCTATTAGGCCTTTTTTCGTGCAGCCGATTGGTAATATCCCAATCTATTTGTTTCCATGCACGACAATGATCGTGCAAAGTTAAATACATCAGCGCTAATGCGGCTTCATCTATTTTATCTTCATCGATTTGAGTTTCAGTACTCATAATCAGCTCCTAATTTGATAGTTTTATTAAGCTTATAGATAACCCTATATTTTTCAATCAAAGCGCTCTTTCGCCATAAATGGCGACCAACAACTTATCGTCATAGCCCATGCTTTAATCAAAGCAGAACTAAAAATACTCACTAAAGTGGTTTTTAACTTATTCCTTAATCGCGTCTTCTATCGTTTGCGTAGTAACAGGCTGATTTAAGCTACCTTTAATAACCACAGTTGCTGATATTTTATCTTGAATGGCTTGGCGGTTCGGATCCCAATAAACTTGTAAAAAACCTAGTAACCCAGTTGCAAACCCTGCGCCGTAGCCACCGTATCGGCCAAACGCATCCCATAAACTTAAATCTTCGCCACTAAGTGCGACAACGCGGATATTGCATACTTTTTTACCCGGTGTTTGGCCACGCCACAAAAGCGAAAATAATGTGAAGTACACCGCGGCTCAACCAAAGCCAAGACCTAAATCTTGAATGATTCCTTTGCCCCACTGTAAAATACTATTCACAGGTGCAGCTTTAACCGGTGCGTCTTCAGGTGCAGCCGTCTGCTCATCATCTTCAACCATTACTTTCAATAACAATCGGACAACCTGAGCGTTATCAAACTCATCTATTTCAGCCAGTTGTGGCACTTGAGCAACTAAATTGGCAAGCGCATTGCTTTGACAAGTCTGATCGCAATTTTGACTTGGTGCTGTTTGCGTTAAATAAGTATTTATCTGTTGTTTTTCCTCTGTATTTAATGGTGTTTCACGCTTAATTTTTATCCCTTGAATCGCGGCATCATCCTCAAAAAAATCGATTGCGATTGCAAGCACTGAGAGTGAACTTATAAATAATATACTGGCAGCAGTTATTTTTAATACTCTTCGCCAAACCGTCGACATTGTTGGTAAGTATTTTTGCGCTGTGCCTTTATAAAAAGCCATTGCAGCTACCAATGCGATCACAGCAGCACTGATCTTAGCCGCGAGAAAAATTAGCGCTACATCGATTACCATCGCGAGCGCGCGGCGAGTCGGTGAAGCAAGTGGCAGTCCCAATAACGCTTGATCTATTTTAAATGCATAGGGCGTAATAACTTCCTTAGTTTCAGCAGCTGTTAATGCTAATTGTTCTATTTGTTTCGCTTTCATTTACGCCTTTGTCCTTAAAATTAAATAGGTATCTTTATTTAGATTGTTATTGAGAGCAGCTTATAGCTCAAACCATCAAAGCTAGATTATCTATAAATGGTTTATTTTCTTCATTTATCACACGAATTATTTCTTTGTATAAACGTTTTTTGTGCTCAGCAAAAATGGCGCGCTTTTTATCAAATGTAGCGGCAAACGCCATTGCGTCCGCTAATAGACTATCTTGGTCTGTTGAGGCTTTTTCTATAACGTGATCAATTGCAAGTTCTGCTCCAGGGACGCGACGCCCTGTCAGTTTCATTTCGTTAAAGCGATAGTAAGGGAGCGCTTTTTTCACAAAGGCGATCATGCCGGGTAAGAATGGGATTGATAAATCCACTTCAGGGAAGCAAAAAAAGCCACGATCGCCGCGCATAAATCTAAAGTCACACGCGCATGCTAAAATTGCACCGTTACCAAAAGCATGACCATTAATGGCAGCGATCACTGGCATAGGAAAAAGCAGTAAGGTTTTCAACAACCTCTGCTAACGCTTGTTTTAGTTGATGTGCAAACTGTGGATTTTGGCGATTTTCGCCGTTTGTTAAGGTTAAAACCGCAACGTTATGTTGAGTGGTTAAGGAGATGATACTCATAAAGTCCCTCTTCAATTTTATAGTTTTTTAAAAAGATTTTTGCTCGTTTAAACGCAGACCGATGTTTAGTTTATCTGTTTAATTACAAACCATTGAGCCTGTAATAAACCAGTTTAAATTCATCACCCTTCATTTCATTTACATTGCGTCACATATTAGCAATTTATATATTTCAGTCTTATTGCATATTAGATACTATCTATATACTAATAATCATTAAAATACTTATGAAAAAGTTAACAATTGTATTGCTCTTACTTCTATTGTTATCAGGCTGCGCGAATTCGGCTAAAAATGATCTCGCAATATTAAAGAATCACACGGTATGTTGTATTAACTTAAACGATATTACATTCGTAGCGCAACAAACAAAGCAGTTTATTCATTTTGATTTGAAAAAGCAGCCTGTAAGACTTTTTGACGATGCGAAAAGTCCATTTATTGCAATTGAAAAACCTAGTGATAGTCGTTTTGCCCAAGTTTTTAGCTACGCTAATGGCGTATTTATTCAAAATACAACGCTTGTCTATCCTCAGTTATTGCTTTTGGATCTGTTGTTCCGCACCCCTAACTTGAATTAAACTCGCTCATTAAATAGCCACTTGATTTGCTTTTGTAAATAAAAGCTTGACGCAGAACCCTAGGTTTGATCTATTACTCTCTTTTGAGAGCCTAATTTTATGCCTGTTCCTTCTTCTAAAATACTTGATCATCACGGACTTGTTGCTGCCTTTTGTCACGACCTAGGATTTGCCGACATTATTGATAGTGCCTTAAGCGGCGCTGCGCCTGAGCGTAAAATCAGTTGTGGTCAATTGGTGACGGCAATGGTGTTGAACGGGTTAGGCTTCACGGGGCGAACCCTTCATATGTATAGCGAGTATTTTAGAAACAAGCCCGTCGATAAGCTTATTGGGGAAGGCGTATTACCTGAGCGCATTGAAGCGTTACTCATGGTAATGACTTGCTGCCTAATGGTGTACGCGGGGTTAGAGCATCAAATTCGCAAAACCTTAGTCGAGAAAGATTGTTACTTCCCAAATATGAAATACAAACCTGATCAAAGGCCAACAGCACGTTGGGTATTCCAGTGTTTCGAAGGAATAAGTATTATATATTTACCAGACAAAATTCCTATCGTTGCCAATTTGGAAGCGCGCAATCAAACCATCATTGATTGTTTAGGCGAACAGTATCAGAAAATTTATTCTTAAAGTGGGTGCGGAAGATCGGCCTTATCTATACGTTTTTTAATAAGGACTGAAAATGACATTACCTGACAATAATAAGCCGTTTGATGATTTGACTTCTGAAGAACAAGAAAAAGTGATGCAAGAGCTTGATGACGTTTTATCTAACAAAGATGGTAAACTTGAACAAGCTTTTGAAGAACATTGGAAGACTAAACATTCGTCATCAAAAGTTGATGACTAACGCCAGGCTAAACTATTGCTATGGCGAAGCCATGTAGACCGCGCAAAAACGCCTGATTTACCTCCTGGTTAACTAGGTCGTAACCAAGCGAAGCGCATCATAAACTATTTTTGCACGGAACCGCGCAAAGCGCCCCTGATAAACCTTTATAAATCCAATGTGGGCACTAAGTGGACAAGTGCTATAGAAATAAAAAAGCCAGTTAAAGCATAACGCTCTAACTGGCTGTTTTGTATCACTTTAAAGTGGTGGAGCTGGGGGGATTTGAACCCCCCGTCCGAAAAGCCTCGACCTGTTACTCCTCCCGATTCTGGTTACGATGATTCGCAATTAATTCAAGTTATAAGGGATTTTAAAGATCAAGAAAAAACATCTTCTGAACGCTTAAGCGGTGCTATAGGTGATATTAAAACTCAAGTACGCGATTCATCTGAAAGCTTAAAATCAGCAATAATAGATAATATTGAAAATCAAACTTCGAGTATTAACCTTTCAATAGACCAACTCAAGCAAACTAATGACTCAAATGCAGCTTTAAATAGAGATGCTATTTTTACGGTTTCCCGAGATATACAAAACTTACAGGCAAGTACACAAAGCCAATCTGACAACATAGTTAATGCTATTGCAAACCAGACAACAGCTCTTAACTTCAAAGTAGATGATACTAACTCTAAGCTTGACCAAACTAATGCGATACTTTCAAAAATAGAAGAAAACACCCAACAGTGTATCCCCTCTGAAAGCAATTCATGCCCTGCTGAGTGTGAACCTACACCTGAAAATAACCATTGATGGTTAAGGTAGTTATTATTCCAAAGGTAGGTTGCATCAATGATTAAATAATCAGTAAATAGTGTGCTGTTAGCTAAATAACCTAAACTCAAGTTAAATAGTAAAGTCGTCGCCTCGCCTTTTCATTTCGTTGATTACTAGCTCAATAATTTGTTGTTTTATTGCTGCCAGCTGAGACTTCACCTCACTAAGTTGCAACTGCAATCTATTTATCTCTTCTTGTTGTTGCTCGGTTTTATACTTTTTAGCCCCCATATGCTCAGCATCCACAGTCAAGCGATTGTCGTCTTCAGCTGGCCCATATTGGCTATTATCTATGGTTAAACTACGTTGTACTGTGCTCTGCTTAAGCTTATTTACTTGCTCTTGCAATGCAACCACTTGCTGGGTGAAATACTTATATGCCTTTTCTAAATTTTGATATTGCTCAGCAAATGTTGCATTATCTTCGCTGTACTTTTGAACCTTCGCATCTAAAAACTCTGATAAAACATAGTCAGGTTCTTCTTGTGATTCGTCACCTGTAGGTTGCCGCTCTGTTTCTATTAAAGACTGATTGTTATAACTAGAGGCTTGATATTGGATTGAGGCGGCTGAAATCTTCATTATTTTATCCCTAAAACAAAGTTGTAACTATTTCAGGTATCGACTGACGATTTAAATTCTTGAGTAGGATTGGCTAATGAGAGCAAATAAAAAAGCCCTACTTGATAAAGTAAGGCTTAATATACTTTTTACATTAAAATTACGACTCTATAGCCAGTAATTCCACCTCAAAAATAAGCAGTGACGCAGGAGGAATATCCCCTACTCGCTTTTCACCATAGGCGAGCTGGTGCGGTATATAAAACTGAAATTTATCGCCCGGGCTCATCAGTTGTAGGCCTTCTGTCCAGCCTTTTATAACTTGGTGCAAACCAAAGCTAATTGGGGTTTTACGATCTACTGAGCTGTCAAATATAGTGCCGTCGATTAAAGTGCCATGATAATGCACGTTTACCATGCTCGTAGGACTTGGTTTCTCCTCATTGCCACCACTGCTAACGACTGTATATTGTAAACCAGAGGCTGTCTCTGTTATGCCTTCAACTTTAGTGTTAGTGGCTAAAAAGTCACTGCCAAGCTGCGCATTAGCAAGCGATTGTTGCTTAACTTTTTTACTATTTTGAAAGATTAAGTAGCAAAATATAGCGATAATTATCACTAAAATAATATTAATCATGACTCTTCACTCTGTTCTTTTTCGTCTTCGTCACTATCGCCATTCACAATATCAGCAATTTCACTTAAACGCGCTAAAGCAATACCGTTTACTGAGTTTTCTGGATAAAGCCCATCTTTAAGCTCTCCTGCGGCAATATCCATCAATAAATTAAGCGCTTGATCAACGGTTTCAACTGCATAAATATGAAACTTGCCCAGTTCTACGGCATTGAGTATTTCGTCATCAAGCACTAAATTTACTTGATTCGATTTAGGAATTATCACGCCTTGCTCAGATGTTAGTCCGCGCATTTTGCACAGTTTAAAAAAGCCTTCTATTTTCTCGTTCACACCGCCAATGGCTTGCACATCACCGTGTTGATTTATTGAGCCGGTAAGCGCAATTGATTGGCTGATTGGTAAACTGGTAATAGCAGATATAAGTGCACATAGCTCAGCTAATGAGGCGCTGTCACCATCAATGTAGCCATAGCTTTGTTCAATCGCGATATTTGCACTCAATGTTAAACTAAATTGTTGTGCGTATTTGTTACCTAAATAACCAGTGAGTAGCATGACACCTTTGGAGTGAATGGCTTTACCCAACTCAGCTTCACGCTCAACGTCAATTACCCCATCGGCACCAGCATAAACTGTAGCGGTGATCCGTGCCGGAGTACCAAAAGAAGTATCGCCAATGTGTAATACTGTTAAACCGTTTACTTTACCAACGGCATGACCGTCGGTGGCAATTAAAGTATGCCCTTCTTTGATATCGCTGAGCATATTTTCGCTAATTTGCCCCGTACGATATTGCTTGCCTTCAATCGCTTCATCAATATGATGAGCATCAATTAAAGTTAAGTTATCTTGCTTAGTATAAAAACTGGCTTCTGCCACTAGCTCTAATACATCAGCAAAACGGGCTGAAAGCTTATTGTGGTGCTCTGCTTGGCGGTAGCTAAACTTCAGTAAGCGTGCCATTGCAGGCTCAGTTAAACTACACTTTAGCGTCTGCTCACAGTACTCAATCACTTTGGTGATAAATTGATACTGTAATTTATCACTGCTTGGCAGATAATAATCAAAATCGGCGAGCACTCTAAATAGTTCAGCAAACTCTTCATCGTACTCACCTATGGTGTAATACAATTCACGCGAGCCAAGTAAAATAATTTTCACATCGAGCGGAATTAACTGCGGACGTAAAGTAAAGCTACTGCCAACAGCGCTATCTTGGTACGGTAAATCATTTTTGATTTGATGCGTTTTCAGTGACAGTTTTAAACCATCCCACACTTGTGGGTTCGCCATCACTTTTTCAGCATCCATGATCAAGTAACCACCATTTGCGCGGTGTAATGCACCTGGTTGAATTGAGCGGTAGCTGGTGATCAATGAGCCTTGTGAAGTAGAGTATTCAATTTTGCCAAAAATATTACCAAAGGTAGGATTCGGCTCATACACTACTGGTGCGGCATCACCTTCTTTAAATTCAACTAAAATATTAGGTGCAAAAAAATCGGTAAGCATGCCTTTACGGTCAAAATCTTCTTTGTTTTCGTCGCTTTCGTCCTCATCATCAAGCCACTCAAGTACTGCATCAATAATTTCTACGCGAATGTCTTTTAAATAGCGTAATACGCCAATGTGCGCTGCATATTTATGTTCAAGGTCTTTTAATAACGGTTTAGTAGCAAGCTCTGCCGTGGATTTTTTTAAATTACGGAGTTTTTCAGATGATTCACGTTTCCAACGTGGTAGCTCAATAAGAGCCTCAATCAATGCGTCTTCGAGCTTTTCAATAACTTCGTAAAATTGTTCACGTAAATCGTCATCCAGCTCAGCAAATTCAGCATCGCTTAGTTGTTTGCCATCAATCAGCGGGGCAAAGCCAACCACACTTTTCTCTTCGATTAAGGCAACACTCTGCTCAAGTGCCGCAATTTCGACTTCGGTGATAGCCGCATCGTAGGCATCATTAAACTCACGGTCGATTTTTTTCTTTTTACGCTGGTACGCTGGGTTATCAAATGCTGCAGGGAAAGTATCAAGGACTTCATCGATAAAAGAGTCTATATCGTCAGCCAGCTGTTTACTCTGCCCTGCTTGTAGAAATAGTGCGATAGGCTCGCGGTGGTCGTCATAATTATTTACATATAACCATTCATTCGGTGTTGGGCGGCCTTTGCTGTGAGCTTGAAGTTTGTCTTTAACTAAAGTAAAGCGACCATGCGCGGCCTCTCCCATGACATACACATTGTAACCAGGTAATTCCATTCCTAACGAAAAATCCAGCGCGCTTTGCGCCCGCTGTTGACCAATAAAAGTCAAGGTTTCTGGATATGGATTGTTCATGCACGTTTGTACATGATTAAGTGAAATTGTCGGCGCAAGAGTCGACACAGATAAAGGCTGCAGTTTGTTCGTCATTCTAACTTCTTTTTATACCAACATATTCGTTGATTTTTAAGGTGGCATCAGTGCTCTAATAAGCACTATTCACTAACTATTTAAGGTTGTAGTGCCTTGCGGCTAAAGTAAATACCATCGCATTGTGAACACGCTGTAATTTGCGTTGCATGGTAAATATCATAACTATGTTGGCAATTCTTACATACTAATGTGCCCATGGCTATCCATTCACCTTGGTGATAGACCCCATTGTGCTTAAAATCTTGATTTAATGCGTGCCACTCAAATTGAGTTTTGTCTTCTATATGTGAAAGTTCAAACCACAAAGACTCTTTAAGCTCTTGCCATGCAAGAGAATCATAGTGCTTATCGTGTTCACGAATATGTTCAATATCGCGCTTTAAATAGTCTCGGTATAAAGTTAATTTTTCTTGTCCTAAATCTTTTAGCGCTTGTTCAGATTCAATAAACTTATCCATCGCATCTTTTAGCTCATGTTCTTTTACGTCTTTCAACCATGTGCTCAAATCGGTTAACCACGTCTTATAATCAGCCATTGTTTACTCCTTCAGAACTATGTTTAGCGAACCTATACCTTACACAAGTATAGGTTAACCTGCCCTGAAAACTAATTTCATATAAAATCCACTGATTTGACGCTGTGATTAGTGCTTTTTTTGGGGTATCCTAACGGCAATTTTTTATTAGTTTGCAAGAAGTCTGGAACCGTAGATGCAAGAGCAATATAACCCGCAAGAGATAGAGTCAAAAGTCCAAGCCTACTGGGAAGAAAACCAAGTATTTAAAGCCACTGAAGATGAGAGTAAAGAAAAGTATTATTGCCTTTCTATGTTCCCTTACCCAAGCGGCCGACTCCACATGGGCCATGTTCGTAACTATACCATTGGTGATGTTGTTTCTCGCTTCCAACGCTTGCAAGGCAAAAACGTAATGCAACCTATGGGTTGGGATGCGTTCGGTTTACCTGCTGAAAATGCGGCCATTAAAAATAAAACAGCCCCTGCAAAGTGGACTTACGAAAACATTGATTACATGCGTACCCAACTTAAGCAATTAGGTTTTGGTTATGACTGGGATCGTGAAATCGCTACGTGCCATCCAGATTACTACAAATGGGAACAATGGTTTTTCACTAAGCTTTACGAAACAGGCCTAGTGTACAAAAAAATGTCAACTGTAAACTGGGATCCAGTAGACCAAACCGTGCTTGCCAACGAGCAAGTAATTGACGGTCGTGGTTGGCGTTCAGGCGCTATCGTTGAACAAAAAGAAATTCCACAGTGGTTTATTAAAATTACTGATTATGCACAAGAATTACTTGACGACTTAGACAAGTTAGAAGATTGGCCTGAACAAGTTAAAACCATGCAGCGCAACTGGATTGGTCGCTCTGAAGGGTTAGATATCGAATTTAAACGCACTGATAATAACGAAACATTCAGCGTTTATACTACTCGCCCTGATACTTTCATGGGTGTTACTTATGTTGCTGTTGCAGGCGGACACCCTATTGCCCAAGAAGCAGCAAAAAATAGCGATGCAGTAGCACGCTTTGTTGAAGAATGTAAAAACACCAAGGTTGCCGAAGCTGACATGGCAACTATGGAGAAAAAAGGCATCGCAACGGGCTTTTTTGCTACTCACCCACTTACCGGTGAGCAAGTACCAATTTGGGTGGCGAACTTTGTACTAATGCATTACGGCTCAGGTGCTGTAATGGCAGTGCCCGCGCATGACCAACGTGACTTTGAATTTGCGACCGCTTACGGCTTAGACATCAAACAAGTCATTGCACCTATCGCAGGTTCAGATCTTGAAGTAAATCTAAATGAAGCGGCATTCACTGAAAAAGGTGTGTTAGTTAATTCAGCTGAATTTGATGGCCTTGATTTTGATGGCGCATTTAACGCTATTGCCGACAAACTTGAAGCTCTGGGGGTTGGTGAACGTAAAGTAAACTTCCGTCTACGTGACTGGGGTGTTAGCCGTCAGCGTTATTGGGGTTCACCAATCCCAATGTTAAGCGATGAAAACGGTAACGAACTTGCTGCCACTGCAGATATGCTGCCAGTGCGCTTACCTGAAGACGTGGTTATGAACGGTGTAACATCGCCAATTAAAGCTGATCCACAGTGGGCTAAAACCACTGTAAACGGCGTACCTGCGTTTCATGAAACAGACACTTTTGATACCTTTATGGAATCATCTTGGTACTACGCACGCTACTGTAGCCCTCGCCATGATAAAGGTATGCTAGATCCAGCAGCAGCGAACTACTGGTTACCAGTAAACCAATACATTGGTGGTATTGAGCACGCTATTTTACATTTATTGTACTCGCGCTTTTTCCATAAATTATTACGCGATTTTGGTTTAGTTAATTCAGATGAGCCGTTTGAGCGCTTATTATGCCAAGGCATGGTACTTGCCGAAACATTTTATCGTAAAGATGAAAAAGGTGGCGACATTTGGATCTCTCCTAGTGATGTAAATACTGAAACCGACGACAAAGGCCGCGTAACTAAAGCATGGCATAAAGTTGACGGCGAGCCAGTATTCTCATCAGGCATGAGCAAAATGTCTAAATCAAAAAATAACGGTATCGACCCACAACAAGTTATCGCTCAATACGGCGCAGACACAGTACGTTTATTTATGATGTTTACTGCACCACCAGAGCAAACCCTTGAATGGTCTGACTCTGGAGTAGAAGGCGCACATCGTTTCATTAAACGTATTTGGAAATACGCAGTTGACGTAAACATGGTTGGCTTCCAAACACTCGATAAATCAGCATTAAACAACGAGCAAAAAGTGCTTCGCCGTGAGTTACACAAGGCGATTGCAAAAGTGACTGATGATGTTGAACGTCGCCAAACATTCAATACGGCAATTGCCGCAATCATGGAAATTTCTAACAAATTGTTAAAAGCACCTTTAGCTGATAAACAAGATGTTGCGATTGCCAATGAAGCACTTGAAGCACTGCTAATTATGCTTGCACCAATTACCCCGCATTTGTCACATCAATTGTGGCAAGAATTGGGCAAAAAAGGCGATATTTTAGATGCGTCTTGGCCTGTTGTTGATGAATCAGCCCTTGTTGAAGATGAAAAGCTGATCATCGTACAAGTTAACGGTAAGCTACGTGCTAAATTAACCGTGCCCGCTGATGCCACTAAAGAGCAAGTAGAAGCACTAGCATTTGCTGAACCTAACGTGTCTAAGTTCACTGATGGCGTAACAATCCGTAAGGTTATTTACGTACCAGGTAAACTTCTTAACGTGGTAGCTAACTAATTATGGCTGCTATTCACGCCATTAAAAACGGACTAGCCTTAGCGCTAGTCTGTTTTTTGTTATCTAGTTGCGGCTTTCACCTTAAAAAAGCCTCAAGCCTGCCTGATGACTTGGCCACCTTAACCTTAATCGGTGATGATGAAAAGTCAGCGTTATTTACCATGCTTGAAAAAGAACTTACGCTGAGCACAGTTGAGTTACTCGACACGCCAAAGAAAAACGTAGCGCAACTGTATTTATTTAAAGATCGTTTAGAACGCCAAACCTTATCATTATTTAAAAATGGTCAGGTTGCTGAGTACGAGCTGGCTTACAGTGTAAGTTACTTACTCAAACGCCCAGGCAAAGAAGCAATTGAACAACGTTTTGAGCTGTATCGTAATTATCAAGACGATCCAGATAACGCGTTAGCAAAAGCAAAAGAGTTAGAGTTGCTACTGAGTGAAATTCGCATGCAAGCCAGTCGTCGTATTGTTAGAGAGCTGTCGCAACTGTAATGCGCTGTTATGCGAATCAATTACCCAATGAATTAAAAAAAGGCTTACAGCCTTTTTATTTAGTTTTTGGTGAAGAACCCTTTCAAGTTACGCAATGTGCTCAACAAATTCGTCAGATTGCGAAACAACAAGGTTTTGATGAGGTTGTTAAATTTACCTTAATGCCCGGTTTTGATTGGCAAGAACTGATTGCTCAATACCAAAGTATGTCGCTCTTTAGTGCGCGCACTTTAATTGAGCTAGATCTTAATTTTCAAAAACCAGGTATTGTTGGTAGCCAAACGTTTAAACAGCTCGTAGCACTAAACAACCTAGACACTGTACTTATTGTAAAAGGGGCCAAGGCCAGTCAAGATATTCAGCGCAGCGCATGGTTTAAGTCATTAAATAAACTAGGCGTATTTGTACCCTGCTACCCCCTGATCGGCAATCATTTAAGCCGTTGGCTGGATGAGCAGTGCCAGCGCTTAAAAATCAATATGCTAACAGATGCTAAACGTACCTTAATAGATGCTACCGAAGGTAATTTATTAGCGTGTTTTCAAGAGCTCGAAAAACTGTCGTTATTGCATGGCACTGCTATGATCGATCAACAGCAGGTTTTACAAGGGCTACTGAATCAAGCCAAGTTTGATATTTTTGATTTAAGTGATGCGCTATTACAAGGTAATAGCCGCCAAGCAATTAAAGTATTGAATAAACTCGTGGGTGATAATACCGAAGCGGTCAGTATATTATGGACCATTAATAAAGAAGCAAATACCTTACTTAACCTGCAATTAGGCTTACAGCAAGGTGAATCGTTAGCTAATTTATTTAACCAAAAAGCGATATGGAAAAACCAACAAGGGCCGATTCAACAAGCACTCAATCGTTTATCGATTGCAACGCTTGAGCAGATTACGCAACTGTTGGCGCAATTTGATGCCAGCTACAAGCAAGGTAATTTAGTCAAGCCGTATCAAGCATTGGCGCATATTTGCTTGGTGTTTTGTCAGCCTTTAACTATCCCCCTACCTGCCCACCCGGTCGATTAATTCTTTGGAGCTTAGATGATTGCTATTTTTGGTGGCACTTTTGACCCCGTTCACTTAGGCCATTTAAATATGGCAAAACACTGTGTAAAGCACTTTAATTTAACCACTTTATATTTTATGCCTTGTGCGATCCCTGCACATAAAGCCGCACCAGGCATTAGTACAGAGCATCGCGTCGCCATGCTCAATGCAGCAATTACTCCTTACCCTTATTTTCAACTTGATTTACGTGAACTCAATCGCAGTGGCCCATCATATTCTTTATTAAGCCTACAAGAGTTACGTGCAAAAAATCCTGATACGCCATTGCTTTTTTTAATTGGCATGGATTCATTTAATAACTTAGAGAGATGGTTTGAATGGCAAACAATTACTCAGCTTTGTCATCTTGTGGTATTTCAGCGCCCGGGTCTAAAAAGCACTGCCCATGGCGAGTTGCTCGCATACCAACAAGCCGCCGAATGTAACAATAGCACAGAGCTTACAATGCAAGCTGGCGGAAAATTATACTTTTTAGCCGGCGAAGAAATGGCCATTGCCTCAAGCGATATTCGCAAGGCGATTAAAAATGGCATAAATTACAATGAACTTCTTCCGACTGGCGTGAGTCAGTATATTCAAACGCAGCAACTTTATCTAAGTGGTGAATAAAAACCTGTTGCGTGATAAAATAACAGCTATTCACTTTTTAATGAGATAACACCTTGGATACGAAACAACTCCTCGCCTTTGCTATAGACAAAATTGACGATATGAAAGCACGTGATGTGGTTAATATTGATGTAACTGCAAGCTCAGACATCACCGACTTTATGGTTGTGTGCTCTGGTACGTCTAAGCGCCATGTATTGTCAATTGCTGATCATTTAGCAAAAGAAGCTCGTCACGCAGGTCAAGAGCCTCTTGGCTATGAAGGCCAAAGCGATGGTGAGTGGGCACTGGTTGATTTAGGCGATGTAATCGTACACGTTATGCAAGATCAAGCACGTAGCTATTACGACCTCGAAAAACTATGGAGCTAATACCAAGCTAACCGCTCACTAATTTTAATCGAGTTTGGATGTAACACGTGAAAATACAGATGATTGCCGTTGGCACCAAAATGCCAGCGTGGGTAGAAACGGGCTTTGCAGAATATCAACGCCGCTTTCCAAAAGATATGGCGCTGGAGTTAATTGAAATCCCCGCAGGCAAACGTGGTAAAAATGCAGATATTAAACGTATTTTGCATATTGAAGGCGAAAAAACCTTAGCCGCTATCCCTAAAGGCAATCGTATTGTCACACTTGAGGTAACAGGCAAAGCGCTTGATACTCACCAATTAGCAAAAAACATGGAGAAGTGGCAACTGGATGGCCGCGATGTAAGTTTGCTAATTGGTGGCCCTGAAGGCTTAGCGCCAGAGTGTATTGCGGCCTCAGAGCAAAAATGGTCATTATCAAATTTAACCCTACCACATCCTTTGGTGCGTATTATTATTGCAGAAAGTCTATATAGAGGCTGGAGCTTAAACAATAACCACCCGTATCACCGCGAGTAACATTTACTCATGCGCAAACACAGACCCACAATTAGAGACCACTCAGCAGAAGCTAACCTATTTGCTCGTCGCGCCTTTGTCGGGTTCGTATTTGTTACAATTTTAGTCGCGGTGTTGCTATCTAATTTATATACCATTCAAGTTGATGATCACCAAGATTATCAAACCCGCTCGAATGACAACCGCATTAAAGTTATACCAATAGCACCCAACCGCGGCCTTATTTATGATCGCAATGGTGTGTTGCTCGCTGAAAATAAACCCGTTTATAACTTAGAGGTTATTCCGGAGGACGTTGATGATCTTGATACAGCACTGTCTAATTTAACGCAATTTATTGATATTTCAGAGCAACAAAAAAACGATTTTCTTGATGATATAAAACACAACCGTCGCTTTAAGAGCCAAGTATTAAAAGCACGTTTAAACGAACAAGAAGTGGCTCGCTTTTCGGTTAATCAACATAAATTCCCTGGGTTTAGTATCGAAGCGCGTTTGGCACGCTACTACCCGTTTGCAGACACCTTAACCCATGCGTTAGGGTACGTTGCTAAACTCAATAAAAAAGAACTCGCTCAGCTCGAAGCACAAGAGCAAGGTACTAATTACCGTGCAACCCATGATATTGGTAAACTCGGTATTGAAAAATATTATGAGCAATTACTACATGGCCAAGTAGGCTCACAGCGGGTTGAAGTTAATAATCGAGGTCGCGTCATTCGCACTTTAAGTATGACTCCTCCGCAGCCGGGTAATGATCTTGTTCTTACTCTTGATGTTGGCTTACAGCAAATTGCCCAACATGCACTTAAAGATATGCGTGGTGCTGTGATCGTCATGGACGCCAAAGACGGAGGCATATTAGCGCTTTATTCCAATCCTAGTTACGATCCAAATTTATTTGTTCACGGCATTAGCAGTAAAAACTATAAAGCCTTATTAAATCCTGACCGACCTCTAATCAATCGAACCACACAAGGGCGTTATGCGCCGGCATCGACGGTAAAACCTCACATGGCTATTCTGGCTCTTGAAGAAGGTCTCGTTACCGAGCAAACGTCGATGTGGGATCCGGGCTTCTTCCAAATTCCAAATGTTGATCATAAGTGGCGTGATTGGAAGCGTTGGGGCCATGGTCATGTTGATGTTTACAAAGCTATTGAAGAGTCGTGTGATACCTATTTTTATGATGCCTCTTATCGATTAGGGATCACCAAAATAAGTGATTTTATGGCACAGTTTGGCTACGGTGATTTAACCGGTATCGATATTCATGAAGAAACCACGGCTATTTTGCCATCCAAAGAATGGAAAGAAGGCCGTTTTAAAGAGTCATGGTGGCGTGGCGATACTATCTCTGTTGGTATAGGCCAAGGTTATTGGACCGCAACTCCCCTACAAATCGCAAACGCGATGAATATATTAGTAAATCGTGGCGTTAACCACCCACCACACTTAGTGCAAGTAGTAAAAAAAGACAATGACGTCACACAGATCAATAATGAAGAAAAGCCACCTGTTATTTTAAAAGATCCTCGCCATTGGCAAGTCGCATTAGATGCTATGCATAACACAGTTCAAAAAACATCAGGTACTGCACACAAAGCATTTAAAGGAACCAATTACGATTCAGCAGGTAAAACTGGCACCGCACAAATAGTCAGTATCGCTCAAGGTGAGCGTTACGATGCAAAATCCCTCAAAGAGCGCCAACGTGATAACACTATCTATGTAGGTTTTGCACCTTATGAGGATCCTAGAATCGTTGTTTCTGTTGTTCTAGAAAACAATCATGGCGGCGTGCAAATTGCTCGCCAACTAATGGATTACTACTTTGCTGCAAACCCCGTTAATCTTGCAAGGAGTAACACACCATGACCAGTTTGCATGATGGCCGTTCAATCTGGATGCGTATGCATCTTGACTTGCCGCTATTACTGGCATTACTATTAATGATGACAGGCAGTGTAACCGTTGTTTATAGTGCCAGTGGTCAAGATCCAGCAATGATGATCCGTCATATTACCCGTATGGGCAGCGCTGTTTTAGGTATGATTATTTTAGCGCAGTTCTCACCTGCGACCTTAAAGCGGTTAGTTATTCCTTTATATTGTGCTGGATTACTGATGCTAGTTGGGGTGCTGTTATTTGGCGTCAGCTCCAAAGGCGCTCAGCGCTGGTTAGATTTAGGCATTACCCGTTTTCAACCTGCTGAATTAATGAAAATAGCCGTGCCTATGATGGTCGCTTGGTATATTGGCCGTAATCATTTACCACCACGAGCACTGCACTTAGTTGTTGGCTTTATTATTGTTATGGTCCCCACACTCCTGATCAAAGAACAGCCCGACTTAGGCACATCCATCTTAATTGCCAGTTCAGGGATCTTTGTATTGTTTTTGTCTGGTTTAAGCTGGCGATTAATCGGCTTTTTGAGCGCTTTGGTTGCTTTGGCTGCGTGGCCTTTTTGGCATTATGGTATGCATGACTATCAAAAGCAGCGAGTACTCACTTTGTTCAATCCAGAAAGCGATCCTCTTGGCTCTGGTTATCATATTATCCAATCAAAAATAGCTATCGGCTCTGGTGGTATTGAAGGTAAAGGGTGGCTGCAAGGCACGCAATCACAATTAGAATTTTTACCTGAACGCCATACTGATTTTATCTTCTCAGTACTTAGTGAGGAATTTGGCCTGTTTGGTGTATGTGTTTTATTGTCCATGTATTTATTTATTATTGGTCGCGGTTTGTATATCGCAGTTAATGCTCAAGATGCCTTTGGTAAATTACTGGCAGGAGCACTCACACTGACTTTTTTTGTTTATGTATTTGTAAATATTGGCATGGTATCAGGGTTACTACCTGTGGTGGGTGTACCATTGCCATTGATAAGTTATGGCGGTACATCAATGGTCACCTTAATGGCCGGATTTGGCATTATCATGTCTATCGCAACTGATAAAAGGATGCTATTAAAATAATGCGCTACTGTTTAAAAATATTCAGCTGTTTGTGGTTAGTGGTTTTTTTAAGTGCCTGTAGCTCTTCAGGTATAAATCACAGTGACCGTTATAGTATGCGTCATGATTCCGCACCACTGAGAGTGCCAACTGAATTAGAAATGCAAGATGCCATAGTCACAGAGGTTAGCAAAAGTGCCAGTGCTGGGCGCGCTTACACTGTGAACGGCAAAAACTATACTCCGATGCTGGATGAAACGGGTTATAGTGAAGAAGGTATCGCTTCTTGGTATGGCCGTAAATTTCATGGCTATCACACCTCAAATGGCGAAGTCTATGATATGTTTGCGATGACTGCAGCGCATAAAACGCTACCCTTACCTAGCTTTGTAAAAGTAACCAACACCAGTAATGGCAAATCTGTGATTGTTCGTGTAAATGATCGTGGTCCATTTCATGATGACCGCTTAATCGATTTATCCTATGCAGCAGCGTATAAACTTGGTTACTATCATCATGGTACAGCCAAGGTTAAGCTTGAGGCTATCACAATGCCCGATTCGACTGCGCGTTTGAGTTATATTCAAGTCGCTGCAGGCAGTACCTTAAAAAATATTGAAGCATTAGCGTACACCTTACGCCAGCAATACCAATTACCCACTAATATTGTGGAAAAAGATGCTATTTATAGGCTGCGTTTAGGACCAATTAAAAATGCTGAACAAGCTCAGCAAGTGCTTGAAAAACTAAAACAGGATCAATTTAAAAACGCGTTCTTGCTTTACAGTCAGTAAGACCTTTAGAATGGGGTAAACGCGAATCTTTAACTTTAACCATTAATGAGTATGATGAAATCTATTAAATCCAAAATTATTAGCGGTGTATGTGGCGTAGTTTGCTCTGCTGCCGTTTTTTCTGTGACCGCCCAAATCATCCCAGCACCGCCCCAAGTTAATGCAAAAGGTTATTTTCTTGTTGATTTTACCACTGGTAAAGTTATTGCCGAGGGTGAAGCTGATACTCGCCTAGCGCCTGCTAGTTTAACTAAAATGATGACCAGCTACGTCATTGGCACCGAAATCAAAGCGGGCAATATAGCGCCAACAGACATGGTTACGGTAAGCGAAAAAGCGTGGGCAAAAAACTTTCCTGAATCATCAAAAATGTTTATCGAAGTCGGTAAGCAGGTCACTGTCGATGATTTAAACCACGGTATTATTATCCAGTCAGGTAATGATGCTTGTGTAGCAATGGCAGAACATATTGCCGGGAGCGAAAGCGCATTTGCAGACTTAATGAATGCTCATGCTGAGAAGTTAGGCATGAGTAACAGCCACTTCATTAACAGTCATGGCTTAGACACTAACGAACACTTCACAACCCCACGGGATATGGCCACCCTAGGTGCAGCACTTATTCGTGATGTGCCTGACGAGTATGCCGTTTACGCACAAAAATCATTTACTTTTAACGGCATCAAGCAATACAACCGTAACTCACTGTTATGGGACGAAAGCTTAAACGTTGACGGGATAAAAACCGGCCACACATCTGAAGCAGGCTATAGTTTAGTTACATCAGCTACCAAAGACGAAATGCGTTTAATTGCCGTGGTTATGGGTACTTCAAGTGAACGTGCACGTAAAGTAGAAAGTAAAAAATTACTTAACTATGGTTTTCGTTTTTTTGAAACAATCACACCTTACAAAGCCGGCGACAGTTTTGCCGAGCAACGTATTTGGATGGGTAACAAAGAAAATGTATCGTTAGGCATTTTAGTTGATACGCCGATCACTATTCCACGCGGCCAACGTAAAAATTTAAAAGCCGACTTTAAACTTGATAAGGTTTTAGAAGCACCATTAGCAAAAGGCTCTACCGTCGGTACTTTATCTTTACAGCTTGAAGGCGAAGTAATTGCTCAGTATCCTCTGGTAACACTTGAAGAAGTTGAAGAAGGTAGCTTCTTTGGTAAGATTTATGATTACCTACGTTTACAAATAATGTAATACCCAAACAAAGAATATAAGCGCCTTGCAAAGCAAGGCGTTTTTTTTTGCTTTAAAGATGGTAGAATGCGCCCCATATCTAACCCGCAAATAACCTGAATACCAATTCTCTTACATAAGCGGTTAATTCAATTGCTATAAAGATCGAGAACAGGTTATCTAATCGGTTTATTGTTTAGTAAAATAGTACTAAACGCACATAAGTATGAGGAGTCAACGTCATGGCTACACCTGTAAAAGATACTCATTTTGATGAGTACTTAGAGTACCCTTGCCCATTTACATTTAAAATAATGGGCTTAGCAAACGTTAATTTAACTGATCAGGTTCTAACTAAGTTACAAGTAATTGCGCCAGGCGATTACGCACCAAAAGTTAAGCCAAGCAGTAAAGGGAACTACGAGTCAATTACGCTCGTTGCAACCGTGACAAGTGGTAAACACATTGAAGAAATCTACAACGTGATCAGTGCGATTGATGACGTTCGTCACATGCTTTAAACCATAATTGGAGTTTGCAGTGAGCGAGAACATGTTAATCGTACGTCAGTTAGGCCGTCAGCGTTACATGCCAATATGGCAAAAAATGCAAGCATTTACCGACACCCGCGATGATGTCGTTGCCGATGAAATTTGGCTTGTTGAACACCAGCCTGTTTTTACCCAAGGTCAAGCAGGGAAAGATGAGCATGTGCTGGCACCAGGCGATATAGAAGTGATCAAGGTCGACCGAGGTGGTCAAGTAACTTACCACGGCCCTGGCCAGCAAATGATGTACGTGTTGTTTAATCTGCGGCGTTTAAAAATAGGCGTACGTGAGCTGGTGACCTGGCTAGAAGAGTGTATTATCGACACATTGCAAGAGTATAGCATTGATGCCTACGCTAAAGCTGATGCGCCAGGTGTCTACGTTAATGACAGCAAAATAGCTTCATTAGGTCTACGCGTTCGTCGTGGCTGTTCTTTTCATGGCCTAGCACTAAACGTAAATATGGATTTAAGCCCATTTTTACGTATTAACCCGTGTGGTTATGCAGGCATGAATATGGTGCAAACAACCGATCTAAACGGTCCAGAAAACCTTGAACAAGCAGGCGCTGGACTCGTAAAACACATGATAAAAAAACTTAATGCAACTAAAGTTAAGTATACTGAAGGGTTTGAAAACGAATGAATAAACCAGTCAAGATGGAACCAGGGGTAAAACTACGCGACGCAGAAAAAATGGCGTTGATCCCAGTTAAAGTATTACCTACTGAAAAAAACGAAATGTTGCGTAAGCCAGAATGGCTAAAAATTCGCTTACCTAAATCGACTGAGCGCATTGATGGCATTAAACAAGCCATGCGCAAACACGGTCTGCATTCAGTCTGCGAAGAAGCATCTTGCCCTAACTTATCGGAGTGTTTTAACCACGGTACTGCCACCTTTATGATTTTAGGTGCAATTTGTACTCGTCGTTGCCCATTTTGTGATGTGGCTCACGGTCGCCCGTTAACACCAGACGCCGCAGAGCCTGAAAAGTTAGCACTAACAATCAGAGACATGAAGTTAAGCTACGTGGTGATCACCTCAGTTGACCGTGATGACTTACGTGATGGTGGCGCACAACATTTTGCTAATTGTATTCGTGAAATTCGTAAGTATAACCCAAAAATCACCATCGAAATTTTAGTGCCTGATTTTCGTGGACGTATGGACCGAGCACTTGAGATTTTAATCGAAACGCCACCTGATGTGTTCAATCATAACCTTGAAACGGCGCCACGTTTATACAAACTTGCGCGTCCTGGTGCTGACTACAAATGGTCATTAGAATTACTACGTCGCTTTAAAGAAGCGCACCCTGAAGTGAAAACTAAATCGGGTCTAATGGTAGGTCTCGGTGAAGAAATTAGCGAAATCGAAGAAGTGCTACGTGATTTACGTGCGCACAATGTCGATATGCTCACGGTTGGTCAATACCTACAGCCATCAAAACATCACTTACCAGTAAAACGCTACGTGCCACCCGCAGAGTTTGACGCGCTTAAAGAATACGCTGATGAAATTGGCTTTACACATGCCGCATCAGGCCCATTTGTTCGTTCAAGCTATCATGCTGATCAACAAGCTGCCGGTAAAGAAGTGAAATAATCCTTCTAGCAACTAAACAATGATACTTTGTACTACATCGTTATCATGTACTGGGAGCTAGATAAATAATGGCGGGTAATATTCCTAAAATAAGGGAGTTTCCCGCCGATAATCGTTATTGGCGAGTAGACGCTTTTGGCGCAATTATCCGAAATCATAATGTTCCTTCCGAGCCATTTATTCAGATTGTAATTAGCCCATTTCTCGATACTGAATTAACTTCCAAAGAACCAAAGTCGTTAGCAGCTGTTAATGCTACTGACTATGGCCAACAACAGTCGATTGAAATTGGTGTTGGTCAACTACCTTTTATTTCGTAAGCGTCTGCTAATGTTGGGACGATTTGGCTTGGTGGCTAAGGGATCCCCAGAAATAATCACTAAGTTTCAATTACATCACTCACATCCATATTTTTCCAATCGAGTTGCACTACCACCTGTACGAAATAGGCTAGTCCTGCCAAATAATCTCGCCGTCGCAGTTTAATGGACTGTTTTTTGAAGTATCGCAGCCCAACAAATGCCCATGACACTACTCGTCTTTTTTTGGTTGAGTTAGCTTGAAAAGCGCCTGTCTTTCCTGCTTTGTCTATCACTGCCCCCAGCATCATTGAGAACCAATGAGCCAGTGTGCCAAGCAGCAACAGTATGTCTAATCGATAGAGTTTGTTTGTCCTGTGCAGATCTGAGCCTAAGCCGAACCTAACACTTTTTTGATCTCGAAATCCTGCTTCTATCTGCATTCTTATACCATATAATTTGAGCTCTTTTTCGAGAAAGTGGTGCCTCTTTGGAAGAGAAGAAACGAGTAGCCAAGGCTCCTTATAACCACGTTTTTTATCTCTTTTTAATAACTTATGTCCCTTGCCAACCAGCACTGCCCTGCGTTTTCAAATGTGCCGTACCTCGAACTCGGCTAATATAATGCCAGCCATTATTTCGCACGGCTTTGAGCCAAGGAACTTTAAAACCCGCATCCGTCACAATTACGGGCCGGCAGTCACCCGGCAAAATCAGTTTGAGCATCTTTAAGAACCGTTTTTGAACTTTTGGGCAATGATACTGAAAACTGAATGCACTTTCCTGATACAGGGTCAGAGAACGACCTTCACTGACAATGCTGGCACGCAGAATACAGTATTTGGTTTGTGTATCAGCATGACTCCAATCAACCAAAATGACGGGATGCTTTTCAGTGACCACAAAACGGCTTAAGCGAACATAAACTGTTGTTGATTCACGCAAAAGCGCGTGGTTACTGAGTAGTCGATCAATACGTTTAATATCATGTTTTTCAGTTGTTTTTGAATTCAAGTTGCGGCCGATAGAAGTCAAGGTACATTGCTGACAGTGCAATAGAGATTTAACGGCAGCGACTAAAGTATTAAATCTGGCTTTATGAATTGAGTTAGGGGTGACAGCGTGGAGCATATTGTGCAAA
>NZ_JABBMT010000095.1 GCF_012927645.1 Pseudoalteromonas arctica | reverse complement strand
GCGCCGTGACTGTTCCCTGTCGTAACCCAAAGGACCGGGAGCTCATTGTCAATCATCGCCTTACGTTCGACGATGGCCCAGACTCCTTCATCACTACATGCACAGATGCCACCAATGAGGCCGTGAACCGTATTTGTGCTGCTCGAAACAAACTTCCTGACCTGGAATGGACCGACGCTGCACGAAACAAGTTCACGGAGCTCTTGACACAAGCGCATGCTCCCGGACAGCGCGCCGATCTTGTTTTGGCTCGATCGGCGACTGCTTACGCGGCGTGGCGGGGGGACAATAATGTCGTCGTCGAAGACGTCACTGCGGTGGCCGAACTCGTCCTGAGACACCGCCGGCGAAACTTGTCTTCGTCTCAGGCCCCCTCACCGGATCTCAATGATGCTCACTCCCACAGTGGCCCCTCATCGCCGCACGACGGAAACGAGCAACTGGATGAAAAAGGCCACGACGACAGCACGGCAGCTTCCCCGAGGGTCATCGCCCCTGAGGAAACCTTTAACGTACTCACATCCACCCCCGCAGCATATGACCGAACTCAACGTCGGGCCCGGGGACGCCGAATGGTCACCCGATCTGCAGATCTTCGGGGCCATGTGATCAGCTCACAACCGACGACGCAACCGGTCGATCTGTCACTGCCGGCTACCCTACGAGCAGCTGCCCCTCACCAAAGAGCGCGGCGTG
>NZ_JABBMT010000072.1 GCF_012927645.1 Pseudoalteromonas arctica | reverse complement strand
AGACCGATAAAAAGTATGCTATGTTTATTCATGTTAGCCTCTGCTGTTTAGTTAATTGACAAACTAATTATGGCTCTGGCTTTGAATTAAGCTAACCCACGAAAAGCGGAGGCTAACACCGTGTGGGGGTCATTATGTTAGCATTCAAATGGAGAGGTTTGTATTTTGTTTAAATTTTTTAAATCACTTTTTAATAGTGAAAAAGTAGAAGTAGAAGAAGTAATGGAAAGTCCTATTCCTGAAAAACCAATTAACGGGATTCTGCTTGCTACAGAACATGACGTAGACTTTATTTTCCAATCAGTTTTAAACGAAGCTAAGGTTGGACATTTCAACCAAGATTTTTTACTGCCAATGACGCATACAGGTCTTAAAAAGCAAATTGTGGATAGTATTCACACTGGCTATTCTCCAACAGCAAGCGGTGTTGTACCTTCAAAATTTTATGTTTATAAAAAGAATAACAAACAAGTTGGTTTCTATTGGGTTATTGAAGATTCAAAAAATGTATTTGAACTTTACATGATCTCTGTTGTTACCTCTGAGCGAAAACAAGGCATTGGGGCATCTCTTTTATCTCATGCAGAGTCTGAATTTATTGGTTTTAAGGTAAAGGCAAGATTGTATCACCCATCAAATATTATGTTAGCTATGCTTGTTAAATCTGGTTTCAAACGAGGCGTAAAACAAGGTAAAAACACTATCCATCTATCAAAAAAATGCTAACAAGTTGCTTAAACGGAAAAATAACAGTTGGCCATCGCTTCGCGATTATATCCAACTATTATTTTCCGCTTAGCAAGGCTAGAGCTACTTTGACATTTCCCTCTCACGTACATACAATGTACATATGATTAAATTTGAATGGAATGCAGCCAAGGCTGCAACAAACATTAAAAAACACGGCGTTTCTTTTGATGAAGCGAAGTCCGTATTTTTTGATGAATTTGCTGTGCAGTTCTTTGATCAAGAGAACTCCGAAACAGAGGATCGTTTTTTGATGCTTGGTATGAGTAATGAAACTAATTTATTGCTTGTTTGTCACTGTGAACGTGATGATGGAAATACGATTAGAGTAATCTCAGCTAGAAAAGCAACCAAAAACGAAAGTAAAAACTACCAGCGAGGGCATTAATTATGAAAGATGAATATGATTTATCAGCAATGAAATCGCGTAAAAACCCTTACGCAAGTAAATTAAAAAAATCAGTGACAATGCGTCTTGGTGAAGATGTTATTTCATACTTTAAAAGTATGGCTGAAGAGTCGGGCGTACCGTACCAAAGCCTTATTAATTTATATCTACGTGACTGTGTTGCCACACATAAAAAAATAGATATTAACTGGCACGCTTAATCGTAGCTCTAACAAGCGCTTTAAACGGAAAAAATACAGTTGGCTATTTTCACTCCGTTCAATATTTTAGCCAACTACATTTTTCCGCTTAAGCGGGCTATGCTTACAGGAGGTAATTTTGAAAATTGTAGCAATACTTGGTTTAGCTCTCTTCTTGATATCATGTTCGACGTTAAATGTTTCAGGGAAGATGGACTTTAAAAATGAGACATATACATCTCCAAATAATGAATTTATTGTAAATTTACCCTCGCTGGTTCATCCAAATGCCAAAGACACCGTTTATCCCGAGCAGTTATTCGTCGATTTTTTCATTGGTTCAGGTTACTGGACTCCTCAAGGGTTACACACTATTGAATGGGTTAAACTACCCAAAGAAATGACAACTGAGCAATTTCAAAAAGCCCTCCCTGATATTGTAAATGAGCACTCTCAAAAAAGGTTTAGCTCTACTGGCCAGTTCAATATCATTGAGCAACAAAGTATGCCTGGTTCTAATTCTCACAAATTTTTAGCTCAGGGTACTTACCAAAACGTAGCTAGCACGTGGATATGCACCATTAAACTATATAAAAATAGAATCGTGTTTATTTCAAAAGTATTACCTTTGGAAAACATGAAGCCAATTACTAAACTGGACGAAAATACAGATAGTTATAACCAATGGGTGGAATCATTCAGAGTATTGTAAGCATAACAAACGCCTCAACAAAGGACGCAAAAAGCTTGGCTTGCGTCACTACGTTCCTAATTTTAACCAAGATTTTTACGCCTGTTAGGCGGGCGTTGGTATGACTCCCACTGTCAAGTTAAACGCACTGATCCTTGCCTAACTTTTTAAGCCATAATTACTTCAGCTCGAATTAGAGCGAGTTAATACATAGGATGAAGCGTAAGCGTATAGCTAACGACACCTAGCCTTGCTTAATATTCCAAGGTAGCAGTGGCTCAAGGTTATCTGGCTGCTCAGCAAGGTGCTGTAAGCAAGTAGTGATATAGTCATGCACCACAAGGTC
>NZ_JABBMT010000008.1 GCF_012927645.1 Pseudoalteromonas arctica | reverse complement strand
GTGATTAGACCAAACGCGGGTCCCATTAAAGAAATCACCACATCTTGCCAACGAGTAGTAATTTTATCGTCGCTCACGGCAAGCCCGCCAACAAATGGGATTAAATAAATACCCTTGGTTTTAATGCCAAAATATTGCATGGCTCTAACATGACCGTATTCATGGATCACTAAGCAAGCAATTAACATAAGCGCAAACTCAAAGGTAAATAACCAAGCATAACCTGCCACTGAGGCACCCGCTAATACTACTTTGACGACTTTGGCACTTTTAAAAATCTTAAAGCCTAACGCAAATAACCCGAGCAACCCTTGCTTGGGTTTGGTTTTTTCGACTGATGGCAATATGAGCTGTTGTATAAATTGATTATTAATATGCAGTAATAAACTCTGCTCAACCACGGCACTGGTATCTAAACCGATCAGTTGATCATCTAGCTTAAATTCAAAATAGTTTTCGCGTGGGTTATCAAATCCGATAGCCTGTTGCTGCTGATAAATTTTTACAATTTGTGATCCCGCGAGCACTAAACTAAATTGTTGATCAGCGAGGGTCAGCTGTATTTGCATGATGTCACTTTAAAGCTTAAAAATTATATCGTTATTATAGCCATTTAAGATGACTTAACAATTGCTGCTGAAGGCATTGAACGCGTTGAAGAGCTTGAATATTTAGAGCGTTTTAAAGAGCATATGTTAATACAGGACTTGTTGATTAGTCGTCCAAAAGGCAAAACTGAATTTATTTGTTGGGCGCAATCATGGCCACATATGGTTTCATTAAATAGTCATAGCTGGCGTTAAACACAAGATTAAATTAATAGCATCGCACATTAAAAAATTACAACTAAGCAGGTTTACATGTACTTCTACATAGTAACAAAATCCATCGCAGAGCACTTTTTGGCACCACAACCACATGCTATATTAAATTAAATTCCCTACATCAGGCTCAATAATGAATTTTAGTTCACTATGGCGCGGTAAAGCACCTCGCCTAACAACCACACTCGCGGTGTTAACTGTAAGCACGTTAAGTAGTGCTTTAGTGGCAGCACCATTAGATAAAGCAGATATTAAGTTTATTGGCCCAATTGCCGCTGATATGCAATTAAAGCCATACCAAACTGAGCATCAAGACGCAATTATTAACAGCCTTTTACCTAGCATTCAAAAACCAACAACAAGCATCACGGTATTCGGCGAAAAATTAACATGGCAAAACTTAGATAAAGTAAATGCGTTAACTCTAGGTGGCTTACAAGCACTAAAATTTTCCACACATGCAGAGCGCTTTAGCCAAGGCACATTAGCACTTAAAGGTATCGAAAAAGCGCAGTTGTTTATCAATGGTGAAAAACAAACAGCCACAAAACAAAGCTATGAACTGGCATTACCGCAAGGCGATCACCAAATAGTGATTATTGCTGAACAAGTTGCTAATTGGCACGATGTTGAGGTTGATTTCAGCCCTAACACTGACATTGATACGTTAACCTTTAGCAGTGCAGAACAACATGGTTTATCTGCCCAGCAATTGTTTGATGCTACCACGGTTAACGCACTATCAATGGCGCCTGATGGCAAGCATTATTTAGTAGCTAAACGTCATTATCAAGACAGCACTGGTAACCAAGCGAATGTTGTTACTGAACTAAAAAATGATGATCAGCAAACCATTTACCGCTTTGAATCAAGCCAACCTAGCAACATTATTTGGAGCCCTGATAACAATTACTTAGTGTATGTATTAGATGGAAAATTAACGCAACTAAACCGTAAAACCCTTAACCTAAAAGTGATCGCTGAAAACCTTGACGGTGCTGGAAACTTCGCTTATTTCGATAACAACAGCTTAATCTTCAGCTGGTCAAAATCACCAACGACAGATAGCAGCCTTACTAAGCGTTATCGTGGCTTACAAGATCGCTGGTCATACGCCCGCACTATCTCTCAAGCTTATTTATTAGATATAAACACCGGCCTGAGTAAAGCACTAAGCCAAGGGCCACTTAGCCACAGCATTGAAGATTTTAATAGTAAACGCGGTACTGTGTTACTCAGCCGCGGTACTGAAGCAATGCAAGCTGCAACTCACCCTACTACAGAATTAATTGAGCTGAATATTGCCAATGCGAGCAACACAGTTATTGGTCAGTTTGCTACCTTTAACCAAGCTAAATACACAGGTGATGACATTTATGTCACTGCGGGTCCTGATTTTAAAGATGGTTTGGGCAGGAACTTGCCAGAGAATATGCTGGCAAATAACTACGACGGGCAGCTTTATTTATTAACCAAAAATGGTAAAAATGCAGCGCCATTAAGCCGTGAGTTTGACCCTGCTATTGGTCAACTTGAAGTACTCGCCAATGGCGATGCCCTCGTTAAAGTCACTGAGCAAGATACCATCGCTTTATACCTGTACGACAAAAGCAAACAACGCTTTAGTAAACTTAACACTGGTTTTGATGTAGTTGAACAATTCAGTTTTTCAAACAACCGCAGCCCAGCTATTTTAGTTAGTGGCTCTAATGCATCATCTCCACAACAATTAAAACAACTAACTATTAGCAAAAATAAAGCAACAACACTTTGGGATTCGCAACCACATGAGTATGCACATACCAATATAGCCAGCTTAGAAGAGTTTAACTTTATTAATACCGCAGGCACTGAAATTAAAGGCCGTGTTTACTTGCCAAGTAATCTCGATAAGAGCAAACAATACCCAGCATTAGTATATTACTATGGCGGCACCTCACCGGTTACTCGTGGCTTTACTGGCCGTTATCCTTTCAATTTATGGGCAGAACATGGCTATGTGATCTATGTAGTGCAACCGACTGGCGCAACAGGGTTTGGCCAACAGTTTTCAGCTAAGCATGTAAATGCGTGGGGTCAATATACTGCTGACGATATTATGCAAGGTACCCAAGCGCTATTAAAACAGTATCCATTTATTGATAAAAATCGCTTAGGCAATTTAGGTGCATCATACGGCGGCTTTATGACTATGTTACTAACCACTAAAACAGATATGTTTAGTGCCTCAATCGCACACGCAGGTATTTCTAATATTACCTCATATTGGGGTCACGGTTGGTGGGGTTATTTATATTCTGGTGAAGCTTCTAAAAACAGCTACCCTTGGAATAATAATGAACTATACAGTCAACATAGTCCGGTTTTCCACGCAGACAAAGTGACTACACCGCTACTGCTATTACATGGTGATGCTGATACTAATGTTCCAGTAGGCGAAAGCCACACTATGTACACCGCGCTGAAATTACTCGGCAAAGATGTTGAGCTTATTGAATACAAAGGAGCAAACCATCAAATTTTTGCTCGCGATCAACGCTTTAACTGGTGGGATACTATACTTGCCTACTTCGATAAGCATTTAAAAGAGCAACCGCAGTGGTGGCAGTACTTATACCCTGAAAAGTAGTTTTACAACAAACAATAGGTAAATAAGCTAGGTTTACCTATTGTTAATTATCAAATAATCGTCTAAATAGAGCATAAATACTAAAAATCCCCCTTCTCTCCTTTTGCGAATGAGTGATAACATAGCGGCATCATTAAAAGTAATTAAGATACTATGACTATTCATGTTTTATTGGTTGAAGATGACGAACTATTAGTTAAACGCATAACCAACCATTTTGCAGAGACTGAATTTTGCATTGAGAATGATGCAACGGGCGCCGATGCCTTAGCTATAGTGCAATCTCGCGCTAAAAATTATGATGCCATATCATTAGCTATTATTGACATAGTATTACCTAAACGTGATGGCTTACATTTAGCAAAAGAACTCAATACTCTCACAGACATTGGTGTGATCATGCTCTCAAGCCGTGATTCTCAAGCCGATCGTATTGCAGGGCTTGCTCAAGGCGCTGATGACTACATTTGCAAACCGGTTGATTTATTAGAGCTTGAACTACGTATAAGAGCACTTCATAAACGCTTAAAAAGCAATAATAACAGTAGCGATGAAAGCGAAGAGTTTATTGAATATGCTGACTTCAAACTGCATCCAGACAACCGTACTTTAATCACTGCTAATGGCATTGAATCAAGGCTCACTGAAGCGGAACACAAAGTGTTAATTTGTCTGATCTCAAATGCAGGAAAAGCCACCTCTCGCGAAAAAATATCAGAAGAAATTGGCCAACCTGATTGGAGTCCAAATGACAGAACTGTTGATGTTTTAATTGGCCGCTTACGTAAGAAACTGAGCGATGAAAAAGACCAAAAGCGCATTGTGACCGTACGTGGTAAAGGCTACATGCTGTCAATTTAATGCTCTCTACCCACTAGTACTGGGTTAATTGTGATAACAAACGTTCAAACGCCCGATAATTCAACGCTTCTTTTAGCTCGCTCAGGGTAATATTTGTTTGCCCTTTTAAATCACTGATCGTCCGCGCAACTTTAATAACTCGGTGATAAGAGCGAGGCGATAACGACAACTTCTCGCTAGCTTTAGCTAAAAACTGTAACTCTGGCGCTGCAAGCGCGCAATGTATACTCATTTCTTTATTATTAAGTCGCGCATTGACTTTACCTTGGCGACGTAATTGCAGGTTATATGCCGCCTCAACCCGTGCGCGTACAGTCGCACTACTTTGTTCTTCTTGAGTGCTTTGCAATTGCGCACTGTTTAAACGTGGTAGCTCTATTTGTAAATCAATCCGATCAATAAATGGTCCTGACACTCGCGATAAATAACGCATAACTTGATCTGGAGTCGCGCGCTTATCATTATGACACCCTGTAGGGCTTGGATTTAAAGCAGCAATCAGTTGAAACTGTGCCGGAAACTCCATTTGCCTTGCTGCTCTTGAAATTGTTACTGTGCCAGTCTCCATTGGCTCACGCAGTGAATCAAGCACCTTACGTTCAAACTCGGGGAGTTCGTCAAGAAACAAAACACCGTTATGCGCCAGTGAAATCTCCCCAGGTTTTGGATTTGAAGAGCCTCCGACTAGTGCCACTGCAGAGCAAGTGTGATGAGGATTACGAAATGGTCGCTTGCGCCAATTAGTTAGATCGACACTTTGGCCAATAATTGAATACAACGCTGCGGTGGAAAGTGCCTCATCATCGGACATGCCCGGCATAATAGTCGGCATACGCTGAGCAAGCATTGACTTACCCGTACCAGGCGGCCCCAAAAAAAGTAAATTATGACCACCCGCCGCAGCGATTTCTAACACTCTTTTCGCGCCGGGCTGGCCTTTTACATCACTCAAATCAATTAAAAATTCAACACCGCTATGTTGCTGCTCTGGGTAGCTAATATTAAGCGGTAAAGGCTGCTGATTGAGTAAATCACTCCATACTTCTTGGATAGAAGAGACCGCTTTGCGCTCAACGCCATTTACTAAACTCGCTAAACTGTCATTTACTAAAGGTAAAAAACAACAACGCCCTTGTGCTTTAGCTGCTAAAACCGACGGGAGTATTGCATTTACACCACGCACTTCGCCATTCAATGCCAGCTCACCATAAAATTCATAGCGTTCAATATCAGTGCAAACAATTTGCTCTGAAGCGATGAGAATACCTACCGCAATCGCTAAATCAAAACGCCCCCCTTCTTTGGGTAAATCAGCAGGCGCTAAATTGACTGTAATGCGTTGATCTGGAAAACCAAACTTAGAGTTTTCTAATGCGCTGCGCACACGATCTTTGGCTTCTTTTACTGAGGCTTCGGGTAAACCGACAATATGAAATGCTGGTAAACCATTACCTAGATGCACCTCAACGATCACTTCAGGTGCTTGAATGCCCACTTGGGCACGAGAATAGATCCGAGCTAATGACATCCTTTGTCCCTGTAACGTTCTGTTCTTTATAGTCTAGTCAGGATATTTAAAAATATGTAGTGTTAGTTGCCATTTCATTGCGGCAAGACGTAATAACAAGGTGGTTAGCATTGCTAAAATCATCGCCATTTCTGTTGCCACGTTAAAAGCAATACCTTGAGTGTAAACTATACCACCAGCAATACAGGTAATGGCATACAACTCACCTTTTAAGAGCATAGGAATATTACCAGCAAGTACATCACGGGTAACGCCACCAAAGCAACCTGTGATCACCCCCATAATAATGGCGGTTGTTGCCGGCATCCCTGCAAGCAGTGCTTTTTGTGCGCCCATTACAGCAAAAAATGCTAAACCGAACGCATCTGCAACTTGTAAATGGTAGAGCGGAATTGATTTTTGCTTATTGATCAATCGCGTGGTAACAAACACAGAAGCAAATATCGCGATAAAATAACTTTGGTCGTGTAACCAAAATATTGGAACATCCAAAATTAAATCTCGGATTGTTCCACCACCTATCGCAGTAACTGTTGCCAGTACCACGACCCCAAAGCCATCCATTTTTTTATCATAGGCAATTAAAGTGCCTGACATAGCAAATACCGCAATGCCAATTAAATCAAACCAATGATAAAGTTCAGTCATATATCCAAACCATCCCAAGATGCAAATCGAAGTTAAAATAAACAGTGCTTAACGACGCCGTTTTAGCACAATAAACCCAAAGTTTTAAGTTAACTTAGATTTATTGCTATTTCTATTAATTCAGTAACTGCTGCGCTGTTTGCAACTGCTTATAACGCACGATCAATGTAACGCCACGCAATAGCATAAAGCTGCTCATTGCTAACCATAAGCCGTGGTTTTGCCAAGTATTAAACAGCCAAAACACGCCAAAGAATCCAACTAATGCTGAAATTAGCATGGTATTTCGCATATCTTGCGCTCTGGTTAGACCAACAAAAATACCATCAAACAAAAAGCAACTCATTGCCGCTAATGGCATAAAAATCAACCATGGTAAGTATTCATTGGCGGCTTTAATGACTTCAGGAATATCTGTTAACAAGGTAATTATTTGCGAACCAAACAACGCAAAAAATACGCTATAACAAACAGCAAATAGCATTCCCCAAAATACACTTATTTTTACCCATAAGTTTATACGCCGTACGCTATGTTGACCTTTTGCTTGGCCAACTTTTGCTTCACTCGCATAAGCAATACCATCAAGAGCAAAGCTCACTAGCATTAAAAAGTTCAGTAATACAGCATTTACCGCAAGCGTTACCTCGCCAATGCGTGCACCATAGAAAGTCATAAAGCTAAAACACAGTTGTAATATTAAGGAGCGAATAAAAATATCACGGTTCAGGCTTAATAACGTCCACATTTTATCTCGGCTAAACCACCCACCTAAAAATAGCGGTACAGCCATTTTTTTCGCCAACCTAAACACTAAGAATAACGCAAATAATAGCGCGCTATAATCGGCAATCAACGATGCCCAAGCTGCTCCAGCGACTTGCCAATCTAAGTACACAACAAAATAAATATCTAAAACAATGTTAGTGATATTAGTAACTAGTAATAAATAAAAAGGCCCTTTACCGTAATGAACCCCTAACATCCACGCTAATAATACCAAGTTACATAATGCCGCTGGTGCACTAAAAATACGAATTTCAAAATAACTATAAGCTTGTGCGAGAACCTGCACGCTGGAACCAGAAAGGTAAGCGATGGCATTTTTAATAACTGGCGATAAAGCAATTAAAGAAAATGCCACAATAAGCGCAAATACTAAACTGCGCTTTAATAATCCGGCTAATTGAAGATAATCTTTCTCGCCATAAGCTTGCGCAACCAGCCCTGTGGTACTCATACGTAAAAAGCCCGCCAACCAAAATAGCAATGAAATCACCGTGGCACCCAAGGCAATTCCAGCAAGAAAATGAGCACTGCCAAGATGCCCTATTACTGCAGTATCAACTATTCCTAACAGTGGTACGGTTATATTTGATAATATCATTGGACCTGCTAACAACAGCAAGCTTTTATGGTGTGCTTTATGACGATTAATAAATTTTTTCACAGTCTGCTATCGATCCTCTTTTATCTATCTTTACCTGCTCACAGCGCAGTTATTTTACAGTATCACCATGTCAGTGAGACCCTGCCTGCAGTCACTAGTGTCAGTGCAGAAACCTTCGCTGAGCATTTAAACTATCTAAAACAGCATGACTTTAACGTAGTGCCACTAAATGAATTACTATCTGCTTTACAACAAGGCCAAAGTTTACCAGATAAAACCGTCGCTATTACCTTTGATGATGGTTACAACAATAATTATGAACAAGCAGCGCCGATATTAGAAAAGTTTGCTTACCCCTATACTATTTTCGTTAATCCAAAATTGATTGATGAAGGTAAAGGCTATGTAATGGGCTGGGATAAACTCAGAGAACTTGCCAAAAAAGGGGCTCTGATCAGCAATCACAGCGCACAACATAATTACCTACACCGTAAATTAGCCGATGAAACAACCCAACAATGGCAGGCGCGTATTAAGCAAGATATTTTGTCATCACAGCAACGGATCAAAGAAGAAGTTGGCCATGACTATAAATACTTAGCATATCCATATGGCGAGTTTAATAACCAATTACAAAGTTTAGTGAAAGAGTTAGGCTTTATTGGTATTGGCCAACACTCTGGTGCCATCAACAAAAACTCTGACTTTAGCCGTTTACCACGCTTTCCAGCTTCTGGGTTTTATAGCAAGCTTGATACGCTAGTGACCAAACTTAACTCTCGCGCATTTTCAATCCAAGAGCTTACTTACATTGATAGCGTAACCTGCCAAAATCCACCTCAGATCAGCATTAAATTTAATATGGGAGACTTTCATAAAAGTCAGCTGGCTTGTTATGTATCGGGCATAGGTCAGGCGAAACTAAAGTGGTCAGCAGCTGATACTGTAGTTATTAATTCCCCCAAACCTTTAGCTCTAGGACGCTCTCGCTTTAACTGTACTGCGCCTTCAATCAAACATAAAAATAGCTATTATTGGTTTTCACAACCATGGGTAATCAGCCCAAGTCTATAAGCTGACTACTTTTTCATTGCTTGGTTTAGTAGATGCTGCGTCACTTTATCAAGCGAGACCACCGCTAAAGCTGCTCCGAGCTCTACGGCCGCTTTAGGCATGCCCCATACCACTGACGATAGTTCATCTTGCGCTACGGTATAAGCACCATGCTGTTTTAGCGCCAGTAAACCTTGCGCACCATCGTTCCCCATACCCGTTAATAAAGCTGCGATGGTATTTTTTGGGCACACTTTAACTAGCGAGTTAAACAATACATCAACCGCAGGACGATGACGGTTAACCGGCTCGCTCTCATCAAGCTGACAATATAAGCTGCCTCCTTGCTGTATAACACTTAAATGTTGACCACCTGGGGCGATAAACGCCCAACCAGCTTTTAACTTATCGCCTTGTTGCGCCTCTTTGACATTGATAGTGCATGTTCTATCCATGCGCAAAGCAAATGAACTACTAAATACAGGTGGAATATGCTGTGTGATAACGATCGGAGGGCAGTTTTCTGGCATTCTTATTAACAGCTCTTTAATCGCCTCTGTTCCTCCTGTTGAAGCACCAATCGCCAAAACCTTATTAATACTAAACTGTGCATTACTTGACGTTGCGATAGATTGGACGTGGCTTAATCTAAAAGGCCGTATTCGTGCTGCGGCTGCCGTACGCACCTTTTGCTGCACTAATTTAGCGTACTGGCTTAATTGCGCGGATACATTGACTGTCGGCTTAGCTATAAAATCAACAGCGCCTAATTCCAGTGCCTCCAAAGTCATCGGTGAACCTTTTTGGGTGAGCGTTGATATCATTACCACAGGCATAGGTCGTAGACGCATTAGGTTTTTCAAAAAACTAATGCCATCCATTTTCGGCATTTCAATATCTAAAGTCAGCACATCGGGATTAAGCTGTTTAATCATTTCTCGTGCTTGATAAGGGTCTTCGGCACACCCTACGACCTGAATATCATCAGCTTGGTGTAGTACCTCCGTCAATACTCGCCTTATCAATGGCGAGTCATCAATCACTAACACCTTAACCATTTTTTACCCCTTAAAATAACTCAATATCGGTTTTTGAATCTTGTTCTTCGATATCATGTAAATAACGGACTTCACGCTGTTCAATCTCATCTGTGTGCATGTCACGCAATTTTTTAACCTGTGCATTGCCTGTTTGAGGGTTAAAATTGACCTTGCGCGGCCAGGGTCCCCCCACATCATGAGACACGAGTTCTAGCCCTTCTTCTTGCACATAAGAGTAAGCAAAACGAATATTACCAAGGCCAATATCTGTCATCGAGCGAATAATTTTACCGCCGCCAAACAGTTTTATTTTTAGATTTTGCCTAGAGGCGCCATTTTTAAGTACTTCATTAATTAAAAATTCCATCGCCCAGTTACCATAACGACAATTTAAGTTATGCGCCCTAGTTGGCTCCGCGCCTTTTTCAATCGGCAACATAAAGTGGTTCATACCACCCACACCAAGCTTGTCATCATAAATGCAAGCAGCAATACATGATCCTAGCACAGTGGAAATCACCTCATCGTTTTTTGATACGTAAAATTCACCGGGCAATACTTTAGCAATAACTTGCCGTTGGTCTGAGTCCCAAAACCGCTTAATATGCTCAAAACCATGCAACACAGACTTAAAATTATCATCCATAAATAACCTTCTTATACATAGTGTTACCTAAGTTTTCAAACTCACTATGCTCCTTTCCCATGGTTTCAGAATGACCCAGTAATAGGTATCCCTGATCAGCTAAAATATGACAATAACGATGGAATAATTGATCTTTTGTTGCTTTATCAAAATAAATCACCACATTACGGCAAAAAATCACATCAAAAGGTCCTTTCATTGGCCAGTCTTGTAATAAATTCAATCGCTTAAAATGAATTTTATGCTGTAATTCAGGTTTAACTTTGAATAACTCACCCTCTTTAGTTTTTAAAAACCAGCGCTGTAATTGGTGTTGTTCAAGTCCATTCACATTAGCTGCAGTATAGGTACCTGATTGCGCTTTAGCTAATACGTTTGAATCTAAATCAGTAGCTAAAATTTTCACATCCCAATCTGCCGGAAATAGCCCATCTAAGGTCATCGCTAAAGAATAGGGTTCTTCCCCGGTTGAACAACCTGCAGACCATATCCGTACTCGTCGAGTACTTTTATTTGCCACTAACAACTTAGGTATTACATGAGATTGCAAATAATCAAAATGATGTGATTCGCGAAAAAAAGAAGTTAGATTGGTTGTTATTGCATTAATAAAATCACTAAATTCTTGCTCTTTATGTTTATCTAAATAAGCTAAATACTGTTTAAAATTTGTCAGCTGCAATGTTCTGAGCCGACGAGCTAGACGTGAATAGACCATTTCTCGTTTATGATCACCCAATACAATGCCACACGCGTCATAAACTATTGCAGCTATTTGCTTGAAATCATGATCGGTTAGTAAAAACTCTTTCATTACAATTACTCGCAATAGGCGTGACTGAACTGCAATTGAATATTAACAAAATTGCTAAAAGTTAAGACTCTGGGTTTTCAAAGCACAGAGGCTTAACTAGTAATGCGATTGCAAAAACGTTAAAATTCCTCCCATTCATTAGCTGAATTAGCAAAGTTATTACCTCGCGCTTTACTACGGATATTATTACTATGTGGTACCGCGGTAGTGGGAGTTACTGATGCGGTATTAATTACAGCCTCTTGCTGACTTATAGTAAAAAAGTTCAGTAACTGGGTCATATCATTCGCTTGCTCTGACATTGACTCGCTAGCCGCTGATGCTTGCTCAACTAAGGCCGCATTTTGCTGCGTCATTTCATCCATTTGTGAAATAGCTTTGTTGACTTGCTCAATACCTGAACTTTGCTCTTCGGACGCTGCTGCAATATCAGATATCATTTCAGTGACTTTTTGTACTGCAATAACAATTTCTTTTAAAGTAGCTCCTGATTCATTAACTAATAAAGTGCCATCTTCAACTTTGCCAACACTATCTCTGATCAACTCTTTAATTTCTTTTGCAGCACCCGCTGAACGCTGCGCTAAATTACGCACTTCGCCAGCAACAACAGCAAAGCCACGGCCTTGCTCACCAGCTCTTGCAGCTTCAACAGCGGCATTAAGAGCTAATAAATTAGTTTGAAAGGCAATCTCATCAATCACACTAATAATATCAGCAATCTTTTTACTCGACTCATTAATTGCCGACATGCTGATCACCGCGCGATTAACAACTTCGCCACCTTGCTGCGCTTTATCGCGCGTTTCTTCAGACAGTTCATTGACCATTTTTGCATTATCAGCATTTTGCCGTACTGTACTGGTCATTTCCTCCATGCTTGATGCGGTTTCTTCAAGTGATGATGCCTGCTCTTCAGTACGCTGGCTTAGATCAGCGTTGCCTTGAGATATTTCCTCAGCTCCACTTGCCACTAAAGTTGCCGAGGTATTAATACGATTAATGACTTCCGTTAATTTGTCAGCCGTGGTATTTGCATCACACTTAAGCTTTTCAAACGCCCCCTGATACTCTTGCTCTATACGTTGTGATAAATCACCATTGGCCATCGCATCAAGCATATTACCAGTATCGGTGACAGCATCATCGACAATACCAATTAAACCATTGAGACCTTTAGCTAAGCGTAAAAAGAAACCGTCCTTACCTTGCTCAGTAACACGGGCTTCAAGATTACCTTTACCTGCCAAGCTAACTAAATCAGCGATCTCTTTTTCCATTGCCACTTCAGCTGTTCGATCCTCCCATTCCACCACAGTGCCGATCCGTTCATTTTCTGAGGTAAAGATAGGATTAGCAACTAAACCAAAAGTGCGCCCGCCAACAAGCATCTCTGCACTGTCAGTATCGCTTAGCTTGCTTAACAGATTACGTTGATGCGCTGAGCTTTTATTAAATATATCAATGTTTTGCCCTAATAACTGGCTACTATCAAAATGAGGTAAATCGCGACGTAAATCTTGCTCAGCGTTGCGCATCATATTTTTCACCGCTTCATTCATATAAATAATATCGTTTTTAGTATTGGCAATCATGGTATTTGTTGCAACCCGATCCAGCGCTTGACGCACCCTAAGATTTTCTTCAGCAGCACGTTTTTCAGCAGTTGCTTTTTTAATACTTTCGGTTAAATCTTGCCACTCAATTATAGTTCCCAATCGTTTACCTTCTTTATTAAACCAAGGCGTCGCAATAAGATTAAAAATTAACGATGCAATTTCTATTTTTGATTCAATAGAGTCAGTCAAGTTTGCATACAACTGAGCCTGTTGTGCTGTATTTTCAAAAAATGCCGTAATACTTGAGCCCACTATACTATTGATGGAAAAATCGCCGAGCACACTCTGCAACTCACCTTGTTTGGCTTGAAGCATTTGTTTTAATTGATTGTTGGCAAATACTATCTGTAAATCATTGTCTGCCATCATCACACTCGCTTGGCAAATCGTTAATGCACTCGACAGATCTGCATCGCGTTTTGATTCTTTTTCTAATTTTTTTTGAGCGGTAATGTCTGTCGCATACTTAACCACCTTATAAGGTTTGCCACTGAGATCAAATATTGGATTATAAGATGCTTGGATCCATACTTCACTACCATCTTTAGCGATACGTAAATACTCACCCGAGTCAAATTCACCACGACCTAATTTTTGCCAAAACTGTTGGTATTGCTCACTTTTAGCAACCTCAGATGCAATAAATATACTATGATGCCGCCCTATTATTTCCTCTAACTGATAACCAAATGTCTGCAAAAAATTATCATTCGCGGTCAACACGCTGCCATCTAAATCAAACTCAATCACCGCTTGAGATTTACTAATAGCCGCAATTTGCCCCGCAGCTTCAACAGCGACCATCTTTCGCGCCGTAATATCACTGGCAAATTTCACAACTTTTATCACATTTCCATGCTCATCTTGAACAGGGTTATAAGTTGCTTGGATCCACACTTCTTTGCCATTTTTACTAAGTCGATTAAACTCATCAGCAATAAACTCTCCGCCTTTCAAGCTTTGCCAAAAGCTTTTATATTCACTGCTCTGAGCTTCTGATTGTGATACAAATATTGAATGATGCTGGCCCTGAATTTCCTCTAAGGAGTAACCCATTACATCTAAAAAGTTATTATTCGCCGTAATAATTATGCCGCTAGGCTCAAACTCAATCACCGCAAGTGACTTATTTAATGCCGTAACGATTAAATCATTATTTGATTTTTTAGAATTACTAAACCACCCCATGCCCATCACCTTCTTGTTGATCACCATTTGCTATATTTAGTATTTGGCTAAATATCCATTGTTTTTTGCAGGTTCAATAATGCGACCATCTTCTCACCGACATTCACTAACCCTGCGACAAATTCAGCATTATCTGAATCGCTAAAGTTAGGCACCGTCTTTGCATCTTGCTCTACAATACTGTAAACATCTGATACGGCATCGACTACCATGCCCATAATCTTGCTATTTTGCTCAAAAATTACTTTCACTACGATCACTACAGTTAAGGGTCCATAGTCAATCGTCGCTAAGCCAAACCGTAATCTAAGATCTAAAATAGGTACTATGGTGCCACGTAGATTAATCACCCCTTTTACATAATCTGGGGCATTCGGGATCTCGGTGATCTCCTCCCAACTACGAATTTCTTGAACAGTTAAAATATCAACACCGTATTCTTCATCAGCCATAATAAAGGTTAAAAACTGCTTAACTCCTTGGCTCTGTTCAAGCATTATTTTGTTATTTAATTCGCTGTGCGCAGAGATCATGAAGCCTCCAAATTAGCTTGCGATTCAATAATCAATTCTTGGCTACCGGGTTTTCTTAATCCTGATAATTTAATTAAGCCGCTAATATCGACAATCAACGAAACCCGACCATCCCCTAGTATAGTGGCACCTGACACGCCATCGACTTTTTGATAATTAGCTTCTAAACTTTTAATCACTACTTGTTGCTGTGACAATAAATCATCAACTAACAAACCAATTTTTTGATTATCGCTTTCAACCACCACTAACAAGGTTTTATCAAGCGTTTCTATTGCACCTTGATGATTAAAAATACTGTATAAACGCAAGATAGGAATGTATTCATCACGCAGTCTAAGTACGTCTAAGTCTTTACCCACTCGACTCACTTTACTGATATCAATTTGTAATGATTCAACAATAGAAATTAATGGAATAATATAGGTGTGCTTTGCAACCCTTACTAACTGACCATCTAAAATAGCCAGAGTCAGTGGCAAGCGAATAATGAAGGTAGACCCAACACCTGCAGCAGATGACACTTCAACCGAGCCATTCAGTGATTGGATATTACGCCTGACCACATCCATACCAACACCACGTCCGGATATGTCACTTACCTCATCCGCGGTTGAAAAACCGGGCATGAAAATGAGTTCATTAATTTCATCATCATCCAACTCATCAGCGTCGCTTACTAGCCCATTAGCAACCGCTTTTTGTTTAATCTTTACAGTATTAAGGCCTTGTCCGTCATCCATGATCTCTATAACAATATTGCCACCTTGGTGAAATGCATTAAGTGTGACTGTACCGACTGGGTCTTTACCTGCAGCAAGGCGCTGTTCAACCGTTTCTAACCCATGATCCAGCGAATTTCGTACTAAGTGCACCATAGGATCTGATATTTTTTCCATTACAGTTTTATCAAGCTCGGTTTGTTCACCTAACAGTTTTAGCTCAACTTGTTTATTCAGTTTTTGCGAAATATCTCGCACCAAACGCGGAAAACGACTAAATACAAAACTGATTGGTAGCATTCGGATACGCATTACATTTTCTTGTAAATCACGAGTGTTATGAGCCAATTGCGTTAAACCTTCCTGCAAAGAGGCGATCGTCGCTTCAGTGATTTCTTGTTGACCAATTTGGCTTAACATAGCTTGAGTGATAACCAACTCACCTACCATGTTGATCAATGAATCGACTTTATCTATGCCCACTCTGATTGAAATAGATTCTGCAGCTGGAGTGCTTGCTTTGACCACAGTATCTTTTTTTATTGGCTTAACCACTGCAACATTAACAGCTGCCGGGACTGGCGTTGAGTTAGAGGTTTCCGCAACCACATCTGGTGCTGTAACTTGCGCGTCATCATCAGCAAACAACCCCCCGCACAACGCGATAGTAAGATCAGCATCATCTTCAACCCACTCAAATATTTCTCGAATTGCATTTTCGTCTTTTGCTGTATTTAAAAAGAATCGCCAAGATAGAAAACAATCATCGGCACTTAAATCCGTAATATCAGGGATCTCATTATGGAAAGCTTGCGTCTCCAAATCGCCCAGTTCAGCAAGCTCGCTGATCATGTACAGTGGCTCATTGCCCGTTTTAAACAAATGATGGTGTGGTTTAAAATCAATCTGATAGGTGTTAAGCGCAAGTTGAGCAGGGCTAGCAGTGACTTCTAGTTTATTTTTTTCGGCTTGGTTTAGCCCTAAAATCTGTTCAAACTTAATTCTCAGTGCAATTGCTTCTTCTAAATTAGGTTCTTGCTCTGCTTGTAAGCCACGCAGTAACTCCCGCAAGCAATCAACAGATTTAAGTAATAGGTTAACATGCTCTGCGGTAAGCTCTCGTTTCCCCTCACGAATTTGATCTAATAAGGTTTCTAGCACATGAGTAAAGTCAGACACAGAGTTAAAACCAAATGTACCACTGCCACCTTTGATAGAATGCGCAGCACGAAAAATAGTATTGATTGTTTCTAAATCTTCTTCGCCAGGTATCAGGTTTAATAACTCAGCCTCCATCGCATCTAAGCCTTCAAAACTTTCCTCAAAGAAGACTTCAAAAAATTGGCTTAAATCTATACTCATATCCCATCCTCTAGATTAGCGAATTACTTTTTTTAAAACCGCTAATAACTGTTCAGGATTAAAAGGTTTAACTACCCAGCCTGTTGCACCAGCCGCTTTCCCTTCCACTTTTTTGTCCATACCTGATTCTGTTGTTAGCATTAGCAATGGCGTAAATTTATAGTTTGGTAAGGTGCGTAACTCCCTGATCAAAGTAATACCATCCATCACTGGCATGTTTACATCTGAAATCACAGCATCAAAACCTTGTTGCTTTGCGATACTAAGTGCTTCACTGCCGTCTTTTGCCTCAGTGACATCAAAACCCGCCTTTTTCAGTGTGAAACTCACCATTTGGCGCATTGATGCCGAATCATCCACGGCTAAAATTCTTTTCATATGAACCCCTTAATCTACATTTTCGAGTATTAAATATTCACTTAGGCCTAAGCGATTAATGGCGTTTTTTAGAGGCTCACTTTGCCCAACCCAAATAATTTTATGCTGTACACATAACAAATGTTTCTGCAAAGCGCACAATAGTTGAATCGAGGCTGTATCTACGCGCGCAACTTCGCTAATGTCTAAACAAACATCATCATCGTGGTGTAATTCTTGTAATAAATCTTGGTGTAAGTTTTCAACTTGGGTGACTGCTAGTTCAGCGGGAAGCTTCATCATATTGTTCGCACTTTCCATGTTTAACCAATTCATAACAAAAGCTTAGACTGAGTTAGTAAAAATGCCATAAATGCGTTGAAAAAAGAGTGAAATTATTTACAGGGGATAAAAGAAATGAAAAAAGGAGCTCTACGCTCCTCGAAATAATAAAAATATACTTTCTGGCTCATTTATTGATAATGAGCGGCTATCTGCTTAAATTCAGTTATTAATAATTGAGCATTAATTAATGGCACACTGCCCTGTTTAAATTCAGGTTTAAATATGGCTCTTACCGCCCCTTGTGGGTCAACCATCGCAATTGAAGCACTATGGTCTACGGCATATTCTTGCTTATCACTATTGCTAATTGCGTAAATTAAACCCAACTCCCTAACTAGTGGGAATAAATCTTTATGTTCCCCTGAGACCGCTAAAAAATCAGGATTAAAATAATCAATGTAGGCTTTGCGTTTAGCGACTGTATCACGCTTCGGATCGACCGCTAAAAACCAAATTTGCAATGAGTATTCATCTTTCAGCACTTTATAAACGCCATTGAGTTTAGCTAATGTCAGTGGGCAAATATCTGGGCAACTGGTATAACCTAAAAACACTAAGTTCCATTGTCCTTGTAATGTTTGCTTAGTTACTGGCTGAGCATTTTGATCTTGTAAGGTAAAATCACTCAAAGGTTTAGCTTGTTCATATACCAAAGCTTCAACGTCAGGCATAGTGCTGTCACTACAGGCTGTTAACCATAATAAACTTAACGCCAACCACACTCTCACCCCAAACTTAACTACTAAGCTATTCATATAACGAACCATTTATCTATAAATAAGGCGACAAAGAGTAGCATTAAATGAATAATTGAAAAACGGAATAAATCCATTGCCGTATCGTCATTCCCCGCTATTTTTAGTTTTACAGCTTTATAAATGAAAATCCCATTAAGTAGTGTCGCAGCAACTAAATAAATTAGCCCCGACATACCAATTAAATAAGGTAATACACAAACCAAAGCTAATAAAATAGAGTATGCAACTACACAGGTTTTACAAAAATCAATACCATGAGTGACTGGCAACATGGGGATTTTAGCGCGTTCGTAATCACTTTTTCGAGCTATTGCCAACGCCCAAAAATGCGGCGGAGTCCAAGTAAATATGATCATCACCAATAACCAAGGAGCCGCTGCCATCTGGCCGGTTTCAGATACCCAACCTAACAACGGTGGCATAGCACCAGCCAGCCCCCCTATAACAATATTTTGTGGCGTTGCACGCTTTAAAAATGAGGTATAAATAAACGCATAACCAACTAACGCAAATAAGGTTAATACAGCTGTTAAAGTATTAGCCCAGACCATCAACATAATGAAACCACTCACGCCAATAACAACTGCAAAACTTAATGCATGCAGTTTAGATAGCCGTCCTTTCGCCACTGGCCGATGGCGAGTACGCGCCATTTTACTATCTATTTCGCTATCAACCACATGATTGATCACCGCAGCTGCTGCGGATAGCAAGCCAATCCCCAGCAAACTAATAAACTGTACGCCAATACCACGACCAACATCGGGGGCCAACGCTAAACCAACCCATGCTGTTAATACCAACATCGCGACTACTTTAAATTTACTGATCGCTAAATAATCATTTATTAAGCCGCTAATTTGGCTAGGTGCTAACTTTGTTATTGCTATTAATGGTGTCATAACTGCCCCTATGTACGTGCTTTTAAGTAAAAACATAAACGAACGACTGTTAACAATAGTATGGCAGCCATTAAATTATGTGCCAGCGCAACGCCGAGCGGGAAATGCCAGTGCACAACCGCCAAGCCCAAACAAATTTGACCCAGCAACGCGACCAATACGGAGACTGTACAATGCTGTATTTTTCTTGATACAGCACGACTATAAATACGCCACATGATCAGCGCTAATACAACACAAGTCACTAGCGCCCACATTCGATGCAATAAATGGATCGACATTCTAGCCTGCTGTGAAAGTACACCATATTCATAACTACTTTGCTCTAATGGCAACTGAAATACACTACTCAATGAAAACGGCTGCCCGTAACTACACAATGGTAAGCCATTACAGTGCGGCGCCGCATAATTAGCAGCAAGCCAACCGCCTAGCGCTATTTGGAGTATCAACACCACTAATGCGGCTAGGCTAAGCTTAAAGTAACGCTGAGCTGGGCCGTCGCCGCCATAAATTGGTTTTGCCGTTAGCCGTAAATACAATAATGCAACCAATGATAAGATGCTAAATCCACCCAATAAGTGCCCCAATACAATCAGCGGCTGTAAATTCATGGTAACAGTCCACATCCCTAAAGCCGCTTGAAACACCACCAGTATTAGTAATAGTAAGGGTAATTTAATTGGTGTGGTTGGATATTGACGTTTTAATAAGGCCAAAATAAATAATGCTAAAATAAGTAAACCTAACGTGCCGGCAAAATAACGATGGATCATTTCTTTCCATGCTTTAGCAGTTTCAAACATCATATTTGGGTAAGTTTGCTCTACATGGGCTAAATCAGCCTCATGCTTGGGTACTGTCAAAAAGCCATAGCAACCGGGCCAATCCGGACAACCCAATCCGGCATCACTCAAGCGCGTATAAGCTCCTAAGCCAACAACTAAGATCGATAACATAAAAGTGGCTAATACCAAATGTTTATAGTTTTTATACATAATTGGCACTCCTTAATTTAGCTAGAACGCGAATAGTTAAGTAATTTTTTTAAGTCTTTTAACAGTCCTTTTTGAGTCAAACGGTTTTGCTGTGGCTCACTATAATAAGGATACTGCAAGACCACTAAGCCCATATGATCAATTAGATATAAACTAGCGGGTTGTAGTACATCAACCTCAGGTAGTTGCCGCCATGGCAAATCTTTTTGTTGTGTCCGACCAAGGATGGCAACATCGACTTTACCTTGATTTTTACCAAGAGCGACGTAAAGGTTCTCTAGTGCTTGTAACTGCTGTGCACAAGCTTGTTGGCATTGTGCAGGGTGATTTAATGCAATAGTCCATTGTTTATGCTCCGTTTTTTGCCAATCTTGTAGTTTTATTTCCTGCGTTAAAAATTCGCCTTTATTACTCGATGCACTAGGTAGCCACTCAAACTTTAACGCCAAATACGCCAGCATTAAAGGCACTAAACAACAACCAACAAATATTAATAACGGATTTTTTTTCATTGTAATTCCTTCTTTTTACAAGCAAATATAGCAATAAAAAGGCAAGCAATAGTAATCAATAACCATTGCACTGCGTAGGCTTGGTGTTTTTCGGGGCTCATCACCACAGCTTGATAATGCGGCGCGGCAATCTCATCCGCTGCACCTTGCCGATAACCAATAAAGTCAATCATGTCGCGCCCTGATTGCTGTGAAAACAAGGCTAAATCGATACTTTGTACGCGCTTGGGCCATGCTGTATCCGTATTGTGTTGTGCATCTTGCAAAGTGAAGCCACTGAGCTTTCCTTGCTTTAATTGCACGGTCATCGCCAAAGGAGTCGATGGTAGGTTTATACTGGGAAGCTGCTGGCGAGTCGGTGGTGCTTTAACCCAACCCAAATTCACCAACAGAGTTTGTTTACTTTGCTGTAAACGCAGCAAGGCAAGTACATCGTAGCCAACCTGTCCTTGGTAAACTTGATTATCTAACAACCAATATTGCTGCGTATTAAGCATTCCGGAGATACTTATCTGCAAACCCGTTTTATTCCAATCACTAGGCAGTTGCTGCATTTGTTGCCAGCTCATTACTCCCTGGCTTTGCAGCGCTGCTATTTGTGCTAATTGCTCAGTTTTACTTTCAGCCCGCTGTAATTGCCAATACCCTAAGCGTAAACATACCAATACCACTATAGTTACCACGCAAATGGTAATAATTGAGCTAAGCTTTTGTTTACGCCATAAAATTAACTGCATAAAGGTGACCCAGTGATTATTAAAATTATTATCGTACTGTTGCTACTATTTATACTTTTTAACTTATTCCGTGCCTTATTTATTATGGTATCGGGTAAAACGGATGGACGGCCAATGTCGCACTATTTAGGCCGTCGTGTGCTGTTTTCGGTTATCGTTTTAGTGATTGTTATTGCAGCCCTTAAACTAGGTTTCATCCATAGTAACTCATCACCAATTGATAAAGTTACAGCACATATACAAACACAAATAAACACAACCACACCACATCAACAAAATGCCAATACCAAGCTGCGGCTTGAAACGCAAAATGTTTATCTGGGCTAAAATGGCCCTTTAAAATGCGGATCAGCATGACTAATAATAAGATGGTTCCTAAAGTCACATGCATGCCATGAAAGCCAGTTAGTAAAAAGAAAGTATTACCATATACGCCAGCATCTAAGGTCAGTCCTAAATCCTGATAAGCATGCATATACTCTACGACTTGCAGCCCTAAAAAACAGACCCCTAATACGATTGTCAGTGCCATAAATACTTTTAATGGTCCACGCTTATTGTTCTCCATGCCTACATGAGCAAAGTGTAAGGTAACCGATGAGGTCAGTAATATTAATGTGTTGATCAGCGGCAACCCCTGCCAACCCATAGCCTGTGTCGTACCACCATCGGGTGTAGTAACTAATGGCCAGATTGCTTCAAAAGTAGGCCACAGCACCTCATTGGTCATGGCATTATTTCCGGCGCCGCCAAGCCAAGGCACAGAGAGCATCCGGGCATAAAAAAGGGCTCCAAAAAAAGCCATAAAAAACATTACTTCAGAGAAAATAAACCAGCTCATACCTTGACGAAACGAGCGATCCATTTGCGCTGAATATAAGCCTTGATCAGACTCTTCAATGACATTTTTAAACCAGCGAAATAACATAAACAGCAACACAGCAATTCCTGCGTAAAGCACATAATGCCCACCACCGCCGCTGCTTGCTTGCATTACGGTAAGACCTGCACCAACAGCAATAAAAAACATCGCAAATGCGCCAACTATTGGCCACGGACTTTGCGCGGGAACATAATATTTTTCGTAATTTTTATCCATTTTGTTTGCTCCTAATTAGCTATTAGCTTGGCAACCTAATTACTAGCCACTATCTGCCTGCTAATATCAAATACGGTATAAGACAAAGTTAACTCTTCAACATCTTCAGGTAATTGCGTATCAACATAAAAAAGCAGTTTAAATTCCACTTCTTCGCCTGCTTTCAAAGGTTGTTGATCGAAACAAAAGCAAGCTATTTTATGTAAATATTTAGCTGCTTTGCCTGGGGACACCGACGGTACCGCTTGCATAACTTTATCTTCATTACTGGTATTTTTTGCTCTAAACAGCACCTCACGCATAGCTCCAGGCTTTACTACCACACTATACTCATGTGATTGCACCTCAAATGGCGCTCCACTTTGCGCATGGGTTGTGAAGCTTACGTCGATTTCTCGCGCCTCATTTACACTCGTGCTTTGCTTTGCTTGTTCTAGCGAAGGCTTACCATTGAGGCCTGTTACATCACAAAAAACGTCGTATAACGGCACCAAAGCAAACGCAAAAGCAAACATGCCAACACATATTACAACTAAACGCTTAAGCAGTGGTGCATGACTCATTACTTAATCTCCGGTGGCGTTTCAAATGTATGATAAGGCGCAGGTGATGCCACCTCCCATTCCAAACCCTCGGCACCATCCCACACTTTAGCGGGCACTTTATCGCCGCCTCGTGCACACTTAAATACTACAACCACAAATAACAATTGTGATAAACCAAAGGCAAAGCCACCAATACTAATAATCGCGTTAAAGTCTGCAAATTGTAGTGCGTAGTCAGGGATCCGGCGTGGCATGCCGGCCAAACCAACAAAGTGCATAGGGAAAAACAATACATTCACGCTCACTAACGACAACCAAAAATGCCATTTAGCCAAGGTGATATTAAACATATTTCCCGTCCATTTTGGCAGCCAATAATACGCTCCGGCCATAATTGAAAATATCGCCCCAGTCACTAACACATAATGAAAATGCGCCACCACAAAGTAAGTATCATGGTATTGAAAATCAGCAGGAGTAATCGCCAACATCAATCCTGAAAAACCACCCAAAGTGAATAACACAATAAAGGCGATACTAAATAACATAGGCACTTCAAAGCTGATCGAACCACGCCACATGGTAGCTACCCAGTTAAATACTTTAACCCCAGTTGGCACCGATATCAGCATTGTGGCATACATAAAAAATAGTTCGCCAGCAACAGGCATACCAGTAGTAAACATGTGATGCGCCCAAACTATAAAGCTCAGTAAAGCAATTGACGATGTGGCATATACCATTGAGGCATAACCAAATAATTTTTTACGTGAGAAGGTAGGCACTATGGTCGAGATAATACCAAAAGCTGGCAGTATCATAATGTACACTTCAGGGTGGCCAAAAAACCAAAATATGTGCTGAAACATCACTGGGTCGCCGCCGCCAGCGGCATCAAAAAAGCTGGTAGCAAAATACTTATCGGTCAGTACCATAGTCACGGCACCGGCCAATACCGGCATCACAGCAATTAATAAAAAAGCGGTGATAAGCCATGTCCACACAAACAGCGGCAGTTTCATCCAAGTCATACCTGGCGCACGAAGATTAACGATAGTTACGATGACATTAATTGCGCCCATAATTGAGCTGATACCCATGATGTGTACAGCAAAGACAAACAATGCGGTATTATCGTTACTGTAAGTTGTCGACAGTGGTGCATAAAAAGTCCAGCCAAATGCCGGTCCACCACCAGGCATAAACAGGGATGCCAGTAAAATAATAAAAGCAAAAGGTAAAATCCAAAAGCTCCAATTATTCATCCGTGGTAATGCCATATCTGGTGCGCCAATCATGAGTGGCACCATCCAGTTAGCCAACCCCGTAAAGGCCGGCATAACGGCACCAAATACCATGATCAAGCCATGCACTGTGGTCATTTGATTAAAAAAGTGAGGCTCGACTAACTGTAAGCCAGGTTGAAATAACTCTGCGCGGATCACCATCGCCATGGCGCCACCAATTAAAAACATCGTCAACGAAAATATTAAATATAAGCTACCGATATCTTTATGGTTAGTAGTATAAAGCCAACGTTTAAAACCTTTCGCAGGGTGATGATGCCCATCATGGTGTGCAGCTTGATCATGTTGTTGCTCTGTTACGCTACTCATTATTTAGCCTCCGAAGTTGCATCAATCGCGGCTTGTATCTGACTCGGTTGAATTACATCCCCAGTGTCATTGCCCCATGCATTACGCTTATAGGTGATCACAGCTGCTAGCTGCTTGATTGATAACTGCTTGTCAAATGCTTGCATAGCGGTACCTGGGCGACCATGAAGCACGACATCAATATGATCTTTAATATCTCCTAATACTACTGGACTGCCTTTGAGCGCAGGGAAAACCCCCGGTAAACCCATACCTGTTGGTTGGTGACACGCAGCGCAACTAGCCATATAAACTTGCTCACCGAGTGTCATTAATTCTTCTTTTGGTAATATTTGATCTAACAGTGCAGCATCAGCAATTGCAGCATTTGCTTTTGCCTGCTTAGCTTCGCTCAGCCAGTTCGCAAATGCTTGCTCTGATTTAGCTTCAACCACCACGGGCATAAAGCCATGATCCTTTCCGCATAGTTCTGCACATTGCCCTCGATAAATACCCTCTTCATTAATTTTGGTCCAAGTTTCATTAATAAATCCAGGGTTAGCATCTTTTTTCACTGCAAAATCAGGCACCCACCAAGAATGAATAACATCGTCTGAGGTCATTAAAAAACGTACTTTTTGATTAATAGGCAGCACTAAAGGTTTATCTACCTCTAATAAGTAGGTGCTTGATTTATCTACTTGATTGGTTATTTGTTCTTGTGGAGTCGATAAAATAGAGTAAAAAGCAACATCTTCACCCATATACTCATAGTGCCATTTCCATTGCGATCCAGTAATTTTAATCGTCAGATCAGCTTTACTGGCATCTTCCATCGAAATTAAGGTTTTAGTGGCGGGAACAGCCATGGCAATTAAAATCACAAACGGAATTGCTGTCCAGAGGATTTCAACTTTAGTACTTTCATGAAATTGGGCTGGTTTGGCCCCTTTAGATTTACGGTGGTGGATCAGCGCCCAAAACATCGCGGCGAACACAATGACCCCAATCACACAACATATAATAAATATTGTCATGTGCAGCTGATAAACATCATTACTTATATCTGTTACGCCCTTACGCATATTAAACTGGTTATTTGCCAGTACTTGCTGCGGTAGAACAAACAATATAAGCCACAAGGTAGAGCTCAATTTACCCATATGACGGCTCCTTTAAATGCTATTGCAAAACGCAAAGCGAAAAGGCGGCACAGCTTTATTCGCGCCAATTCGTTATTTTTTATTGTTACTGACTATTAACACAGCCCTAATTATGCTGTTGAGCAAAATCCTTAGATTTTTAGAGCAGCTGTTAACACAGTGTATTAACCAATTAGTTAAAAAACGAACAATTAGCAAGTTTTAAGAGCAATTAAATTCTTTTTGGTGCATAAATAACAGCTAAAAATCAGTGCGTTATTTTGTAATTAGGAATAATATTAGAGGGCTAAAAGTAACTGGTAAGTAGAGTTGATAGGGCTTAGGACGCTATAGCTAAGTATAAAATCTAGCCATTAAAGCGATAAAAAATTAAATGCACCAAACTTTACCAGTTTAGTGCAAAATATAGATCAAAAATTTTACATCCAATCAGCATTGCGGATCACCCCAACAGCTAATCCTTCAATATTGAAAGATTCATGTTCAAGATCCACTTCAATCGGTGAAAACTCATCATTTTCAGCGTGTAAAAAAACTTTTTTCCCTGCTTTTTCAAGCCGTTTTACTGTTACATCGTCATCAACACGGGCAACCACTACTTGGCCATTTTCAGCAACTTGAGTACTGTGTACTGCCAATAAGTCACCATCCATAATACCAATGTCTTTCATGCTCATACCTTGCACACGCAGTAAAAAGTCAGCAGCCGGCTTAAACAATAGTGGATCTATTTTGCAGTGACTTTCAACATGCTGCTCAGCCAAAATAGGCTCTCCAGCGGCAACTCTGCCAATCAAAGGTAACCCAAGTTGTTCCGGCTCATCCTCTTCAACCAACTGAATCCCACGGCTAGCACCGGGCTTCATTTTAATTACGCCCTTTTTAGCCAATGCTTTTAAATGCTCTTCCGCTGCATTAGCACTTTTAAAACCTAACGTTTGCGCAATCTCAGCACGGGTTGGTGGCATACCGGTATCTTTAATAAACACTTTAATAAGTTCGAGAATTTGAGCTTGGCGATTCGTTAATGGGCGCATACAACTGGTTTTCCATACAGTACATTTAACTGTGAGTATATACAGTTATCTGAAAATCGCAAATATAAATTGGCTTAAAATCGCGCCGTTAATAACAAGCTCATACTATTTAAACCACTTCCAGAATCAAGCACAACTCCAAGGGAAAACTTTAATGCTACATGTTGATTAAATAAATGATGTTGGGTACTAGTAACAGCCAAAGACTGAGCAACAAGGCTCATTAATAATATTGCGGCACATCCAAATACCTTTTCTATCATCCTATGAACTATTAACAGTTAAATAACAAAGGTAAATTTTATCTATTTTTATAATCTTAAACTGCAGGAAAATATTTAAAAGTGTAGACTGACTTAGTAACTAACTTACCGAGGTAGACTGATGAGTATTTGGTATCAACCGATCACCCTAGCACAATGTAAGCAACTTGATAACGGCATTAATGGTCAAGGCACATTGATGAAAACCATGGGCATTGAAATAAGTGAAATAGGCGATGATTATTTAGTAGCAACGATGCCCGCGATCCCAGCTCATCATAACCCAATGGGTATGGTTCATGGTGGGGCAAACGTCGTCCTAGCAGAAACAGTCGCAAGTTACGCAGCAAACTTTGCTGTTGATTTTACAAAGTTTTATTGTGTTGGCCAAGAGATCAATGCCAATCACTTAAAAGCGTCACGTAATGGTATATTAACCGCGATAGCGAAACCGCTGCATTTAGGTAAACGAACGTCAGTATGGGAAGTGAAAATCACGAATAGTCGTGGAGAACTATGCTGCGTATCAAGAATGACCGCAGCCGTTGTTGAACGCTAGCTTTCGATTGGATAAATAGTAATTTCAACGCCAGCACCAATTGCAGATATTCTTAACAAGGTATCTGCTTGCAGTGCCTGATTAAAACACTTAGGCGAGGTGCCTGATTCAAAACCAATATCAAAAGTTCGTTTAGAACAAGATAACCACTGCTTTAATGCATTACGTGAACAAGATTCTATTAATTCACATAAATGGTTAATCGCTTTATCAGGTGAGCTGACATCTTCTTTAGACTCAATACGTGCTAGTTGACGGTACTCATCTTTATCATAATGCAAAACCACAGCACTTTTTTGTAAGTCTGCAACTAACAAACTAATATCTTGCTTTGATTCAAGCTCTAGATCTACATTTAAAAATTGAATTTCCGACATTGTTTCATTTTTACCCTGCGTTAATAACAACGCAAACTTTAACCTAATTTTGCGTATATACCAAATCTAGAATAGAGTAACTGCGACAATTTGCCACATTGGCAAATACCCAATCGCTCCTAAAATAGCGCCTCTAAAATAACAACAAGCAAGTAATAATTATGAATAAACGCATTTTTAAACATGCACGTAAACTTCACAAATGGTTAGGCTACTTATTGGCGATCCAAATTTTTGCATGGTTATTAGGCGGCTTAGTGATGAGTGCTATCCCTCTTGAAAAAGTACACGGCAAACATTTGGCTACACGGCAGTTAAATAACCCATTTAAACAGCAAGACTACTCAGCTTCACTCGATAGCATTGTTGTGCAAATAAATGAACCACAGCAAATAAGCTATCGTCACTTTTTAACAACCCCGACGATTGTTGTGACTACAGCTCAAGGAGAGTCGATCTTTAATGGCCGCTCTGGCCAGCTATTGGCAGCACCAACACAGCAAAGCATCATTGCCAATGCCAAAGCTCACCTGTTAATTAATGCTGCTGTAAAACACGCTAACCACCTTGAAACTGGCCCCAGAGAAGTAGGCTACCAAAAAAACCTATGGCAAGTACAATTCGATGATCTGTGGAGCACAACCTTATATTTGTCGGCAGTTAATGGTCAAATTATTACCGTTCGCAGCACAATTTGGCGAATTTTTGACTTTTTTTGGATGCTGCATATTATGGACTACGATGAACGCGAAGACTTCAATAACCCGTTATTGATTAGCTTTTCGGCAACCAGTGTGTTGTTTTGCCTCACGGGTATCACTTTGTTACTGCAAAATGTTCTCCTACGTCGTCGTAAACGCTACAGATAGTTGAGTGGCGAGCTCGTAGATTATTTATTGCATTTAAGACAACTTAGCCCATTTAACCGATTTACCCTATAGGTTAATCACTCTAAAATAGCATTTCCTGTAGTTCACTAAAGTGATTGGATATGCCGCATTTAATTATTGCGCTGGTATTGTGTTGTGTGAGTTTTAACCTTTATGCTGAACAATTCACCAGTTTTTACAGCGCAAAAAAACACCTCATCAAAACCCTTCCTGATAACGCCACCAGCCTTTATTGCGGCTGTAATATTAAACACCAAGGTAAAAAACTGGTGCCCGACCCAAATTCATGTGGTTATGTGCCACGCAATGCGGTAACTCGATCAGGAAAACCCAATGTTCGCGCAACTCGGATTGAGTGGGAACATATAGTGCCCGCATGGGAGTTTGGTCACCAGCTACAATGCTGGCAAAATGGCGGTCGAAAAAATTGCATTAAAACCAGTGCCCAGTTTCGAAAAATGGAAGCCGATATAAATAACCTTGCTCCGGCGATTGGTGAAATCAATGCCGATAGATCTAATTATCGATTTGGTATGATTGCAGGTAACGCCAATCAATACGGCAATTGCCAAGTCAAAGTAAATTTTAAACGGCGAGTGATTGAGCCACCCGCATATTCACGAAAACGCATCGCCGATGCATACTTTTATATGCAAAAAACCTACGGATTAAAAATTTCTACTAAACAGCAACAGCTCTTTAAAACATGGCAGAACCAGGCTATAGCTCAGAGACCTAACAACAACCGCCTTTAATGCTACATTTGTTTACGTTTCTAGAAATGTTTATATTGCCTAATACCATTCAAGTTGATATTTTCATTAATAAGTATTTACAGGAACGTAGTTAAAAATGTTTAATCGGAATAGGATTTACCTTGCAATATTTATCGGCTTATCAGGACTAGCTTTAACCGCTTGCGGTGGGGGTGGCAGCTTGACTAAAGACTCTGCTGAAACTCCATCCGAAACAGTTGTGACTCCACCGCCAATTATAACGCCGCCTGCAACTAATGATTGGCAAGCTGGTGTGTTTAACCCTGCAAGTAATTATATCAATCAATGTGCAATACCTCGCACAGGTAACGACCCATATAATGAAAATAAGCCGTATCCAGATAAAGCTGGCAGTGAATTTACCGAAAAAATGTGGCTACGCTCTTGGAGTAACGAAACTTATCTCTGGTATGACGAAATAACAGATAAAAACCCTAGTAGTTTTGCTACTGTTGCCGCGTATTTTAAGCAGCTTAAAACAGAACAAACAACAGACTCAGGTGCTAAAAAAGATAACTATCACTACAGCGAGCCAACTGTAGATTTTTACAAAGAAGCGCAATCAGGTGTGGTGTCTGGTTACGGTATCAACTGGACGTTTATAGCTAATACTCCCCCCAGAATTTTAAGAGTCGCATACCTTGAAGATAATTCACCAGCAGCGAATTCGGGTATTCAACGCGGAGATACAATCCTTGCTGTTGATGATGTAAGCATAGATATAAACACTCAGTCAGGAGTAGAAACACTTAACAATGTTATATTTAGCCCTACCGCAGGAGAATCGCACAATTTCAAAATACGCAGTAACGACGGTATCGAAAAATCAAGAACCATTACTGCTGGTAATATAACAAAGACTCCCGTGCAAAATGTAAATACCTTTTCTACAAAGAACAATACGCGCGTTGGTTACATGCAGTTCAATAGCCATATTAGTGTTGCGCAACAAGGTTTAATTGATGCGATTAACAAATTTAAAGCTGACCAAGTAGACGAACTTGTTATCGACTTTAGGTATAATGGTGGTGGTTTGCTAGCACTTTCATCGCAGCTTGCCTATATGGTGGCGGGTCCAGCTAATACCGACGATTTTTACTATTATAAAACCATTCAAAACGACAAACAGCCTATAGAGCAACCGTTACCTTTTATTAACCAAGAAATTGACTACTCAACCTTTGAAGGAAAGCAAACTCTTTTACCTGACCTAAACCTATCCAAGGTCTATGTGCTCAGCACTTCAGGTACTTGTTCTGCATCCGAAGCGTTCATTAATGGTTTAAAGGGCATAGATATAGAGGTTGTATTAATTGGTGATAAAACCTGCGGCAAACCTTATGGCTTTACGCCAACACATAATTGCGCCACTACGTATTATACGATTCAATTTAGCGGCGCGAACTACAAAGGCTTTGGCGAATACGCGGATGGCTTAACTCCTACCCCATCACCACAGTTTTTAGCGGATGTAAAAGGCTGCCCTGTTGCCGATGATTTCGACCATCAACTTGGCGATAGTAACGAAGCTTTACTCTCCACTGCACTTTATCATATTAAAAATGATAGCTGCCCACTAAATGCCCAAAGTGCTAAGAAGAAGTTTAGCTATGCATCAAGAGCCGCTGATGGATTAGAACTAACACCACCAAAATCGCTTTATAACACCAATATGGATTTAACATGGCTAAATAAAGGCAAGTCAAATGATTAAATCTACTTTCAGCGCAGCTTTCGTTGCTTTACTTACTGGCTGTAACAGCACACAAGCTGAGCAACCACAAGATGCGACGTTAACGCATATAAACCCAGGTGTTACTACGCAACTTCAACAAGCTATTCAATCAGCTAAAGGCGGTGCTTTAGTTACCCTTGCAGATGATGTATTTACAAACAGCGCAGAATTATTAATTGACCATGGCACCAGTAAAGGCCCTGATGGTATGCCAATTATGGGAGCACATAATATCCCTTCTGAAAAATTTATTCTGCAAAAGTCAAAAGGTAAATGTTTACTGTTTTACCCTAAAAAACAGCTACGTATTACCCTTGTCAATGTAGAGTGCGAAGTACTTTAAAACACAAAGGCGCATTTCGCGCCTTTTATTTAAAACCTAAACTTGGCTTTGCCATTAAATATCTTGGTGTGGGCCAAATATTTCATAATGAATACGTGCGGTATCCACACCAAGGATAAGTAGTTGCTGTTTAATGGCAGCCATAAAGCCAGTTGGGCCACAAATATAAAAATCACCTTGTGCTAACGGTAATTGGTCTGCAACAACGCAAATATCCATCAAGCCTTTAAAATCAGCTCCCTCTGCACCATGATTCAACCAAGTATAATGATTTAACCTTGAATGTGCGGCGGCTTGTTCAGTCAAAAACTGGCTAAATGAGTGCTGCTGCTCATTCTCACAAGCATGTAAATAAGTCACTGCTTGATTTGATTGATCGCTCAATAAAGTTTGCAGCATTGCCAGCATAGGCGTTTGCCCAACGCCAGCAGAAATTAACACTACAGGCTTATTATTTACACGTAAAAAGAAATCCCCTGCTGGCGGGTAAAGCTCTACAACGCTCCCTTCGTCTAGCAAATGTAAATAATTTGATACGATACCTGCAGCTGGCTGCAATTCTTTTTTCACACTAATACGGTAATTTTCACCATTACTTTGCTGGGAAATAGAATACTGGCGTATTTCGCTATATTGCGCCTCTTCAGGCTTAACTTTAATGCCCAAATATTGCCCCGGCTTGTGGGTGATTACTGCTTTACCATCTACAGGAGTAAGTGCAAAACTCGTTACCAATGCTGATTCTGGTTGCTTTTTAGTGATCACAAATTGACGTGTTCCTGACCAGCCACCGTGGTTATTTTTACTGTGCTCATAAAGAGCAGCCTCTTCAGTAATGCAAATATCAGCAAGTAATGCATACGCTTCACGCCATGCATATTCAACTTCTGGCGTAAATTGCTCGGGGATCAATTCCTTTAAAGTACCAATTAAATGTCCACCAACAATCGGATAATGCTCAGGCAAAATATGCATACTGGCATGCTTATGATTAATACGCGCAAGCGCTTCTTTTAATACAGCTAAATTATCAATATTTTGCGCATAGGCAGCTAAGGCATTAAATAACGCAAATTGCTGACGACCGCTGCGCTGATTTGCCATATTAAAAATATCTTGTAGCTCAGGGTTATGGCTAAACATACGATTATAAAAATGCTCAGTAACAACAGTCCCGGCCTCAGCCAATAGAGGCACGGTGCTTTTAACTATTTCAATGGTTTTATCAGATAACATAAGACTCCCTAACATAAATTACCCACGACGCCCATCAACACGACGCCGCGTTAAAATAGGAATGCAATGGATCAAGAACAATAAAAATGCAATTAGCCACAATACTGCGCTTAGCTGCCACGCAATATGTGGTCCAATTACAAAAGGTAATAATGAACGAACAATCGCTGCAACAAGTACTAAAGCAAATGCCACAGCCATAAAAGAAGGTATCGTTAAAGGACGCCCAGTATGACCATGTGATACCCGTGTCATCATCGCTAAGATCATCATCCCAATGGCACCGATGGTGATCATATGCAACGCATCTTTAAATAAAATAACTGAACTGTAAAAACTCAACGCCACCAGCGCTAAGCCAACCCCCAAAGCAAGGTATGAAAAGTGCAGAGACCATAGCAACGGCACTTTTAACACTTGCTTATTCCACCACAAAAATGAACGAGTTAAATGCAATACTGCAACGACAGCCAATGCCCAACCAGGTTTGACATTTGGCATAAATAGTTGGCTAATAAAATAAACGATAATTGCAAATAATGAGCTATATAGCAGCCCCTTATCTAAACCAGGCGTACTAACTTGCTCAGCTAAGCCAAGACCACGAGCAGTAAAAAACGGTAACACACGCCCAGCCACCACACCGATAAGTAACGTCATTACCAGTACAGCAGTATCTACAACCGCAAACGCCAACAACATATTTTGCTCAATAACCAACCACAAATAGATGATATTGAGGGTACATAACGCGCCTAAAATCGGCAAAAATTGATAGTTATTCTTGCTATTTGCTTTAAGTAACATATTTGCCAACGCCATAATTGCTCCCAACCACCACAGCAATTGGCAAAAGATCACCGCATATAAATTAAAATGTGCAACGCCTGTATTAGCTATAAAAAATGCACCTCGCGCTGCTAACCACAATATCGTTAGTAATAGCAATTTATTACCGCTAATACTCGCAACCCCAGTCCAAGTTTGTGCAGCGGTTAATAAAAATCCCACAGCCACAGCACCAGCAAAGCCAAACATCATTTCATGAGCATGCCAAAGCGTCGCTGGCATAGTTAGACTCCAACTGGCATGACCCGTTAAAATTAGCAACCAATAGCCAACCGAGAATACAGCCAATAATCCAGCCGCTAAAAAATAAGGACGAAATGCCAGCATCCATAATGGCCATTGCTTTACGTGATATAAGCGTACTTTTTCTGGTAGTGGCTCGGTTAAATTGATTGGTCGCATTAACGTACTTCCTTTCCTAATCCGTTGAGTGCTATGCAGCGCAGTACATAACTTATTTTTAAAATTGTGGCGGCAATAATCGTTGATATATGCGCGACAATTTGTAATTGCATACTCAGTAGCTCAGCAAGCGGGTAGCTCAATAAAACCGTGGCTATCATCACTAGAGTACTAACAGCGAGCGCTATATTTGCTCCACTTAATAGTTTAGAGTAGAAATCTGCCGCAACAGATACCTCGCAATAATTATTAGATACTGGCATTAACATAACAAACTCACTTATGCATTCATGTATAACAATGTTATTGCACAGACCAAGCCAACATTAAAACCTAATAAATTTCATAAGGTTAAAATTTAAAGATTGACATAAAGGTCATTATGACTCACTCTTTAAGGAATCAAATAGATACGATTGAGTCATTTTAACATGATTAATAATCAACGCTTATTAAATACTGCCCTCGCGCTTGCTAAAATGAATACTCAAGTTGAGCCTTTTCAGCAGCTTATTGATTGCATTCAACAGCTGATCCCAAGTGATGCAATTGCCTTACTGACCCTACAAGGGGATGTATTAAAGCCACACGCAATTGATGGCCTAACACCTGATACCTTAGGGCGTCGCTTTGTTATTAACGAGCATCCGCGCCTACAGGCCATTTGTAATTCTACACACCCTTTACAATTTGCCCATGATTGTCCAATGCCAGATCCTTATGATGGTTTACTCAAAGCCAAAGCGGGTGATATCCCCGTACACGCTTGTTTAGGTATGCCATTATTCGATGACTGTGAAAATTTACTCGGGGTACTGACCCTTGATAGCCTTAACGCGAGTGCGTTTGATAATTTAAGCCTTGAGCACTTAGCGCTGTTAGGTGCGCTTTGCGCTGCACATTTGCACACCGCACTGCAATTACAGCAATACCAAAGCCATGCACAACATAGTAGTGCGTTAGTACAAGAACTAAACCGTGAAGCACTGACCCGCGATGGGGTGGAAATCATTGGTCAAAGCCCTGCAATGCAAAGCCTTAAAAATGATATAAAACTGGTTGCAGCTTCTGAATTTAGCGTGCTGATCCAAGGTGATACCGGAGTCGGTAAAGAGCTAGTAGCGCGTAATATTCATCTTCATTCAAAACGTAGTGAAAAGCCACTAATTCACCTCAATTGTGCATCATTACCAGAGAATCTCGCCGAAAGTGAATTTTTTGGTCATGCTAAAGGCGCGTTTACTGGCGCTGAAAGTGCCCGCCAAGGAAAGTTTCAACTTGCTGATGGTGGCACATTATTTTTAGATGAAATTGGCGAACTCCCCCTTGCGATGCAAAGCAAGTTATTACGCGTATTACAAAGTGGTGAAATTCAAACCGTCGGGGAGGATGAAGTAAAGTACGTTGATGTGCGGGTTATTGCAGCCACTAACCGTAACTTAAAAAATGAAGTGGCCGAAGGACGTTTTCGGGCTGATTTATATCACCGCCTCAGCGTATACCCTCTCATTGTTGCACCGCTGAGCGAGCGTGAAAATGATGTCATTTTATTAGCTGGCTATTTTGTAGAGCAAACTGCTCGCAAACTAGCAATAAAACAACTCAAGCTCAGTGTCGAAACACAACTATTGCTCACCCAGTACAATTGGCCAGGCAACGTCCGCGAACTTGAGCACGTTATCAGCCGTGCAGCTCTTAAAGCAAAACAACAACAATGGCAGCAAGCGATTATCACGATCACCCCTGCGCATTGTGATTTAAATCTAACCGCTTTATCTCATCATGATTCAGCAAAACACCACACAACCTCTGCTCCAGCGCTGACTTACCCTATCGATAGTCATAACTTATCGCTAAAGCAAGCCACCGATACCTTTACTCATCATTTAATTAGCCAGCAACTAGAGCAGCATGATTTTAATTGGGCCGCCACTGCCCGTACCTTGCATGTAGATAGAGCTAATTTAGTCAGGCTCGCCAAGCGCTTGGGGATCGCGGTCAAAAAATCATTTTAATGCCTGGTTTAGCTGCAATTGCACTAAACTGGCGTATACTTGTGCATAGCTAATTATAGATAACGACTAACTGGAGATATTTGGTGATTGTAATAAACACCCTTGCTGGGCATGTTAACTCTTAATTATTAAGACATGCGTAATTTAAAGGGTCGTTAAATCCCTTTCATCCGGCATTAAACATGGCGTGGCTAAACATTGTTTAGCCACGCTTTTCGCTTCAGGCGGAAAATACACGATAACCTCACAATGCAAACCATATTGCGCAACATAACGGACAAATAGCGGTGTTTTTACTACATTATTTTGCTTTATTTTATTAAGTTCGGCATCTGCAAACATTGCATCCCCGAGATTCTTACTATACCAACTCATTACTTACGCTCTTGAAAATACGCTTTTAATAATTGACTAAATGCTTGCACTTTAGCAGTGCGATGCACTAAATGATGCGTCACTAACCATAAGTCTATTGCCCAACTCAGCTCATTATTCAGTACGGGAATAAGATCAGGATACTGCACTGCAACATCATGCTGTAAACCACCAATACCTAAACCCTTCACAATCGCACGGGTTGCCTCTGAGGTTTCAGACACGCGTAATTTCACTTGTGAAGTTGGTATATTTTCATCAACCCATGCAAAATAAGGCACTTTGCCATTATAACCCGCCACCCCCGAAACAAAATTATGCAACGGCAATTGCTTAATACTTTTTGGCTCGCCATGTTTATCAATATAGCGCTTTGACGCATAAAACCCTGACGACAAATGCGCTAAATGTTGAGCAATATAATCACCTTCATCAGGACGAGGGCCTGCGCGTACTGCAATATGTGCTTGGCCGTGTTCAAGGCGAAGACGTTTTTGATCAAGTATGACTTCTAATTGCACTTGCGGATGCAGGCTTTGAAACTGCTCGCATACATCACTTAACACATCGATAAAGCCACTGACTGTAGTAAGCAATAAACTGCCGCGCAAGGTGCTGTCTGCTGCAATAATATCGTTGTGTAAACGCTCAAGTTCACCATTAATAGACTGCGCTGCTGTAAAGAGTTTAGCGCCAATCTCAGTTACTTTATAACCCCGGGCATGACGATGAAATAAACGCGCATTTAAACTTTGCTCTAGGTTATTAATGCGCCTAAGTACCGTACTGTGATGGACGTTGAGCTTTTCAGCAGCTGCAGTCAATGTCCCTAACCGCGCAACCTCATAGGCTACTTTTACATCTTGCCAGTCATCAAATTGGATTGCCATATTCACCCTTTCATTTCACTTGTGCATATATGCACATAAGTTTTGCGTTTATTTGGCTTTTCTGCAAGTAAATATTTGCTAAAGTAGTTAACAGACAAATCCAACTACATTATTGAAGGCGACCACCATGATAGCACCAAAAATTATTGCCTTAGCAGGCAGCTTACGTAAAGACAGCTTTAACCAAAAATTGATCAATGAAGCAGCCCGCTTTGCATTAGAAAGCGGTGCAGAAGTTGAAGTAATTAAACTGGCAGATCTAAACTTACCCATGTTTGACGAAGACGTTGAAGCGCAAGGCACACCCGTAGGCGCTCAGTTATTAAAAGACAAACTACGCGCTGCAGATGGCATCTTACTTGCCAGCCCTGAATATAACGGCTCAATTACTGCGGTATTAAAAAATGCCATTGATTGGGCATCGCGCACAGAACAAGGTAGCGTTCCGGCATTTCGTAACAAAGTCACCGCGCTATATGCCTCATCACCTGGAGGCTTGGGCGGTTTACGCGGTTTAAATCACGTTCGCGATATTTTATCAGGCATTGGTAGCCTAGTATTGGCAGATCAACTTGCCGTACCAGCAATTCACACTATGCTTGATGAGAATGGCCGCATTAGTGATCCAGTGACAGCAGAACGAATTGCGGGCCTTGCTCAGCAGCTTGTCAGCGTAGCCAGCAAATTAAATAAATAAATCGATTAAGAAAACTTTGTCGCTGCTAACTTGGCAGCGATAAAATCCTCATGTGCAACATACAACAAGTTAGCAACACGTCGAATGACATACTCTTCTTGAGGATCTAACTCACCATCAGCATACGCTAAGCGCCATAGTAGCTCTATAATTTCAATGCGTTGCTCTGCGCTGCATTGATCATTAATTTGTTTAGAAAACTGAAAGTAATCAATCGCGTCATCCAAACTTTTTCCTGCGCTTTGCATTAGCTCACTAACGTCTTCATCGCTCAAATTAAAATACTTTTTTAAAGTCAGAGATAACGTTTTCAATTCATCGTCTTGCTGTTCGCGATCGGCACGCATCACTTCAATCAATAATGCCGCTACCGCCGTTTTCAAATCATGCTCTTGCAGCTGAGCTGGTTGCTCATCAAAAGCTGAAAATAGTTGTTTTATTTGTTTGAACATCACATTATCCCTTTTTGGGTGTTAGACTTACAGCATAACTCATTGCATCACTGTAATTAAATAGTGTGCTCAATACAATAATGGAGTTAAAGGCTTATGAAAGGAAAAACGGCAAATAGGCTAGTAATTATCAATACACTGGCACTATTAATAGGCAGTAATGTAGTATTAGCAGAAAAAGGTGAAACCGAAAAACTCTATGACTTTGACGAAAAAGTACATTATTACCAAACAAAATTAGACGCAAATAACTACCATTTAAAAATTCAATCTGACGACTATAAGCACTTTAAAAATCAAAGTGTGTTTTTACTTCGTCACGCAAACCGCTTATGCCGTGGTAACACTTTTATGTTAAAAGTGACTAATGGCATACAAGAGTATGATCGTTTCCCAACCAAACCCCGCAAATATCAGCCACCTTTAACAGTATTACTACAATGTGAGACTGAGCCGACAAAAGACTAGCCTTTGCTTTTTTAGTCTTTATAGCCCCAAGGTGCAGCCGGTGGTGTAATTGGTTTTGTTAAATCAAAATCAACACGAAACTCGCGGCCTTGGCGAATTAAACGATAAGTAAACTTTTCAGGGTAAATATACATCTGCCATGTATTACCGATAGATTGTGGAATACCTTGGCTAACAAACAATTCTTTTGAATACTGATCCGCAGGGAATGATTGCACATTAGCAAACCCAGCATCAATCGTATGGCCGCCATACATAGTTGATACATCATCAGTACCATCTTGATGGCGGTGATCATGCTTTAAACTCAAACCACTGCCTGTTTTGGTGATGATCCAGGTACGTGACGCGTCATCCCCCACATGAAATGGTACTTGCAGCTCACTATCAGTGCATTTGCGAACATGCATGACTAATTTTTTATCCGCAAACGAGCTCGACCCTGCGGCATTATCAACCGTTACTTTACCCTCAAAAGCTTTGCCACAATGAGCGGCAATATTATCAAAAAAATCATCATGAGTTGGGATAGATACCAAAGGCGCAGGGCGTGTAAAAGCCGCCGTAGATGCCAACAATAAAGTCGCCGCAGTTAATAATTTCATCACATGCTCCTAAAAATATAAAGTTGCAGCTTAGCGTGTTAATAAAAACAAAGGAAGTAATCGCGTTGAGTAGTTATATCCCAAACCTGACGAATCCCCACGAAAAGAATTAAAAAGTCAGGTAAAATAAGTAGCCAGAAAGAAGCTGTTTAGCCTACGATAAATTAGATACGATTCAACCATATCTAATGTAATTACAAAGTACCTAATCGCTTCACAACCCTTACAGTTTACAGGGCGACCATAGTTTATTTATTATAGGGTGATAAAAACGCATTCTACAGTTAATATAAAGCCAACAGATTAGGCTTTGTATTTAAAATATTATTTCCATGGTTTTTGAAGGGTTGTAAACAAAGGCATAGTATTTGCCATATCTAAAAGGGAACTAATGAACTCTGATGTTATAAATATTTTAACAATGGCAAAAGTAATTCAAACAGCCGTTGCACCAGTGTTTTTAATTACTGGTATTGCTGCTACGCTGGGGGTTTTATCAAATCGCTTAGCCCGAATTACCGACCGTGCTCGCCAACTTGAACGTAAATTAAAAGTAAGTACCGATGAGGAGTTTAATTCATCGCTAACAACCGAGCTACGAGCACTGCTAAAACGCTCTCGCTGCATCCATATTGCCTTTAGTTTAAGTGTATTAAGCGCTGTGCTTGTATGTGCAGTGGTAATGCTGCTATTTTTATCGCATATTCAATCTATTAATTTAGGTGTTTCTATCGGCAGCTGCTTCGTTGGCGCTATGGCACTACTTATTTGTGCCTTTATGTCGCTACTTGGTGAAGTATTCTTAGCAACTAGAAGCATGCGCAGAGGAATGATCTTTGCTGATATTGATATAAATGACTAAACCGTAAACTGAATTATTAAAATTCAATGGTAGTTCAGTTTAACCGCAATAAACTTGAATAATCGAACGTGCTGATATAAAACAGCTACTATTTAAGCAATGAATGACTAATAAGGGGCAAAAGGAATGAAATTAAAGCAATTACTTTTAGGTGCAACACTGAGCGCACTGACATTTGGTGCAACTGCCAATACAGCATTTGAAAAGCCAAGTGACGCCATTGAGTACCGCCAAGCTGCGTTTTCAATGATCCGCGTACAAATTGGCGATATGGGTGATATGCTAAAAGGCAAAGTACCTTTTGATGCTGAGCGTTTTAAGCACCGCGCAAATAATGCCGCTGCATTAGCAAAAATGCCATGGGAAGCATTCGTTGCAGGCAGTGACAAAGGCGAAACATCTGCATTACCTGCTATTTGGAGCGACAATGAAACCTTTATGAAAAAAGCGGTCGCTTTCCAGCAATACGCTGACGAGCTTGCTGTTGCTGCACAAACCGGCGATAAAAAAGTAATCGCCAAAGCATTTGGCCCATGGGCTAAAGGTTGTAAAGATTGCCATTCATCATTTAAAGATTAATCTCTAGCAGATTTTTACACTAAAACGGCGCTTAACTAGCGCCGTTTTTGATTTACTTTTTATATTAACTAAACAGATAACTTAGCGGCTCTGCGCCCCATGTCATCATTAAACCAGCCAATAATAGCACAAAAATAATAACCGCCAGCCAAGGTGATTTAGTTACCTTAACGTCACTGCCACAGTCCTCTTTATCGGCGTAACCGGTCACCATAGCTTTGACGAGCTTTTTACCTTTTAGACGGTAAATAACAATCGCCACGACGTGTAAAATAATCGCATAAAACAGCAAATCAAAGTTATTATGGTGAACCCATCCTGCCCATTCAACTACTTGGTTTGATGCGTATTCCACCAACGGACCATCCGTTAAAATATCATCAGTGGTCATCAATCCACTAACTAGTTGCGTTAGCAGTAAAGCAAAAAATACTAACACCATATAACTGCCCGCAGCACTGTGCCCTGGTTTATTATCTGTTTGCGTAAATGACTTTAGTGCAGCAATAGGTGAATGAAGGAGAGCGCTCAATTTAGCAGTTTGGCTACCCACTACTCCCCAAGCAAGCCGAGTTAACAACAGTGCTAATGTGAAATACCCAGCGACAAAGTGCAATTCCATCATGCCTTCTTCAGCACTAAAATAGAGCGTTGCAATAGCAATCACTAATAACCAATGGAAACTGCGGATAAACCCGTCCCATACTTTAATTTTCTGCAAAACTTGCTGATCCATCGAAATTATTCCTCTTAAATACGTCTCTTACGTAATAATGCCACAGACAACTTTATCCGCCTATTGAACTCGTCGAGCAGCGGTTTATTATGCCGCCAACAACGAGCAATTTTTTACAAGCTTTGTATATCGGTTTAGATATACTCACTCTTAATTAACTTAAAATAACAAAAGTGCGCCTGCAAACATCAACTAACGTTATTATTGCAATCTATAACCAGTTCAACATAAACAAGCAGCAAAACTAAATCAACTTAAAGTAATAAAGGGGAAAACAGTGAGAAAGGCGTTATTAAAAGGGTTCTTAGATATGCTACCGCTGTGTTTAGCGGTGATCCCATGGGGGATATTATGTGGCTCTTTGGCAATCCAAAATGGCTTTACTGCTGTTGAAACCCAAGCGATGTCATTGCTGGTATTCGCAGGCTCGGCGCAGCTCGTTGCCATTGAACTAATAGCAGGCAACACACCATTACTGACCATTTTATTTACCACTTTTATTATTAGCTCACGGCACTTTTTATATGGCTTAGCTGTGCGTCATAAAGTAATTGATCAGCCTATGCGCTGGCGCTTACCGGTCAGCTTTGTACTGACCGACGAGTTATTTGCGTTTTCACATCACCGCAAAGCGTATCGCACTAAAATACGCTTAATTTATGCATTAAGTGCCGGATTTAGCTTTTACACTGCATGGAACCTATGGACTTTTATTGGCATAGTGGCAGGCAGTTTACTGCCCGATTTAACTCACCTAGGTTTAGACTTTGCGATTGCCGCAACTTTTATTGCTTTAGTGATCCCTGGCATTAAAAACCTTGCCACATTAGCAACGGTCATCACCGCGGGAGTGATGGCAACGCTACTTAAAAGCCAAGGCTTTGAATTATGGCTGGTAGCCGCAGCATTAACTGCGATGACCGTGGGCTATATTATTAGCCGCATAAAAAATAAGACGGAGCACAACCTATGATGACCACTATTTTACTTATGGCCTGTATCACCTTTTTTACCCGCTATTTATTTTTGCACCGCGCTCTACCGTTTAAAGTTGGTCCAAAAATGCAGCAGTTTTTAAGCTTTAGTGCTCCCGCAGTTTTAACCGCGATTTGGGTGCCGATTGTATTTGTGACAGACGAGGGGGTAAATTTAGATTGGCAAAGCCCATACCTCAGCGCTGCAGTGGCTGCAATTATTGTGGCCTACAAGACACACAACATTTACTACACAACCTTAGTTGGTATGGGTTTATTTTTAATACTGAACTAGCTAAACGCTAGCTAATAAAATAGCGTGACTTGTATCTAGCGTAACCTGGCCGCGCTCGCCAATAGCGGTCATACCATGGCGTTCAAGCTGCTGAACAATTTTATCAGCAACTTCTTCGCCTAACTGATAATCACTTAAACGAGTTGGCATATTCACACTGTGGAAAAACCCTTCAGTGGCAGTAATTGCTTGCTCAATTGCTGCATCTTTATCACTGATATCTAATCCTAAAACGCGTTCTGCGTACTGTAAGATTTTACCGCGCTTAGTTTCTTTTTGCGCAGCCATCATACGTGGTAAAACAATCGCTAACGTTTGCGCGTGGTCAAGACCATACATCGCGGTCATTTCATGGCCTATCATATGAGTGGCCCAATCTTGCGGTACTCCTGCACCAATTAAACCATTGAGTGCCATTGTTGCTGACCACATGATGTTTGCACGTACTTGATAGTTATCAGGCTCACTGAACGCTTTAGGGCCTTCTTCAATCAAGGTCATCAAAATACCTTCCGCGAAGCGATCTTGCAGTTTAGCGCCTACATCGTAAGTTAAATACTGCTCCATAGTATGCACAAATGCATCAACAATGCCGTTCGCTACTTGGCGGTTCGGTAATGAAAAAGTCACTGCAGGATCAAGTACCGCAAACCTTGGCAATACCAGTGGGCTGGCAAAGGCAAGTTTTTCATGAGTATCAAGGTTTGAAACAACACTATTGCCGTTTGACTCAGAACCCGTTGCTGGTAAAGTTAATACTACACCAAGTGCAATCGCAGATTTAATCTCACCACCTTTTGATAAAATATCCCATGGTTCACCATCATAATTTGCCGCAGCAGCGATAAACTTACTGCCATCAGCAACTGAACCACCACCCACAGCAAGAATGTAATCAATGTGTTGTTCTTTCACTAAAGCAACGGCTTTCATACATGTTTGATAACTTGGGTTAGGCTCAATGCCAGCAAACTCAAACCACGTATGCTCACTTAACGCATCGACGACCTGGTCATAAACGCCATTACTTTTAATACTGCCGCCGCCATAAGTAACCAGTACTTTTGCGTCTGCTGGGATCTCATTTTTAATTAAAGCGATTTGTTGTTCGCCGAAATGAATTTTGGTTGGGTTTGCAAAACTAAAATTTAACATGCTTGCTCCATTGCTTAACAGTTTGCTCTCATGAGCCAAATTAGGTGACTTAATAATTGTAGGGGTTTAATGATTTATTAAAAGAGTAAGATCGGAGAATCACTTTTGCACAGCTGCAACAATAGATGCTATAAACTAGTATTACTTAACTTTTTGAGAACTAAAAATGTGGCAAGGCCTTGATGAATTTTTACATGTGGTTGAACATGGCAGTTTTACCCAAGCGGCAAAAGCCATGGAAGTATCCACATCCCATATTAGTCGCCAAGTGCAACAGCTTGAAAACCGCTTAGGTTCAGTATTATTTCAACGTACCACGCGAAGAATAAGCCTCACCGATACTGGCCGCGAATACGCCGTAAAACTCAAAGCAATCAAGCAAGAGTTAATCGACGCCAATAACCAACTACAAGGCGAACAGCGCAAACCCAAAGGCTTAATTCGAATCTCTGGCGCTGGCGAGTTTGTTGCCTGTCATGTTGCCCCTAAGATTGTAGAGTTTGTAAAACGCTACCCTGAGGTTGAAGTAGATATGGACTTTAACAATCGCAATGTCGATTTAGTCGAAGAAGGCTTTGATTTAGCAATCCGCTTTGGTCGTATGCAAGACTCCAACTTAATTGCACGACCACTTAGCCCTCGCATTATGACGCTCGTTGCCAGCCCAGAGTATTTAGCACATCACTCAACCCCAACTACGCCACATCAATTAGCAGAGCATAATTGTTTAATCGCGATGGGCAAACGTTGGCGTTTTAATTTTAATAATGAAATAAAAGAAGTAAAAGTTGCGGGCAATTGGCGCAGCAATCATCCGCGCGCACTGCTTAGCGCAACATTAGCAGGTTTGGGGATTGCCCATCTAGCCACCGATATTGTTGATGAGTATGTTCAACAAGGGCAATTAGTTACCTTACTTGATGAATTCCAAGTAACCGACAACGCTTCATGGCTGGTCTATCCACGTAAAGACTTAATGCCTTATAGAGTACGATTACTGATCGAGCATTTGCTTGCGCAATTTAATGACTAAAGTTTAAGCTTTAAGCCTACGCCAACTCAAGATAGAATTTAACAAACAACAATAATAAGTGATTAACATGAACGACTTTCACCAACTTTCTGCCAAAAACCTTCAGGGGCACCCCATTGATTTTTCAGACTTCACAGGCAAAGTCGTATTAATTGTCAATACAGCAAGTAAATGTGGTTTCACGCCACAATATGAAGGCTTGCAGCAATTACATGAAAAATAAAGTGGAATTTCACCAAGTTTTTAGTTGGCCGTGACGGTGAAGCCATTAAACGCTTTGCACCATTTACCAAGCCGCAGCAAATCGAAGGTGCTATTATCAAAGCCCTTAAAAGCAGTAATATCTAAACTCTAAAAGCAATAAAGAGGCAAATTGCCTCTTTATTTAAATTATCTCTTAGTCGTTTAAATACTCATCTAAGTCATCATCGCCCAAGTTTTTACGCAAGCGTTTTTGCTCAAGGTAGTCTTCCAACTTTTTTTTAACCTTTTGCTTATTTTTGTCGTGTTGATTACGCCCGACCATTTCGTACTCGTCTTCAACAAAATCGTCATCTAGCGCATCGTAACTAAATGTCTTACCCACAACCCACTCCATAAAGTGTTTGAGACCAATTAAGGATTTTTATCACTGTCATTGGTGAAATTAAAAGTGTTCAGCACAATTTCATAGCTCGAAAATGCACCAAAATAAAGCCACAACGCGATTCTAAAATAGTGTTATGTCGATATTGTGAATAAATAGCGCTAAATTTGAGTTCTGGAAAGTGAGAGTTTTTTATCGAAACGATAAGTATCTTTTATGCACTAGAATGAATTAGTCAAAATGACTAAAAGATAGCTTTTTTATTATTTTTCAACTCTGCTAAAAATCACCAAAAATATATTAATGCATTGTTTTTAAAAACTAAAAACTTTTGGCATCAAACTTGATAAGTATTAAATACAAAAAATACGTACTCGTTAAAATCAACAAATTAGCAGGATATAAAAATGAAAAAATTACTATTAATCGGTTCTTTATTTATTGCCACAGGGACAATGGCACACACTGATAATGAGACTAATATTTCTTTCAGTGGCGATTCTTGCGACGTTGAATTTAAAAATGACGTACGCATCAAGCCAAATGAGCTAGAAATCTTCACCGCAGACAACAATACGATGAGCTTTGTCGAGCAAGGAGAGCTAAAAATAAATGGCCAAACTGTGGCACTTAACAGCCAACAGCGCCAAGCCATCACGGCTTATTCGAATAGTTTACGCAGCCAATTGCCAGAAGTTGCGGATATTGCTCTTGAAGGTGTACAGATTGCTGGCGTTGCCATTGAAGAAGTGGCTAATGCATTCAACATTGAAGGACTAGATAGCATTAATGAACTCATGGCTGATATAAAAGTGGAAGTTGAAAATACCTTTTATCAGCAAGGTACATTCGTAATGGGCCAGCAAAGTTTTAACCAGTTTGGCGAAAACTTTGAAAACCAATTTGATGAGCAAGTAGAGAGCGCCGTACAAGCTGCGATGATGCAATCGATGGGCAGTATTTTAATGGCTGTAGGTTCAGAGTTAATGGGCTCAGGTGGTGACATGCAAGCCTTTGAACAGCGCATGGAAAACATGGGGGCTGAAATTAAAGCCAAAGTTGAGCAACAAGCTAACCAACTTGAAAAACGCGCCGATGCACTGTGCGGTAATTTTTCAACCATTGCAGAGCAAGAGCAACAACTGGTTAAGCTAGTGCCAGAGTTAAAAGATTACCAATTGTTTAGTTATAAAAAAAATAACTAAGCAGAATCTAAACGAACTATTAACTAGCCAATAAAAGTTTGATATCCCTTTAGCAGCACTCTTTTTTAAAAGGTGCTGCTTTTTTATTTTTTAGCTAAATGCACAAGCCCACCCAGCGTTTTTATAGCTTGCTCAATTTTTTCATCCCATGGCAAACCATAACTTAGTCGAATACAACTGCGGTATTTATTAGTGGCTGAAAAAATATAGCCCGGAGTAATACTAATGCCACTGAGTAATGCCAGTTGAAAAAGTTTGACACTATCGTAAGCCGCACCTAAATCAATCCAGATCACACATCCACCTTGCGGATCGCTGATCCTAGCAGTACTCGGAAAAGCCTGTTGTAAACACCAGATCATACGCTCTTTATTACTGCGAAGTTTTTGTCGCAGCAACTTTAAATTACGCTCATATTCGCCACTGGCAACAAACTCATAGAGCGTCCATTGATTGATTAACGATGTTGAACAACTAAATGCACGTTTAAAACGAGGAGCAAGTTAACACCAACAACGTATTGCCGTCATGCAGGGCAATGCATGGGGCATGTTATACAGCGCGCTTGGTTTATTTGTATATGTAATCATCAGCGGTGCCGATTTTAGCCTGTCGGCTCCAGCAAGCTACTGGTATTCATTAGTTTATTTATCGGTGTTTGGGACGGTTATTGCATTTGCATGTTACTTTGTACTACTTGGTAATACTATTGTACTGACTCCAACAAAAAGAATTAAAGCGTTTATTGAGTCTAATAAAGCATCATTTGCTAATAAACGCTCTATCCCCAGTTAGAATGCGTATATACGCAACTAACGCCAAAAGCGCCTACTTGTTAGGCGCTTTTTTATTACTAACATATTACTCGTCATTTAACATTGCGGCATACAAAAACGCAACGCGAGCGGATGAATAGTCACCACCGCTGGGGTAACGCCTACCAGCTCACCATCTGCTTCGATTGGTAAATCAGGCGTATTTATATAAGCAATGGCTAAGCGCTGGTAGTTTAGCCCTTTCATACCATGGTGCTTACGTAGCAATAAGCGCACAAAACTGTAGAGGTTACCTAACAAACCACGCGCAGGCATGCGATAGCACTCTAAATAGCCACTATTCAATTGTGCTTTTGGCGCTATCATCAACCCCCCACCAAAATAATGATGATTTGCAAATACAGTAATCAAATTACCATATTCGCATTGCTGCCCTGCAAAACTCCCAGCCAAGCGAGAAGGCTGATAAACGAATAAACACTTAAAGCCAGCTAAACTATAACTTAAAGCGGATAATACAGGCTTAGTTTGCAATGCCTGTACTACATGCGCATCAAAGCCAACCCCCGCAATATTAATAAAGTAACGGCTATTTATTTGCCCAATATCGATTTTTACTTGATGATCACTAAAAATAGCATTACGCCAAGCTGAGTTTTTACAGCCAAAGCCGCGTGCAAAATCATTACCCGTCCCCTGAGGCAATAACGCCAACGAGCAACTCAATCCCATCAATGCGTTTACAACCAAATGCAGGGTGCCATCACCACCGAGCACAACAACGCGCTTTTGCGACTGAGCCAAAACCGTTATTTTTTGGCAATCATTGGTAAAATGTCCTGTGGTGTAAAAAACAGTGTAACTAATTTGACGTTTTTGACACTGCTCTAATAACCAAGTGCAATTTTTTTTATGTTTTTTTTGCGTACTTGGTTTAATAATTATTAGCATCTGGATACCAGCCTATTCAAAAGTAGGAAAATAGACATTTTCAAAAAATAAATTAATCTGAATAATTAGTCACTTTATTTATTATCTAATGCATTAAAATATCATGGGTAATGTAATATCGCTTTTAAACAAGTGATTTAGGCGACTTTAAATTTCATAACCATGCATAACATTCAGTACATATTATCTGAATCATACCTTAATAAAATAATTAGGATTAGTTATTTCTATCCGAACACCCTAATTTTTATCGTTTTATTTTTGTGCAAAAAAAGCTCAGAATAGCCGTGTTGTCAAAACAGACATAACCCGGAGCAAAGTAATGAACCCAGTAAATACATTAAACGAAAATGCAGCTACCCATGTTGCAGTAAAACCGACCAACCGCAAAGCAAAAATGCTTGCCAGACTTAACCGTTTCGGCAAAAAGCTAGCTCTTGGCGGCGCAGTTCAATACAAGTAATCACCCAACCATGATTACTTTAGCGGTGCAGCAAACACCCAACCACTAAATGAAACTACTTATTTAGCTCCCTCGTTTGCTGCAACCCCTTCTTTAAACTCCCTAAAAATTCCTTTTTTATAAAAAAAGCTCTTTTTTAGAACAAAAAAACAGCAAACGATCTTTTTCCTATTTACACACCCCAATCACCTGCGTATTATTCCCTCCCAACGGAGAGATGGCAGAGTGGTCGAATGCACCGGTCTTGAAAACCGGCAGGGGTTTATAGCCCCTCTAGGGTTCAAATCCCTATCTCTCCACCATTATTACGTTTTGGTGGTTCACTCGATTATCAAAATGACAATTTATGCGCCGGAGAGGTGGCCGAGTGGCCGAAGGCGCTCCCCTGCTAAGGGAGTATAGGGTTTGTAGCTCTATCGAGGGTTCGAATCCCTCCTTCTCCGCCATTTAATAACGAAAAAAGCCCCGCAATTTATTGTGGGGCTTTTTTTGTTGTTAAAAATGGTAGAAGGCGGGTGAGAACCCTCGATCTGGGTTCGATAAAATGTCAGGAACATTTTGGGCCGCTGCAAGCGCACCCCAAAATTGATTGGCACATTGACTCACAACACATCAATTTCTTAATGAACTTACTATATGATTTACAAACAACCTATGCCGTTCACTTAAAGAGACAGAATATGGCCGTAACAAATACAGGTCTAATGGCTCAGCTTCATATTCTGTTAAAATGGGTATCACCAGACCTTTATCTAAGTCCTCATCAATTAAAAAGCTAGGGATCAAAGCAATACCGCTGCCGCTTAATAATAGTTGACGCAATAAAGCACTATTATTCAACTGATGGAATGGCTTAATATTTATATCTCTGACTTTGCCATCAAAATAGAATCTCCAATTTTTGCCACTTCCGTTTTGATCAAACATCAAACAACGATGCTCTCGTAGAGCATTAAGATCTTCTGGTATACCAAACTTATTTAAATAATCCGGCGAAGCGCATAAAACCCGTTTGTAAGATTTTAACTTTGTACATATATTACTACTATCATCCAACTTACCAGCCAAGCGTAAAACAAAGTCATAGTTCTCTTCTAAAAGGCACGAATATTTATCATCAAGAGTAATATTTAGCTTTATCTCTGGATACCGCTCAGAGAAAGAGGAAACAACATTAGATAGTGTGTGAATTCCCCAAGAAACAGGTGCCCCTACTTTAAGTTCCCCTTTTGGCACTTTATTTAGTTCCTTAATGCCACACTCTAATTCTTCCCATTGCTCACCCAGAGCTTTACTCGCGATAGCGCAGAAATAACCTTCAGACGTTACTTGTAACTTTCGCGTACTCCTCTTAATTAAAGATACCCCGAGATAGTCCTCAAGCTTTTTGACACATATAGATACCTTAGCAGGAGACATATTTAGCTTATCGGCTGCTTTTTTGAAGTTTCCAAGCTCCACAACGGTTGCAAAAACTTTAAGACTTTCTAGCTGGTTAATTGTCATTGCTACAAATTTGTAAATTGTTAATTTATAAATGGATTATATATGGAAGCTATCACTCAATGTAAGATCTATTCATCAATAACGCTAAAGGAGAATAAGGTGAGTGCTTTCAAAACATATACAACCCTAAATACAAGTTTGAAGAATCGATTTGCTGTCGCGCCAATGACTCGAGTGAGTGCAGATAAAAACGGTACAATTGGCGAAAAAGTTTGCCAGTATTATTCCGCTTATGCAAATGGTGGGTTCGGGTTAATTATTACTGAGGGGCTATACACAGATAAAGAATATAGCCAAGGATACCTACATCAACCCGGTATTGCTACACCGGAGCAAGTTGAAAGCTGGAAGCCAGCAGTACGATGTATGCACGACAATGATGCTGTGGCAATAGCGCAATTAATGCATGCAGGTGCACTTAGTCAGTTCAATCAGTATAAGAGTGAAGCAGCGGGTCCTTCAAGTGTAAAACCAAAGGGCAGAAAAATGCCATTTTACTACGGCCAAGGCGAATTTTCAGTGCCAAAAGCCCTTTCAATTACGCAAATTGATACCGTGATAAATGGCTTTGTGCAATCAGCTATTAACGCGAAAGAAGCTGGCTTTGACGGTGTTGAAGTTCATGGAGCTAACGGATATTTGCTTGATCAGTTCCTTACTGACTACACCAATACAAGGACAGACCAATATGGTGGCAGCCTCGAAAATAGAACAAGACTGATAAAAGAGATTATTGCAGCTATTCGGTTAGCGACCGGTAATGATTTTATTGTTGGCATTAGGTTTTCACAAAAAAAAGTGAATGACACTGAACACTTTTGGGCTGAAGCCGAAGAATTAGCAGAGATCGCATTTACAGCTGCTGAAGATGCCGGAGCTGATTACATCCATACAACCGAACCTGTAGCAAATCAAAGCGCATTTAATAATGACAGCTTACCTATGGCTCAACTCGCTAAAAAATATACTGACTTAACTGTCATCGCTAATGGCTCAATCAATAGTCAAGAACTAGCGAATGAGATTCTCAATGCTGGCATCGCAGATCTGGTTGCTATAGGAAAAACCGCTCTTGCAAACCAAGATATGCCCAAAAAGCTACAAGAGAGAAAACCTCTAAATGAATTCGATTTTGCAATGTTGGCACCGATTGCAAATCTAGAATGTGCTGAGCAATTCTTAAAGCAGAGCAATTAATAACCCCACTATAAAGCGGACAGTTTATAAAAAATGATTAATCCCTAGATCACCTCGCCCTTGAGGCTGGCTTGGTGGTAACGTTTCGGTATTATCTGGGGTGAATATTGGTAATAGCTATGTGGTTGGTGCGCCAGCGTTGTGACAAAAGATATTCCTGCCAGCTCGGTAGCCGTGTAAAGTGATAAGGCTAAATAGCCTCTCTGAGTTGTAAGTGTGGGTTAATCCTGCAAACTAAACTCATCGGCATCTAAATGCGCGGGAAAGCTTTGCTTAAAGAGCTCAAGCGACTGTTTGTCTAAAGTGATAATAACAACATCAGCTTCGTTATCAGTAGCGGCTGCTAACGTATCACCTTTAAAGTCATACACTGCAGTGCCGCCATTATGCGCGACGCCATTGCCATCATCACCAATACGATTAACGCCAATCACATAACACTGGTTTTCCATCGCCCGCGCCATTAATAGGGTATCCCATACTTTGCGCCTTGCAGCAGGCCAATTGGCGACATTAACCATCACATCGTAGTCATTGCGATTGCGCTGAAAGACCGGAAAACGTAAGTCGTAACACACTTGTGGTAGAATTCTAAAGCCATTAAGGGTGAACACTTCACGTTGCTGCCCTGCGGTTACAAACTCACCTTCTTTACCTAAACAAAATAAGTGCCGCTTGTCGTAAAACTTCACCTCGCCATTAGGCCAAACCCAATAAAAGCGATTGGCTTTTCTATCACCTTGTTGCACGAGCACCGAGCCTGCTATCACGGCACTGGTTAGTTTTGCCGTCGCGATTAACCAAGCAAGTACTTGCCCGTTTTCGGGCTCTGCGCAATCAAGGTTAATAGCAAAGCCGGTAGCAAAGGTTTCTGGCAATAAAATAAGCTCTACTGATTTATCTATATCAGCTATTTTATTGCCAAAGTGTACCAAGTTAGCGTCTTTATCTAACCAATTAAGCGATGTTTGTATCAGTGCTATGGTTAAAGTTGACATAAAATCTCCGCGGCTTGTAATAGCGTGGCGTCATTTTTGGCAAAGCATAAGCGAATAACTTTATCGTTGCTTGGTTGCTGATAAAACACGCTTAGTGGAATGGCTGCAACGCCTGCTTGTTCTACTAACCACTGGCAAAATTCTACGTCATTTAAATCCGATACATCGCTGTAATCAAGCAGTAAAAAGTAGGTGCCTTCACTTGGTAAAATGGTAAAGCGGCTATCTTTTAGTGCTTTACTAAGTACATCACGCTTTTGTTGATAAAACTCACTGAGCTCATCCACATGCTCACCTTGCTGTTCTAACATATCGGCTAATGCATGTTGTGCCGGCGTAAAGCTTGAAAAAGTCACATATTGGTGAATTTTACGAAACTCGACCGCAAGTGCAGCGGGTGCGATGCAATATCCCATTTTCCAACCCGTACTGTGAAATGTTTTACCGAAACTTGAAATAACAAAGCTTTTTGCAAATAACGCATCATCACGCAGCACACTTAAATGTGGTTGCTGATCAAAAGTAATATGCTCGTATACTTCATCACTTATCAGGTATAAGTCATGCTTAATTACTAAGGCTTTTAGAGCATTAATATCGTGCTGTTTTAACGCTTTACCACTTGGGTTATGTGGGGTGTTGATTATAATAGCCCGCGTTTTGCTATTGATAGCCGCAGCCACCGTTTGCCAGTCAATTGCATAACTCGGAGCATGCAGAGCAATATTGACTGACTTACCACCGGCCAATTCAATCGCTGGCTGGTATGAATCATAAGCGGGGTCAAACACAATGACTTCATCACCTTCGCGCACCAGCGCCTGAATGGCAACAAACAAGGCCTCGGTCGCGCCAGAGGTTACCGTTACTTGCTGCGCGGCATCTATTTCAGCTGCATATTTTCGTTTTGCTAACTGGCCAATTTGTTGCTGCAGGCGCGGTACACCAGATGAAGGTGAATATTGATTAACTCCTTCAAGCACATAATGATTAAGCTGTTTTTTAAGTAGCTCAGGCGCATCAAACTCAGGAAAACCCTGCGATAAATTAATCGCTTCGAATTGATTTGCTAAAGCAGTCATTTGACTAAAAATACTGGTGCCTAAATTTGGCAATTTACTTTCAAACACTGGTTACCCTTAATGATGGTTTTGCGCCCAAAGCGATGCTATCATTGCTGTTAACAGATGTATAGCCGTCTAAAAAAGTATGAGGAATGTATGCATAACAATACCGCTATTTCAGAACTTATAGAAGCAGGGAAGTGGATCAGTCAACGTGGTTGGGTGCCAGCTACGGGTGGTAATTTTTCAGCGCGAACTAACAGCGGTTTTGTGGTTACTGCCAGCGGTTTTGACAAAGGTCAATTAGGGTCGCATACCTTTATTGAACTGGATCATGTCGGTAATCGTAGCGCTAGCGCCGCCAAACCCTCAGCTGAAACCGAATTGCATTTGTGCATGTATAAACTTATTCCTGCTGCTAATTATGTATTGCACACTCATTCAGTTGCTGCGACGGTATTATCTCGGGTTATTAAAGGTCACAGCCTAGACTTAGACGGCTACGAAATGCAAAAGTCACTAACCGGCATTACTTCACATTTAGACACCTTGAGTATTCCAATCTTTGATAACGACCAAGATATTGATCGCTTGAGTTTATTAGTGAGCGATCACCACTTACACATGCCTATTGAGCACGGCGTGCTTATTCGCGGCCACGGTTTGTATGTAGTGGGTCGCACTATTAGTGAAGTACGCCGTCAATTAGAAGGCCTTGAGTTTTTATTTGCATGTGAGATAGAACGCTTAAAATTAGTAGGATTAGAATCATGATCAAAGCACTGCTGACCGATATTGAAGGTACTATTACCCGTATTTCGTTTGTTAAAGACGTGCTGTTTCCATATGCCGCAAAGCAGCTCCCCGAATTTGTAAAAACTCACCAAGAGCAAAACGCTGTAGCTGAACAAATTTATGCCGTAAAAGCGATTATTGAACAGCCAGATGCCAGTATTGATGTCGTAATTAACACTTTACTTGAATGGATCCGTGACGATAAAAAAATCACTCCATTAAAACAGTTACAAGGTTTGATTTGGCAAACTGGCTATGAAAATGGCGATTTTACCGGCCATTTATACCCAGATGCCTACCACTTTTTAGTTGCGCAGCAACAAGCTGGCCAGCAACTGTATGTGTATTCATCAGGGTCAGTAAAAGCACAGCATTTAATTTTCAACTACTCTGACTTTGGTGATATTCGCTCCTTATTTACTGATTATTTTGATACTCAAGTCGGCGCTAAACAAGAGCAACGTTCATATCACAATATTATTGAGCAACTACCTTTTGCCGCTAATGAAGTGTTATTTTTAAGTGATGTGGCAGCCGAGCTTGATGCCGCTAAAGCCGCAGGTTTAAAAACCTTGCACTTAATTCGCGATGGTCAAGCAAGCTCGCCTGCACATAACTATATTAGCGATTTCAGCCAATTTACTGCGGAGCATTTAGTATGAGCCAACTAACTATTTTTGCCGATTGTAACGGCAATAATGCTTTATTAAATACTCAAGATACAGCACAAATTGCTGCTGAGCTGAATAAAGTAAATGTACGATTTGAGCAGTGGCAAGCAACAAAAACGATTACTGCTGATACTAGTCATGAAGCTATTATTTCCGCCTATAACGCTGATATTGAGCGCTTAAAACAACAAGGTGGTTATCAAACTGTAGATGTTATTTCGTTGGCAAAAGGCAACCCGAACGCTGCAGAATTACGTGCTAAGTTTTTATTTGAGCACACCCATAGCGAAGACGAGGTACGTTTTTTTGTAAAAGGCCAAGGATTATTTTACCTGCATATTAACGACAAGATATACCAAGTACTTTGCCAGCAGGGTGATTTAATTTCAGTACCAGAGCTTACTCCCCATTGGTTTGATATGGGCAGCGACCCTGAGTTTACTGCGATCCGTTTGTTCAATAATACCGAAGGCTGGGTGGCACAAAGCACCGAGTCTGAGATTGCTAAGCAATTTCCGTTATTGGACTAGATATCTGTTAATAATGGAATTTAAATGGAAAAGCTATTTTCATACGGCACACTGCAATTAGAGCAGGTACAGCTCGACACCTTGGGTCGTTGCTTGACGGTCAAGCCGATACACTAAAAGGCTACGTGGTGGGCGAAGTTGATGGCTACATCCGTATAGCAGAGTCATTTAGCAGCGGCATTAATGCATGGGTGTATGTGGCTAAGAGCTAACCTCATATCAAAGATGACTTAAACAACTTAACTCTGTAGTATATTTTCAGTGTTAGTTTTACTCAATTAAGTGAACGTGGAATGGTCAACGAACAATATCAAAAGTCCAAACAACAACTTGCGTATTCTCGTAAGCAAGTTGAAAAAGCTGGCCGTATTTTTCGTAAACAAGAAGGCGATTTTGAATTTGCTACCGAAGTCATTCAGAACTATCGCGCGGCTCATTTATACCCGCTGACCATCATCAAAAACTTAGTATGGAAACACGTAAAAAAACTCAACCTGCTTGATTCTGCTACTATTGTACGTCGCTTAAAACGCTTGCCGACAATTATTGATAAACTACAACGTGAGTCATTAGACGGCAAAAGTGAAAATGCAATCAACCTTAAACGCATGCACGACATAGGTGGTTGCAGAGTTATTTTAGACAATTTAGACAGCCTGTATAAGCTCAATACGAGTTTAGATTCAAGTCGAACAGTCCATAGCGTAAAGTCATATGATTATATTGAACACCCTAAAGTCACTGGCTATAGGGGCATTCATCGTGTCTATAAAAGCTATAACAATTTAGAGTCTCACGATTACAGAGGCTTTCAAATAGAAGTTCAATTACGTACTCGACTCCAGCATTTATGGGCAACTACAGTCGAAATTGTCGATATTATTGAAAAAGAAACACTGAAAACCAACCCACAAGCCGCCGATACAGATTGGCAGCGATTATTTTTTATCATGGGTGAATTTCTTGCCGTTAAAGATGGCTCAAATCAATTAAGTCCTGAACAATCACAAAGCTTTATTGATGAATTAGCTGCTTTAAATAAAAAGCTCGCAGCATTTCATAAACTCGATGCGTTTAACCGTGCGTTTCAAGTTGACGAGATTAAAAATAAATCAAAAGATACAGGTTTTGCTTTACTTGTTCACAATACCGAAACTCAAATGGGTCGGGTCTTTTTGTACGCAGCCAGTAAGAAACAAGAAGCATTAACGCACTATGCAGAGCAAGAGCGACAAACTCACAACAACGTATTATTAGTAGCGGGAAATGACTTAAAATCTATCGAAAAAGCCTATCCCAACTACCTTAATGACACTTCTGAGTTTCTTTCAGAATTTAGTCGTATATTACTGGGTTAACTGTTAATTTAAGTCTTTCAGTTTACCAGCTAACACTTGTTGTTGGTCATAAACGCCTGTATCGAGTACCCAGCCGGTAATAAGCTTAGCGGGGGTTACATCAAATGCGGGATTATATACATTAGCATTTGTAGGTGCCCAAAGCGCTTCACCAAAGCTTCCGCTTACACCGCGCACCTCTGCGCTGTTACGTTGCTCTATTTCCATGTCTGCACCGCATGCTGTGTTTACATCGAGGGTTGTTAGCGGCGCGACTACATAAAATGGGATGTGATGGAAATGCGCCAGTACCGCTAGATTATAAGTGCCTACTTTATTAGCAAAGTCACCATTTGCAGCGATACGATCAGCGCCAACAAAAATTTTATCAATCTTGCCAGCAGCCATTAAACTCGCTGCCATATTATCGCAAATTAAGGTGTAAGGTACTTGCCAGCGCTCAAGTTCAAACGCGGTTAAACGCCCGCCTTGCAATAATGGCCGCGTTTCATCAACCCATACATGAATATCGCCATGACGTTGCTGCGCTTTATAAATAACCCCCAAAGCTGTACCAATACCCGCAGTCGCTAACGCACCAGTATTACAATGCGTAAGAATATTATCACCACTGTTAACCAGTACTGCGCCATGATTTGCCATGCTTTCACACAAGGCGATATCTTCATTAAACAAGGTTATGGCAGCAGTTACAATTGCCGTTACATAATCATCTTGCTGTAACGCAATACGCAACTTTGCCATGCAGTGCATTAAGTTAACTGCGGTTGGTCGAGTAGCTTCAAGATCATCAATTGCCTGTGCTAATGCTACTTTAGCCGTGCCTTGCTCTGCCAAATGGGCAACCAACAAACTTGCTCCTAAACCAATCAGCGGTGCGCCGCGTATTTTTAAGCTTAGAATTAAACCCCTCATACTGGCTACATCATCACATTCGTGCCATACCTGCTGATGCGGCAGTAAGTATTGGTCTAACACGCTGAGTGTATTGTTTTGATATTTTAAACTACTCGCGATGAGGTCTTGCATGATTGATCCTGAATAATCGTTAGGCTGAGGTTATTTTACAGTAGTTTTTAAAACGCACAACCCGGAAGTGTAGACTTCTAAACGGTTATAGTTATAGAATGCTATCGTTTATCATTTTCTGAGAGTACGCCAATGGCCAAATACGTTGCTTTTAATGCACAGCATGCGATTGATTATATTAAAAATCTTGTAACTAAAGATGGGTATGATTTGTTTGATCCTGAGCAAACGTTATCGGCGTATGAGTTTGGAGATGGCAATTTAAATCTCGTTTTTAGAATAAGCGACGAGCAAAGTAATAGCGTTATTTTAAAGCAAGCCTTACCTTATGCGCGCTGTGTGGGGGAATCATGGCCATTAACGCTTGACCGAGCACGCATTGAAGCTGAGGTTTTACTCAATCACGGCGCATTAAGTCCTGACTACACAGCAAAAGTATTGCATCATAATCCTGAGCAAGCACTGACTATTTTAGAAGATCTCGGCCACTTACAAATTTTGCGTAGCGCACAAATAAATGCAGAGCAATTCCCGCTCTTAGCCCAACATGTTGCCCACTACTTGAGTTACACAGGTTTTTATAATTCAGACTTTTACCTAACCGCGCAAGATAAAAAAGCCAAAGTAAGTCAGTTTACTAATCCAGAGTTGTGCCAAATTACTGAAGACTTATTTTTCAACGATATCTTGCGTGAACATGAGCGTAATAACTACCCAAGCGAACTACAAAGCACAGTTAGTAAATTGCAAAATAATGCTGCACTGCATTTAGCGATTGCAAAACTTAAAGCGAAATTTTTATCCTGCCCACAAACATTGCTGCATGGCGATATGCACAGTGGCAGTATTTTTGTGGATCAAAACACTACCAAGATGATCGACCCTGAATTTGGTTTTTTTGGCCCAGTTGGTTTTGATATAGGCTCATTTATCGGCAATTTATTATTAAACTACTGTGCGCAAAATGCTCGTATTAGTGAGTTTGTTAGCCGCCGCAATTACCACAGCCACTTATTAACTTGCTTACAAGAGAGCTACACTTTATTTGAGCAGCAGTGGCTAACATTAATTGCAGAGCAAACCACAGATAACAATTTAAAAGCCGCCGGTTATGGTGAGTATTTTATGCAACAAGTACTGCAAGATGCGATTGGTTATTGTGGCACAGAACTGATACGCCGCACCATTGGCTTGGCGCATGTTGCGGACATTGATGGCATTGAAGATGCACAGGCGCGTTTAAACGTACAACACCACACTTTAGCGCTGGGTGAGCAATTAGTACTCAACGCCCATACTTGCAATAACAAGGAAGCGTTTTTTGCTTTATTGATAAGCCAACTGAATTGAGCTTAAACATTCAATAGAAAAGGCGTTTAAAGCGCCTTCCTTACTATCTAATTACTGATAATTTTCATACATTTTATCAAGTGGCTCTGACAGACCGTTTTCTTGTACAACGCGCACATGCTGACAGCCAAGTTCTCGAGCACTAAATACCCCGCATGAGTGAGCAATTAAACCTGCACCGTAATGAATATACTTATTGTAGTTTGCTACGCGCTGCGCTTTATCGGCGACATCTAAGCCACGTTGCAGCCGCTCGTTGTGAGTGGTAATACCCGTTGGGCAAGTGTCTTTGTTACATTGCAGTGCTTGAATACAACCCAAAGCAAACATATGACCACGTGCCGATACTACAAAGTCAGCACCCAACGCCAATGCCCAAGCAACCTTTGACGGCACAATCAATTTGCCTGAAGCAATAACTTTAATACGCTCTCTCAAGCCATGTTTTTCAAGCATATTGACGACTAATGGTAAGCTTTCTTTTAACGGCAACCCTACGGAATCCATTAGCGGTTGCGGTGCAGCTCCTGTGCCACCATCTGCACTATCAATAGTAATAAAATCAGGTGCAGACTCAATACCCCGATGATTGATCTCAGCAAATAAGGTTTCCAGCCATGCATAAGCGCCAATCACCGCTTTAAAGCCAGTAGGCTTGCCGGTGGTTTCACGTACCGAGGCAATCATATCAAGTAAATCGGCAGGTTTTTTAACCTCAGGGTGACCATTTGGGCTTATTGAATCATGACCTTCTGGGATACCACGAATAGCCGCAATTTCAGCAGTCACTTTTTTGCCTGGCAACATACCGCCTTTACCTGGCTTCGCCCCTTGGCTCATTTTAATTTCAAACATTTTCACTTGCTCATGAGCTGCTATTTGCTTGAGCTTGTCATGACTTAATTTGCCCTGTTCATCACGCACACCATATTTAGCCGTGCCAATTTGAAATACGATATCAGCACCACCTTCTAAGTGATATGGGCTTAACCCCCCTTCACCAGTGTTCATCCAGCAACCAGCCAACTTGGCACCTTTTGATAGCGCACGCACTGCAGGTTTTGATAAAGCACCAAAACTCATACCTGAAATATTGAATAGCGATTTAGTAATATAAGGGTTGGGACAATGCGGCCCTAGAGTAACAGCACTAGGTTCAAGGGCTTCTTCGTCTAAGGTAGGAAACGCACAGTTCATAAACATCACAGTACCGGTAACTTCTAGGCTCTGAGTGGAGCCAAACGCGGTGGTACGATCAACATTTTTAGCTGCTTTATAAACCCAACTACGATCGGCGCGATTAAATGGCATTTCTTCGCGATCCATAGCAAAAAAGTATTGACGGAAAAACTCACCTTGGCGCTCAAAAAAGTATCGAAACCGGCCTATTACCGGATAATTACGTCTAATCGCTTGTTTTGATTGAGTTACATCACTGATATAAAAATAAATAACAACTAAAACTAAACACCCAAATACCACTATAAATAAGCTGGCAAACACATCGATGCTAAAAACTATAAAATTACTCATACAGCGCCCCTTGCTGGTTATTTTGTCATTTCACTAATACTTATACTTATACTTAAACTAAAAGTTTAAGCTAAGTAGCGAAATATATTAGTAAAAATCTGATTGCAGTAGAAAGCATATAGCAGATTAAATTTCAAGCAAAGGATTTTAATGGATCACTACATTGAATGTAGCGATCCATGTCAATAGAAGCTAGCTTTTTTGTTTTGCCAACTCAGTTTCAATGTACTGATGGATTTGATCTTCTAATACTGACATTGGTACAGAGCCATGACGAAGTATTTGGTGATGGAACTCACGCACATCAAAATCTTGGCCTAGCGCTTGTTCAGTTTCTTTACGTAAGCGCTTAATAGTCAGTTCACCAATTTTGTATGATAGTGCTTGTGCTGGCCATGAAATATAACGATCAGTTTCGGTTTTCACATTGTGTAAAGACAATGCTGTATTTTCGCTCATAAATTTCATCGCACGATCGCGACTCCAGCCGTACATGTGCATGCCAGTATCAACCACTAAACGGGCTGCACGCCACATTTCATAAGTTAAACGACCAAAGTTACTATATGGATCTTGATAAAAGCCCGCTTCAATACCTAAGTATTCAGAATATAATCCCCAGCCTTCACCAAATGCAGATAAATAAGCATTTTGGCGGTAACTTGGCAGATTTTCTAACTCAGCATTAAGAGAGATCTGTAAGTGATGCCCCGGCACCGCTTCATGAAAAGTAAGTGCTTCTAAAACATATAAAGGGCGTTTATCCAATGCGTAAGTGTTTACCCAGTAATAACCCGCTTGATCATCACGACTCGAACCTGAGTAACGACCCGTAGTGTATTTAGGCGCTATGCTTGCTGGCACCGGTGCAACACCATAAGGCATGCGTGGCAAAGTGTGAAATAACTTAGGTAATTGCGCATCCATTTTTTTAGCTATGTACGATGCTTCTTTTAATAACTCTTCCGGTGTTTTAGCGTAAAATTGCGGATCAGTACGTAAAAAGTGCACAAATTCAGCAAATGTGCCTTTAAAACCAACTTGCTCAATAATCTTATCCATTTCAGCACGAATACGTGCCACTTCTTTTAATCCCAGTTCATGGATTTCTTTTGGTGTCATATTTGTGGTGGTGTAATACTTGGCACGATTAGCATAAAACGCAGCACCATTTGGTGTAGCAGAGATACCAATTTCAGTACGCGCACCTGGCTGATACTCTTCATTAAAAAACGTTAAATAATTTTGATAAGCAGTAATCACCTGTTCTTTAATGATTTTTTTAGCTTGTTGTTGTAATGCAAAAAACTCACTGTCACTCAAACCTGCAGTATTATTTAAAAATGGCTTATAAAATTCAGATTTAGTGACATCATCAACAATATAGGCACTGATAGAATCTTGATAACCAACGAGCACCGCCTTAGGTTGCGTTAAGCCAACCTCTAAACCTTTGCGCATCCAGCCAATATTTTGCTGAAAAAATCGTGGAACTTGCTGCAAACGTTGAAGATAAAGCTGGTAGTCAGCTGGTTTCTTATAATCTGAACGCGACACCATAAACGATAAACTAGAGTGGAAACCATATTCTGAAGTCAATGGCATGTAATGGCTATTAAATACATACTCATCAACACTATTTTGTACTTGGCCGCGAATTATAGTGAAATTAATACGGTTTTCATCACTGAGCTTATCTTGATCAATTGCATCTAACTGCGCTAATAATTCAGTGTTATGTTGATATTTCTGTTCCAGAAATTTAGCTGATAAATTCGTGAGTAAATAGCCATCAACACCTTGGGGATGACTGTACGGGCTGATACTTTCTCGATAATCAACAATAGATTGCGCCAATTGTGTAAATTGTTGATCGCTATTTGCCGTGGTCATTTGGCAAGCTGTTAATGTACATGCCAAGGCGATACTTAGCAGTGAATGTCGCACAACTAATGATGCTGATTTTTTCATAATATAAAGAGTCTGCTACATAAAACGTGATATTTAATTTAACCTAACCTAGCTAACTAAAATAACCAAAAAAATGCGACCAAGGGCAATAAATGCAAGGTTAAATTAACGACGGTTATTGTTTAGTAGTTAATCAGCCTCTAAATGACTGAGCGAGATTGTCGAGAAAACCAGCGGTTGAACGAGAAAAATAGAATTTTCGATCCCAAATTACATATTTTTCCTTTTAAATCTTCCCGATACAGATTAATGTAAGGCATTGTCAAACGCTAGGATTGCGTACACATCTCATGGAGAGAGTTCTTTAATTTCGCTGTTACGTATATTTAATTGGTGTATACAATGATGTTCCATGATCCCATGGCTGTTGCTCAAGAAAAAATGACCAAGGTATGTATCTTTTTAGAGCATCATGCATTACCACCGAGCCCTCTTAATTATCACGTTATCTATACCTATATCAGCCAAATAAATTCTGATTTAAACACCACCATTGAGCGCGCAATTGCTCAAGGCCAAGAAATTGACTGTGTTTATATAGAGCAACTGTATTTCGATTATATGGATCAAGCTCACAAAACCGAAACCAGTATGGTTCGCAATATGGACGGTATTATTAATTCATTATCACGAAGTGCGCACTCAACCGAAAAAGATATTATCCGTTTTGCCAGCCAAGTTAATGATTGTGTCCATTCTTTAGATGAAAATAATGTTTCTCAAAGTCGCCAAGCACTTACAACATTAAATAAACAAACAGCCCATCTACTCACTCAACATAAACAATTTAAACAAGAGCTGCTCAAAGCAAAGCGATTACATGAAAAGACTCAACAGCAACTTGTACAATTACGCAAACAACATATTACTGACCAACAAACAGGTTTATTTAAACGTCACTATTTGAATCAGCAAACCCAATTATGGTTAGACCAAAATAAATCGGTGTGCGCCATTGCAATCCAAATCAATAATTTAGATCATTTTATTGATAACTATGGTGATGTGATTGGTGAAGTTATCTTAAGTAAAGTCGCTAAGCAAATTCAAAAGTATGTATTTGAAAGCGGCCTTCCAGGGCGAACCAGCAAAGATGCTTTCACTGTGTTACTCGCTGATATCGATCCTGAAACTGCGAATGTAATTGCTGAAAAAGTCCGTAACGGAGTCGAGAAACTGCGTTTCGTCAGTTCTAAAAATGGTATTAAGCTACCTGCAATTAACTTGTCATTAGGGATTGCCAAACACCTAGATGAAAAAGATTTTAATAACCTTGCCCGCAAAGCATCCAATGCCGCATATAAAGCAAGAGCACTCGGCCAGAGCAGCTTTATTGCTGGACAGTGAACCACCACGAATAAATAATAAAGCTTGATCCACAAGCAATTTTCCCCATATTCAAATTGCACCATGGCGTAACAATCAAGTACACTAGTCTTTATTACCACGATAGAGATTAATCATGAACGAGAATCCTGAAAAGACCACGCATTTTGGTTATAAAACCGTTGCCAAAACCGAAAAAGCTTCAATGGTTGCCGATGTTTTTCATTCCGTTGCTACTAAATATGACGTAATGAATGATCTCATGTCGTTTGGTATTCATCGTTTATGGAAACGTCAAACCATTGCCAGTTCCGGTGTGCGTAAAGGCCATCATGTGCTGGATTTAGCCGGGGGTACTGGCGACTTAACGGCCAAGTTTAGCCAACTGGTTGGTGATACTGGGCAAGTTGTATTAGGTGATATTAATTCATCAATGCTTAAAGTGGGGCGCGAAAAGCTACATAACCTAGGTCTTGTTGGTAATATTGACTACGTACAAATGAACGCTGAAGCACTGCCTTTCCCTGATAATAGTTTTGATTTAATTACCATTGCCTTTGGTTTACGTAATGTTACCGATCAAAATAAAGCACTGCGTTCGATGTACCGCATCTTAAAGCCTGGTGGTCGTCTACTGGTATTGGAGTTCTCCAAACCAGAGCATCAAGTGTTAAGTAAAGCCTATGACTTTTACTCATTTAACCTATTACCGAAAATGGGTGAGCTCGTTGCAAATGATGGTGAATCATACAAATATTTAGCTGAATCAATTCGTATGCACCCAGATCAAGAAACACTAAAAGCAATGATGAACGAAGCTGGATTTGAGCAAACCACCTATCAAAATCTCACCGGTGGTATTGTAGCATTACATCGAGGCTTTAAATATTAAGCCTCACACCAGCTAGTAAAGTTTATTGCTAAGGTATTGGTATGTTAAATAATTTCATAGTCGCTATAATTGAGTGTATTTTAAATACGGCACTTGAGCTCGACCCCACCCTTAGCGACAGACTGTCGTCAATTGCCCAAAAACGCTTATTAATTGATATACGCGATTGGCAACAGCAATTTTTAGTGGTATTTACTGGCCAACAACTACACCTTTATAACACCACTGAGCAGCAATTTGATTGCATGATCAGTGCTGATATTCAAACATTAATGGCGCTTAAAAACCCAGCAATGCTGACTCAATTAATCCGTCAAGATAAACTCGATTTGCAAGGTGATCTAAATATTGCACAAGGGTTTAGCAATGCTTTCGCTGCACTTAATATCGATTGGCCTGAGCACTTATCTGATTACCTTGGTGACGCAGCGGCACAGCAACTATGGCAGTTAGTTAAACAAACTCAACAGCAAAGTCAAAAAGTCAACAAGAAGCTCTCTACAACACTAACTACTTTATGCCAAGACGAGCTCAAAGTGACTATTCACCCTTTAGAACTTGAGCAATTTAAGCAACACACGCGTCAACTCAAAGCACATGTTGCGCAACTTGAGTTACGTATCAACCAACTACTTCAAGCAAAATGAATCAGTAAGGATTATCTGTGTCAGCTGCTCGGCTTTATAACATCACACAAACCCTCCTTAGCTATGGTTTGGATGAACTAATCCCATCACAAAAAATCCCTTGGTATGGCAAAGTTGCCCGTGCATGTCTCTTTTGGCTAACCAATAAACATCCAGAAAAGTCACCAGGGTTAAGACTGCGTCTAGCATTACAGCAATTGGGGCCAGTATGGATAAAGTTTGGCCAGATGTTATCTACTCGCCGCGATTTATTACCACTAGACATCGCTTTAGAGCTGGCCTTATTACAAGATCAAGTACAGCCATTTGATGGTGTTTTAGCACAACAGCTAATTGAAAATGCACTCGAAATCGAGGATATCAGTGAATACTTTAGTGACTTTGAACAAACCCCTTTAGCTTCAGCATCCATTGCCCAAGTACATACCGCCACTTTAGTAGATGAACATAATCAACCACAAAAAGTGGTTATCAAAGTCATTCGCCCTGATATCAGAGCACAAATTGATGCTGACTTAGCGTTAATGGAACAATTTGCCAAAGTAGTGGCCAAGTTAATTAATGAAGCGAAAAGATTACGCCCTGTTGAAGTAGTCAAAGAGTATAAAAAAACCTTACTTGATGAACTTGATCTGATGCGTGAAGGTGCAAACGCCATTCAATTAAAGCGTAACTTTGAAGGTTCAGATTCGCTTTATATCCCTTATGTTTACAGTGACTACAGCCGTGTAAATGTACTCGTAATGGAGCGTATTTACGGCATTCCAGTGTCTGATACTGAGGCACTAGTTGCACAAAACACCAATATGAAATTACTAGCTGAACGCGGTGTGGAAGTGTTTTTTACCCAAGTGTTTCGTGATAGCTTTTTTCATGCTGACATGCACCCAGGTAATGTATTTGTATCATACGACACGCCTGAAAACCCCAAATTTATTGGGATCGACTGCGGGATTGTTGGCACCTTAAACAAAGAAGATAAACGTTACCTTGCTGAAAATTTTATTGCCTTTTTTAATCGCGATTATCGTCAAGTCGCTCAGCTGCATGTTGACTCAGGTTGGGTCCCAAAGGATACCAGCGTTGAAGAGTTTGAGTTTGCCATTCGCACAGTGTGCGAGCCGATTTTTAATAAGCCATTAGCAGAGATTTCATTTGGTCACGTGTTAGTTAATCTATTTAATACAGCTCGTCGCTTTAATATGCAGGTTCAACCGCAATTAGTTCTACTACAAAAAACCTTGCTATATGTTGAAGGCCTTGGACGTCAGCTATATCCACAATTAGATTTATGGAAAACAGCTAAACCATTTTTAGAAGACTGGGTAAAGCAACAGGTTGGCCCTTGGTCGGTATTTAAACAGATATACGCAAACTTGCCATTTTGGGCAGAAAAAATGCCCGAGTTACCTGATTTGATTTATCACAATTTAAAACAACAGCACAAAACGTCACCCCCACCTGTGGTATCGGTGTCACATAAGCCACTTATCATGAGTGTTTTTGCTGGTGCAGCAATGATCGTATCGGGCTTGTGTTATTTGCAAAATGACTTGATAGCGAGCAGTATTGCAGCTAGCGGTTCATTAATTGGCTTTATTTTAGCGTGGCGAAACGCATAAACTAAGTGCTATTTACATTCTGCTGAGTATAATCAGCGTATACAGACAATGAAATTTGGAGTAAATCATGGGTTTTGGCGGTATTAGTATTTGGCAATTATTAATTGTATTAGCAATCATTGTATTACTTTTCGGCACTAAGAAGTTGCGTGGCATTGGCGGTGATTTAGGCAATGCTGTAAAAGGGTTTAAAAAAGCGGTTTCTGAAGATGAGCAAAATAAACCAGCAGAACCTATAGAACAAGTAAACAACCCAATACAAAATAAAGAATCTGTTGATAAAAGCAAAGAAGACCATAAGGCTTAATTAGCATGGGTATGTGGGAACTTGTTGTGGTGTTAATCGTGGGCTTACTGGTGCTTGGCCCTGAGCGTTTGCCAGTTGCTATTCGTACTGTTAGCCGTTGGGTAAAAACTATAAAATCGTTGGCTAATTCGGTTAAAGCTGAGGTCAACGAAGAATTAAGAGTGCATGAGTTACACCAAAATTTAAAAAAAGCTGAACAACAAGGCATGCGAGACTTGAGCCCTGCTATAAAAGACTCCGTCAGCGAATTGCAAAAGGCAGCGGACTCGGTCACCCACAGTTATCAAAAAAAACCTCCTGAGCAAACAGATAAAGTGAATGTTGATGAACAAAAATGAAATTATTTTTGTTGGCTATGGTCTATATATCAGTAACGAGTTAAATTATGACTGAACAAGTTAAATCAGGCTTTGTAAGTCATTTAATTGAATTGCGAAATCGGCTTATGAAAGCCTTATTAGCTATATTAGTGTTTTTTATTGCGCTGGTTTACTTTGCGAACGATATTTACAGTTTTGTAGCGGCTCCATTAGTTGCGCACTTACCCAGTACCGCAACCATGATAGCAACCGATGTAACAGCACCGTTTTTTGCGCCATTTAAACTTACACTTTTTGTAGCTTTATTTGCCGCGATTCCGTTTATTTTACATCAAATTTGGGGATTTATAGCTCCAGGTTTGTACAAAAGTGAAAAACGTATGTTAATGCCGATTTTGGCATCGAGCATTATCTTGTTTTATAGCGGCATCGCATTTTGTTACTTTGTAGTACTACCGATAATCCTTGGCTTTTTTACTAGCGTTGGCCCAGAAATGATGACGTTGGCACCAGATATTAGTAGCTACTTAAGTTTTGCGTTGAAGCTATTTTTTGCTTTTGGGGTCGCTTTTGAGATTCCAGTAGCGATCATGCTGCTGTGTTTTAGTGGCGCAACCACAACACAAAGTTTAAAAGAAAAACGTCCTTATATTGTGGTCGGTGTTTTTGTTGTAGCTATGTTTTTAACGCCACCGGATGTACTATCACAAACATTATTAGCATTTCCCATGCTACTGTTATTTGAATTGGGTTTAATTTTAGCATCCTTTTATAGCGCTACACCCCAACAAAATGAGTCAGAGGAATAAATGAAAAAACAACTACTACCAATACTTGCTTTATTAAGCATTCCGACTGTTCACGCTAACGAAATAAACTTGCAAGCCTTACAAGCCTGTACATTTGTAGAAAATGACTTTAATCGCCTGCTTTGTTATGACAACACTATGGCAGGTAAATCATTAAGTAAGCCAGCAACAACAAAAACCTTAACCCCACCAACTAACTCAGCAACCCCTAACGTTGGCGAACCAACAGCAGTAGCCAATGAGCAAATAGTTAAGACCAAAAATGACGATTTTGGTTTAGAACACAAAGAAGTAGCAAAAGATAATGACAATGAAATATCTGCTGTCGTTAGCAACGTCAAAGAAGCACCATACGGTGAATTAATTATTAGCTTAGACAACGGCCAGCAATGGCGCCAAATTGGCTCCGATAGCTTGCGTATCAACCAAAATGATACTGTGATTATTGAACGCGGTATGTTCAACTCCTTTTTATTAAAAAAAGCAGGCCAGAATCGCTCGATCCGCGTTAAGCGCACTAATTAATGACCATATCACTCATTGATGCAGGCGTAAATCTTACCAATCATCAATTTGATGCTCAACATTCGACTATTATTGCTCGCGCAAAAGCGCAAAATGTGAGCCAAATGCTATTAATTGGCTGCGATATAAACTCCAGCCAACAAGCAATTAACTTAGCACAACAACACAGTCTACTTGCTACTGCTGGTGTACACCCTCATGATGCAAAATCAGCCGATGAAAAGCTAGAAACACAACTACGCACTCTCACTGCACACTCTGAGGTTGTGGCGATTGGCGAATGTGGATTAGATTACAATCGCAACTTTTCTCCTCGCGAGACTCAACGCTCCGTATTACACCGACAACTCACTTTAGCGGGAGAGTTAAACCTGCCAGTATATTTACATGAGCGCGATGCGAGCGAAGATATGCTGGCAATACTGCAACAGTATTCGGTGCGTGGAGTATTACATTGTTTTACTGGTGATCAACACGCCTTAGAGCAATACTTATCGCTAGGTTTATACATTGGTATTACCGGTTGGGTCTGTGATGAACGTCGCGGCAAATCACTGCAAAAACTGATGCCTATGTTGCCATTAGAGCGCCTATTAATTGAAACTGATGCACCGTTTTTGCTCCCTCGCTCGTTAACACCAAAACCCAAATCGCACCGAAATGAGCCAAGCTATTTACCACATATATGCCAAACTATTGCGTCCTTAAAAGGCCTAGAATTTGCAACTGTTGCAAAGAAAACTACACTTAACTTCCAACAGTTATTTAACCACAAGGGCTGAGAATGAAGCGTGTTTGGTTGCTGCTTTATAGCTTTGTATTTATTTCATTTACGGCCAACGCAACGCAGATCACCTTAGATAAGCACTTTAAACACCTTGTCAATATCCCTTTCGAATATTCCCAGCAGCCTTTCACAGCAGAACAAGCTAAGCAGGCTCCAAATAAGCAATGGCATCAGCTTTCAGAACAACCGCTCAATTTAGGACTCACTAATCAAGCAGTATGGCTGCGCCTGCAACTGATTAACGCTGAAAATTCAGAGCTACCCATTTTATTGTCCATTGATAATCCGTTATTAGATCAAGTAGCTGTGTACCATTACTTTAAGCAAAACACATTATTATTTAAAGAAATTGGCGATACATTACCACTCAATAACCGGCAAATTAAAACAGAATCATTATTAGTAAAGCTAACACTGCCACCGGCAAGTCAGTCAACATTACTGCTTCGCGTTGAAAGTCTAGATGGTGTCAGAGTACCGCTAAGTCTTTGGCAGCATGACGAGTATTTAAAAGATAAAAGTAAGTTTAATTTAATATACGGCCTGCTAATCGGGTTTATTTTATCGCTGACAGTCACTTGCTTAGTCATATTTGGTGTTTCACGCAAGCGCTACTTTGCAGTCTGTAGCAGTATTTTAATCACTTTATGGTTATTACTAATCTACTTATATGGCTTTGGTTATCGCTATTTCCACCCGACTTTGCCTAGCCTACAGCAGCTAGCAATGCCTAGTATGCTGATATTAACAACTTGCTTATTCAAACTATTATTTGAACAACTACGCCTGCCCACGAAAACATGGCTGCAGCCCTTACATAGATTAAGTAACTGGTTACTTTTTATCAGCCTATTTTTTATTTGGTTACTCCCAACAGATATCATGCTGTATTACAGTCTACCTATGCCAGCACTGATTATGCTGTTGCACATCGCGGCGTTAGGGATTGATATTAAGCAACAGCGAACGCAGCCTCTATGTGCACTATTATGTGGCGCATTAATGTTTTTTATCGCACAGCTTTATATGATGATTGTTGTGTTTGACATCTATGACTTTAATACCCGTGGTTTACCGTTTGTATCTGTTAGCTTTTTAATCTGTTCACTCAGTTTAATCTTTGCCACCATTAAGTACTTTTTAATCGAACGCGATGCTCAAGTTACCGCCCAGCAGTGTAAAATCGCCCAAAATGAAGCTCAAGATGAGTTATTACAAGAACGTTTAGAGTTGCAAGAACAAGCTCGACAAGACCTAGAAAGTAATATTGAAGAGCGAACTTTTGAGCTACAAGTTACCTTACGTGAGCTTGAAGAAAAAAATCGCGAGTTAGAGCAGCTCAATATGGAAGATCCATTAACACAAATAAAAAACCGTCGCTACTTTGAGAAAAAGCTAGTGATGGACTTGCGTCGTTCTCGCCGAGAGCAAACCCCATTGAGTGTAATTATGCTCGACATTGATCATTTTAAAAAAATTAATGACTCTTATGGGCACTTAATTGGCGACCAAACCATTCGTGCTGTGGCTGATATTATAACACATCAATTAAAACGACCACTTGACGAGGTCGCACGCTATGGTGGGGAAGAGTTTGTTATCTTACTTCCTAATACCCCACTCTCAGGGGCCGTTGCCATAACCGAAAAAATTCGTCAAGAAATTATGGATACCACTATTACTGTAGCAAACACTCAGATAAAGTTTACCATTAGTGCTGGTGTGTATAGCGCCATCGCTGAAGACATTCATAATCCGGGATTATTCACCGACTACGCTGACAAAGCACTTTATCATGCAAAGCAAAGTGGCCGTAATCGTGTAGTTAGTTTTCCAATTTTAGACTAGGAGCAAATAATGGCCCAATCAGGTCTCGATCTTTTCCCTTATACTCGCATGCGCAGAATGCGCCGCAATGATTTCTCGCGTCGCTTGATGGCTGAAAATCAACTCAGCGTAAATGACTTAATTTACCCGGTATTTATACTTGAAGGTAACAATCGCCGTGAAGCCATTGAATCTATGCCAGGCATAGAGCGCTTATCAATTGATTTATTACTTGAAGAAGCCCAAGAATTAGTTGAGCTTGGTGTACCTGCGGTAGCTATTTTTCCTGTTACCCCAGCAGATAAAAAATCACTAATGGCTGAAGAGGCTTACAACAGTGATGGTTTAGTACAGCGTACAGTACGCGCATTAAAAGAAGCCTTCCCTGAATTGGGAGTAATTACTGATGGTGCTCTTGATCCGTTTACTACGCACGGGCAAGACGGCATCATTGATGATCAAGGCTATGTAATAAACGATGTTACAACCGAGATTTTAGTCAAACAGGCGCTATCTCATGCAGCGGCTGGTGCAGATGTTATTGCTCCATCAGATATGATGGATGGCCGTATTGGCGCAATCCGCGACGCACTAGAGACCGAAGGTCACATCCATACACGCATTATGGCTTACTCTGCCAAATATGCGTCAAGCTACTATGGCCCATTCAGAGATGCAATTGGCTCAGCTAATAACTTAAAAGGTGCCGACAAGAAAACCTATCAAATGGACCCTGCAAATTCTGATGAAGCAATTCGCGAAGTCGCACTCGACTTACAAGAAGGCGCTGACATGGTAATGGTAAAGCCTGGCATGCCTTATTTAGATATCGTACGCCGTGTTAAAGATGAGTTTGGCGTACCTACTTTTGCTTATCAAGTCAGTGGCGAATACGCGATGCATAAAGCGGCCATTGATAATGGCTGGCTTGCTGAAGAAGCTACGATTATGGAGTCATTACTTGCTTTTAAACGTGCTGGCGCTGACGGTATTCTTACCTATTTTGCAAAACAGGCCGCACAACTGCTGAAAAGACAAGCCTCATAGATATATAAGTTTGAAAAGGGCTGTTCACCACCCTTTTCATTTTCATACTATTAACATTTTATATTTTCTTTGTCATAACTTTTCCTTAAACTGTTTATCCCACTCGGGACACAATACACGGGAAAAATAATAATGTTCAAAACAAAAATAACGCCATTGGCGCTTGTTATTGCAAGCCTCAGTGCGCCAGCTTACGCTAATTTAATTATTTCAGAATATGTTGAAGGTGGTAGTAACAATAAAGCAATTGAGCTTTTTAATACCTCTGGCGAAACACTCTCGCTTGATGGCTATAACATCTCACTTTACGCCAATGGTAATGGCGATCTGACAACTCCAAATAATACACTTGCTTTATCCGGTAGCTTAGCTGCCAACAGCACCTATGTAATTGTTAATGCAGGTTCTGCAGACGAGCTTAAAGCTAAAGCTGATACGGAAGCAACCGTTACTTATTTCAATGGTGATGATGCACTTGTGTTAACTAAAGACGGCACTATTGTTGATAGCTTTGGTCAGTTAGGCGTTGACCCTGGTAGCGAATGGTCAGCCGGAGGTGTTAGCACCAAGGACAAAACCTTACGTCGCAAGCTAAGTATTACTGCAGGTCGTAGCGATGTTACTGCGTCATTTGATCCAAGTGAACAATGGCTACAATTTGATAAAAATGACTTTTCAGGGCTCGGTTTTCATGGTGAGAGTACAGAGCCAACCCCAGATCCAGAACCAGTTACTCCATTAGAATGCGGCGCAGCTAAAACACTTATCAGCGCAGTACAAGGTGAAGGCGGTGATAGCCCTCTAGTAAACACAGAAATTGAGCTGGAAGGCGTAGTAACTGCTGATTTTCAAGGTAGTGAGCAATTAAGTGGCTTCTTTATTACATCGCTTGATGCAGATATTGATACAAACCCACTTACTTCTGAAGGTGTATTTGTTTATTTTGCTGATACCGATGTCAATATTGGGGACCACGTGCGCGTTAAAGGCAGTGTCGCAGAATACTTTCAGGCCACCCAAATTGGTGATGTTAGTCAAGTGGAAGTATGTGCTACAGGCTTAACGCCAACAGCAACAAACATCACTCTCCCTGTTAATAACGTAGCCGATTTAGAAGCCTATGAAGGCATGTTGGTTTCATTAGAGCAAACTTTAGTTGTTAGCAATAACTATGGCTTAGGCCGTTATGGTGAAGTGGGCCTTGCCACAGAACGCTTATATCAAGGTACACAAATAGCGCTTCCTGGTAATGCAGCTAACACTGTTGAGGCCGAAAACATCAACAAACACATCCTACTTGATGATGGTTCAACAAAACAAAATCTTGATCCAGTTTCTTACCCTGGTACTGGCTTAGACGCTTATAACACATTACGGTTAGGTGATTCAGTTAACGCAATCACCGGTGTTATGGGTTACAGCTTTGATCGCTATCGCATTCACCCAACTGTACAACCAACTTTTGTGGCAGCTAACCCACGTACTAATGCACCAGAGCTACACGCCGATGCGGATCTTCGTATTGCAAGCTTTAACGTGCTTAATTACTTCAATGGTGACGGCCAAGGTGCAGGTTTTCCAACCAGTCGTGGGGCTGACAGCGAAGCTGAGTTTATCCGCCAACAAGCGAAAATTGTCAGTGCGCTTGTTGCTATAGAGGCTGATGTGATCGGCTTAATGGAAATAGAAAACGATGGTTTCGGTGCAAATAGCGCTATTGCTAGCCTTGTTAGTGCGTTAAACGATGAAGATAGCAATAATGAATACGCCTTTGTTAATTTTAATGTAAATAAAATTGGTACTGATGCAATTACCACCGCACTTATCTACCGTGCAAATAAAGTCGCACAAGTTGGCACCGCGGCTATCACAACCGAATATCCATTTGACTATAGTAATCGCCCACCGATCGCACAAAGCTTCAAATCATTTCAGTCAGAAGAGGTATTCACTGTTGCTGTAGCCCATTTAAAATCAAAAGGTAGCTGTGGCAGTGCCGATGGCAATAATGCCGATTTAGGTGATGGCCAAGCATGCTGGAATGAGATCCGCGTTGCTGGTGCCAATAGCTTTGCAGATTGGCTTCATAGCAAGCCAACCGGTGTAGAGGATGAAGATATCATTTTAGTCGGCGATATGAATGCCTATGCGATGGAAGATCCAATACGCGCATTTGCTGATAAAGGGTTTAAAAATGTCGTCGCGGAATTAGATGGTAACACTCTTGGTTATTCATATAGTTTTTCTGGCCGCATGGGTAGCTTAGATCATGCTGTTGCTAGTCCAAGTTTACTTGCTAAAGTTGTCGCAGCGACAGATTGGCATATCAATGCTGATGAGCCGATCAGTCTTGATTACAACGTAGAATTTAAATCGGATTCTCAAGTTGCTAGCCTGTATTCAGACAGTGCTTATCGTGCCTCTGATCACGACCCTGTCATTATTGATATTCAATCTACGCCTGCTGTAGAGCCAACTCCTGAGCCACAAGCTCCAGTGCTAGAACCAGAACAAAGCTTCAATGTGTTAGAAAACAGCGCTATTGGAACTATTATAGGTCAGCTGGAGTTCAGTGATGCCGACGCTGAATACACGCCAGTTGTTGAATTTATCGTCTCAGGGCACAATGCTATAACGATTAATCAGCAAGGACAATTAATCGTCGCGGGCGATTTAGATTTCGAGTTTGAAAGAAAAATCACATTAATGGTACAAGCAAAAGATAGTGCCGGTAATTTATCAAATGCACAACTTGTTTATATCAATATCAACAATGACAAATCGGATGATAAAGGCGATGATTCTGGCTCATTATTTTGGTTAACGTTACTAGCGTTACCACTAACACTCCTGCGCCGTAAAAAAGCGTAGTATAAACTAAACTCTGCTTGAGTAGGTTTATTCAGCAGAGTTCAGCTCAACAAAAAACCCGCAACAAGTGCGGGTTTTTTAAGAGTTTAAGTGACTAATTACTTAGCAGCTTTTTTCTCTTTTTCTGCAGCAATTACAGTATCAGCTACGTTTTGTGGACATGGTGCATAGTGTGAGAACTCCATAGAGAACTGACCACGACCTGAAGTCATTGTACGTAATGAACCGATGTAACCGAACATTTCTGATAATGGCACGTCTGCTTTAATGCGCACGCCAGTTAAACCAGCTTCTTGGTCGCTTAACATACCACGACGACGGTTAAGGTCACCGATTACGTCACCAACGTGATCTTCTGGCGTGAACACGTCAACTTTCATGATTGGCTCAAGAAGTTGTGCGCCCGCTTTAGGGATCGATTGACGGAAAGCACCTTTAGCAGCGATTTCGAATGCGATTGCAGATGAATCCACGGCGTGGAAGCCACCGTCGAAAAGTTCAACTTCAACGTCAAGTACAGGGAAGCCAGCTAGAACACCTTCGCCCATCATTGACTTAAAGCCTTTCTCAACTGCAGGCCAGAATTCTTTAGGTACGTTACCACCAACAACTGATGATTTAAACGTGAAGCCTGAAGCAACTTCACCTGGCTTAATGCGGTAGTCGATTTTACCGAACTGACCAGAACCACCAGATTGTTTCTTATGCGTGTAGCTATCTTCAATTTCACGCGTGATAGTTTCACGGTAAGCAACCTGTGGTTGACCAACGATAAGGTCTACACCGTAAGTACGTTTAAGGATATCTACTTTGATATCTAAGTGAAGTTCACCCATACCTTTAAGGATAGTTTCGCCCGAATCTTCATCAGTCTCAACTTGGAAAGATGGATCTTCTGCAACCATTTTACCGATAGCAACACCCATTTTCTCATTACCGCCTTTATCTTTAGGCTGTACAGCAATCGAGATCACTGGAGTTGGGAATACCATTGGCTCAAGTGTTACTGGGTGCTTAGGATCACATAAAGTGTGACCAGTTTGCACGTTTTTCATGCCTACGATAGCAATGATGTCACCAGCTTGTGCGCTAGTTAATTCGTTACGATCATCTGCTTGCATCTCAACCATACGGCCAACACGCTCAGTTTTACCAGTAAACGCGTTAAGGATAGTGTCACCCTTATTTAATTTACCAGAGTAGATACGTACGAATGTTAATGCACCAAAACGGTCATCCATGATTTTGAATGCTAACGCTTTGAATGGTTCATCAGTAGATACTACTGCGAACTCGCCATTTTCATTACCTTCTTCATCCATAAGAGGTTGCGGATCAACTTCTGTAGGACACGGTAAGTAATCAACAACAGCATCAAGAATTAGTTGCATACCTTTGTTCTTGAACGCAGAACCACAGTATGTAGGGAAGAAAGCAAGGTCACGAGTACCTTTACGGATACAACGCTTGATATCTTCAATAGAAGGTACTTCACCTTCCATGTACGCTTCCATTAGATCATCGTCTTGCTCAACAGCAGTTTCGATAAGTAGCTCATGGTATTCGTCAGTTTTCTCTACCATGTCTGCTGGAACGTCTGTGATCTCGTAGTTCTCTGGAAGACCAGTGTCATCCCAAACGTATGCTTTTTTAGTTAGAACATCTACAACACCAACAAACTCATCTTCGATACCAATTGGTAACGTCATGATTAGTGGGTTTGCACCAAGTACTTTACGTACTTGCTCAGTTACACGGTAAAAATCAGCACCCATACGGTCTAATTTATTTACGAAAATAACACGTGCAACTTCTGATTCGTTAGCATAACGCCAGTTAGTTTCTGATTGTGGCTCAACACCACCAGAACCACAGAATACACCGATGCCGCCATCAAGTACTTTAAGTGAACGGTATACTTCAACTGTGAAGTCAACGTGTCCAGGAGTATCGATAACGTTAAAACGGTGATCTTTCCAGAAACAGCTTACAGCCGCAGACTGGATAGTAATACCGCGCTCAGCTTCTTGTTCCATGAAGTCAGTTGTTGATTCACCATCATGAACCTCACCAGTTTTATGGATTTGACCAGTAAGCTTTAGAATACGCTCAGTAGTCGTGGTCTTACCCGCATCAACGTGCGCGAAAATACCAATGTTTCTGTACTTCGATAAATCTGCCATTATTTTACTCTTAATAAAGTCGAAAAATTATTCGGCGGGAGTATAGCATTACTTATAGCGAACATCACCATACATGTCGCTTAAAATGCAATCAATTTTATAATATTTTACTTTCTATGGGTTTTGAAGCGTATAGCCACACTAAAGCCGAGCGTTTTAGCCATTTTATACACTTTTAAAAAAGCACCGATGACCCTTCACATAAGTCGCCTGAATACTAAAATCGCTGTTTAAAATAGCAAAATTCGCTTGCTTACCCTCCGCTAACGACCCCACTTGGCTGGCAATATTAAGAAATTGCGCAGGCACAATACTGGCCATATTTATCGCCTCACGCAGCTCAACACTGCCTAATTGATGCATATTTTTAACTGCTTGCTCAAGCGTTAAAGTGCTGCCAGCTAACGAGCCGGAGGCTGTTCTCGCCACACCTTGTTGCACAACAACATCCATTTTACCCAATTTATACTCACCATCATTTAGCCCACCAGCATTTATACAGTCACTGATCAACGCGATTTTTTGCGGGCCTTTGAGTCTATAAATTAACTTTAAAATAGTAGGATGAAGATGCACACCATCAGCAATAACTTCCACCAGCGCGTTGTCATCCATTAATACCGCACCCGCGCAACCTGGGTCGCGATGATGAATGCCGCGCATGCCATTAAAAACATGTACCCCACCGCATGCGCCATGCTCAAGCGCGTTTTGAGTTTGTTCATAATTGGCATCACAATGACCAAGCATGACCCGAATTCCTTGCGCTGTCAGGTATTCAATTAATGCATTTGCGCCTGGCTTTTCTGGCGCCAACGCAACCACTTTTAAGCTACCAGTGGCTGCATTAATCATCGCTTCTAGATGCGACTGCGATAGATCTAAAAAGTAATCTTGATTGTGCGCACCTTTATGGACTTCACTGAAAAATAGGCCCTCACTATAGCCACCTAACACCTGTGCACCGCTAGGTTGCTGCCTGTATGCCTGACCAATTACACTCATAGCATTAAGTGTTTGTTGCCAATCGGTAGTCACTGTCGTTGCTAAAAAGCCTGTCACTCCATGCTCTGCAAGTGAGCATGAAATCGTTTCGATACTACTCACTTTACAATCAATCACATCACAACCTTCGCGGCCATGAATGTGTAAATCAATTAAACCAGGAATAATTGCAGCATTACCATAATCATCAATAGGCACACCTGCTTTAGGGTTTTGCGTAAAGTGACTAATAACGCCGTTTTTAACTAACATGAAGTGATTTTTAAGCACTCGTTCTTGGCAATAAATTACATCAGCTGTGACGTAAAACACGGATCCAATCATGCCAGCGCTCCCACTTGTTCTTTGGCCAAAATAGCGGCACCGCGAGCGCCACTGGCATCGCCAAATTCAGCAAGCACTATTTTTGGCACCCGAATATCAGCAAAAACATACGGTACGATTGCCTCTTCAAGCTTGCTCATTAGTTCATCAACTAAAGACATACCACCGCCAACTACAATTACCTCAGGATCATAGGCCATAATAATTGCCGCAAAAGTACTGCCTATTAAATCCAAATAACAAGCAAAACTTTGTTGGCAAATTACGTCGCCTTTTCTCAGTCCTTCAACAATTTCAAAAGTGGTTAATACCTCGCTAGCAAAGTGCTGGTAAATTCTCGCCAAGCCAGGGCCTGCAATATAACTTTCAATGCACCCTGTTAAACCACAGCCACATTTTAAAATAGGTAACTGGTACTTTTGCTGTAACACTGCAGAAAGTGCGTAATGGCCGTATTCACCAGCAATTCCTTGCGCACTTTTATACAATTGACCATCAATACACAGCCCACCACCCGCACCAGTACCAAGAATTGCACCGAACACCCGGGTATATTGCAAACCAACGCTGCTGCGCGCTTCTGAGAGTGCAAAACAACGGCAATCGTTTTCGATCGCAACTGGGCGATTAATTAACTGAGCTAAATCTTGCGCGGCATTTTGACCCGTCGCATGAGGCACGTTGGCCGACAGCACTTGTTGGTTCGCATTAACGATGCCTGGCATACCAATACCGACCGCACCGTGACATTGATATTTATGATCGGCACTTAAAATCATACCCACTAACGCATTTAGAAAGTCTTGATAACTATTTTGTGGAGTCGCAACTCGCCATGATTCAAGTTGCTTTAATGTTGCGTCAAATACTGCAAGTTCAATTTTACTACCGCCAATATCAATGCCATAAATATACTGCTTAGTCATTAATGTCACCTTGCTTGAGCGGATAAATCGTCACCCCCTGTACCACTCGGTTTACTTCACCGGTTGGGCATGGGTTATCTACTGTAATACCTAATTGCCATGCTTTATAGAACGATATTATTTGCGCGCAGACCATATAATATAAGCCATTAAATACATCATCTAATTGCTGCCTCATCGCGTTATCTGGAAGCGCCAAGGAATGAACATCAATAGCCTGATTATCGCTGCGTAATTCATTCAACAAATCAATATCGTACTGCTTGGTATAGGTATTAGTTGAGCCAAATAGAACAATTAAGGTTTTATCATCAACCAATGATTTGGGGCCATGACGAAAACCCAGCGGGGATTCAAAATACCCCATAACTTGACCCGCACTGAGTTCTAATAATTTTAATGCTGATTCTTGCGCATAGCCTTTTAAGGATCCTGCACCTAAATACACTAAGCGATGCATCGGCAGTTCAGCCAATGCTTTTAGCTCAGCTAATTTACCAGCAATATTTTTTTCAACCGCTTCTGTAATAGTTAAAACAGCGTTATCTGCATCACTAAATATTGCCACACTTGCCACCAACATTGAGGTAAAACTGCTGGTCATAGCAAAGCTGTGATCAAGTGTTTGCACAGGCATCAATAACGAGAAATAGTTTTCATCTTGCGCTGCTTGTTGATGCAGCGCACCATCGGGGTTACAGGTAATAAGTAGGTGGGCACATTCCTTAACATAATTATTTACAACTTCAACAGCAGCAACACTTTCAGGGCTATTTCCCGAGCGTGCAAACGACACTAATAAAGTTGGCTTGTTTGGCTGTAAATACTGCTCTGGGCAAGCAACCAGCTCTGTACTGCTAACACTTCGGCAAGTAATATCCAATTGTTGATTCAAGTAACCAACAACCGCCTCACCAACATAAGCTGAAGTACCGGCACCGGTAAAAATTATTTGCGCATTTTGCTTATCTAATATGCCCACCAGCCAGCTATCTAGCTGCACTCGTGCAGCTTTCACAATACTAAGTGTTGCTCGCCAACAGTCGGGTTGCTGCATAATTTCTTTTGCAGTCCATAAACTATTTTTAGCTTCTAATAGGGTTTCATCAATTGCTAAATAACTAGACATTACTACCTCACTTACGTCTATTGTTTAAAACACGCATCTGCGTAGCGACTGGTTACTTGCATTATGTGATGAAGTACCAAAGATTTAGGGCTGTTTTGCAGGGTGTTATTTCGCACTGCAAGATACTGCAATGGCATATATTGGCTTAGTAGCGGCAGTGGGATCGGCTGTTTTTGCAGATTGCTGAATAAGATTTCAACTGCGTTTTGATTGCCTGCTTGTCCCCAGTAATAACGAATTCGATCACTAAAACTAAAGCGACGATAAAGCTGTTGCATTGATTGATCAACTTGATAAAAACGCTGCCAATTTTTTGGAAATTGCTGCATATCAGCATCAATAACAGTGCGTAAATGCGAGCACTGCTCAGTGCCTATTAGCGTATCTTCAATATGGCTTAATGCAAATAATGCCTCACGCAGAGCAAATGTAAGCTCTGGACCCACTTTTAAAATCGCAAAGTGGTCATTTACTAATTGTTGATACGCGATGGGCGTTTGATAATCAGTAGAATGTGCTTCAAAGGCAATGCCATCAACGGCCTTTATATATTGTTTTAACTGTTGCGCTTTCGCGCTATCGTAATCAAATACTTGCGTGTTATCAAATTCCACACCAGGCTGTACCACCAAGCCAACGACTCGCTGCCATGCCGATGATAGCCCCTGCCGTAAAAATGCATCATGGTGCAATGCCAGTGTACTAGCAACATGGTCAGTTTCTGTGACTGCAAGTGTATCTATTTGCTCATCGGCACCACCGGGCGGCGGCACCTCAGTACCAATAACATAAACTAAATCACTGTGGCCAAAGGCATCTAATGCTGTTTGTTCAGCTACCGCACATAACTGCGCTGCACGTGTTGCAACTGTTTCATCTGCTAAAATGAGCTCGTCATCGGCGCAGCGCATACTGGTATCTAAGTGAATTTTTTTGAATCCTGCACTGACATAACTAGCGATCAACTGCTCCGCTTTTTGCATCGCTGATTCAGCGCTTTCATCGCACCAACACACAGGGCCTAAATGGTCACCACCGAGGATCAGCTTATCAATTGCAAATGCTTGCTCTGCTGCAAGCTTTTCAACAAATGCCATAAAATCCGCAGGCAACATCCCCGTATAACCACCAAATTGATTGACCTGATTCGCCGTTGCTTCGATTAATAAATAACTATTATCATGTTTGGCTTGCAATATGGCAGCTTCTAGCACCAATGGATGAGCCGAGCAAACGGCATAAATACCCTGTTTTTCGCCGCGTTTATTCGCTGCGATTAATTGCTGTAATATTGTCATTGCAAACCTCTTGTTAGATAATCTTTGTTTAGTTATGAAAGTTAAAGATCGAGAATATGTAACCGCACACCTGCAATTTCGAGCGCGGTTTTTATCTCAGCTGGGATCCCACTGTCTGTTACCAATACATTTATTTCACTGGCGGCAATAATTTTATGCACGCCTTTGCGATTAAATTTACTAGAATCTGTTACTACTATGATCTCTCGTGATACTTCGAACATCACTCGGTTTAGCAGAGCTTCAAGCTCAAAGTGCGTAGTAATGCCAATATCTTTTTCAAAGCCATCAACACCCAAAACTAACTTATCAAAATGATATTGTTGTAAATGCTGTTCAGCTTGGCGGCCATAAAATGACAGAGATTTTTTACGCAGTGTGCCACCAGTCATTAACACTTCAACCGATGGCGCATTGAGTAGTGAGTGCGCCACATTTAAGCCATTAGTCATCACAACCACGCTATGGTGGCTGGTTAGATTTTTAGCGACTTCTTCAGTTGTTGTTCCTGAGTCTAAAATGATCGATTCGCCATCCTTAATTAGACTCGCTGCAAATTTACCTAGTCGCTCTTTAATACCGCGGTTTGCATCGTGTTTTTCTTTTAATGATAACTCTTGAGTCAGACGATTACTGGCAACTGCACCACCACGGGATCGTACCAACAATCCTTTTTCATCCAACTCATTTAAGTCGTTACGAATTGTTACCGTTGACACACCAAACAACTGAGCCAACTCAGGAACCTGCACCCGTTCTTGTTTGTAAACCAATTGCACAATCTCATGACGCCTTTCGATAGTGTTAAGCATGCCCGATCTCTTTCATTGTTAACTTTCATTTATTGTACGCAGCTTTCATTTACTTTCAATTTAATTTTTTACATTTATCTTTAAATATCAAAAATCACACATAACACACTGTAACAAAAGAAGTTAAAATTAAAAACAAAAAGAAACACAATAAAAATGAAAGTAAATGAAAGAACTTTACCTTGCATTGATATTTCATTATGTGTACAAATAAAACCCTGTGAAAACAAATTTACAAATAATAAACAATAAGGCAATATTATGGGCGATCTTAACCGTAGACGATTTTTACAATCAATGGCCGCAATTGCAGCAACCAGCGCGGCTTTGGGTTGTGCTTCTACCACCAATTCCAAATCAATATTAAAAACTGCACAACAAGGGCGCTCAACGCTTGGCTTAATCGTACCTAGAATGGACGTAGTGAGAGTTGGCTTTATTGGCGTAGGCGAACGTGGTGTTGGTGCTGTTAAGCATTTTTGCCATTTAGATGGCGTTGAAATTAAAGCAATTTGTGATACCCACCAGGCCGTTGTAGACAGGGCGGTGAAGATTGTTGTTGATAAAGGCTTTAAAAAACCAGATACCTATGGCAAAAACGATCACGACTACCGCCGCATGCTAGAGCGACAAGATATTGATATTGTTATCATTTCAACGCCATGGCAGTGGCATACGCCGATGGCAGTCGATACCATGGAAAGCGGCAAGCATGCTTTTGTTGAAGTACCAGCAGCAGTGACTGTAGAAGAAGCATGGCAACTAGTCAACACTTCTGAACGCACTCAGAAAAACTGTATGATGTTGGAAAATGTCTGCTATGGCCGTGATGAGCTAATGGTGCTGAATATGGTTCGCCAAGGCGTTTTTGGTGAATTACTCCATGGTGAAGCGGCATATATTCATGAGCTACGCTGGCAAATGAAAGAAATTGACCATAAAACTGGCTCTTGGCGTACTCCTTGGCATGCGGCAGTTGATGGTAATTTATACCCAACTCATGGCTTAGGCCCAGTTTCACAATATATGAATATCAACCGTGGCGATCGTTTTGACTATATAAGCTCGATGAGCTCGCCATCATTAGGGCGTGCCGCGTACGCTAAAAAAGAATTTCCCGCAGATCATAGCCGCAACAAACTTAACTATATTGCGGGTGATATGAATACCAGCATCATTAAAACGGTAAAAGGCCGTAGTATTATGGTGCAACATGATACAACCACACCACGCCCTTATTCTCGTCACAACTTAATTCAAGGCACTAATGGCGTATTTGCAGGCTTCCCTAACCGTATTGCCCTTGAACAAGGTGGCAGTAAAAGCTACCACGAATGGGACTACGATATGGCTGATTGGTATAACAAATACGATCACCCGCTCTGGCAAAAAATGGGGGCAGAAGCTGAGCGTAACGGCGGCCATGGCGGCATGGATTTTTTAATGTTTTGGCGGATTATTTTTTGCCTACGCAATGGCGAACCACTTGATCAAGATGTGTATGACGCAGCCGCGTGGTCAGCCGTTTCCCCGCTATCTGTTGATTCTGTAGCCGATAGAAGTAATAGCAAAGACTTCCCTGATTTCACTCGTGGCCTTTGGCAGCAAGCAAAACCTCTTGGCATTATTTCGTAATTAACCTCACGCGTGTTGGAGAAAAATATACTCAACACGCGTGATAATAACTCAATAAAAAAACAACCATCAACAAGTAAAGTACAGGTAACTATTATGAAAGCACAACGAAAACTGTCCACCCTGTTTTTGTCCATGAGTGCCATTTTCAGTGGCGCTATATTGGCTGCTGAAGAAGACAAAAAAAAGGAAAAAGACGCTGAGACCGAGCAGGTAGAAGTAATCGAGGTTAGGGGTGTTCGTTCGAGTATTAAAGAATCTCTGTATTTAAAACAACAAGCTGTGGGGGTTATGGATGCTATCGTTGCTGAAGATATCGGTAAGTTTCCTGACCAAAACATTGCCGAGGCTTTGCAACGGATGACCGGAATTGCAATTACCCGTAACGGCGGCGAAGGCCAAAATGTTACCGTGCGAGGTTTGGGGGGGGACTACAACGTCACCACCGTTAATGGCCGGCGTATGGCATCAGAGCATTCTAGCCGTAACTTTAATTTTGATTTAATCGCCCCCGAAATAGTGCAATCCCTCGAAGTATACAAATCCCCGCAAAGTAAAACACAAGAAGGCGGTATTGGCTCAGTCATTAATATAAAAACCCGCAAGCCTTTGGATTTAGATGGATTTACTTTATCAGGTAGTGCCAAAGGAATTTATGAGGAACGTACTGGCGACACTAACCCGCAAGTATCTTTTTTAATTAGTGATACCTTTTTTGATGATACTTTTGGCGCACTCTTCACTGCTGTTTATTCTGAACGAACGCAACGTGCCGATTCATATGAAGGTGAAGGTTTTTATGATCCTGATGAGAATGTGGACGTACGCATTCCCATTGATAGTAATGGCAACGGCACACTTGAAGATAACGAGCAGTCATATCCGTCAGTTATTCCAGGCTACGTACGTTATTCAAACTGGCAAGATACACGTGAACGCCTTGGCGCAAGTTTAGCACTGCAATGGCGCCCGTCAGACAAGTTTGATGTGAACTTTGACAGTATCTATTCACAATACGAAACCAATGGTGAGCAATACCAAATTTCATTTGTCACCTATGATGAATCCTGGACTCCAGGCATTCCAGCAATCGGTGAGGTAAAGTTCAATGAAGACGGCAACGTTAATTATGTAGAACTTGTTGATGGCGCTATGGCTGAGCTGTTAAATGTGTCTGTGCCACGTAATACAGATACCTGGCAATGGGGCTTTAATACAGTTTGGTATGCCACAGAAAACTTAACGGTTGATTTAGATATTTCACAATCACAAGCAAAAAATGTTAGTAACGGTAATAACCGCTTTATTGTTGCGCGTGGCTTTGTTGATGGTATCACTATCGACCAAACTGGCAGTAATATGCTACCTGATGTGACAATGACCCCAGCACTGAGTGCAGAACAACCTTTTGGTGCACATTACAGCCACAACTCAGGCACCGATGTGAAAGATCAAATAGAAGAGATCCGCTTAGCAGCAACCTATATTCCCTCTTTTGAACTAGTGAAAGATATTCAATTTGGTGTTCATTACGGTAAACAAACCAAAGAACGCAGTGTTTATAAATCAAAAAATGCATCAATGTTCAGTAATGGTGGCACTTATTTTAAAAACTCAGAATACGACAGTTTTGACGATTCAAGTGTTGAAGAGCTTGGCGGCTTAAATTTATTCCGCTTACCTGCTGATGTACTTGTGCCAGCTAACTTTGATAACTTCTTAGACGGTGAGCCTGGTAAACACCCTGATCCATGGGCAAGCTTTAATTACGACAAACTGTATGCTTTTTATGAATCAATTAATCCACAAGCGGCGCAAGATAAAATCGTCGCTAAAAGTAGTCCAAATGATTCGTTTGCCTTAACAGAGCAAACCTTAGCAGCTTTTGTTGAAACAAATCTGCAAGGTGACTTAGGCAAATTACCTTTCGCACTCAACATGGGCGTTCGTATAATACAAACCGACGTTTCTTCAGATGGCTATACTTTTGATGTTGAAAACGTTCGCTACAATATAACCGAAAAAGATGGCGCATTGAGCTATCGTGTTGATGGCAAAATTGAAGATTACTATACCCGCTCTACCACAGAAGAAAGCTACACTGACGTACTGCCAAGCTTAAACTTTAAGTTGCATCTACGTGATGATTTACTTTATCGCTTTAGTGCCGCAAAAGTGATCACTCGACCAAATTTAGACTACCTATCACCCTATAGCTACTTGAATTTCAACGATGCTGAATACCATGCTTCAAACCCAGGTATTAAGCCACTAAGAGCCAATCAGTTTGATACTACGATTGAATGGTACTTCTCTGACTATGGTGCTTTGACCTTCGCCGCTTACTATAAAGATATTGAATCTGTGATTACTCGCGGCCGTGTGGGCACAGCACAAGTAGGTAATTATTTTAAAGATGGAGTAGCTGTAGAAGGCCCTATTTTTACAAAAATCTCACCTACATCGGAAAAAGGCGCAACAATTTTAGGCTTTGAAACCGCCTATCAACAATCATTTGAAGACATTTTACCTGCGCCATTTGATGGTTTAGGAGTGCAAATAAATTACACTTTCACAGACAGCAGCTATGCTGACAAAGAGCTTGACGACCTGCCTTTTGTTGGCATGTCTGAACACTCTTACAATGCCGTTATTTACTATGAAAAAGAGCACTATCAAACCCGTATTGCATACAACTGGCGCGACGATTACTTAGTCTATCCTGACGCGTGGGGCGGACCAGAATGGGCAGCAGACTACGGCCAATACGACTTCAGTGCCAGTTACAATATCACTGAGAAAGTGCGAGCTGATTTGAGCATAACCAACTTAACCAATGAAAGGCAGTGGTCATATATAAAAACAGAAGAACAAATTCGTCGCTTAGCACGCTATGGTCGCTCGATTAGCCTTGGCTTTTCAGCGTCATTTTAAGCTTATACCCAAACCACCTCAAGATGCAGAATTCACATTTTGAGGAGGCTTGGTTGGGTATACCCTCTTATATTAACGCCGTTTGTCGGCGCTTTTTATGGAGCTCACTATGAGAGTTTTACTATTTATTGGTTCATTATTATGGATCTTACTTTCGCCATTTGCAGTGGCAAACCAAACCACAGATTACTTTATTCCCAGTTATGGCAATAGTGCCACTAGCCATAGTATCGCAGCAAATAAAAAACTGATTAGTGATCTGGGGATCACGCACTGGCAAAACTCTGCAATACCCGTCAATCACTACTTTTACCTGCCAACAAAAGCGGCCTTTAATTTAAAGTTGCGCGTAAAAATTACAGGTGATCGTAGCCAGCTTAAAGTCGATTTTAATCAATATAGTCAGTTAATTACGCTTACTAATCAGCAGTTTCAAGATATCGACCTTGGCGAGTTTCTGCCAGATCAAATTGGATACCAACAGTTGCAACTTACGGGTATCACTAAAACAGCTGACACCTTTGCTGATATTCAAGGGGTGATTGTCACGCTAGATAAAGAGTCGGCGGCACCTTTGTATGTAAAAGATGATATTTATTGGGGTCGTCGCGGGCCTTCTGTGCATTTAAACTACCCCATACCTGATATGACTAAAAACTATCAATGGTTCTATTCAGAGCTGAGCGTACCACAAGGGTATGATCATCAAGGGTCGTATTTTATGGCTAATGGTTTTGCTGAAGGTTACTTTGGTATGCAAGTAAACTCTGACACTGAACGCCGAGTATTATTTTCAGTATGGAGCCCTTTTCATTCTGATGATCCCACTGCTATTCCTGTGGAAATGCGTATTCAACAATTAGCTAAAGGGCATGATGTGCATACCGGTAAGTTTGGTAATGAAGGGTCTGGCGGGCAAAGTTATTTAGTATTTCCTTGGCAAGCAGAACAAACATACCGCTTTTTATTAAAAGTAAATCCAACTGAAAACCTTGCTAATCATACCGACTACAGCGCATATTTTTATGACCCAATTGCCGAAAAGTGGCTGTTTATTGCTTCATTCAGACGCCCAAGTACTGATACATATGTGGCAAGGCCACACAGCTTTTTAGAAAATTTCATCCCTGATGCAGGGCAATTCGAGCGCAAAGCGTTATACAGTAATCAGTGGCTCAGAGATACTCAGGGTCAATGGCACGCTCTTGATAAAGCACAATTTAGCTATGATGCAACGGCTGCCAAACAAGCGCGAATGGATTATCAAGGTGGCTCTGAAAACGCAGGTTTTTACTTGCGCAACACAGGCTTTTTTACAGGCCCAACTAAATTACACAGTGAATTTGAACGCCTAGTTAGTCAAGCGCCAGAGGTAAACTTAAACGCTTTGCCAGATAGCTAAGTCATTTTATAGCGCCGCTCTGGCCGACCTATGCTGCCATAGCTTTGGTCGGCGCTAACTTGCTCAGCTTCTAGTAAATATTCTAAGTAGCGGCGTGCTGTTGAGCGACTTACTCCTACTAAATCGCCCATTTGCTGTGCGGTAAAGGGCGTTTTTTTGTGCTCTTTAAAAGCATCAATAATCTTTTTTAAAGTAAGCTGATCAACCCCTTTCGGCAGTCTAACCGGTGCTTTACTTTGTTCGCTTGAGCCAAATAAAGTGTCGACCATAGATTGGGTCACCTCGTTAGCATCAGACAAACACTGCTGGCGTGACTCAAATCGCGCTAACGCCTGATCAAGTCGATTAAGCATTAAAGGTTTAACCAAAAAATCACAGGCACCTAGCTGCATTGCTTTTTCAAGAGTTTCGACTTCTTTGGCGGCGGTCAGTAGCATCACCTCACTTTTAATTGAACGCCGGCGCAAGTCTGTTAATAACTCAAGGCCATTGCCATCTGGTAGATGAATGTCAAGCAAGATCAAATCTGGCTCTATTGCCTGTAATAGCGCGGTAGCAGTACTGAGGTTTGCTGCAATTCCAACCACTTGATACTGATCTTGACGCAAGCTTTGTCGCGCAGTTTGATTTCCCGTAACCCCATTTGGTAAAAGCAGGTATTGAGCAAGAAGTTGTGCAACTTCTTGCTCATCTTCGATGATAACTACTGAATATGTCATTTTTTATTTCTCTTTTTTAGCGTTGCAATGTGCCGCATTTACTTTTATTGTTTTTCTTCACTCTTGCTTATTACCCAAATTAAAGGCTGTTATTTTGGGATGTAGACGCTTAATCGCGCGCCTTTTAAATCTGACTCACCAATTTCTAAACTCCCCCCACAGGAGTCCAAATTGGTCTTTACTAAATATAAACCAATACCGTGTTCTGCCCCAGCTTTAGAGCTGTATTGTGGAGTGAATATCACTTCATGGTCGTTACCTAAGCCAAAACCACTGTCTTCTACATCGAATAACAGCGTTTTACTGGTTTCATCAACGGTAACTCTTACATACGGTGTGCGTTCGTTACTTGCTCGAATTGCCGCATCGATAGCGTTATCGATCAAATTACCCAGTATTGAGACTACTCGTTCTAACATTTCAGTACGTGCGATGGCACCAAGTAAACTTTCTGGGTTTAACTCCAATACCACGTTTAACTCGCGGGCTTTGTGGTATTTACCCACCAGCAAACCGGCTAAAACAGGATCTTGAATACGTTCTAACAAATGGTGGATCTGTGCTTGGGAACCTTGGCTTTCTTGGCCGATCAATTCAATTGCTTGCTCATTTTTACCCATTTGAATAAGCGCCCCAATTAGATTTAGCTTATTTGAATAGTCATGGGTTTGCACCCTTAGTAACTCGGCAAATGCTTGTACTTTAGTAAGTTGCTGGCTCAAGTATTCAAGCTCATCAGCTGGGCGCAGAGTGAGTAAAATGCCATCCGCTTGCCCTTGTACTTGCAATGAAAAACGTGACAACACCAAACGTTTATCTGCAGCAAACAACTCAAAGCCAACCATTTTACGACGCTGATTTCGTAATAAAAATTCGGCATGCTCTGGCAGTAAATCTTTCAGCGTTAATGACTGATTAATACAGGCAACTGGTTTATCTAAAATTTCGCAGGCGCGCTGGGTCAGTTTGCGTACTCGTCCGTCGGGATCAAGTGCAATAACACCGCTACGCATGGTATTTAAAATAGCGTCTTGCTCTGAAAACAACCTCGCAATTTCATCCGGTTGCAAACCAAAAATAGCATTTCTTACTCGCTGACCAATAAAGATAGCGGCAATAATACTCAAAGTAACTAATAACAAACCCCAAATCATAATTTCAACAATGCGATCACGGATCAACGGCTCAACCGATTGCACTAAAAAACCGACTGAGACCAAACCAATAATATTTTGTTGCTCATCGTATACCGGCACTTTGCCGCGAATAGATTCGCCTAAGCTACCTTGTGCCACAGAGATATAGCGCTCACCTCGCAACGCTGCTTGGCTATCGCCACCCACCATTCGTTTGCCGAGCTTATTGCGATCTGGGTGGACAATTCGATGTGCATTTTTATCACCAATTACAATAAAATCTGCGCCAGTAAGCTGACGCAGATTTTCGATTTCTTGGTTAATTGCCACCAAATCATTGGGATTTTTTAATGCTTTAACAACCTCATCACTCGATGCAATACTGGTTGCCACTGCAAGTGCTTTATCACCAATGTGATCGTGCAAACTTTGTGCGGTAATTCGATACACCAAGCCGCCAAATAACACCGCTTGTAATACACACAGCCCTGTAACCCAAATTATTAATCGCGTTTCTAAACGCTTAGGTTTTGAAACTATGTTTTGCAGCGGGTTTTGCGTCTTGGTGTAGCTCATTTTTTACCTCAATTATGCATGCTCTTGCTTCGCTTTAAGTACCGCTTTATCAGCGCGGCGTTGGCTTATAAAGTCTTTTAATGGAAATAACAACACTAATATTGAGATAACAAAAATGCTCAATGTTAGTGGACGTTCCCATAAGAAGCTTAATGAACCATCTGAGATCATCATTGAACGACGAAAGTTACGCTCAATCATGTCGCCTAAAATAAAGCCTAGTAGTAATGGTGCCATTGGGAAAGCTAGTAATCGTAATACCAACGCCACCACAGCAAAGCCAACCATCATAAATAAATCAAAGGTATTAAAGGAAACTAAATACACGCCAATTAAGCTGAAGAACAAAATCATTATCGTTAATATTGATTTTGGCATCGCTAATACTTTTGCAAAATATGGGATCAAAGGGAGGTTCAGAATCAGCAATACAATGTTACCAAAGTACATGCTAACGATAACCGCCCAAAATACACTTGGGTTTTCTTGCATTAGCATTGGACCTGGCTGAATACCGTAAGCAATTAAGGCACCTAACATAATAGCGGTAGTACCCGAGCCTGGAATACCTAATGTAAGTAATGGTACAAATGAACCGGTACACGCGGCATTGTTCGCTGATTCCGGTGCTGCCAAGCCTCGCAATGAACCTTTACCAAACTTTTCTTTTAAGCCTTTAGGCGCTAAGTTACGTTCCGTCGCATACGCCATAAAACTAGCGATAGTGGCACCTGCACCCGGCAATACGCCAACAATAAAACCAAGTATAGACGAACGGCCAATAACTGGCGCAATATCTTTAATCTCTTCTTTGGTCAATTTAGTTGAACCGATTTGCGGTGTGTCTGAGTCATTAATACTTTTAGTTTCTTTTTTCTCTGGACGCACTACATTAATAAGCGCCTCAGCCAATGCAAAAGTAGCCATTGCCACTAATAAAAAGCTAATGCCATCAAGTAAGTCGGCTTGGCCTAACGTAAAACGCTCTGTACCAGATGATGGATCAATCCCCACAGTGGCTAGCATTAAGCCAAATACTGTCATCATCATGGCTTTTAAAAATTGTCCTTTATTAGAAAACGCCGCGATCGCTGTTAAACCTAAAAACATCAGCACAACGTAATCTGGAGATTGAAAACTCAGCGACACTTTTGCCAACAAGGGGGCTGCAACCATCAATAAAATTGCGCCTATGGTTCCGCCGATAAAGGAAGAGTAAGCAGCTATCGCCAATGCTTTACCTGCATGACCTTGTTTAGCCAGCGGATAGCCATCAAAGGAGGACGCAACTGTGCCCGCCACCCCTGGGGCATTAATTAAAATAGATGATGTTGAACCGCCAAAAATGGCACCGTAATACACCCCCGCCATCAGAATCATCCCTGAATCGGCACCAATGCTATAAGTAATTGGGATCATTAACGCGATTGCGGTAATAGGACCTAGGCCCGGTAACATGCCAATAAACGTACCAACAAAGCAACCCACAATCACATACAATAAATTGTTCCAGTCGAGTACGGTCGACAAACCCAGCATAATTCCATCAAACATAACTTAACTCCACAGGTCGCCAGAAACCAAATAAATACCGAGCACTTGGGTCATTAAAAACCAAAACACTACAGTAACAGGGATAGAGGCCAATAATAAAATAGCCTTACGGCGCTCACCCATAACAAAAAAGCCAACTAATAAAAACGCACTGGTTGAGATTAAAAAGCCAATAGGCTCAAGCGCTGCGCTATATATCACCATCAATATAAGCAACCCGGTAGTTCGCAATACATGTGACTTTTCGAGCACATTATCTTCATCAACGGCTGCGGTTGGTTTAAGTAAAGTAGCCCCGATAGAAAGCAGACAAACGATAATCCCAAATGCCGCATATACTTTAGGTAAAGTGGCAGAAGTAACCGTTTCAAACTCTTCAAATGGGAGTAACGGAATTTGCCATGCAACGATGGCGTAAAGGGTAAATAGCGCCAAGAATAAACTTGGCCCTAGTAGTTCGCGATTTAGCATCTGAGCCTCAATTAACGTAACGTACGAATAAAGCCGAGCTCTGCCATTACAACTTTAAGCTGTGCTTCTTGCTGCTCAAGCGACTTTATAAATTGATCTTTTTCTTGAAATAGGTTTAACCAACCATTACGTGCCCGTACCACTTCCCACTCAGGAGTAGTTTGTAGTTTACGTAACTTCTCGGTGTATTCAGCAAGTTTATCAGCCGGTAAATTTGGTGCCGCAAAGAAACCACGCCAATTAACAAACTCCATATCATAACCAAGCGATTTCAAGGTTGGAATTTGTGGATAATCTGGTAATGCCTCACCAGAGGTCACAGCTAGAATACGCGCTTGACCGCCATTAGCGACTTCTAACGCTTCGCTAAGTCCGGTAGAGAGTAGGTTAACCTCGCCAGATAACAGCCCAGCTTTGGCTTTACCACCCGCGTCATAAGGAATATAACGCAAACGACGTCCATCAAGGCCTGCCGCTTTAACGGCTTGCGCTGCAACTAAGTGATCCATGCTACCGCGTGCAGAGCCACCAGCTACTTTTACAGAGCCTGGATCAGCTTTCATTGCTGCGATCACATCCTGCCAGGTTTTAAATGGCGAATCGTTACGTACTACAAACGCACCGTAGTCTGCAATCATGCTGGCAACTGGAGTTAAATCACGGTAGCTGTACGGAATTTTACCGGTTAATGCCCGCAACACGATAGGTGTTGAGTTAACCATTAAGATATCGCCTTTTTTAGTGCCAGATTCAATCAGGTAAGCGATTGCACGGCCACCGCCGCCGCCCGACATATTTTGAAAAGACGCATTATCTTCGATACCCGCTTTCACTAAACCTTCACCCACACCGCGGGCGGTGGTATCCCAGCCGCCACCAGGGCCGCCCGGTACTAAAAAATGAATATCAGCCATGGCAAACGGGCTGCTTAGTACTAACGATGCCGCAAGAACTGTAGTTTTAAATGATTTAAATGATTTTTTTAGTAAGTTCATATCAATTTACTCCTAAAATAAATACTGCATGCGCGCACTAAACCCCATACCTGAGTCTTCATCACCCACTAACGCAGTTACGCCGGGGCCCTCTACATCGCTGTAGATCAGGTTGCCCATAAATTTGATATCGCTGCTGATATAATAGGATGTACCTAGGGTATAAGTCGTTACTTCAGTACCTTGTGTGCTACTTGTTGCATCCATTTTTGATACTCGAGCCACAAGCTCCCACGCATCTTTAATGCCTTTAGGTTGGACAAATAATGCTGAACCGGCTTTGTACCTGCGTTGCTCGCCACCTAAGAAGTAGCTTGCTGATACATGAAAACCATCATAACGCTCGCCATCAAGCGGGTCCGCGCCATTAACAGCATCGAGTGTGCGGCTTGCGTATTCAGCTTCTAGCGTTAATGCATCTGCTTGATACGCAAACTCAAGACCACTTTGCGACAAACTATCCAATGCTACGGCATTACCACCCACCGCGTAATCAACAAGACGCACATTGGTTTCACGTATTTCGCCACGGGCAAAACGCGCACCTAACTCATTACCACCCATATCACGGTATGAATGCCACGCACCTAAGTGGATCACATCGCCCGGAGCTGCGCTTGACCAAGTAACACGCCCCGTTGCAGCGAGTGTTAGTTGATCATCTTCGTCATGACCGGTCGCACCAAAGGCATCATTTTTATAAACACCAACGGCATAACGAAAACCACTGTCTTTAAAGTATTGAGACGCTGACGCTCCCCAACGGAAGAACGGCGAAAAGGTATTGGCTAGCGTACTGCGCTCTATAGTATTGATATGCTTAGAGCTCGTTAAGCCGTTTAAGGTGATATCTTCACGGATCTTACCCGCTTTAATTTTTAGACCATTATCGAAATTATAACGAACTCGTGCCATCACGATTTCTGCTGTCCCTTCGGCAAACTCAAGCAGTAATTTGTGATCCCAGTTACCATGCTCACTTTCAACATAAGTACGGATACGACGCGCGAAAAAGTCACCGCCCGCATCACCGTTATTATTTGCGTTATATGCACCATCAAAATAGTTGTAATCAAGTTGCACTCGACCACCAAATTCTAAATTAAAGCCGCTAGACTTCTTCAGCGCAGCGACCTCTTTTTGTAGTTCGTCTAGTTGTTGCTGTAATTTTTCAGTGTCATTGGCAGCGAATGCTGAGGTACTTGCTAGCGCTGTTGCAATGGCTAAAGCCAATTGTGTGTTACTTGCTTTCATTGGTTGGTTCTCTCCACATCTGTTGATGATTTTGTTGTCGTTAGATGAGCGACTGCACACTGCTATCTGTCTTTGAGCATAGTATTAACGTCAGATTAACGAAATATTTAGAAGTTAAGTTGCATTGTTCTGCTTAAAATGCATTTAGCGCATAAAGATCATGCACAATATACACAAAACTACAGAACAATAACTCATTGATAGTAATTGATTATTTTTTGAGGTTTAGCTAAAAAAGGCATATTAAGGGGTGATAAGTAATTCACCCCTTTGATAATACTTATACTTTAAAGTTGCTTACTAGGTTATCTAACTGTTGACACTGTTGTGCTAATGCTTGGCATGCACGCTCAGCCTGATCCACTTTTTCTAACATATTGCCACTTGATGTAGCGATACGTTGCACATTGATATTCACATCTTCACTCACTTGGCTTTGTTGCGTGGCAGCGGTGGCAATTTGCATATTCATATCGTTAATAATGGTGACTGCGTCGTTAATACGCTGCACCGATTGCGCGGCACCGCGGGAGTGCTCAATCGTTTGTTGACCACTTTTGGTACTAGCTTGCATTGCACCAACCGCTTGATTAGTGCCTTGTTGGAGCTTTTCAATCATGGCGTTGATCTCTCCAGTACTATCTTGCGTGCGACTAGCTAATGAACGAACCTCGTCAGCAACAACCGCAAAACCTCGCCCTTGCTCACCCGCACGAGCTGCTTCAATGGCCGCATTTAACGCTAACAAATTTGTTTGATCAGCAATACCACGGATAACATCAAGCACAGTGGCAATATTCATTACATCCTGCTCTAAGGTGTTTATTACGTCGCTTGATGCCGAGATATCGGCCACCAGTTGATTAATTAACGAAATGGTTTCTTCGATTGTGGCTTTGGCAACATTGGCATCATTATTTGCAGTACTTGTGGCACTGGCCGCATCATTAGCGTTTTGGCTTACGTTATCACTGGTCGTACTCATTTCATTTACCGCAGCAGCCACTTGCTCACTTTCTATTTGCTGATTACTGGCTTCACTTAATACACTTGCAGTAATAATGCGTAAGCTTTCAGTTTCATTGCGCACCTGTTCAGCCGAGCCGACAACCGCCAATACTGTGTTATGAATTTTACTGATAAAGGTATTAAACGAACGCGCAAGTGCACCCATTTCATCTTTTGACTCACTGTTTAACCGTTGCGTGAGATCGCCTTGGCCACTGGCTATGTTTTCTAATGCTAACTGCATTTTCTTTAACGGCGCCAAAATAACGGTAGAAAGCAGCCAGGTTGCAGCTATCGATAAAACAAAGCTCAATACAATACCAGACTGTAAAGCAAAACTAGCAGACTCTTGATTAGCGGTTACTTCAATTAAAGAATTTGTAAGTTTGGTATCTATTTCATCACGCATGCTAGTAACATTGTTACGAATACGCGCTAACACAGCTTCCATATCTTGTTTATGCTCAGCTAAGTAACTAGACGCAAGCTGGTGATCACTAAAAAGTGCTTGGTAGTAACGAGACCAAATAGCGACATCGGCTTTGATATTCGTAATCCGCTGTGCATTGATCGCATCAATGTAGCCAGACTTCACCAGCTTTAATGGGCTAGAAAGGCGCGCGTCAATACGCGCTATATTATCTCGGTACTCTGCTAGCTGTACTCGATAATTTTGTTTGTCGCCTTGTCCTAGTACCATGCTCAAACCTGCCGTTTTCACCTGAAAGAGATCACGATAGCCGTCTTCAAGATCATCCAGTACCGTTCGCACCTCTAAGCTTATAAAGCTGTTAAGCCGAGCTTGCTCTTTAAACGTATACAATACGTAACCCGACAGCACCGAAAAAATAACTAAGGCAACGACAACAGGAATAGCAAATTTAACTCGAAAGCTAAGGTTATTTATAAATTGTCTCATTTTTGATCACTTATTGGTTTGCAGGTAATGGGAGGGTGTGTTTAAAATAAACATAGTCCTATGTCTATAAAAAAACAAATAAACTAAATAAACTAAATAAACTAAAGTTTCATGAAGGACTTCAAAGTCTACTTTTTGCTCCGCGGTCGGTTCAATTTTGTTCATGTTAGTATCACGACCTCATTACTGTAAAAATCAAGCATCTTCATTATTGATCACGGGGATATATTGAAATAAATAATTAGACTAAATCATAACTAATTGTTTTACTTGAAATATAAACCAACAAGAAATTAAATGAGAATTATTTGCAAATGACTATTGACAGATCAGACAATCTAACTGATAATCAATATCAACAAGACGGCAAAGTACTACGACTTGTACGGAATAAACTGATTTGTTTCTCGACCCTGAAACACGTGTGGCGCACGTAAACAGCTAAGGTTACCTGTTATTAACCGCAACGCCCCTTGATGTTGATAACGGGTAACCGCCCTACTATTTTACTTGCTACATTGCTCATATCGGTGACGGTAGATATGAAACTAAAAAAGCCCTTACGGGCTTTTTTTATGTTTGTAATTTAGCGAACTAAATTATTACTAAAGTAAACATTACCGACGGTTTTTACGTGCTCGTGCTCGGCGTTGTTTTTTCTCTTCTTCTTTAGCTGCTTTTTTAGCCTCAGCCGCAGCGCGTAGACCTGCAACCATCACTTCTTCTTCTTCGCGCATCGCAGGAGTTTCCATAGTGATACGACCAATAATGCCATCACGTAATTCATTAATTAGAATTTCAGACATTTTATACGTATCAATTTGATTACCACCACGAATACAACCACGCTTTTTACCCGCCATTTCAACAAATTCCCAATCATTTTGTGGTAATTCATCAATTTTATAGCGCGCTTTTAAAAGTTCAGGATAGGCATGTAATAGATATTCAGCGGTATAACTGGCCACTTCTTCATAATCAAGCGCCGTATCACGTATCGCACCTGTCGCGCCCAAACGGTAGCCTGAGTTTTCGTTTTCAACTTTTGGCCACAACATACCCGGTGTATCGTAAAGCATAATGCCATCTTCAAGTTTAATACGTTGCTGCGCTTTAGTAACCGCGGGCTCATTACCTGTTTTTGCAACAATACGACCCGCCAACACATTAATTAACGTAGATTTACCCACGTTAGGAATCCCCATGATCATGGCTTTAATTTGCTTATCAGCACCAACTTTGTGTGGTACTAATTTTTTACACAGCTCATTAATACGATGAACTTCAGCCGCTTTATCATTACCAAACGCAATTGCTTTTACGCCATTTTCTTGCTCAAAGTAATCTTTCCACGCTTGCGTCATTTTAGGATCGGCTAAATCAGCTTTGTTCAAAATTTTGATAACCGGCTTGCCTTCTCGCAAGGTGGTCACCATTGGATTCTCACTACTGTAAGGAATGCGCGCATCAAGCACTTCAATGATCACATCCATTTGTGGCATTATTTCTTTAATTTCATTACGGGCTTTATTCATATGCCCAGGGAACCACTGTATTCCTGCTCTACTCATTTGATATGTAAACCTTATACTTCAACCCATAACACCATGGGGTACTGGGTGAATAATTTCGATTTATCACCTCAACTAATACCTCTAAGTTTACAGCATTTACTGGTTCTATTGCATAAGTTTATAATTAAACCATAACTTTAATCATATTTGATAAAAAAATGATTGACTAGCTGCATCTAAAAACTACCATAAAAACATCAAATATGGCTTTCCTTATGGAAATAAACACATGAATAATAATTTAGTTAATTTTTCGATTTCTGGTAGTTTAAAACAAGAGCGTGTTCATTGGAGAAACTATGAAACACGCTATGAAGCACAGCAGGACGTAATGAATTACATAACCATGTGGTACAACAGTAACCGATTACATTCCTACTTAGGGTATCAAAGCCCAAATGATTTTGAATTTAAAATTAATGAGTTAGAAAAGTAGCTTTTTATAAGGCTATTTTTTTAACTCAATGCTATTAAGTAAGCTAACCAATGATCTGCCTAGAGCTGCGGCCATATTAACAGGTACTGCATTACCTATTTGCTTATATATTGCGGACATAGATCCCTGGAAACACCAATCATCTGGAAAGGTCTGAATCCTTGCATACTCACGGGTCTGTAAAGGCCTAGTCTCAATCGGATGACATCGCTCTGTTTGCTTTTGAGCTGGTGCGGTTGTCAGTGTCAAACTCGGCTCATTCATTGAAAGCCTTCGCGCCATACCAGTCTTACCTCCGCCCAAATAAAAGCTTTTTTGCATATACTCTTTTTGAACTTCAATATCCTTTATATCTCTCCAATACCCTCCTTGAGGCACCATGTTCATTATTTCTGCTTTTCGTTGAGGGTACTTTTGCCCACACGAGACGGGAACATCGCTATCAAATAATTCACCTTGTTCGAAAGCATCTTTTAATGTCATAACCCTCTTGTAAGCTGAGGGCCATTTAAAATCAGCTTTCGGATATAAGTCATTTCTAATAGCAACAAGAATCAACCTCTCTCTTTTTTGAGGTACTTTATAAAAGATAGCTTTTAGTACTTTAGGCTCAATCAAACTATAACCTAGCTCGCTAATAACATTTTTAATTGTTTCTAACGTCTTGCCATCATCATGTGTAAGAAGAGCTCTTACATTTTCAGCCATAATAACTTTAGGCTTTATTTCTTTGATAGCTCTCGCCATTTCAAAAAATAATGTTCCTCGAGTGTCTTCAAAACCCAAGCTTTTTCCAGCATAAGAAAAAGCTTGGCAGGGAAACCCACCAGTTAAAACATCAACTTCCCCCTCAAAAGAAGTAAAATCGACTTTAGAAATATCACCCTCAACAACGTTCCAATCAGGTCTATTATACCTAAGGGTTGAACAAGCATGTTTGTCTAACTCATTTAATAAAAGACTTTTAAAACCAGCTTGCTCCATACCCAGAGCAAGCCCTCCCCCACCAGCAAAAAGCTCAACTAAGCTAAAAGGCCTCACAGGCTTAACCTTTAACTCTTCATCCCATGTGGAATTTTGAAAACTTCTTACTTCCGGGAAGTGTTGCACTTGGGTTTTATCAATGAAACCTTCAGAGCAGGCTCTAAGTTCACCCTTTTTAATCCTAGTTTCAATAGCCCTCTTGGGCAGTGATAATATATCTGCCAACATTTCAAGACTAAACTGGTTATATGATTTTTCTTGGACATCAAACATATGACGCTTCCAACCTTAAATAACTTTAACAACTGATCAAGTATACAGTACTTATAAGAAAAGGACCAGGTTTGACGTATAATTTATTATAAATTATCTGCCAAAAGTTCATCCAAAACTTCTTTTAACTCTCCGCTCTCTCTAATCTCATGAAATGCTTTTTTTATTATTGAATATGTTCCCTCATGACCAGAACAAAAGTCCCAAAACTCATCCTCAACCCAAGCCTCTTCAAATGGCTCTAAAGGCTTACCACCACCAATTACTCCTTTCCAAAAAGACTTTTCAGGTGTCGGATTGTAAGGGAAAACTATACGCCCTATAGCGGTTCCCTCCGGGTGCTTTGAATAATAAAATGAATACCAACCAATAACCTGATCTAAACACCCAGTCAAAGTTGATAGATTCGGCTGAACTGTTTTTGTATCAAAAAAATAATTAACACCATCTTTTTCAAGCCAGATATCGACTCCACGGCCACTTTTTGGTTTTTTAAAGCTATCTATAGGATTTATTTTATAATTTTGGCAAACCCTTTTTATCGCCTCATGGCTCGATTTAGCATCGTATAACCCACCCTCAGCATTTCTGTCCTCTTTAATCGATTCAACAGTATTGCTCAATGCCGCAGGCATATTTGAAGGGCACATTAAATCCTGGTGAATAACATTAAATCCATTTTGGGCTGCTAATGCCTTTCCCAAAGGCTCCCATAATGTTGTACCTAACGAACCTTCAAGACCACCGACTATTGATCGTATTTTTCTTTCTTTTGGTATCAAAAGATCTAAAATTTGGAACTTAGGCTTTTTCTTTAAAGAATTTTTTGCAAAGTTTTGAATACTAGTGACTATTGTATCTCTAACAATTTTTTTTATATCATTTTCCGTCAAAATAAGTTCCTTTATAGGTTTATAAATCCAATATCCGAGAGGCTTTTATTTCATCTTCTAGCTTTTTACAGCCTACCTCTAAGGAATTGTCTGTTGGCATATCTGTAATGATTCTATCAAGCCCAACAACCAACCGCTGATAAAAATGTTCAGAACCAGTAATTCGATTTGCTCTTGGTTTTTTGCGCACACAAAATAATGCCCAGCGGTGCTTGCTCACCCGCTTGGCGTTCATATTTATCTAGCCAGCGTAAGTAGAGCTCCATTTGGCCTTTATAGTGGGGTTTGAACTTCCCTAGTTTTAAATCAATCGCCACTAAACGCTGAGTTGACGGTTATAAAACAATAAATCGAGGTAATGGTCATTCAGTCCTAAAAAATCTAATACGTATGGGTCTTTAAGCAGCAACGCCTCAGAAACAGGTTGTTGCGAAGCTAACTTTTGTAACTCTATTTTTATTAACTCTTCTGGCTTTTTAGACAACGCCGTGCACTCAAATAGCATACTGTTAATGCGATCATCTAAGGTGCGCGCACTCCAACCTTCTACCGCACACATTTGCGCATAAAACTCACGCTGTAGAGGATCTTTTAAATGAATTATTTGTTTAAAATGCGTCCAGCTAAATTTTGCACGCAGTGCGTGCACAATCTGTTGCTCAGGGAATGTTTCGTAAAATTGCACCATATATTGCAAATTACGCTTGCCCCAGCCTTTGCCTAATTCATTACTAAGTTGGGCCGATAAGTTAGCAATAACCTGCTTACCGTACTCAGCGCGTTCACCTTTTAATACCGCTTGGTTAATACGTTGACCAATTTTCCAATACAGCATGGTTAATGATGCATTAACCGCAGCTTGCTGCTTGGCTTGGGTAATTTAGTTTAGATATCTGAAAACAGTTCAGGTTCAACAGTGAGTTTTGACATTAAGCGCTCTCCAATAAATCTTCTATCCATTCTCTATCTTGATAATCTTTAACAAGCTCTTGGCACGTTAGTATTTAGCCACTTATTGCTTTATTTCTCACGGTGAATAAAAGTAGAGCATGAGAAAGTTACCGAACATTCAACTTAGTGCTGCAAAACACACATAATATCGCTTTTAGTAAGTGCGGCATAGAAGCTCAGGTAGTAACAGAGCTTTAGTGACTTAGGTATATGTACTATTTTTACAAGTACCAGCCTTGAATTGCGCTATACTGACGCAAATTTTTTCAAATAAACTGTTATGGCTCTTAAATCGACGATTATTAAAGCGCAGTTATCGCTCAGCGATATGGACCGCCACGTATACCAAGACTTTAATTTAACCTTGGCGCAGCATCCGTCTGAAAACGAACAACGACTGATGATCCGCTTGCTTGCCTATGCACTTAATGCCTGTGATGGTCTTGAGTTTACCAAGGGGTTGTCGGCTGACGATGAGCCAGAAGTGTGGCACAAAAACTACAGCGATGAGATTGAGCTGTGGATTGAGCTTGGCCTTCCAGATGAAAAGCGCCTGAAAAAAGCCTGTAATAAAGCTAAAAAAGTGGTGCTATACACTTATGGTGAAAACAACCAAGCAATTTGGTGGCAAAAGCATCAACCTAAATTGTATGAGTTTAAAAATTTAAGCATTTTTAGTTTAGACTTTGCAGCAACACAAGCTCTTGCGGCATTAGTGGATCGCAATATATCGCTAACAATTACGGTTCAAGATGGTGATGTATGGGTGAGCTCTGATTCAGTGAACATTGAGATAAAACCAGTACAATTAATGTAATTGTAAGTTCGATAAATTAAGAGGGTGTATGACTGTTAAACGCGTTGTGGTATTACACGGATTGTATATGTCTGGCTTTGTAATGCGCCCTTTATGCTCGCAACTCGAAAAGTTTGGGTTGGATATTCTCAACCTCTCTTATAATACATTGTCTCCCGATCGCGCCGCTATTTTTAAACAGATTGATAATTTTATTAATGATAAAAATACAGCCCTTGTTTGTCATTCAATGGGCGGACTGGTGGCGCGTGCATACCTTGCTGCAAATTCAGAGCAAAGCCAAAACGTAACAAAAGTTATTACTTTAGGCACACCGCATAAGGGCAGCCATATAGCCCGCAGAATGCAGCAAAAAGGCTTTGATGTATTTTTGAAAAACAGTGTAGAATTTCTACTCACCGAAAATGGGGATTGGCCGTTTAGCGCTAAGCTTTATAGTATTGCCGGCGACTTACCGATCGGGCTCATGCCGCTAATTGCCAAAGGCAGTCAATCCGATGGTACTGTATTACTTGACGAAACCAAGCTCAATGGCATGGCAGAACATAAGGTGTTTCATTTAAGTCACACCGGTATGATCTACTCACGCCAAGTGATGAATTATATTGTTGAGTTGTTGGTTTAATCTTCTGCACTCGCAGCTATTTTATAGGCAACAAATGCGATGATTGCTAAGATCAGTGGTATTGGCGCTGCAATATAACCAAAGGTATCAAAGTTAGCAAAGCTTGCTCCCGCTAAATGACCCACTAAACCAACTACAAATGCCAACAACGCGATACCAATGACAATTAGCTCAAATCTATTTTCTTTGCTTGTTTTAGCCTGCATGTTATCTCTCCATCTAATTAATCTAGGTTGATTATGCGCCAACTAAAAACTCCGATTTTGACCTAAATCAAACCCTAGCAAGCAGTAAAAAAGCGTAATTATAAAGTTTGTTCTGGATCATGGTTTTGTTCTATCTTTAAGGAAATATCAGTTATTTTTCTCTTAGGGGTAGATTTTTAAAGTTTGGCACCCACTTCTATTACGGTTATGACTACTAAAGTAACGAGTTTTATTTGAGTGGTTTGTTGATAGATAAAAACTATGGCTATCATCGATTCTAACTATTTTACAGTTCATCAATAATGGCTGATACTTACTATCAGTCATTCGAAAATAACTTATCAGTTTATTTAAGGAGAGTAATATGTCACAGGTAAACGCAATCGGTCTTAACAGTGCGAAAAGTAAAGATATCGTAAAGTCACTAAATACCCTGCTAAGTAGTTATCAAATTCAGTATATGAATGCCCGTGGTTTTCATTGGAATATTAAAGGACGTAACTTTTTTGAGTTACACGTTAAATTTGAAGAAATTTATAACCTACTACTATTAAAAGTTGATGAAATAGCAGAGCGTATTCTTACCCTTGATGGTGCGCCACTGCATGCATTTTCTGATTACTTAGAGATCAGCAAAATTAAAGAAGCTAAAAATATTAGTGATGGTGAAACTGCCGTTGAAAACTTACTAGCAGGTTACAGTACCTTAATTAAAATGCAGCGTGATATTTTAGAGCAAGTAAGTGATGCACAAGATGAAGGTACAGCCTCACTAATGGGTGATTATATTACTGAGCAAGAGAAGCTAGTGTGGATGCTTAAAGCATATTTAAATTAAGTAGTCATACATCAAATTAAGCAATTAGCACCAAGCCCTACTTGGGGGCTTGGTTGGTTATTGCTTACAGCCAATTTTTTACGTGCTGATGCTCAGGGTTTTGCTCAAGGTAGCTCTGGGCATTTACACAAAATTGCACATCCATATCGCTACCTCTAAGCTCAATTACAGATAGAAACGGCTTTATTTAGCTAAGCTAATAAAAAAAGCCATCTCTAATGCTTTTTCTTCTAAGCTTTTAAAACGCCCTGATGCACCGCCGTGGCCAGCATCCATATCGGTTTTGAATACTAGAATGTTGTCGTCAGTTTTATATTCACGCATTTTAGCCACCCACTTCATTGGCTCCCAATATTGCACTTGTGAATCATGCAAACCGGTAGTCACTAAAATATGTGGGTATGCCTGTGCGGTAATATTGTCATATGGTGAATACTTAGCAATCATATCATAATAGGCAGGGTCATTTGGATTACCCCATTCATCGTATTCATTGGTAGTGAGCGGAATTGATTCATCCAGCATGGTGGTTAGCACATCTAAAAATGGCACATGGCAGCCAATTCCTAAATAAAGTGCTGGTGCTTGGTTAACAACCGCTCCCATTAGTAAGCCACCAGCACTACCGCCTGAAGCAAACACTTTATCTTTTGCACCATAACCTTGTTCAACTAATGCTTTGGTTACATCAATAAAGTCGTTAAAGCTGTTTTGTTTATACTGCTTTTTGCCTTGCTCATACCAATCACGTCCCAGCATTTCACTACCACGAACATGTGCTATCGCATACACAAAACCACGGTCGAGCAAGCTTAATGAGGTACTAGAAAAACTCGGGTCGATGGTTATACCGTAAGCACCATAACCATATTGAAACAGTGGATTAGTACCATCTTTTTTAAATAACTCTTTACAATAAACCAATGACACGGGCACTTTAATACCATCACGCGCTGTTACCATTAATCTTTCTGAGGCATAGTTTTGCGGATCAAAACTGCCTAATACTTGCTGTTGTTTTAATAAAGTTTTGTCACCATTATTTAAGTCTACTGCAAATAATGAACCTGGCGTGGTGAGGCTTGAGTAATAAATACGAGCTACGTGCGTATCATGCTCAGGATTCATTGCAATGGCAGCATAATAACAAGGATCATCAAATTCTAAGGTCATACGCTGCTGTTGCTTATTAATGACCACAAAGCGTGTTTGTCCTTGCTCACGCTCAGTAAGCACCAAGAAATCATCAAACAGCTCTACGCCTTCTAATAAAACGCTATCACGGTGAGGCGTATGTTCAAACCACTGATTTCTATCTGCAATAGTTGCCGCTGTTGCAGTCATTAAACGAAAGTTTTTAGCTTGCCAATTGGTCACGATATAAAACGTATCGCCGAGTTTATCAACATCAAACTCGTGGCCTTCCTCGCGTGGCATTAATTGGGTAAATTCACCAAGTGGCTGATTGGCATCTAATACCCAGGTATCATTAGTTTCAGTGGTCGCTAAATCAATAATGATCAGCCCCTCATCACGGCTTTTACCTAAACCCATAAAAAAACTACGATCTTGCTCTTCATAAACCAGTATATCTTGCGCTTGACTAGTACCTAAAACATGGCGATAAACTTGGTAGCCGAGTAAGGTTTTCAGATCTTTCTTAACATAAAATACGGTTTTATTGTCGTTTGCCCAAACGATTTGGCCCTCGGTGTTTTCTAATACATCTTCAAGTAAATCATCGTTACCAATAGCTTTAAACTTTACGGTATAGATGCGGCGACCATCGGTATCTTCAGAGTAAGCCAACAATTGTTCATTAGGACTAATTGCCACCTCGCCTAATTCATAAAATTCAAAACCTTCTGCAAGTATATTTACATCTAACAGTAGCTGCTTATCTGCCGCATCCATCTGACGACTACGGTAATGGCGAGAATATTCATCATCGCCACGAACCTCAGAGTGATACCAGTACTGACCATCTTTAACAGGAAAAGTATTGTCATCTTTAACTATACGGTCTTTTAGCTCGTCAAATAATGCGGTTTGCAGTGGCTTAATTGGCGCTAACTGCTGCTCACAATAGTCATTTTCAGCAGCTAAATGTGTCAGTATAGTTTGCTCTGTGCGCTCGTCATCGCGCATCCAATAATAATCATCAGTGCGCATTTTTTGGTGTGTTGTTAACGTGTGCGGCTGTTTACGTGCAACAGGAGCATTAGGAAGAGAAGACAACGATAAGTTTGATAAAGCCACAGAAAAACCAATAAAAAAATTACAATGACTGGAGTTTACCATAATTTTTAAAAGTACATAAAAAAGCCCACTCAAAGTGTGGGCCGAAACATGCTAACTAGTATTAAGGGGAGATTTGCTGCCAAGCCAGATGCCAACTTTCGCCTACACCAGGCTCGTATAGCGGGTTGTTTTCTTCTTTGACATTGCAAAACTGGCTGAAAGGCCAAGGTTTGCATTTATAAATTAAGCCTGTTTTTGGCTGTAACACTTTTACACCCGCATTATAAGCACTGCATTTTTCAGGGTAGATATAGTCATATGCAGGCTTAACAGCTTGGCAATCATCGCATTTAGCAATACATTTAAACGTTAATTCCGCACGAGTAATCCCGCAACCTTCAAGTGTATAGATCTGATTGGAACGATAAGCAACAACCAAGCCTTGCTCAGTCATTCTTCCCGCTGCAACTAGTGGTATATGGGTATTAATATATTCAGCGACAAAACGCGGCCAATTATGTGGTCCACCTTGTTCTTCGGTGATAATTTCATATTTAAATGATAAATCGACTAGCTCTCCTTGCGTGTCATAAAAGGTCACTGTCACCATATCACCAACAAATAATTGGGTATGATGATTGAGACAACCTATTGGCATCCAATTTCCACAGGCCAATGACGTATGCATAAACAAAGCAACACCTTAATAACATCTAATAGGTACTATCCAGTATTTATTGGATAAAAGAAATACTTTTTAACTATATTGTAGGGCTGATGACACACAGTGAGGCTAATATTACCCTGTGCAACGGCCCCGCTATCTTAGTTTTAGCACACTAAAACCTTAGACCGGAAACTTTGCGTCCTAACCTTTCGATTAGTTTGCCAAAACAGCGTGAGTATAATCTGACATTGCTCAAATATCAAACTAAAGAAGGTAGCAGAAAATAAAAACCAATACTTAGGCATGTTAAAAAAACCAATACATCATATATTGGCTTTTAAGGTGTGTAATAACGAATTAAACTAACTATCTAATTGCTGTACTTTTCTACGTTTAAATAAGCGCCCAATCATAGTGAACAAAGCTTTAAACACCTTACCTACATCGCTCATTATGATGTACAAACACGGTACTAATATTAACGTGATTAAGGTTGCAAACATTACTGCAAATCCAAGCGCTACAGCCATAGGTATTACAAATTTAGCCTGTAAGCTGGTTTCAAACATAATCGGCAATACGCCCGCAAAGGTCGTGATTGATGTCAGCAATATAGGTCTAAAGCGTGCACAACCGGCCTCTATCACCGCATCTTTAATAGCGATACCTTCACGGCGAGCTTGGTTAACAAAGTCAGTCATAACCAGCGAATCATTAATAACCACACCCGCTGCGGCAATGATACCAAAGCCCGACATTAAGGTTAGATCTAAGCCAAACCAATAATGCCCCCATACAGCCCCCGTCAAACTAAACGGGATCACCGACATTACAATCAAAGGTTGCGCATAGCTTTTCAAAGGTACAGCCAACAAGATATATACTAAAATCATGCCACCAAAAAAGAACATCTTTTGCTGATTAGCTTGTGATTGCTGCTCTTCAATAGCACCGCCAAGCTCTGATTTAACACTTGGAAACTCTTCTTTGAGTTGAGGTAATAGCTTTTCTTTTACTTGTGTAATTACTTCATTTGGCTCAATCACTTCTTCGTCTATGTTGCCGTAAACATAAACAGTGCGATAACCGCCTTCACGACGAATATAACTAATACCAGGTGTTTCGGTTAGCTCAACCACATCACCAAGTAACACCTCTTTACCTTGCGGTGTGCTGATAACTGCATGCTTGAGCGACGAAAACGCTTCGCGAGTTAGTTTTGGATAACGCACCATCACCCGCACTTCTTCACCGCGGCGAATTACACGCTGTGCTTCACCACCGTAAAAACTTGCGCCAACTTGGTTTGCTATTGAAGCTAAGTCTAAACCAAGATCATAAGCCACAGGCTTTAAACTCATTTGCACTTCTTTACTTGCTGGATCGATGGTTGAGCTAATATCAAATAAACCGTCTTGCTGCTGCAATAATTGAATAAAACGACGCCCGGCATCATTTAAAGTGTCGATATCTGAGCCATAAAGCAAGTAACCAAACTCACCATTATTACCACCTTGCGTATTCACATCGTCATAAATAACAAGCGACTTAACACCAGCAATGGTTGGCATCGCTTTACGCCAACGACGAGAAAGCTCAAACGCGTTATAAGGACGTAAATCCTCTTCAACTAATGGTGCGAGTATTTGCGCTTCAGTACGACCTTGGTTAAACACGAGTACATCTCTAATTAGTTTTTGACCATATTCCCGCTCAGTCTCTTTATCAACGGCAATCACCATCGCTTCGATTTCACGAATTGCCTCAATGGTTTGTATATCAGAGACATTATCATTCATCTCTAAGTTGATCTGCGGATAGTCATGCGGGATCTTCGGCATAAAACCAGTACGCACATGGTTTGATGCAATCAAGGCAAAAGTGACGATAAGTAATGAAATAAACGAGAACAGTACCGCCCAACGCCACTCTACACAACGCACTATAAAGCGTCGATATGGTCCATTTACAAAACCAAAAAAGCGCTTATTAAAACGTGCTCGCCAGCTATCTGGTTTAATTGGCGAGAAGTTAGTGTGGGCAATATGTGCAGGTAGAATCAGCTTTGATTCTATTAAGCTGAATATTAAACACAATATAACCACGATCGAGATCCCAAAAAAGAATGCACTTTCAGGGCCTGTCGATAACGTAAATGGCGCAAATACCGCAACTGTGGTTAACACCCCAAAGGTTGCCGGGGTTGCGACTTTTTTAGCGCCATTAACCACATTAACAACTCCGCCGCCTTTTTTCTCTATTTCGGTGTAGGCGCTTTCTCCGATAACAATGGCGTCATCCACCACAATTCCTAGCACCATAATAAAAGCAAATAATGACAATATATTAATAGTGACACCAAATAACGGCATCATCATCATGGCACCTAAAAAACACAACGGTAAACCAACCATTACCCATAGCGCAAGCTTAAAGCGTAAGAATAATGACAACATAATCGCGACTAAAATTGCACCTTGGATCAGGTTATTAACCATCATGTCTAAGCGAGCATTTAGATAGTAAGTCATATCCATTAATGGCTCTAAGCGCACACCCGGCGGTAGCTCTTTATTTTTTTGATCAAGAAACGCTTTAACTGAATCCGCAACAGGAATAATACTTTGCTCTTCCGTCGCTTTGACTGATAAATAAACGGCGTTTTCGCCATTGAACTTAAAGTAACGTTCGCCTTCGGTGAATTGATCCTTAATAATTGCAATATCTTGCAGTAATACTTTCGCACCATTGTTGCCAATTTTTACTGGAATTTGACGAAACTCCTCACCAGAATACAGTTGGTTTTCAACTCGAACAGAAATGACCCCAGCATCGGTTTTTAATTGTCCAGCCGAAAAGTTAGCTGAATAGCGACGCACCGCGTTCGCTACATCCGATAAGGTTAAATTATATTGACGTAATGTATCGGGTTCTATTTCTATGGCAATTTCATCCAGCGGTACATCATTGACTACCAAAGATACATTGGATAGCTGTAACAGCTCATCTTCAATCCGGTTAGCTATCGGTTTGAGCTCATTCAGTGGGAGGTCGGCAACTAATGTCATGCCTATTACATCTTGACGAAATTCAATTTGACTGATAGTGACCGGTTCCATTCCTGCGGGGAAAGTCGCGATACCATCAACCCGCAACTTAATTTTATCCAATACATCGGTGAGCTCTGCATCAGTATTGATTTCTAACTGGGCGCTGCCGCCGTTACGAAATGCGCGATATACCCCTTTTTTAATTTCGGTAATATCTTTTAAAGATTCTTCAATCTTAACGAGAATACTTTCTTCCATCTCTTGCGGTGACGCGCCAGGATAATTCGCATCAATCGTAATGTAATTGATTTCAATGTTCGGGAACATTTGCCGTTGGATGGTTAAAAAACTAATGCTCCCCATTACTATAATGAAAACCATCATTAAATTAGCCGCTACAGAGTTATTAGCAAAATAGGCAATAATACCAGTCTGCTTTTCAACTGTTGAGTCTGGTGTATTTGGCAGTTCAGTGTTAGTCATAACGCAGTCTACCTTTTATAGTTTTTCACTGGTTGCACTATCAAGTGCATCAACTTTTTTAACATCCTGCACATCAGCGATTTTCACTGCCATGCCTTTTTGCGGATACTCAGGTAAGGTAATAACTAATTTATCATCAGCTTCTAAGCCATCGCTAATATAAAAGAACTCGCCCTCTTCGCGGATCACTTTCACTTTACGTGGCTCAAGTTGTTGTTCATCATTAACAATCCATACCATTTGGTTATTCACCAGCTCTTGCGGTAAACGATAGATATTATTAAGCATAGTGCCAGCAAAATTGACTTGTACATAACTGCCATATTTAATTGCCTGCTGCTTATTTACTAAACCATATGGGTCATCAATACGAACAACTAAGTTACTCATACGAGTTGCGCTATCAATAATACCTAAATCACGATCCACCACAGCTTGACGCGTAAATCCGTGTAAACCAGTTTTAATTACCGTTGCTGTAATACCTTTGACTCGTTCAGGTAAAAATACACTATCAAAACCCGCGATAGGAATAATCACTTCGGCTGTTTCAATGTTATTTAACTCGCCTATCTGTGTACCCATATTTACATATTGGCCCACACCAATATCACGACTTACAATCAGTGCATCATAAGGAGCTGTTACTTCGCAATTATCTAAATCACGTTGCGCACGCTTTAATCGCGCTTGCGCTGACTTAACCGATGCTTGCGCGCTAAGCACTTGTGGCTCACGTAAAAACAATGCTGTGCGCTCTTTACCTGGGAAGCGTTTTACTTCATCTGCTGCAACTTGTGCTTGCGCTTGCTCTTCGATGAGCTGCGCTTGAGCTTGTGCAAGTTCAGCTTCAGCTTGTAATAAAGCGGCTTGATAGTTATCTTTTTCAATAGTGAATAAGGTTTCACCACGAGCAACAATCCCACCAGCCACAAAATTAGGATGCCAACTAACCACTTCACCCGACACTTGTGCTGATAAATACGTGCTCTCCAATGGCCTAACCTCACCATAGCTATTAATGATAACCTGATGGTTATTAGCAGCCACAGGCTCAACCTTAACAACCGGTCGTGTATCAACAACTTCTTTTTTTTCTGGCTCTTGGGCAATCGCATTAATTCCCGCAAAGCCAACAATTCCTAAGCCAAGCGCGATAAATGGAAGTGTCCATTTTAATATCGTTGTTCGCATAATCAGTCCCCTAAATGCTTTACTAAAGCCATAATAACAGAGCTGAATGAAACATGAACGTGACATTTGTAAGGAACTGTTACAAAAATTCAAACCCTCATACAAGAGTGCTTAACTCTTATTTCAAAATCACTTGTCATATTTTGATACAAAAAAATAGTAGATATAAATCAATATATTAATGATTATTTTTGGAATTTCATCTTAGACTTGTTTTATCCAAAGCCGATTTGGGTACACTGAATACGATTTTTAACAAATAAAACAAAGAGTATAAAATGAAGTTAACAACCCTTACGCTAGCATTAAGTTTAGCTTTAGCGACCAGCGGCCACGCTTTAGCCACAGATAAAAAAGACGAAAAAAAAGACCAAACCATTGCCGAGCTGATCAAAGACAAAACCGAGTTTGCGGGGATATTTAGCCTCTATCAAGATGAGAAAACCGGCGAGCACCTAATGGTTATTGATGAGTCACAACTTGATACCCCGTTTGTATATTTTGCTCACACTGTTGATGGCGTTACCGACGCGGGGCACTTTCGCGGCGCATACCGTGAAACTAAGCTAATTGAATTTAGAAAGTACTTTGATCGTATTGATATCGTAAGTAAAACGCCTCGCTATCAATTTGATGAGAATAGCGCTATCGCCAAAGCGGCTGATGCGAACATTAGTGAAGCAGTGCTTGCCAGCATAAAAATTGAAAAACAAGAACAAGGGAAAATAGCTTTTAATGTAAACACGCTATTTTTAAGTGAGGCACTGCATAAAGTATCTCCTTGGCCAAACCCTGACGATAAAAATGCCAAAAAGCGTTTCAAAGTTGGCAAATTGAGCGATAAGAAATCACGTATAATCAAACAGCGTCCTTACCCTAACAACTTAGACGTTGTTGTTGATTATGTATTCGAAAACGCCAGCCCCAGTGTTCGCGGCTCTAGTGCAGTCAGTGATCCTCGTAACGTATCAGTAAAAATACAACATTCATTTGTAGCATTACCAAAAAATAGTTACCAACCGCGTATTGATGATGCACGTATTGGTTATTTCACCAATCAGTTTGATCAAATGACGTCGTCAGATTGGGCCCCGTATAAAGATGTAATCAAACGCTGGGATTTACAAAAGAAAGATCCAAGCGCTGCATTATCTGAGCCTGTAAAACCAATTACTTGGTGGATCGAAAATACCACCCCGATTGAGTGGCGCGACACTATTGCAAATGCAACTCTGGCATGGAATAGCTCATTTGAAAAAGCGGGGTTCAAAAATGCGATTGAAGTAAAAATCCAGCCTGATGATGCCGATTGGGATGCGGGCGATATTAATTACAACGTACTGCGTTGGACCTCATCACCAAAACCTCCATTTGGCGGTTACGGCCCAGCACTAGCAAACCCATTAACCGGTGAAATACTTGGCTCAGATATTATGCTTGAGTTTGTATTTATGAAAAACCGTTGGATTTACGACACCTTATTTACACAAGGCGCTATGAGTCACAGTAATGGCCCTGCTAATACCGGTGAACTGAATTGCTCGTTAGGTCATGAGATTCAACAAAATATGATGCTTGCAAATAGTTTATCTACAGGAGCAAGTATTGAAGATAAAGAAATACTACGCCAAGGCTTAACTCAATTAGTACTTCACGAAGTAGGCCATACATTAGGGCTAAACCACAACATGAAATCATCTATCTTGTGGGATGAGAAAGAGGTTCACGACCAAGCAAAAACACAAGGCATCGTTACAGGCTCCGTGATGGATTATGCTCCCGCGAATATCGCCCCAATTGGCGTCACCCAGGGAGATATTTTCCAAACAAAACCAGGTCCTTATGATGATTGGGCAATTGAGTTTGGTTACAGCCAAGCATTAACTGATGAGACTGCTGAGCAGCAACGTCTTGAGGCAATTCTGGCCCGCTCAACCGAGCACAAACTTGCATTTGGTAACGACGCCGATGATATGCGTGCACCAGGTCGTCATATCGATCCTCGCGTCATGATTGGCGATATGTCATCCAACCCAGCAGCATACGGTGCTGATCGTATGGCTTTGATCAACAAGCTATTCACTGAACTAAAAGATAAAGCCCGTGTTGCAGGCGAATCTCACCAGCAATTACTGACCTCTGCAAATAGTTTATTTGGACAATACCGCACTCAAGCAAATATCATTTCACGTCAAATTGGTGGCGTTTACGTAGAGCGTGCTGTTGTCGGCGCTAGTGATGCTATTGCACCATTTACTCCTGTACCATTGGAGCGCCAGCAACAAGCAATGCAAATTTTAGCTAAAAATGTATTTGCCCCTGCTGTACTAAGTAGCATGAAGCCGCTTTATAACTACATGCAACAACAACGTCGTGGCTTTAATCATTACGGTAAAAATGAAGATCCTAAACCACACAAAATGATTTTAGGTATGCAGAAGTCGGTACTTTCACAGCTATTACATCCAGCCGTAATGCAACGTATTTCAGATACCTCACTTTACGGTAATGAATATAGCTTAAATCAGTTTATGAACGATTTAACGGCAAGTATTTTTGTCGAAAGCAAAACGGCAAATTCTATTAGCCATAATTTACAGATCGAATACGTGAATCAGCTAATAGCTATTGCAGGCCTAAGCAAACCGAGTCAGCATGATAATCTCGCTAAAACAGCGGCACTTTATCAATTAACTCAAATTGCTGATAACAGCACACCTTGGGGTGCTGACACAGCAACTAAAGCACATAAAAAGTATATCGACCGCCTAATCAATAAAGCGCTCGAAGCATAATCAACAACGCAGATATACCAAGCCGCACTTTATAAGTGCGGCTTTTTTATTTTCGATATCGAACTATAATAATTAAAAAATAATCAGTTAGATCTTATTATTGCACTATTACATTATGCAAAACACAATGACCATCGGCTTGGCGACAAGTAAACGTCGTTTCAAAAACGTTATTTTCTGCGCCAATTTTTAGCATTAGATTTATCTAATATTAAGCTGCGACAGGTCGCATTTTATAATATTGAATACAACCAAGTTGCGCGGCATTAGTCAGTAAGATCATCACAAACGTTAAAAGATGCGAAATACTCGGGGCTGCCATCGCTAACTCTGCAAATAAACCACATACACCGGCGATAAACTGCAAACTAAAATAACGCGCACTTAGATTACTTATATCGCCGCTGCGCAAAGTTTTATAGGTTTGTGGCATCACGCGCACCGAGCTCATGATCAAGCCAACAAACGTAAGCCCTGTAAGTACATTAGCGGTCTCTAATTGTGGATTTACTAACAGTAAAAACGGTAATAATGAAAAACCTAGCATCGCGGCCAATTGAATTTGCTCTCTAGTTTTGGCGTTATATCGAGCAAAATAATACAAGATTAAGCCACTCAAACACCCGGTAACCACAAACGGTAGTACCATGTAGTAACGTTCAAAAAAGAGATTAAATGCAATAAAGTAAATACTTTGCGCCACCCCAAAAGTCATCATTAATAATGATAACCCCGATACACTGCGGTTTTTACGAATTTTATTTAGTAATGGTAAAAAGCTAAACACTAAAATAAATGATGATAAAATAGGCAGATAATGCGCCAAAGTAGACCTCGTTCGTTAGTAGTTGATTAATAAGTTAGCAGCTTATAAACAAAATAATAAATCAATGTAAACCACTGTTTTTATATGCTTTATATAAGGCGCGGCATTGTAAAGATCCTATAAAAACAAGCAACCATTTGTACAAAATAAACTCACGGCTACTGTGGCAAGTTAACCTTACAGTTTCCATTTTTAGACTGGCACTTTGTCGTTAGCAAGAAAGCATCCCATCGCATAGAATTGAAATAACATTGATAATTGTTATCATGCAAAAAATTTATTTTGACGACTCTTTACCTTATGAGAAAAGCACTTTTTAAAATACACAGTTGGATTGCGCTTTGTGCTTTAGTTCCACTTATTGTGATCAGTATAACTGGCAGCGTATTAGTGTTTAAAAGTGAAATTGATGGCTTACTGATGCCAGATAGTCACTTTGTCGTTACTAGTCACGCAGAACGCAAACCCCTTGATAAATTAATAGCGGTTGCTGAGCATGAATTTCCTAGCTATGTAGTAGGTAGTTGGGAAATATTTAATGATGACACTGCTGATCGGGTTTATTTGATCAAGCGCGGCACTGATACTTGGTATAAATTTCATATCAATCAATATTCTGGAGAAATACTCTCGCAGCCAGTTGGCACCAGTCACTACTTCACAGATTGGTTTTTAGAACTGCATTACACATTTTTGCTCAACGATTTAAAAACTCTACCTGGTCAAACCGGCACCGTTCTTGGGTTCTTTTTTGCAATCTTTCTATTTATCCTCGGCGTTACAGGCTTAATAATTTATCGTAAATTTTGGCAACGTTTATTTTCAGTACGCTTCAAGGCGACGCTGCAAATTGTGCTAAGCGATATTCATAAAATGACAGGGGTACTTGGCTCACCCATTATTTTAATTTTGGCGATCACTGGCGGCTACTTTAATTGGGCTGTGTGGTATCACGAGGTAGTCGAACACGCAGAAGAACAGCATTTTATACTCACTAAAAACTTACATAGCGATACCATTAACTTTCAAGCCATTCTAGATGACAGCAAAAAACAAATCCCGACATTTAATGGTACTTTTTTAGTTATGCCACTGGAGCCTGACGAAAACATTACGCTATTTGGTGAAGTTGATAGCAACAATCCACTGGCAAGCGAATACGCTAACACCGTTACTTATGATAAACAAACCGGTGAACATATAGCTAACTGGGATATTCGCGAGGTCGGCATTGGTTGGAAAGTAATTGATAGCTTTAGAAAATTACACTTTGGTTATTTTGCCGGTTTACTCAGTAAAATCTTATGGTGCGTGATTGGCCTAAGTCCAGTATGGCTTGCAGGCACTGGTTTTTACTTGTGGCTTAGCCGCCGTAATCGTAAAAAACAATCACAAAGAAATCGCGAGCAAAGGCGAACAGCGACAGCATTAAATACTTAACTTATACAAAGCGATAAAAGAGGCTCCTTGGAGCCTCTTTTAATTTATAGCGAATAATAAAACCCGAGCCAGCCTCTTAGTTCATCATCAAAGCTGTCGCCTTCTACTCTGACTAAGCCAAAATCAAGCCTCACATCATTGATACCTGCAGGGCCTAAGCCAAAACTAAAGGGCCCTTGCCATTTCACACCATAGCTTTGCCCGTAAACCTGCTGGTCAATCTGATGCTGTTGATAGTAAAACCATGGCATGCCTTCTGACCAGCTAATACCGCCACCATAACCTTGATAGCGTTTGCCAATAGCGCTGTAAAAGGGTAGTTCAGGTGCAAAAACAAAGTCACTGCGAATATTTTTTGATAATAATGAAGAACTAAATCCACCTAATAGCAACTCACTATCATCTCGATATTGCTGGCTATAATTGGCATACATAGGGATTGCCAGCGCTTTACCAAATAGCTGCACAGCAACATCATAGCCCTGCCACTTCTGTGTGTCGCTATCGCCACTATACCAACGTGCATCAATCGCTTGGCCAATAGCATAATCTTGCCTGTTATGGCTCCAAGATTGCTTCAAGCCGACTCTAAGCCACTGTGAATTCTGCCCTTGGTTGATATTTGTATCATCTATTTCTGAGTAAATATAAGCCAGCTCTGGCTGAATTCTAAACTCCCCAAAGCGTAGTGGTAAACTTGCAGCAAGGTAGCCACCTTGCACTGACTGTTCATTTAACAAGCTACGCTGATATTGCTTGCTAGCATTCAAATCATAAGAAAATAACTGGCTGTCAAACTTGATTGCAAGCGCACTGTAGCGTGCTTGGGCATAAATGCCTTGCAGTGCAGTGTCATGTAAATCAATGCTGTAGCCCAGCTGCCAATCTAATTGCTTGAGTAAATCGCTGCCTTTAATGCTCGCTGAAAATAATGCTGCGGAGGCTGAATGATATTGTTCACCTAACGCAAAAGTGGCTTTTTGCTGCCAGATATCATAGTGCGTTTGCTCACCAATGGGTTGTTGATATACTCGAGCTTTTGGCAAGGTGTGCTCATTCACAAGCAACAAAGGCGCAATACTCGTGGTAGCAAAATCGGTGATTTCTTCTTCGTTATTATTTATCTGTAGCTGCATAATGTCAGGGCCATCACTACTGATTGAAAAATACAGTAACTCACCGTCCGATAATGCCAGTGGATTAGCAACCGCTTGTTGACCTTGAGTCAGCTTGAACAAACGTTGTGTAGTTAAATCATAACGGTAGATATCCGTTGCTTGAGCTAATCCTGCAACAAAATAAAGCTGCTTACCATCCGCACTCCAACTTGGTTGTGATAAGTATTGATAGCCTTTTGGCATAGGAACTGCGACAGACTTTTGTTCTTGCAAATCTTGTATATACAACTGCCAATTATGATTAAACTCAGTTTTAAGAAAGGCGAGTTGCTGTTGATTGGGGCTAACTACAGGATAATCGTAAACCGTTGCTAGACTTTTTTTGAATAATGGTTGAGCTTGACCGGTTTGTAAATCAACTCGCACTAACTCTGAGTAACCGCCTTTAACCTGTTCTCCATAAAGTGTTTGCCCATTATCTGCAATACTAAAGCGCCGCAGGCCAGCTAAATCAGTTAGTTTGGTAACTTCACCGGTTTGCGTATCCCAGCTAAATATATCTGATATACGCTGATGATCGATGTGATCAACTCTGCTATAAGCTGAAAAATACAACACGTTGTCATTTAGCCATTGTGGATTTTGAATACCCGCACGGTTGATTTGATTCAAGACTTGCTTTTGCTTACGCTTAAACACCTTAGGTGGTTTATCTGCGATATCGTTAGGGTCATCTGTAAGCAACTCTTGCTGTATTTTTTGAAACTCTTCAGCAGCCTTAATGTTATCCTCAGTACTGTAAAGTTTTAACTGCGTTTTACCGTCTTGATCACGCTCCACCACCGCAAGTTGCTCGCTATTTGGTGATAAAGCGGGACCACTAGCATAATGATCTAACGCCAACCACAGCCCACTAATAAGTGACTGCTCACTTTCCTCTTTGCTCATTGCTTGATAGGTATACTCGGCAATAAAACGTCGATACAGCTTACTCGCTGAGCCACCAAATACCCCTTCGAATGCGTCATCAAATTCGCGCTGTTTTACTCCTTGCATACGCGTCCAAACAGCATCAAGGGTTTGCTCTGAATAGTTTTTCTCTAGCCAAGCTAAAAACCGTGCGCCCATTAAATACGCCATAGAGCCTGCCATAAAGCCACCATCAGTACTATTGAGCTGATCATAGCGAGGCAATGCTCCTTGCTGAGCAAACTCGATTAAAATCGCCTCGCTGTAGTTATCAAATAACCGACCACGCCCCGTCATTTTCGATTCAAGTAATGTTGCGTAACCCTCCGCCACCCAGCGCGGCATCTCGCTGTGTGTTAAATCGTATAAATCCCAAATGTTCCTGAGCTCTTGACGCCATTTACTGCGCGTTGGCTGTGCTAAATGCACTAGATGAATATACTCGTGCAGTACTAGTAATTGCTGCCAACCACTATTATTTGAGATCACTGTATCAGATTGAGGTGGTGTAGTGAAAAGCGCCATCAATGGCCTATTTGAAACCGGTAATGCAAAACCATTAGCGGCATTGAGTGGATCAAACACCACCACATCAACCGCTTCATCTAAAGCACGGTTTTGTTGCTCAAGCACTTTGCTGCGCACGATTTCTAATTCATTGGCCGCAGAGCGTGCCCAATCAGCATTTTCTTGACTGTAATGAACTTTAAAGTGTTCGGTATGAATAGTTTGCCATTGCACAGCGGCCTGTGTATGTGTGGCTAATAACAAAGTGGCGAGTAAGATTCTTTTCATCATATTCCCTGATCTCTTATTTTAAGTCCATTATTGTCATAACTTAGTCGAAAAAGAGAACATAAAAATGTAAGAGAACGTGAACCACCACTATTACGCTTTATCACCTAATAAAATACCATCCTAAGAACTTAAAAGTGGTCAATTACATCCAACTTCGTTGCTCAGATTCAGCTTGACACAGAATAAAGTCGATAATTTCATCTGCTTGCTCTGCTTTGATATAAGGCATAGTCACTGTGCCCGCAGCGAGTTGTATAGACAAGCTTTTCAAGCCGCTTTTCCGCATAAAATAAGTACTTACTGCGCACGTGCTTTGCGCTTTATATAATTCAAAAACTCGATAGTGCGCACTTATCATGCCACTGCGAAACACTGCGTAATATCGCCCTTGATAATGATAAAAATAATAACCGTATCGTCGATATGATAAGTACACTAACAAACTTAGCAGTACAACACAAAGCAAGCTATACACGGGGCTGTAACCTTCTCCTGCATAGCCCATAACTGCAATTAAAGCGCTCGGTAACAACGCATAAAAGCATAAATTTTTGATCAGTAACGCTTTTTCAGCGCCTTTAAAGTTGAGTGCTTTAAAATCAACGCCGGTTAAATTAAGCCAAGGATGAACCCACTGATAAACTTGCTTTACTTGCTCAAGAGTAAGTACTGGCATTACTAAGCTTTGCTTGCTCTTAGCGCCTGCGCTAAAGCCGCCGCCAGTTGCTTGCAAACACTGCACGGTATAACGTTTAAGTAGTCGTGCAATTAGGTTTTGCTTAATTAGCAGCGATTGCACTTTATCAAGACTCACCGACAACTGATGACGCTCTAATAATCCAGCAATGCGTTTAAATTTTCCGGCCTGAAAGTATAACTGAAAATTATAAAAGCGGATTAATGACATTAATACCGATAATAAAACGGCAACCAACACAACAAGCACAAGTATTGAAAACACAGCGAGTGCTGCGGCATCAACCAAGGTGCCCATTTCTTGTTGATAAAATGATTCTAAGCGATTGATCACCGCCGTTTCTAAAAACTCCAGCATTGCATTCATAAAAGGCGCAAGCGCTGCTAATGCCAAAATAGCCATATTCGACATCAAGCCAAATTTTGCAACTTCTTTATTGCTCAGCACCAAACATTGTTGTGGTTCGTTGCTATGTGTAGCTTCAAGTTGCTGCTTAGCTTCAGTTTGTTGTTGGGTTTCTTTATACGCCAAGACCCGCTCTCGCATCTGCTCTGCATACTGAGTAGTTACACCGGGTAACACCGCTTCTTGGCTAGTACTGCCAGCGGCATCAAAAATACAATTAACCAAACCCAGCGGCTTAAAATAAAACGGTTCGGTAATATTAACATTCTGCACTCGCAAAAAGTTAAGCGTTAAACGCTCTTTTTTAAACACCCCTTTATTGAGTAAAATTTCATGTTCATCGGTAATACAAAAGCGAAAGTTAATGTGGTAAGCAAATGAATAAACTAGCAATCCAACGATAGCGACAGCTACTGTTACTTGCCCCCAAAACAATTTATCTTCAACTTGCGTAACAAACACGACCATAATCGGTAGTAAGTTAAATACGCCATCTTTGACAAATCGAAAAGCAAAGTGCACAACAAAATAAACCAACGACCATGGCGATACACGCTGCCAAATTAAATTATCCATTTGCTGACTCATCAGTAGCTAGCACATCATCACTATTTTCTTTATCTATACTATTAACGGTTTGCCTTGCTTCTGTATACTTTTGGATAAACTGACGGATATTTTTACAATCATCATGATTTAAACCACTAATGTTGAGATCGGCGCTCATACCGCCAGCGCTGTACAAACGCAAGCTAGCCAAGCCCAGTTTTCGTTCTAAAGGGCCGCGATGTATTTCTGTGTGCTGCACTCGTGAGAAAGGTAAAATCGTCACCTGCTGCCAAATAACCCCTTTGCGATAAGCAATATCATGCTCACGCATAGCAATTCCTTTAAGCCGTATACTGACAACGTTATAAACTAGCGATATAACTAAAATAATTGGTAAACCAATCAGCAAGCTCGTTTGTGCCAGTGCTGCAAACTCCTGATTAAAAAAGCAAACAGCGCCTAATATTGCCGTTAATGGCAAATAAAACAGCAGCCAGTTAAGCTGAGCGTGCAGCAACGCTTTATTTGCCAGTGGCTTATATACTATTTGTTGATGTTGGGGTAAGACGTCCAATTGGTGGTTTTCGAACACTTTTTTTCCTTAATAAGCCAACGGTTTGATACATTGGCTTTGATTTATAGCAAAATCGCGGCTCTATATTATACCCAGCGAATAGTCGTCGCTAAGGTATGACTTTCGCCTGGCGCTACAATCACACTATCATCCATTACATTTGCCGCTTCAAGGCACAGCATTGTATGGTATTCATCATCAGCAAAATTTGATAAACGCTTTGACTTATCAATCCACGGGTTCCACAGCACACACGAGTTGGAATTTTCACGACCGACTTCAATAATTCCATCCGGAGTAATAATACGCTGGATAGCTGCGGCTTGGGTATAAACCATATCTGTTTCACGAGCAAAACCAACCAGTCCATCTTGATCAAACGGGCCCTCGCTAAACTCAATATATTTAGAACCTTGCAGGCCATCCACTTGGGTTTCCTCAATAGCTGGGGTTGGAAAATAGGTGTGCAGCGCTTGCGTGAAAGTAATAGTTTGGTCACTTAAATTCGTTGTTGTTAAGCGCACTTCAAGCTGATTAGTTAGTATAAATTCAACCTTTAGCTTTGATTTGTGTGGCCAGTAGGTTTCATCAACTTGTGCCATTGGCAAGGTTAAGCTAACGCGTATTTCATCGTCTTGCTCTGCAACTTCATCTGCTCGCCATAAGCTCGTACGTGCTACACCGTGAATTGCCCACTCAGGATTTGGATTGACACCAAACCATGGCCAACAAATAGGGATGCCACCGCGTATACTTTTACCTTCTTGGTAATCTTCCTCGTTTGATACCCAAATTAATGGCTTTTTGCCAGTTGGCGTGAATTCGGTGAGTTGTGCACCTTGTAGAAAAATTTTAGCGTTACAAAGCTCGCTTGCAACATTGATATATTCTAAACTAGTGTCAGTTTGTTCGATGCTTACAGATGGAGATAACTTCATTATACGTCCCATAAAAATGAAAAACCTATCTCACCTTACCCAATCCCCAACCAATTAGTAAATATTATTTAGTGAGTTTTTATGTCAAATTTATAATTTTTCACTATGTCACGACCTATAAACAAGAGCAGAACTAAAAACATTTAATTAAATAATAAGTAAATGAACCAAATTTAATTTCAACTCAAAGCAAGTAAAAAACAGCTATAGCTAACTGTAAAGCCAGAAATACAGTATAAATCGCCATTATCTATTTGAACTCTATTTATTAGATGTGTAATATTTATTGATTGCACTCACGCCTTGACCGTAAACCATCTGCGAATGAGATAAAAATGAAAAAATATGACGAATTACTGGTTTCTTTACGTAAAGTGATCCGCGCGATCGACCTCCATTCTAAGCAATTAAATAAAATCTCCGGCCTTACCGGTCCGCAGCTATTAATTATGACTGAAGTAGCACAAACTGATGGTATTACAGCCAGTCGCATTGCCCAAAATGTAAACCTGAGCCCTGCTACGGTTACCAATATTTTAGATCGCCTAGAAAACCGCGATTTGGTGACCCGTGTTCGCAGCCAATTAGACAAACGTCGAGTGAGCCTTTACCTCACTACAAATGGTCAAACAATTCTGCAAGCAGCACCACAACCGTTACAAGAACACTTTATTGAAAAGTTCTCAGCCTTAAACGAATGGGAACAAAGTCAGCTACTATCCTCAATGCAACGAATTGCCGCAATGATGGATGCACAAAGTATTGATGCCGCACCATTATTAGAAGTCGGCTTACTAACCCGTGCAGCTGATGGCAAACCGTCTGAGTAAACCATTAATAATAACTGATATAAAACAAACTATTAATACATAAGATATGACTGCTTAGCTTGGGTTAAAAGTACAATTAGTCTATTCTATACATACCTTTATCAAGAATAGTGATTTATCATGCTTAAACTATCAAAGTTAGCTTTCGCGACTATGCTAGGCGCAACAACAAGCGCCTCATATGCATCAGACATTGATGCTATGCAAGCTCAACTTACTCAACTGCAACAACAAATGCAGCAACTGCAACAACAGCTTGCAGCTGAAAAAGCAAAACAAGCCAAAGTTAATCAACAACTTGAAGAACAAACCACAACTCTCGCAAAACAAACTCAAGATAATACCGAAACAGCCCAATCAGGGGTTAAATTTGGTGGTGCAATTCGTACTAACTACAGCCATACCTCCTATAGTGATGGTAATAAAAACCGTGGCGGCGATTTTGATTTTGATATTTTCCGTTTAAATGTTTCTGGCGATATTGGTGGAGTACTGATCGGCGGAGAGATCCGTTTCTTTGATTACATGACCGCAATAAAATCAGCATGGGCAGGCTATCAATTTACTGATGATTGGCAAGTGCAAGTAGGTATCACTAAAGTACCGTTTGGTAATGATCCTTATAACTCCCATAACTATTTTTTTAGTGCCAACTACTACGTTGGCTTAGAAGACGATCATGATTTAGGCGTGATGTTTAAACGTAAAGTAGCTGATAACTGGCAGCTCGATTTAGGCTTTTTCAAAAATGATGAGCTCGGTGGTGTCGATGGTTATGTAGAAGATCGCAGCCATCGCTATTCGTACGATATAGTCGGTAGTCGCACGGCCGATGAAGGTATTTATGCCGATCCAGGCGTTAAAGGTGGCAACCCACTAGGCGAATACAATACCTTTACTGGCCGCTATGCCTACTTTTTTGAGCATGGCGAAGGTATGAAAACCGAAGTGGGCTTTTCCGCCTTAGCGGGTGGTTTACATAATGGACAAGATCGAGCTGGCAGTTACAACGCATGGGCACTGCATGTAAACAGCAATATCAATAATTGGAATATTCAGCTACAGCATGGTGAGTATGACTACAATATTGATAACACTAATCGTATTGCTGTGGGCGCATATGGGTTTTATGACTCTATCGCGACCGATGCAACCACTAGTAGCTTTAACGTCGCGTATAGCGTGCCGGTTGAGTGGGGTCCGGTCAGTAATCTACAATTTTATAATGATTACAGCGCGATCTATAACAAATCTGACAACACAGCCGATACTTGGATGAATGTTACCGGGGTATCTGTCGCGGCTGGCGGGTTGTTCACTTACTTTGACTTAGTTCATGCGCGTAACCAAGCATTTGTTGGTGGTTCCGTCGCTGGTGATAGTGATGAAACCGAGCGTCGTTTTAATATTAATATTGGCTATTACTTTTAAATAGTCCGTTCACCCAGCCTAGCTGCTGGGTGCCTTCTTTGGGTACCTACCCCTGTATACCCAAATCAACCCGCTGGGTGATTGAGCTGACTTGGGTATACAAGCTAATAAAACACATTCTTAAACGATAATAATTGTCATTACCGGAATAAACTGTTAGCATCCGACTCCTTTTTAGAAACGTACGGGTGTGCATTGGAACGATATTACGCTGAGGTTTTAAGTTTTATTTCTCGCTCTGTGGGCTGTCGTAATAAAGCAGAAAACATAGTTCAAGAAGCTTATACTCGCTTACTCAGTGGGCATATTAGCCGACCAAGCTTTGATGAAAATCACCAGCGGGCACTATTTTTTACCACGGCAAAAAACATTGTAATTGACCATTATCGTCGTAATCAGAAATTCGCAGACCCGATTGAGAGCGAACTCGTTGCGCCGTGCAATTATGAACCTGAAGCAAAATTAGCAAGCCAACAACAGCTCGATTTACTTTATACTTGCATTGGTCAACTGCCACAGAAAACCAAACAAGCCTTTGTGCTGTATAAATTTAAAAACCTCAGCTATCAGCAAGTGGCTGACCAAATGGATATTTCAGTGAGCATGGTTGAAAAACATTTAGCGACAGCTATGCTTGCATGTCGTAATGCATTAAAAAAATAACTGCGAGAATAATAACAATGACCCGTCATCAAACAGCAGTGCAACTTCAGCAGCAGGCAAACTATTGGCACGAGTTACAACGAACCGGTTTAAATGAACAACAACAGCAAGCATTTTTACATTGGCTAAATGAACACCCTGAACACCATGCTGTTTATCAGCAAAGTCAGCAGGTTGATCAACTACTGGCACAATTTGACAACATGCAAACAGCTGCAATTAACAGTAGCGTCAAACACTTTGGATTTAGCAAAGTCTGGGCCATCGCCGCCTGTGTGGCGATATTGATGATCAGCCTCACAAGTTATCAATTTTGGCCAAGCAGCAATAATCCAAATTTTAATGCCCAATACCGCTCCGCGCGGGCAGAACAACTTGATTTTGTGTTACCCGATGGCAGCAAGCTCAGCTTGGACGCACAAACACAACTGGCATTGGAGTTTGATACGAATCAAAGACTCACCCATTTAAAGCAAGGTCGTGCTTTATTTGATATTGCAAAAAATCCGCAACGACCCTTTATTGTAAATACTGACAGAGCCAATATTACCGTACTCGGTACTCGCTTTAGCGTTGATAACAAAAGTAATAGTACACGCATCAGTGTTGAACATGGCCGCGTAAAAGTACAAAGTACTCGACACTCACATCATCTCATTGAGCTAATACAAGGCCAACAAGCGGTGCTCAATGATCAAGGAGTCGATGTGCATAGTATGAACCCCAAACTAGTGGGTGCATGGCGTAACGGCCGTTTAGTATTTAACAATGTTCCACTCATCGAAGCATGTGCTGAGTTTAACCGATATCATGATGCTGACTTTAAATTTACCGATTTCAGTGTTAATAACATGATGCTTTCAGGCACTTTTACTGCTTCAGAGCTCGATAACTTTTTAGCGTTATTGCCACATGTGTTGCCTGTAAAAATTGAAAAAAATAATAATCAAATAGTTATAAGTAAGAGTTAATAAGATTCAAAAAAACTTAAAAATTTATTGAGGGATTCTCATTTTCATTCGTTTTCATATAAACCTATTTGCTTTATATGGAACAACCGCAATGCTCACCACTTCGCGACACAGCTCAAAGCTGACCACTACTGCTCTTGCCTTAGGGCTTGTATTCAGCCAGCCTTTAGCAGCTCAAACGCAGGCAACTATAGTCACTTTTAATATTGCTCCGCAACCACTTAGTCAGGCCCTTAACCAACTTGCAGAACAGGCAAATATGAGTTTAATTGCCGATGCAAGCTTACTTAAAAACTTACAAGCACCCGCTTTGTATGGGCAAAAAACAGTTCGTGATGCATTAGTGCAAACCTTGCAAGGCACAGCAATAAAAGCTGAAATAGTGGGCAATACTATTATCCTCAAAACAGCTACCACAACAGCAACAAGTATTAGCCCTACTGTAAAGCTACAACCTAGCTCAGCGAACAGTGGCAAACAATATGGTATCGAAGTTATTGTTGTCAAAGGCGACCAAATTCAACTCAACCGTGAACCGTTAGAGCGCAGCAAAGGCAGCTCAAATTCTGATATTTTTTCAACTCATACTAGTATTGAAGCTAATAACCTACGTAATGAAGCCGGAGCCCTTGATATTGGTATTCGTGGTGTGCAAGGCGAAGGGCGCGTACCAGTATTTATTGATGGTAGCTTACAATCAACCCATACCAATCGCGGTTATATGGGCACATCCGATCGTACTTATATCGACTCTGACTTAATTAGCACCGTTGCTGTCGAAAAAGGTTCATCAGTAAAAGGCAGTCTATTCAATGCTGGCGCTATCGGTGGTACGGTTAACATCACCACTTTGAGCACCAGTGACATCCTCAAAGCAGGGCAAAACTCAGGGGCGTTAATAAAACTAAAAACCTATAACAATAACCATATGCCCACCGTCAGCGATAACGCATACCAACAACAGTATTATCTAATACGTAACCATAATAGTAGCAGTGATTTTGATAACGGCGCCATCATGCTTGCTGGTGCATACCAAACCAAGAACCTAAAAACAGTATTTGCTTACAGTAATAAAAAAGTTGGTAACTATTTTGCTGGTAAAAATGGCTATGAAAATTTTGTTGAAGAATATGAATGGGGCGGAAAAGGTTTACCACCGGTCAATCAGGGGGGGGAAGTGGTCAATACTAGCTTCGAGAGTGAGTCTTATCTCGCAAAAGCACAGTATGCATTTAATGAAGAGCATGAAATAGAGTTAAATACTCGCCATCACCAACAACAAGCCGGTGAAATGTTAGCCTCATACTGGCACAAACAAAAAGAAGGTGATTTTTGGAGACTACCAAATGGCGAGTTTGGCTATATTCCTGCTGGAATTGAAACCATGCCACAATGGCAACCAGGTTCTGCACTGGTTAATAGTGCCAGCGCCTCGTATCGTTACTTACCAACCAATAACACATTAGTTGATTTAAAAGTTAATGCGTGGACTACGAATGCAAAACTAAATCAATATAATGCATTAGGTAGTAATTTTGGCCCTAATGCACTGCAGTATCTGCACGAATACAGTAACCAGCGCCAAGGTTTAGGCATATTCAATACCTCGTCTTTCAACATGGCAGCTATTCCGACAACATTAATATATGGTGTTTCTTGGCAAGACGAAGTTTTAAAGCCAAAGCCAGGATCTGTAGAAAACTTTTACGGAGACCTAACTACTTCTCGTAATGGTAAACAAACTGAGCGTAGTTTATTCATCAATACACACCTTGATTTAGACCCTGTGGGGCTTTCACTAAATCTTAACCACCACGACTCAAAAAGCACAGATAATCAGACTGAATCAATCCAAAAATTTGATCCTAAAACAGATATAACAGCACAAATTTATTACCGAGTACTTAGTAATACCATCTTAAAAGCCAAGTTTAGTCACGCTTACAGAATGCCAAACTTATATGAAACAACTGTATCAAACGAAGTATTTTCATATTCACCTTATTACCCTATAACCCCCGAAACCACTCATTCATTTGAAACGGGTATAGTGAGCAACTTTAGTGATCTATTAATTAATGGTGATAAACTAACCCTATCAACAACATACTTTGATACCCAAATTAATAACATGCTTGCAACGGCTAACCTGCCAAATAAAGATCCCAATCAGCAATCATGGGAGCTTTCAAAATACACTTTTATAAACTACGATAGTTTTAAACTGCCGGGTATTGAGCTGGCATTAGATTACCAAGGCGATTTTTTTTATAGCTCTGTTTCTTATACCAATTATACCAATATAGAAATGTGTTCAAGTAAGTTTGTTAGCATTGAAGGGGTTGAGCGATGTAATAGCCAAGGCTTTTCAGGCAGTCTTACGCCACTGCGTATTCCTCCAAAGCGCAACCTAGTCGCGACACTGGGTAAAACATTTCTCAACGACGCGTTAGATAGCGGTTTAATTTATAAAGGTCATTCTGAAAAATACCACCCATCAGGCTTTTTAAGTGGCACAGGGGCAAAAGCCATTACCTGGATCCCAGCCAGTTACCAGCTTGATTTTTATATCGACTACCAGTTTAACGACAGCGTCAGTGGCTATACCACAGTGACCAATTTAACCAATCGCTACATAGTGTCATCTGGTTCTATAGTAGCCATGCCTGAGCCTGGCCGCACTATAACGCTTGGTCTTGAGTTTAAATTATAGCCAAAAAATGGCGGCAAATTAGCCGCCTTCTCAATCTTAAATTTAACGAATAAACAACCTTTAATACCGTTAAGGAAAAAACATGACAGCAGCAGTAAGCGCCCCATCTCGGGCATTAAAACTTCGTCAAGGTACTGCCGATTTACATGACAATATCGACAAAAGCATTATGGCAAAAGACCCTTTTGCCAGCGTAGATAACTATGTACAATTTTTATCACTGCAATATCATTTTCTAAAAGATGTAGCGGCTTTATATGAGCACTGTGAATTAAAAAAACACATCGATGATTTAGCATCTCGTCGTCGTTTAGGTTTATTAGAGCAAGACTTTGCTGATTTAGAGCGGGCATTACCTAATAGCACGCTGACCCCATTGGTTGATAACAATACAGATTTAGCAACAGCACTGGGTTGGCTATATGTTGTTGAAGGCTCAAAAGTTGGCGCTGCTATGTTAGGAAAACAACTTCAAACTCAACTACACTATACAGGTGAGTTTGCTGCACGCTATTTAGCAGGCCCTGGAGCTGGGCGTGGCAGTGCGTGGCGTCATTTAATACAATTAATTGATAGCATCGAACTGTCACAAACTCAAGAGCAAGCATTAATCGATGGTGCTCGCCAAGCATTTAGCCGTTTTCAACTTTATCAGGCACAAGTCTATTCATGAATTTAAAGGTAACTTTAGTCACGTATAAAAATATTGGATACCAACTGTTAGGGTTAGCCTTGGTTGGACTGGGTATTATTGGCATTGTTTTACCGGTAATGCCCACCACTATTTTTTTCATTTTGGCATTAGCATGCTTTACTCGCTCGTCCCCAAAACTCGCGGCTTGGTTACTTAACCACCCTCGTTATGGCGCAACTTTGCGCCATTGGCAAAAGCATAAAGTAGTGCCAGTAAAAGCAAAATGGTTCGCAGGTATAGGTATGCTATTTGGCTTTATATTATTGCTACTATCATCACCACCTTGGTGGGTTATTATATTAGTTGCAATAATTGAAATGGCTGTGATGGCGTATTTAATTTCTCGCCCATCAAAACCACTTTAATCTTGGATCGCAATGTAAATTTGCAAATAAAGTTGTTATAGTTAATACAAATGATTACCATCTAGTAATTGTTATAAATCAACTACATTATTTATGCCGTTAATAAATAAACGAACTTTATATAGTACCAGCCGTGCATTACATATTTACTTATCAACAGCATTGCTGTTTTTACTGATCCTGTTCTGTATTAGCGGCATTATTCTTAATCACGTAGATTGGCTTGAAGGCGATAAAAGTGACGGCCAATTAACCGCTCAACTCCCTACAGAGCTAATAGCACAAGCAAAAGAAAACCTAAACTCGCTACCCTCTTTATACCCGCAAATAGAAGCTTACTTAGCTAGTGAGCATGGTTTAACGAAAGTAAAAAGCATTGATTGGGAAAAAGAAGACTTCTTAGTCATGCTCGACTACCCACTACCTGCAGGCTTTGCCTTCGCAGAGCTTGATTTCATTAGTGGCGAACTGAACCTCGAATATCAAACTGGCGGCTTTTTGAGCTTAATTGGCGATTTACACAAAGGTCGTCATAGCGGCAAAGCATGGAGCTGGGTAATTGATATATCAGCCGTATTAATGATTTTATTTGCTATCACTGGGATACTCATTTTATTTCAAAATAGAAAAAAACGCTTAGTAGGGATATGGCTAACAGTGCTCGGGATCGCGACACCGACAGTCATTTATTTATGCTGGGTTCCGCAACTAAAAGGAGTATCTTAATGCTAAAACTTAATACCTTAATTAGCGCTGTTGTTTTATTTACAGCGGCCTTGTTTCAACCTCATGCGAATGCCGCTGAGCTTGAAGTAGAACTAACCTTACCTGATCTAGACGTACAACCTTACCATCGACCTTATGTCGCAGTTTGGCTAGAAACCCCTGAGCGTAAGCATGTAACCACGGTTGCCTTATGGGTTGAAAAAGCAGAATGGTTTAAAGACTTACGCCAATGGTGGCGTAAAGCAGGTAAAAGTGACGCTAATTTTGATGGTGTAACTGGAGCCACTAAACGCCCAGGCAGCTACACAATTAATTGGGACGGCAAAGATCTAGACGGCAATACCGTTGCGCCAGGTCAATACCTACTTAATTTAGAAGTTGTACGTGAAGAAGGTGGCCGAGATTACACCCGCGTTGAACTTGATTTAAATAAAGACGGTAAAATCACTATTGATGGTACAAATGAATTTTCGAAAAGCTTTGTCACTATTGTGAGTAAGTAACAAGCAAACGCAGCAAGTAAAAATAACGCTAACGCTTAAAATATTATTAATATAAGGAAAGATTATGAAAATCAATTTACTGAAAAGCGCATTTATTGGTGCTCTTACTTTTACAGCACTGGCCTCAAGCTACGCCAATGCACATGCCCAATGGCTAGTGCCTTCTCATACCTCTTTATCTGGTGATAAAGCACATTATGTAATGATCGATGCCAGTATTTCTAACGAGATATTTTCTGCTGATAAAGCGTATCGTCCAAAAGAAAAAGGCGCTGAGTATGACGATAATTTAATCATAGCGCTAAGCCCTGACGGAAAGCCAGTTAGTGATAAAATCCGCGCTTACTACTTACAACGTAAAAACTCAGCAGCCATTAAACTATCAGACGAAGGAACTTATCATATCGCTATGAAACGTGAGCCGCGCATAATGACGTTTTATAAAGATGCCAATGGTGAGCGTGGTCGCGTATTTTCAGGTAAAGACAGCAAGGACATTCCTGCTGGTGCAACAGATATTAAATCTATGAAGTCATTTTCAACTGTTGATACCTTTGTTAGTCGCAACGGTACTTCAAAGCCTGCATTACTAGGTCAAGGATTAGAGCTCAGTGGCCCAACCCACCCTAATGATTTATTTGTTGGTGAGCAAGCACGCTTTCAATTATTAAAAGACGGTAAACCAGCTGCCAACATAGAACTTGCAATTTTAAAAGGTGACACTCGTTATCGCAACGAACGTAATGAAGTAAAAGTTACTACTGATAAAAACGGCTTTTTCACTAATATATGGCAGCAACCAGGTTTATATCTGATTGAAGCGAGTATTAGTGAAGATTCATCTGAAAAAGATATCGATAGTGTACGTTTTTCATTATTTACCACCTTAGATGTAGCACCTGAATAATTAACGCCTACGTACCCAAATCACCTAGATATGCTGAATACAGCGTCTCACAGGGGCCCAATATCACAATTTACCCTTTAAAAAGTGTAAGTTCCTGTGAAGCGCCCTGAGGGTTGGTTTGGGTATATCACCAGCAATCCCCCTCACCAAATAATCGTTAAACTCTCTACCCGGGATCTACCATTCAAATTCAATACCTGAGTACTTGATTACAAATCAAACACGACTTAATGTTGCCTTGCAAAGAACATTCTACTAAGCGAAATGATAAACACTAAAATAACTAATGTTCATCCGATTAAAATGGACATAAACTTAATCCATCGCAGCAACACAGTATAGTTAATCAACCACAGGAATTTATAGTATGAATATTTTAACGCTTATTTCAAAAAACCCAGCACTGGCTAATGTTAGCAGCTTATTAGCACGCGTGGGGCTAGCTACCTTATTTATCTTAACTAGCTTTAGCAAAATTCAGTATTTTGATACCACGGCTCAGTACATGGCAGCAACAGGCTTACCTGAATTTTTGCTACCGCTAGTTATCGCGTTCGAACTGCTTGGTGGCTTATTAATTGTACTGGGGTTATTAACGCAACTAACAGCTATTGCATTTGCTGCTTTTAGTATTGTTAGCGCCTTATTATTTCACTTTCAGCTTGATGATCAAATGCAGTTTTTAATGTTTTATAAAAATATCGCAATGGCCGGTGGCTTTATAGCATTAGCAAGCCACGGCGCAGGAAAGTTCAGTATCGACCATATATTGTTAAACCGTAAGCAATAATCTTCCACACTTTAAGAGCGCAGTACAAATGCTGTGCTCTCATTTTGCTCAACGTAAAGGGTAAACTAATGGCCAAAATTCTCAATCCAACCACCCATGATATTGGTGGCTTATATGTAAAACGTGTACTGCCACACTTTGATAAGAAAATGGTGGGTCCATTTATATTTTTTGATCGTATAGAACCAAATGACTTTCCAATTGGTCAAGGGGTCAATGTTAGACCCCACCCACATATAGGCTTATCAACACTCACCTATTTACTGCACGGCAGTATTTTGCATCGTGACTCGCTAGGCAATAATTTAGAAATTCACGCAGGTGATGTGAATTGGATGACAGCAGGTAAAGGTATTGTACATTCAGAGCGTGAAAGCTTTGAAGTGAGAGCAAGCCCACACCATATCGATGGTTTACAATGTTGGGTTGCACTACCTGAGGACATGACTGAAATTGAACCTTCATTTTGTCATGTGAAAAAACAGCAACTACCGTATATTATTCATGACGGTATTATGATGAAGTTAGTTATTGGTGAAGCGTATGGTTTAAGCTCGCCAGTAAACACTTATTCTCCAATGTTTTATGTTGATGTGGTCGGCAGCGCCAATAGCCAAATAAAATCCCCCAACCCACAACAAGAAACCGCCTTATATATAATTTACGGTAGCGTTACTGTGGGCCAACAAGATTATCAAGCTGGTGACTTTATTTTATTTGATAGTCAAGATACTGAGATACACTTTGCCACAGACGCACGCTTTATTTTGCTCGGCGGCGACAAATTCACTAAAACCCCTTACTTGCATTGGAACTTTGCAGCCTATAGCAAAGAGCGCCTAGAGCAAGCAAAACAAGACTGGCAAGCCCAACGCTTTCCGCGTATTCCAGGTGACGACAAAGAATTTATTCCGCTATAATAAACAGTTTTTAAGGCAAGTATGTAAAGGTAATTGCCAGGACAACAATAAAGATGCTTAGAATTACTTTAGAACAATGGCGTATGTTTAGAGCTGTTGTAGAGCATGGTGGCTTTAACCAAGCTGCACAAAAAATTTATAAAAGCCAATCGAGTATTCATAATTCGGTTGGCAAAATTGAAGCTGCATTAGGGGTTAAACTATTTACCATTGCAGGGCGTAAAACAGTGATCACCGAAGCTGGTGAAATGATGTTACGCCGTGCCAATTACCTGCTCGATGAAGCCGCCAAAATAGAAGCTATTGGCCAAACCCTCAGTGAAGGTATTGAAAGCAAATTACGTATTGCTGTAGATGAAATTTTTCCGCAAGCACTACTTTATAAAGTTCTCAACAATACCTCGGCAATGTATCCATTATTACGTATAGAATTATACGAATCGATACTGACTGGCGCGAATGAATTACTAGAGAACACCAGTGCCGATATTGCAATATCGGGATTCACTGGCAAAACTGGGTTTAGTGAGGAGTTATGCAATATCGAATTTACTGCTGTTGCGCATCCAGAGCATGCCTTACATAGTATCCCCCGACCTATCACCCTTGAAGATTTAAAATCGCATCGACAAATTGTACTTCGCGATTCAGCTTCATACAATAAACAAGATGGGGGCTGGTTAGGTGCTGACCAACGTTGGACGGTTAGCCATATGCGTACTTCAATAGATATGATCAGCAATGGCCTAGGCTTTGCTTGGCTGCCTAGCACAGCGATCACCAGTCAATTAGCAGATAATCGGCTCAAGCCCCTTAACCTTAGCCATAATTGTAAACGCAGCGCCATGCTCCACTTACTCTTTAAAGACAGTGATCGCCTTGGCCCTGCGGCTCGCACATTCATTGGCGAGTTACGATATCAAGTAATGCAGGCTGATCTTGATTGCTAATTAAAGAGCTTGTTAGCAGCCCTTTTATGTCGGCGCTGTTTTATTTTGGTTTTGCGTCATCGCGTTATTACTACTTAACATTATGGTGTTAACCTCTCCGCCCTTGCTGTATTTGGTGGTTCGCTAGGTGTTGGCCTTGGCTTAGGTCTGTAATCAATCGCCTCCAACTTTATTTCTGGCATCATTATTTTGCTCGATAAGTCACTCACCGTTGGTGACTTTGTTGAGTTAGAGCACGGTAAAAGTGGCTTTGTTCGAGAGTTCAAAATGCGCCATGCCATTTTAGAAACGCTCAAAGCTAACAATATCGCTATTCCATTCCCACAACGCGCAGTTAGAGTTATTAATGAAGGCTTTGTCAGTAAAATTTAAATTAAGCGGTATTGACAAGTAAGCATAGGAAGTTCAGCATCAGGCGAAAACCTGTTAACGTAGCGGTGCTCCCCAATAATAGTGACCAATCGCGATTAAAGTCGTAGTTATAATTAAGCTGATGCCCGCGAGAAGTTAGCTCATTTATTTCGATCCATATATTGAGCCTAAGGCCTGTATTGCCTACAATGGCGCAAAATTAATTCAACGCAGAACATTATAATGACTGATACCAATAAACCAGAATTACCTGATCAACTTTCGATCAACCCACGCAGCAAGTTTTATGTAGAAGAAGTTTTTGAGCATGAAATTGGCGTTACTCTTAACGGCAAAGAACGTTTTGACGTTGAAGAATACTGCATCAGTGAAGGTTGGATCAAAGTAGCCGCACCTAAAGCGCTAGACCGTCGCGGCCAGCCTTTACTTATGAAAGTAAAAGGTACAGTAGCAGCGTTTTATAAGTAAGCTAACTGTTTACGGTAAATGAAAAAGCCGATTTACGTCGGCTTTTTTGTACTTGTTACTTACGGCGCCAGCCGCTCCATACGTCATCTTCTTGGCTGGCTTTTTTCTTGTTCTTTTTCTTACCTGTGCCTTCAGGCTTAGCCATTGGCTTGTCGTTTTTAAGCGCTTGTGCGGCATCAAGGTTGGCTTGGTTTACAGCAAAGCCCGCTACTTCTTCGCGCTCTAAACGTAGCTTGTTTTTCTTCTCGATAATTCTAAAGTGATGCAAGTCTTCATAATCTATTAGTGATAACGCTAAACCCACTTCACCGGCACGGCCACTTCGGCCAATGCGGTGCATATAATCAGCTGGGCTGCGCGGTAAATTAAAGTTAATCACCACTGGTAGCTTTTCAATATCTAAACCTCGGGCGGCAATATCGGTGGCAATCAGTACTTCAATTTCGCCATTTTTAAACTTTTCGATTACTCGAGTACGTTCACTTTGGCCTTTATCACCATGAAATACCTGCGCGTTAACACCGCGTTTTTCAAGCTTGCCCGCTAAATGCTCACAGTCTTTTTTCGCATTGACAAAAATCAGTGCTTGGCGCCATTGCTGCGCTTTAATTAAATGCGCTAAAACCGTGGTTTTTTCACCTTTATTAACCGTAAATACACGCTGTACTAAGGTGCTTTCGTCTTTGCTTTGCACTTGTATTTCTATCGGATCGTTTAACAACTCTTGGGTTAATAGCTTAACTTGCTCAGGGAAAGTCGCTGAAAACAACATGGTTTGTTTTTTAGCGGGCATAAGCGCTAATAAGTTAGCCAGTTCTTCGGTAAAGCCAAGGCTTAATAAGCGGTCGGCTTCATCAAGCACTAAGGTATTTACTTTATCAAGCTTAATCGCATTGCTTGAGATTAAATCGAGTAATCGCCCAGGGGTTGCCACGATAATATCGGCGCCACCACGAAGTGCCTGCATTTGGGTATTAACCGATACACCACCAAACACGGCAACTGTTTTAATCGCGCCGTTAAAATGCGCCGAATACGACTTAACATTATCAGCTACTTGCGTTGCAAGCTCACGGGTAGGTACCAAAATAAGCGCCGAGACATAGTTACCTTTGGTATCTCGCTTGAGTGCACCTTGTGATATTTTTTGCAATATCGGTAATGCAAAGGTCGCTGTTTTACCAGAGCCGGTATTCGCTCCTGCAATTAAATCATGCCCCGCCAAAATACTTGGAATTGCTTTTGCCTGAATCGGCGTAGGCTGGGTGTATTCAAGATCAGACAATCGAGCAATTAGTTCTGGGATAAGGCCAAGTTCGTTGAAATTACTAGGATTTGCGGCTGAGGTCATAAAAAGTGCGGGCTCATTACTAAAAATAGCCTGCAATTTTAGCGTATTTATTGCCCGTTAAGTAGGGATTAGTGATTTAAATGTGTTTTAGCTAGTGGTACGCGTGGTGGTGTACGCTACGAATACCGCGAAAATTAATCTATTCATACGCAGGCTTAACTAGGCCTGCGTTTTTATCAATGAGGTATCTTGGCTTTTTAAGAACTCAACGGCCTTTACTTGATATTCTTTAATAAAAGATTCTGAGGTTAATTTTTCTACCGTTGATAAAGCAGACTGCGCATATCCAACAACTTTACTAAAAGAGCGAGGGTGCTCTTTTTTGCGCTCCGCCAGTAAATGCAGCAATCGCTTCTGGCTCTGCCTCAGCCTCTATTTTAGCATCTGTCACTTGCTGCTGAGGAGCTATCGGCGCTTTGGGTTGGTTTGCAGTAGTAAGACTTACCGCTTGATGAATATTAAAATTGATTGTCATAAAAGTTCCTTTTTTAGTTGTTCTGCATTCAAGTACTTCTGTATCGGCTGACTTACTTATTAGTTTAGGTCTTATTTTAGGTACAACGATAAAACACTTTTATTGACTTGCATCGCCATATATATCGCCCCCAAATAAGACAATGAGGATAATATTGGATACAATGCTTTAACTAAACGCACAATAAAAATTATCGCCGTAAGTGTTGTGATTTGTCGATTGTGTGCTTGCTCATACGACTAAGTAGAAGTTCTATTGCCATTTAAATTAAGGAAGGTTAAATAATGCAAGGACAAAACTTAACAAGTGGCCCTATTCCAAAGCAGTTATGGTCTTTGGCATGGCCTATGATGCTCTCAATGTTTTTTCATTCCCTCTACAACTTAGTGGATGCATTTTGGGTTGCGAAAATTTCAGCTTCTGCCATTGCCGCAGTATCAATTTCACAAATAATTTTATTTATTATGATCAGTTTGGCAATGGGTATCTCTGTTGGCACTTCTGTTTTAGTTGGGCAAAGTATTGGCGCAAAAAAAATAGCGGTTGCTGAGCGAGTGCTTGGTCAAGGCTTTCTATTAACCATTATTGCGGCACTGCCTTTTACCCTGGTCATTTTTAGTTTCCGTAATGAATTTTTGATTATTTCTGGCGCAGTTGGCGACATATTACCGCTAGCAACCCCCTATTTCACTGTCATTATTGCGGGATCGGTACTGACATTTTTAATGATGATGATCTCGATATCTTATAATGCCCAGGGTGATAACTTTACCATGACTAAACTCTTCGCCCTTTCCACTATGATTAATATGGTGCTGGATCCCATTTTTATTTTTGGCTATGTAGGTTTCCCTGCCTTGGGTATTGCTGGTGCCGCGTATGCAACCTTGATCTCTCAAGCAGTTTTTATTGTACTAGCTTTAAGGTTATTGATGAAACCGACCATGATGGTGCCGCTACATCTAAAGTATTTACACCTAAGTTGGTCGTCGGTAAAAAAAGTCATCGATATTGGCTTGCCCGCATCGCTCAACCAGGTACTCAATCCACTGGGTTTTTCTGCATTAATGTTTTTTGTTTCAGCCACTTTTTTAGAAGCTGGGGCTGCCGCTTTTGCTATCGGTTTTAGAATAGAGTTTTTCACCTTTATTCCCGCTATTGGCTTTGGTTTTGCTGCAATGTCGATGATTGGACAGAATATCGGAGCAGGTAATCATGATAGGGTTCGTGCAGTTTTAAATGTGTCTATATGGTATGGCTCAGGCTCTGCATTACTGTTTAGTTTACTGGTGTTAATTTTTGCTCCTTATATTGTAGCCATTTTTACAGCTGATCCGCTTGTCACAGAATATGCCCTGCAATACTTTCGCATCGTGCCATTAGGCTATCTCTTTTTTGCCGTTGCTTTTATTGAAGCGAGTATTTTTCAAGGCATTGGTAAATCATGGCCAGGTTTTTGGATTACATTTGCAAGGATCGGCATTTCTATCGCCATTAGCGTTATTACCATTAACGTATTTGGGTTAGAAATTTGGACTGTTTGGATAGCGATTGTTGTTGGTAGTGTTATTGCGTCTTTATTTGGGCTGCTATGGCTTAAGCGTGCACTCACATCAGCTCAACGAGAAGAGCAACAAACAGATCAGGAATTAGCCAGAGAGGAAGCCCTGCCATAACAAAAGCAGCAAGTTTAAAATGTCGAAAGCCTAACTCCGTTGGAAAGTAAGTACCGCTCAACTCAAAACGAAAGCTACGAGCCCATAATAATGCCACTCACTAAAGAATGAGTGGCATTAATTTTATACCTAAACCTGAGGGAGCCTCAGGTTTGGTTTATCTCAGCGCTAGTTATTTACCTGTATTTGCAGCCTAGCTTTCGTTTCTTTTAAGTAATTTATATAAGGATATGAGTCGTCAGCAATCGCTAAAGCAGAGTCCATATATTCAAGCGCTTGACGAGTATCCCCCTGCATTTCATAGCCATAAGATAAGGCTGAAAGCGCATCGACTGATTTGGGGTGATTTTTTATATTGTATTTAAACACCTCGATAGCACGGGTAAACTGCTTGCTGCCCGTTAAGTTATAACCGAGTGATCTAACAGCCTGATCCGGTGGAGATATCTGCTCGCCCCATTGTTGAGATAAGCTTTGGTAATAAGCATCAATAGAGGCTACATCGTCAGTTAAAGCACTTATGGGCATTTGTTTAGGTAAAAATAAGTTGTGATAGGCATTAAATGCCCCTGCGACAGAAGTCAGATTATGCGATATGCCATCAAACGCATCACTAAAAAAGTGTAACCCTCGCACTTTATACGATTGCAGTGATTGCTGTAATTCATCGTACCTTTCACGCATTATGCCGGCTTCTTCGCCGATATTCATATAAACGTAACTATTAAACTCTTTGTTTTTAGCGATAAACGACTTTGTGCTTTTTACTGACGCGCCATAGTTCCACCATACCGCAGGGCTATAAGCAATGTGCGCTTGGAATAACTCAGGCTTGGCTTGCAACGCGTATAACGAAAATACACCACCAGCGGAGGCGCCAGCAATAACCTTATAGTCATGCGTGCGATAATTCTTATTTACTAAAGGAATGAGCTCTTGTTCAAAAAATGCTAAAAACTTTGCAGCGCCGCCCCCTTCACCGACAGGCCCTTGCGGCTCTTTATTCACTGTAGGATAAAAATCTCTGAGTCGATTTGTGTTTTCAATAGCGACAATAATAACCTCAGGCGCACGATTATCATTTTGTAAGCGCTCTATAACAGCACTAGCAAGCGGTATATTACCCGCTCCATCTAAGCGATAAATGACTGGGTATACCTTATTTGGCTCAGATTGATAGCTTTTAGGCAACTGAACGACAACTGTGCGCTGTTCATTTAGAACAGTAGATTTAATAGTATGCGTGTGCTGAGAATAATTTACGGTTTGTTGTTTAGTGTTAGGTTGTGCAAAGGCACTTTGTGAACTAAAAATACTAAAGCTAATAAAACACAGAACAGCAAATAAACGCATAACTAATCCCTTAGAGAATAATGAGTTACTTAAGCTAACAGAGTTTCAGGCATAAAAAAAGGCGCATTAATTGCCTTTTATTACTTGTGAAATGAGAATTAGTTATTTTAATGTGTTTTAGGTAACAGCCTCGAGTTACAAGCAGGTTGATGCTGTTTATCGTATTTAGTTTTTGTTTTCGAATATTTCGAATGTTGCCTTTATTGCGAATATTTCGGATACTTACTGCATTGTACAATTTGTACTCGACAATAGTAAGAGAGAAAAATGAACACAGCTACAAAATTACCCAGTGCTAAAGAAATAGCGCTCGCTAAACTTGGTAGCCAAGAGCTATCAGCTGTTATACAAGCCAATGGTGAGGCGCAAAGAATTAACGTGGTTGATCAACTAGGTAAATCTCACGAAGTAACAATTCCTGCAAGCGCATTAAATATGATGATCGAAGTACTTACTCAATTAGGGCAAGGTAACTCCGTTAGCATCACCCCTATTCATGCAGAGCTAACAACGCAAGAAGGTGCTGATATGCTGAATATGTCACGTCCAACATTTATAAAACTCCTTGATTCACAAGAAATCCCATTTACTCGAACGGGAAATCGTAGGAAAGTCGCTTTTGCCGATCTTATGCAATATAAACAACGCCTAGAAGAGCAGCGTTTAGCATCACTTGCTGAATTATCTGCATTAGACCAAGAAGTGGATATGGGCTATTAATTAACGGACTAAGCTTGCCCGATCAAGATGATAGGCATGTAGTTGCAGCTGCAATTAAAGGCCAAGCAGAATTAAACCAATTCGATAAGTGGTATCAGAACATTGGTAGTTGAAACCAAAAATGCCATGATTGATAAGAATTTCACACTTTGATCAGCAAGGCCCACTAAGCATCCTTTTGCATTCTCAAGCGTTACAACCGTCGCTTATTTGCCTTCACCATAAACCCGATAAAGTAACAAACAACTCATTTAAAACCCTGCTATGAAAAGCAAATGAAATTTTTATAATTTTTCACTTATTTTAATTTTAACAACATTAATCTTATCTATACCCATTAAAAAAGCCAAAATAACACCGATTAATTTTAAATCACTCAACAATCACCCCTTAATAGGAACACCATTGATTAACAGTAGGTTGTGCTAAAAACGAGATAATGTTTATATGAAATTGAATACAAAATAAGGAAAATAACGTATGAAAAAAACCATGGTTTTATTGTCAACTACCGCATTAACTTCAGCACTGTATGCACACGCGCAAGTGGGTTCACAAGAACTGAATTTAAAACCAGCGGGAGAAGTCAAACTCTCGCAAAAAAAGCTCACCTTTAATACCGCTAAAAAACGAAATAAAAAAGCGCTGTCCAGTGTGGCAAATACCGAGGTGTCAACAACCAGTATTACGCCACAATGCCCAACGCTTGCTACTGGCAATTTGTATACTTTATCTGGCTTAAATGTTGGCGGCACGGCCTGCTACCATTTTGAAATTACTGAACGCAGCAAGACAACAGCCTTACTACTCAATCAAGAAACCGGAAACAACATTGATCTCAGCATCATACGACACAATGAAGATAATACCTACACAACTCTAGGCACCTCGAGTAATGCCGCAAATGCCGATGAAACAGTTGTTGTTTTGACCGTTCCGGGACATTACTACTGGTTTATGGAGGCACAAGAATCCACCGGTGCGGCATTTAACTTTGGCGCAGCTGTGACGACTGAGTTAGATGATTATGAGTTTAATGATACAGCTGCAACGGCCACTGTGTTAGCAGACAAACAGCATAAGATCAGTGCCAATATGGATTCAGCGACTGATATAGATATCTATAAATTCACCGCGGTACGAGGCCAAGATGTGCTACTTAATTTCTCTGATAACAATTTAGATGAGTGGATTGTGGAATACTATAGCGCTGGTTGGCAAACCTTTACCATAAACGCCGATAATACATTGGGCAACTTACAGCCCAATCAGGAAATTTATGTCAGAGTTCGTCCCAACTTAGCGCTGCCTGTTAATCCAAACAATTATTACGCACTCACATTCGGCAGCAAAGTAGTGTCGGCATCGAATCATTATGTCTCCGGTGAAAGCAATGTAAACCGTGTGCCTTATTCATCATTCGTTTCTAACCTACCTTATGCGACAACCCAAGCTTATCGCAAGCTCACTTGGGGCATTACACTTCAAGACTCGACGGGTCAACCAATTGAAGGCGCAAGCGCTGTACTGAAGTTTGACCAAGACATTAGAGAGCCTGAAGGTGTCATTGAATATACAGACTATGAGATGGTTTCTAACAGTATCGGTGTAGTTTCAGGCACAATAAACTTAGGTTCATGTTATAGCGATCTAACGCTAAGACATACAGAATATAGCTTAGGCTACAAAAATATATGGGATACTGACTTGGTGTATGGTGTGTGGCGACTGGAAGTACCACACTCTGTTGGACTCGGAGTTGGCGGTGACAACGTCGAGTACGTCTGGTTTAGTCATTTATGCGATCAAGATTTAGTGAGCAGCAACCCATCGTAATTCTTTGAATTATAAGAGCAGTGTGCAAGCACTGCTCTGTTTTTATTTTCAGTTACTTGGTGTAAATGAAAAAAATGTTAAATTTTACTAAAGTAATATAAGGACCTACCGATAAATAAGACCTCTTCGCTTATAAGGAATATGTTATGAAGATAGCTAACTCAGCCATTAATCAGGCCCAACTCAGCACGACAAAGCAAGTAACAGACAGCAAGCAGCCTATTACTGAAGAGCTCAACACTGCAGCCAAACAACAGCATGCCCCAAGCGATATCAGCAATGAACCAGCCCTTGCTAACAACCAAAACCTGCACAATGTTGAAGTCACTTCTGTGAGCGTGTACGAACCAGATCGGTTTGCGAAGGTGTCGCAAACACTTTATTTTGGTGAACTACCCAGTTTATTCAGAGATATGCAATCTCATTACCAAGACTTTATGAGCGAACTGCAAAAATCAGATCCACAGCTAGCTAAACAGGATTGGGGCTTTTCTGTTGACGAAGGCGGCCAACTGGTTGTGAATGGCCCTATCAGTGACGAAAGCAAAGCTTTTCTTGAAGAAAAACTGAATGAAAACACTGAACTTTTAGAATTAGCCAAACAAGTACCCGATGTAATGATGAAAGGACTAGCCTACGACAGAGGCGCTGATGGTAAAGCCAATGCATGGGGCAAGTATGATGTAAACACTGAGAACCTAAAAGATATTCTAGATTTTAGAGAAGTGTTAGACAGCACTTACATTGAACGGGATGATATTTCCTACTTTAAGGACAACTTTAACACCTTTGAATTTGCTGAAAACGTTGCTAGCCAGTTAAAAAGAAAAGCAGAGGTTAAATTTAGCTATTAAGTTTAAGTAAGTACCGAGCCTATCTTAGAGCAAATATGCACTTACTCCTGCATGCAGAACCAAACCTGTAGTAAAGTGCACATTCCCCTATTTTAAGGCAGAGTTTTACGCAGAATTAATGATATTTCTTATTAATAATCATGAAGTAAGTAAAAGTCGCTGGACAGGTGTTTATCGCCCTCCGAACATTTGGGTGTTTTTGATCGCAGATTCAGCTAACTCTACCGTTATTTCACGATCAAGCGAAAATTGCTCATTTACTTGCAGCACATCTGAACGCCATTCAAGCAAGTAAAACATTGAAAGTTCGAGGTAAGATAATAAATGGTGTGTTCGCTTGGACTTATAACCAAAAACACGGTGCACACGACCGTCGGATGGTACATCGTAAACGGTTAACCAAGGTTTATAATCTTGATGCTCGCCTGAGCCGCGCCCTTCTTTAATCCATTTACTATATTGGGCCTCAGTATGACCAATCTTCCTAGACATAATATACCGCTATAACTAATACGATTATTTCTTTATAAGCCATAACGGTATATTCCATTTAAGTAAAAGAAACAGACTACATTAAGCAGCCTTTTTTATTGGAATTCGAAACATTCCACCATTCTTTCTTGTAATTTTTTTGCCTTTAACTGTAATATAAGGTCGATAAATGTATTCAATCTCTTCTTGATTTGAATCTTTAGGTTCTTTTTTCTTCATTTGAAAATTCCTTAAACCAATCTCCTTGACTAACCATACAAATTGGAATTATAGTCAAGGGTATTGGTTATATTCTAAAATTTAGAACAGGGTTGCCGCCCTGCACTACCAGTTGATACGAAGACCTATTGATATAGGTCTTTTTTATTTTCTCTCTCTTCTTACCCCCTTAAATGGCTCTCCATCCATTTTTACATCCATAATTTGCCCTGTGTTAGAATCTCGCTTCGCCCACAATCCTGAAGGAGTTTGAAACTGAGATCGTTCTTTTACAGGGCCGATGCGCTTACCATCACCATAAGGTGCATTTTTAGCCATGTTAACTTCCTTTAAAAATAGAATAATTTAGCTGATCAACCATGAATACTATTGATCAAAATACATACTACCTCTGAAAATTTAAAAGATCAAACATTGATCTTTGTTTTTTTGCTAAAAAACAAAAAACACGTATAATAATGATATGTGATGTTTTTTTGATGTTGTTAAAATAAGAACTAAAAGGAAATAACCATGGCAATAACGTATGAGTACGCCAAATTAGTAGAAGAGTTTGGTTCAAGCGCGGAGAGGCTTGCATTTGTTGATTTTAAACTTAGGTTTACAGGCATCATCCAGAGAACAGATTTAGCGGAAGCTTTTAACTTAGCTGAAGCTTCCTCATCTAGGCTACTATCTCAATACCATGAATTAAAAAAAGACAATATGGTCTATGATAGAAGTAGAAAAATGAATGTAATATGTAACGAATCTTACACCCCTATCATAGCTATGGATGCTGAAACTGCATTAGGCATGTTATCCCATGGCTTCAATAAAAATCGATTACTAGATAAACCAGTATTGAAGTACGCTCGAATTGGAAAAGTACCTGAGCAGTTAGAAGTAGAGCAAGTTTCGAAAATTACTAGAGCAATGTTCAATCAACATGCTATAAGCTGTGAGTATATATCAGCTAATAGTGATAACCATGAGGCTAGGGAGCTAGTCCCACTAACTCTTATCTCTGATGGAAAGAATTGGCTCTTTAGGGCTTACGATAGATCAAGCACGAAAAGATACAATTTTAAGAACTTTAATTTTTCTAGAGCTTGTAATATAAAAGCCCTTAACGATAAAAACCAAGCAGCTCAATCGTATGAATTACTGAACCATGATGCTAAATGGAACTCCATGCAAGCAGTATTGCTCGAGTTACACCCTGAATTAAGTGACGGTTTAAAAGCTGCAATTAGACGTGATTATGGCATGCAAGATAATCAGAACGAGATAGTTTTGACTGAAAGAGGCGCTTTAATTTGGCTTCTCTGCAATCAATGGTTAGTTGATAAATCCGAAGGAATTAATGAAGGTCGTTACTATAATTTTCTTTTAAAAAATAGAAGCATGCTCAAAGATTACTTATAAAAGCAGTCACTAAAGCATGTAAAATAAAGAGTATTACTATTTAAAATTCAGAAAAACATGGCTAATTTAATTGTTTTTACTTTTTCGAGTAGGTGGTAGGCATTAAAGAACTTAAGCCTCAGTTCTAGGATAATACTCTTTCATCTAATGTAATGCTAATTACTCTTGAATTAGACAATGCATATATCTAGTATAATTTATGTGCAAATTTGCATATTAACTATAAAAGGAAAAGCTGATGAATGATTGGGGTTTTGTAAATTTTAGCGAAGCTCATGAAATGGATTATCACTTAGGGTTAGTGAACAAATCAAAATCAGAAAGTAACCGAGCTTACTTAATAAGTGATACATAAATCACCACTAAAAAGCACTAAGTAAAACAGTTATTACACATGGAGAATTTAAACCTTTTGTGCAAGCCGACAAAGCAAACCTTGATAACCCTAGGTAATTACCACTAAAAATTAATGTGTATATTAAAATAAAAAGAGTCATAAGCTGCCTAAAGCTGTCGGCTTATGACTCTTTTTAGTATGAAACTTTATTGTTTGGGATGTACTTTATTGTTTGGTATGAAACTATATTCCTAAGCCACAACAGATGTCACCCTGCAATATAGTTTCATACTAAGTAGGGCTGTAGGCTCTGTATATTGAATGAGAAACTATAATGTGGATAAATAAAGTTTCATACTGAGCTAGGGGTTATATAAAGTTTTCATTTATACCATACAATAAAGCTTCATCCTGACAAGTTATCTAGGCGGCTGCTAAAAGCGTTTAGCAGCAATGAAAGAAAATGATCTTTATTCAGCAAAGAATTGATTCATATCTAACTCTGTTACTTTTACAATGTTAAGAGATGTCAATTCTGTTTTTTCCAAATTTATTATGACGTCACAAAGCACAGCATAAATACCACATATATCAGCACTTGTTTCTATTTTTGGCTTTGACAAAAACCTAGTTGATTGGTGTGCCCCAATATGAGAATTCTTAATCGCTATTTTAAAGTCGCCATTATTTTGAAGAAGGTTATTGAAAGTTGAATAATTTATATCTATGACCTCAGAGAGCTTTGTTGACGTGGTTTAATGGATTCGACTACCCCAGTTAAGACATAATAAGCTTAACTGGAGAACAGAAATGACAAAACGTAAAAAATATACCAAAGAATTTAAACTTGATGCAATTTCTTTAGTCAGAGATCAAAATATTAGTGTTGCTGAGGCTAGTAGAAACTTAGGTGTTAGCCCTCAAATGCTTGGTCGCTGGATTAAAGAAGAAGCAAATGAAGATGGCCAAGCTTTTAGGGGTAACGGTAAGTTAACACCTGAGCAAGAAGAAATACGTAAATTAAAAGTTCAAGTCAAACGCTTAGAGATGGAGCGTGAAATCTTAAAAAAAGCGACGGTCTTCTTTGCCAAAGAAACGAAGTAAAATATTCGTTTGTTACCCAACATAAGAAGATCTGGCCTGTTACATTAATGTGTCA
>NZ_JABBMT010000094.1 GCF_012927645.1 Pseudoalteromonas arctica | reverse complement strand
TATCTTTGATGGCTTGCTCAATACCGTAGAGCTTGCGAATAAGATTAAGAGCTACATCTGCTTTGACGGTTTTTTTATTATTGCCTTTGGCCTCGATGAATTTACGGCGTATATGGGCTAAGCACGCAACCAGTGTTGCCTTTGTTTGCTCGTAAGCCTTGTAGCCGTCAACGTGCATGTAGCCTTGGTAACCATCAAGGAAATCAACCGCGCATTGGCCCGCGCGACTGTTATGGTAATCAAACAGGACAATATTAGTGCCTTTACCCGGTTTATCATCGCCGCAACAGTACAGCCACATATAGCTGGTTGCTTTATCTGCATTAATGACGTTTAACGGGGTTTCATCGCCGTGAATAACCGCTTGAGATAGCAAGATTTCTTTTAAACGCTGATAGAGCGGTGACAATAATTCAGCGCTGCGTAGCATCCAGCTCGACATGGTTTGTCGACTCAACTCAATACCGATATCAGCAAATAACGTTTCTTGGCGATAAAGTGGTAAGCCAAACTGGTATTTACACATGATTATTTGGCTCAGCAAACTAGGCGTGGCGATGCTTTTTGGAATGGCTGTTGCGGGCATGAGGGCGGTTTTTACCACACTTTCAATGCCTTCACGCTCACAGTGACGGCACGTATATTTTGGCCGAATGGTTTTGATGACCTTGATATGCGCGGGCACAAATTCGAGTGTTTCACTGCTGCTTTCACCCATTTTGTGAAGTGGGCTTTGACAGCAATCACACTCTTTATCACCCTCATCAAGGTCAACAACCACCTCAACTCGCGGTAACTGAGCTGGCAGTG
>NZ_JABBMT010000093.1 GCF_012927645.1 Pseudoalteromonas arctica | reverse complement strand
TGTGGTACAACAGTAACCGATTGCATTCCTACTTAGGGTATCAAAGCCCAAATGATTTTGAATTTAAAATTAATGAGTTAGAAAAAGTAGCTTAACTAGGGTGACTGAATTTAGTTGACCAGGTCATGTTTTTAACTTATTATTCTTCTTAACTAAACAAATAACATGAGCTACATTTTTCAACAAACCATCTCTAACTTCCCGCTTAGCCGAAGACGTAAACTTTTGCTCATTAAACTTGGGAAAAATATTTTTATGGGTTTTAAATAGCTTATCTGAAGATATTTCAAAAATAGCTCTTATCGAACAAGCTATAAGTGGCAGGTAATCTTCTTTAGTCCTTGTAGAATAAACCTTGTCTATGGCATAAATAATATCTGTAACTATTTCAATATTAACTTTATATCCAGACCCTGATTGTATGGTAAACAACGACTTTTCTTGAGGCTTTCCTGAAATATTCGAAATTTGTCTTTCAAATACTAACTTTAGTTCAGACGAAACCAACCCCGTAACTTCATCTTCATACTTGAAATTAACAATAAGCTCCGAAGGCTGTTCAACAGAGGTCAATACATTACTAGGAACATCCTTACCATCGACCTTTATGATAACTTCACTTTTTTCTACATTTTCACCCTTACTGTTTTTTACCTGGTAAATATACTCTTCCAAGTTAATTTGTTCGTAAGCGTATAGCTAACGACACCTAGCCTTGCTTAATATTCCAAGGTAGCAGTGGCTCAAGGTTATCTGGCTGCTCAGCAAGGTGCTGTAAGCAAGTAGTGATATAGTCATGCACCACAAGGTC
>NZ_JABBMT010000092.1 GCF_012927645.1 Pseudoalteromonas arctica | reverse complement strand
CCATTTTTCAGTATCTTTTATCAGCATAATAATTAAACTCGATCGGTTTTTTCGTTATAACTGATCTGATCGACTGATATAAATAAAGTTCAATTGAAGCCTAATTTATTTGTGTATAAGAGTCAGAGTCTGACAGAGAGGGCAAATAAACAAATGTTTTTTCATTAACTTTTGTTGCAATTGTAATATTTTATGTTTACTTTATAGACTCTAAAACAATCAAATAAGGACGTTAATGTGAATAAAATCACACTCCCACTCTAATGTTTATCACTTTTAATCTCATCTCAAGTATTAGCCGTTGAACACGACTTAGATAATGCAGGTGAAGTAAATAAATTTGTAACAACAGATGTATTTCCTCAAAAAGCATTAATGAAAAAGCAAAGTGCAGTTAAGTTAAATGAGGAGTTAGCTGTAGAAACTACAATCACACCAATTTGTCCTACGCTAGCGACAGAAAGCCTGTATACGCTTAGTAATTCTCAGCCTGGCGAAAGTATTTGTTACCACTTTGAAATTACTGAACGAAGCAAAACGACAGCTTTGCTCGTAGGCCAATCAACTGAGACGGATGTTAACTTAAGTGTACTTAGACATAATCTTGATGATACTTTTACTGCAATTGGTACATCTGCTAATACAGGTAACCTAGATGAGGTTGTATTAGCTTTGACTGAACCAGGTCAGATTGACCTGGTCAACTAAATTCAGTCACCCTAGTTAAGCTACTTTTTCTAACTCATTAATTTTAAATTCAAAATCATTTGGGCTTTGATACCCTAAGTAGGAATGCAATCGGTTACTGTTGTACCACA
>NZ_JABBMT010000071.1 GCF_012927645.1 Pseudoalteromonas arctica | reverse complement strand
TGATCTTGTAGTGCATGACTACATCTCAACGTGCTTGCAACATATTGCAGAGCAGCCAAGTAACCTTGAGCCACTGCTACCTTGGAATATTAAGCAAGGCTAGGTGTCGTTAGCTATACGCTTACTCATATTGTAGATAAAAGCGAAGAAAGGATTCGATTACCTTTTAATTCTTTTAAAGGAAAATTACCAGTCATACTCAAGTTACTTGATACGCTCAAATTGTATACCAAATTTCTTACGGATTTAGATCTAGAATATGAGGAATTATTTGTAGGAAATTTCTTCGAAACGCAATTCCTTAATATCATATGTGGGGGTGATAATTTTCACTTGGATTGTAAAAGGAATATTGAATACTTAAATTGCTATTTTATCTTCGGTAATGAACATAGAAAGTTTTGTTCAAGCTATCATTTTAAGAAAGGGCTAGGTTCTAATAAATCTAATTATTATTATGATCATCATATTGAAAAGAGAATAATTTCAGATCTTAGCGAATTTCGCAGTGCTTTAAATCAAAAAGAGGATCTAATTATAGAGCTTTGAGTTGACTTTCATAATCGACTATTCTAAACCTAAACTAAGATTTTCTTAGTTTAGGTTGGCGATGCATTTTTTAGTTCAAACAAAACCTTACCCAGATGAGGCGCTTGAAAGCTATTTGCTAAGGCTTGCAAGTGATAACTCATACGATGGCTATAGTGAGCTTGCTGATATTTTATGGCAATGGCTTGTCGAGCAAGATCATGAGCTTGAAGGTGCGTTGCCGTTAGAGCTTAGTAAGGTTGATGTTTATCATGCTAGGCAAGCGAGCAGCTTTAGAATAAGAGCGCTAAAGTTGCTAGCCCAATTAGCTGATGTAAACGCTGGTAATATTCTTGCGCTTGCATGGCGGCGCAGTAACTTTAAATTTGGCAATCTTGCCGCAGTAAGCCGTAATGAGCTGACTATTCCCCTTGAGCTACTTCGCACTGATAATATACCTGTTTGCATTGAATGCTTGTTTGAATCTTCTTACGTTCCTTTTTATTGGCATTTAAAGCCCTATAAGACGTGCCATAAGCATAAAACACAATTAACTACACATTGTGGTGAATGCCATGAATTAATTGATTATAGAGCTTCTGAGGCGTTTTTAGAGTGTGGTTGTGGTTGTAAACTAACCAGTAGTGAACAGTTAAACGATGCAGACTTTAAAATTGCATCTGCGCTTGCAAGTAGTAGCAGCCAAAAAATAGTGGGGTTAATATCGTGGTTTGCGAAGGTTAAACAAATTGATGTAAGCGATTTAGACTTTAACCGTACCTTTGTGGAGTATTTTAGTACTTGGCCAGAAAGCCTTACCGCTGAATTAAATTTACTCACAAATAATGCGCGACTCAAGCAGCTTAATCCTTTTAATAAAACTAAGTTCAACTCTGTGTATGGAAATGTGAACTGTGATGCTCAAATAGCGGCAACAAGTAACCGTAAAAACAAAGTACTTGATGAGATTATTAATTACTTTGTTGAATTAGTTGATAGTAACCCTAAAGCTAAACATCCAAACATTGCTGACTTAGTGCTATGCACTTTTGATGCCGCAGTATTGTTAAACACCACCACAGAGCAAGTTTATAGGCTTCATCAAGAAGGCTTTTTAACCTGTGCTTATCCACAAAAAAAGCACGAACAGCTCAGAGCTGATAGCCATGTTTTTTATTTACGCCAAGTAATTGAACTACAGCAAGCATTTGCAGCTGAAAAGCCTCAAACAAAAAAACAATTTATAGCGCCGTGGTAACTTATGAACTTACAAGATGCACTTGCAATTGAACCACTGAAAGAAAAAACCACAACACTTAGAAAGTTGTTTGCCCCACACACGCCTCATGTTGCGGTAGATGGCTTCGAGGAACAAGCGCTGACTGTGCTCATTAACCTAGTTTATAAACGAAGTGAAATTGATGATTTAACAAGTGTAAGAGCCGCTAAAAGTGTATTACGTGATGAAGTGTTATTGAGTAAGTGCATTAACGAAGTTAAATGGTTTCATACTCATAATTTGAAATATCCCGATATACGAGTAAGCCATCAACGTTTAATTAGTAAGGTAGTAAGTGAAGATATTGCGGGTATTTGTAGCCGGTCATTACCTTTAAGTTTTGGATGGTCGCACAACAGTGCTGAAATTAATCATGCAAAGCTATTTTTAACCTCAGTTACTTGGCAAGGTGAAGTAACTTGTTTAGCAAAGTTATTAATAACCGAAGAGCCTGTTTGGATTAATTTAATAAGAGAGTACGGTTTTACTAAAAAAGCGGTTTTAGACATCGCGGGTAAAATAAAACAGCAGTTACCAGTGGCAGAGCTCCCATTAGAAGTAAGCTCTTTTTCACCACAATTACAAATGCCATTTCAGCAAAGCTACCTTGCGGTTACGCCTGTAGTAAGCCACGCAATGCTAGCTAAAATTCAGCAATTAACAACAGATCGTAAGTTAAATTTTGCTTTAGTTGAGCACTCAAGGCCTGCCAATGTTGGCGATTTAGCAAGCTCAGTAGGCGGCAATATAAGAGTGCTTCGTTACTTTCCTAAAACATATTCTAAGGCTATTAACCGCTCTAAAGTAGCCAATAATGATATAGAGAAAGCATTTAAAATTCGTGCGCTATTAAGCAGTCAATTTCAACAGGCACTTTTGGTATTGGTCGGTATTAAACAGTTTAATACGTTAAGGCAAAAGCGATTAGCGCGAGTAGCGGCTATCAGGCAAATACGTGTTAGCTTGCAATTGTGGCTGGATAACCGATCTTCCGCACCCACTTTAAGAATAAATTTTCTGATACTGTTTACCCAAACAATCAATGATGGTTTGATTGCGCGCTTCCAAATTGGCAACGATAGGAATTTTGTCTGGTAAATATATAAT
>NZ_JABBMT010000007.1 GCF_012927645.1 Pseudoalteromonas arctica | reverse complement strand
ACATGTTGTCGAAGTAGCCATTTTTAAGGGAGCAGGACGCCCTAAACTCGGGCAACCTCCTGAGCGTATCGAATACCAGATTACGGGGGCATTATGCACACCACTCGCATCCAGAGAAGCCGCTTTATAACAACTGGGCTTGTTCATTATTGCCACCAACGATGTTAACATAGCAAACTTGCTGAGTAGCTACAAAGCGCAGCAGAATGTAGAAAAAGGCTTCCGTTTCTTGAAAAGTCCCGATGGGTATTCCAGTGTTTCAAAGGAATAAGCATTATATATTTACCAGACAAAATTCCTATCGTTGCCAATTTGGAAGCGCGCAATCAAACCATCATTGATTGTTTAGGTGAACAGTATCAGAAAGTTTATTCTTAAAGTGGGTGCGGAAGATCGGGTAGCGCCATTAGGTGCAAATTAGGTGGTGCCATTACGCCGCAAACGAAATGGCTCCATAGCGGTGCAAATTAATAAAGAGAGTAAGAACATCTATTTTGAACAATTTTTTGATAGTAAAATTGTTATCGATGCATGTAAAAAGTAGTTTTTTAATAACAGCTACAAAGTGTTTTGTAGGTGCCATTTTATTTCGTACTCATGCACATAAAAAAAGCGTAGCTAATAGGCAACGCTTAAGTTCAACTCTGTAGCGCCTAGCACTGATTATTTAGTCAAATAATCTAGTACAACTTGGTGATGGTCTTTGGTTTTAAACTTATCGAAAAAGTACTTTATTGTTCCGTCTTGGCCAATTAAAAAGCTTAAACGGTGAATGCCGTCGTATTCTTTACCCATAAACTTCTAACCTTGGAAATAGTTTATGACTAAAATTATGATATAGGCAATAAAAAACTATCTTTAACAGTGTGTTAAGTTTAAATTATTATGTATTTATTTCAGTTCTAAAAATTTATCATAAATTTTAGAAAAATGTTTCATTTTTTGATGATTTCATCAAAATATTTATCATAAAAATGAATATACTCTTAGGCATTATCTGCGTCCTATAATGTTTTAATTATATCTTTCTGTAATCTCGGTAAATCGGTAGCCCATTAATTACGTTAACTTAATCCTCTCAAGCAGCTGTAATATAAGTCCCTTTCAAAATATTGGTAATCATCTGAGATGTCTAAGTTGCTTATTTTAGGTAAATAAACATCCCCCGTGTGCTTTTGAATGCGTTCAATATGTTGCTCTTCAAATACATATACTTGATCAGCCCATTGCAACATTTCTCCGGTACAAAGAGTAGAATCAGCTTTACTCACATATTTTTCGCTAAAGCCAGCTGATTTGTATTGGTGGTTATTATTGGCAGCACGAAACAACTCTTCAGCAGTTTTGCTTCGTTGTATATTACTAGTACATAAAAAGAGAATATTCATAGGCGGCTATTCCTCATGAAAAATCACCCGTCCTCATGCGAACTAGCATACCCACCACTTCATCAGCATTTATGGATAATTGTTCAAACGGCGACTTACCTTGTAAAAGTGGCTTGGGTTTATTGAGCCACTCTTGGCACACCCGTTCATCATATTTAAACTGCTTCATCAGCTCTTGATAAATATCAAAATGATCAGTTTTTAAATGTTCTAATTCGGCAAAATTAGTATGTTTTTCTACAGAAGGTTTGGTGTTTTGATGAGACATAAATTTAAGCTTTTAAATAGTGATGATCTATATCAACACTAAAGCATAAAATCTATTTGCTGTCTAACTCATAATGAGACATACTATTTCAACTCGAATGGAAAATGTCAATAGAATCAGATTATCGAATGGACGAATTCAGTTTTGCACAGAAGCAGCGCCTAGCTTATATCGACTTTAAGCTCTATTTTACTGGGATGGTAACTCGCAGTGAAATAGTCAGCCATTTCGAATTGGGCCTTGCCGCAGCAACCCGAGATTTAAAGTTCTACAAAGACAATGCACCAAATAATATGGCGTATGACAATGTAGAAAAAAAATACTTCATCACAACGCAATTCAAGCCCATATTTAAACATGATGCTCGCCGTACCCTTATTAAGTTAGCGAATAACATTAGCGATGGTTTTGACTCTATTGGTGATACTTCATTCCCTATTGAATCACCAAGCCCGTTAAACGTGCCTGATATTGATATTATCGCTAAACTATCTCAAGCAATTATCAATCATAAGCCTATTAGCGTTATATATACGTCTTTAAGTAGCGGTTCAGGTGCAAGAGAGTTAGTGCCTCATTCAATTGTAGATAATGGCTTACGCTGGCATTTAAGAGCGTATGACCGCAAATCAAAGTCATTCAGAGACTTTGTGTTAACTCGCATTACCAAAGTTACAATTCAAGCACAGAAATCATCCCCTGAAGAAGATAAATTAGAAGATCATCAATGGATGCGTATGGTGCCATTACAAATTGTTCCGCACCCAAATAACGTTAAGCATCCAACCGCCATTAAGCTCGATTTTGGTATGGAAAAAGGCGTGTTAGAAGTTAACGTACGTGCCGCAATGGCAGGCTATTTATTAAGACGTTGGAATGTGGATTGTTCTGAAAGTGGTTCGCTTTCAGGCCCAGAATATCAACTTTATTTACAGAATATACAAACATTATACGGTGCTGAAAATCTTGCTATAGCGCCAGGGTATGGAAACTAATTATGTTAATTGATAACACAACATCAAAAGTAAAAGACCTCTTATCCGATACTTTATCGTCAAGTGACAAGCTTTCTGTAATGACAGGGCTCTTTTCAATATATGCTTTTGATGATCTCAAGGATGAATTAAATAAACTTAAAAGCGCAAGGTTACTCTTCTCTCAGTTTAAGGGTTTCGGCAATATAGATAATGCCTCTACACCTTTTGGTTCTCTTTTGGGAGGGGAATATGAAACAAAATTTAGAAATCAGCTTAATCAAAAATCAATAGCGAAAGAATTTGCTCAATGGCTTGACCAAAAAGCAAAAATTAAACTGGTGAGTCAACCCGGGGCAGTAGGTAAACACATCATTGCAAATGAAGGTACTGAATTAACCGCAATTGATGGTGCTCAATTTAACGGTTCTGGTATGGGCTTAGTTGAATCAACGGGCTTTGACATGATCACTAAAATTCCTGCCCCACAATCTGAAGATTTATTATCGTATTTCAACATGGTTTGGAATGCCAAAGGCCAAGTGGTAAACGCAAAAGATGAGTTTCTTAACCAGCTTAACCAATTAACCCAAGATAAAAGTCCTAATTTTATATACTTCATCACACTTTATAACCTTTTCAAAGACTTTATCGGCGAGTTACAAGAAGAAAATATAATCAACACCAGAACAGGCTTTAAAGACAAAGTTATATGGAATAAATTATATAAATTTCAGCGAGATGGTGTTCTTGGTGCCATAGACAAGTTAAACAAATACAATGGCTGTATTATTGCTGATAGCGTTGGTTTAGGTAAAACCTTTGAAGCACTTGCTGTAATAAAATACTTTGAACTACGAAACGACAAAGTATTAGTTCTTTGCCCTAAAAAACTCAGAGACAACTGGTTAGTCTATACCCAAAACGATAAACGAAATTTATTAGCTGATGATCGGTTTAACTATGATGTACTCAATCATACCGATATGAGCCGACATAAAGGCTATTCAGGAACAATAAATTTAGAAACTTTGAACTGGGGAAACTATGACTTAGTTGTTATTGATGAAAGTCATAACTTTCGGAACAACAACCCTAAAAAAGAAGGTAAAAACCGCTACCAAAGGCTTTTAGATGACATAATTAAAGGTGGAGCTAAAACCAAGGTATTAATGTTATCTGCAACCCCAGTTAACAACCGCTTAAATGACATGAAAAATCAGGTCGCTTTCATTACAGAAGCTAATGATAGTGCGCTGAATGAATATGGAATCAACAGCATAGAGGCTACACTTCGAAAGGCGCAAACTCATTTTAATGTTTGGGCAAAGCAGCCGCCTGAAGAGCGTACAGCACAAGATTTGCTAGACACCATTAACTTTGATTATTTTAAACTATTAGACATTTATACAATTGCACGATCTCGAAAGCACATTGAAAAATACTATGGCACTGCTGATATCGGTAAATTCCCAACAAGGTTATTACCAAAGAATGTTAAATCAGATATCGACCTCAATGGCGAATTCCCCCCACTTAAAGAAGTTAATGACACCATAAGACGTTTGAGCTTAGCTTGTTATTCACCTATGAAGTATGTGCGAGTCGAAAAACAAGCCGAATATGCGAGAAGGTATGATCAAAAGGTAAAAGGAGGCTCTTCTACCTTTAAACAAGTAGATCGTGAAGAAAGTTTAATTCACTTAATGCGAATTAACTTACTCAAGCGTATGGAAAGCTCTATTCATGCCTTTCACTTAACCTCAGGTAAACTGCTTGGGCAAGTAACAAGTATTTTGAGTCAAATTGAGCACTTTAACGAAAATTTAGCACCTAAAATCACGTCTGAATTAACGGAAGAGTTTGTCGCTCCTCCTATTGAAGAAATTTATGATTTTGAGTTAGAAAATCCAGAGTTAGCGCCATATATGGTCGGTAAAAAAACCAAAGTGCGTATACAAGACATGGATTTAATTCGCTACGCACAAGACCTTGATGCCGACAAAGCTTTTTTAGAAATGATAGTTGATGAAGCTCATCGAATAACAGCAACCAAAGATGCAAAATTAAAAGCACTTAAAGACACAATCGTTGAAAAAGTTAACAGTCCTATAAATGGTCAAAATAGAAAAGTTATTATTTTTACCGCCTTTGCAGATACAGCTGAATATTTATATAAAGATATAGCTAACTGGGCTGATAACGAGTTCTCAATAAAATCAGCCATTATTACAGGGCAAAAAACAGATACTACGTTGAAGGACCCTCAAGGCAAACGTGTTACAGCAGATCTAAACTCAATGCTGACTCACTTTTCACCACGCTCTAAAGAACGAGATAAAGTATTTCCAGAGTTCCAACAAGAAATAGATATATTAATTGCTACCGATTGTATTTCTGAAGGTCAAAACTTGCAAGATTGTGATTTTTTAGTGAACTACGATATTCACTGGAATCCGGTTCGCATTATTCAACGTTTTGGACGAATTGACCGTTTAGGCTCGATTAATGACAAAATTCAGCTTGTTAACTTTTGGCCAAACATGGAACTTGATGAATACATAAATTTAGAAGCTCGCGTGAGCGGTAGAATGGTATTACTTGATATATCAGCAACAGGTGAAGAAAACGTAATAGATCAAACCGCTAGCGAAATGAATGACCTTGATTACCGCCGAAAACAGCTTGAGCAACTTCAAAACCAAGTTGTTGATCTAGAAGAAATATCAGGTGGTGTATCCATAACCGATTTAACACTAAATGACTTTAGAATGGATTTGTCAGATTTCATGAAAAATCATTTGGATCTTTTAGAGCAGTCACCAACAGGCTTATACGCACCGATCAAAATTGACAGCACTCAAAATGAATTAAAAGACATTGCTGATGACTTAATACCTGGTGTTGTTTTTTGCTTAAAAGATAAAACTGGAAATGTGCAAGTAGATGATAGCTATGCACTATCCCCCTATTATTTGGTTTATGTATCAGATGAAGAACAAGTTGTTTATTCATTTACTCAGGCTAAACATATGCTTGACCTGCTTAAAAAGTTCTCGGCACTAAAAAATGAAAACTCATTAGATGAGGCAAACAATTTATTCAATCAAAATACCGAAAACAATAAGGATATGGCACATTACCAAACGCTACTAAAAGTAGCAGTAGAGGATATTGCTGGTAAGAGTCAAGAAAAAGGTGCCGCTAGCTTGTTTAGTCGTGGTGGAACTACCTTAACATCAAGTTCAACTCAACAAGTTAATGACTTCGAAGTTGTTAGCTATGTAGTTGTTCTATAGGTAGTAATTGTTTATGAATCATAACTCGTTATTAACAGAGCTAATCGCTAACCTTAAGTTACCCAATGAAACTAAGTTGGGCGTTAAGATCCCGAAAAAAACCTTGAGTGATAACACTGAGCTCAGTAATAATGATAAAAGTATTATCAAAGACGTACTCAAATCAATCGACTGGGCATATACGCTTAAACCTGAAACAATCAATATTCCAACCTTTGAAGATGGTGTTAGAGAATATCTTGAAATAGCTATTTTGCAGGTAAAAGTTAAAAGCTTAAATCAAACAAAACAGCTCTGTAGATTGCTGCACAGTAACATTCCATACCCAACATTGCTTTTAGTTGAACATGAGCAATCACTAGCATTAAGTGTTGCCTATAAACGTATTAATCAGGCTGATAGCCACAAGTTAACCATAGAAAAACAATTCGATTCAGGCTGGTTAAACAAGCCACTTGAATCTATTCGACAAAGCTTTATTAGTGACTTTTCATTAAGTAACTGTTCAACAGTAAGTTTATATGACTTGTATAGTGACTTTATTAATAAATTTAACCGCTTAGAATCCGCGAAATTTACCGGTGTTTACGGCAGCCATCAACAAACCAGTGATAGCCCACAAGTAACAGCAACTCTTGAACAATTAAAAAGCTTAGAAAGCGAGCTAAATGGCTTGCGCAACAAGTTAAAAACTGAAAGCTTAATGAACAATAAAGTTAAGTTAAATGTTCAGGCAAGAGCAATAAAAAAACAAATAAAACAACTTAAGGAACAGCTTTAACAGCTGATAACAAGGAACCCTATGAAACTTAAATTAGCCTTAGAAAATTGCTATGGCATAAACCAGTTAAATAAAGAGTTTGATTTCACAAAATCAGCCAGTAACGATGGTGTTAATTCGCTATATGCGCCAAACGGCACACTAAAAACATCACTTGCTAAAACCTTTATTGATGTAGTTAATGAAGAAGAAACCAAAGATTTAATTTTTCCTGACCGTGAGACTAAAAGATATATCACCATTGATAATGTTGCTATCACTCCTGAGCAAATAATGGTGATTGAGTCATACAATGAAAGTTATAGCTCTAAGCAACTTTCAACACTGCTAGTAAATGACACGCTAAAGCAACAATACGATACAGCGTTAAAAGAAGTTGATGAAAAGCGTACCGCTCTAGTAAAAGCAATAGCACAACCAGCAGGTAAAAAAGGTGTTGCGATCAATGCTTTTCCTAAGTTAATTTGTGAAATTTATAGTAAGCCAGAAAAGGGGTTTTTAGAGTTACTAGCGGAGCTACATCAAGAAACATTGCCTGACTACAGTAGTTATACAGCTTTTAAGTTTGCTGACTTATTTAACGATAAAGTATTAGCGGTAATTGCCAAAGGTGACTTTGCAAAAGAGTTATCCGATTACGTTGATACTTACGATAAACTAATTGACCAATCAACGGTTTTAACAAAGAGCTTCAATCATCAAAAAGCCGGCACAGTTTCTAAAAGCCTTGGCGATGCTGACTTTTTTAAGGCGAAACATAGTGTCAATATATCAGTTGATGGTAAGCCTCAATTGGCTGAAGATTTAGACCAGCTAAATGCAATCTTACAAGCTGAACAAGAAAAAGTGCTTAATAGCGATGATCTAAAACAGCAATTTGCAAAAATAGACGACAAGCTTAAAACAAAAGATACCGCAGCGTTTAGAGATTTTATTACCGAAAATCAGGCGTTACTCGCAGATTATCAAGATATCCCACAATTCAAAAAAACAGTTATTAAAAGCTATCTACAAGCGCATCAAACTTTATGGGATGACTTAGTAACAACCTACCAAAATAACCAAGCAGTGGTCGAAGGTATTATTCAACAAGCAAAAGCAGAACAAACAACCTGGGCAGCTGTAGTTGATACGTTTAATGAACGTTTTACCGTGCCATTTAAACTAAGCGTAAACAATCAAGATGACGTTATTTTAAATAACCAAGCTCCAACAATTCAGTTTGAATTTAATGACGGACGTGGCGCTCCTGAAATAGTTAACCAAAAAAGCTTGATTGAAGCGCTTAGCCAAGGTGAAAAACGAGCATTGTACATTCTTAATGTGTTATTTGAGGTAGAGGTTAAAAAGCAGCAAGCCGTACCAACCATTATCGTCATTGATGATATTGCTGATTCATTCGATTATAAAAACAAATACGCCATTGTTGAATATCTACAAGACATTGCTGGAATAGATATTTTCCACCTATTTTCACTGACTCATAACTTTGATTTTCACCGAATAATCAGTAGTAGAGTAGGTGTTAAACGCAAAAATAGATTAATGGCTACACGCTGTGTTGATACAACTGATATATCACAAGAAAGATATCAAAATGATGTTTTTTCCGCGTGGAAGCAAGAGCTAGCAGGTAATGTTGGTTATTTATTAGCGAGTATTCCATTTGCACGAAATATAGCTGATTACTGCGGCCATGAGGCTCACTACACAACGTTAACCTCTTTGTTACATATAAAACCAGATACTAGCGACATAAAGGTATCTCATCTTGAAATTATCTATAAAGACATTTTTGCAGATCAACAAGGCTTAGTATTACCAAATCAAGATAATGTATTAAAAGACATGATTTATGCTAAAAGCGAAGAGTTGCTGCAAGGTAATACCGATGCAATAGAATTAGAAAATAAGGTGGTATTAGCCGTCGCCATTCGTCTAAAAGCTGAAGAATTTATGATCAGCAAAATAAACGACAGTGTGTTTGTTTTGGGTATCACCAAAGATCAAACCAGAAAGCTATTCAATAAATTTTGTGAGTTATTTCCAGGAGAACTAACAACTAAAGCATTGCTTGATCAGGTAAACCTGATGACGCCTGAGAATATTCATCTTAACTCATTTATGTACGAACCCATTTTAGATATGTCTGCTCATAGGCTTTACCAGCTCTATGCAGAAATCAAACAATTATCAGATACCGAATAAGGCAGAAAACATGAAATCAACAATGGAACAGATAAGCAACCAATCAGCTGAATCGAAAAGCCTTGATATTACCGATGCTAACATCGAGCAATTAAAGCAAATTTTCCCTGACGTATTTAGCGAAGGCAAGGTTGATTTTGATGCCTTAAAGGCCGCTTTAGGTGAAGCAGTTGATGATTCAGATGAACGTTATAACTTTACGTGGAATGGTAAGAATAGAGCCCGCCAAATAGCACAAACCCCATCAACAGGTACATTGCGCCCCTACAAGGAAGACAGCGTAAATTGGAATAGCACCGAAAATCTATTTATCGAAGGTGACAATCTTGAAGTGTTGAAGCTATTGCAAAAGTCATATCACAAAAAAGTGAAAATGATCTATATCGACCCGCCTTACAATACGGGTAAGGATTTTGTGTATAAAGATGACTTCCAAGACAATATTTCAAATTATTTAAAAACTACAAGTCAAACAGATTCTGATGGAAATGTTTTCAGCAGCAATCCTGAGACATCTGGTCGTTATCATAGTGCCTGGCTGAATATGATGTACCCAAGACTCAAGTTAGCTAGGAATTTGCTTAAGGATGATGGTGTAATTTACATATCCATTGATGAATCTGAAATAATAAATATGAGAAAGGTTTGTGATGAGATATATGGTGAAGATTGCTTCTTGGGTTCAATAATATGGAAGAAAAAAACTAATGGTAACAATATGGGCTATATTCCACCTGTTCATGACTACATAATCGCGTATGGAAAAAAGGATTTGGAAAGTGCTATTACTGGGTTTCCATTAACCAAAGAATTCATAGAAAAAACATACTCAAACCCAGATAATGACGAGCGTGGAGCATGGACAACTAGTGATTTATCAGCAAATCATAAGGGACCTTATTTTGAAATTGTCAATGATGCAACAGGACAGGCTTTTCTACCTCCTAAAGGAAGATATTGGGTTTTTAATGAAGAAGAAGTAAAACGAAGAATAAAAGATGGACGAATAATTTTTGGTAAGTCAGGGAACAGTGCTCCTATTCAAAAAAAATATCTCAAAGAGAGAACTTCTAACCATACTAAACCTGATAGTTGGTGGGATAAACATGGATATAACTCAGATGGCACAAAAGAAATAGCAAATTTGCTTGGACCCAAAGTTTTCGACCACTCTAAACCGACTGTATTGCTAAAAAAACTTCTATTGATGACAGTCGATGAGCATGACACCGTATTAGATTTTTTTGCTGGTTCTGGAAGTACTGCACACGCAGCATATGATTTTCAAACTGAACATGAACTGCCTATAAAAACAATTTCAGTTCAGCTGCCTGAAAAAACAGATGCCAAATCAGTTGCTTGTAGCATGGGGTATAAAACAATCTCAGAATTGTCCTTAGCAAGAATAAAAAAAGTTATTGCTGAGTCAACTCAAGAACATGGGATAAAAGTTTTCAAACTTGATGAAACTAATATTCGACGATGGGATGCTGACTTTGATGATCTTGCACCAGCACTTCAACTTGCAGCTAAATCAATTAAAGAGTCTAGAACCGCAGAAGATGTATTATATGAAATTCTACTCAAATACGGTATTGAGCTAACAACCTTGGTTGAAGAAGAAAACATAAAAGGTAAACAAGTTTTTGTTGTTGGTGCTGGTGCCTTAATCGTCTGTTTAGACGATGACATTACAGAAGCTGTTGTTGAAGGTATTGCAGCGTTAATTGATGAGCTAGAGCCAGAAAGTACCCAAGTGGTATTTAAAGATGAAGGCTTTGCTAATGATGACAATGTAAAAACCAATGCAGTGCAAATACTTAAACAACATGGCGTTGAAGACGTTAAAAGTATTTAAGGAGAGATAAGTTATGAAAATTCAATTTAAATCAGACTTATCCCACCAACTGGAGGCAATTAATGCAGTTGTTGGTGTATTTGAAGGGCAAGAGTCATTTCAGTCAAACTTCACCGTTGCTGAAAATGCCTTTACCAATGAACAAATGGATTTCTTTGCCCAAAATAATGATATTGGCCATGCTAATGCATTAACTTTGTTACCAGAAGAAATTTATGAAAATACTCGAAATGTTCAGCTCCTTAGTGGTTTAGAACAAACTGAAAATGCGAAACAAGCATTGCCAAGTTTAGATTTCTCTATCGAGATGGAAACGGGTACAGGTAAAACTTATGTTTATTTGAAAAGTGCCTTTGAGCTAAATCAGCGTTATGGATTAACAAAATTCATTATTGTTGTGCCTTCAGTCGCGATTAAAGAAGGTGTTTATAAGTCACTACAAATCACTGAAGAACATTTTAGAAAAGACTATAAAAATGTTCAGTATGACTACTTTGTTTACGATTCATCAAAACGTGACCAAGTGCGTAACTTTGCGACCAATGATTACATTCAAATCATGGTGATTAACATTGATGCATTTAGTAAATCATTCACAGACCCTAGTAAAGAAACTAAGGCCAACTTAATTCACCGTACAGATGACCGTTTAAACGGTATGAAGCCGATTGAGTTTATTAAAGCGACAAACCCTGTTGTTTTAATCGATGAGCCCCAATCAGTAGCTTCTACAGCTAATCGTAAAAAAGCGATAGCGAGCTTAAATCCGCTATGTACCTTCCGCTATTCTGCAACCTTAACTGAAACCCATAATATGCTGTACAAGCTTGATTCTATAGATGCTTATGAGCGCAAATTAGTTAAGCAAATTGAAGTTGCTTCATTAGATGTTAAAGATGGCCACAATCAGGCTTACATAAAACTGATTAGTGTTGATAATAAGAAATCACCCATCTCAGCAAAAATAGAAATAGACGCTCAAACTAAGCAAGGTAAGCTGCAAGCTGGCAAACAAATCACGATTAAAGATGGCAATGTGAATGACTTATTTCAGCTATCAGGTGGTCGCAGTGTTTACGAAGGTTTAGTGATTGACGAAATCTATTGTGAGGAAGGTAATTCATATATTGATATCAACAATGGCGAGCATATTATTTATGTTGGACAATCTATTGGTGAAGTTGACCAAGATGCGTTTAAGCGTATTCAAGTAGCAAAAACCATTGAAGAGCATTTAGAAAAAGAGCTTAAGTTTTATAATAAAATCACAACTGGGGCTGAGCAAAAAGAACATGCCCAACTACTTAGTGAAAAAGGCATTAAGGTATTAAGCTTATTCTTCATTGATAAAGTCGCTAATTATCGTGGTTATGCCGAAGGTGGTGTGCCAGTAGCTGGTAAGTTTGCGGTTTGGTTTGAAGAAGAGTTTACTAAGTTAGTTAAAAAGCCTAAATATCGTATTTTATATCCAGATATTTGGGATCATGATGGTCAACGTTATGTTGTAAATGATCAGGCACTCAAAGAGCTAGCGAGTGAAGTGCATGATGGTTACTTTGCACAAGATAAGAAAAAAGATGCCTCAGGTAATCCGCTTTTCGCTGATTCTAAAATAACTAAAGGTGAAGGTGGTAAAACTGCTGCCGATGAATCTGCATATAACCTAATAATGCGAGATAAAGAGAAGTTACTTTCACTTGATAGAAAGCTTCGTTTTATTTTCAGTCATTCAGCGCTTAAAGAAGGCTGGGATAACCCCAACGTTTTTCAAATTTGTACGTTAAATGAAACGATTTCTGAAAATAAAAAGCGACAAGAAATTGGCCGAGGTTTACGTCTAGCTGTAGATCAGTCTGGTGAGCGTGTACCTTATGGTTTTGAAGTTAATACCCTTACAGTTATGGCTAATGAATCATATGAACAATGGGTTAAAACGCTTCAAGATGAAATTGAAAAAGAAGAAGGGATAAAGTTCGGCTCAGTTGTTTCTCATCAGTTTGCCAATATTCCTGTCTCAGGAGAGCATGGTGAAAAAGAGTTTTTAGGTGCGAGTAAATCTGAAGAAATCTATAACCACCTTTTAGAACATGGTTATATTGATAAAAAGGGCAAGATTCAAGATGCATTAAAAGCTGATATTGAAACAGGAAACGTTAATTTACCAGAATCAGCAAAACCTTATTCTGAAGCCATTGTAGCGACATTGACTAAAGTCGCTAAAGGCTTAAGTATCAAAAAGCATGAAGAAAAGAAAACGGCTAAGTTGACAGAAGATCATGATGGTAAGCAAATTGTTTTAGGCCCTGACTTTAAAGCCTTGTGGGATAAAATAAAATTCAAAACAACTTATCGAGTTAAATTTAGCCAAGCAGTACTTATTGAAAATTGTATTAAAGAAATTAGAGCTAATGTGGCAGTTGCCAGTGCTAAATTTGAATACAAAAAAGTAAAAGTAGCTGTAACTGAAGCAGAACTAGAAACTTACGATGAAAAAACGAAAATTCAATATTATCGTAATCGTAACTTTAAACTCCCTGATATTATTACTTATCTTGCTGAGCAGTCTAATTTAACACGCCAAACGATAATCGATATCTTATTAGGTATTGAAGACAAGTTAGAAGCGTTTAAAAACAATCCTCAAAAGTTTATTGAACTAGCGGGTGAAGTAATTAAAAAGCAAATGCGTTTAGCGATTGTTGATGGCATTAGCTATCAACGCATTGGTGATGATGAGTACTATGCTCAAGAGCTTTTCCAAGAAGAAGAGTTAACGGGTTATCTAAAGGATATGGTTGAAGCTGAAAAATCAGTTTATGACTATGTGGTTTGTGATTCTGACACTGAAAAACTGTTCGCAGAAAAACTTGAAGGTGCAGAAGACGTTAAGCTTTATGCCAAGCTACCAGCGTGGTTTAAAATTGATACGCCACTTGGTAGTTACAACCCCGATTGGGCAGTATTAATTGATAAAGATGATGGTCAGGGTGAACAGCTTTATTTTGTTGTAGAAACTAAATCAAGTATATTCTCTGACGATATTAGAGCATCTGAACAAGGTAAAATTAACTGTGGTATCGAACACTTTAAAGCTTTAAGCAAAGGTGTTAACGGTGAAGAGCTAGACAACCCAGCTAAGTTTGTTAAAGCTGACAACTACGATACATTTTCCACTCATCTTTAGAAGTAAAAGCCAGTATCACAAGAAAGTGGTATTGGCTTTATAAAATTGAATTACTAGGAGTACAAATTGGAAATTAAGCTATGGGAAGGCGGACTTCAAGAGCAAGAAGTTATAGCTATTGAGAAAATAAAAAATACATTTAAAAACAAAGAAGCTAGCAAAGGAAAACTCCAAGGTGGTTCTCTTCGTGAGCAGTTGAGTGGCTTGAAAAATCCAATGTACCCTTGGAAGGGCTATGCTGGCTTTAGGTTTGTTCAAGATAAGTATGAAGGTGAATTTGATTTACTTATTATAACGCATTGCAATGTACTTATTGTTGAACTAAAAGACTGGAACTTTGGAGAAATCACATTTAGTGGTGATAAATGGTTTAAGAACAATAAAGATATGGGCCGCTCTCCGGTTAGCGTCACTCGTAATAAAAAGTTTAACTTAGATAATAAACTCAAGAGATTAAGGCATAAATTTTCAAATAAGGGATTTACTCCCCGAGTTGATTTTTTTGTTGTGATGACAGGTAATGCTGGTTACTCAAAGTTGCCCGAAAGTGAATTGAAACATGTGATCAGCCTAGAGCAATTTCTTGAATTTGCTGATGAAAGAAAATTTGGTAATGAATTTAGGCCGCACTCTAAAGCTAAAGTTTTAAACAAAGACTTTGCCGTTTTCGATCAATTGATCATCGGTAATCAAACAGCCCCTAAGCAAATTTCAGTTAATGGTTACAAGGCAGAGGAAGAAATATTTAAACATCCTAAAGGTGTTTATAAAGAGTTTGTAGGCTCATCTGAAGTATCTAGCCAAGATCAAGCATTAATCAGAATGTGGGACTTTAACAAACTAGAAGGTACAGCTGCCTCAACTCCGGAAGGCCGGTTTAAAATGGTTTCTCGTGAAAGGGAAGTATTGCAGTTTATCAAACACAACGATCACCAACTTTACCTACAATGTTTGAGATCGCTGACCACGATAGAAAAAGAACAAGTAACCACAAAATTTAATGAGGTTTATGAATTACCTTCAAGTCATCAACGTTTAAACCAGTTTATAGGTAAGTATCTCAAAGACTTTTCAGAACAAGATCGTTTAAATATTATTAAGTTGCTCGTTGCTAAATTTGCCGATTTACATGAAATTGAAATAGCCCACAGAGACTTGGGCGATCATAGTCTTTGGATCTCTCCAGCCAAAGAAGTCGCTTTATCTAGTTTCATATCTGCATACCATAAACCCCAAGGTACGGTTGGTGATTACCGAGATAAGTTATCTGTTACATCTCAAGATATGGAATCAGAGCTTTCCCCATACCGACAAGACGTTGTTTCATTAATTCAAATTTGTTGGCATATTTTTATCGGAGAAAGGGTTTCTGAAGATAGTTTATCTAATTTTGAAACAAGCTTAAAAGACGATGAACACTGGATCTCAAATATACTTTACCAAGCATTAGTGGGTACTGAAGCTCCAAATGCTTGTAAGCTTTTTGAATTAATAAAACAGCAAGAGCCTAAATCTGAAGAAGTAAAAATCTTTGATAGTTCACAGTTTGAGAGATTTACTCATAGTATTTCTCACTATAAACAATACCGTGAAGATGATGATTATTTTGTGGAAAACGATGAGAAGGAGGTATACCTCTCAAACGGTAATCTTGTTAAGGTTTGGCTGAATGTGTCACCTAACAATGAACAGCAATACTTTAGTTTTGAATTGCTTAATTTTTTCAAAAAACTAGACAAGCTTTCGAGCTTATCACCTGATTATATTCCTAAGATCTTCGAATATGGTTTAGCAAAAAAATCATCTTCATTGTATTTAGTTACTGAGTTTATAAATGGAAAAACGTGGTCTGAAAATCATTTAGAAAGTGTAAAACCGGACTTGTCAGAATTACTGGGATTAAGAAGAGATAATAATCCCTTCCAATCTAAACTTGTTAATTTGGCAAAAGAGCTGGCTCGTTGTGTAGAGCATCTACATGGCTTAGGTTTATCACATGGAGACCTACATCCAGAAAATGTTATTGTTGTAGAAGAAGCTGAAGAGTTTAAAGTATACCTGATAGACTTCCCTGATTTTTCTTTTGGGGAAAAAGAGAATAAGAATCATCAGTACAGCCCAGATCATTTAGATAATGTATCTGCTTCTGTAAGAGATAACTTTGCCGTTATTAAAATGATTGCCGAATTGTTGAATATTAAATTTGGTGAAAAATCTGATAAGTTGCCTGAAATAGCGGCCGCAATAAAGTTAGAATTAGAAGACCTAAATGGGGGGTTTACTTCTTTATCTCGCTTTAAATCTTCATTTGATCAACCTTCTGCAAGCGAAGATTTAGTTGAAGTCTACATAAAAGGAATTGATGAAGTTATCGATATTTTTCCTGACAATGGAAAGCTATACGTATATTTTGAAAAATCAAATCAATCTGATACTGATCTATTTATTCATTTTAGTGGCATAGGTGGCGTTTTTAAAGCCATATACAGCTCAAGCGAGAAATCTTTTTTTCATGGTTTAAGGCCCATCGTAAGGGATTCAATTCGTATTCAGGATATTGACAATAGTACCTTAATTATTGACTTTCCAATTAGGTTAAAACCTAGTGAACGAAACCAGTTTAGAGCGCTGAATACTAAGCTAACCACTTTAGACGCCTTTAATCGAGCAATCGAAAATAAGCTACAGGAGATAAAAGAAGCAAATAAACCTAAGTTGGTCAGTGAAGTACAAGATAAGGAAGTTCTTAGTGAGGTAACTGAAGTTAGTTCTCCCAAAGTTAAAGCCAATATAGCAACACGAGAACTTTGGAAAGCAATTATTAAGACTGAGACAGAGTCTCATCCATATATTGAATTAGTTTCAGAACCAGTAACTGATAAGAACAATTCTGATCAAGTAAGGCTGATGTATAGCTCTGATACAGATGTATTGGGAGGTTTTAACTCAACCGATATTGTAGAAGCAATTCAAATATCAAAGGACAAGGAAGTGAAACTAGGTGAGGTTGTTTTAAAGCACTGTAGCCTTAATGAAGTTCGTCTTAGTAAGTTGTCGTTTAGAGCAAGAAATTTAAACTCAGGTGAATTGCTCTATTTCAGAAGCAAACAAGATAAAGCTTCATTTCGTAAAAGAAAAGCAGCTTTGCAAAGGTTACTTGATAAAGAAGGAACTATTAGTAACTTGGTTGACTTGTTTGACCCTAAATGTGAAAGCAATGCAACTAATTACAATATTGAGGTAACACCAACAGATTTTAAGCGTTATGACCGAACTGATGATCATGGAACTGAAATATCGCTAAATCAACGTCAACGCGATGCTTTTCAAAAGCTAGTGAGTTCAGGTCCGCTCTCTTTATTACAAGGGCCTCCTGGGACGGGTAAAACGGAATTTATAGCAGCTTTTGTTCATTATTTAATTGAAAAGCAAGGTGCTCAAAAAATCTTATTAGTAAGCCAATCTCATGAAGCTGTAAATACTGCGGCAGAAAGAATTAGAAAGCACTGTAGCCGGCTAAAGACACCAATTGATGTAGTTAGATTTAGTAATCGAGAAAAAGCCGTATCTGATGGTTTGAAAGATGCTTACTCAAATTCAATTATTACTGAAAAGCGTGAGATGTTTAAAGCGGAGGCTAAGTATAGAATAGCCGCGATGAGTTCAGAGCTAGGTATTCAAAAGCAATACCTGGAGCTTTTAGTTGAAGCTGAGCTTAAGTTATTCTCAAAAATAGACCAATACTTATTGCTACAGCTAGATATCGAAAGTCAAAAACTAGAAAAAGAAGAAAAAAGTGAGCTGAAAAAATATCTAGGTGAACTAGAAGTAACAATAAAAGATGTATTGGACAATAAATTTGCTATATCAATTGAAAGTGATGACTTTTCTAGTGTTAAAGGGTTAGTTGTTAGTTCACTTAATGAAAGGTTTTCTATCAATCCATCTGAATCTAAACGAGCGTTAGCGTTAACAAAATTAGCAAGAGATAAGTTAAGAGTACTTGAAACGGATCGAGTCAACTATGATGAATTCCTTGCTCGGTCTAGGCATTTAGTTACCGGTACTTGCGTTGGGATTGGCCAAAACCATATTGGTATTCATGAAAACCAATATGACTGGGTCATAATTGATGAGGCGGCACGCTCAATTTCAAGTGAGCTAGCAATTGCGATGCAATCAGGTAAACGTGTTTTACTAGTTGGAGATCATCAGCAATTGCCACCTTTGTATTCAGATGCACATAAAAAAGCACTTGCTCAAGAGTTAGGGATCCCTGGAAATAAAGAACATTTTGATGAAGTGTTACGAAGTGACTTTGCTAGAGCTTTTGAAAGCTCATATGGAAGTCAAACCGGCGCTCGTTTATTAACTCAGTACCGAATGGCACCCCCAATAGGTAATATTGTGTCTGATGTGTTTTATAATAGTGAACTGGAAAATGGTGATCGTAATATCCCTGAAATTTATCACTTAGCTCCTAAATGTATTTCTAAAACTGTTACTTGGTTGGATACGTCAAACTTAGGAAAAGGCGCTTATCATAACTCTGATCGAGGTGTTTCGATATATAACCGTAGTGAAGCAGATGCAATTATTAAGCTACTTAAAGAGATATCACAGGAAAGTGATTTTGTAGAGGCATTATCAAAATCGGTTAAACCTGATGAGGCACCTATAGGTGTAATTTGCATGTATGGTGAGCAAAAGCGAATTTTAAGAAGAAAATTTGGCGAAGAAAGCTGGACGGATGCCTTTAAATGCCTAGTGAAAATAGACACTGTTGATAGTTATCAGGGTAAAGAAAATCGAATTATTTTGTTATCAATTACGCGTTCAGATAGAGATCAATCAACTGGCTTTTTAAGAACCCCAAACAGAATTAATGTTGCTCTATCACGTGCTATGGACCGGCTAATTGTTGTAGGGGATAAACGAATGTGGAGTGGGCGTAATGCTAAGTTACCGCTAGGTGAAGTATTATCAAAGATAGAGGCTGATAATGAAGATAGCCAAGTATTTGATGTAAAAGCGCTTCAAGGAGTTAGAAGATAATGGAAGAGTCAAAAGTTCAATATAATGAGGTTGATTTTTTAATACCAACTCAAAAGTTTAACATACGCTTTTCATACGTAACTAAAAAAGGGTTGCCATTTATACGAGAGTTCGTACTGAGGTTGTTACATATAACCCCCGTTAAACCTGCAAAGCTAAAAGAGTTTTTTGACTTTAATGAAAAAGAGTTAGAAGAAGTTGTGAATGATTTAGTAGATAAGGGAGATTTATCGGTATCTGAAGAAGGCGACTTGAAGCTTACAGAGCAGGCTAAAGGTTATTTTGATGATATTGGATCTCAGCCAACATTATCTGCCGTGTTAGATAACTCTGAGTCATTAACATATGAGATTATAGGTTTTAATTGTTTAGGGCCTAAACACAAAAATTCAACTTGGAAAAACGGTATCGCATTAAAGGCAGATATAGAGAAAGTATCTCAAAGTGAAAGCGTTGTTAATAAAAAGTTCCAACAGGAGTTTTTTCAGTATTTAGATAATGGTTGGATGCCATTTCTAACTCAAGATGAAAAGTCTAAGCCGTCTATTTACTCAATAGACTTAATTAAAAAAGTCGGTCAAGGGCCTACAAGGTTAAATATTAATTTTGAGATTGATGTTGACGGTACACCTGTTGAATATGATAGCCCAGGTGCATTCACTGATAACTCTCAGGTTGAGATATCTATAGGTCAGAAGTTGAGTGAGATGTCTTTTACACCCAACTTAGAGTCTGTTGTTCAATCTATGATGGCATTTGATGATAAAGATACTATCAAGTATTTTTCATCTTCTTCTATAGATATTGCCAATTTAGTACTAGATAAAAATAAGGGAATTCAAAGTAAAGGGAAGCGTATTCCTGTTTTTGGACAAATATATTCTGATGCATCGTCCCAATTAATAGCTGAACAGCTATCAAATTTTAATAAGTACTTAAAAAAGTCTAAAAAGTTTGAACCTAGAAAATTTATTTGGGTTAGTCCTACTAACAATGCTTGGGCAGCTAGCACCAAAGCGTCAAACTTTTGGAATACTATTGAAGAGCATTCGTTAATATCAGACGGAAAACAAAAACAAAGAGCATTTACTCCTGAATTGTATTTACCTATATCAGATAAAGGTGATCGCCGTACAATTAGTAAATGGATAATGGAATTTGGGAAAAAAGAAAGTTTATATGGGGTAGCGGAAGGTTTTTTGAATGGAAATACTGAAGTTGTTGTCCTTGATGGTGTATTTGCTTATGTAAATTATCATGTGGTGCTTGCCGATTATACACCGCTACCTGTTCCTATAGGATACTTTACTACTGAACCTAAAGTGATTTCGAGCATAATGAAGTTAGTTAATGATTATGTGAATGGGATTTCTTCTTTTGATAACCCAAATAAGTTTGGAAAATTAACTGAGTTGTAAAATTAAAGTGTAATATTACAGGTTGGTGTATTACACCTTTACATGTTGAAATGGCTGATATGGCAGCCAGTGACCACAAAAACGAAGCGCAAGCCCATTTAAAATTTAAAAAGACTTCTTAAGTAACGAATATGCTGTGGATGCTTCGGTACTTATGGAGACTTTTAGTGCCTGAAGAAAAATCACAATATGAAAAAATACTTAAACGACAAGCTCGCCGTTTAGCTAATTTTACTGAATGTAAACTTAATCAGGCACAAAGGACTATCGCGATAGACTTTTATGGGTACAAATCTTTAAAGGACTTAAAGCTAAGTCTAGAGAATGGATTGGCAACCCCGGACACAACTAAACTTCTTGAGTTTGATAAGAGCACTGAATGCTTGATAAGTCTTCAACGAAGCTGGGAAAGAATTAATACCGCGTTTGATGAAGTTGATTACCTTACAAGCTTTGATCGCACAGAAGTTATTGCCAGTATTCTTAATGTGCAGCCTGAAGAGTTTAAAAACCTAATTAATCCTGAGTAACTTTTTGCGATTTGTATTCGATTAAAAATTACTATATCTATTTACAAGTAAAATGTCGTGATGAATAAATAAATGTATATTTTTATCTAGTTAATTGTTTAATATAGCCTAGAGGCTTACGGGAAGCCTGCGCCTACTTTTTATAACGGCGAAGTCGACGCACCCGAACAATTTGTAATATTAAAAATGAATAAGCGTTTAGTAGGCCTTATTTATTTAAGGATTATTATGAATTGTGCCTATTGCAATAGCCCAGTTTTGTCTGGTGTAGCGTTAAAAAAATATCAAAAGTCATTTCCTGACGTTTTTTATGGAGAGTCTCTCCCCATAGGCCGCTCAGTCTTTTCTTGTTATAACCCAAGTAAATATGAAATATCCCATAGGCTTTTCAAGTTAAGCCAAATCTTTCGGGGTGAGTCTATCTCTGATATTGCTAGTGAAGTTAATGTATGTCCTGGAAGCATCAATTTTAGCATATCGATTGGCGCAGCTAACCCTAAGGAATACTTCGACTACGTTAGCTCTGATGACTCTTTGCGAAACGTTAATCTTAACAAGCTAGCAAAGCCATTTTTTGAATCAGAAACAAGTTACTTTAAAGCGATTATTAATGCTATTTACGAAGAGTTAGATGAATATGATATTCAATTAACTCAAGCAGATATCTTAAGTACATGTAAGTTGGATAAAGGTGAATACTACCGAATAATAAGGGATTTTCTTGGTATTGACTTGGATAGCTTTAATATCAACCTTGACGATCACATTGGTTACGACTTATATCAGGCGTTTATGTCTAAACCTGAAAGAAGAGAGTATGAAGATATGAAACGAGAATTTGGTTTTAAAATAACAAATGAGTTGTAGCAGGGGGTCTTGAGTTTGTTTTTCTAGAAAGTGAGTAATTTTCTCTCGGTAGAAGACGAATTGCTCACTTTAGGCACCAGCTGTCAGATCAAATATGAACTCGTTCATTTCAACTTACTCGGTAATTGGTAAGTTGAATATTTACTGCCTACTGTATTTAAGTCATTACTTACTTTTCAAGTAATCTAAAACTACTTCGTGGTGGTTCTTAGTTTTGAACTTATTGAACACATGCTCAATGTTTCCTTTTTCATCAACAAGGAAGCTAGTCCTGACAACGCCCATGTTTTCTTTACCCATGAACTTCTTTAGTTGCCATACATGGTATTTTTCACAAACAGCATGGTCTTCATCTGCGAGTAAGGTGAAATTAAGTTCTTGCTTGTTGGTAAAGTTTGTCAGCTTTTTTGGAGTGTCTGGGCTAATGCCAAGAACAATGACATTAAGTGCGTCTAATTCAGCCTTAGAATCACGGAGGCCTTGTGCCTGTACCGTACAACCAGGAGTGCTTGCACGAGGATAAAAGTAAACTAAAGCTTTTTTTCCTTTTAACTCTGATAATGTTACAGGGTTGCTGTTTTGATCTAAGAGTGTAAAGTCAGGTGCTATTTGACCAACTTCAATTGCCATAATATTTTCCTTTTGATTATTGGGTAAACAAGAGACTTAAGGCGTGCTCTTTATAATTTTTTATGCCCACAGTGGAAGCGTAGTTCAACGGGCGATGATTCGTGCCAGTAATTTATCTAAACTTGCCTTCGATTATATTATCAGGCCTAGCAGAAACTACTTTATCCATTGCCTTTTCACGTTCTTCAAATGGTATCATATCCATTAAGCGTTGTACTATTCTGATATGTTTAGCTGCCTGAACTTGAAGAGCTTTCTGGTGATTTTTGGATTGCTTATAGTATGTGTTTTTTAATTTGTTAGCTTGGGTAGTTTTTTTCTTTTGTTCTTTAAGCTTTTCTTCCAATAAATCACTAGTTGACTCGGCTGTAGGGCTTTGTTCAACAATTATGTCCAGAGACTTTTTAGCTATCATTTTCTTTATATCGTCGTAATTACGAAGTGCTCCAACAGATAGGCTCGCTTCTATCTCTACAGTGTAGTTATTTATTTTTAGCCTTCCTTCTTTAGCTTTTTGCTTGTTCTCTGAAACTTCAGGCGTACCTTGGAGTAGTCTGCCTAATGCATCAATAAGTCTTTTTTCCGTTCCTTGTGTCATACTGTTTCTCCTGTAAAAGGGATAAGTAAATCTTGTACTGCTTTTGGCAAAACAATAGGTTCATAATCAAAGTTTAAATCACTCATGATGCGTTCAGCAGCTGTTATCTTAATATATGCCTCTGATGCCGTCCGAGGGGTTAGCTCATCATGTTCAATGTCCCATAACATATTAATTTCAGCTTCTTTTCTTTTTGCTTCTGCAAAAACAGCATCGACAATGAAATCATTTTTACAATCTACACATTCCATTAGGTTAACCTGTGTTCTTAAACTGCAAGCTGTAGATGTGCAATAAACGCCAGGTGCAACAGCATGGATATGACGTTTTTGCTCTCTAATTTGTTTGATCCAGTAGTTTAAAGAAAGCATGTCATTATTCACTTTATCTTTAAATAAATTACGGGGTTCTTTGCTCATGTTTTTCGCAAATTCTTTGCCTTTACCACCTGCAACTCGCTCTTTATTTGCAAGTTTTTTGTAAATTTTTAGATATATCTTGGCTTTTTGAAGAATTTTTTCTTCGTCATAAGCATTGGCTAAGTTTTGTTTGTGCTTTCGAAACTTCTGGAATTTACTTGCGTTTTTAGCGTAATGTCTCGTCATTGCTAGGGATACATGGCTAAATTGTTGCTTTAATTGAGGAAATGAAAGTAGTTCATATCCAACGAGGTAATAGGCAAAAGATCTGCGTAGTTGGTGCCCTGTAAAATAGTATTTTTCATCAAGGTTGAAGGCTTGTTTAGGGTCGGATATTTTTAGATCGATAATGTCTTCATTAGTTAAATTGAGTTCTTCACTTAAAATATCATTAAACCAACCTTGAGAATGCCTATTCAAATCCTTCTTGTTAATGGCACTACAATCATCTGTAACCTTGTGAAAGAATTCTGTACTTTCTGGGTGTCGTTTTCTAAGGGGCTTATGTAATTCATTGAGTATTTCATATGCTTTCTTGCCTACTTCTGTTGTTACAAACTCATCTTGTTTTGACTGAATGCCTTTCACGGTTTTTGAAAGCTCTGTATGAATTATATAAATAGTCTGTTTTGATATTACTTCTGTTGTGCAGCCTTGAGTAGTATTAAGCCTGTGTAATTCATCTGCACGCAAGCCACTACGTGACATTAAACCCCATAAACACCCTCCGTTTAACTCTTTAAAAAGAGATTGGGCTTCGTTTATACCTGTTATCTTTTTACCAAGCGATGTTAAGGTTAAAGTAGGGCTGAATCTATGTATCGAATCAGTTTTAAATTCAGGTTTATGAATTTTAAGTAAGGCAGTTATCCCACTTTTTTTGGGGGAGTCCATTAGTAAAAACTCTTCTTGAAATATGCCTGTTCGCTTCCTAGCTGCTTTATTTGATTTACCCAAATACCACCTAACTTTTCCGTTTAATAACTTCGAGTCATTGCTGCTTAGGTATTTAGCATATTTTAAATACAGCTTGTCATAATAGGTTGCAATATATTCCCCTAAATCTGCGAGCTCATCTTTTATCGGGTAAAGTTTATAAATTAGCTCTTCAGACTTTTGCAATCCAAGATAATAAATTCGTTGAGGGATTACAGTGTGTTGCTCTGGTTCTAACAATGCTAGTTTAAAACTACTGGCACTTAAACGTTCTTCAATTGCCACATGAAACGGTAAACCTATTTCTTCAGTGAAAAGCTTATTTAACCCCTCATAAATCGAATTTTGTTTAAAATTTATGTTTGTAGAACCAGTAAGAATCAAAGTTTCTACGAGCTCAGAGTTGATGCACGCAAAACTGTTGTATCCGCTTTGTATAATGTAAGGGATTATTTTTTTTATATTAGTAACTGTTTTGTAGATAGTATTAAAAGAGTGATCTTGTGGTGATATCCACATCATCTTTAATGCTAGAGATTTCAGTTGGTTTCTGAGGTTACGCTCGATTACTTTGCCGTTTAATGTGAAATCTAGCGTCTTTTTAGCTTTGGAGTTTGGGTCAAAAAAATCTTGTAGCGTTTTCCATGCCTCATTATCACCGACTTTACCAAGTGATTTACCTGTAATACTAAACCCAATATCAAGGAGTTCAAACTCATCCCAGTTACCACGTTCAATAGCTGGCTTTAACACATCATGGAGGTAATTTTTATATGCGCCCACGTTTTTTTGAGCTTCTTTGATAGACTCTAATCGAGCAAGATCAGTAAGTTTTATCATATTTAAGCCCTAAAATTGATGTATAGATACAATTGCATGATCAACTGAAACTCTTGGGTGGCGACCATTTTTCTTGAATAACTTCATAGCTTGCTCGTAAACATTAGAACTTGCCCCATTTAAGATGTACTCAAAAGCTTCTATTTTTTCGAATACTTCTTCTTTTGCATTGGGAAATTGGTTTAATGCGTCTTTTAATACATCAATGAAAGAAATTAGCTTATAAATAGCTTGAACCTCGTCAACTGCTTTTGCTGATTTACATATGTAACATTTGTCATATTCAGTACAAGCTAAGTTTGCCCCTATAGCATTATTTGTTTCACGTTGAGTATTTTTGCCGTCAGGAATATCTTGTTTCCCGTTACAGTTTGTACCGTTTGGGTTCGTTTTAGCTTTTTTCTTTTGCCATTCATCATAAGATATCATTGGGATTTTAAATTTATTGGCGACTTGTTCTTTGGCTTCTTCAAGGGCTTGGCCTTTCGCTATTTTTTCTAAAACTTGCATTCCTTGTGAGAGAATATTTTTATTTAGATTTGAATCACCATTAGCGTAATGCTTGTTTATTGTCGCAAGAGTATTTTGAAGAGCGGCTTGAACTCGTGAGATGTTGTTATCGTCATACTCCTGTGAGCTAGTCATTTCTCTCCAACGGCTAGATTGCAGTGAAATAAAGTAATCATTTGGTGCTATCGCCCATTGTGTCATGAGGTTTGCTGATATTGGGTTTATATCGTCCCAATCCTTTGGGGAACTACCGCCACTTCCTCGTCTAAGTAGCAGTCGTTCATAATTTTTAGAGGCTTGCTTATCAGCTAACTCGTTAGCAAATTGTTCAATATCTCGGAGAATTTCAATATCAGTCACTGGAATTATAAAGCTACCAGTATTCCCATCTCTATATTTAAATGAAATAGCTATGTCGCCGTTCTCATCTTTTTTTGAATAAGTTAGCGGAAGTAGAATGCCTTTTAAGGGTAAATCTGTATAACAGGATAAAATACAGTAACTGGCGTTAGTTGTACCCTGAGTCGCTTTAGTCTGACTGGTTGTTGAGTGGACTATTTTACTAGTCACGACTCTTCCCAATGTGTTCACAGTTGTTTTTAGGCTAATAAATTGCTGGTTACGATACGTATCAAACAGTTCCTTAAACCAACGAATAACAGTTTTTCTATATGGCGATAAAAGGTTTAATTTTAAAGCTAAGTGCTTGTTCATGTCAGTAATATTAAATCTATCACTTTCTTGATTTTCACTGTTTAAAAAGAACAATAGTTCAGAGTATTCTTCACCATTACCATAAAGCTTTGATAGTTTTTCCAGCGTTGTTATGAACTTAACCCCATCTCTTTTTTCTACATCAAAATTAACGATTGATTCATCTATATCATTTGAGAGTAGGGCATCAACTTCTTTATTAGCTCTAGCTTTAAAGCTAGATACTTTGACTGTTTTTAAGCTTTTATCTCGTTCATCGGTATGCACCTCAATCGGGTGTGCAATTGACCGAACATTAGTGTCATTTAAAGAAGTAAAAAAGCACATTAAATGATATGCAGCTCCCATTGCCATGTTAAAAGCTGCCACTGACCTTACGGAAACGGTTTTTTGATCTTTAATACTCTGTTTGGTTTCTAGAGATGTTGGTATAGAAACAAGCTCGGCATAGCCTTCCAAGTTGACGGTTACAAGTAACTTTTCAGGCAAAGTTAAATTTTCTTCCTTTGCTGCAATTAGTTGAGGAGCCAATGCGAAAAATAAATCACTCAAACGAGTAACTAAGATTTTCTCTTCGGTATCCGAATACCCTTTAATTGAGTTTTGCTGATCATTAAAGCCTCTGTGCTGATTTCTCCATATATCAGAGTCTAAACCGCACCATGATAGAGCTTTTCTTAGATCTGAAGCTATTACTCCAGCAGTTGATTCTTTTATGCCCAGCTCTTCACCATCTGATCTTTGCCATAGCTTTTTAGAAGGTTGATAAATTTTGATACGATGCCTTAATTCACCATCGTTCCCAAGATACTTAAGGTAGCCAGCTTCTGTAAAAGGGTCTACATCTACTGCATCACAAAAGCGAATATAAGCATCTAGGTTTTTATAAAATGCTGTTACGGCTGTTGCGGACTTACCGTTGGCAACATATTGCTTAGCCATATCACAAAATTTACGAATATAAGGTATCCGGCTCTCAATTTTGGTATTCGCTTTATTTTTCCTTTGGTATATTAAGTGGGAAACATCGAGTTCTCTTATTTTTTTATATTTTGTGCGCCGTGTAGGAATAGTAAAATGTATAGGCACAACATTATTGGAGTTTCTTACATGGTTGGCTTTTTTTGAGCCTTTAGCAAGTGAGCTTTTTGCCATGTTACCAACCACCACTGATTTTGTTGTTTTTGCGTTTTGCTACGCTTAATTGATTATCCCGTTTCTCCATGAAGCGAATATACTTTTCTGTGACACTTGTGCAATAATGCCCCATAAGCTCGGCCAGCTCATCCATCAAATAGTTATAATCAACTCCTCGTTTTTTGTATTCATTCCAAAGCCAATGAGTTGCGTATGTTGCACGGCCGTCATGGATTCTATAGTACCAACTTGGATCTACTTCTTTAACTAGTTGTCGTAACGATGCAAAATGTTTTTCTAGAGTGTTCTCTGAGTATTGCTTGCCTTTGTTTGATATAAACAAGTATTCAGTTAAATCCGATTCTTCTCCAGACTCAATTAAATTGTTTCTTTTCTTTAGGTTTTTTCCACGCTTTATACTTTGTTTGTATTGCTCAAGCTCTTCGTAAAGGCTAATTGGAATCTCAATAGTACGAGGCTTAGCCCCCTTGGTTTTTGTTATGTTGATAGGCACAACTTCATTACCACTATAGTCGACATCACCGATTTCATGAGCTGGAAAGTGAGTGAGCTCATCAACACGAAGTCCTGCCTCAACCACTAATTTAAACATTAATGGAAAGGGCTTTGGTAAAAACTCGACATACTCATCAAATAACTTTCGGTGGTCAAAAGTCATCGGTTTTAACTTCTTATAAGCCGGTGTTGCATCTTTATTTGGAAACATCTTCATGATGTTTGATTGTTCATATACTCTCTTAGTACTTTTTTTGATGTGAGCTAGCTTGTCATGTTGATTAACACCAGTATCAAATTCTTTTTTCTCATAGTGAGTAACAACATGCTGTTCACCTCGCTTTAAGTAGCCGAACCTTTGCATCCATTTGTAAAAACCAATAACAGCACCCATATAAGTTCTAGCTGTACTAAGAGCTAAAGCTTCATCACCACTAGAGTTTGCATGGCGACAATTTGCTGAAAGAAACTCTGCAAACTGCCAAGGAGCTCCTTCTTCTTCAATTTCTGTTAGGGTTTTATAGGTTAAGCATTCTGCTGGTATTTCGTGACCGTCTTCATCATATTGCGAGTGATGTGTAGAATCTAAGTAGCGGGTAAACATTAATAAGGCTTTAGCAATACTGTTTGTATCTTTAACAGCAGCTTCCCCCCTCAATTTATACACAAGGTAGAGTGACTGTGGATAAACAACATTACCATCAGGTGCAATGATAATTTTTGTTCTTTTATAATTATGGAGAGGGGAAAGTTCTGTATTAAAAGTTACTTCGCCACTTTCTTCGTCAATATGCTCTGAAAGCTTTAGCTTAGCTAAAACGTCAACGTCAATTGAAAGTAGCTGGTAATCGTCGAAAAGTTCTGTATGTATTTCGTCTTGCGTATTTTTTATCACAAAACAACCCTCAATATGTTAGTCACATATTAAAGATAGTTATATCATAAAAATTAGCCAAGGTTTTTTATCATAAATTTTTTCCAAGGGTAAACTTTTTGTAGCCCCATACGCCGAATGCTTCTGCAATCGCGTGGTCTTCATCTGAAAGTAGGTCAAAGTTAAGCTCTTTCTTAGTTTCAAAGTTTTTTAACTTTTTAACTGGATCAGGGCTGATACCCACCACGCGAGTATTTAGCTGGGCTAATACGTATTTTTCGTCGCGGAGGTTTTCAGCTTGCACTGTGCAGCCTGGTGTTGAAGCTTTTGGATAAAAGTAGACTAACACTTGCTGCTGTTTTAAAAGATCAGCAAGGACAATGGTTTCGCCATCTTGGTTTTGTAAGCTAAAAGCGGGGGCTTTATCGCCAGCTTGTAATGGATTAATGGTGTTCATGCTTTGCTCCTTAGCGAATGCGTCGAAATATATAATCGACATTAAGAGTACGTGAAAGGTCTTCAAATTGGACTTTAAAGCTGTCAATGTCAACCTCTACTGGAATGTTAAACTCCAGTTCACAGCGCATTTTGGTGTATTCATCTTCGTCATAGGTGTCTGACTTTAATGAACATATACTAATGTGTTTGTCGGCAAAAAAGCGGGTGACTTTACTTAACGTACCTGGTGTATCGATACCTGTATATTCAAGGGTGTAGCCGGCACAAAATTCACTTTGGGTATGACTGGCTGTACGCTTCATCATCGTGAGTAAGCCTAGTTCCATACCTTTAAGGGGCAGGGTGTGTTCAATGCGGCTGATTGCCGACATATCACCAGATAACAGCATAATAAATGTAAATTCATTGCCTAAGATAGCAATGCGACTATCAATAATATTACAGTGACAGTCACTGACTAATTGGGTTAATTCACTGACAATACCAGGGCGATCATCGCCAATGGCAGTTAAAACGAGCTGATGATTTGAAAAAGTAGTCATGAATTCAGTACCTAGGTTATATTATTAATAACAATCAGAGTAAGTTAAGCTGGCAATTACCACCACACGGCGGCGAAGTTTAACACAAAACAATCGCTAAACTACAGAGCGAGTTAATTAAGCTGTTATTAAAGCACAGTGTTTCTTGTTTTTAGTGGCATGGGAAAGTACCATAGTTAAAATTTTGCATATTGATAGGCTGACACTTACGTGTAGCCGTACCCCAAAGTTACGGGTTTTGCATAAAAACATGATACGTAAAGTTAATATTGACTTTACACTGAACCAAATCGGTATAACCCGCTCATATATTTGTTAAAACAATTAAGGGTATGCTAAGGAGAATTATCTGTGCAGTATTGGATCCCAAAAGCGCTTGCTGTAAGCGTATTGGTTAGCTTGTCAGGATGTGGTGTGTTCACTGACGAAGCGCATCATAAACGTAATTACCGTGCCAGTGAGCCGGTACAAGTGCCAGAACAATTGGCTCAACCAGCTCTAGACCCCACTTATAAAATGGAAGTGGCGGAATATGACAATAATCCGGATTCAACAAACTATCGTCCTCCAGCACAAGTATTAACTGTGGCAAAAGGCAGTTGGGTTGAAGAAGGTGATAAACAAGCACGCGTTTATTTTGATAAAAACGATGGTATTGCAGATTTAGACGAATTTATTTGGGATTCTGTACACGCAGTGTTAGCTGAACACCAAACAAAGCCAATCAAACAAGATAAGTTATTAGGTTCAATAGAAACTGACTGGTATGCCATTATTAAACCTGAAGAAGGGTGGTTATGGGATAGCGATATCGCGGTATCTGAGCAACGTTTTACTTTTTCTATTGAAGAAAAGTCACATCAACGTACGGCTTCATTAAGCGCTAAGTTGGCTGATTATAAAAGTGAAGATGTGCCATTGACACCAATTTTACAACAGCAGCTAGAAGTGCGTGCACTAAACCAAGTTGTTGCTGAGTTTGATTACCGCTATCGTCAACTTGAAGTTGAAATACGTAAACAACAAGGCATTATTTCGTTGGAAATGGGCTTTGATAATAAAGGTAATGCGGCATTAGTGACCGAGCAAGATTACTTTGTAATATTTGATCGTTTCTCAGGGTTTCTTGAGCGCCTATCGTTCACGATTGTTGAAATTGATCAAGAACGTGGTTTGATCACTGCTGATTACAACAAACCTGAATCAAGTGTTTGGGATTCAATTTGGGGTGAAGAGCGTGCTGAATTACCGATTGAAAACGGCCAATATCAAATATTAGTCAGTCGCACCAAAGAAGGTGGTACTAGTTTAACGTGGATGGACGATGAAGGCATAACGTTAGAGCCTGGTACGATGAATGACTTGCAACAAGCGTTAGAAAATGCTTTGCGCCAACGCGGTATTAAAATTTAATAATAAATAATAATAACACCACAAAAAGAGCTTTTGCTCTTTTTGTGGTTTCTACAGGTTGAAAACAATGTCTAATCTAGCTTCCTCTCACCCGCAGTTTGGTTTTAAGGTATGGTTTAATTTTTTAGTTCCATCATTGATTGGGATTCTCTTATTCATAACTCCAGTGCCAATGGACGGAGCAATGACTATTCCAATCGCTGTGATGGCAAAAACGGTACAAGCGCATATCACATCGTATGCTGGTGCGCTGATCACACTAATTATTTGTACTACAGGTGTTTTATCCTTGATCTTTAAGCTTTTTAAGCCTGCGGTATTAATGAAATCGACTATTTTAAAACACCTTTTTGATGTACATTGGCTTTGGCTAGTGACTCGCTTATTTGGTATGGCGTTTATTATCTTAACGGCTTTAAGTATTAATAATCCGGATTTTAAATCGACGTTACCGGAGTTTTTAATTCCACTTTTCGATGGTATTACATCAGGAAATACCGGTGGCTTAGTGCTAAAAGATTTATTACCGGTGTTATTTTCGGTATTTATTTTAGCAGGTTTATTACTGCCTTTATTGTTGAATTTTGGCTTACTTGAGCTAGTCGGCACGTTATTAACTAGAGTAATGCGTCCTTTATTTGGCGTTCCAGGGCGAAGTGCTGTTGATTGTGCTACATCGTGGTTAGGCGATGGCAGTGTGGGTATTTTAATGACCGCGCGTCAATATGAAGAAAAGCATTATACTCAACGTGAAGCGGCGATTATCGGTACTACATTCTCCGCGGTATCAATTACATTTTGTTTAGTGGTATTAGGCCAAGTAGGGCTGGAAAAATTATTTGCCCCGTTTTATTTAACGGTTTGTTTAGCCGGGGTTGTTGCTGCGTTGATCGTGCCACGTATACCGCCATTGAGCTTTAAAAAAGATATATATATTGATGGAAGTCAGCCCGATAAGCATAAAGAACGCGTGCCACATGGCAAAAATGTGTTCAAACATGCGCTACATGTAGCGCTGCACAAAGCGAAAAACTCACCGGGTTTTGCTGCTACCATGAAAGAAGGTATTCACAATGCATTAGATATGGTGTTTGCAGTATTACCCGTGGTCATGGCTGTGGGGACGTTCGCATTAGTTATTGCAGAATATACGCCGATATTTGCTTATTTAGGTAAACCGTTCATCCCATTTTTAGAGTTATTACAAATCCCAGAAGCAGAAGCTGCTGCGCAAACGATCATGGTTGGCTTTGCGGATATGTTTATTCCTTCAATCTTAGCTGCTGGCACGATTGAAAGTGATGTTACTCGCTTTATTATTGCGGCAATGAGTGTAACCCAATTGATTTACATGTCAGAAGTGGGTGCGCTTTTATTGGGCAGTAAAATCCCGGTAAATATATTTGAATTGTTTGTAATATTTATTCTCAGAACCTTGAGCACTTTACCCGTTATTGCCCTGATGGCACATTGGTTAGTTGGCTGATTAAGTCTGTTGTTAATCTATAAAAAGTCCTGATTACTCAGGGCTTTTTAAAATAAAATTAGCGAGATAGGTATGTAAAGGAAAGCGCACACCACACCATTGAGATTAAGTGCTTTCATTATACCTCTTGATAAACAGCGTTAGTAAAAACCGCAATAAAATCTTTACTCAGTTAGGGCATATGCATATGATCAACTAAATTTAGCCGAGGAAACAAGTAATGACAAAGCAAGCCTTCGACACTCAGTCAACGTTAACTATCACTCGCCCAGATGACTGGCATGTTCATTTACGTGATGGGGATCAATTAAAAGATACAGTGCGTGATATTAGCCGTTATATGGGACGCGCTATTATTATGCCAAACTTAGTTCCTCCGGCAACCTGTACTGAAACGGCGTTAGCGTATCGCGATCGTATTATGGCGGCTGGCCCACAAGGGAATTTTGAGCCATTAATGGTCCTTTATCTAACAGATAACACGAGTGCAGATGAAATTAAAAAAGCACATGCAACTGGTAAAGTTGTTGCTGCTAAAGTGTATCCAGCAGGTGCGACTACCAATTCTGATTCTGGTGTAACATCAATTAAAAAGATTTACCCAGCATTAAAAGCCATGCAAGAAGTTGGTATGTTATTGCTGATCCATGGTGAAGTGACAGATTCATCGATTGATATATTTGATCGTGAAAAAGTATTTTTAGAGACGATTTTAATTGATGTGGTGCAAGATTTCCCCGATTTAAAAATTGTGCTTGAGCACATCACTACTAAAGATGCCGTTGATTTTGTAAATAATGCCTCTGATAATGTGGCTGCAACCATTACTGCACATCATTTATTGTATAACCGTAATCATATGTTAGCGGGAGGGATCCGCCCACATTATTACTGTTTACCAATCTTAAAGCGTAATACACACCAACAAGCACTTATTAGTGCTGCGACCAGTGGCAGTGCTAAGTTCTTTTTAGGTACGGATTCGGCGCCGCATTATAAAGATAAAAAAGAAGCCGCGTGTGGGTGTGCTGGAGCATACACAGCGCATGCTGCACTTGAGTTATATGCGGAAGCATTTGAAGAAGCCGGTGCGCTTGATAAGCTTGAAGGCTTTGCAAGCCATTTTGGTCCAGATTTTTATGGTTTAGCACGTAATACAGATACAATTACACTTATAAAGCAACCATGGACAGTGCCAGCAAGTTACCCATTAGGAAATGATCACGTGGTGCCAATAAAAGCTGAGTCTGTTATTGACTGGCAAGTAAAATAATTAACTATTATCTAAACAACAGCTGCATTTTTAGTCTTAAAATTAATCAGTTAAGCCGTGTTTCAGTAATTGCTTCATGGCTTATAAAATATTTTTTAATTAATAGAGCTAAAACAATTATATTGTGTTAACCTTAACTTGCTTTGAGTTTTTGCGTATTGAATTTTTTGGTTAATGTGCGGCGTGTAAGGTTTCCGGTTAATGGTTATTACTTCTTCCTGTACTTTATCCCAGCGATTTATTGGGCATTCACTCAGGGAGGATATAGCCAATCTGGCTGAATTTTAATTATTGACTTACAGGAAAATTTGGTATGTCAAACACGGTTACTGGTAAAGTTAAGTTCTTCAACGAAGCTAAAGGTTTCGGTTTTATTGAACAAGAAAATGGCCCTGACGTATTCGTACATTTCAGCGCTATTACAGGCTCAGGTTTTCGCACTCTAAGCGAAGGCCAACAAGTGTCTTTCGGCATCAAGCAAGGCCAAAAAGGCCCTGAAGCTGAGAACGTAGAACTAGCATAATTTATATTATGTGAACCTAGGTTCAACTTGGTGAAACAGAACTCTGTTTCACCATAATTCCCCTCATTAAATCTATCTTATAATAAACCTTCTCTTTCTACTTTATTAAATTCAATAAATTTTTGATGCTATTTTACTAGCCCAAATGTTGCCAATACAAGCCTGCAGACAAAACGATATTATTCTCGCTCGTAACCATGCGCCATGCTTTCCTTTAAAAGATCCGGCTGCTATTTTTTGCGATATATCCTAGATTTGGCCGCCTAGAAAGGCTTTTTACTGAATGACGACGCTTATTTGAAATAATTATGAACTTTTTTAACCCTCTTAGATTACACATAAAATGTTACATTAATGTTTTGTATTTCATGGCTGACGATAGAACGGTGTTAGGTAGCGGCTTTCATCCTCGATAAAAAACACCGGTGTTGCATTTGTGTTAATCCTTTGTTTTGTGTGTTTTAGTTTGTATTGATTGAATTAATTTATTTCTGGTAAATTCCAAACATCAAGTTGACAGCGTGCATTGCATTTAGCATTATTGGAGGGTTGATATCTATTAAAAGATATCAGGGTTGTCTCCTTAGGGAGGTAATTAAATTATAAAAGTAACATTACTTAATTGGTTGGGAACTATGTCTGTTAAAATCAGAAAGAGTCTTGTAGCAACTGCGTTGGTTGGCGCTTTTGCATTCGCAAGCAGCAATGTGATTGCAGATCCTTTGAATGACGTGCAAAAAGCAGGTCTACAAATTCAAACGGCTGCGGTTAAGTCTCAAACTAAAATTGACAATGTATATGGTCAAACTCAAGAGCTATTGGCTGAGTACCGTAACGTTGTTGATGAATCTGAGCTATTGAAAGTATACAACGATCACGTTGCACGTTTGGTCGCTGACCAAAATGCACAAATTGAATCGTTTGATCGTCAAATTGCGACGATCGACAACACAAAACAAAACGTTGTGCCTTTGATGTATCGCATGATCGATACGCTTGAGCAATTCATCAAAGCGGACGTTCCGTTTAACAGTGACAATCGTTTGGCGCGTGTTGAAAGATTACGTGAAACAATGGTTTCTTCTTCTGTAACTACATCAGAGAAGTTCCGTCAGGTATTAGAAGCATACACAATTGAAGCTGCATACAGCTCTTTAGTTGCTGCTTCACAAGGTACTTTAGAAGTTGATGGCAAGAGCATTAACGTTGATTTCGGCCAACTTGGTCGTATCACATACGTTGCTCAATCGTTTGACTTAAAACACGCATGGGTATGGGATAACAACACTAAACAGTGGAAAAAATTAGGTGATGAATACCTAAAACCTGTTAAAGAAGTTATTCGTATGGCGCGTAAGCAAGCGACATTAGAACTTGTTAAACTACCAATCTTTGGCGCGGAGTAATCAATAATGAAGAAACTATTTAAAGGTTTTGCTGTTGCAGCAGTACTATCTGTTTCTGCAGGTACCGCGCTTAATGCACATGCAAATACTGGAGCTCTTGATAAAATTCTTGAGCAAGTAAAGCAAGAGCGTATCTCTGAAGGCAAAATCAATAAGCAACGTGAGCAAGAGTTCTTATCAGATCGTGCTGATAAACAAGCGCTACTTAATAAAGCAAAAAGCCAATTAGCTGCTGAAAAAGCGCGTGGCGATCGTTTAACTAAAGAATATGCACAAAACGAAAATACTTTAGCTGAGAAAGAGGCTGCTCTTCAAAGTGCACAAGGTACGTTAGGTGAAATGTTTGGTGTTGTACGTCGTGCTGCGCAAGATGCAATTGGTTCAATCGAAGCGTCTCTTGTTTCTGCTGAAAAGCCAGGCCGTGCTGAAATCTTACGTTCATTAGCAGCTGCTAAAGAGTTACCAACAGTTCGTGAACTTGAAGAGCTTTGGATAGCGCTACAAACTGAAATGACTGAGTCAGCTAAAGTATCTACTTTTGAAACTGAAGTTGCAGGTCTTGACGGTAACGCAACAGTTAAGCAAGTAACACGTATCGGTAACTTCAACTTAGTAACAGACGATGGCTACTTAATCTATTCGCCTGAAACTAAATCGATTCAGCCTTTAGGTAAACAGCCTGATAGTTATATCCTTGCTGGTATTAAAGACTTAGAAAATACGTCTGCTGATAACTATGCTGGTGTTTACGTGGATCCAACACGTGGTGCTATCTTACGTATCAATACACAAAAAGCGACACTTGAGGAATACTTTCACCAAGGTGGCGTAGTTGGTTATATCATCACTGCGTTACTAGGTTTAGGTATCTTAATCACATTAGTACGCTTTATTGACCTTACGCTTACTCGTAGTAAGATTAATAGTCAGCTTAAAAACGTGTCTACACCGAATACAAATAACCCACTGGGTCGTATTCTTAAAGTGTACCATGACAATAAAACACAAGATGTTGAAAACCTTGAGCTTAAACTTGATGAAGCGATTCTTCGTGAAACGCCACGCATTGAATCGGGTATTAATATCATTAAAATCCTTGCTGCAATCGCGCCGTTACTTGGTCTACTAGGTACGGTAATCGGTATGATCTTAACGTTCCAAACAATCACATTGTTCGGTACAGGTGATCCGAAGATCATGGCAGGTAACATCTCTCTAGCACTTGTAACTACTGCGCTAGGTCTAATTGCTGCATTACCACTTATTCTTCTTCACGCTGTTGTTGCGGGTCGTAGTAAGTCGGTATTACACATCCTTGATGAGCAAAGCGCGGGTATCGTAGCTACTCACGCGGAGAAGGAGAAAGCCTAATGCTAGTCCTGATGGAGATATGGGAATCTATCAGGGATTTTGTTGGCACAGGCGGCCAGGTTTTATACGTGGTCGCGATAGCACTCTTTCTTATGTGGGTTTTAATGATTGAGCGCTATTGGTTCTTACTTTCTGAATTTCCTCGTTTATCGACGGAAATTGTAGCAAAGTGGGATGCCCGCCAAGACACTACGTCTTGGTACGCACACAGAATCCGTGAAGCATGGATTTCTGAAGCGTCTGAAAAATTAGATCAGCGTATGTTGTTGATTAAAACATTAGTAGCTGTTTGTCCTTTAATTGGCTTACTTGGTACAGTAACAGGCATGATCGCGGTTTTTGAAACCATGGCAAGCCAAGGTACAGGTAATGCACGTTTAATGGCATCAGGTATTTCAATGGCAACAATCCCAACAATGGCTGGAATGGTTGCGGCATTATCTGGAGTATTCTTTAGCTCACGCCTTGAGGCAAGAGCGAGAATGGTGAAAGCCAAGCTTGTTGATAGTATGCCTCATCACTAGAGAGAGAATTAAATATGGCACGTAAACAACGTTTTCGTGAAGAAGAAGATGCAACGGTCGATATGACACCGATGCTTGACATCGTATTTATCATGCTTATTTTCTTTATCGTAACTACATCGTTCGTTAAAGAGGCTGGTATCGAGGTCAATAAACCAAAAGCGGCCCAAGCTACGAAGCAAAAAAATGCTAACATTTTTATTGCAATTCGTGACAACGGCGAAATCTGGATTGATAAACAGCAAGTTGATGTTGAACGTGTTTCAGCAAAAATTGAAAGTTTATTAGCTGAACAACCTACTGAAGTTGTAATTTTGCAAGCTGACAAAGATGCAAAACACGGCGTAGTGGTTAAAGTTATGGACCAGATCAAAGCGACGGGTGATAACCTGAGAATTTCAATAGCTGGAGATCAGTAATGATTCGTTTTCTGTTTTCACTGATTGCAGGTGGGGCAGTTACTTTCGGCTTGTTCTACTTCATGGCTTTCCTCATCTCTGGTGGGGCTGACCGTAATACGGAACAAAAAGAGCAGATCATAGTCGAAATTATGACGAATCCGCCTGAATCTAAGGTGCAGGAACGGAAGCGAGTACCGCCTCCGCCGCCTCCACCGCCAAAGCAGCCGCCTAAACCGCAGCCGCCACAGCCGGAAAATAACAACCCAAACCCAGGTACTATGTCATTTAATATGGGTAGTATTGATGTGGGAAGTTCGGCAGGTGGTCTAAGTGGTCCAGGGGCATTCGGACGAGATGGTGATGCGACACCTATCGTTCGTATTGAACCAAAATATCCAACACAAGCAGCGCGTGATGGTAAAGAAGGTTGGGTACAGCTTTCATTCTCAATTGATGAATTGGGTGGGGTAACTGATGTTGAAGTAATTGACGCAGACCCTAAACGCATATTCGATAGAGAAGCTAAACGTGCATTGAGCAAGTGGAAATACCGTCCTAAAATTATTGACGGTAAGCCACAAAAGCAAGTTGGCTTACAAGTTCAGCTAGACTTTAAAATTAACCAAGGCAACTAAGGAGGCAAGTAATGAGAAATTTATCTAAAGTAACAGCACTTGCGGTACTTATGTCTTTCTCGGGTGCAGTATTTACTGCACCGGTTCTAGCCGCGCCAGATCCCGCGAAAATTGAAGCGCGGAAGAAAGCAAAAACTAGGATCATGGGTGAGCGCACTGGTAAAAAAGTTATAAAAGCGTTTGACTTGTACAACGAAGATAAGCTTGATGAAGCTATTGCGATGCTTAAAGAGCTTGACCCTTCAGATGACTTTGATAAAGCAACAGTTAACCGCTATTTAGGTAGCATGTATGGCCAGAAAGAGCAGTACAAAACTGCGATTGGTTACTTAAAATTAGCTGTTGCCCCTGATGTGTTAAACTTTGCCGATCACGAACAAAGTTTAAAAACATTAGGCGATATGTACGCGGGTACTGAGCAGTATGAAAAAGCCAAAGATGCTTATGTTGCATGGATGGACTTTACTGGTGAAGAAGATGCAACGGTTTATACTCGTATAGCCCAAGCTAACTATCAGTTAGGTAAATTCCGTGATGTTTTTACTCCGGCAGATAAAGCAATTAAACTTCAAAAAGAGCCTAACAAAGGCCCTTACCAATTAAAATTAGGTTCTTACTTTGAACTTAAAGACTATAAAAATATGGTTAAAGTTGGTGAAGAAATTGTTCGTATCTGGCCAGATGATAAAAAAGCATGGGTAAGCTTAGGTAAATACTACCTTCAGACGGAAGACTATAAAACTGGTCTTGCAACGATGGAAGTAGCTTACAAAAATGGTTATTTTGAAACTGAAGTTGATTATAAAGTTTTGTCTAACTTTTATTCATTGAATGAAATTCCTTATAAAGCCGCTAAGGTTTTAGAGAAGTCTATAAATGATAAGATTGTTAAGCGTAATAAACAAAATATCAGCGCAGTAGCCAGTAACTATCATCGCTCAAAAGATATTGAAAAAGCAGCTAAGTACTATGAAGAAGCGGCTAAATTTGATGACGATGCTGAGCTTTACCGCAAAGCAGGTTCATTATTATTGCAATCGCAAAATTATAGTGCTGCCGTTGTTCGTTTGAACAAGGCACTTGAATTAGGTTCTGATAAGAAAGGAACCATTTATTCAGATTTAGCGGAAGCTTATTACTATCAAGAAAAGTATAAGCAAGCTTATGCGGCAATAACTAAAGCAATGGATGACCCGCGCACGCGCAAGTTTGCAAAAGGTTGGTCTGTATTTATTAAAGATAAAGCCGCTCGCAACGGTGTTAAGATTTAACTTTAATTCGCTATAGCAATTTATAAAAAGCCCCAATGGGGCTTTTTTTATTGGATTTAACTCATGATGAAACACCTAATATGGATATGCTTCTCAGCGCTTTTTTTGAGCGCATGCGGTGATACGAATAATCAGTATCAGAGTAAAGAGCAAGCTCAGCAAGCATTGCAAATACTAAATCAATTTTTAAGACCAACAGGTGAAATTAAACAAGTTAACGAGCAACTGTTTCCATTCAGTGATGCATATTTAAAAGAACGTCACAGTATATATCAAGCCATGAAAACCTTAGAGTTAACACCTGTCGCGCAGAGTTCATTGGATTATCTTATTATTGCAGAGCGTTTTCCAGAGCGTTATTTTACATGGCCGGTGTATATTCCTGTGCTTGATAATATGCTTGCCTATAATCAGCATCACGATATTACTGCAAACATAAACAATTGGCTCAGTTTTACTCAGCAGCAGTTAATACTCGCTAAAGAGAGTAAACTTAGACTCAACTCAATTGAACTTAATGCGTTACAAACGCAGGTAACTAAGAATCTTACTCGCGTTGATCTTCCGGTAAACCTTAAACACACCTTGAGCGAGTTTAATGAGTATTTAGCGGCGTATACACCTCGTGGAAGTGTTGGTTTACATGGCTTATCAAATGGTGGATCTTGGTATCAAAGTAAGTTGAATTACTTCTCAGGCATTACTAAAGCACCAATAAATTGGCTCGTTGCAGTGCAATCTCAGTTGAGGGAAATGCAGCAAGGGGCGTACTCTATGCGTTTTGCTGTGGATCATCAGCATTCAGTCCTTGAGCAGCGTTTTGCATTGTCTAAAGATAAGCTAATTGACTTTGATTGGGCGCAAAATTATCAGAGCTTAACGAGCTTTGCAGGGCAAGCTGTAACAGATATAAGTAATGAAGAACGTACTTTTTGGTTAGCTATGATGGAAACCGATCTTGGCATCCATTACCATGCTTGGACTGTGCAACAAGCGAAAGTTAATTTACTTAAACGGTTAAAATTAACGCCACAACAAGTCGATTACTTAGTGGCTGATATCATTTTTTATCCGGCACAAAGTTTTGCGTTCGCAACACTTTTAGCAACTCGGTAAGCTCGCTTACCGATTCTTATGACCTTGGCTCGCAGCTGCTACAGCGCTGCGCTGTTGGATCGGCATTGAGCCGTTGCGAGTCAATTTTTTCTTCACAGTCACAGCAATAACCATATTGGCCGATATCGACTTGACAGACTGCCGCTTCAAGTTGTTCTAAGCGAACTATGATATCTTTATATTCACTGCCAAGTTGTTTTTGCGTAAGCTCTAACCATTGCTCAGGATTATTTTTGTGCAAAGTTTCAGCTAGCGAGTGATGCAATTGGTTACTTGAGCTTGATAGTGTTGTAAGCAAGCAATGCCTTACGTGCTTCAGCTCTGTATTAAGTTGTTGAAGGTGATGTTGAGCATTGATCATTGTTATTGTCCTCGTTGAGCAATACTGCAGTATTCATTAATTTAAAAAAGCCGACTTTGATATATGTCAAATTAGGGTGCGATAGCGTATTTTTTCAAAACAGTGGTGACATCTTCTTTTGTTTTAAGGCGCCTTATCTCAGCGAACAAAATATCAGCTTGGTTATATTGGCGTTTTAAATAGCCCAGCCACTGCTTAGTACGAGAAGCAAAATATTTTTCATCTTTCGCTGGATCATAATATATAGCTGAATGGATCAGATGATAGAGAATATTTTCCCACTGCAGGCCAACATAGTGTTCATTATTAAAGTGTGCTTTTATTTTACGTGCTAAATCAGGATGCGACAGTGCTCCGCGACCAAGCATTAAGTCTGTACAACCACTACGTTGTTGGCAAAGTAGTGCATCTTCTACTTGCCAAATCTCGCCATTTGCGACCACTGCGATGTTTTTATCTTTGATCAGTGGTGGAATTTTCTCCCAGTAAGCAGGCGGGTTATAACCGTCTCGCTTTGTACGAGCATGAATAGCAATACTATTAGCGCCAGCACTGACAACGGCATCAACAATTTCTTGGCTGTTACTGTCATCATCAAAACCTAAACGAATTTTAGCGCTTACTTGATGCTCTCCTGGCACGGCGTCACGGACTGCTTTGATTATTTCATACATGTGCTCAGGATCTTTTAATAGCACGGCGCCACCTTTACTTTTATTGACTGTTTTAGCAGGGCAACCAAAATTAAGATCAACGCCGTGAGAGCCAAGCTCAATTACCCTGACCGCGTTTTCAGCTAATGCGTGTGCAACTTGGCCAAGTAATTGGATACGTACGGCAGTGCCAGAACGCGTTAAACCGTTATTATTTAGCTCTGGGCAATAGCGATGAAATACTTTATCAGGCAAGCAGGCATCAATAACACGTACAAACTCAGTGACGCATAAATCAAGACCACCAAGGTCGGTGAGTAGTTGGCGCATTTTAAAATCGACAACCCCTTCCATAGGCGCTAAAACTAATTTCATGATAGGGGCACTTTGACTTTAGAAAAGGAGGCGTAGTTTACCTGTAAATATAACATTGATAAATGCCAATTTTACTCCCATAGTTAACTTCAATTGCTTACTTGCCGTGTCTTTATTATGACTAATATGTAAGTAGGTGCGATTAAGCAAAGATTATTTTTGTAGTAAGGTCTTCGTTATTGTTCCGGCAGCGGCCATCTGTTTGGCAATTATAGACACAACACCGAGTATTAAATTAGCTTCACTGGTTGAACAAGTTGCAGCACAAGCGCCGCAATTTACAACGCAGCAGCTTGTGCAAGGTGCGACTACAACTTTAACTGCGATGGCTAAACTTGGTGTTATCGTTACAAAAAATCCCCCTTAAAACCTTTATTGATTATTTTACATCGTCTATCATAAGCGCCTTAAATTTGTCGCGCTTAATAAAAGGTAGTACTTCATGTCAGAAGATAAAGATTTTAAAGACCCATTTAATACAATGTATTTTATTGCGTTTTTAGCTATGTTTGTAGGAATTGGCTGTTTAAATGCAATCCTAGGGTGGATCACCACAGTATCTTAATTTGCTTTTGTAAATGCTAGGCTGCTTTTTTGCAGCCTTATCTGCTAATTATTTAACTTCTTACCGACAACTCATATTTGTGATGTTATAATTATTTGCTTTGTAATATTACAGATAAATAGTTTAAATTATGACTCAAGTAACTCCATCTATCATCAAAGATAGCATTACTACCATTGTAGATCACCCTAAAGCAGGTATTATGTTCCGTGATGTAACAACGTTAATGGCTGATCCTGCAGCATTTCAAGCTACAATTAATGCATTTATTTCAGCTTATAAAGATCAAGGTTTTACCAAGATTATAGGTACTGAATCTCGTGGTTTTATCTTTGCTGCACCACTTTCATATGCACTAGGTATTCCTTTTATTCCAGTGCGTAAACCCGGTAAACTGCCACGCGCAGTGATCTCGCAAGATTATCAGTTAGAATATGGTGAAGATGTATTAGAGCTGCATACAGATGCCATTGTCCCAGGTGACAAAGTACTTTTAGTTGATGACTTATTGGCAACCGGCGGTACGATTGAAGCGACCGCTAAATTAGTTAATAAGTTGGGGGGTCATGCGACAGATGCAGCATTTGTCGTCTCTTTACCAGAATTAGGTGGCGAGCAATGCATTGCAAAAATGGGGATTAAAATCCTAAAATTGGTTGAATTCGAAGGCGAATAATTAATGAGTTATCAAGTCCTAGCGAGAAAATGGCGTCCACAGACCTTTCATGAATTGGTCGGTCAGTCCCATGTGAAACAAGCGCTTATTAATGCTTTAACACAAAACAGACTGCATCACGCTTATTTGTTCACTGGGACTCGCGGGGTGGGTAAAACCACCATCGCACGTATTTTTGCGAAAAGCTTAAATTGTGATGAAGGCATTTCAGCTGAGCCTTGCGGAAAGTGTAGTAGTTGTGTCGATATCGAAACGGGTCGTTATATTGACTTACTTGAAATAGATGCAGCATCGCGCACTAAAGTAGAAGATACCCGTGAGATATTGGATAACGTGCAGTACGCGCCAACTCGCGGTCGTTATAAAGTGTATCTGATCGATGAAGTACACATGCTGTCAAAGCATAGTTTTAATGCGCTGTTAAAAACCTTAGAAGAGCCGCCTGAACACGTTAAGTTTTTATTAGCGACCACAGATCCACAAAAGCTACCAGTTACGATTTTATCGCGTTGTTTGCAGTTTAATTTGAATGCGTTATCGCAACCTGAAATACTCCAACAACTTGAATATGTGTTAGGTGAAGAAAAATTAAGTTTTGAAACTCAAGCGCTGCAAATTATTGCCAAAGCGGCTGATGGCAGTATGCGTGATGCACTCAGTTTAACTGATCAAGCGATTGCTCAAACCAATGGTGATATCAAGCATCAAGCGGTGCAAGCGATGCTAGGGTTGATGGATAACCATTATAGCCAGCATTTGCTGGTTGCATTATTAGCGCAAGACGGCCATGTATTGATGGCGCAAATAGAGCAAGTTGCGACCCAAAACCCAAATTATATTGCCTTGTTAGATGATCTTATCGGCCTTACACATTTAGCACAATTAACCCAATTAGTGCCCGATGCCGCCAAATTAGATGAATATAATCGCGAGTTTATTAATGAAGTAGCAAAGAGCTGCGATCCACAACAAATGCAAATTTATTATCAATTACTGCTTAATGGCAAAAAAGACTTACAATGGGCGCCAGAGCCGCGATTAGGTTTTGAAATGGTGATGCTGCGTTTACTGGCATTTCAACCCGTTGATAGCCAAATGCTTGCAAGTACTGGGGCGCAAGCACCAGCAGGGGATAACAATCGGACTCGTTCAGCAGCACTGAGAGATATACTCAATAAAAATAAGCCTACAACACCACAGCCTGTTGATACGCAGCCTCCTGTTACCACAGCACCACAAACAAATTCGGCAATTATGCACGCAGCCGCGCATGATAATGATGCAGAGCTTGAGCAACAAGTAGCATCCCAATATGATGAGGTAATGAATAACGCCGTGGAGCAGGGCTTTCATAGTGGCTTTGAGCATGCGTCAGAACACACTTTGGCTGCTGAGCATCAATATAGTGCAGAGCCCACTGCTCTTGCGCCAAATAACAGCTCATTCTCTGACTATTCAGAAACCACAGATATTAGCCAAAAAGAAGTACAAGCGCAGTCCGCAATTGCACGTATTTTACGAGATAGAAATATCTCCGGTGCCGGCACGCTCTCAGGTGGTAAAACATCGGTGGCACCATTAACGAATAAACCAGCTGCGGTTGAGCGTGGTACTGCGGTAAAAAAGCCACAACCCCAGATAGCGGGGGCAAGTAGTCAGCCTAAGACAGATGGCTACACGCCGAATATCGCCCCCAATAAGCGTGTGAAACCTGACTTTAAACAAAAACATCAGACAATTACTGAAAATTTAGCACCAGAATTGCTAGAGCAAATTAATCCGCAAAAAGTAGTGACAGCGCCTGAGCCTGAAATAAATATTCAAATACCGGATGATTTTCAAAGCCCGATAAGCGATATTCGTTTTGCACATCAACAAGATGAATGGGCATACTTAATTAAGAGAATGGGACTTGGCGGGCGGATGCGTCAATTTGCTTTGCATTCAATTTATTCAAAGCAGCAACAACAGCTGCACTTAGAAGTGGATGAATCGCAAAAACATCTCGATACCCCGATGTTAAGGCAAAAGCTTAGTGCAGCGTTGGCCAGTATTTACGGGCATAATGTTGAGCTGACAATCAATTTTGCCCCAGGAGTGATTGATTCACCTTATTTAATTCAGCAAAAAATAGATGCAGGGCGTCATCAGCAAGCAATCGATGTGATCAACAGTGACGACAATATCGTACAGTTACAGCAGCTATTTTCTGCAATTATCGATGAAAACAGTATTCAGGCATTGTAATTCACTGCAATAGCCCTTATCTTCATGGCAATTAGAAATAGAAAGAGAGAAAGTTATGTTTAAAGGTGGAATGGGTAACATGATGAAGCAAGCGCAGCAAATGCAAGAGCGCATGCAAAAAGCCCAAGACGAAATTGCTCACTTGGAAGTGGTTGGTGAAGCCGGTGCTGGTTTAGTCAAAGTAACCATGCTTGGTAACCACAATGTTCGCCGTGTTGAACTTGACGAAAGTTTAATGGAAGACGAAAAAGACCTTATTGAAGACTTACTTGCTGCTGCGTGTAATGACGCAGTACGCCGTGTAGCAGAAGAAACACAAGAGCGTATGGGTAAAGTAACTGGCGGTATGCAATTACCACCAGGTATGAAAATGCCGTTTTAAGGTAAACCCATATAAATAGCGCTTTCTTGCGCTATTTTTTTGAAATATGTGGGTGCCAAACAGATACCAAGCTTCAAGCTCAAAACTTTTGATTTTGAACGTATAATATAATGAAGTTAGTCTTTACTCTAAGGGCAAATTAGTTATTCTTCCATTACTATTGTCGAAGTAATTAAGTGATAACTAATGTAATGAAGATATAGGTCAGATATTGCTATATATTGAAGAAATAATAAGAAAAATGGAGCAAGGGAAGACTGAGCCATATTTATGTCGAGACAGTATACAGGACATGTATGTTGTTAAGAGACTGACGGCAACTTTTGTCGGTTGTATTAAGGAGTGGATTTGTGCTCGGTTAGCGAAGGAGTTCGGCTTACCAATTCCACCATTTAGTTTAGCTGAAATTGATGAATATTTAATAGAGTATAATACGGAGCATAGAAATAATTTAGGTGAAGGAATTGCGTTTGCATCTAAATTCGTTGAAGATCTCCAAGAAGTTAATTATAGTCTTTTGGATGAAGCACAAATTGAAGTTCTAAAGGATTTATATATTTTTGACTATTGGATAAAAAATGCAGATAGAACATTGTCTGAAAGTGGTGGAAACCCAAACCTTTTTTATAAGCAGTCAACTAATGAAGTTATAGTTATTGATCATAATTTAGCATTCGATAGTACCTTCAAAGTTGAAGATCATGAGTCAATTCATGTAAGTGCTAGGTTTTGGCCTGGGCAATTGGGATTATTTGATAAGGGTGACTACAAAAACCGAATGAGTCATGCTATTTCGTTTTGGGACGAAATTATTAATGAAATACCAATAGAGTGGCTTGAGTTAATTCCTGATTCGGATGTTTTTTTTGCTCAATTAAAGGTAGTATTAGAAAAATTTAAAAACGATGAATTCTGGGAGGTAATATAAAATGAAAACACAATGCATTTATGCAGCAGTACGTTTTATGCCGTTTGCTGAAACCCAAGAGTTCGCGAATGTAGGTGTGGTAATGATCACACCTAAACTAGGCGGCTTTAAATTTAAGTTGGCTAAGAACCGTTTTGCTCGTGTATCAAACTTCTTTGATGACTTGGATGGTTTAGTATATAAAAACGCTATCAATGGTTTTTCTAAGGAGCTTGAAAGGATTGAACGTTTCTTTATTGAAAATAAAGTCTTTGGAAAAGATTTAGTAGATCATTTCGTTGAGATTACTCGTCAAAGAGAATCAGTGATGAATTTTGGACATGTCAGCACAATAGTTACTACTAACTATGATCATTGTATTGATGAATTGTTTGAGCGTCTTGTAGGGCGAAATTTCTCTACGGCTCCTGAGTACAGAGAGCAACTGATGGTGCGTACATTAAAGAATAGACTCAATACTAAACTCCTTGTTAAATACAATGAGAGAAAAATAAAGGCAGGACGATATGAGTTTACTCTTCCTTTAGTAGGGGATTTCGGTAATGTTAAGCGAATTATCAAACCACTTTCTTTTGAAAAGAAAACAGCTAACCAAGCATATGAGCACGCGCATACATGGATAAGCAGAGCTGAACGTCTCATAAAATCAGAGGTGATAGAACCAGAGTGCGCATTATTTGCTTTGGATAAACCTTTAACTCACCGTAGTGGGATTGAACAGGCGTATGCAGATATTCATGGAGAGTTGAAGGAGTTGAAAGTTGAAGTAGTTGACTATTCAGATACTCCAAGAATCATTACTTTTGCTGGTGGAGACCTTACACCTGAAAGTGTAGAGAATGGTTTTCATTAATTAAAATCTAGGTATCAAATTGATACCAAAAACTTATAATTTATAAGTGAACATCAGTAATGAAATTGAATGTTGAAACGAAAGAATGCGGATTTAAGCATACATCAGCACTTATCATTACATTTGAACCCTTTGGTATGAAAGTGCCATTCTAAGCAAGGTTAAGCTTTTAGCTAATGCAATTATCACCTTCACTTACAACACTTATCGAAGCATTGCGCTGTCAGCCGGGCATAGGTCCAAAGTCAGCGCAGCGCATCGCCTTTCATCTGCTTGAGCGCGACCGTAAAGGGGGCACTCAGCTTGGTAATGCACTTATCAAGGCGATGACCGCAATAGGCCACTGTCAATCGTGTCGCACTTTTGCAGAGCAGCCACAGTGTGAAATCTGTTTAAGCCCTAAACGTCAAGATAGCGGAATTTTATGTGTGGTTGAATCACCTACCGATCTGTTGGCGATTGAACAAACTGGCCAATATAAAGGTTTGTACTTTGTATTGATGGGGCATTTATCACCTATCGATGGCATTGGTCCAAGTGAAATTGGCCTTGATATTCTTGAAAGTAAGTTGCAGCAAGGTGGGATAAACGAGGTTATATTAGCGACTAACCCTACAGTTGAAGGGGAAACTACAGCGCATTATATTGCCCAGCTTTGCTACCGTTATAAAGTTGATGCATCGCGGATAGCCCATGGTATTCCGGTCGGTGGCGAACTTGATTTACTCGATGGCATGACTTTAATGCATGCATTTAGTGGCCGACGAGTGGTTAGTCAAAATTAGCGTTTAGAAAAGTGCATTAATTTAAAACCTGCATTAACGTTTGTTATGCAGGTTTTTTGTTTTATACCTTGGCGGCAAAAGTTTGATCGTAATTTCTCCAAAAACTGGGTAATCTATTTTTAGTTACTGGAGTCTCTTTCATCAGTTTGGTTAATTTGTAAGGATCACAATGCAAGATAATAAAAAACATCAGCGTGCTTTACTAAAGAGTAAGCGTTTTCTACCGCTTTTTGTTACCCAGTTTTTCTCTGCGTTAAACGACAATATTTATAAGCAAGCGGTACTATTGTTATTGATTTTTCAAACGGCCAATGTGGCCGATGGCGCTTTTTATGCTAACTTAGCGGCAGGCTTATTTATTCTACCGTTCTTTTTATTTTCAGGGATGGCGGGACAAATTGCTGAAAAAAAGGAAAAGTCAAAATTAATCCGCATCGTAAAACTTGCCGAAATTCCGATTATGTTAGTAGGCGCTGTGGCCATTTCAACGCAATCTGTTTGGTTGATGTTAACCACGGTATTCTTAACTGGGTTACAAAGTACCTTTTTTGGCCCGCTAAAATATTCAATTTTACCGCAGCACGTGGCAGCAGATGAATTAACCAAAGCCAATGGCCTTGTTGAATCTGCGACATTTGTGGCTATATTGATTGGCACAACGTTTGGCACCTATTACATAACCCAAACAGTGGGAGCTACGGTTATTTGTGTGGCAATTATAAGCCTGGCGATTATTGGTTATTTGAGTAGTCGCTCTATTCCTATCAGCGCCGCGAATGATCCTAATTTAGTATTTACTTTTAATATTTTCTCCTCCACAAAAGGCCTATTTAAGGTACTTAATTTACAAACAGAGTCGGTTGGGAAGTCGGTACTTGGTATCAGCTGGTTTTGGTTCATAGGGGCGATTATTTTAACGGCGTTACCAAACTATGTGAAATATGTCATGGTTGGTGATGAGTTGGTCGTCACCAGCGCTTTGGTGGTATTTTCGTTAAGCATCGCAATAGGGTCGTTGTTGTGTGAAAAGTTGTCTCGCTCACGGATAGAATTAGGTATTGTGCCATTTGGCGCGTTGTTGATCACATTATTTTTGTACTTGCTGAGCCAAGAGCCTGCAATGCGCTTTTACCAGCTATCAAGCGAAGAATTATTTACACTTGAGCAAATACTGCATACTGGTGACATGTATTGGCATTTTATCTGGATGGCCGGCATTGGCATCGCCTCTGGTTTTTATACTGTGCCATTGTACGCTTTGATCCAACAACGCACCGTAGAATCAAGCCGCTCACGCATCATCGCCGCTAATAATGTGTTAAATGCGTTGTTTATGGTCGCCAGTGCGGTGTTAAGTATTATAACGCTATCTATATTTGCATGGACGATCCCACAATTATTTTTGTTACTGGCAGGGTTAAACTTACTGATATCTTTATATATTTATACTAAGGTGCCAGAGTTCTTCTTACGCTTTGTTATTTATTTATTGACCATTTGCATGTATCGAGTACGTACCAAAGGGGAGCATAATATTCCCAGTGAAGGCGCCGCTGTATTGGTGAGTAATCATGTCAGCTTTGTTGATTGGATGTTTATTTTAGCGGCGTCACCAAGGCCTATTCGATTTATGGTATTTGCCCCCATTTATTATTCACCCGCGTTGCATTGGCTATTTAAAATGGCCAAAGCTATCCCTATTGACAGTGAAAAATCTAATCCGCAGGCGTTCCAACAAGCATTCGATGAGGTTGCTAAAGCCTTAGATAACGGTGAGTTAGTGGGGATTTTCCCTGAAGGGAGGCTAACTGGCGATGGCTCTATTGCTATTTTCCGCCGTGGTATTGAACGTATTATACTGCGTTCACCGGTGGCCGTTATACCTGTTCATCTAGGCGGGTTATGGGGCAGCATGTTTAGTCGTAAAGCAAAATGGCGACTACCACGACTGAAGTGGTCGCTGGTGGCAGTGACTGTTGACGAGCCTATTGCTGCCAATGAAGTAACAGCAGAACAATTGCGTGAGCGAGTGATTGCCTTAAAAGAGCAGTATGAAAAAGGTGCTGTTTAATAGCGATTAAACGCTGATATAACAGAGATATAAATTTAGCGCGCAATATTCAGTCGTGAATATTGCGCGTGAGTCTTGTGCTTAGTTGGCCGCTAACTAACTGCTAACCAAATACCAACCGCGACCATCAAACTGCCAGCGATGCGGTTCATCCACTTGATATTGTCACCTTGGTTTAAAAACAGCCGTAAACTTTTACCGCCAGTGGCATAGAGCATCATACAAGTGAACTCGCTGAGCATAATAATGGCGACTAACATACTCAGTTGTGGCGCAATCGCGTAGTCAATATTTATAAACGGCGGTAGCAGGGAAATCATAAACGCCCAGCCCTTAGGATTGGCAATTGCGGTGATAAACCCTTGTGAGAATAGCGCTTGACGAGATACTTTTAATTCACTGTCTGCGCCTAATTTGATGGTTGCTTTTGCTCGCCACATTGAAATGCCAATGTAGACTAAATAACCTGCACCGAGCCATTTTAATACGCTAAAAAGAGTCGGGTAGTTGAGCATGATACTTGCCACTCCTGCAACTGCTGCAACAGCCACAATAGCAACGCCAAGTAATTCGCCAATCATCATCCATATAGTTCTGCGCACGCCAATACTCATTCCTAAGGTCATGGCTAAAGTCATACACATCCCTGGTGTAATAGAGACAAAAAAGAAAGTGGGTATAAATACCCCCAGCACTGCGAAGTCGAGCATGTTAGCATCCGTTAGTTGCTGTAATAGAATGCGCAATAGTAATGGTTTTCGAAAGCGTTAGAAACCAATTTGGGATGGTTAAGCGCGATCATGAGATTGTGAGCACTCGCGATAAAGCTCCGTTTATCTCTGATTTGTAAGTGAGTTTTAACAAATATATTTTTGCTTTGTTGGGAGCTTTGAATTAGGATCAAATCAGTTTAAAACCAAGAACTAATGCCCTGTGTCTAGATTACTTATAGTTATTGCTTCCATTCTCCTAAGTTTCGCTGCAACTGCGGTTGAAGTTACTGATCTATATCAGGACGTATTAAAAGTATCTGATAAATCGCGCGATGCTCGACTCAGTGCCAGCCGTGAAGCGTTGCTTAATGTATTGGTTAAGGTTAGTGGCGATCCAAATGCGGACAAAAACCCAATAGCTCAGCGACGTAGTAAAGATATATCAGATTACATGCTCAAATTTGAATATGACGAAAAAGCCAATGGTCAGCTTAATCTCGTGGTTAAGTTTGAAGCAAACAAAATTAACGCACTCGTCAAAGACCTTAATTTACCATTATGGGGGACACGTCGTCCGCTAGTGGCAATTTGGCTTGCCATTGAAGACAACTGGCGTCGCGAACTTGTTACCCAAGAAAGCTACCCGCAGTTAGAGCAACTTATTTACAGTACCGCAGCGCGACGTGGTTTGCCTGTCGTGGTGCCATTACTTGATTTACAAGACCGCGCATTAGTGGGAATACCTGAGGTGTGGGGGAATTTCTCTACGCCAGTAGAGCAGGCATCAAGTCGTTATAGTGCTGAGCGCAGTGTGACTGCACGATTATATAAACAGCCAGACAGTGAGGCATGGTTACTGGATTGGCGTTTTACTAACGATGAGATGTTTGAAGCAAACAGAGTAACCGGTGATAAACAACAAGCCATAGCTTTAATGATTGATAGTTTAGCGGCAGGCTTGGCCAATGAATATGCGGTTGATCCAAATTCAACAACGCAGCTTGCCCAAGCGGTATTTAAATTAAAAGGCACCACTAACTTTGTCGATATTGAGCTGGCTAAACGTCAGCTACAGAGCTTGAGCGTGGTTACCCGAGTGACAATTCGTTCTCGTACCACTGATGTGGTTAGTTTTGCGATAAATCATACTGGCAGTTTGCATGATTTACAAAAAGCCTTAGAGCTCGACCGCGCTTTTCAACCTTTTGTAGACCCCCATGCGTTTTACCCTGTGGCGGTGCAAGACGATTTAGAATATCAATGGGTTGGTTTGTAATGCCGGCAATAGAGCAGGTGCAAATGGCATTGCCGGTGACGTTACCGGATGATGAAACCTTTGCCTCTTATTTTGGTGGTGAAAATTCACTGGAAGTGAGCCATTTAAAAAATGCCTTTAAAAGTTTAGCAACCACTTTTCAATATACTTATTTGTGTGGCTTAGGGGATTCAGGTAAATCGCATTTACTGTATGCAACCTGTATTCATGCTCAAGAGCATGGTTTATCGACTATGCTGTTATCAATGCGCGAAGTGATTGATTTTGGTCCTATGGTACTCGATGGCTTAGATACGCTTGATGTACTGTGTATTGATGACGTGCACTTAGTGGCAGGTAACGATGCGTGGGAAAAAGCCCTATTTAATTTTTTTAACCGTTTTAACGAACCAGGTAAGTGCCTTGTCGTTACCGCAGATTTACTCCCTGACATGCTAAATATTAGTCTGCCGGATCTTGAGTCACGATTAAAGTGGGGTACAACATTTCAAATTCGTTCCATGAGTGATGATGATAAAGCCGAAGCTTTAGTAAAGCGTGCCAATATGCGCGGGCTTGAGCTCAGTGATGAATGTGCGCGCTTTTTATTAACGCGTTTGAGTCGTGATATGCGAGCGTTACTTGATGTGCTTGATAAACTTGACCATGCATCGATGGCTGCGCAGCGTAAATTGACTATTCCTTTCATAAAATCCACTCTAAAACTCTAGTTTTCTCTACAAAATCATTTAACTTTCTATTTTGCTGAGCCAGAATGGGAAAGAATTCAATAAGATTGTTATAAGGTCTGGAATCTAGCCATTGCTTTCAGTTATCATTAGCTATTACTTAAATCACCTTCTGTGACAGATCAGGTATCGAATGAACTTAGAAAATATATTAGCGCAAGCACTTGAGGCGGTCGCCAGTGCCAGTGATATCGCGCAGCTTGAAGATATCAGGGTTAACTACCTCGGTAAAAAAGGCGAAATCACGAACCTATTAAAAACCCTTGGTAAAATTGCCCCTGAAGAACGCAAAGAAGCAGGCCAAGTAATTAACCAAGCTAAGCAAGATGTACAAGTTGCGATTAACGACAAGCGCGAATTATTAGCAAGTAAAGCCCTTGAAGAAAAATTAGTCGCAGAGACAATCGATATAACATTGCCAGGGCGTGTTATGCCAACAGGTGGCCTTCACCCAGTTACGCGTACCATTGAGCGGATTGAGAGTTTTTTTGGTGAATTGGGTTTTGCGGTTAAATCGGGTCCTGAAGTAGAAGATGATTTTCATAACTTTGATGCGTTAAATATTCCAGAGCATCATCCCGCGCGTGCTGATCACGATACCTTTTATTTCAACCCGAAACTGGTGTTGCGTACCCAAACCAGTGGTGTGCAAATTCGCACCATGGAAGCTGAGCAACCGCCGCTGCGTATTATTTCTCCTGGGCGTGTATACCGTAACGATTACGATCAAACACATACGCCGATGTTCCATCAGGTTGAAGGGTTGATGGTTGATACTGATGTAAGCTTTACTGAGCTTAAAGGTATTTTGCACGATTTCTTGCGTAACTTTTTTGAAGAAGATATGGAAATTCGTTTCCGTCCTTCATTTTTCCCATTTACAGAGCCTTCAGCTGAAGTTGATGTAATGGGTAAAGACGGTAAATGGTTAGAAGTATTAGGTTGCGGAATGGTGCACCCTAACGTGCTTAAATCAGTGGGAATTGATCCAGAAAAATACACTGGTTTTGCCTTTGGTATGGGTGTAGAGCGTTTAACCATGTTGCGTTATGGTGTAAATGACTTACGTGCGTTTTTTGAAAACGATTTAAAATTCCTTAATCAGTTCCGTTAAGAGTGAAGAAATAACATGAAATTTAGTGAAAAGTGGTTAAGAGAGTGGGTTAATCCTGCAATTGACACGCAGGCTCTTTCGGAACAGTTATCGATGGCCGGCCTTGAAGTCGATGGCGTAGAGCCCGCTGCCGCCGAATTTAACGGCATTGTTGTTGGTGAAGTGGTTGAATGTGGGCAACACCCCGATGCAGATAAACTGCGTGTAACCAAAATCAATGTCGGTGGCGGCGAGCTTTTAGATATTGTATGTGGTGCGCCAAATTGTCGCCAAGGTATTAAAGTTGCTGTGGCAACGGTTGGAGCTGTATTACCGGGCGACTTCAAAATTAAAAAAGCCAAGCTGCGTGGTCAACCATCAAATGGTATGTTGTGTGCGTTTGTTGAGCTGGGTATTAGCGAAGAAGGTGATGGCATCATGGAGTTGCCACTGGATGCCCCCGTAGGCACTGACTTGCGTGAATATTTGAGCTTGGATGACAACATCATTGATGTTGATTTAACCCCGAATCGTGGTGACTGTTTAGGTATTAAAGGCATCGCTCGTGAAGTGGGTGTACTTAACAGTATTGATGTTAAAGCCCTAGAAATACCAGCGGTTGCAGCAACGATTGACGATAAAGTATCAATTGACCTGGTCAACGATGAAGCCTGCCCACGTTATTTAGGTCGTGTGATCAAAGGTATTAACCTAGACGCTGAAACGCCACTTTGGATGGTAGAAAAACTACGCCGCAGTGGTGTACGTTCAATTGATCCTGTGGTTGATGTAACTAACTACGTATTACTTGAACTTGGCCACCCAATGCACGCATTTGATTTAAATGCCATTGAAGGCGGCATTAAAGTACGTAGCGCTAATGCTGGTGAAGAGCTGGTATTACTAGATGGCAACACAGCAAAGCTAAATGCATCAACACTGGTTATTGCCGATCACAATAAAGCATTGGCGATTGCCGGCATCTTTGGCGGTGAGCAATCGGGTGTAACTGAGAAAACGTCTGATATTTTATTAGAAAGTGCGTTTTTCAACCCAGTTGCAATTGCCGGACAAGCTCGTAGTTATGGTTTACACACAGATGCATCACATCGTTATGAGCGTGGTGTGGATTTTGCGCTGCAACATGATGCAATGGAACGTGCAACAGCCTTATTGCTTGAGATAGTAGGCGGTCAAGCAGGTCCTGTAGTTGAAGCAGTTGCAAAAGATAAGCTTCCTAAGGTCACTGAAGTACGTCTTCGTCGTGCGCGTTTAGACCGTGTTATTGGTCATCATATTGAAGATGCGAAAGTAACCGACATTTTAACCCGTTTAGGGCTTGATGTGAAAATTGTTGATGGTGTGTGGAGTGCAGATGTACCAAGCTACCGTTTTGATATTCGTATCGAAGAAGACTTAATTGAAGAAGTTGCTCGCGTATATGGTTACAACAGTATTCCAAACATAGCACCGACTGCTAAATTAAAAATGACCACCCATAATGAAGCCAATATTGCAGTGAGCAAATTTCGCAATACACTCGTGACTCGTGGTTATCAAGAAGCGATCACTTACAGCTTTGTTGATCCTAAAGCGCAGGCTATTTTGCACCCAGACAGTAACGCACTGGTTTTACCACATCCAATTTCGATTGAAATGTCGGCAATGCGTGTGAGCCTTATGCCGGGTTTGCTTGCATCAGTCATGTATAACCAAAATCGTCAGCAGCCACGTATTCGTTTATTTGAGCATGGCCTTAAATTTCTACGTGATGAAAACGCAGAAAATGGCGTAAACCAAGTTGCAGTTATTGGTGGGGCGATTACTGGTCTGGCACATGGTGAACATTGGGTTGAAGAAAAGCGCACCGTTGATTTTTATGACTTAAAAGGTGATGTTGAAGCATTACTTTCATTAACCAATGATATAACGCGTTTTGAAATCAAAGCAGAGCAAGCAGATGGCTTACATCCAGGTCAATCTGCGGTGATTTATGTTGAAGGTAAAAAGGTTGGTTTCTTTGGTGCTATTCACCCCCAAGTACAAAAATCGTTAGATATCAATAATGCGACTTATGTATTTGAAATTGAAATGTCAGCTATTGAAAAAAGAAATTTACCAGAGGCAGCTGGGGTTTCGAAATTCCCTTCAAACCGCCGCGACATCGCTATTTTAGTGGAAGAACAGGTGAAATCTGGCGATATTTTATCAGTGATAGAAAAAGTTGGCGGAAATCAATTGGTTGACCTAAACTTATTCGATGTGTATAAGGGCAAAGGTATTGAGCCAAATTATAAGAGTTTGGCGATTGCTCTAACACTGCAAGCGGTTGATAGAACGCTCGAAGAGAAAGATATCAATCTAGTAGTTGATAACGTGGTGGCCGCACTGGCCGAACAGTTTAATGCATCGTTGAGGGACTAGATATGGCGCTTACTAAAGCCGACATAGCTGAACACCTATTTGAAAAATTGGGGATCAATAAAAAGGATGCCAAAGATTTAGTTGAAGCGTTTTTTGAAGAAATCCGCTCAGCGCTTGAAAAAGGCGAGCAGGTTAAGCTCTCTGGATTTGGTAACTTTGATCTTCGTGATAAAAAAGAAAGGCCTGGCCGTAACCCGAAAACTGGGGAAGATATCCCTATTTCGGCACGACGCGTCGTCACCTTTCGACCGGGTCAAAAGCTCAAAACTCGTGTTGAAGTTGGTACGAGCAAATAAATTTAAAAAGGCAGCGTCAGCTGCCTTTTTCTTTTCTATAAACTAAGTTTATACGTGATTAAAAATCCCGAGGTGAAACAAACTGCCCAGCTTGAATACTGGCGTAGGTTTGTTGTGCGAGGGTATCTAATCCGCTCAGGTTTTTTCCTGTTGCTGTGAGCCGCTGTTCAATTGGGAATATTTCAACATTGGTTATCCCAGAAAGCTGCGCAATTTTTGCAAATGTATAAGCATGCTTATATTTTTGCTGCTTATAAAACAAACTGGTCAAGGTGGTGAATATTTCAGGGTTTGGAGTTTGCTCAGCTTTGTTTAGCTCTAACGTTTTATACAGTAAATCTATGGTCTTCTCTTCATCAAACTTAATATAGTAGCTAGCTAAGAAGAACTGGATTTCAGCGTCCTCAGTGGCACTCGGGTCGTTTTCAAGCGCAAGTAATTTAGTTAGAGCCGATTGGTCATTATTGCGTGACCAGTGATAATACAACAAACCTGGGTGATTAGTATTTTTGGTATCTTGAAATAACCGTGTCATTTCTTTCATACTCGTTAAATGCGCTTCAACGCGGGAGGTGGTTTTGTCTTTTAATTTGATATGCTCAATTTTTGCCGCCAGCGATACGCATTTATCGTATTTTTCAAAGCCCTTTAATAATAGATATTTGTTATCGTCTGTCGGTTGTTTGTATTCATGATAACGCGCCATGATCACGTCAGCACGCTGTGCTTTACAGTGACTATCCGTATTTAAATCATTACATAAACCAGGGGTTTCTTTACACACCTTTGCAAGTGTCAAGGGTTCTTCACACCCAGTTAATGCCAATAAACTCAGTAAAACACTTGCTCTTAGTAACATCCCTTAATCTCACCTTTATAATCACCTTATTATTCTAGCGTAATGAATTGCTCTCTAACAGTGGAGAATAAAGTTAGTTTAAATTAGAATAGCAAAGCCCATTGAGGTGTGTTGCTCTCAAAATTCAATACGCTTTATGGCTATCCGTTCAAAAATTGTTTAATTAGGTAAATAAAATGACCTCATCTCACGAGTTAGAATACACAAATAGTTGGCAAGAACGCCAAGATTACGCAGAAAGCATGCAGCCTATCATTGGTAAGCTTTATCGTAATCGCGGTATTGAAATTGCGGTATATGGCCGTCCGCTCGTCAATGCCAGTACCATTGATATCATCAAATCTCATAAAACCGTGGCACAGTTTGAAGGCACTAAATTGCGCTTACGCGAAAGCTTTCCGTTTTTAGAAGCTATTAGCAAAATGGATTTAAACTCTGCACGTATCGATATCGGTAAACTGGCTTATGGTTATTTATTTAATGATGCTGCAAATGGTCGTTCTATCGAAGAATATTTAAACGACGAGTTAGCTGAAATTGTAAACTCACAAGCCAAAGAACCACGCGATGTGGTGTTATATGGTTTTGGTCGTATCGGTCGTTTATTAGCGCGTTTGCTAATTGAAAAATCAGGCCCTTATGCGGATTTACGCTTGCGTGCAATCGTTGTTCGAGGTGGTAAAGACGGCGATCTTGAAAAGCGTGCAAGTCTATTACGTCGTGATTCAATTCATGGTCCTTTCAATGGCTCAATCACCATCGATAAAGAACGTAATGCAATTAAAGCCAATGGCAGTTACATTCAAGTTATCTATGCTAACTCTCCGGATGAAATTGATTATACATCGTATGGTATCGACAATGCATTGATCGTTGATAACACGGGGATCTGGAAAGACGAAGCAGGCCTTGGCTTACATTTAAAATCAAAAGGCGCTGCAAAAGTATTATTAACAGCACCGGCGAAAGGCAATATCAAAAACATCGTATACGGTGTTAATAATCACGATATTAAACCTGAAGATAAAATTGTTTGTGCAGCAAGCTGTACCACCAACGCAATCACACCAACATTAAAAGCACTTAATGATAAGTTTGGTATTAACAATGGTCACGTTGAAACAGTTCACTCGTACACCAATGATCAAAACTTGATTGATAACTATCATAAAGCCGATCGCCGTGGTCGTGCTGCAGCACTTAATATGGTTATTACTGAAACTGGTGCAGCTAAAGCGGTATCAAAAGCATTACCAGAGCTGGAAGGTAAATTAACGGGTAACGCAATCCGTGTACCTACACCGAATGTGTCTCTGGCTATTTTGAACTTAAACCTTGCGACCAGCACCACGGTTGAAGAGTTAAACTCGTTCTTACGCCATGCGGCTCTGCATTCAGAGTTACGCGACCAAATTGATTACACAGCGTCTACTGAGATTGTGTCTACTGACTTAGTTGGCAGTCGTTATGCGGGGGTGGTTGATTCAACCGCCACTATCGTTGATGACAACCGTGTTGTACTTTATGTTTGGTATGATAATGAGTTTGGTTACAGCTGCCAAGTTGTGCGTTGTATGCGCGATATGGCTGAGGTTTCATTCCCAAGCTTACCGCGTTAATAGGCAATAGCTTAAAAATATTTACAAAAAGCCAGCATTCGCTGGCTTTTTAGTTATGAATGTTTTTTCAAAATCCAAGCCATGTGGTAGGCTACATTTTAATAACAATGCGTTCATCACATTGGGGCGTTATTTAATTTCGAACTTACAGCGATTGCTTAGCGATTAATTTTTCATATATAGGTTTAATAAAATGAAAATCACCAGTAATTTTGACAGTGGTAATATCAAGGTCATTGCCGCGACCGATCCACTTAATATCCAACTTGAGATCAATAAAGATCATTTATCTGATTTTTTTCAATGGTTCCATTTCCGTTTAGAAACAACGCCTTTTCAAAACCATAAATTACATATCAATAACCTTGAAAATTCAGCTTATCCTGACGGTTGGGAAGGTTATCAGGCAGTTGCATCGTATGATCGTCAAACCTGGTTTCGTGTACCTTCAAACTATGCTGATGGCACGTTATCATTTGAAATTGAACCAGAATGCGGTAGCGTTTATTTTGCATACTTTGCACCATACAGCTACGAACGCCATTTAGATCTGATCACGTGGGCACAAAGCCAAGAAGCGTGTCAGCTAGAAACCTTAGGTGAAACACTTGATGGCCGTGATATGAGCGTACTGCGCATTGGTGGCGAAAGTGATGAAAACAAAAAAACGATTTGGATCACAGCCCGTCAACATCCAGGCGAAACAATGGCCGAATGGTTTGTTGAAGGTGTACTACATAAGCTATTAGACGATGAAGACCCCCATGGCGCAGCATTGTTATCAAAAGCGGTATTTTATATCGTACCGAATATGAACCCTGATGGCAGTGCGCGCGGGCATTTACGTACTAACGCAAAAGGCGTGAATTTAAATCGTGAATGGCAAGCTCCTAGCATGGAAAATAGCCCTGAAGTATATTTAGTGCTAAATAAAATGCGTGAGACTGGGGTTGATATGCATCTTGATATTCACGGAGATGAAGCGATTCCATATAACTTTGTAGCCGGTAGTGAAGGTATCCCAAGCTATGATGCGCGCTTAAAAGACTTAGAGGATAGTTTTAAAGCGGCATTGCACATAGTGACGCCTGAGTTTCAAGATGTCCACGGCTACCCGAAAGATGAGCCTGGTCAAGCTAACTTAACCGTGGGCTCATCAGCAACCGCTGAGGAGTTTAAAGCACTGACTTACACAGTTGAAATGCCATTTAAAGATAATAATGACTTACCCGATCCAGATTATGGTTGGTCAGATCGCCGTTCGTATCAATTTGGCCAAGACACGTTAGCTGCGATTGTTAACGTAGTAGATAAATTAAGATAACGGGTTTGTTTCTAAGAGCATCATTTATATCGGTGCCTTAGTTTTTTAACCGCGATGATTGGCATTATCGACGCCTAACATAGCAAATGATATTTGCTTAATATTTTACTTTAATCGTTTCCAGCTCTGTTCGAACTGTATCTTTAAGTTATCTGCACAAAACGAGGTAGATTTAATAGCGTTTTGTAAAGTCGATTTATAATCAGTTATTTTGAAAATTAAGTGTTAACAAACTTAGGTGATTTAAGTTAATATTCAAAAAGTTGCAGGGAAGGTAGTATGTTGTTACCTTATTTCCCATAGCCATATGTCGCGCATACTGAGTAGCTACAGCAGAGTATCGTAACTAAAAAATAATAACTATAACTATAGAGGATATCCATGGAAGCTTTTGTAAGCGCTGTTAATGATGTTGTGTGGAGTAATGCACTCATCTATTTATGCCTAGGCGCAGGCTTGTTCTATTCTGTATTAACCCGATTTGCTCAAATTAGACATTTTAAAGAAATGTGCAAATTATTATTTAGCCCTAATAGCTTAGATACAGGGATCTCATCTTTTCAAGCTTTAGCGGTGTCGCTATCTGGACGAGTAGGGGTTGGTAATATAGCCGGCGTGGCTGCAGCTATAGGCTTTGGTGGCCCTGGTGCTATTTTTTGGATGTGGATTGTGGCTTTTTTAGGGGCAAGTACTGCGTACGCCGAATCAACATTAGGGCAAATTTATAAAACAGAAGAAGATGGTCAATATCGCGGCGGCCCAGCATATTATTTTGATCGCTGTTTAGAACAAAAATGGCTGGCTATTTTATTTGCCGTGTCGGCAATTATTGCATGTGGTGTTTTTCTACCAGGCGTGCAAGCCAATGCTGTTGGTCACGCGTTTACCCAAGTGTTTGGTGATGGCACTATGGTCTCAACGAGCTTTGGTGAAGTTGGTAGCTTTAAATTAGTTGCTTTGGCAGTTATTCTTATTGTTTTAGCGTTTATTATCTTCGGTGGTATTAAGCGTATTGCTAACTTTACTCAAATTGTGGTGCCATTTATGGCGTTAGGCTACATAGTATTAGCTTTAATCGTGGTATTTTTAAATATCGATAAAGTACCAGATATTTTCTCTTTAATCATAACCGATGCGTTTACCGCACAGGCCGGTTTTGGTGCTGCGATTGGTTGGGGTGTAAAACGCGGTATTTATTCTAATGAAGCAGGTCAAGGTACAGGCCCTCATGCAGCTGCTGCGGCCGAAGTTGAACATCCTGCCCAACAAGGCTTAGTGCAAGCTTTTTCTGTTTATGTTGATACTATTTTTGTTTGTACTGCTACAGCATTAATGATTTTAATTACACAGCAATACAATGTAGTGGGTGAATTACCTGCAGGGCAATTTATTGTACAAAACGTTGATGCTGCAACTGAAGTTGGTTCAGCAGCTTTTACGCAAATGGCTTTATTTAGCGTGTTTGGTAGTTTTGGCGAAGCGTTTGTTGGTATTGCATTGTTTTTCTTTGCTTTTACTACAATACTTGCTTATTACTATATTGCTGAAACCAATATTGCTTATTTAAATCGTTATTTTAAAGGCAGTATTCCGCTTGTGGTGGTAAAATTCGTGATCATGTTTATGGTGTCATATGGCATGGTAAACAGTTCTGGCTATATCTGGAGTATTGGTGATATTGGTGTAGGTTTAATGGCTTGGATCAATATCTTGGGCATTTTAGCAATATTCTTTGTCGCTAGACCGGCGTTATTATGCTTGCGCGATTACGAAGATCAGAAGAAAAAAGGTGGAGCTATCACATTTGACCCTGTTAAGTTAGGGATCAAAAACGCGACCTTTTGGGAAAAGCGTCTCGCAAAACAATCAAAAGACTCTCAGTAATAGGATTGAGCGGCATAATCAGAGGTGTTTTTCTTGTTGTAATAATTAGATGCTTGTTGTTTTGCGGATCTTAGCTATTGGCTGCAATTGAAAAAAGACAACGACAAATAAAACACGTACAATAAAGGGCGCCGCAAGGCGCCTTTTTTATGCGTAGATTTTTATGCGAAGTATGGAGAAAGATATGGCAATTGTTCGTTGTCCTAGTTGTAATAAGTCAATATCCGATAAACACCAACAGTGCCCTCACTGTGAGAATAATGTAGCGCAGCTCGATGAAGAACAACGTCAACAGCTAGCGCGCGAAAAACGCATTCAAAAACAGCAAATGTATATGAATCATTCTTTTCTTGCTCTACTGATATTTTTAGGTGGATTCTTTAGTTTATATTTTTTACATCCAGAACCTGAAACTCCATCGTGGTACGCATGCTCCTCAGCCATTGCAATCGGTTGTATTTGGTATTTAATAAACCGCGTTATTTTAGTGACTCTAAAAAAGAAAAAATGACATGAACATCGATAATCTCGTAAAAACAATTACCCCAGAATTATTCGAACGCCTCCAGTATGGTGCAGCAACAGGTAAGTGGCCTGATGGCACAGTACTTAGTGACGAGCAAAAGCAGCAGACAGTGCAATTAGTCATGCTTTACCAAGCAAAAGTAGCGCAAACAAATGAGCAATTCACCATCGGTTCTAATGGTGAAATGGTGCAAAAAACCAAAGCACAATTGCAAAAAGAATTTACCACAGACAACGAAATAGCAAGGTTTAGTGAACATGATCTTTAAACACCTTTTTACCCCGAAATGGAAGCACCCAAAGCAACAAGTACGTTTAGAGGCAATTGAAAAGCTAGATGTAGAGCGAGATGCGATGATTTTAAATGCGTTAGCTCTGGAAGATAGTTCAGCAGAGATCCGTAAAAAAGCACTCAATAAAGTAAATAATATAATGCTGTGGTGGCAGGCGTATAAACAAGATCAAAGTTTAAAAGAATTAGCAGAGCAGCATATATCAAATGCTGTACTGAATGCTGAAAGTAACTTATCTAGCCAAATTAAAAACGAATACATAGAACGTTTTGCACCAGTTAAAACCCTTGAAAAACTTGCATTTGCAGAAAAAGAACTGCAAGTAAGGGCAAAGCTATTAAAACGTTTGGCTAATCCTAAGTTAGTTGAAAAGGCGTTCAAAGAAGGTTCAAGCGAATTACAAGTACATCTTGTTGAGCAAGTGATCACCCATCAATTAGTGAAAAGCTTAGTTAAGCATGCACATGATGATGCGAAAGTAGCCCTTGAGACACATATAGAGAATGAGCGTTTAGCAATTGAAATGCCATTAAAGGTACAAAATGATACACGAGTTATTTTGGCAAAACTTAATGCATTACGTGAAAAGCAAGACTATGCGCTTGTTATTCAAAAATATGGTGAGTTAACCCAGCAGTGGCAGGCACTTGATCTAACTTGGCTAAATTCAGAACAACGCGAGACGGTTGCAAATAAATACACCGTATTAACCGAAAAATTAAATGAGTTAGTTAGTCAATTACAAGCAGTACATGAGCAACAACAACAACGGTTAGCTCAGCAGCAACGACAATTATTGGCGTTGGCAAATTTAGAAGCGTTAAGTGATGAAATTGAAAATGCGCTACAAGTTGGTTTAGAAACACCAGAGCAAATACAACAAGATTGGTTGGAAGCTAAGGTTGCACAAGCACAGGAAACACTAACACAAAGCGAACTGCAAGACGGCGGGCAAAAAAACCAAGTGACAGGCAGATTAACCAGTTTGTTTAAGCAAGTAGCTAAATTACCAGAGCTTAGTGATGCGATCAGGGTTTTTAAAACTGCATTAACACAATTGAGCAATATCAACACCGATGATATTGACCAAGCAAATTATGATGAAGCAAATCGTCAATTTAAGCAGACGTATAAAGCGGCGAATGTATCTCTAGCTCAGTTACCTAAGCATTTACAAGGGCCTTTTAAAGCACAATTAAATGAGCAACAACAATGCTGGAGTAAAGCTGTTGCACCTATTAGTGATAAATTAACGAAGAATCATCAACAAGCGACTCGCAAAGGACGTGATGTTCAGCGCCTTATTGAGCAAGGCCGTTTTAATGTTGCATTTGGGGTGTTTAAAGGCTTTATTGAGCTATATGAAACATTAACTCCAGTTAGCCAGCAAAGTCTTGAAAAGGTCAAAGCAGATCTTGAACAGCAATTAGATAATGCCCGTGATTGGCAAAAGTATGCGTCTGCCCCTAAACGTGAAGAGCTATTAACTGAAATTACCAGCTTGCTCAATCAACCTTGCACAGATGCCAAGGCGCGCGCAAACGAAGTGAAAACATTACGCCGTCGTTGGAATGAGCTTGGGCGTTTAGATACCGAGCAAGAGCAGGCGCAAGGTAAAGAATTTGATGACAAGATAGAGCTATTATTTGCACCATGTCGGGAACATTTTGCGCAACTTGAACAACAACGCGAAGCGACGAAGCTTGAACGCGAAGCGATTATCACTCAGATGAAATCATTGGCTGATACTGATACGACGAGTGATGAGTTTGATTGGAAAGAGTTTGAAAGCCAATACAATCGTATCAATAAAGTATGGCGTAATGCAGGTAATGTAGAGCCAAAAGTATACCGTGCCTTGCAAACGCAATATAAAGCGCAACAACAGCAAGTATTTAATGCCTTGAATGCGTTTCATAAAAGTAATGCGGCAGCAAAAAATGCACTCGTTGAACAAGCACAGCAATTATCAGTAAGTGAAGACTTAGCAGATGCTTGTCAGCAACTCAAAGAGCTGCAACAGCAGTGGCAGGGAATAGGCTTTGCGGGTGTAAAAGCTGAAAATGCATTATGGCAAAAATTCCGTCAATGCAACGATATGACATTTGCAAAACGCAGTGAAGAGTTTGCTCAGCATAAAGAGCAACAAGCCGCCGACAACGCAGTTATCGCAGCACAATTGAGAGAACTTGAAGACGCATTACCAGCGGTCAATCAAAAAGCACAATTAGTTGATTTACGCACTAAGCTAATTGCACTTGAAGGAAGTAAAGAACTAAATAATCGTATGCAAAAGCTATTAGCTAACATTGATGGTAAATTAGCCGTGTTGACAGAGCAAGCAGCACAGGCTGATTTTAGCGCTTTATTTAGTGCGCTTGAAAATCAGCAAGCAATCCCTGCACAATGGCAAGGAGGGGCTGATACGCATCTAACCATCATGCAACTGATGTTAAGAATGGAAATCCTAGCTAATGTTGCAAGTCCTGAGGGAGCACCGCGTATGGCTGAGCAGGTTGCTATGCTTGACGATAAGCACCGCGGTGAACAGGCTGATCTACATTATTACTTAAAACAGTTATTGGCTCTGGGTCAAGGTTCAGTTGATGCTGACACACTAGTACGTTTAAAAGCGGTATTTAGCATTTAAATAATCTAGGGCGCTGTAGATTAACTAAAGCCGTTATTGTGCGGCTTTTTTAAATTTGGCTTTTGGCGATAATATTACAGTAAAGGAAAAACAATGAAGTATATTTTATTAATTAGCTGTTTATTACTCTCGGCTTGTAACACCACGAACGGCGTATCTATTTACTCATTTACTAGCAGCGAAATTGAAACAGCACTTAACCAGCAATTACCAAAATTGAGTGAGAAAGTCAGCTTGATGGGCTTACCTGTGCAGTTTAATGTGAATGATTTAAGTGTGAATGTCGGCCCTGATAATCGTGATGTAATCGTATTAGGTGCAGATTCGAGTGCGGTTATAAATGCGTTTGCACTTAAATATCCCGTGCGTTTGAAGCTGCAAATAGAAGGTGCACCATTTTATGATAGTGAGAAAAAGGCAGTATTTTTACGCAATGTAAAATTGCTTGAATCAACTATCGACGCGGGCGGCTTTAAGGGAAACCTAGCGGTACTTGATGATGAAGCAATGAAAGTCATTAATGGATTTTTAGCAGTAAATCCAGTCTATAAGCTCAATATGAATGACCCTAAAGTTGCATTATTAAGCAAACTGCCTTTAGATATGAAAGTAGAGCAGGGCGCAATTAAATTAGTACCTAGTATTTAAACTAATTTAGTAACTTTGGTTAAGATATTTACTAATATGTTGAGCCATATTTATATTTATTTTTCTCTAGCCAGAGCTCAAATAGACAGATGTTAATTGAATATGTTAAGTATACTTTTTAGCGCAGATAAAAAATAATAGACTATGGAATTTTAATAAATGACTATACAAATTTTATTAATTAATCTCAGTTTAAATAAAACACTTAAAAATTGCTTGATCAGCTTGGCCTATTTTAAATAATAGGATTATAATTTAGCTGAATCATATTCTAATTTATAACTTTACAACTTAGTGAGTAAAAAATGAAAGAAGTGAAAGCTTTTATTAAATCAGCGAGCCTATCAGACTTAGAAAAAGCACAAACCTTACTAGGCGATGCGATTGCAAAATATACCGAGCAGCAGCATGCAAAACAAGAAGTACTTGATCTGTTAAAAGCAAAGGGCCTTACTCTTTATGACCTGCAAGATGTTGCAAACGATAAGCGTACTAAAGTAATGCCTAAATACCAGATTGAGTTTGAGGGTAAAATTGTTAAATGGACTGGCCGCGGAAAACGTCCTAAAGCATTCCAAGGTGTTGAACTTACCGAACACTTAGCTTAATACAGTAGGGGGTGTATACCCCCTCTTTATTTACAAAATAATTTATTACCCCATTATTTTTTGACCCCTTCGAAGTTGCCACTATGACGTATGTATTACGACCCTATCAACAAGAAGCGGTTGATCGCACGGTCGCCCATTTTCGTAAAACCTCCGATCCTGCTTTAATTGTGTTGCCTACGGGCGCAGGTAAAAGCTTGGTGATCGCTGAGTTAGCGCGCATTGCCAGAAAAAAAATTTTAGTACTTGCCCATGTCAAAGAGCTTGTTGAGCAAAATGCCGAAAAATATAAAAGTTTTGGCCTTCAGGCGAGTATTTTTGCTGCGGGTTTAAAACAAAAATCATTGGTACAGCAAGTAACGTTTGCCAGTATTCAATCGTTGTCCCGCAACCTTGAACAACTTAACGAACATTATTCGTTAGTGATTATAGATGAATGTCATCGTGTCAGTGGTGAGCGAGATAGCCAGTACCAAAAAGTGATCGTTGCGCTAAAAGTACATAATCCGCAGTTAAAAGTACTTGGACTTACTGCTACGCCTTATCGTATGGGAATGGGCTGGGTTTATTATCGTCATTATCATGGTTTTGTACGAGGCGATAGAGCGAGTCCATTTCGAGAATGTATTTTTGAACTACCATTGCGTTATATGATCAAGCATCATTATTTGACTGCGCCAAAGGAAGTGGATGCGGCGATCAGTCATTATGATTTTTCTTCTTTACAAAGTGATTCATTCGGACGCTATACAGCCGATGATATGAACCAGTTGCTAGAAAAGCATAGCCGAGCAACCAAAGCCATTATGCAACAAGTTATTCAGTACAGTGAGCAACGCCAAGGGATCATGATTTTTGCTGCGACCGTACTGCATGCAAAAGAAGTCTATGGTTATTTGCCAGAACAACAAACGGCTTTGATCACTGGGGATACTCCTAACGCTGAGCGTGATCGTATTATTATAGCGTTTAAGCAGCGCCAGTTAAAATATTTAGTCAATGTATCGGTGCTCACTACTGGGTTTGATGCGCCCCATGTTGATTTTATAGCTATTTTACGCCCTACTGAGTCGGTTAGTTTATACCAACAAATTGTTGGTCGAGGCCTGCGTTTAAGCGAAGGGAAAACCGAGTGTTTGGTAATTGATTATGCAGGTAATGGCTTTGACTTATTTTACCCCGAAGTGGGAAGTAAAAAAGGTGATGGTGATAACGTGCCAGTACAAGTACTTTGCCCAGGGTGTGGTTTTGCCAATATATTTTGGGGAAAAACCGATACGCAAGGTAAAGTGGTTGAGCATTTTGGCCGTCGCTGCCAAGGTTTACTTGAAGGTAATGATGGCTCAAAAGAGCAATGTGATTACCGTTTTCGCTTTAAAGAATGTGAAGCGTGTGGTGCGCAAAATGATATTGCCGCGCGTCAGTGCCAGTCTTGCCATGAGGTGATGGCTGATCCTGATGATAAATTACGTGCTGCATTAAATTTAAAAGATGCGTTGGTATTACGTTGCAGTGGTTTAAGTGTTGTGAGCCTTGCAAATAACGAACATATTATTAAAGTTATTTATTATGATGAAGATGGTGCTAGTTGCGATGAAATTTATGATTTCTCAAAGTCAGGTGCTCGTTATGTGTTTAATAAACAATTTGCTCAGCGTACAGCTAATGGTCAGACACCCACAGAATATAGATCAGCTAGACAAGTTATTGCTGGACAGATGCAGCTTGTTGCACCGGATTTTGTGATTGCTAGAAAGAGTAAAAAATATGGCTGGAAGGTTGCCGATAAATTATTTGATTATCAAGGTAACTTCAGAAAGGCAAATCAGCTAAGCTGTTAATAAGCATAGCTGATTTTAGACTTTAGGCGTCGTCGCCATCCATTAATCCCCAGCCATCACCATAACCGTTATAGCCATTGGCGATACTTTCTAAATATTGCTCTGTTTGGCCAAGTAACATGTGATCTGGCACCATCTCGACTTGAGTTACCACTTCCCAAATCCCCGTGTCTGTGCATTGCACTAATTCGGTTGCAGGGGAGAGTTCATCTTCGGCTATCGCGGTGGCAAACTTTTCGGCATCTACTTTTTGCTCAAATAAAATATAAAAATCAATTTTGTGCATTTGGGCCAAATCTATACCCGCAGCAGCGATTTCGGCTAAAAGTTGACCATTGTCATCATCAGGAAAGTGCATTTAAAAACTCAATAAAATTATTTCAAATTAGTATGCGCTATTGTAACCAAATTAATGCCGATAAGCGTACTAATTTTCACATTTGAGTTACTGCGTGAAATGACTTCTATATGGTACTATTTCAGTTCTTATCGGTAGATTGTTTTTAAGTAAGGAGATTACTTGTCTAGTTGGATATTAACTCGCTTTGCGCTTGGTTTATTTTTGTTGTTTTCGTTTCATGTCTTTGCAACTGCGCAAGTGGTAGCTAGTTATGAAATTAATGGTATTAAGGGCGATCTTGAAAAAAATGTTGCGCTGTACTTAAAACAATTAGAAGGTGACAATGCAACCAGTACTTTGTTAAGTCACGCAAAAAAACAAGTGGCGAGTAGTTTAAAAGCACTTGGTTATTATAAACCGACAATTAAGTTAAATTATCATAATAAAACACAAACCTTAGTGGCTACTATTGAGCGTGGACCCGTAACACGCATTGCAGACGTACGTATCACTGTTCAAGGTGATGGTAAAGATGACCCCCTACTCCAACATAGCATCAACACTATTAATTTGCAGCAAGGTGATATTTTAAATCACAGTGACTATGATGCGGCACGTAAAAAAATTGAAGGACAATTGCTTGAGTTAGGATATTTTGATGTTAAATGGCTAGCACACCAACTCGCAATTTCATTAAAAAATAACAGTGCTGAAGTGATCTTAACGATCGACACCGGTGTTCGTTATCAATTTGGTGAGTTAGTTTTAGGTGAAGAAACTCGAGCTGAAAAATACATTCGATCTATTGCAAAATTTAAACAAGGTGAAGCTTATAAAGCAACCTTGGTATCTGAGTATAACTTAGCGCTTTCAACTACTCCTTATTTTTCCAGCGTACGTGTTTATGCTGATATTTCTAATCGTGCAAATAAGCAAGTGCCTATTAAAGTTGACGTGCTACACAGACCAGCCAATAGTTATGAAATAGGCGGTGGCTACAGTACAGATCTGGGTCCCAAAGTGCGTTTTAAATGGTCCAAACCTTGGCTCACTGAAAATGGTCACTACCTTGAAAGTAACTTAAATGTATCACAGCGTCAGCAAGATATTTCACTTGGTTACACAGTCCCTGTTGATAATCCAAATGATGACTTATGGCGTTTTTCTGTCGGTTACAAGTTAGAAGATGAATTAACTAACGACGTATACAGTAAAATCCTTACAGGGCAACTACAACGCCAATGGTTGACTGATGATAACTGGGTTCGTACCGCTTTTTTACGCCGCGACCGAGAAACATACCGAATTGGCGATGCAGAGCAAAGCTCAAAAATGTTAATGCCCGGGCTCAGTTACGCTAAAAAAGTTACCGAGGGCGGTACTACACCATCATCAGGCTACCAATGGTTATTATCTGCTGAGTTTGGCTTAAAGGACATGTTTTCAACTACTAATATCGTCAGAATGCAGATACAAAATGCGTGGTTGCAAACATACTTTGACCGACATTTAATTTTTTTAAAAGCAAATATTGGTGCAATGTTAGTTGATGATATTGATAACGTACCATTTTCACTGCGTTTTTATGCAGGTGGTGATCAAAGCGTACGTGGTTTTGCATATCAATCAATATCACCTGAAGATGAAGCCGGTCGTTTGATTGGTGGTAAATATTTAATCACAGGTACAGTTGAATATAATTACCAGTTTGCAGAAAGTTGGCGAGCAGCCTTATTTGTAGATAGCGGTACAGCAACCAATGACTTTACTGACCGTGTAGAAGTGGGGGCTGGGTTTGGTATTCGTTATTTAACACCTGTAGGTCCTGTGAGAATTGATCACGCGTGGGGACTCACTAAAGAAAGTAACAGTACACGATTAAGTATTACCATAGGGCCTGAAATTTAATGTCAAGAATGAAAAAAATTATCACCGCACTCACAGTGTTTCTTGCCTCGGTATTCGTGCTGGTATTTTGTTTATTATTTACATCCCCTGGGAATCAGTTAATTGCCTATACCGCAAACAAACTTGTTGATGGCCTACATATAGATATTAGCAATGGTCGTTTCTTATATAACGATCCTTTTGATGTGCGGTTTAAAAAAGGTGACTTAGATTTTAATGCTAAAAACCTAAAGCTCGATCTATATTGGTGGAGATGTGAAGGTATTTGCATCGAAAATATAAGTGCGCAAAGCATGGCACTGGTATTGCCAGATACAGCGCAAGACTTAACTGATGAAGCGATTGTTCCAGAGCACCCAGTTACGAGCAGTACTGATGAAATCAGTCTACCCATAGCAATTTCGATTAAACGTATCGCAATTGCATCATTTAAACTTACTCATTCCAGCGCTGATGTCACAGTGAAAAAATTTGCGCTGTCAGCCTCGGCAAAACAATCTCTCGTGACGTTAAACTCACTCTCAATTGCTCAAGTTGATGTGTTGCTCAAAGAGACTCAATCACCTCCTAGCGAACCACTAATTGCACTTGCGGCGTTACCTGACATCCATTTTAGCTCGCCACTAGCAGCAACACTTGAGCAATTACTGATATCGAAAGTAACGATTGTACAAGGTGAGCAAAGTCATGAAATTACAGATATTAAAGGTGCTTTGTCAATTGCAAAAAGCCAACTGATATTACCTTCATTCAGTGCTGATTATTTGCAATGGCACTTGAGTAGCGAATTAAAAGCATCTTTAGTTGATGACACGCCGGTTACGGCAAAAGTAATTATTAACAATCCAGAGCATCAGCTAAGTTTAGCTGTGGATGGTGATTTACACGATTTGCAACTTGATGTAATCACCCAAGGGCAATATCCGTTAAGTGCAAAAATAAACGCAGATTTAAAATCGGTAAACTTTCCTTTTTCAGTTAATGCAAATATTACTCAGTGGCAGCTTGAAGTAGATAATAACGCTTTAGAGATCAGTGATGTGCAGTTAACCGGCGAAGGTAATGCTGATGATTATAAGTTACAGCTAATAGCACAAAGTCAGTTGGCGGCATACCCTAAGGTACAGCTAAAATCCTCTCTTAAAGGTGGCTTAACCCAGCTCCAGGTTGATGAATTGTCATTGTTAGCTAACGAGAGTAAAGCCACTATTACAGCGTCTGCGCGTTGGGATAAAGGTATTCACAGTGAATTTTCGGGGCAACTAAGTCACTTGAAAGCCCAGTACCTAACAGATGCGCTAACGAGTGATCTTTCAGGGCAATTTAATGGTGTTTTCAGTGCTGAGCAACAGCAATGGCAGTTGAAAATGAGCAATACTCAGCTAACTGGTGCGCTGAACGATTTACCATTTAGCTTTGTCTCAGACTTTGATTTAAATAACTCATTGTATGCAAGTATTGATAAGTTTGAGCTTGCCAGTGGCGAAAATAAACTTACATTATCTGGTGATATTACTAAGCAGTGGAATATTAAAGGGCTGTTACAGTTAAATAAAGCGCAACAAAATGAACTCGAATTTACCGGTGTTGGCAAAGGTAAGCTTGCGATAACTGGGCAACGGTTGGAGCCGATAGTCAATTTAGATGTTGGCATTAGTCAGTTAAGCTTTGCTGATATTGCGATTGAACATTTAGCGCTCAAAACAGACTTTAATTATGCCGCTGATTGGCAAACCAATGTGAGTTTAAAACTCACAGATGCGAGCGTATCTGGTCGTCATATCAACAGTTTTACCATTGCAGCTGCAGGTGATAAAGCCGATCATCAACTACAACTTAATTTAGATAGCGCTGATGGAGAAGCACAATTTGAAGTTGCTGGTAAATTTATTAATCAAGTATGGCAAGGCCGTGTCAGTGATGTACTGCTTACTGATAATGTTATTCGTGTTAGCACACAACCTGCGGTTGCAATTGAATTTAATATCGACAATGGTGATTTTTTGGTGCAGCAACATTGTTGGAAAAGTGACAATAGCAAGCTTTGCGTTGAGCAGCTTAGCCAAACTAACCAACAAGGTCAGTTTAAAGCGCAACTGGATAATTTTGATCTAGCCGAAATAAAACATTTATTACCTGAGAATATTATTACCGAAGGGGGCTTGAACGGCCAACTAAATGCGACTTGGCAAAACACTCAATTACAAACATTAACAGCAGCAATTAGCTCACATGATTTGGCGGCTACGCTAATAAATGAAGATCAACGCTATCGTCTACCAATAGAAACATTGTCACTTAACGCCACAGCGGATCAACAAAATGCACAATTGCAGGCTAGTTTAAGCTCTAGTGTGATTGGTAATATTAGTGCTGATCTCAATACTGAAGATTTAACTGGTCAGCAATTGCTTGGTGGTCAACTTATAATTGATAAGATTTTATTAACCGATTTACAGCCTTTTATGGGTACTCTAGATCAATTAAAAGGCAGTATTAGCGGGCAAGTTGCCTTAGCTGGCACGCTCAGTGCACCATTGTTAAATGGTGAGCTTGAGGTGGCCGATGTTAATTTACAAGGCGAGCAACTTCCCGTCGCGATTGTGGATTCACATATTAGTATCGCATTTGATAAAACCAAAGCCACCTTAGAAGGTAAGTTAAAAGACGCTGAGGGCGGTGACTTAGCACTGACAGGTGATATTGATTGGCACGGATCTCAGCCTGGCATTAATTTAGCGGTACTTGGTAAACAGTTTTACGTGCGTGCGCAGCAAGGAGTGATCTTTAAAATTTCCCCAGACTTAAAAATAAGTTTAGTTGATAATGCTTTTAAACTAGCAGGGCAAGTAGTGCTTCCGTATGGTCGAATAGAAATCGAAGAGTTACCAGAAGGCGCTGTGCGAGTCAGTGATGATGAGATTATTATTGATAAGCAGACTAAGCAAACGCAAGCTGTGCCTTTTGATTACGATATAAACTTAAAGCTAATTGTTGAAAACGATGTACGTATAAAGTCTTTTGGTCTGGAGTCAAAAATTGAAGGTGATTTAGCGATTAAAATGGATCAACAAACGCCAATGATCACCACCGGTGAATTGAACTTACGACAAGGGACTTATCGTTCATTTGGTCAAGATTTGATAATACGCACCGGACAAATTGGTTTTAGTGGGCCAATTGATAAGCCGTACTTAAATATTAAAGCGATCCGTAATCCAGCCTATACTGCTAATGATGTTATTGCCGGGATCACTTTAACTGGCAATATCGATCAGCCTGTATTCAAAGTGTTTTCGGAGCCTGCAATGGATCAAGCACAATCACTCGCCTACTTGTTAAATGGTCAACCATTAGGTGAAGGCGATAGCTCAACAGATGCGATGTTAACTCAGCTGTTACTATCGCAAGGGGTGAGTCGCAGCGAAGGAATGGTTTCTAAAGTTGGTGAAACGTTTGGTTTATCTGATGTGAGTTTGAGCTCTAAAGGTAGCGGCGAAGAGACCAAAGTTGAAATTTCAGGTTACGTTGCGCCAGGTATTCAAGTGAAATACAGTGTGGGGATTTTTGACTCTCTCAGTGAAGTGGCAGTTCGCTATCAGTTACTGTCGCAGTTATACATTGAGATCACCAGTGGCCTGTATCAAAATGTTGATATTCTTTATAAATTCGATCTAGATTAATGGAAATGATATGTTGAACAAGTCATGTTTAGCTGCTGTTGCGTTAATCTTGAGTCAAACAAGCGTGGCAAACACGCTTGAACAACCAACAGTCAGTGATGTAATGAGTAATGCAAGCGCATCAGAATGGCGAATGTTAGACGCTGATAATATCATTAAAATTATTCTACCTTAGGGTGCGGCGTATAGGCAATAAATACCTATTATTGGCGGTTTATTTTCACGTTAAATGGTATTGTATCGTGATCTGTGGATCTATATGGGTTGATATCAAGGCCACCACGGCGGGTGTAACGGGCATAAACTTCAAGCTTGCTAATCTTCAATTGCGTGATTAAGTCACAATAAATACGCTCAACACATTGCTCATGAAACTCATTATGAGTACGAAAAGAAATCAAATACCGCAATAAAGATTCTTTACATACTTGCTCACCGGTATAGCGAATAATAATACTCGCCCAGTCAGGTTGTGAGGTGATCAAGCAATTAGATTTTAATAAGTGACTGTGCAGTGTTTCAGTCACTGTATTTGTCGCGACCGCTTGCAAAGAGTTAGCATGCAAATGGTAGTTATCAATTTCAATGTCTAAGTCGTCAATGCACTCACCAGGCAACGGTGTACAGGGTAAACAGTTATAATCACTCGGGCTGTACAAAGTAACATTGACGGGCTTTGCTACTGCTGTCGATAGATCCGCAGTTAGAATAGCCTGTACGTCATCAATTGAATCAAAACGGCTTTGATTAAAGCTATTTAAATATAACTTAAAAGACTTTGATTCAATGATATGGCTACTTTGACAAGGAAATTCAAAGGTGGCCACGGCAACCACAGGTTTACCTTTTGCGTTTAACCACGACAGCTCATAGCCAGTCCAAAGATCTTGACCCTTAAAGGGTAAGGCACTTTCATCAATGTTTAAATCATCGCGGTTAAGTTTACGCGCGATCGGAAACAATAAGCTCGGTGTGTAGGTATCTACATACTCGGTTGATTGGCCAAGTACGCTGCCTTTTAGTTCAGGTGAATTGCTGTAATCTGTCATGTTACGTCTTTTATAGTTACAATAGCGCCATTATACCTAAAGCTTATGAGTTTCACAGTATGAGTATTGCTAAAGAATTAGAACAACTTCATCAACATTTTGCCCAGCGCCAGTTAGAGCAAACAGATTTATTACCATGTATTGAGCACGACAGTGATTGGTCAAGCCCTTGTGAGGTTGGCAGTGCGGATGCAAATGGTATGATCCAGTGGCAGGCGACGCGTCGCAGTCCTACAGGCTCTTTAACTGATTTAGCAGCAGCTCTTGAGGTTGAATTTCCAGAAGCACTGAATGAATACTATGGCGCATTTTTCGCAGGCGCAATTACAGCCAAAATAAACCAACATAGCGTGGAGTTACTGCAAGTTTGGAGTGAAGATGATTTTGATTTACTACAGCAAAATATAACCGGGCATGTATTGATGAAGCGTAAGCTTAAGCAAGAGCCAACGGTATTTATAGGCCTAACGGATCAAGACGACTTATTAGTATCAGTATTAATTTCTTCAGGCGAAGTATGTTTGGAGTATGTAGGAAAGAAACCGCATCATGTCTTAGCGGCTAATCTTGAGGAGTTTATTGCGGCACTTGAAATATAATAATGCTAAAAAAGGGAACCGCAGTTCCCTTTCGTTTTTATTACTGAAAATCCCACGATATATTAGACACTAAACCACATGGTTCACATCTAAAATCAAATAAGCCAAACCATGATTCAGGTAACTTCCACTCATTATTACAACCTGGGCATTTGCGTTCAAGCTCAGATGTTTTGTCTTTACCACCAACCCGATACAAATAATAATAAACTGGTTTTTTAGTTAAAAAGCTAACACGTTTGGCAATATCTTTACCGCGTCGCGAAAGATCGCTATAAATATTTGATATTTCATCTAATGCAGGAAATTCACAACGCGTTGCACCATTAATTTGAATTTGGTCGCAAGCTTGCCAGTCTTCTTGCCATTTTATTAAAGTTTTATAATCACCATTGGCAATAGCGGGTATTTTAAACAACGGAACGGGTAAAAAGTCATCACCACAATACAGCGGACTACATGTATGCACATAGGTTGTATATAAAATATAGCTGGATGGTTCATGACATTCATCAGCACCATTAGAGTGAATATCTTGGCCGATGACTTTTACTTTTGGTGCCAGCAATCCTGCGCTATGTAATTTATCAATACTGTGTTTTACAAATGGACTATTGTTGAGCGGGTGCATTGCATCATCAGTAGGGCACATAACACGCGTTACAAAGTAGCCATCTTTTAATACTGTTGGGAATTCTTCTCCCATTATTTGACCATTAAAGCGCAGTGCATTAACTAAGCGGTTTATCGCTTGTTCGGCATTTTCAAGGGTCGTATCTTGGTAACAATCAAACGTTAAATCAATAACAAACATAATGGATCTCTAATTTATTATTTTTCAAGTAGTGCAAGTAAGCGATCTAGTTTAGCTTCAATGCGATCAAGTTGACTTGAGTTATCCACAGTTTCACTTTTTTGTTGAGCTTGTTTGGCTAAATTATGGATAGAATCAGGGTTATTTTTATATTGGCTAACAGCAGCAATAATAACAGGCAATGGAATAGGTTGTGTTAGTTTACTTTTAGTTAAAGCTACAGTAGGAATTTTGCCTTCATCAAGAAGGGCTTTAATTGCATCAAAAACAACAGCATTCATTCGATTTTTAAACTCTTTAAAGTAAGGCATAACATAAGATGTGTTGCGCCGAGTATAATAACAGGTGATTGGCCGTAGCCAAGTACTTTTACTGCTGACGTAAACGTACATCCAACTCGTCAATTACTTCACTCCAGTCACTATCTTGCGCTAGCGATTCAGCAATAAAATGTTGTTGTGCTTGATCCCAAAAAGGAGCGTCTTGTAAGAGCGTTGTGGCAGGTAGTGAATGAGTAGCAATAAAAGTATCAATTTCGCCATCCGAACTTGGTAAACCGAGTTGCTGGAATAAGGTATTGATATCGTGCTTAGTGCAATCCATGTTATGTTCCTTGATGATAACGGTAAAACAATTATAGAACTTGATGATGGGTTGTGAGAGTTTAACACCCGCTGAATTTGCCTTTTAACGCAGATAGGAATATACCTATAGTTGTTGATGTACAAAAAATCAAAACAAATAAAAAGGACTAGCTATGACAGTTGAGAGTGAAAATGAGACATTTCGAGTTCAATACATCGCTGCAGAAGATATCAGTATTGCTGCGAGCTTAATATATCAAGCTTATCATGATGATCCGCTATTGCAACCAATGCTCAATTATAGTGAGGTGAATAAAGCGGTTTATGAGAAAAAATTACGTGCTCTGATCCGTGAAGAGCTGAGTACTTTCTGGCAAGAAAAACAGCCGTTGATTGGTTTATATAAGAATGATCGTTTAAAAGCGGTTGCGTGTGTTTTCGAATCATCAAGTCAGCTGCAAGCACAGCGCTATTGGCACTGGCGTTTAAAGTTAATGCTTAGCGCCGGCTACTTGCAAACAAATCAATTAATTGAAAAAGAGCAAACGATCCGTGATGCACTTTCAGCACAAGGAAACTATTATTTTTTAGCCTTTATTGCCGTTGATCCGCATTTCCATGGTGAAGGCCTTGGACGTCATCTATTACGAGGCTTGAATGATTTAGTTCAAAGTAATGATGATACTTCAGGAATGGCAGTTTTTGTTACTCAAGAGCAGCACACCGCATTTTTTGCCAGTGAAGGTTTTGTGCACTTACAACAACTGACTTTTAACAATGTACAAGGTGAACTGCTGTTTAAATCAGCTCAATAGCATTGATTTAGGATAAAACGCCATTATGGAAATATCACTGTGAGAGATATCCTACATTATCGTGCGTTTTAGCCGTTTATTCCCCTATAAATAGTGTAGTCAAAGTTTTAACTTATTGTTTTTTATCATATATGTTATTTTTGCAAAATTGTTACATGAAAATTATTATTATTTGTAACTATCGTTGAGTCTACTTTGCTTTAAACTTTACTTTGTCAAGACGACACAGACTCAATGAATGAGCTGCTGCCAAGGAAATGGATTATAGCAATTAAGCATGAAGCTTAGCAGGAAGCAAACGGACAAGTTAACACGGATGCAAGGACGAATAAGGACACTGCCAGGATGCGGCACATTAGCGGAGCTAGTGATAAGGACAACCCAAAGGATTATATTACAGGAAGTAATAGGAGCGTTTACAAACGCAGGACGGCCAGGTAGGCAAAGAGGATAACACTAGGATGTGTAGGATATTGTATGGATGCAGTGTGAGGGTGTATTTGGATATATACCCGTTCAGGGGATAGATAAAAATGGGTGCTTCGGCGTAGGTATGGATGCCTTATTATGGATGATGTGAGATTTAGGCGTAGCTATATGTTACGCCTCAGTTTTTGTTGTGAATGATTAAACTTTAAAATATTCTGCTAACTTCTACTAAATCTTATGCGGCGGTACTAAAACGCTTTTCAGCATTTCATTTTCCATAAATAACACCCCTTGATAAACGCTTTCACCATCACTGGAAAATTCAAAAATAAACTCGCTTTTGATACCCGGTTTGCCGCTTTTTAAAAGGCCAAAGCGGCGTTTAGTGCAGGCTACACTCATTAATTGCACTTGTAGCTGGTCGCTTTGACGTTTTGCATGTGCGTTGGCAGCTTCAGCAACTTTACGATTAAGCCAAAACAAATAAATTACACTACCAATGATAATGAATGTCCATAAACTTGCCATTTACGAGAATAACCTTCCAATTGCTCGCGCGAGGGTTTCGCTGCGATTTTCTTTACGAAGTAAACCTAATAAGTGTGGTCGAATACTTGGTATTGCAACTAAGTCAGCAAAAATACTTGGGAAAAGTTCTTCATTTTGCTGATGATGGGCGCAATTGTCCATAAAAATATGTAACCGCTCTGGATCGCTCAGTAAGTTAAAACAGCGTCCTGCGATGGTTTGAGTAACATCTGATTCAGTCGCGATATCTGAATGCAAAATAACATCGACTAATTGTACTGTCAGAGTGTGTGCTTGTGCCTTTGACATTGCTCTTAAAGTGCAACACAGGGCAAGGATATCTTTTTGTGCAATAGCTTGTTTAGCGTAGCTTAGCAGTTGCTCGCTTAATACGGGTGGGATTTCAACATGTTCAAGCATTGCACTGAGCGGTTGTAACACTTCAGCAGGCAGTTGCTCCCACGCTTGTTGTAATGACGCTAGATTTTTATCGCTATCTAAGCGCAACGCAAAATCAGCAATACCTTGTACTGCAACACTTTGCCAGTTATCAAATCCAAGTTTGCCGCTAAAATACAATTGCGTGTATTCATAATATTGTGAAGCGGGTTGCTTTAATAATACTTTTAATTGCGCATTGAATGCTGCAAGTTTATTGGCATTAGGCGCGAATACATAAGGGTTATTATCAAGTTTACCGTCGGCTTGTTCGCCGGTTAAATCATTGCCAAGTGCTGCTATCACCATATTGGCAAAGTGATCACGGCTTGCACAAACCAGCTTACTTTGCTCATCAACTGGAAACTTTAAAAACCACACGTAGGGCTCGCTACTCACTTTGCTATCCCAAAACTGAATAGCTAACCATGCATGACCCGCAAGTGGGAAAGGATAGGGGATCTGTGCTTGCTCAATGGCTAAAAATTGCTTTTTATTTAACTTGGTAATATGTCTGCCAATATCAAAAACGCGCCAATTTGTGCCTGCGCCATCAAGTAATTGGCCTAAAGTTGCGATTTGCTCGGTCATAATGATCCACTGATTTTTTACTGCAAAATTCGTTAAATTATACGCCATAGCAGGCCATGTGGGAACAGGGTATAATCAAGCAATGATAATCAACAAGGGTGGTTATGTACCAACAGACCCAAACCTACTTAACGCATCAACCCGGTGGTGGCGATGTGATCTCATTACTGACAGAGCTTGATATTGTATTAGGAAGTTGTGATGAGTGAACGCCCTGAGCCAGTTGAATTTGGCGAACTCGAAATTTTGTACCGTGATGAAAACTATATCGCAATTAATAAGCCTTCAGGACTGTTAGTACACCGATCATTTTTAGATAAACACGAAACGCAATTTGCGATGCAAATGCTCCGAGATCAAATTGGCCAGCATGTTTTTCCAGTGCACCGCTTAGACAGACCAACTTCTGGGGTATTACTTTTTGCACTAAGCTCTGAAGCTGCGCGTGATATCAATCAGTTGTTTATTGATAATCAAATAACTAAGCGTTATTTGGCTTTAGTACGCGGATTTGCCCCTGACTCGGTGTTTTTAGATAAGCCACTGAAAGAACAGCTAGATAAAATTGCTGACAAGTTTGCTGATCAAAATAAAGCCCCGCAACAAGCACAAACTCAGTTTAACTGCTTGCAGCAAGCAATGTTAGCGATACCAATTGATAAATACCCAACAGTGCGCTATTCGCTGGTGGAGTGCTTTCCTAAAACAGGGCGTAAGCATCAAATCCGTCGTCACTTAAAACATTTATCACTGCCTATTATTGGTGATGTTAATCATGGTGATAATCAGCATAACCAATTTTTTAGAGAGCATTTTGCATTACGTCGGTTAATGTTATTTGCAACTGAACTAAATTTTGTGCACCCTTATACCCAACAACAGGTCAATATTAAAGCGCCGCTAGGTGAAGCAATGCTCACTATTTGTCAACAGCTTGGCTGGCCACATCAAGAGAAGGATTATTAATGGCAACTATTAGCATATTTGTAGGCAGTGTTTATGGTGGTGCCGAGCGTTTAAGTGACGATGTTATTGACGCAATAAAACAAGCAGGGCACAACGTAAATTTAGTTGATCAACCAACCATTGCAGATATTCAGCAAGCCACACATATTTTAGTGATCACCTCGACCACCGGGCAAGGTGATATTCCTGACAACCTTGCTGGTTTTTTTAATGAGTTGAATAGCACTTCTCCTATGTTAACCGCTAAGCCATACGGTATTATCGCCATGGGCGACCTAAGTTATGGTGATACGTTTTGTGGCGCAGGGCGAAGTTTTGATGAGTTATTTCGTGACTTACAAGCACAACCTATCGGTCATCGTTTAGAAATCGATGCCTGTGAAGATTTTGAACCTTGGCCAGTAACTCAGCCATGGCTCCAAGAGTGGTTAGCTAAGCTACCTCAGTAGATAATAAAAAAGAGCGAAAACGCTCTTTTTTATTGTTTTTTCAGGTACTTTTTACGTCAACTTTAAGCTTTAACTTTTGCCCTGGTTGTAAATACTTTTGTCCTGATAAGTCGTTCCATTTGATAATATCGTTGACTGTTAAATTAAACTTAGCTGCAATGCGAGCCAGAGAGTCACCACGGCGAACTTTATAGGTGATTGTTCGATTGGTACTGGCTAACGCCTGAGGTTTTTTAGCGCTCTGATAAACCGTTAACTTTTGTCCTAAACGTAATACACTATTCTTTTTAAGTTTATTCCAGCTAGCGAGTTCATTAATAGTTACATCGTACTCTCGGCTTATATCCCATAAAGTATCGCCATTTTTAACCGTATGGGAGAGCTTCTTTTGACTATTATTATTCACCGCCATACGCATTTGTTTTGGCAGGTGTTCGCTATTAATTGCGCCATCACTTAACGGCACTAATAATTGCTGACCAATACGAATGGTATTTGACTTGAGTTTATTGAGTGATTTGATTGCGCTAGTACTGGTGGCAAACTTTTTCGCAATCACCGATAAACTGTCACCGCTTGCGACAATATATTGTTGCCAACGCAGACGATCTTTCATCGCTGTTTTAGCTAATAACAGTTGAAACTGCTCAACTTTATCTGTTGGTAATAATAAAAAGTGAGGACCGTTAGGATCCGTTGCCCAGCGATTAAATCCTGGATTTAAACGATATAACTCAGTCAGGCTAATGTCTGCCATCTCCGCGGCCAGTGCTAAATCAATTTGTGAACCTACATCAACGGCTTCAACAACTTGTGCATTGATAATCGGGTTCCACTTTACCCCAAAGTCATCTTGGCGTTTTAGTAAGTCTGCTAATGCTAATAGCTTTGGTACATAGGTGGTGGTTTCACTGGGTAAATCAAGAGACCAAAAATCAGTAGGTAAGTGTTTTTTACGGTTCTTTTTTATGGCGCGTAATAAACGCCCTTCACCTGAGTTATAGGCCGCGATGGCGTTGAGCCAATCACCCTCTAAGATTTTATGTAAATAAGACAGGTAATCAAGTGCCGCACGGGTTGATTGTACAATGTCACGACGGCCGTCGTACCACCAGTTTTGCTTTAAATCAAAACGCTCACCAGTTTGTGGCATAAATTGCCAAATACCCGATGCACTGCGGTATGAGTAGCCAAACGGATCAAAGGCACTTTCCACAATAGGCAGCAGTGCAATTTCAACTGGCATTTCCCGCTTTTCAACTTCTTCTACGATAAAGTGTAAATAGGGCTCGGCACGTTTTGAGATGCGATCTAAATAAGCTTGATGCTTAGCATAATAATTACGCTCAGTCACAACAGGGCGATTTTGGGGGACTTCAATTGATAATTGGTAACGAATTCGCTCCCACACATCATCAAAAACGGGTGGTGCATCATCCAAGTCGTTAACTTGTTGGTATTGTGCATTGATCATCAATGCTTCACTGATATCGTGTGGGCTGGCGCCATTAAGTTGTGGCTGCTCTGCTTGATTGACGATAGCGTCATCAGATTGTGTTGATGTCAAGGTTTGACAACCACTTAGCACTAAAGCCAAGGCTAAAACGAGGGGGGATTTATTCATAAATACCAATACATCAGGTAAAAAACTCGGCGAATACTACCCGTTATGAGTTGGTATTACCACTTTATGACCGTTTAAAATATGCAACAATGCCGATGTTTACCAGCTAACTAAATAATCTGCTTAGATTTATTAACTACAGGGCAGGTTTATTATATTAAAAATGATCTTTCCAGGTTCTCAGACCTGCGAAGTTTTGCCAAGGTTCAGTTTTTTGTGCTGAGTTTTTTCTGAATCCTTTAAATTGTGTAGGCAATAGCGTGGTAATGCTTGGCAGCTCGCTACGCATAAACGGGTTTATTTTTAATTCTTGCCCTAAAGTACTCGGCAAAGTGATTAAGTCGTTGTTCTGTTGTTCGTCAACCCAATGTGAGTAATTAAGCAAGTCTTGATTGTCCGGTTCAACGGCTAATGCAAATGCTAAGTTAGCTTGGGTGTATTCGTGAGTGCAATAAATTTTGCAATCATGCGGCAGTGTTTTTAGTTTGTTGAATGAGTCGTACATTTGCTCTGCTGTACCTTCAAATAAGCGTCCGCAGCCACCACTAAATAATGTATCGCCAGTAAAAGCGAGGGCTGGGTTGGTATAGCAAATATGATCTAAGGTATGCCCGGGTGTGGTTATGATAGTAAATTCCGTCCCAAGTACGGTTATTTTATCAGCGTCCATTAGTGGCTTTGTGATCCCTTTAAATGGACTATTGTGTGGGCCATATACATCAATACCTGCAAATTTATCACGTAAAGCGGCTACGCCATCAGTATGGTCATAATGATGATGGGTAACCAAAATACCCGCTAAGGTCAAACCTGCTTGGCTTAAATAAGTTAAGACTGGTTCAGCTTGACCAGGGTCAACTACCCATGCCTGCGCACTGGTAGGCTCGCTAAGGCACCAAATGTAATTATCATAAAAGGCTTTAATTGCTTTGACTTGCACCATATGACATTGCTCTATAAAGTAACGATATCAAACAGTATAACGAGCTCAGCGTATGAAACCAGCCCTTAGTTTTCAAGAAGGACCCAAACCACTGTCGTGGCAAGAGTTTCCTCATGGTGACTATTTACGTAGTGATATAGAACGTAAAATGGCCAAGTGGTTACCGCGAATGTTTGGCTATCACATGTTAAAACTGGGAAATTTGAGTGGTGAACTTAACACCAGTAAAAGCACTATAAAACATCAGGTGTGTGTGGCTGAATCTGGGCCATTTACTGGCGTAGTGGCAGATATCGATGAATTACCATTTTACGAACACAGTGTTGATGCATGTATATTAAGCCATTGCTTAGAGTATCACACTGATCCGCATCATATATTACGTGAAGCTCACCGTACCTTAATACCTGGTGGGTATATGGTGATCACCGGGTTTAACCCATTTAGTTTATGTGGACTGGCGCAGTTGTTGCCCTTTAGTGGCCAAAAGTTACCTTGGACAGGGCGCTTTTTTACCCCTGCACGTGTCAAAGATTGGCTTAATTTACTTGGTTTTGAAATTGTGAGTGATGAACGTTTTATTTATTCATCGCTGGCACGTGGCAATCGTTTGTCACGGTTTGCGCCATGGCGACGTTTTACCAAGCAATATTTAAAACCGATGGGCAGTGTTTATATGCTGGTGGCGCGTAAGCGAGTAGCCCCTTTAACACCCATTAAACCCAAATGGCATGCGCGACCTCAATTTGCTCCGGTGAAAGGCGCCGGTTTGCGACAAACCTCAAAGCAGCACCGTGAGCGGGATTGATACAAAAGCTTGAGTATTTTGTTGTGGTAATTGCCCCGCGCGAATATTCATTTGTATTGCGGGGTGCAGTAATTTTGGGACGCTGAGTGTTGCATCGCGAGAATTACGAGCAGTGATATAGTCTTGCTCATTAGTTTGTAAGTGAATATTAGTGGTACGTTGTTCAATTACGGAGCTTTTATTCGCAAGTGGCCGCCCATTTGGTTGATAGTCATGACACATCCATAAAATAGTATTATCAGGCAGGGCTAAAATCCGTTGCAGTGAAGCATATAAGGCTTTGGCACTGCCGCCTGGAAAGTCGCAACGTGCTGTGCCACTATCGGGCATAAAAAAAGTATCGCCAACAAATAAGTTACCCGCAATCAAATAACATACGCTATCAGGAGTATGCCCTGGAGTTTCCAATATAGTTACTTCTTGTTCGCCAAGTTTAAAACTATCATTGTCATTAAATAATTGCTCAAATTGACTACCGTCGCATGGCATTTCAATATCATATAGACGGCTAAAGTGTTGTTGTACTTGGGTTATCTTGGAACCAGTTGCTATTTTACATGGGTGCTGTGATGCTAAACGTTGCTTTATATAACTGGCGGCCGTTATATGATCAGCATGGGCATGGCTTTCTAAAATCCACTCAAGTGCAAGCTGGTTTTCATTAATATAGATAATAATGTCGTTTGCAGTAGAAAAACTTAACGTACCACTGGGAGCATCAAAGTCTGCTGGGGGATCAATTAACATGGTTGATTTAGTTATTTGGCAACTAACTAAATAACTAAATGTAGCGCTTTGTTGATGGAAAAAAGACTCAACCAAGATAGACATGAAACAACTCCATTATATGATATAGCTAAATCTTATATCATATACCCAAGCCACTTCAAGATGCGAATTCTGCATCTTGAGGTGGTTTGGGTATATATCAAGTTGTTAAATGGTTTGCGATGAATTATCTACTCATATTATTCAGGGTTATAACCTTCATCGACTAATAAATCTTTACTGCCAGCAGCATCGCGTGCTAAATCATCAACAATTTCGTTGTATTTATTGCCGCTATGGCCTTTCACCCACTTCCAAGTCACATTATGACGGGCGCAAGCTGCATCAAGACGCTGCCATAAATCGACATTTTTAACTGGTTTTTTAGCAGCCGTTTTCCAGCCTCGCTTCTTCCAGTTAGCAAGCCACGATTCAATACCTTGTTTTACGTATTGGCTGTCGGTAGTCAGGGTAACAGCGCATGAACGATTAAGTGATTCTAGCGCAACAATAGCAGCTAACATTTCCATACGGTTATTGGTGGTGAGTGTGTAACCTTGGCTTAGTTTTTTTTCATGGGCTTCATAAATCATAAAAATACCATAACCGCCGGGGCCCGGATTACCTAAACATGAACCATCGGTGTAAATCTCTACGGTTTTTTGCACTGTTTTCCCTTGATCTTATGTACAATAAAGTGATTATAGAAAGATACCAGAGTCAGGCTAAATTCGATATGGCACGTAGACAAATAGTTTTAGATACAGAAACCACCGGCATCGACCCTAGACAAGGGCATCGTATTATTGAAATTGGCTGTGTGGAATTAGTGAATCGTCGTTTAACCGGCAATAACTTTCACGTTTATATTAACCCGCAGCGTAAAAGTGACGAAGAAGCCATTGATGTTCATGGTATCACCAATGAATTTTTACGTGATAAACCGTTATTCCACCAAATCGCTCAAGAGTTTCTCGACTATATTAGAGGGGCGGAGCTGGTAATTCATAATGCGCCGTTCGATGTCGGCCATATGGATAATGAATTTGAGTTGCTTAATCAAGGTTACCAAAAAACCCATGATTACTGCCAAGTTCTCGACACCCTCAAAATGGCGCGTGACTTGCATCCAGGACAGAAGAATAACTTAGATGCGTTATGCCGACGTTATGATGTAGATAACGCTAAGCGTACCTTACACGGCGCGCTACTGGATTCTGAGATCTTAGCTGACGTTTATTTAGCGATGACGGGGGGACAGGTTAAGCTCAATCTGAATCAAAATAAAAATCAAGGTAGTGAACAGCAGCAAAAAGAATTGCGTCGGTTAGATCCCAACCGAGCGCCATTGGTTGTATTACATGCCAGTAGTGATGAGCAACTGGCTCATGAAGAACGATTAAATCTAGTCGGTAGCCAATGTTTATGGCGTGCCGAATAAGGCAAAGCATGAGAAACATACTGTTAGCTGTATGCTTAGTAATGATGTTACCGAGTACCAGCAATGCAACAAGTGAAGAAAAAATAACCTTACTGCAACGTGTTGGGCAGCAAAATGAAATTCCATTATTGGAAAATCGTTTTCGTATCGATTATAAAATTGATGAAATTACCTTATTATTTTTTCGCAAGCCCGGTGCACCAGCAGTGGTATTGGTAAAACCCGATGGCAGTAAATATTATGCAATTTCGGCGAGAAAAGATGACAACCTACAATGGTTTGATGAACTCAGCTATGACTTGATCACCATAAAAAATCCTATGCCAGGCCCTTGGCAAGTGGTTGGCAGTATTTTACCGAAAAGCAAAATTGTAGTGCTTGGCGAAATAGAGCTACAAGTTGAGCCATTGCCTGCATTACTGTTTCGTGGAGAAACCGTCAAAATTACTGGGCAAATACTAAATGATGGTGAACCGATCCAAGCGAGCTTGTTTCGGGATGTGGTCAGTTTAAATGTTGATTTTATTAGCACTAACAACAGTGACTTTGCGAACTTTGGCGCAGGCACTCAGAATGTTGCTGAATTTAAAGACGATGGCCGTGGTTTCGATGAGCGTCCTAAAGATGGTATTTTTACCGGTGAATTTAAATTAGTTTTCCCAGCCGGACAATGGCGACCAGAGCTATATATTGAAACCCCGTTATTAAAGCGCACGGTCGTACAAGGTCTTATCGAAGTTAAAGAACCTCCCTTTAGTTATGAAATCGCTTTAGCTGAAGATGACCTGCAAGAACATCATTTAACCATCACCCTCGATAACCAAATAGTGCAACCAGAGACGGTATTGATCCAAGGTAAAATTTATTACCCCAATAATGAAGAGCAAATGTTTACACTTGACGCTAAAAACAGTTTGACCCGCCAGCTGACGATTAAAAATTATGATTGGGGACGATACAGTGTCGAGCTGTCGGTTTTTGGCACTAATGTGAATGGTCGTGAATTTATGGCAACTTTACCGACCTATAAATTTGAAATAGAGCGGCCAATTGAAGTGGTGCCTGAATTACCAGCACCAATTATTAGTGAAGCAGAGCAACAAGAGATTGAAAGAGTTGCTAAGGAAGCCGAGTTAATGGCAACAATTACATTTATTAGTTTAATTGTTGGCGGAAATTTACTGGTTTTGCTGTTGGGTTGGTTAGCAATTCGTGTATTTGTGCAGAAAAAATCGATTATGCCAAAAATTAAGCTGCCATTTTTGCAGAAAAAAACAGTAGCTGAAAATGAGCTGCAAAGTGAAGAAAAAAAAGAACTCGATAAAAATGGTTCAAAAAATGATAAATCAGGTGAAATTTTAAACCTTTCGATGTCAGATGACTAAAAAACCTGTAAAAAAACAAAAAAGCCCTTGACGAAATAGGGGTTGGTTCGTATTATTCACGCCGCTGTCAGGGGTGACTCAGACAGCAACGAAAATGTGGAGTGGTAGTTCAGTTGGTTAGAATACCGGCCTGTCACGCCGGGGGTCGCGGGTTCGAGTCCCGTCCACTCCGCCAATTTTCGACAATTTGTAAGTAAAGCTGGAGTGGTAGTTCAGTTGGTTAGAATACCGGCCTGTCACGCCGGGGGTCGCGGGTTCGAGTCCCGTCCACTCCGCCAACGCTTACACAACATATGGTTGTAAAACATATTCTTATTATGGAGTGGTAGTTCAGTTGGTTAGAATACCGGCCTGTCACGCCGGGGGTCGCGGGTTCGAGTCCCGTCCACTCCGCCAATAAGAAAAATAACAGTTTAAATATGCGCTGGAGTGGTAGTTCAGTTGGTTAGAATACCGGCCTGTCACGCCGGGGGTCGCGGGTTCGAGTCCCGTCCACTCCGCCAACTATTTAAATACTGTTATATTACAAAATTTGTATGCTGGAGTGGTAGTTCAGTTGGTTAGAATACCGGCCTGTCACGCCGGGGGTCGCGGGTTCGAGTCCCGTCCACTCCGCCAACAAATTAAGTAATAACAAGTATAATGATATCTCTGCGGAGTGGTAGTTCAGTTGGTTAGAATACCGGCCTGTCACGCCGGGGGTCGCGGGTTCGAGTCCCGTCCACTCCGCCACTTGATATCATGAATAAAATTAGTAAGTGCATTACCCCATGCACATACCACTGCGGAGTGGTAGTTCAGTTGGTTAGAATACCGGCCTGTCACGCCGGGGGTCGCGGGTTCGAGTCCCGTCCACTCCGCCACTTGTTATTTCCTCAATAACAAGTTTATAAAATCCTTGATTAAATAATTCAATAAAAGATTCTTTGGCTATCAGCTATCAGCTATCAGCTATCAGCTATCAGCTATCAGCTAAAAAATCGACTACTTACTGCTAACCTGCTAATATTCCTACTTATTCTTTAATATTCAGCTTTTTATATCTGCATGAATAGCCAAGAATCTAGTCTCACTTTAAAAAAGGAAGCACTAAAATGAGCACATTAGGTCAACAACTAAAGCAGCTGAGAAATAATAAAAAATTGAGCCAACCTGAATTTGCCCAGCAAGTGGGTATATATATCCAAACTTGAAAACGATAAATCAATTCCCTCGAATGAAATATTTAGAGCTTTATTGATAGCATTAGATCTTTCAGTTGATGAGTTTATGAAGCCTCTCATTTCCAGCCATGACAAAGCAAGACTCATACAAATACCCGATGTAGAGCTGTGGTTTAAAAGTAAAGCAGTAAAGAGCTCAGTCGCACAGCGTAAAATTATATACCTCGCTATGTTTTTGATTTCTTTTGGCGGTGCATTATTTTATGCAGGACATAAAAACTATCTGTTCAGTGAACGCTTTTACGAATACAAATCACTGGGTGTAATCAAAAAAGATGAACCTCTGAATATTTATACTCATTGGAGCAATTATATTATTGAGTCAAACCGCGAGAAAAGAGAAGAAAAAGGGTGGGAAATACTAGCCAGAAGGGTACCAAGTTTTAAGTTAATGGATGAGTATGTCGGTGAATCATTTGTCGAAGAGGTTGAGGGAGGTAAACGTGTTTATAATGCAAATGAACTCTCGCGAACCATGCCTCATGCGGGCAATAGTTGGCTTGAGTTTTTAGGCATTTTTGCTGCTGTATTTGGTTTGGCGCTCGCTTTACTGGAACCCAGATTAACCAAGCAATAAAAAAGTAATAAAAAGCCTGCGTACATGAAAACGCAGCAGGCTTTAATATAAATTGGCTTGCAATTACCCTTGTGGGCCAAATAACTCTTTTAAGTAAGTATCTAAAAAGTTTAGGTAGGCGTTGGAGGCGCTGATACGGTTTTCTTTTTTGCTAAAACCGTGTCCTTCATCATCAAATAATACATATTCTACTGGCACACCATTAGCTTTAACCGCAGCAACCAACTCATCGCTTTCAACTTGTAATACGCGTGGATCATTAGCACCTTGTATCACCATTAAAGGCTTAGTGATGTTATCGGCATGAAACAGCGGTGAAATAGCACGGTGACGTTCACCATCGGTGGCAGGATCGCCCATTTCATCGTACAGCGCTTTTTTAAAACTTTCCCACCACGGCGGAATAGAGTTGAGTGTTCTCACCCAGTTAGTAACACCAAAAATATTAATACCCACTTTGAATTCTTCTGGTTCAAAGGCAAGTGCAGCAGCAGTCATAAAGCCGCCGTAGCTTCCACCCATGATGCCAATTTTATCTGCATCGACCCAATCTAAGCTTTGTAAGTGTTTTTTACCGTAGACAATATCTTGCAGATCGTCGGTACCATGCTTTTTATCATCCAAATGGAAGAATGTTTTACCATACCCTGAGCTGCCACGGTTATTGACGGCAAAAATAGCATAGCCATGGTTCACTAAATGTTGTTGCATTGCGCTATAACCCGTTCGGCTTTGCCCACCAGGGCCACCATGCACCCACACAAGCGCAGGCACTTTATTTGTGCTGCTTGCTTGTTTTGGTTTGTATAAAACACCAGGGATCTCTAAACCATCAAAACTTTTAAAGCGCACGATTGTGCTTTCAACTAAGTCGTTTTGGTTAATTTCTTTACTTAGCGTATTTGTAAGCTGTTTTGCTTGATTGCTGCCAACTTGCCACACAAATAAATTACTTGGCGACGTATCTGAGTTTAGATAAAACGCCATGGTTTTTTCATCGCTTGAAAAGTTAACGCTGCGCAAGTTGCCTGCGGGTAATGTAGGCATCGCAATTTCTTTGCCTGTTTGTGTGTCTATCACTGTTACTTTGGTGCTAGCATCGGCATTTACACCACTTACTTGATAGCGGCCCGATTTAGAAAAATAAATAAAACTCACATCCCAATCATCTTTTAATGCAGGGCTATGTTCGCCTGAGGCTAAGTCATAGCGCCAAACTTGTGAAAATTCACCGTTAGCGTCTGTTGAGTAATATAAAGATTTGCTATCGGCTGAGAAGGTTTCAGGACTGTATTGTGCTGGTGCGTCATGCTTTGAAATTAATTGCGGTTTGAGTGACTTTGTATAGGTATCAAGAATAAAGGTATCACTGTCTTTATTAGTGTTATTTTTAGATAGCGCAATATAACGACCATCAGGGCTGATTGCACCCACATCTAAACCAAGGGTGTTTTGATAAACGGGGGTGACTTTATAGGTTTTACTATCAACGCGGTATAAGTCCATAAATTTAGCATTGCGCTGGTTATTGGTGATAAAAAACTGGCTGCCGTCTTCTGTAAATCCTGCAAAACTTGCACGGGTCTCATCACCTGGGGTTAAATTTTTGGTTGTGCCGTCAACTTCACGCACGTATACGTGGTAGCGTTCGTTACCGCCAGAATCTTTGGTAAATAATACCCGATCATCATTAGGAAAATAGCGTACAGGGTAGGTGCTGTCTTCAAAATTTGTTAAACGAGTTTTATCCCCTGTTTTTGCATCGACTTCATACAAGCTGTAAATACCACTTTCATCAGAGCTCACTAATACTTTAGCGCCACTGGGTGAAAAGCTACTGCCCATAATTGAAGTGGTATCAAAGAAGGTTTTAGCGGTATAGGTTTTTACTTGTTGTGTTTGCTTTGTAACCACAGGGGTAGAGGCTGAGTTATTAGACTGACTGCAACCTGCTAATGCAATGGTTACTGCACAGCTAATACAGGCAAGCTTGAGGGCTTTTTTCATAGATACATTCCTTGGTTTATAGTTATAGACTTTTAGTGTTAACCGAACGTTTTTTAAACGCAAGTACTTAGCCTATTTGAGCAGCAATAAAGTGTTATAAACCATGTAGCCCACGAAAATAGAAAACCAGTTATAATTCACTTTCTAAATCAAGGAATTTTTTATGATAGAAGTCATTGGGTTACACAAACAGTTCGCTGAAAACATATTGTACAGTGATTATAGCGTGCAATTTTTAGCACCTAAGACATGTATTGAAGCGCCTAATGGCCAACGACAATAATAGATGGGTTTAATTTTAATGAATTTTTAAATACTCGTTTTGATGCGCTGTCATCAGGTAACCAAAAGAAATGCCAGTTAATTTTAGCGCTTATGCGAGATGCACCGTATTTACTATTAGATGAACCCAGCGCAGCCCTTGATCAAACCAGTATTCAGTATTTACTAAATTTACTTGATGAATATTTAAGATGCCAATCCATTGCTTTATCATAGTGGTTTTGTGCTGTTGTTCGCGCTAAGTACCTTGATGGTACCTTTTAGTTTTACCACTAAAGTAAAGTTGAGGTCACTTACAGGCTTTTGGCTGTTATTTTTTATGCATAATAGCTGGGCTTTGATATGGCGAGGGGCTTTATTTAATCACGCAAATAACTTATTGCTAGTAATAGGGGTTGTTTGGTGTTTATTACAACAGGCCTTAGCGCAAAAAAAACCAGCGCATTATGCGCTGGTTTGGATGATTACAACAGGTGTGTTGCTTGCTTTAATTACTTAATTTACAAAGTGTGATTAAGCAGCGCCAGCCTTGTTGTCTATGCTGTTACGCGCGGCTTTGCCTGCTAAGAGGTCAGCTGGGTCAAAGTCATCAACATTAATGGTATCTAAGCGTGCTTTTTCAACATCAGCCAGCTTGTCAGCTTCGGCTTGGGTTAAGATACCTGCTTCAAGACCCATTTGCGCGACTTTATCAAGCTGGAAGAAAGGCAGTTTAACGCCTTTTTCACGGCATACTTTGTCAAATAATGGCTCAACTGCTAGCACGTCTTTAAGCGTTTGCTCTTGGCGACCCACTAAGTTAAGTGGCTCATTTGTTAAGTATACGTAGCTTGCTAAACGGTCACGTGTTTCGCTAGGTACTTGTAAAATTTGTGCTAATTTATGCTCAAGTTTATCAGTCGGTTTGCGAACTGGACGACCGAACGGGAATAACAATACTTTTAAAACACCACGTAGTGGAGCCGACGGCATGTTATTGATTAAATCAGCAAGTGCACGTTGGCAGTGGTAAAGGTGATCCTGACAGCTCCATTGAACCAATGCAAAATCTTCTTTTTTACGGCCTTCGTCGTTATAACGTTTAAGCGTTGCAGACACTAAATATAGGTAACTTAGTAAATCACCTAACCGTGCTGAAATACGTTCTTTACGTTTTAATGAACCACCAAATACCGCCATGCTGATGTCCGACATCAATGCCAATGATGCACTAAAGCGCGATGCAATTCGATAAAACTCAGCAGTTTCGTCTTTATAAGGCGTGCTGGTAAAACGAGCGCCAGTAAATGCTAACCACTTAGTACGTACTAGGTTAGATATGGTAAAGCCAATGTGGCCCATTAAGGCTTTATCGAATACTGCTAGCGCTTCTTCACGCTCTTCAATATCGCAGGCACCTAATTCAGTTAATACGAATGGATGACAACGGATCGCACCTTGACCATAAATAATCATATTACGGGTTAAGATATTTGCGCCTTCAACAGTAATGGCAATCGGCGCACCTTGATAGCCACGACCTAAGTAGTTATTTGGCCCAAGCATGATGCCTTTACCACCGTGAATATCCATCGCATGGATAGTCGAATCACGCATTTGCTCTGTTAAGTGGTATTTAATAATCGCTGATACTACCGATGGCTTTTCGCCTAAATCCACAGCACCTGTTGACATACTTACCGCTGCATCGGAGCTGTAAGCGTAACCGGCAAGTTTTGCAAGCGACTCTTCAACCCCTTCCATTTGACCAATTGGTAAACGGAACTGACGACGAATACGGCTGTATGAGCCACTTGCAAGAGCGATGGTTTTAATACCGCCTACTGAGTTTGATGGTAGCGTGATTGCACGACCAACCGATAAACACTCAACCAGCATACGCCAGCCTTGGCCAGCCATTTCAGGACCACCAATAATGTAATCAAGCGGTACGAAAATGTCTTTACCACGAGTAGGACCATTCTGAAATGGTACGTTTAGTGGGAAATGACGACGACCAATTTCAACACCTGGCATGTCTGTAGGAATAAGTGCACAAGTAATACCTGGTTCTTTAACATCGCTTAGTAGACCATCTGGATCTTGTAGTTTAAATGCCAGACCAAGTACCGTTGCCACGGGGGCAAGTGTAATGTAACGTTTGTTCCACGTTAGGCTAAGACCAATGACTTCTTTGCCTTCCCACATACCTTTACATACCACACCATAATCTGGAATGGCGCTGGCATCAGAGCCTGCTTCTGGTGAAGTTAAGGCAAAGCATGGGATCTCTTGACCACTAGCAAGACGTGGTAAGTAATGATCTTTTTGTTCTTTTGTACCATAGTGTTGTAACAATTCGCCCGGACCTAATGAGTTAGGTACACCCACAATTGACGAAAGCAGGGTAGATTTACTGGTTAACTTTTGCAGTACACACGATTGTGCAAAGGCAGAAAATTGCAGGCCGCCATATTCTTTTTTAATGATCATGGCAAAGAATTTATTATCTTTTAGGTATTGCCAAACATCTTGTGGTAAATCGGTTAACTCATGAGTTGCCTCCCAGTCGTCCAACATACTACATACCACCTCAACTGGACCATCAATAAAGGCTTGCTCTTCGATTGTCAATTTAGGCATTGGGTATTGGTGTAATTTGTTCCAATCAGGACGGCCGCAAAAAAGATCGGCTTCCCACCACGTAGTACCTGCATCAATAGCTGATTTTTCAGTGTCAGACATGGTAGGGGTTACTTTTTTAAACGCAGCAAAGATTGGTTTTATAATGTATTGCTGGCGAATGCCAGTAACAGACAGCGGTACAGCGATGATTAAAAATATCAACCAGCTAATTGCACCAAAAGCACCCGCAAAGGTACCAATAACAAGTGTTGCGATGGAAACGCCTAGGGCAGTATTCCAGCTCGCTCTATGGTAACTCGCGATGCTAAGCAACACGATTAAACCAAGTGTAAATATGAGAGTCATGTATTCAATCCTTAATAGAGGTCAGACCACCTTTGGTTAGAGTAGCGCTAGAGCGAATAATTATCAAGTGGCTTAGTGAAAATTTCAGAGGTTGCAAATCATACGCTGTATACCTCAGCATACGGATAAGTGAGTGATTCGTCAGTTTGATTTATTTGAGAAAAAATTAAGTCGTGTATTTAGCTGTTTTCTTGCTTGCCTTGCCCTTACTTATGTTTAACAATGCGGCTAAGTTGCAGATTTACTGCTTTTTAAAAAGCAGTATTTTAAAAGTATAAAAATTTTTTAAAGGTTAATTTATTTTATGTGTGAGTTGCTTGGCATGTCCGTTTTTTAGATTTCATTTAGTATTAACTTGTCGTAACTCATCATAAACCCCCGTATTTGCTAGTCTAAAGCTGTTCATTCTGTCTTATTCTGTTATTGTTATCGCATACTAAACTGTGACCAAAACTGTGACCAATGTGGTGGTCACAGTTTCAAACGGCATTATATGAACTTTACAGACAAATCAATTAAGGCACTTAAAGCCAAAGATAAACGCTATGTATTAACCGAGTCAGGTAACTACGGGGAAGGGCGCTTGCAAATACGCGTTAGCGAAACTGGCGCTAAAACGTTTCGCGTGCAATATCATTTAAACGACAAACGTAAAGTAATTGGCCTTGGCAATTACCCCGTAGTCGATCTTAAAACAGCGCGTAGTAAACATGCTGAAATATCAGTATTGCTAAGCAACAATATTGATCCCCAAGAACACCAATTAAAAACCCAAAAGGCAGAGTTCGCATCATCAGCAAAGCGTACAATGTTAGAAATGCTTGATGACTTTAATGTATTCATAAGTACTCGCTGGGCAGAGTCAACAATAGGCCGAACTGAAAAACTAATAAAAAGAAACATCACCCCATTTATAGCAACCGACCTAATGCCCGATGAGTTTACTATTGATATGGCCCGCGACATTATTTACCGCGTATACAACCGTGGAGCAAAAGAGCAATCGCGCCTGGTTCGTAGTACATTAATGAGCATTTTAAAATTCGCCATAGATTTTGATAACTCACCAGAGCAATATAAAAAGCCTAACCTTTACGACATTAAAACTAATTTCATTAGAGACATTAATTTTGAAACGCCAAAAAATAAAGGCGAGCGTTGGTTAAGTGAAGCCGAACTTAAAAAAGTTTGGAATGCTGACGACCTACCTTATTACACCCAACAATATATAAAGCTGGCCTTGTTACTCGGTGGCCAACGGGTAAACGAGGTTTACGGCTCTTACGTAAGTGACTTTGATTTAGAGAATAAAACATTTACCATTCCCGCAAATCGTATCAAAGTAAAACAGCGTGGCGATCACATAGTGCCATTGTGCGATACCGCAATACCAATTATACAAGAGCTAATGCAACAAGCCGGTAAAGCAGGGCAAATGTTCCCGCATCGAGACAACCCAACAGCCACCGCCCACGTATCTACAATAAGAATGGCAATATTACGTTGGTGTGAAAAGAATGAAGTGCCGCCATTTAACCCGCGCGACCTACGCCGAACCTGTAAAACCCTCATGGGTAAAGCGGGTATTGATAAAATAAACCGCGACATACTCCAACAACACAACAAATTTGACGTATCAAGCGTGCACTACGATAGGTACGACTACATGAAAGAAAAACACCAAAGTATAGAAGTATGGGAACAGTTTTTGCTTGATAATATAGGTAAATAAGGATTAATATCCTGTTCATAACCTGTGACTATAATTACTTTATGTAAAGTTATTTTATAATATATTTTTACAAAACTATTGCTAGTAACGAAAGCTTGTGAGACTGTATTATCCGAATAAGACTAGATAAACAACAAAAAGTGAACAATAATTACATTGTACGATTGCTTACCAATAGCGCTGCATGTATAATTGCGCGCTCAAAATAAAAACAAACTTTACAGCATTGGAAAGCAGTTAAATGGATGATGAAATACAGAAATTGTATCAATTGGTTTTTAAGGTAGCCAAGCACTTTTTAGAGCAGTTCGAATTATTTTCAATTCAAGAATTAGCTGAGCACAATGAGCCAACTTATGAAGAAGTTGCCAAACGTGCGAAAAGACTAGCAGAAATTATCTCAGTATTTGCAGAACACGGAGATTGGAACAATGAAAGAGTTGTTCTTAACGCAAAACAAGCCGCTTTATATATGGAAAAGATGGCCCTAGCAATCTCCGAGAATAAAAATGAAGACTTAGCCCAAGCCGCTCAATGTCTTCAGAAAATGGATTTTATTTAATTAAACTATATACAACTTTAATGGAAAGTTGTTATTTCACTACAATGGAGAAGCTTATGAAACTAAATGATCTCGAAATGAAAAAGCTATTAAATGAAGCTTTTGAGTGTGCAAACACAATTGAGAAGTTACTTTCTTCTGTTGATGCAAAATTAGCTGCAAAGTCTAATAAAGCTGCATAGTAGTAAAGAAAGAATATAAAAGCCCGCATTTAGCGGGCTTTTTTAATGTCTGCAATATAATGCCTGTATAAATCCCCAGCTTGTTAAAAACTGAACGCTAACTTAATCTATGTTCTTCAATGAAAAGGGAAGATCATGGACGCAGAACAACAAATTCAAAACGCAATTGATACCAAACAAAAAATAAACGTAATCTACAACGGTGGTAGCATGAGCGGCCAGTCTCGTGTTTTAGGGCCAATAAGTATTAAAGGCAACAAAGTAAGAGCCAAGTGCTATACCACCAACGCTTTAAAAACATTCCTAATGGAACGAATACAAGTCATGGATGAAAATGGCGAACTAACAAAAGATAGATCGTCAGAGGTTAGCCAGCCGCCAAAGGTAGAACCACAGCAAACGTTACTAGACATAAAAAATGCGATAGAACTTCATTTTCCTCATGAACAATGGTTAATTGAATTGACCGAAAGTACAAAAGACCTTTCAATTTACGCACGGTTTAAAAATGGCAACCCCAAAAAACTGCCAGAACTACAAGTCTGTTTTGAAGAATACAGAACAGAGCTAGAAATTGATGAACTAACAGGTGATTATAAAGAAGTCACAATAAAGCGTACTAAAAACTGGGTAGTTCGTCACAAGAAAAAGAAATCAGCCATATCTTATAGCTACCTTAATACCGCCGCTGATCGTTTGTTTACGTGGTGCAAAGAGTTACTGGGCAACCAGAATATAGAATTTAAATTCTTAGAAAGCGCAACCTTAAAGCATTTAAAAACAATGTGGCCAACCGGAGATAAAACCAAAATAAAAAGGGAGTTAGCCGCTTACCCTAGTGTTTATTACAACTCAGCACTAAGCCAAGGAATGTTAAATAACGAGCACTGGTATTTTAGTGTGCCTTACACGTTCAGAGATGCGCTTGATATAAAATATGAGCAGCGAATAAAAGACAAAGAAGGCTCAATGGTTTGGACTCAAGGGCCAATTTTAAAATTCAAGATGGGTGATAATTTCTCTGCCAAAAATAATAACATTACACTCCAAGTACAGTTTGGTGATCAGATGGGCTGGGACAGAGATAAAAGCGAAATGTATCTAGGCAGTATAGTGTTTGACTTGTTTGAACTCATAGATAAAAAATACAATTACAAACAGCGCTACCAATGTAATCAAATGGAGCTTTTAGAGCTGCTAATCAATGGGAATAGTTTAGACAGATTAACTAAGATTTCACGTTCAGCAATAAATATATAAATTAAGCCCGCATTTAGCGGGCTTTAATCACATTCACTTTATTCAGTAACCCATCCCTGTTCAACTGCATGTAATTTAGCTTTATCGGTTAATTGGAAGGTTTCGATGGTAACACCTATTTGGTAATTCAGCATTCGTTGTATGTATTCACTCTCAACTAAGTCATCAATATAAATTTCAGCAAATATTTTTGAGCTACCAAGTAGACGCTGAAGGTCATCAAAGTGAAAACGGGTAGTTCCTTGATTATAAAAAGTTACCATCTCTTTTAGCAGCTCCATTTTCTTGTCTGTTACACTTTCTGCAGGTTTCTCGATTACTGATTCAAATGGGTTATTACCAACAGGTGGTTCTTTAAATAAAGGAGCTTGATGAATTTCACGTAAAAGGTTGTCAAATTGTAATTCATATTCATCTTCACGAGAAAAATTGATATGCAAACGGGTTTGTAAAAATGTTGGTACGTTATGAGTGCCGTTTTGACGAATCAGAGGAATGACTTTATTGTTATCAATATTAGTCATATATTCCGCAGTCATAATCATTTTTTCATATCCAACCCCGCCTAAGCCGCTGTTAGCTTTAGTGACATAGTTGTCAGTACATACCATGATAATACGGTCAGACTCAGCGACGCTTCTTTCCATGAATCCGCCCAGGTCATCACCAAGGCCTACACGAAATTGATCTAAAACTGCATCGACACCAGAATTACGTAAACGTTGCGCCAACTCTAGAACCCATTTTTTATGTGCCTGCGTGTCATGGGAATAAGAAATAAATACTTTAGGGACATTAGCACTCATGATATTTCCTTATAAATGTTTTTATTAAATAGTTTTTAATTTTGAATATAGTTTATTAATAAACTCTTACTACTTTTACTTAAAACGACTTACCTGCAAAAACCACTTTACCCACTAACGTGCAGTTGCCATTAATCGGTATTAGTTGATCAGGCCAGCTAGGGTTGGCGGCTTTTAGGAATTTGTGGCCGCTTTCGATTATTAACTGTTTGAAGGTGGCTTGGTTGTCATCATCTAAACGTGCGACTACGTAGGAACCGTGGATGCAGTCAGCTTCAGGATCTACAAAAATCAAATCACCATCATAAAATTTAGGTTCCATACTCACGCCTTGTACTTTTAGTGCAAAGGTTTGATCACTGCACTTAACTGGGCATAAATACCGTTCGGCATCAAATTCACGTATTTCATTAATGTCTGACCATGCGCCTGCTTGCACCCAGCTGATTAATGGCACAGCCGCTTTAAGTGTTGGGCCCGGTGCAACGTTGCTATTTGTGTTGTCACTAATGCCAAAACGTAAAAACTCAGGAGTGCATTGGAGTGCAGTGGCTAATGCTTCAATGTCACGTGGGTTTTTTGTATCGCCTTTTTCTAATCTTTGTATCGCTGTTTGTGCGATACCTACCAAATCCCCAAGCTGATATTGGGTAAGTCCCAGTTCTTTGCGGCGAATCTTAACTCTTTCTGCAATGCTCATGTTAATTCCTTTTATTTATTTTATAACTTTAAGTGATAATTATAATGCGATTATCAGGGTTTCTGATACCTCCGTCAAATAAGCAAAACTTATATTTTAATAACATAATGTTTTAATTTGCGTTGACAATAACTTTTTTAGATCATAGGATAAGTAAAACTTATATTTTAAGAGGTGTTTATGTCTGCCATTGAAAAAGCAGTTTGCCTAATTGGTGGGCAAACAAAATTAGCTAAGATTTTGGGTACAACCCAAACAGCGGTTTTTTATTGGGTTAACCGCCATTGCCAAGCCCCAGCGAAATACATTCCGCGTATTTCTGAACTAACAAACGGCGAAGTATCGGTAGACGAGTTACTCGCCGATCACCAAAAAACAAACAAGGACGATGCAGCATGAGCCAATTAAACGCAGCCGATCACTACCGCCGCAATGTACGTGGCGAAGTTATCACCATTAACGACCGCTACTTACGCCCAGCCGATGTGGCTGAAAAGTGCGGTATTCACCGTTCGTCTATCTACCGCTTAATGGAACGTGGCGAGTTTCCTAAATCGCACAAAGCATCAAGCGGCCGCGTTGTTTGGGTTGAGGAAGATATTGAAGAGTGGATGCGCCTTGGCGCTGAGAAGTTCCACGAGTTCTACGGCCAACAACAAGCAAACTAGGAGTAATTTTATGACTACTGAAAATACAGCATGTAACTGTTTTACCGATAATTTAGAGCGCGTTAAAAATCATTTAATTGCGCAGGGAACAATACCTGAAGGCGCTAAAGATGTTGAATTTAAATGGCGTGATCAGACTTTTTCTCTAAGCGGCGGTGATAGAGCGCCTGTTAATCCAAGAGTTGAGTTTGAATTTAGGGCGCCAAAAAAGGGCGGTGGACACGCTAAAAATTTGCGCAAAGATAATGTAAGCATTTATGCAAACTACTGCTGTTACTGCGGTAGAAAGTACGGAAAATAACTAGGAGCAAGGCAATGCACCAGTACACTGAATTTTGTAGAAAAACACTGTTTAAACACAAAACACTTGCTGAGCAAGCTAGGTATTTGCTGGGCTGTAAAATTACAACCAGAAAAGCAGTGCAGGGTTTAGAGCCATGCTTGCAAGCGGTTGTAAGTGACTTTCAATTACCCGTGTATAGCCAAGGCGATGAAAAACAAACAATTCAAAAAGCGGTGCTTTGGTTAAAAGAACACGCAAGCACTGAGCAGGAGATATAACCATGGCAAATGCACTCGTTAAACAAACCAATAGCGCACAATCCTCACCATTAAAAGCGGTTGAAGGTCGCCACATACCAAAAGGGCTTGCTGAAATAAAGGCGCTAATGAGCGATAGAACACGCACACCAGGTTACGTGTTTAATGCTGTTTTAAATGACCAGCAAAGAAAAATAGTGTGTATTGCTGCGGGGCTAAAGCAGCGTCATGTAGAAATGAGTTTTTATAAATTTAATATCCAAGAGCGTGATGCAGTGCGCAAAGGCATTTTAGCATTGCAAAATATTGTGGCTGCTTTTACTGACGCAAACGTGTTAGCTCGCGAAAACTTCGAAAGAACCCCGCCCAAGTTTGATGTTGTTCCGCAATTGGTTGAACAGTCAAAAACAGATGCGCAAGCAAATTAAGGATTGATCATGAGCTCAACTAATCGCGGAACCCAGCGCAATGCAGATGATTACTACGTAACACCGCATTGGCTAATTGAAGATTTTTTAGCAGCATTTGCTGAAAATAATATTTTGGTTTGTTCACCAGATGAAAACCCAAGAGTACTAGATCCGAGCGCTGGCGGTTGTGATAAATACCCAATGAGCTATCCAACCGTTTTAGAAGAACACGGCTTTAATGTTACTAGCTGGGATATTCGTGCTGACTCACGCGCTGATGTAATTAACTTTGATTTTTTAGGAACTGTGGTGTTAAACCATCATTACGACATGATCATCACAAACCCACCATTTAAATTAGCGGAAGAATTTACCGAACATGCATTAAGCATGGTTCGTGACGGCGGTTTAGTCATTATGCTGCAACGCCTTAATTGGTTAGGTAGCCAGAAACGCAAACCCATGTGGCAAAAACTGCCATTAGCAGCTGTTTATGTTCACAGCAAACGCCCGGGCTTTGACCCTGAAAAACCAAGCAAAACCGATTCTACAGAATACGCCCACTTTGTATTTTGCAAAGGCTACCCATTAGCCGCTGAACTTTTCGTAATTTAACCCCAAAGGAATACTAAAAATGACCACTATCAAAGACCAAGATCACTCTAAAAATCAGCAATTACTACGCAATATCGTTTTACATGCTGTAGACCAAGCCAATTTTACTATTAAAAATTTAGCCAAGCGCCCAACGGTTGCCATGCTGATGGAATGCGAAAACTGCTTAACTGACTTTATGCCAGTGGTGCAAATGATTGCCGTTGATCATATTGAATACGCGCCAGTGTACGACCAAATGGCAACAGCACTTGATGCCGCGCAAATTCACGGCGAACCAGTGTTAATCGAGCTTAATTAATAGATGGCTTACCCTAAACCGCTCGATCTTGACGCCCTTAACCTATCGACCATAGCTAAGGGCTTAATTTCGTCTATCAATGATATTGACGACTTTAATTACCTTGCTAGCAACTTGGAAAAAGTACCTGTGTCGCTGCAAAGTCGCCTGGCCCGTAAATACATTGATCGTTACACCGAGAAAAAAGCGGGGAGTCAGTTCCGCGCTAATACATGGATGCGCCGTACTATTACGCGTTTAAAGCCACGTTTTGGTGTGCTACTCAGTATTACTCACAATATGCCATTGCCATGGCATATTCTAAGTAGTATTGAAAAAACCAAAAAACATGCAGGCACCCTTGCATTAGAGTGCGTTGAAAAAGCACTAGATGTAAGCGAACAAAACCAGCATTTACCGTATGAAAAAATAGTACGCCTTACCTACGAAGGTGTTGCAGCCTATGCCAAACAGTTTGGTGTAAATGTTCCGTTTTACGACATGCGTGAAGATGACTTACCGCCAGCGTGCTTTGAAATTGCCTTGCTTAAAATGCAATGCGACAAGTGGTGGGCTCGCCAGTTAAAAACCCTGCGTAAACAGTTTTTAGAGCTGCTTGAAATTGCCACCGGCCAAGTGGGTAAAGACCTTTACTACGATAAAAAAAGCAAAAAGCCTAAACGCCGTGGTATTAGCCCGTATTCGTCAAAGCAAGCGCAGCGTGAGTTTAGCTTTGCTCAAGCCAGTGGCCGTCAGTTTTTAGAAATGATGGAATTACAAAGCAGTGACGGCGATGTAATTGACCTGATTGAAGCCGTAAAAAGCGGCATGGCAAACCCTGCTAACCGCCGTAACGAATTAATGCTCCGCATTCGTGAGACTGAAGAACTAGCCGACGAAATGGGTTATGTTGCCATGTTTTACACCATTACATGCCCGGCACGTTTTCATGCCAATGCAAGTACGTGGGATGGTTCAACCCCTAAAGATGCACAAAATTATTTAACTACAACATGGGCGCGTGCTCGGTCTAAGCTTAATCGCCGCGGCCTTAAATACTTTGGTGTGCGCGTAGTTGAGCCACACGCCGACGGTTGCCCGCATTGGCACATGATGCTATTCATGCCAAAAAACAAGCTGCAAGAAATCAACGCTATTTTGCGTTGGTACTTTATCCAAGAAGACAAAACCGAGCTTTACGATCGTTATGGCCCAGAGCTTACCCGCGCCAAAGTATTCAACAAATTTGTAGATATAAACACCCACGGCACGCACATAAAAACCGTTGAGGCCTGTGTTAAATATCGCGCTAATACTGAGAAAGCCCACTTATTTAAACTGTACAAACAAAAGCGCAGCGAGTGGGGCTTTGCTAAAAAGAAAGCCAACGAAGTCGCTATACAGCGCAACAAAGAAGAAGCCGAAAAAGCCAAAGCCGAGAAAAGAGAACCTAAAAAGTTTAAGGCGAAAAACCACAAAGCGCCTAGCAAATTTTACCGCACATTCAGCCCACGTTTTGACGCTGTAAAGCTCGACAAAAGCAAGGGTAGTGCGGCCGCGTACATCGCTAAATACATCAGTAAAAATATTGATGGTTATATGCTGACCGATCACGTAGACGCTGACACAGGCGAAAACCTGCAAGAGCAAGCCAACCCCGTTTTAGCGTGGGCGAGTACGTGGAATATTAGGCAATTTCAGTTCCAAGGTTCGCCAAGCGTCACCGTTTACCGAGAATTGCGACGCATGCGCACCGCTGTAAAAGACGAAGTAATAGAGCCTATTCGCCATGCTGCCGATACCGCCAACTGGAAAGACTACGTAAAACTACAGGGCGGCATGTGTATTGGCCGCGCCGCTAACTTTAAATCAATGTACGAAGATACGCCCATGGGTAACGACTACGCCGAAGTAGTACGCCGCATTAAAGGTGTTGTGACCAACATTGATTACAAAGCCGTGCTTACACGTTTGTTTAACAACGTGCATAACGTAACGGATGCAACCAGCTTAAAAACGCGCCTTATCGAATGGACCAGACAACTCAAGGGCACAGCCGAAAAACTCGCAGCTAAGGCTAGCACCAACGTCGGCGCAGCCGACCTATCTTGGTCTAGTGGTAATAACTGTACGCCTATAGCCGTGGGCTCTAGCGCGGAGTTAATACTCGATATGGTGGGGTGTGATGAAAAACAGATCACAGAGGTTAAAAAGGATCTAAATAGCGGCAAGAGGATCGCCAGAGACGGGCAAATTTACCAAATTAAAAACGGTCAACTTCATGTTTTAGACGAAACCGCACAAATAAAACACAACAAGCACCTCGCTATTGAATACCGAGCAAAAACACTCGCCCAAAAATCGGCAAGCTGGCACGTAACAGATGATCACTGGCAGCAAGCGCGTGAACTTGTGGACCTTGCTTATCAATACGCCCAGCTAGACGGGCGCGAAACCCTTAATGCAACGCGCAATGAACTCGGCGAGTTCCATTACGGCGAGAATAAAAAAGGCCTGATCACCATTGGCGATTGGGACTTAGCAATTTTAGTAAACAACGGCAGCGCATCAGCAATCAGCGATAACGACTGGTGGGCACTGGATTTAATGGCGTAGGAGCAACGATATGAGCAAATTAACTGATCACGACATTTCATTGATTATTGAGTTACGAAAAACACTAAGCATCAATGTAATTGCTGACAAGTTTGATGTGAGCGAAGCAACAATAAGATACCACTTGAGCGCATCAAATCAGCATAAAAAGCAGAGCTTAGAAATTTTAAACGCAGTTAAATCGGATATAGCAAAAGGCATTAAAACAAGCGCTGCATGTAAAAAAAACAATATATCGACCATCAGATATCAGCAGCTAAATAAAAGCTTAAACACACGCCGTGGGGTAGCAATATGATTCAAATTTCAAAAGTCGGTATGCCAATGGCCTGCATTAGTTGCCAAGCGTTTTGCCCAAAGGGTTATGCAGAGGATCAGCACAGCCCGTTTATTAGTAGGTTTGGTTTGCCAAAGCCAAGAACCCAATACGGCCAGTGCGGTAAAACCAATAACAGCGTATTCGCAACCGAAATTTGCACCGGCTACCAGCAAGAACCAAACGCCAACGTATTTGCAGTAACTAACAGACCACAACCAAAACAACAGGAGCAATGATCATGAGCTGCACATGCACATGTAACGCAAAAAACGTATACACAGCCCGCAAAGGCAAAGTGTACAAAAGCGATTTTATTAAAGAAACACTACAAGGCTATCGGGTTAAAAATGGGATTAAAGTTTACGAGCACGTTGTATGTAAACAAAAGTTGCGCACCGGTTGGCAATTTGAATGCCAAAAGCCGTTTTACACAGAGTGTTCATTCTTAAATGAACATGAAGCAATTGAATATGCTAATAAGCAGATTCTATGCATGGAGACTTACTACAAGGCAGAGTTGCAAAAAATCACTGCGCTAAAGGCTCAAATTTCAAACCGAACAGCATAAAGGTGACATTATGAATACTCACTCAGCAGCAGAAAAAATGCTATCAACAGGGCTCTTTTACAACGACCTATTACTAGGCCGTGAGTTTGGTTGCTCAGCAAAACACGGTGCCCGTTGCATTAAAAACATATGCGCCGACCCCCGTTACCAAGTAGTGATAGAGCAAAACCCAATTAAACGGGTAAAAGTAACCGCCATCGATGGCCGAACAATGACTATTGATAAATTACAAAACACCGCGTTGTTATTTAAACGACCAAGTTTATTAATTGGGGCGCAAGCATGAAGCCAACAGTAAAACGCCGCAACTGGATTTATCATTCAGTTGTTAAACCAAAGAAAGAATCAGATTAGCTGCAGCACAGCCATTTTTAACTATGAAGTACTATCACTCGAGTACAGACAAATTTAACTATGCCACCTGGTCGCATAGTTAAATTTAACTGTGTTGGCCACAATAGATAAATTTAGCTATGCCAGCTGCTAAGGAATACAAATGACAAATAAATCAGAACACGAAAGCTATTTAGGCGCCAAAGGTGGTAGCGGTGTTTATCAAGCAATTATTAATGTAATGGCTCCGCATGAATTTTACGGCGAACTATTCTTAGGTACTGGTGTTGTATTCAAAAAGAAAGCGCCGGCTAAATATAACGTGGTGATTGATAAGTCACAAACCATGCTAGACAAATTTAACTATGTGGTACCAGAAAACAAAATTTGCGGCTGTGCCATAGAGTACTTAGAAAACTTTAAGCCATTTTGCAAAACACAGCTTTATCTTGATCCGCCATACATGCCAGAAACCCGAACCAGTAACGCCCGTTATGAACACGAAATGACAGAGGCCGATCACCAGCGTTTACTAACAGCAGCAAAACAGCAAAACCCAGATGACGTTAAAATTATAATATCGGGTTACGCCAACTCACTTTATAACGAAATGCTAAAAGATTGGTGGCGCAAAGACTTTCAAGCCATGACACGCGGCGGCGTTCGTACTGAAACAATATGGCTTAACTACCAACCAGGTGACGTGCATTATCATACCTATGCGGGTGATAATTTTACCGATCGTCAGCGTATACAGCGAAAAGCCCAGCGCTGGGCAAATAACTATAAAGCGTTACCACCAGGCGAACGGCAAACAATCATGGCCGCGCTATTGAGTATTGAATAATATTTGCCAAACCCTAAAAGTGGTACTAACTTTAAAAGTGACTATTTTATAGTTAAAAACTTCAAATCCTAAAAAAGGCTGACATCGGATGTCGGCCTTTTTTATGCCTGAAATTTAACGGGGAATTACAGCCCAATTAATTCGAGCTGTTGTTCGCGTGGTAGGTTTTTAATCAGTGCAGCGGCAAGTTGTGCGGTAGATTTGCAAGGCGGGTTTAAGTAGTGATCAAACGATTGGGTAATACGGAACGTAGCCCCGCACTCTTTGGTGTTAGTACACGAGCAATATAAATTAACCACATGGGCGCTTTGCTTTTCACGTGATGTGATCGTCGCTTTAGCTTCGCAATTTGGACAAGTAACCCGCGCCATAATAACCACCAATCGTTAATAAAATACACTGTCATTATATACAGTGGTTGCGCGTATGCCAAATAACCATTTACCTATTAGCTGAGAACCAAAGAGCTCCAAAATTCACTCCTCCTCGCCTTCCGCTTTCGTGCAAAAAATGCGTCAAATTGACAACCGCAGTGACACACTATTAATCACCAGCACGCCCAGTAAAAGGATCTGTGAGAGATTTTAAAAAGATCGCATTGTCAAAAAGTGACAATGTTTGACAATAAAGTGACAACAAAAAGATCAAATAGCTGGCGATTTACCTAATATTGAAATATCATTAATTTATTATCAGTTAAGTGATAAATTAATTATGAAATATTTGCATAAAGGCTCACAAAGCCAAGAGCGGTTAGATGCACTTTTATCGTTTGGTAAAAGTACCAGTGAAGATATAAAAGCGGCACTCAGTGATTACTTAGTTCGTGGCATTAGCAAAACCAATGCAGCAACGCTTAATGGTGTGCAAGGACCAAATTTAACAAGGGCACTTAAGCGTCTTGAAGTTGTTGCAGGTAAAATTGAAGAGGTTAAAGAGCTAGATTGGTCTAGTAGACTTGGTTAATTAAAAAAGCTACCTTGTTGTGCCTATTACTTTGCATTAGAAAAGGATTGAGCAATGTTAGATTTTATTAAGCACGTTTTAAATGAAGCAGGTTTAGATGAGCAGGCTGAGCCAACTAGAACATCGGTTATGACATATCACTTTAGGTCCAGAGATGAAGATATTCACGTTAATTTTAATTTAATCATAGATGATATTTATTTAGAGTTAACAGAAGAAGATGAAGAGGCATTTCGTGAATTTAGAAGCAAGCAAATATTTAATGAAAAGCTAGAGAATCTTGAGTCGAGTATAAATAAGGCGGTTAAATTATATATGGCAAAAGCAGAATTAACCAAAGGAAACCAGCAGGGCTCAACATTCAGATTAACAATTGATTTGAAACTAGAAGAAGTTTAAACACCAAAGCGCTAGCTCCTAACTAGCGCTTTTATTCCCTTTGTTCTTGCTCCCCCAAAATGCTCTAAACAATCGCATCAACCCAAGCGTTGAAACCGCAATACCTACAATTACAAATTCAAAGTACCAGGGCGCGCCGTTGTAACCCATTGCTTGCCAACCTTTTTGCATATATGGCTGCATTGCGGGGATAAAGTGACACACAAACAAACCCAAAAAGAATAGAATGATCACTTCATCCATAATGGTTTTGTCGCGGTTCTTCAGCACCAGCAAGTCATAATCAGCGTCGTTTTGCTCGGCTTGCATGCAGCGCCTTGCTTTGGCTTCAAACTGGGCAATTTTAAAATTGTTTTCAGCCCGTGCTACATCGGCGGCCATTTCAGCCGCAATGCGTTTACGCTCAACATAGCCGCCGGTTAAATCGGCTATTGGGTCTGTGATGAACGATAATACTGATTTAATCCATCCCATTATTTAACCCTCATTAGTAATTTAATAAACGCCTTTGGGTCTTTGCTTATAGTTGCAATAAGTTTGTCGAACCCTTCAAGCAAATGCGGGGCAGCGTAAGCCGTCACCCCAATAACCCCAGTTTTTAAACTTTCGTCAAAGCCGCGCCACTCGCAAAACATAGCGGCAAGGTAGGCTGCAAATATCGCAATGAGTACACTCATAAAATAATGAAAAAACGTAAACTGCCGTTTGCTCAAGTACATTTGGATTGCGGCTGCTAAAAAACTCAACATAAGTAATTGCCCCCATTGTTTAATAAATTCAATTATGTTTAACCAGCTCATGCGCTTTCCTTAGGTGCTGGGTTTAGATCTGAATACTCAGGCTCTTTAAATTCAATATGCTGTGCAGTAGGCAAGTAGTTGTTGATCCCTTTAACATCTAATTGAAGGGGCACAACTTCGTTGTTGTAATACGCGCGGGTGATTTTGTCTAAATCACCAAAACCCGCGCTGTCGCCAGATGATTGACCGCTAAGTGCTTCTTGTGCCCGATGCATACTGAGCATGTCGTTAAGGGTAATTTTTTTAATACGCTCAAATTCGTCTTTAGTTGATATGTCGCCAACGGGCGTTATCTTTATCGACTTTTCAGCATCGGCCTTATTACTGCGAAAATTAAAAAACAAACTTCTAAAATTACCCACGCCTTTGCTATCGCGTATGGCATTCTTTAGTGCTGTTTCATCGGCATCACTTAAGTTCGGGTCGGCCATTGAGAATATAAAGCCCATGTGCGCACCGTTCTTGTAATAGCGGCGTCTAAATAATGTGGCATCCTCATTGAGTAAGGCCGATTGAATGCCGCCGTAATATTGCGGTATGCCGTAAATGCCTTGGGCGGGGTCGTACTCTTTTACGTGTATTACTTCACCGGCATTAAAATATATTGGCTGATTGCTGCGGTTACTTAATTGTGCATACACACCGCGGGTATCGGTATAACGCATGGTGAGTGCAGGCAAGTGGCGCAGTTTAATGACTTGCCCAAATGCGTTTTTAATAATCTGCAAATAAGCGTTACCGCTCCACAGCAAATCAAAAGCAAACTTACTAAGGGCTTGATGGCTCAATAGCGGGTTAGGTTTATACCACTTTAAGATCATGTTGCGCTTAAAGTAGAGTATTGGCCCATGCTGGGCATTTACACGCAGCAGCTTTACCAAACCTTGCAAACTAATGGGCGGTGCATAAATGCCGTTGCTGTCACTAAATACACCAATGTAATCAGTTAGCCGGTTATCTAAACAGGGCTCAGGATCGCCAAAGCTAAAAGTATCTGTTACGGCTGTTCGTTGATTGTAGTTCGGCAATTGGCCGTTACTCACTTGTAATCGTGGTTTACTCATTAAGCTGCAATTCCTACAGATGTTTGACGGCTGTGGGCATTGCCGTCCAGTGGTTCAAATTTCATAGCGTGCATAATTGCCCACGCAATATCGGCATGGCCTGTGGTCGCGGTGCGGTTTGTGGCATAGGTTATTTGATCGCCAACCACTTTACGGCGAATATTAATAAACGAGCTGGCAATATTTACCGCGTCCTGGTCAAACTCAAAACGGCGGTTTTTAATTACGTTAATGGCCTTAATAACCAGTTGGTTTTTAATAATTGGGTTGTAGTGTATGGGTTCAGCGTTAGGGTAAAATTTAGTGATCATTTCCCATACGCCGTAACCAATGCCCGTAGTATCAACACCAATGTGCTGCACGTTGTATTTTTCGGTGAGTAGTTTTATCTCTGCGGCCATGGCTTCAAAGTCATTCCCGCTTAAATCAATGGCCTCAAGTAGCCTAAACTTTTCGCCAGGTTTCATAGGGGCACTTAAAACAACAACACTGGCTTTATCACCAAAGCGGGCAGGGTCAAACCCAATGACCACAGGTTTTAATGCAAACGGGCGCTCGCACTCTAAATCAAAGTCATCCCATTTGGTTGAGTCACCAACACAGGCCATGATTTGTTTAAGGTTAAACGCGCTGTGGGCATCATCAATAAACTTACACATAAACAAGTTATTAAACTCATCCGTGCTGTATTCGTTTTCAAGTACGCTAATATCAATGCGGTCAAAGCCTGAATTCACCACATCGTGCACGGTGAGCATTTGGCGCCAAATACCATCGTCACACAGCATCCCGTTTTTAAGCGTTTTATGGCTAACATCAATCGCAAATTCAGGATCGTTACAAGCTTTAGTTTTACGATACCATTTACCATTCCAGTGATCATACGCTTCGTGGCTGGTAACACTTGGCGTACTAAAATACGTAACACGCAAATGTTTATGCGTCATCATAGCCTGTGCTAAACCGCGCAAATTTTTATAATTAGGTATCCAAAAAACTTCATCTATATATAAGTCGCCGGATTCTGATTGTGCAGTACGTGCATTAGTTGACTTAAATATCAGCTTAACCGTTTTTCCGCCGGCTAAATTAAGCACCATCGGCGAGCCGGTTAATTCAATATTAAAATGCTCACGGCACAGCGCCACAATATTTGCTTTAAATACTTCGGCTTGGTCACGGCTCGCGGATATAAATATTTTATTGCGGCCATTTACCACGGCATCGTAAAAGGCTTCAAACGCAAAATAGAAGGTTGCGCCAATTTGGCGGGGTTTTAATATAAATCGGGCGCGGTGGTCTTGGTTATCAAACCAATGTTTTTGGTGCGGGTAAAGTAGTTTGTCTTTAAGCTCGTTGAGCATTTCAAGCGTAATGCCTGAGCAATCGTTCTTCTTTTTCTTCTTCGATTTTTTATTACTGCCGCCACTATTATTGCTCCCCGTATCATTATTGGCACGTTGTTTAGGGGCAGGGGCAAGTTTGCTTTTATTAAGCGCACATAATTGGCGGGTGCAAAAATCTAACTCTTTGTAGTCGGCATCGGTTTTATCGTCTTTATCGGCCAGTACATTAATGCGTTTGCTAAACGCCATTTCGGCATTATAGCTTGGGCACATATCCTCCCACTTACCAGCTTCAGCCCAACGGCGAACGCTACGCGCACTTGGCATGTCGTCAAGCTCGGCTATTTCATCAACCGTGTAGCCCTCAACAACATACAAGTCTTGTGCTTTTTTGCGTATCTCTGGTCCGTAGTTCGCCTTCATATTGCACCGCTTTTATTAATCCATAGCGGCAGTGTATTCGTTATAAAACGCTTAATCTGTCAGTCAAAAACCTAACCATTCCTAAAAGTTAAATATAGGAATTTCAAAAAGTTAAACCGTTGGAAAGGATGTAAAAGAGGGTGCAAACTGCAAACTACTTTAAAGCAAAACGCTTAACTTAAACACATTTAAAAAGGGTTGTTTATGCCAGGTCAACTACGTACAAAACCGCTATCAATCGCCGCCGTTGGCATGACCGTTGATGGCCGTGAAATATCAGAGCAAGACGTAGCCGACATAGTAGAAACCTACAACCCGCGCAAATACGGCGCCCGCATTAATATTGATCACGAATTTAATTGGTCTGGCTGGGCTGCTAAAAACTTACATAACGTAGATATTCCCGGCATGTTGGGCGATGTAGTAAGTGTTGAAGCCTATGAAAACGAAGAAGGCGTTGTGTGCTTATACGCCGTACTTGCCCCCAATCAAGGGTTTGTTGAGCTGAACAAAGCAGACCAAGCGGTTTACTTTAGTATCGAAATTAGCCGCGACTTTATGGGCACGGGCAAAACCTACCTAACCGGCTTAGCAGTGACCGACTACCCAGCAAGCTGCTACACCGACCGAATCCATTTCAGTAGTAAGAGCAAGCCAGACGACAAGGACGTCGCCTTATTAACCGTTGATTTAGGGTCATGTGAGCCAATCGACACACCACCTAAAAAACCCTTTTTTAAACGACTATTCGCAAAGGAAGACCCCGACATGAAACCAGAAGAATTAGCCACAGCATTAAAAGATGCACTCGGCACACCGCTTGCCGAATTCGGCCAAAAGCTCGACGGCGTGATCACTAAGCTTGATTCATTCTCAACCACCAAAGTGGAAGACGAAGAAACGCCGCCAGAAGGCGAACAAAGCACAGAGCTAAGCCAAGTTAAAGAAGAGTTATCTTCAACTAAGCAGATGCTAACTGAGCTAACCGACAAGTTTGAAAAAGCATTAAAAATACCTGCGGGTGGCACAACCGACGCTGACGAAGAACCCGAAGGCGAAGAAGGCAAATACAGCAAATTGCTGTAAGTGCATCACCTTAACATTACTTAGCAAAACGCAGGAAAGCAGATGAAGACTAGAACAAGAGATTTATTCGTCGCCATCATGGCAGGCATGGCCGTTAATTACGGCGTTACCTCTATGAGTGAGCAATTCAATGTAGAGCCAACAGTAGAGCAGCGTTTATACGACGCCGTTTACGAGTCAGCTGAATTTTTACAGATGATCAACACCGCACCGGTTGATGACCTAGTTGGTCAATCGGTGATCATGAGTGTAGACGGTGGTATTACAGGCCGTGCAGGCGTAGAAACCGACGACACCAAAGAGCGTAAAACCCGCGATGTATCAAAGCTCGCTAAGCGTGAATACCGCTGTTACCCGGTTGAATGTGACATTCATATCACATGGGTAAAAATGGATCAGTGGTCTAAGTTCCCTGATTTTCATAATCGCTATCGTAACCACGTTCGCCAAGCAATCGCACTCGACATTATTAAAATTGGTTGGAATGGTACACACGTAGCCGATACAACTGACATTACAGCCTACCCAATGATGAACGATGTAAACATTGGTTGGTTGCAGTTGATCCGCCGCGATGCACCAGAGCGTGCAATTAGCGAAGGTGCAACCGCTGGCGAAATTCGCATTGGTGCCGGTGGCGATTACGAAAACTTAGACCAAGCGGTGCACGATGCATTGCAGGGTATTCCAGAGCATAAGCGTGCAAACATGGTAGCTATTATTGGCGACGAGTTATTAGCGCACGACAAAAATAAACTGTATGCAAAACAAGCCCATACACCAAGCGAAAAAACCAAGATTGAATTGCAGCAGGTGATTGATACCTACGGCGGTTTGATGACTTACAAGATCCCGTTTTTCCCCGCTCGCGGCATTTTAGTCACCAGTTTTGACAACTTAAGTCACTACGTACAAACGGGCTCAACGCGTACCAGTGTAGAAAACAACGCCAAAAAGAAACGTGTTGAAGATTACCTATCACGTAACGATTGCTACTACGTCGAAGACCTTGAAAAAGCAATGTACTTTGAGTCTGCAAACATCAAGTTACCAAACAGCGCAGGCGACGCCTGGGTATAAGTAACATTCCCAATTAGCCGCCCTTTCCCTAGTTTCGGGGCGGCTTTTTTTAACCAAATTAAAGAGTGTTTTTAAATGAGCTTAGTCAAAAAATCATTAGCCAAAGCAGTTAGCAGTGTACCAAGTAGCACTGAAAAGCAAGCGCCAACGGCAGCGGCAACAGCCACTCAAGCCAACGCGCCAGCAAACAACACCGAGCAAAACGAGTACCCGTTTTTTGCAGCGGCAATCGAATCTGACTTAGCTCAACTAAAAACATTTACTGATATTGCAGATAAAGCGACATACAAATCAGAAGCGCTACAGCGTAACGATTACCTAGGCTACATCAACCGCTATCGCTTAAGCGGCCAAAACCACCACAACAAAGTACTAGCATGGGTGTTTATTTGGCTAGTTGATTTAAAGCGCTGGGATGCAGTGTTAGAGCTATTGCCATTAATCATTGAGCAAAAGCAACCACTGCCAACCGTGTTTAATACCAAGCATTGGCCTGCGTTCGTTATCGACCAACTCTACGACGATGCAAATTACTACCTTGCTGAGTCAAAGCAGCAAGGCCTGCACGACATTGGCTTTACGCTGCATCGCTTAATTAATGTAGTTAAAAACCAAGATTGGGCAGGGCTTGAAGTGGTCGGCGGCAAGCTTTACGCCATAGCCGCAAAAGTAAACAAAGCACAGCTCAACTTAGGCAACGCCCTTTACTTTGCCGAAATGGCCCAAGCCATTAACGACAAAGCAGGCGTTAAAACCATGCTCAAAGAATTACAAAAAATGATTAAACCAGCGGAGTCAGACCAGCAAACCGCTGACTAGCTCCAACGCCAGCGGGCAACTTAGCACAACGTTAGCATTACTTGCTTAACGCGCGTGACTAAGTGGCGCCCGCACCCAATTTAATGTGTGTATTTTTACAGGTGCAATATGAACTTAAGCGGTATGCCACAAGCAGATTTACAAAGCATCAATGTTGATGTGCCAGGCAATGGCTATTACCCAGTGCTTAGCACCGCATATTTTATTGAGCACTACGCAATAGCCCAAGAGTATGCCAGCAAAAGTGCGATGCTTGTTGAAAAACTAAAACGCGCACAGGACGAAATTAACCAAGAACTAGCCAGCGCAGTGCTCACCAATGGCGAGCCATTAGACGCACAGCAAGTTATTTTTTATCACGATGCGGTTTACAGCAAAGCCAAAGCTAATTTACTGGTATCAAAGCTAGGCAGCACGCATCGCGACAGCGCCACAGCACAAAGCCAAACCGCCATTGATAATTATGAACACTGGCAACACCAAAGCATAAACGCATTGCGATTACTGCAATCGCTCAGCCCTAACTTATCGGTAGCGCTGTTATGAGCCAAAGCAAAATAGCAATGCTTAAACAGCATTTAGCAACTGCCGAATATCAAGGCCGTAACCTCGCGCTACGCACCCAGTTCGACAGCTGGATAGAAGGTGGTCGCATAGAGCCAAGTAGCAAAACGGTCAATGGCAACGGCTTATTAGCTGCGCGTTTTTATTACTCAGGGGTTATTAGCATAAACCCTTGTGCAGCACCGGCAGCATTGATCTGTGCGTTTGCATCGTTTTGGTTGCAAAACAATGGGGGTCGTTTTGATAGCACTGACATTGAATTTAGTGCCGACGTAAACGACGACAACAGCAACGAAGTAGAGCTAACGATTAACCAGCTTTGTGAAGACATAGAGCTAATACACACACCAAACGGCCCATTTGAATTAAACGGTAGTCGTTATGATTTTGGTGAACAAAGCCTGTGGATAGCTGAAGCGTTCACACTGCATGGTGAAGTAAGTGCTTAACGTCAAGTTTGACGAAGGGCAAAGCAAAGAACAATTAGCGTTTTTACAGCTCAAGCCAAATAAACGCAGCAACTTAATGCGTGGATTGATCAGAAGTGCAAACCGAAGCAGTAAAGGGCGAATAACCCAGCAAAAGGATTTAACTGGCAGAACGTGGAAGGGCAGAGCAAACGGCAAAAAAAAGAAAATGCTCACCAAGTTAAGGCGCCGAATGAAAGTACGTTACGGGCCAAATGACGCCAGTGTTTATTTTAACAATACGAGAACCGGCAAAATAGCCAGGGCGCAGCAAGAAGGGATAAGCATTACAGGGCAAGCACCTAAAAAAAATGGTGAGCAGCGTAAGGAAGGTTTAGCAACACGAAACCAAGCCCGTGCATTAATAGCCGAGGGCTACAAAATACCACGCGGTAAAGGAAAAGGTGCAAAACGCGCAAGTATTAAATGGATAACAGAGCACTTAAGTAAAAATCAAGCAGGGTTTTTACTACGCGAATTAAAGGGCAGCTCAAGCAAGAGCACATGGCAAATTGACTTGCCAGCCCGCTCCTTTTTGGGGCAAACCGTTGCTGAACAAAAACAGCAGCAAAGTTTTATTTTAAACAAAGCTATGCAAGTGGCGTAGCGCAAAGCAAAAAGGAACGACCATGGCACAAGGTAAAGTATCCGTTGCCGCCATTCAAACAGGCAGTGGCGCTACAAAACAAGTGGAACGCAGCGTATTGTTTTTAGGCCAAGCGCCCGAAAACAATGGCAGCATTTTACCAATCAATGCACAAAGTGATTTTGATGATCTGTTTGGCGCCGCCGACTCACCATTAAAAACTCAAGTAAAAGCATGGCAACGCAACGGCGACGATTTAGTTAGCGGCTACGCTATCCCGCATGGCGTGGGTGACGACGTAATGGCACTCATTGATCAAGCAATGGACCAAGACGTTAGCCCAGAAATCATCGTTATTTGTACGCCCGTAACAGGCAAGGCCGAAATTGAAAGCTACCAAGCAAAAGCGCTTGAGATTTTATCAAGCCTTGCGCGCCGCGTTCGTTTTTTACTTGCAGCTCCTGGTTTAACGCCAGAGCAAAACTGGCCTGATTTAGTTACCGCATTACAGCCATTAAACGATGGCGTAGTGGGTGACCGCGTTGCCGTTATCCCGCTTTTATTTGGTGACGAACTAGGCGCAGTTACAGGGCGTTTATGTAAAAGTGCAGTCACTATTGCTGACAGCCCAATGCGCGTATTGACTGGTGCAATGTCGCTCATGCCTTTGCCAGCAGATGCCGCAGGCAACCCGTTAACCAACTCAACCACCGCCGCGCTCGACGCACTGCGTTTTAGTTGCACCCAGTTTTACCCTGATTTTGACGGCGTTTATTTTGGTGACGTAAACATGCTAGATGCTGAGGGCGGTGATTTTCAGCAAATTGAAACAGGCCGCATTGTTGATAAAGCAGCGCGAGCAGTTCGCATTATTGCAATTCAGCAAATTAAAAACCGCCGCTTAAATAACAGCACCAGCGGTATTGAATTTGGCAAGCGTGTAATGGGTAAACCCCTTCGTGATATGAGCAAGTCCATCAACATTGGCGCCGACAAGTTCCCGGGCTTAATTGATGCGCCAAAAGACGACAGCATCAACCTTACCTTTATGGACGCGCGTACATTGCAAGTCGTGCTTAAAGTAAAACCAATTGATTCCCCGAGCACCATTATTGTTGGGATCATGTTAGACGACGCAGAATAGGAGCGCGAACATGCAAAAAGTATTAGGCGGCAAGGACTTCGACATATTCATTGGTAACTCAATGGTCCATGTCATGGAAGCCACAGTAAAAATTACCGACGGCCGCACGGTAAAAAAAGTGCGCGGCATTCCCAAAGGCTTTATTGATGGCCCAGTTGAAGGCGAAGTAACCCTGAAACTTGATCACGAAAACTGGTTGATCGTGCAAGCGCAAGCAGAAAAAGCAGGCAGCTGGAAAGGCATTGAGCCGTTCGACGTGGCATTTAATGCCGAGGTAGCAGCAGGCAAAAAGAACATTGAAGCCTTTGGTTGTTTACCGCAATTAGAAGAGCTTTTAAACATCAAAGCAGATGGCGGCGAAGAAGACACCACTTCAATTAAGTGTCCGATCACCAGCCCTGATTTTGTCAAAATTAACGGCGTGCCATACCTAACTGCTGACGAAGTGAGAGACCTGTAATGACTAAAGCCATTCGAAATTTAACCGCTGCAACACTACTTAACACCATGCAAGCGTGTGGGCATAAGGTGTTTGAAGGTGAATTAAACCTAAACATTATAGGTATTCGCCATGCAAACACCCGTGCTAATACGTTCAATGATGCTATTTGTGTGCTGTATCAACAGGGTGGCGAATGGCAGTTAACGCAGTACAAAGCCACAACCGATGCAGGCCATTACTGGCGCAAACACCCAATGAACCTAGACGGCACAGCGGTACTAATTGCAGGCCAGCACAAAAGTTTGTGGACGTTGGGTTATCACCAGGGCAAATACCGTGCCCTTGTACAACATAAACCCGTTGTTGTTCTACGCGACAACAACCACGACACCGAGTTAGACACGGACGTCACACCCCAAGCAGTACTACAACAAGGTTACTTTGGCATTAACTGCCACCGCGCCAACAGCAAGGTCACATCAACGCAAGTTGATAAATGGTCAGCCGGTTGCCAGGTGTTTGCAAGCCCAAATGACTTTGATGAATTTATTGCTTTGTGTGAGCAATCAGCAGCCAAGTATGGCCCTTATTTTACCTACACACTGCTAGAGCAAGCAGATATTAAAGAGAGTATTGATCATGGCGTTTGAGAAACACATCACATTAGAAACCCCCGTTGGCGAAATTACATTTAACGTCAATGGCGCTGACTACAACAAATACATTAACTCGACTCAGCCGAACAACAAGGTGCAGCCGGCGACTAACTTTTTATTAAACACAGTGGTTGAAGCCGACGCTAAAAAGCTCAAAGAGCTGGTACAGCAACCGGGTGCCGCGCTGTTTTTAGTGGGGGCCATTGTTGAAGAATACCAACCCGAGTTTAATTTTACGGTAAAAAAATCGAAAGCCGAGCCAAGCAAATAGGCAAAAGCAGGCTTGATCAGTTACTGGCATACCACGCTAAATATTTTGGCAATCTACCAGTAACTGACGAGAGCTTGGCACAGGCGCTTTACCTTGAAACATCACAGCAAGAAAACTTTGTAACCGCCGTAAATAACGGCATTTGCACAGCATTAGGCGGCGAGTAATTAATGGCAACACTCAGCAAATTAGACAAGCTTACTTATTCAATCGGCATCATTGACAAAGTCACTGGGCCGGTTAATAAGGTCATGGCTAAAATTAATCAGCTGAGCCAGCAAACCGCCGCCGCTCAAGAACAAATGATGCGCGGCGCAGCCACAGCCGTCGGTGGTGGTTACGCCCTTGCAAAATCACTTGCGCCGGCAATTGATCACGTTGCCGCATTAGGAGAAGTGCAATCGCTCGGCGTTGCCGACGACGCATTGCAAAAACTAACCAAAACATCATACGAATTTGGCTTTCAGTTCGGCGGTAACTCTGCCGAGTTTGTGCGCAGTGCATACGATATTCAATCAGCCATTGCCGGACTAACGGGTGATGAGCTATCCGAGTTTACTAAAACATCAAATATATTAGCTGTAGCGACCAAGGCGGATGCGGCCACCATCACCAGTTATATGGGCACCATGTATGGCATCTTTGAAAAAACCGCTAATAAGATGGGCAAAGCGAATTGGGTAAACCAAATAGCAGGGCAAACCGCCACCGCCGTACAGCTATACAAAACCACCGGTGCAGAAATGCAAGCCGCGTTTTCAAACCTTGGGGCGACCGCGACAAACATTGGCTTAAGCTCGGCTCAACAATTCGCGTTAGTGGGCGAACTGCAACTGGTTGCTAAATCAGGATCAGTGGCTGGTACACAAGCGGCTTCATTATTACAAGGGATTGGTAAAGCGCAAGATGCATTAGGCATAAAATTAACCGCTGATAACGGCGACATGCTCGCGATTGATGTGGTGCTAGGGCGTATTAATAACCGCTTATCCTCACTGGGTTCTGTAGCGCGTGGCGATGTACTGACTCAAATATTTGGTAAACAAGGTGCAAAAGCCGTTGATGTACTCAGCACTAAAGTAGACAAATTAAAAGACGGCATCACCGTTTTTGAAAACGTGCAAGATAACTCCAAAGCCTTGGAAATGGCAAACATCATTGCCAGCCCATGGGATCGTTTAGGCGGTTCATTTAATGCTGCGGCCACCGCAATGGGTAACCGCTTATTGCCTGTGGTTGAGCCGTTCGTTGAAATGCTCGCCGCCGGCTTTGCGGGCATTGTGTCACTGACTGAGAGATTCCCAGTTTTATCCAGCGCCCTTGCAACCTTAATTGTTGGTGTAGTGGGGGTGGTCACGGTATTTGGGTTGTTAAACTTTTCTATGGGGTTACTTAAATTTTCAGGTCTTACATTAGCGCCTGTTTTAGGTGGGCTAAAATACGCAACGGGGCTTTATACAAAAGCGAACACAGCGCTATTTTTATCACTCAACACAACCACTAAAGCAACCCAAGGGGCAACACTTGCTAATAAAATTTATACGGCTGTCATGGCGCGAGCAACGTTAGCGCAAAGCAGGTTTAATACCACAGCTGCCTTTACTGGTGGCTATATTCCTGCAATTGGCGCTTACGCAAAAGGAGCGGTTGCGAGTATAAGTAAGTTCGCTATGGGGCTATTTAACGTCACCCGAATAATGCATTTTTTAAACGTTGCACTACTTGCCAACCCGATTGGAATAATAATTGGCTTAGTGGTTTTGCTTGCCGCACTTATCTATAAATTTTGGCAACCCATCAAGGCCTTTATGAGTGGTTTTTGGGATGGTTTTGTACACAGTTTTTCACCAGTCATTGAGGTGTTTAGCGAGCTAGGTGCAGCATTTTCACCTATTATTAACGCAGTTAAAAGCGTGTTCAGTTGGTTTGCATCTTTATTTACACCAGTAGAGCAATCAAGTCAGGCATTAGAGGGTGTTACATCTGCCGGTGAAGTTTTCGGATTAGTGTTTGGCGCCGCATTAAACTTAATACTGTTTCCAATCAAAGCAGTTATTTGGTTTATAACTAAGCTTGTTAATGGCATCACGTGGATAGCGAGCGCGATTAGCGATATGTGGAGCGCGGTTAAAACACCACTTAGCAGTTTTTTTGACTTTATTAAAACCGTATTTGGTTACTCGCCAATGGGTATGATGATGAAAGGCTACGGCAAAGCGTTCGACTGGTTAAGTGAAAAGGTAGGTGGTTTAAAAGGTATTGCCGATTCAATAAAAGGCTTCTTTGGTTTTGGTGATGATGAAACAGAAATAAAAGCAACAAAAGTAACGCAAGCCGCGCAACCAAAAACAATGGGTATGCAAAACGCAGATCAAGCATACAGCCGCGACTACGGCCAAGGCGTGATCAGCAAGGCAAACGCGCCAGCCGAGCAAGCCAGCTCGCAATACATAGCACCAAATAGCCCTGTAAATTATGCAGCACCTAAAGTTGCAACGCTTACAGAAACTGAAAATGTGCGCGTGATCAGCAAGGCAAACGCGCCAGCCGAGCAAGCCAGCCCGCAATACATAGCGCCAAATAGCCCTGTAAATTATGCAGCGCCTAAAGTTACAACTCTTACAGAAACTGAAAATGTGCGCGTGGTGGCAGCGGCAAACCAAGCAGCAAACGATCCTGTTTATTCAGCTCAACCAAAAGCAATGACCGAGCGTGAAGCCGCAAACGATGCCTTTAAATTTACTATTCAGCGCTTGCCAGCTGTACCAACCGACACCACCGCACCGTTAAATTTACAGGCGCAAGCACGTAGCCAAACGTTAATAAATAACGCATTCCCAAGCGTTAAAAATAACGCAGTAACCACAAATGCTAGCGGTGGTGCAAACTCAACTAGTGCAACAACGGCCAACATAAATAACAGTGCTATTAACTCAGCATTCCAAAACAGCACAGCCAACAGTTTTACTAATGCGGCTAATTCGCCTTTACAGCCGTTGCCAACGACTAAAACAGATCAGGCAATTACCAACACAGAAAACAGCAGTGTCATTAATTCGGCCTTAGGGTTACAGGGTAATAGCGCCGTCAATAAAATGAACTACACACTAGCGCCAACAAACCAAGCTACCAATAGCTATGCTGCAGCAAATGACATAACAGCTAATGCGGTTAACAAAACCGCATCGCGCACAGCCACAAATAACTATGTTGGACATAGCGAACAATCAACACCGTTCGCCCCACAATCAGCGCTACAAAATACCGTTAACAGCACAGCTAACAATTTTACTAACGCGGCCAATTTGCCCGTATTTAGTAGCACACAAGTACAGCTATCAGGCGTTAACCAAACGGTTTCACCTTTACAGCCGTTGCCAACGGCTAAAACAGATCAGGCAATTACCAACGTAGCCAATGCCGGTGCGTACAAAGTGGATCAACTAAGTACTGAGCAACAACAGCAAAGCAATAGCTATAAAGCCAAAGTGCAAAAGTCTGCGTTTTTACAAAACCTAACGAGCAATACAGATAACAGCAGTTCTAGCGACAGCGACAATCGTAAAAGTGTGCACATTGACAGCTTAACGATTAAGTCAGATGACGTAGCGCAAAGCTTTGAACAAATGATGGAGTTAGCCGGCTAATGAATTTTGATATATCGCTGCATATAGATTTAGAAATACAAGATAACGACTTTGTACTCAACGACTCGTTAAGCCCAAGCACATTAAAAAAGGCTGATGTTATCGCGCAGGATATTAAGCACCGAATTTTAGAAAGCGGGCTATTAACTAAGCTTGTTGGCCTGCGTAATAAAAACGGTATAGCACCTATTTTAACTGAGCTTGAATTACTCACAGAGCAAGACAATCGCATTAAGCCAGGCACTATAAAAGTGTACAGAAATGACGACGGTACATTAAGCATCACCGCGCAAACGCGCCAATACGGAGGCCTACAAAGTGGAATTTAAAACCTTAATGCAAAAAGCAGGCTTGCCAATGGACGAGCAAACGGCGCAAATGCAGTGGCAAGCACAGCTGAAAGAGCAAAATATCCAAGTTGCTAACAACTCACCGTTTGGCCCGTTCTGGCGAACCGTTGAAGCGCTGATCACTAAGCCCGTTGTACAGCTATTTAACTGGATAGCGACGCAGCTAATGCCTGACTTATTTATTATGACTGCCAGCCGAACTGCACTCATTGAGCGTCACGGCCCTGGGCGTAATGTATTTATTCAAGCCGGTGTAAAAGCACAAGGCATACTCACGTTTACGAGACTCAATACCGAAGGTGAAAGCTCGGTTGTTGCCGGCACACAAGTTGTGACTGATGTGCTAGGGGATAAAACGTACACACTCATATTGTTGCAAGATGTTTATTTTAGCGACGGCCAAAGCACTGCGTATGCGCAAGCTGAAGCTACAGAAACAGGCGTTGCGTTTAACTTACCCGCTCATGCTTATCGCTACTTTACAGAACAACAAGACGGGATCACAGTAACCAACAACGATGATTGGTTAATTAAGCCAGGTTCCGACGATGAAAGCACCGAGCATTACCGCCTGCGCATCCGTAACGTGTTTGGCACCGCTGCGCGCTGGCATATTAACGCCGTGTATAAACAAATTATTGCCAGCTTTGCAGTACCAATAGACAACATAGAAATACAAAATGATGCACCACGCGGGCCAGGTACTGCCAATGCCTATATTTATTTAGATGTGGGTCCCGTGCCAACAGCACTATTGAGCGCGATTAACCAGCATATTCGCAGTGCTGGCCACCATGGTTTAGGTGACGACTTTATGGTTTACGCCATGGCAAACACTGGCTTTAATGTTACCGCTACCTATAAATTACACCCACAAAGCGACAGTATTCAAAGCGAGCTAACAACATTTATACAAGCCGCATTCAGGCAAAACGCAGCGTATGCACCCACACGCGTAGCGCATCAAACGGTGTTCAGCATTAGCCAATTAATAGCAGAATGCCACGAGCAATTTAGCGAGCTTAAATCAATTAAATTTGATATTGACGACATAACCGCCGCGAACTGGCTGCCGGTACTTACATCATTAACCGTTAATGAGGTGGCAAATGGCTAATGAAATCGCCACCTGGTTAAACAAAGGCTACGCCGAAAAACTCGTAAAAGCGGCAACCGGTTACTGGGAGCAATCACGTGACTACGTTATGTGGGCTGTAAACCAAAAAGACGAATCGAAAAACGAAGAGCCCGTATTAGGTTTTTTAGCGTGGGAGCGTTTAACAAACCGCTTAGATGACGAACCAATCGAGCTATACCGCAAGCGCGTGCAGCATGCATTGGTAAATACAATAGATGCCGGTGAAATTGCCTCAGTTAAAAGTATTTTTGAGCGCCTTGGGTTAGAAGTACTTAACGTGCGTGAACGCATAAGCGGACGAGACTGGGACATTATCGCCATTGATATGACCGACTCAACACTCGCAGGCAATAGCAATTTAATCCCAGAGCTAATACAGCTCTACGGCCGTACATGCCGCCGTTATGAATTAACCGTGCATAACAAAGCTGATGTATCGCTAAGCTTGGGGCTAACGCATGTGCAATGGGATAGCTGCCACATTGATCACCCACTGCATTTAGCCGCACAAAATAAAGCCGCGCAGCAATACAGCCATGGTTTTATTGACTTGCAAAATGAAAGTAGCCACGCGCCACTGCATGCAATAACGCACAACGTAAAGCACACACTGCCTACTGAGTTGCTATATCAATTTTTAGGGCTCGATAACTTAGTGAGTAACACCGCACATCAAGCAATAAACACCGATGTACAGCATGTTATTGCGGCACATCACCACTATGGATTTTTAAGTAAAGAGGGCGGTGTCAGTATCGCCAAGGAGATACTATGAGCGAAGCCATCACCGGCATTATGACCAACGCCGGTAAAAACTACATCACCACACGCGCGCTAGAAAACAAAGGGCTCGATGTAAAAGAGCTGGTATTAGCAAACATACCAAACCTAAACGAGCACGCTGAGCGCAACCCAAATGAGCAAATGCCGAGCTCGTTAAGAATAACGCATCGTCGCAATATTGATGTGTCTGGCTATGTTGACGCAAACACCGTTGCATGGGCTGTAGTGCTAGAGCAAGACATCGGCGACTTTGACTACAACTGGATAGGCCTAGTAACAAAAGACGGCACATTATTAGCCGTCGATTACTTGCCATTACAGCGCAAACGCCAAGGTGTAAATAACGTACACAACCGATCGTTTGTGCTTAAGTTTGCAGCAGCGGCGGCACTGGCTCGCATTACCATCCCTGCGCAATCATGGATGTTTGATTACAGCCCGCAAATTGATGCACTAAACGCGCTATCACTAACAACAGCAACTGCGCAGGTAAACAACATGTACCGCACGTTGCGTAACTTTTTCTTAATGTCAGATTTTACAGTATTTACTAAGGAACTATGATGAGCATTGAACAAATCAACGAAATCGTAACAGCGGCAGACCGTGTGGTTACAGCGGTAGAAAACAAAGCAGCCGAGATAGACTCAAAAACAGCTGCGCTAGCCAGCGACTACAACAGTAAAAAAGCCGCACTTGATCAGCAAGTCGCAGCAAACTCAGCGCAACTCGCAATCGTTGCATCAGACGGCTACCGCAAAGCAATCGAAGACGCGTCAGGTGGCCGTAATACTGTAGTAATCGACGAGCAAGGCAACCCAAATGTCATGGTGCGCGTCCAGCGTTTTAATTACGAAGACATCAACCAAGCAATTCTTGATCGCCTTGGCGTTGACTTAATGCTAGGCACAGGTACACCAACCATGTTCCAGCGTAACGGCGAGCAAATGGGTGAGGTACTCATTGCAAAATACCTAGCATCATCAGGCGCTAATGGCGGCTGTTCGGTAATTGGTGGTGTGCAGCCACGTACATCAGTTGATTACGATGTAGCAAAAGCGCTGTGTAACAAGAAGGGCGCAGGCTGGCACATGATGAGCATTCACGAGTGGGCTGCAATAGCGCTATGGTCACTAGCCAATGACACCGTACCACGCGGCAATACAAACTATGCCCGCAGCCACGAAAACAAATTAGAAACAGCCCGTAGTAGCGATAATGGCATACCGGGAGATGCGTCAGGGCTTGCAAGAACCGACACCGGTAAAGGCCCTGCAACATGGTCGCACGACCACACAGAATGGGGCATTCAAGATCTTGTTGGCAACGTGTGGGAGTGGCTAGACCAAATGATGCTTAGCGAAGGCCAAGTAATCACTACGCTAGATAACAACCCAGAAATCGTAGAGGAAAACTGGATCAAGCATTCAGCTTATTTTGATTCACCAGTCGCAAACACAGAAGGCACCGACAGTGCTGGATCTCCAGTACTTAACAGCGCAATTACAAACCGTAACGGCCCAATCGGCGAAGATAGTAACGACAACCCATATTTAACAAACAGTCACTTTGCAGCAATTACAAAATCAGAAACGTATCAAAAGGTTGAGATATTGCGCCGTTTGCTAATTGAATCCGAATCAACAACCACTGTGTCGGGTGCAATCTACTGCCGAAATTATGGCAATCGCTTCCCGCGACGTGGCGGCAACTGGTACGGTGGCTCGCTCGCTGGCTTGGGCGCGCTCAACCTCCGCAGTGGCCGTTCGAGTACGCCCAGTGATCTCGGTTTTCGTCCCGCTTTCTTTGCGTAATTGGTTATTGAAATTTGAACCCGCGTAGGCGCGATTTTATATCGCGCTTACCAATAATTTAAAAGGTAAAACTATGTTTACATATATTTACAAAGGCGCAAGCCATAGCAATACAAGCGCTGAGTACATGCAAAACTTAGGCATGGACCAAGAACAAATTGACTCAGTATTAAATCAGCAGCAGTTTGAGCTAAGCCAAAATGTTGAAAAGCGTCAAGCGGCTTACAAAGCCGAGTCAGACCCATTATTTATGGAATCGCAATACGACGGCACACCTGAGTCACATCAAAAGTGGCAAGACAAAGTAGCAGAAATTAAAGCTCGCTACCCACTTTCTGAAAATGCATAACCTAGCGCTTTGTTATCATCAAACTGCCGCCCCTTGCTCAATGCAAGTGGGCGCGCAGTTGCTTGCGTCTGCCATTAAAGATGACTCGCGCACAGATAAACCAGCAAGCTATGGCGGTTTATTGTTATCGGTGAGTGCAACCGATCCCGCAACGCTAGCCAGTAAGTTGGAATCAATAAACGAATACTGCCCAATCCCTGAGTTTATCGCCTGCGCCCAGTATGCCAAAAGCCAAAGTACATTAGAGCAAACCCAGCTCGAAACGTATGGCGGCCAAAGCATAGAGTGGCAAATAAACACCCTGCAGAATTTATTGCCTCTACGCGAGCAGCTAATAGCTGACGAACTCGCAACAGTAAATAACAGCGGCAAGCAATTAATTACCACGATTGATGATGCACTAACCCAAACAGCAGAGCTAAAAACAGCCCGCGACGAGCGACTAAATCAAGCGCAATTCACTGCTCAAAGTAGCGGGGTAGATGTGCAATTAATTACAGCTGGCACAGCAAAGCAGCTAGCCGACTCAGTGGCTAACAAAGGCAATGATCATAGCCACTGGGCAATGTGTTTATTTATTGGCGAGCAGGGCGAACTTAATCAAATTAAAGAGGTGTTATGAGCTTAGCAATCGGCGGCTGGAACATACCGGGGTTTGAAACCCGTGTTGATGCATCGGTAAAACTCGCCGGTGGTGACATGTCGGGGTTTGGTAGCTTTGCGTTGAGTAGTGATCAGGGTGTTAAGCCAGGTTTAATAACTGTAAAAACAAAAATACCCATGCTAGATGAAAGCGAGCTAGCAGCCCTTATCGCAAAATCAAAAGCGCTAGACGAAAACGGCGCCCGTGTTGTTTACACAATTACCAATGCATTAGCTGAGGCATATAAAATTCGTAAAGCAAAGTTTGATGGTGAAGTAAAAGCCACCGAGCTTGAAGAAAAACGCGCATGGCAAGTAACATTTAAGCTCGTTGAGGTGCAATCAGTCTCAGAACGCGAGCAACAGCAGCTAGACGAACAAGCAACCGAAAGCGCAGAGCCACAAGCAACAACCAGTAACGACGATGTGCAAAACAAATTCAACGAGGTCGAAGGGCCATGAGCACCCGCCTCTCTAACACGCTAACGATTGGCGGCAACACAGTAACCAATATTGTTAGCAAAACCGTACAGCTAGACATTGCCAGCACAGGCCGCGCAAAATTTGAAGTGGTCGCAGAGCAAGAGCCAAGCGGCTTGGTTGAGCTTCACCTAGGTTACACGTTAGATAATATGATCCCGTATTTTCTTGGCGTCATAGAGTCAAAACACCAAGCCAATGGCCGCTGGTATTTAACATGCCGTGAATTACTAGGAGCGTTAAGTTTTCCCGCGCCGGTGGCTGTTCGTCATCCAACCATAAAAGCGGTGCTTGATGAGCTAACAAAACTCGGTGTTGAGTTCGTAACGCCAGAAAACGCCGAATATTTAAATAAAATAACACCCGCGTTTTATCACAGCGGCACAGGCATTGAGGCGCTAAGGCAAATAGGCAAAGTATGGGGCATTAATGATTTTATTTTTCAACAACGCCCAGACGGCAAAATATTTGTCGGCAGTTGGCACGACTCCCGCTGGCCGCTCGCAGCAATAAACGACTTTCCAGAGCACACAATAACAGCTAAAAGCTCAACCACTGGCGAGCTAATCGCTATCCCAAAGCTACGCCCGGGTATAAAATTAAATGGGCGGTACATTACCGAAGTAACCTTAATCAACGACAGGATGCACATACGATGGTCAAACAAGCCATTAAACGCTTAATACAGCGCTACTTCCCAGAACTAAACGAGCGTAAACACCTGCCACAGTTAGCGCGTATAGAAAAAATATATGACTTACCAAGTGACGACGCAGCCATCAGCACCCCATTCAGGCCGCTAAAAGCCGCCGACGTACAGCTATTAAATCCGATAACAGGCGAGCCATTAGCCGTGCCCGTATTTCAGCAAGTCACACTCGGCACAGGACAATCATCCGATCATGGTTTATTAAACGAACCCATGCCAGGAATGCACTGTTTAATACAATATATCGACGGCCTAAACAGCCATCCTGTGATCACCAGCTTATTACCATGGCAAAGCTTAGTGCCAGAACACAAACGCACAGACGTAACCTTGCAACAAGATAACCGTAGCAAACTACAAGGGCGCGACGGCAATTGGCACCTAACCACAGATGGCGATATAACCCAAACTAGTGACACGAGCAAAACAACAGCACGCAAAAGCGAACAAAACTACCACGAACGCACCTGCAGCATAGACACTCACGACGTTACAAAAATAGATGGCAACCAAATCACCGAAGTAATGGGCGCCTTAAAAACAGTGGTGGGTGAAAAAGCATTAATCGTCGCTTTAGAAGGGCTATTACTCGGCAGTAAAAAGCAGGTCGATATTGAAGCCACCGAAAACATGAGCCTAACCACACTCAAAACCCTACACGCCAAAGCCACTGAACTTGCAAAGGTCGAAGGTGCAACGGTGTGGCTTGGGGATAGTTCAGTAAACGTGGCTCAAGTACTCCTTGATTTAATTACCCTAGTAAAAGACATAAACCAAAGCCTAGAAACCCACGGCCATAAAGACCAAGGCGCAGGGCCACCAATTACACAAGGCGAATTTACAGGCCATAAATCAACAGCCAGCAGCCTAAAAAGCACATTAGAGCCAATCGTAGAATAATGTAATGCTTGCCAACCCGCTTACCGTGTTTAACAATGCCCGTATTGAATTTAAAAAAAATAATTGAAATTTAGCGTTACAGAAACCAAACTGCGACCAAAACTGTGACCAATAGCAATAAGGTATTTCAATTTTTATTTTATATATATGATTTTAAAGGTTAATTTATTTTATGTGTGAATTGCTTGGCATGTCGGCGAATGTGCCGACAGATATTTGTTTTAGTTTTTCAGGCTTACTAGAGCGCGGTGGCAACACGGGTCCACATAAAGATGGCTGGGGTATTACTTTTTATGAAGGGAAGGGGTGTCGTACTTTTAAAGATCCTGAGCCTAGCTGTCAGTCTGAGATTGCTAAATTAGTTAAAGCGTACCCAATTAAAAGTGTCTCGGTGATTAGCCATATTCGCCAAGGTAATCGTGGCCGTGTCTGCCTTGAAAATACGCATCCGTTTACCCGTGAGTTGTGGGGCAGAGAGATCACTTACGCACACAATGGGCAGCTTTCTAATTATCATGATTTAAAGCCTGAATATTATCGACCTGTTGGTAGCACTGATAGTGAACTGGCGTTTTGTTGGTTACTCGATAAAATTCGTGAAAAATACCCAAAGCGCCCAGCAAATATGGCGTCGGTGTTTCGTTATGCGGCAAAGCTTGCACACACATTACGTGATAAAGGCGTATTTAATATGTTATTAACCGATGGCGTGTTTGTGTTAGCGTATTGTACTAATAATTTGCATTGGATCACCCGCCGTGCGCCATTTGGTAAAGCTACCTTGATTGATGCTGACATGGTGGTAGATTTTCAACAAGAAACTACGCCAAATGATGTGGTAACGGTGATCGCTACTCGACCACTGACCCACGATGAGCGTTGGCAAAAAATGGAACCAGGTGAGTTTACGTTGTTTAAAATGGGGGAATTAATTTAGGTTGGGTAGAGTATAACGAAACCCAACGGGCAGTTTTAACGTATTGATTTATTAATAACTCATAAACTGAAAAGCCCAAGTTATGATCGTCATACTTGAGCCTTTCATTTTATGTAGGAAACAAATTTACTCTGGGGCTGTTTCGCTTTTTACAGCTTCTGGAACAGCAACAGGGCTGGTGACGGTGAAAGACTTCATTTGCACTTCAAATTGTTCTACCCCTTTTTCGCCCTTCCACATTCTGACGAGCATGTAATCCATTTCAGGCGCAAACCAAGCAAGGGCTTGACGTTTATCGTTATCATATAAACGTTTTACTTTAATTGCTTCGATATTACCTATAGGCAGTGAAATCATTTCTGTGCCAACAACTTCAAAATTATAGTCGCGGCAGTTGCCTTTCTTATCAACAAGTGGATATGAAAAGCTCGTTTTACCCATTTTTAACTCTTCACGTACTTGTACTTGATATGAAATTGAGTCTTGAAACTGCTCAGACCATTCACATTCTATTGGATATTTACTTTCACTACTATTAACGAGCTTTTTAGTGCTATCAAATTGTAGTGTGTATTCTTTATCAGGGCCCGTGCCTGTACGGATCATACTGTAGCTAACAGGTGTGATTTTTTTGTCGCTGAAGGTAAAGTTTGATGTTTCTTTGCGTGAATCTGAGAAGATCATCCACTCAATATCACTGTGGTAGCTAACTTGGTAGCTGTTATCGGCGAGTTTTTTTAGTGTACGTACGCCTTGACCATGGTTTTCGCCTTTTCGCAAAATATCATAGTTAGCTTCAAATTGAGTAAGTTCACCAGCAATTAAACTAGTAGGAAGTAATAAAGTGCCCGCACACAATAGCAAGGCACTTAGTTTTTTATTCTGGGTAGTGCGCGCCGTGTGCAGGAAGTTGTTTTTTGTCAAGAACTGCATAATCTGCTTCCATAGTAAGTCGTTGTTCACTGAACCACTTGACCACCAAAGGGTAAATTATATGCTCTTGCGCATGCACGCGTTTTGCTAATGTGTCAGCTGTATCATCTGCCAGCACGGGTACTTTGGCTTGAAGAATGACAGGACCACCGTCTAATTCTTCAGTAACAAAATGCACACTTACGCCATGAATGTCATCTTTTGCATCAATTGCTCTTTGGTGGGTATTCAGCCCCTGGTACTTAGGCAACAAAGAAGGATGAATGTTCAACATTTTTCCTTTAAATTTTTGCACTAAGTTAGGAGTAAGAATACGCATAAACCCAGCTAATACAACTAGATTTGGTACAAAAGAATCAATAACGTTCATTAACTGGGCATCGTAGGCTTCGCGCGAGTCAAAATCTTTATGGCTAAGCACTGCTGTTGCAATGCCTGCTTGCTTTGCTCGCTCAAGGCCATAAGCATCTGCTTTATTACTAATAACAGCCGCTATGTTTGCATTTATCTCGCCGTTATTACAGGCGTCAATGATGGCTTGTAAATTAGAGCCACTACCTGAAATTAAGACTACTAGACGAGCAGGGGCCATTAATCACGGCCGCCTAGGATTTCTACTTGCTCTTCGTCAGCTTTTGCATTATGGATCTCACCAAGATGCCAAGCGTTTTCGCCAAGGTCTTTTAAAATCGTTAAGCTTTGCTCAAGTTTGTTAGCAGGCACAACCAATACCATACCTACACCACAGTTAAATGTGCGGTACATTTCGTGGGTGGTGATGTTACCGTTTTCTTGTAACCAATTGAAAATACCAGGCCACTGCCAGCTATCACCTTTAACTACTGCTTTTGCAGATTCAGGTAATACGCGTGGGATGTTTTCCCAAAAGCCGCCACCAGTAATATGCGAAAGAGCATGTACATCTACTTGCTTGAATAGCTCAAGTAATGGTTTAACGTAAATACGTGTTGGTTCCAGTAGAGTTTCGCCTAATGTTTTGCCTTCAAACTCTGCACTTGTATCAGCATTTGATACTTCAAGTACTTTACGAATTAAAGAGAAACCATTTGAATGCGGGCCGCTTGATGCAAGTGCGATTAGTTGATCACCCGCAGCTACTTTTGTGCCGTCAATGATATTGGCTTTTTCAACTACGCCAGTACAAAAACCAGCCATGTCGTAATCTTCACCTTCGTACATACCCGGCATTTCAGCAGTTTCGCCACCGATTAACGCACAGCCTGAGAGCTCACAGCCTTTACCAATGCCTGTTACTACGTCTGCGGCAGTATCAACATCAAGCTTGCCGGTTGCATAATAATCTAGGAAAAATAATGGCTCAGCACCTTGAACGATAAGGTCATTTACACACATTGCAACTAAATCGATACCTACAGTATCGTGTTTTTTAAGGTCGATAGCTAAGCGCAGCTTAGTACCAACACCATCAGTGCCTGCAACAAGTACTGGTTGCTTATAACCAGCTGGGATTTCGCAAAGTGCGCCAAAGCCACCAATTCCGCCCATAACTTCAGGACGACGGGTTTTTTTAACTACGCCTTTAATACGCTCAACTAGTGCGTTACCGGCATCGATATCTACGCCCGCGTCTTTATAACTTAGAGACTGTTTTTGTTCGCTCACAGGATTTCCTCAAAAAAGTTGCATGGTTTTGCATGTGTATGCTTAGAAACGTGCGTATTTTACAACAATTGCAAGGTCGCGGCTAGTTCAAATATAATTTTAACATTATTGACAAGGACACTTGTCCGCATCATGAATAATAGGCTTAGGTAATAAGTGCTAGGTAGTTCCTAGCACCTAAAACTTAGTCCCTTTTGTATTAAGCCTTTGCAGTCAGGATCGCACGCAAGGGGGCTGGGTAGCCTTCAATTGTTTTACTTGTATCGTTTGGATCTAAAAAGTCGATAAGCGATTCGTTTTCCATCCAATCGGATTTACGTTGTTCTTCAAGTGTGGTGATTGCACAGTCTTTTATTTGCACGTCTTTAAAACCAACACGTTCCATCCAGAGTTTTAACGCGGCGGTGCTTGGAATAAACCACACGTTGCGCATTTTCGCATAACGGTCTGTCGGCACGAGTACTGTGCTTTCATCGCCTTCAATGACTAAGGTTTCAAGTATTAATTCACCACCTGGGCGAAGTTGCGCTTTTAATTGCGCTAAAAAGTCGATAGGTGAGCGGCGATGATAAAGTACCCCCATCGAAAACACCGTATCAAAGGCTTTTAACTCAGGCAGGGCTTCAACACCAAGCGGTAATAAATGCACGTTTTCATCTGGGTTAAAGTGCTTGATGGCTTGAAACTGACATAAAAATAAATCAGACGGATCAATACCCACCACAAACTCAGCGCCTTCACCGCGCATCCGCCATAAGTGATAGCCAGAGCCACAGCCGATGTCTAAAACCGTGCGGCCTTTTAGTGGCTCAATATGCGGTAATAAACGATCCCACTTCCAATCGCTGCGCCATTCAGTATCAATTTCAATACCGTGTAGGCTAAAAGGGCCTTTACGCCACGGCATCATGCGTTTTAATAAGTGAATGGTTTGCTTTTGCTCGCCGTCGGTCATTTCGCCTGGGGCACCAATTTCAACTTTGTCGATAATATTGACGTGTTTGGTCGCCACTTCAGGCAAGTTTTTTAACACTTTCTGCCATTTCGGTAAATCACCATGACTGGCCTCTAATTGCCAGTGTTTTAATTGGCTCGGTAGCGTTTCCAGCCAGTGACTTAGCGGACTTTGTGCGATTGCGGCGTAAAATTGATTAAACCATTGAGACATTGAATTACTCTTTATAGTTGTTACTTGATTGCTACCAGTGAGCAAAAATTAAAACATTGATACCACACTTGGGTTTGACTAAAGCCAATATCGGTAAGTCGAGAAAGGTGAGCATTTAAAGTATCTGGGCGCATTACATTCTCAATGGCGGTACGTTTTTGGCTAATTTCTAATTCAGAATAACCATTGTGGCGTTTAAAATCGTGGTGTAAATCAATCAGCAAATTATCACACTGCTCGTTTTCGCCTTTGACTTTTTCACTTAGCAGTAATACACCACCAGGTTTTAAGTTAGCGTAAATTTTTTCAAGCACGGCGTGACGTTGTGCGGGCGGTATAAACTGAAGAGTAAAGTTCATCGCCACTACCGAAGCATTCTCAATATTAAGCTCGTTAATATCACCAAGCGTCACCGTAACGGGGACTTCTGAGCGAAAGCCGTGTAAATGTAATTTACAGCGCTCTACCATGGCTTGTGAATTATCAACGGCAATAATATGGCAATTATCAGTGCGGATATTACGGCGCATGCTTAATGTTACTGCACCAAGGGAGCAGCCTAAATCATACAGGTTTGAATTACTTTGCGCGTATTCACCGGCCAATTTCCCCATCGTACTAACAATGGTGGCATAACCCGGTACTGAGCGCTGGATCATATCGGGGAAAACTTCTACTACATGTTGGTCAAAGCTAAAGTCTTTAACCGCTTGCTCAGTGGCATAAATGCTGTCTTTTATGTTCACACAAACAGTCTCTTGAAAAATAATAGAGCTATTTTAGCATTTTATGCTGGATAGTCAGTGATAATTTCAGTAGCTTGGCTAGAATAATGAATAACAAGTAAGAAAAGAGAAGTTTATGAGCAAAAGTAAAGTGATCAGCACAGATGATATATTGGCAACCCTTTGTCATTCTGTAACAAGTGTATTGTCATCTGCAAGTGGTAATAGCATTAGCTACTCAGCAATGGTACAAAAAATAACCCGCACCTGTATGCGTCCTGATATCGGTTGTTTTGTATTATTTGATGGCGGATTTACCGGATTGGTAATTACTAATTTCACCTCGCAAGCGGCAATGGAAATTTATCACGATTATATGCGCAGTATGGGGATGCCTGAAGACGAGATTGCGCACAGTCATTTATCTGACGATGTATCAAATGTACTCGGTGAATTGATGAACCAGATTGTGGGTGATTTTACTTCAAAGGTACGCGAGCAGTTACATACTTCAATTACTCAAAATCAACCTAAGATGATGGCTATCAACAAGCAGGTGCAAATATCTGTTGATACCACGATGGATAGACCACAAGCGCGGCGCGTGACATTTACCACCAGTAAACAAAATATCTTTTATTTAGAATTAGCAATGGATAAAACAGAGTTCATTAAGCTACACGATTTTGATATTGCTGAAGCTATTGACCCAGATGACATCATTGAAAACGAAGCAAAGCATAAAGCAGAAAAACAAAAAGCTGCTGATGATGCAAAAGCGAGTGATGCAGATGATGATTTTATGGCCGAGCTTGGGCTTTAAACAACTCTGATCGAGCGGCGAGTTAAAACGGTCTATTGGGTTTCGTAATGAAACCCAATATTTTCGTGCGCAATTGAACGATTAAAAAACGCTATGCTATAAATCTAGCGAATAATCATTTGCTCACGCTCAGGGCCTACAGATACCATACTCACAGGTACGCCCATCAGTGCTTCGATGCGTTCAACATAGTGCTGAGCGGCAGCAGGCAGGCTGTCGAAGGTACGACAACCGGTAATATCTTCATCCCACGCTGGCATGCTTTCATAGATTGGCGTTAAAGCTGCTGTTTGTGGCCAAATAGGGTTTTCGCTGTGATCGCCTGCATAACCAACGCAGATTTTTAAATCTTTCATGCCAGATAGGCAATCAATTTTGGTTAAAGCGATTTCAGTAGCTGCTTGTAATTCAACACCGTTACGGGTGGCAACTGCATCAAAATAACCCATGTCACGTGGGCGGCCAGTCACTGCGCCATATTCGTTCGCGCTTTCACGAAAACTGTCTTGCTCTGCCATGGCGGTAACGAGTGTACCTGTACCGACAGATGAACTAAATGATTTAGCCACAGCGATAACACGCTCAGGGTGCAAAGCTGGCAGCCCGCTGCCAATTCCTGCATAGGCGGCAGTAACGTTTGATGATGTAGTATACGGGTATTCGCCGTAAACTAAATCGCGGCCTGCGCCTAGTTGCGCTTCAAACAATAAGTTGGCATCTTGCTTTTGCAGGGCTTTTAAAGGCTCTGTGACATTACAAATAAATTTACGCCAAGGGGCGGTGACGTCTAATAGCCAGTGAGTTATTTGTTCTGCTGTTTGTGAATAATCACAACTTGGGTAAAGGGCTTTTAGCTGTGGCATTTTCCAATCAAGCATAAATTGAATGCGCTCTAATAAAACCTCAGGTTGATTTAGCCAACCAACTAAAATGCCTTTTTTCATTACGCGATCGCCGTATGCAGGTGCAATTCCTTGACGAGTCGAGCCGTAAGCGGCATCGCCTAAGCGCACTTCCTCGAGGGTATCTTCAAGGGCGTGTAATGGTAAGCATAACGTTGCACGATCAGAAATACATAATTTTACATTAACACCTGCGGCGTTAACTTCGGCTATTTCTTCGCTTAATGCCGCAGGGCTTATCACCATGCCAGGGCCTAGTACTGCAATACAATCAGGATTAAAAATACCGCTTGGTAATTGGTGTAGTTTAAACTTGCCAAAGTCATTCACAACAGTATGTCCGGCGTTGTTACCACCTTGAAAGCGAATGCTCGCAGATGCGTTCTCAGCTAGAAAATCGACGATACGGCCTTTGCCTTCATCACCCCAGTTTGCACCTACAACAACAATTGACGGCATAATTTAATCTCCAAATTGATTGAACGAATATGGTATGCGGTCTATTAAAATAAGAGAAATTAATTATAATTATTATCTTGATAAGAATTTCATATTGATTTCACGCCATTAAGGTCATAAAGATGCTAGATATTCACTGGTTAAAAACTTTTGTCACATTGGCTGAGTTAAAGCACTTTGGTAAAACAGCCAATGCGCTGCATATGACACAGCCAAATGTTAGCTTGCATATTAAGCAGTTAGAAAAAACGACACGGGTTAAACTGATAGAACGTAATCCTTTTAGTTTGACCCAAGCAGGTTTACGGCTATTAGAGTCTGGACAAAAAACCTTATGGGAATTACAGGTTTGCCAATCTGACTTAAATGCGATTAATGATCTCAGCCAAGGCACACTGACAATTGCCGCCAGTGATATAATTTCTCGTTTATTGTTGATTGAGCCTTTTCAGCTTTTTAAGCGCCAGTTTCCTGGCATTGACTTTACTTTGCTCAATACAACGTCTTCGCAAGCGTCAGCATTGGTTAAAAGTGCTGAAGCTGATTTAGGGTTTGTGATTGCCCAAAAAGAAAGTGAGCCGCTGCATTTTACGCAATTACAGCAGATAAAATGGTGTGCATTAGGTAATCATTTAAAGTTATGGCAGCAGGCCAAAAACGATAACAATGTTACACTGACTGAGCCGCCAACATTAATCTTACTCGGCCATGATACGCGAACCCGAGACTTGCTCGATAGTGCCTTGCCATCTTTAAACTTACCAAATTATCGGGTGATGGAAGTGGGCAGTGTGGATGCGCAAATTGATTGGGCTGAAGCGGGATTTGGTGTTGCTATCGTGCCTGAGTTTTCACTGCGCAGTAAAGCAAATTTAACCACCACCGTCACCGCCTTACCACAGTTTCCAACTACCAGTTTAGGTTACATTGTGCGGCAAAATCAGGTGCTTTCAAAAGCAACAAAGCAATTACTACATTGGGTCAATGAAGAGATCTCACGTACTCATCTTGCATAGTATTTATATGTTAACTGTACGGCTATGTACTTTGTGATTCAGTTATTTTTATGTGTAAAGGTTTTTACCTTCAGCTACTAGTACACAAAAAATCCGTAAATCTAATTCGAGTTGATGGTAGCTTGGTTCCATGTGGCAGCACAGGGCGTAAAAACTTTTGTTGTGATCTTTTTCTTTAAAGTGTGCAAGTTCGTGCACCACTAATGCTTTCAATAATGGCTCTGGTGCGCGCAGTAAATCGCTGTTGATCGCTAAGTCATGCTTGCGGGTTTTACCTTGCATACGATACGTATGAGTACCGAGCGCATTAGTGACCATATCGCCTTGTTTTTTAAACGCGGCGCGGCCAAACGGCGGGGCGCTTTTTAAATAGCGCTTTTTAAGCTCAGTGGCGTATGCGTATAACGACTTGTCACTGGTAATATTATGGGAGCTGGGGTATTTTTTAGTTAAATACGCGCCGTGTTTGTTGTTATTAATGAGCTGCATCACTTGCGTTACAATTTGCTCTGGATAGCCGCTAAAATAGTGGGAGTAGTCTTTCATAAATTTAAAATAAGCTCGATTGAGTGGCTTCTTGTTCACCTATAAAAGGCGATAAAACGCGGTGGTTATAATTTAAATCTTGGCAAAACTCGCGTGCTAATAATGGTGCTTGGCGGTTATCTGCAGTATGAAAAAATACATACGGGTGCTTACCCTCATCAAGCCATTGTTTTACTTTTTTAAGCCACGGTTGGTAATAGCTTTTATAGTCGTGTTCTAAATCGGCAATCACAAAACGGGCCATAGGTTGATTGCCTGTTGCAATGGCATGCACGGGTAAATGGGGCTTTTTTTGTTGGGCATCGATGAGTGCTTCAGTGTTCGGCTTAACTGCAAATAATGCGCGGGTGTCCATTGCGATACGGTTGACATTGTTTGCTATTAATAGCTGATTAAAGGCAATTTCGGCTGCGCCTTTTTTAAAAAAATCGGGGTGGCGAACTTCAACGCCATAGTTTAAACCTGTCGGGAGCTTGGCAATAAACTGTGCTAATAACGGCAGTTGTTTGGGGCTAAAACTACTCGGTAGCTGCAACATGATCTGCCCAGCATGAGGCAATATTGGTTCGAATAAATTAAACCATGCAGTGAGTTCGTCATCGATATGAGTAAGCTTTAATTCATGACTAAAGCGGCGATGGAATTTAAACGTAAATTTAAAGTCACTATTAACAGCATCACGCCAGCGATTTAATGATTCAACACTAGGATCGGCATAAAAGCTGGTATTGCCTTCGACTGAATTAAACACCTGTGCGTATTCGTGCAACATATCGGCATTTTTGCAGTGACTTGATAATAAATTGCCTTTCCACGCGGTACTTGACCACTGTGGACACCCTAAATACAACATAAAACGGTTAACTGATTGTGTGTTTTGGTTAGTATATCAAATCTATAAATTGAAAGCATAGCCACTACTGCCGAGCTCGCATTTTCAAGTAACTTGGGTATAATGCTCCACCTAAAATGATTTATAAATAGTGGCTTATTCTCCCCCCAAAACAGCAATTTTTAGGGGAAGCGGCTATTGGTCTTTACACTGACAGGAAAACTATGCGCTCTATATACTGCGGACAACTAAATAAAACACACGTAGATCAAGAAGTTGAATTATGTGGTTGGATCAATAAACGACGTGACCTTGGTGGACTTATCTTTGTCGATTTACGCGATAGAGAAGGTTTAGTACAAGTTGTATTCGATCCTGAAGTTGAAGGCTTAATGGATACCGCGAATACATTACGTCAAGAATTTTGCGTACAATTAAAAGGTGTAGTTCGCGCACGCCCAGAGAGTCAAATAAACAAAGATATGGCAACGGGTGAAGTTGAAATTTTAGGCACAGGCCTTACTATCATCAACCGTTCAGAGCCGTTACCACTTGATTTTAACCAAGTAAACTCTGAAGAGCGTCGCTTAAAATACCGTTACTTAGACCTTCGTCGTTTAGAAATGAGTGACCGTATTAAACTACGCGCTAAAGCAAGTAGCTTTGTGCGTCGCTTCCTTGACGAAAATAACTTTTTAGACATCGAAACGCCAGTACTTACAAAAGCTACCCCAGAAGGAGCGCGCGATTACTTAGTACCGAGCCGTGTTCACAAAGGCAGCTTTTACGCATTACCGCAGTCTCCGCAGTTGTTTAAGCAATTGTTGATGATGTCGGGTTTTGACCGTTACTACCAAATTGTTAAATGTTTCCGTGATGAAGATTTACGTGCCGATCGCCAACCAGAATTTACCCAAATAGATATAGAGACCTCGTTCATGAGCTCTGATCAAGTACGTGGTATGACTGAAAAAATGATCCGCGAAATGTGGCAACAGTTGCTAGATGTCGATTTAGGCGAGTTTCCAATCATGCCTTACGCTGAGGCAATGAGCTTGTATGGTTCTGATAAGCCAGATTTACGTAACCCAATGAAACTGATTGACGTTGCTGATTTAGTAAAAGACGTTGAATTTAAAGTATTCTCAGGTCCTGCAAATGATGAAAAAGGCCGTGTTGCGGTATTAACTGTACCAGGTGGCGCAGCACTTTCTCGTAAGCAGCTTGATGATTACACTAAGTTCATCGGCATTTACGGCGCTAAAGGCATGGCGTGGATGAAAGTAAACGACCACACTGCAGGCGCTGAAGGCGTACAATCACCAATCGCTAAATTCTTAAATGAAGACGTTATCAACGAACTACTTGCGCGCACTAATGCACAAACTGGCGACATCATTTTATTTGGTGCTGATAAACGCAACACAGTAAATGAAGCAATGGGCGCGCTACGTATTAAGATTGGGCTTGATTTAGAAATCACTAATCTAAATAGCTGGGCACCACTTTGGGTTGTTGACTTCCCAATGTTTGAAGAAGACGACGAAGGTACATTGCATGCTGTTCATCACCCATTTACAGCACCAAAAGATGTCAATGCAAGCGAACTTGAAGCAAACCCAGCAGCGGCTATTTCAGATGCATACGATATGGTACTAAATGGCTACGAAGTAGGTGGTGGTTCGGTACGTATTCATAATACAGATATGCAAGAAGCAGCGTTTAGAATCCTAGGTATTGATGCACAAGAGCAGCAAGACAAGTTTGGTTTCTTACTTGAAGCGTTAAAATACGGTACGCCACCACATGCTGGTTTAGCGTTCGGTTTAGACCGTTTAGCAATGCTACTGTGTGGTACTGATAATATTCGTGACGTAATTGCTTTCCCTAAAACAACACAGGCATCGTGCTTATTAACCGATGCGCCTAGCAAAGCTAACAGTGATTCGCTGACAGAGCTTGCTATTAGTGTTGTTGAAAAAGCTGAAAAACCAGCTGAATAAGTTATAACACCGTGCTTAATTGCACCGACTTTAAAAACCCTTAGATCTATACCTAAGGGTTTTTTTTATGATTTACTTTAAGTTCAAATGATTAGTAATAAGGAAATAAAATGTCTTTTAATGCGACCCTTTTAGGTCTTATCGTTCTCGTTTTAATACCGATATTTGGGATAGTTAGTTATTTCTTAGGGAAGCGTAAAACAACAACTCCTATAATAGTTGGTATTATTGGTGGTTTTTTAGGTTTGGTGCCGATACTTGGCCTTATTTTTATTGCTGTATTAGCTTTAAAGAGTGATTTACCTAAAGAAGCTGTTTGATGTTTTCACAAAACGATTATTATGAGCACGAATTCTTCAAGGTTAAAGCAACAGCACAGCGTTTTAGTGACATTGAATTTGAACAATGCCAATTTATTGAGTGCGACTTCAGTCACAGTCAATTCAGTAACTGTCGTTTTATCGATTGTGAGTTTATTAATTGCAATTTGTGTGATTTAAGTTGGAACTACAGCTCATTAGAAGAGGTGAGTTTTAAAGGCTGCAAACTCAATAGCATTGTTTGGGGACAAGTCAACTGGCCGCAACTAGCATTAACTGCGCCTGTTAGTTTTAAAGACTGCGAGCTTAGCCATAGCTCATTTTTCGAGTTGTCATTAAAAGCGTTAACAATGACGGACTGCTTTGCAAAAGATGTTGATTTTAGACATGCCAACTTAGGGAAAAGTCAGTTTATAGGCACAGATTTTAGAGACAGTGTATTTCATCAAACCAATTTAAGTAACGCTAATTTTGTGGGTGCCACACAGTTTAATATTGATATAAAAAATAATGACGTCAGTGGTGCTAAATTTGAGCGGTTTGAAGCGTTAAATTTACTCAGTGGACTTGATATTGAGCTGGTGGATTAAAGCTGTGTGATTACACAGCTTTGAAAAATGAGCAATTATTAACAGGCTGGGCCGTTTTTATTGCGTGCGCTGGCAAGTGCGCGGGCAATTTTAAGCAGTGCTGGGCTAATATCATCAGCGCCATCTTTAATTAGCTTAGTCACATCGCCAGATGAGTATAAGCTATCGCGAGGTGATTTAATGCCAAGCTCACGCACAAAATCTTTAGTCTTGCCAGTGCTGCCTGTTTCGATAAATTTGAAAATAATACGCTCGTTATTATTTCTCGGCTCTGCTTCTAGCGTTTTGATTTCATCTTTATACGCTTCAATTCTGCTTTGTAAAATATCGATACGCTGTTCGATGCTGTTGTATGATTTCATGGATAGGTTCTTTTCTAAATAGACGTTAGGACAATACGACTATTATCGCATAAATTTATAATAATTATTTTTTTCTTTAAAACTCTTCTACTGTTCTAGGTACCTCGTTTTATTGCAATTAATATTTAAAGGCTTAAAGTACTTTATAATTTAAATAAAATAAGTCGAGCAAATTAATGCCACCACCTTTTAAGTACCTTGTGAGCTTCTTTTTTCTCATAGTCAGTGTAGCCGCCAGTTCTGCAACAAACAGCGAAATGATTGTTGATAAAGCGCGTGACCGCGCGATCCCGATAAATATTTCATTACCAGCATATAACGAGCATTGTAGCCAACAAACAAAATGCCCTGTGGTATTTATTAATGCCGGATATGGTATTGCGCATACTGACTATCAGTTTGCGGCTGATATATTTACAGCTAAGGGCTATTTAACCATTAGCGTAGCTCATGAATTAGCAAGCGATCCTGCGCTCAACCGCACGCCACCTTACATGGCCACTCGTATGGAAAACTGGCATCGTGGTGTGGTCACTCTTAAATTTTTAGTGACCGAGTTGAGCCCTCGCTACCCAGAGTATGATTTTACGCGGTTAACGTTATTTGGCCATTCTAATGGCGGTGATATAGCCGCGCTTTACGCGGCGATTTATCCTAAACAAGTGAGTCAAATTATCACGCTTGATCATCGGCGTATGTTGTTACCTCGCAATAAAAACATTCGGGTTTTAACGTTGCGTGGCAGTGATTACCCTGCGGATAATCAGGTATTACTCAATGAAGATGAATTAGCACAGTACCCGGTTACGCAGATTTCGATAGAGAACTCACGCCATAATGATATGTATGATGGCGGACCTAAATGGTTAGTAGAGCGGATGAGTAAAGAGATTGAGTTGTTTATTGATAGAAAGGTTATAAAGCTAGCTAAATAAAGATTTCATTTTAATAACTGTATTTAGCTTGTGAACTGTGATTATTAAATGATTTAACTAAAGACTTGAATTCGCCTTATCGTGCTTGGGTTATATAGGTAGTAAGCGCCAAAGGAAGGTATAAATGTGTTAAAAAGTAAAGCCACTTTCTAATGTCGTCATTCATCCTAGTTTTAGGCTTCATCGTATTTTTTATGTGTTTATTCTTTGGAGAATCAAGCAATTTTGGATTTTTTAAAAGTTATGATGTTGAGTTCTCGTCTGAAGTTAAAGGGCGAATAACGAATGAAGGAAAAGCATTGTCAGGTGTTGAAGTAATGCGAAAGCTATATTATGTAGGATATGAAAAAGTCCAGTCAGAGGGTACGCATTAACTAATATCGATGGAGAATTTCTTTTGACCTGTTTGTTATTCAATTTAAGGCGTGAGGGAATCTCTTTGGAAAGGGTTATCTAGTTACTCAGGAAATTTCTATTGAGCAAGGCTTAAAAGATGAAGCTAATGAGATATATAATTGGCTCTCGGCGCTGAGTCGAGGCTGGAAAAGCGTGCATCCAGTAAGCAACTATTGTTGAATCTACATGCTGATTTACAGAATGAAAAGATTCAATATGATCTTGATATTAGTCACTATGATGGTCCTCTAAATGAGCCTATAATTCTATTTTTAATTTTTGAAAAGCGTTCCCTAAATAACTTACCTACAGATTAAAGTAATCGCGGATACATGCTCGAAATTAAGGCGTGGTTTTTTTCAAACAATAATCTATTATTTAAGCTTAAATTCAATTATAGATAATTTATATAGTTAGTGAAATTAATGCATTTATTATGGGTGAATTTAATCTTTATTTGTTAAATAATTTAGCCAAGGGCTTGAATTCGCTTTATTGTGCTTGTATTGTTATAGATACTAAACGCCAAAGGAAGGTATAAATGTGTTAAAAAGTAAAGCCACTTTCTCATTTCGTCATTCTTCCTACCTTTTAGGCTTCATCGTATTTTTTTTATGTGTTTATTCTTCGGAGAATCAAGCAATGTTTGGGTTTTTTAAAAGTTATGATGTTGAATTATCGCCTAAAGTTAAAGGGCGAATAACGAATGAAGGAAAAGCATTGTCAGGTGTTGAAGTAATGCGAAAGCTATATTATGAAGGATATGAAAAAAGTCCAGTCACAGATTATGCATTAACTAATACCCATGGAGAATTTTCTTTTGATCAGTCTGTTATACAATCTAAAGCACCTGGGAATATTTTTGGACAGGATTATCTCATCAGGCAAGAAATTACTATCAAGAAAGACGTAAAAGACGTAAGAAATGAATCTGATGATGGATATTATTGGCTTTGGGTAATGAGTAAAGGCTGGAAAAGTGTACCTCCAGTTAATAATTTACTATTGAATCTACATGCTGATTTACAGAATGAAGAAATTCAATATGATTTAGATATTAGTCAGTATGGTGGGTCTCAATACCAGCCTATGATTACTATTTGTGATTTTGATGAGAATACCATCAATAGTTTATTATCTCCGGATTAAACTGCTTACAATTAATTTTAAGGAAGAAACTTAATGACCGAACTATCACCTAAACTAGCTGTACAATTAGCACTATTTGCTTATGATTCTATTGATAAAAAGACCAGATTAGTAGTGCCAAAAATTATAAAAAATGAATTTCATTTTAAATCGGAAAACTTGGCTGAAGGTTCTTCAGGTGGTTTTTTTTTGCGTCAAACAACGGGCTTTTTATTCATTGGTAGAGGTCATAGCCAAACTCATAAAGGTGATCATGTTATTACTATACGGGGTACTGATACTTTAGCAGATGCTTTGACTGATGCTACTTGTACAGCTACTACAGGATACACTGGTAGCAGTGTACATAAGGGTTTTCAGACAACTGTAGCTTCTTTTATTGACAGTATCGACCAGTATATGAGTAAGCCTGAAGTGCTTAGTAGTAAAGGTATTATTCATTGTGTTGGACACAGTTTAGGTGGTTCTTTAGCAACATTAGTAGCCGATTATATCAAGTCTAAATACGGTAAAATAGTTTATTTATATACGTTCGGTGCTCCACGCCCTGGGAAGAAGGATTTTTCTATACAATGTGGTGGACGTATTGATAAAGTTTTTCGCTGTGTTCATGGCGCCGACCCTGTGCCAAAAGTTCCAGTATGGCCTTTTTGCCATATAGTCACTACAGAGCCTGAATATGTTTCGTATCGTGCACAGGGTATTGATACTGCTGCACATTCGTTGCTTAACTCTCCAGGATACACTAAGACAGTGACAGCCACTGATTGGGATGATGTCTATAGCCAAGTACCAAGTTCTGTATATCAAAGAGTGGTTTTAAATTATAACAATCGTTTACAAACAACCTATTCTACACATTGGGCTGATAAAATAGCAGCAGCTTTAATGACTGTAATGATCGATGGTGGTTTTGCGGGAATCGTTGCATCACTTCAATACTCTGCTTCATGCGTTATCACCGTTTACGATATTATGGCAGAAGCGGTAGTTAAAGTTTCAAGTATGGTCGGTCTTGAAGAACAAGTCAGAGGCTTACTGGGTTGTATGCTTGTTTTTGCTGGAAAGTTTATTGAAGTCCCGCTGAAGCTGACGAAAGCGTTTATCAAGTGGGTCTTTAATGTATGTATTAATAGGCTACTTTCATCTGCTCGTGATGCAATGAAAAGAATTTCTTAAGTTATATATAGATGCCATAGCGCAACTTTTATTACGCTATGGCAGCTGAATTTCTTGTTAATCAACCAGCTCACTTACAATCAGTGGGTTGTTATGCAGGGTTTTATGCACAGGGCATTTGTCGGCAATTTCTAATAGGCGCTGGCGCTGAGCGTCACTCAAATCGCCTAATAAGGTGATTTTACGGGTGATGGCTTCGAGTTTGTCGGTTTGCTCGCAGTTATCGCAATCGGCGTGATAATCACGGGTGTGGTCCAGTTCTACCTTTACGTGTTCAAGTGGCAAGTTTTTACGACTTGCATACATACGTAAAGTCATCGCGGTGCATGTACCAAGTCCTGCCAGTAAGTGATGATAAGGGTCTGGGCCTAAATTATTACCGCCAACACTTAGTGGTTCATCAGCCAGCCAAGTATGATCCTTAGTACTTACATGCTGAGTAAAGACATGATCTTTTTCTTCAACTAATACATTACCGCTGCTAAGTTTGGCACTATATTGGTTTTTATCAAAATTCACATAACGTTTTGCCCATGATGCTATAACGTCTGCTGCGTAGTCTGCATCGTCTTTGTTAGTGAGTAAGTGGTCGGCGTTATCTAGGCTAATAAAGCTTTTTGGATGTTTAGCAGCGGCGTAAATTTTTTCAGCTTCAGAGATATTTACTGTGGCGTCGATTGGTGAGTGCATAACTAATAAAGCACGTTTTAATTTACTAATATGACTGCGGTCGTAATTGGCAATATCGTCTACAAACTGTTTTTTAATAGTAAATTCTCGCCCTGCTAAATTTACCTTTGCTTCGCCCTCACTATTAATCTCATCTAGATGAGCGGCAAAGTTATGCGCTACATGTTGCGCATCTGATGGTGCGCCAATGGTGGTAATGGCTTGTACTTCGTAAGCGTATAGCTAACGACACCTAGCCTTGCTTAATATTCCAAGGTAGCAGTGGCTCAAGGTTATCTGGCTGCTCAGCAAGGTGCTGTAAGCAAGTAGTGATATAGTCATGCACCACAAGGTCAT
>NZ_JABBMT010000070.1 GCF_012927645.1 Pseudoalteromonas arctica | reverse complement strand
TATCAAACATTGAGCGTGAGCAGCAACAGCAAGCCCTGCTAGATGCTAAACAAGAAAAACAAAATTTAGCGCGTTTGTTAATGCAGCAAGAAAATCAATTAAGCCAACTTAACTTTAGTATTGCCAATGTACCGCAGCAATACACGCTGCGCATAAATAGCCTTAAACGCCAACAAGCGGATATTCAAAACCAGCTCACACAAATTAAAAGTAACTATCAATATACCATTACCGCAAGTAATAGCGGTACAGTCACCGGTATTCAAGTGGTTGAAGGCGAAACACTCATCCAAGTTAAACCACTGTTACATATTATTCCTGAAGGCTCAGAACTAGTAGCAGAGTTGCTGCTACCAACACGCTCTGCTGGGTTTATTGCGCTTGGTAACGATACGCGTTTGCGCTTTGATGCCTTTCCTTATCAGCGCTTTGGTTTTATTAACAGCAAAATTAGCCGTATTGATAAGGCACTCATTACCCCAAACGAAATACGTTTGCCTATCGCACTGCAAGAGCCAGTATACCGCTTGCGAGCAACACTCAACCAACAACAAATGCAGGCTTATGGTAAAGCGTTTGATTTAAAAAGCGGTATGTTATTTGAGGCCGATATTATGTTAGAGCAGCGCACACTAATTGAATGGTTGCTTGAACCGCTGTACAGCCTAAAAGGGCGAGTGAGTTAACAGTGAATTTTAAATTAGAATTTATTCTGATAACAAGCTTTGTTGTATTACACATTGAAGTTAAGTTTTTAATTTATCTGCATTATTTAGCGGTATTTAGGGAGCTGTCTTTCTTTTGAAATAACAAAGTATACAAATTAGGGAGAATACAATAAAGATGAGTGTGCTGAAGAAATACCCAAGTTTAGAGTGCATCGTAGATTTTAAGTGTGCAAATGTTTTAGATGGATTTCAAAAGTCATTTAAAATTGAAAGGATTGAGGCTGAGAAAATTTTCAATGAAATGTTGAAATGGATGTGGTTCTGCTCATCACCTAAAACTACAGGGGCTAGGGTTATTGATGCTCCTATATTGATAATTGATGAAATGTGGCACACCTTTATTTTATATACTAAAGAGTATTTTTATTTCTGCGATAAGTTTTTTGGCCACTATATGCACCACTCCCCAACTACTTCTGAAGATTTGGATAAGTATAAAAAGCTCAGTGAAACTGACTTGCTAGAATCAAAGAGAACCCAGTATGAGTTGGTCTATGATTTGCTCGGTAAGGATACTTTTATTACTTGGTATCATGAGTTTCCTGAAAAATATTCTGCCGAAAAAATTTTAAAAATCAGAAGGAGATAGATTTCTTGTTAAAACTTTTAACTACCAATAAGGAAAATGAAGTATATGAAAGAAAATGATAAAAAAACGCTAGAAAATAGTTCTGCTGAAGATATTAGTAATTTTAGTAAAGAACATATTATTGAATCTGCGTTATTAAAAAATGTAACTGGTGGGAAAAGTGCTGCCGAATTACCATGCCGTGAGCGCTGTGTTCCAGCGTGTGGTTGTGGGCCTGATATTTGTGCACCATGGGGAGAATTCTGTATCTCTAGCCCACCATAATAAATAAACTACTTTAAGTGGTAGTAAATACTTTACTGCCACACTCCCTCTTAAACTTTGGATGAATGTAAAATGACGGTCTTGTATAGAAAAATGTATTTGCTGATTTTTTTATTTATTTCAATGAGCTCTGAAAGCTTGTTAGCAAATGAGTATGTATCTTTTATTAAAGACAATAGTTTTCAAGAACTAAATCATGAATCAATAATAAGAAAAGGCCAATGTTTAAGTGGTTTATTTAGTAACTATAATAATTGGAGAGAAAAGCTGGTAGCTATTGGAAAGGTTACCGACAAAGAATTTGAGCAAAGGCTTACTGAGAAAGAGTATGACTATTATAAGTCATCAGTGAACTGTGTTTCCATTATATATAAAGTTCAAAACTACTATGTTCGTGGCTTTGTTCTTTATCCTAAAGTGCAAAAACTTTCTAAGTTACCCGCAATTGTTTTTAACCGTGGAGGTAATGATTCGAATCGCCACACATTAAAGGTTGGGGATTTATTTTTACTACCGTATCAGCTTGCGGCAGCTGGAAATGTTGTTATTGCTAGTCAGTATGGCGGTGCTCAAGTGTGGCCTGAAGATAGAGAATTTGCCATTGGAGTAGATGAGTTTGGTGGGAAAGAGCTACAAGATGTACTTGCTTTGGTATCAATTTTAAAGTCAATGCCAATGGTAGATATTGAAAAGCTCGGAACGGTTGGTTGGAGTCGAGGCTCTATGATGTCTTTACTGGCATTAAAAAGCGGTGCAAAAATAAAGAGCATGGCTTTAGGTGGATCATTAGTTGATTTATCTGCAACAGCAGAAGAAAGGCCTGAGTTTGAGCAGCAAGTATTAAAAAGGTTAATTCCAAAGTACGCAAATAATAAAGACAAGGAGCTTTTTAATCGTTCTGCAATCAACTGGTATCAAGATTTACCCAGCATTCCGGTTCTTATGCTGCATGGAGAAGACGATCAATATGTAAACCCCAAGCATGCTAGGCTATTTCATACGTTATTTTCACAGCAAAATAAACTAGCTAAATATATTGAATATCCCAATGGTTCTCATACATTGATAGAGTATAGTGAAAAGATTCAAACAGAAATTATTAACTGGTTTGCGAACACCCTTTGATTTGAAGGTGGCTATTGTTGTATGTCAAATAGTGCTTTCATGACTTAGTGTATTGATTGGGTGGTTATTCGAGACCTTATATACTTAACCTAAAATGGCTAGTGAGCTTTCATAGGTTGGATCTTAAGAAAACTTGAAGTTGAACTCTGTTAATGATCAAATAGTTACGCCAATAAAAAATGACTAAAAACAGAGTTCACATGCAGATTAACCAAGTTTCAAATCAATTAAAAGC
>NZ_JABBMT010000069.1 GCF_012927645.1 Pseudoalteromonas arctica | reverse complement strand
CTTCGATAATACTGCGCCATTGTTCAAGGCTGCGTGTTTTTCTCATGGCTATCTCCTCATTGAAATTCAGAAATAGCTTAATCGGTTTGACGAGTTACTGGCAGGTGCACTTTGCTAGACGCTTACACTTCAGCTTGAAAAATGGTAGTAAGTACTTTCGTCAATATGTAATGGGGTTAGCGAAGAAAATGCCATTTGATGAGCCGGCTAAACTTGAAAGTAGGCATACCGCTGTGGCGCTTTTTGCAGCTTGTCGAGGTGAAAGTAGATCACTAAAACATTTGCTATCAGAAGCTTTAAAATTAGCATTGAGTTGCGATGAGAATCTTGAAAACAAACATTTTATTGCAGCTTATGACAAGTTTGATTTTTTTAATGACAAAGATTCATTGGAGTTAAAAAACCCTTTTAAACAAGACATTAAAGATATTAAAATTTATGAGGTAATTAAAAGTTCATCATATAACCCTAATGCATTAGATCCAGAAAATGCATTGTTAGGACGAGGGTTTGAATTAGTGCTTTTGAACAATCTCAGCTAATTTGTATGTTGTAGCCTTGCTGTATGAATTCATGCCCAAATATTGGGGTGAAATTGGAGCTTGTTCTTTTTATCATAATGCCACTTAAAGTTTTATGGGGCGAATGATAATTCCCTAATTAGTTGGACTAATTATACTCTTTTCGCCATCTGGCTGATTTATGGTCAAGTCAACCAGATGTGCATAATTGCTTATTATTCTTTTTGATTTGAACTAATAATATGTAAATCTCGTTGAGGGAATGGGATCGTAATGCCTTTACTTTCAACTCTTTCTTTCACTTTACGCTGTGTTTTCCAGTAAATATCCCAATAGTCAGGTGTTGGGACCCACGCGCGTAGCTGCAAGTTTACTGAGCTATCTGCTAGGGTATGGACAAGATATTGTGGCTCTGGGGTTGTTATTATTCGAGATTCTTCTGCAGCTAATTCTCTTAATGCGGCTAAGCCGTCTTCAATTGAATCACCATAAGAAATACCAATCGTAATATCCATTCTTCGTTTTGCATTTCGACTGAAGTTTTTTATTGCACTCGCCCAAACAGTACTATTGGGCAGTGAAATAAATATTCCATCTGCGGTCTCTAGCTCTGTCGTAAATAAGCCTAAATCGGTTACGCTTCCTGAATTTCCTGATACCTCTACAAACTCAGATTTTTTTAACGGTTTAAGGAACAATAGCATTACACCTGCGGCAACATTGCTTAAAGTGTCTTTTAAAGCTAAGCCAATCGCTAAACCAGCAGCACCCACTAGTGCAACTAAGCTCGCTGTATTGACACCAAACAGGTCAAGAATAATGACGAGGGCAATAAGATAGATAATATACCCAGAAAATGTGGTTAGTAGTTTAGTGATGATTTCGTCTTGCTTACTTAAACGATAGACACCTTTACGTACTGCGCGCCTTATTAGTTTTGAGCCGATACTCGCGGCAATTAAAATGAACAAAGTAAGTATTGTATTCTTCGCTATCGCAATAAGTTGCAATTGATGCTCAGAAAAAAAAGTAATGATGCTTTGCATTGCTTTTCCTTAAAATGATGATTTCGAAATCGAATATATTGGAACTGTATTAAGTGCTTACAGGCTCCGTACATAGGGTATTTATTATTTTCTAAGGCACTACTAAAGTATTTTATATAATCCCCATAATCAGGTAAGCGTTATAGCCTAAATAAGCACTAAAGAGTACCGTACCTTCTAGACGGCTTATTTTCCCTTGGCGACCAAAACCATAAGCCATGACCAATAACATTAGAGTAAGTATAAGCATGACTCCCCAATCTCTGTTAAAGACCTCTGAGGAAATGTGATTAATTGGCTCTATTACACCCGCTATACCAATAACAGCCAGAATATTGAAAATATTAGAACCAACAACATTACCGATAGCAATGTCGTGCTCACCTTTTTTAGCCGCCAAAATACACGCTGCCAGCTCTGGCAGAGAGGTTCCTAATGCCACAATCGTTAAACCAATAATTAAATCGCTGACCCCCAGAGAAGTTGCTATTTCAACAGCACCCCAAACCAATATACGTGAACTAATAATTAGCAGTGTTAAGCCTACAAATAGCCAGAAAATTGCTTTTGAAATTGGCATGGAATGGCTTTTTAATTCATCATCAAATTCTTTTTCTAATGTATCTGCCGAACTGTTTCTACCTGAATGCACAGACCAAATAAGAAAAAGCAGCAAGCTACCTAAAAGTAGCAAGGCATCAACGAAAGTTAATGCTCCGTCATACAGTAAATAACCACACAGGAGCACTGTAGAGACCAATATTGGTAGTTCTTTTTTTACTATATTTGACTGAACTACAATGGGGGCAATGAGGGCGGTAACACCCAGTATTAAACTTATATTGACAATATTTGAACCGAGTGCGTTCCCCAAGGCTAGTTCGGGGTTCCCATCACTTGCAGCCATGGCTGAAACAACCATTTCAGGTGCAGATGTACCGAACCCCACAACTACCATGCCAATTAAAATTGATGATAGACCAACATGACGGGCTGTAGCAGCAGCGCCTTCAACAAAGCGATCAGCACTCCATACTAATAGTGCAAAGCCTGTGATAATTGCGAGAGATGCTAATAGCATAGCGCTGCTCCCTCTGACTCAAGAAAGTATCTGGTGTTTGAACTAATGAATAGTCGATTGTGTTCAGTGTAGTTTGTAAAGTTAGATAAGACGTGCAACATTTTGGCTCTCGTAGGGCAGAATTTTACAAAAGGTAAGCAACCACATCTGCCCGATATGATTATTTACCTTAAGTCTTGTCAAAGCTAATTAAGCTTGAAACAGCCACGAGCATTGAGTGCTCGGAGATTGTTGACTGTTTCCCTGCATATGCAAGAGACTACTCCCCTAAGTTCAGTTCAAAGTAATATATAAGACCCTAAAAATCTAGCATAAAGTTGAATTAGTTTCGTAATATTTCTACTCTACTAGCTTGCTTTCGGGGGCGATTTGAAAGCATTTAAATCATAATGACGTGGTTTAATGGATTCGACTACCCCAGTTAAGACATAATAAGCTTAACTGGAGAACAGAAATGACAAAACGTAAAAAATATACCAAAGAATTTAAACTTGATGCAATTTCTTTAGTCAGAGAT
>NZ_JABBMT010000068.1 GCF_012927645.1 Pseudoalteromonas arctica | reverse complement strand
GCCTGCCATCATCGAGGTAACGCCTGAATTTCTCAAACTGGTTTATCGCATAGGTAATTGCTTTACCTAGCGCCATTTGGGGTGGGATTTTATCTTTGTGCTTTATCAACCATTGATACAATTCATCGACAATTGGTTTTGCTTTTTGCTGTCTAACTTTGAACTTTTCATCGGCCGTTTTATCTTTGATGGCTTGCTCAATACCGTAGAGCTTGCGAATAAGATTAAGAGCTACATCTGCTTTGACGGTTTTTTTATTATTGCCTTTGGCCTCGATGAATTTACGGCGTATATGGGCTAAGCACGCGACCAGTGTTGCATTCGTTTGCTCGTATGCTTTGTAGCCGTCAACGAGTGCGGCCAGACCATCAATAGATTTTCGAAAATCCACGGCGTCACGATGTAAGTAAATACGCTTTGGTTCAACAAACATTTTCATCAGGCAAGCAGCTCGCGTAGTAATTGGCCTAGATAAGATACAGGCGTTGTGGGAGGTAAGCTAACTTTTACTTTGCTAATCGAGAGGGTTATTGGCTGTTGCGGTTCGATGACATCGACGTGTTTTTCGTGACTTTAGCGCGAACAAAGCTGCCTGATGATTCATTAAGCTTACTTCGTGCCGCATAAAACGTTGTTTTTGATAAAGCATGTTGCTGGCAAAACTCAGTAATAGTTAAATCTCTGGCTTGTTGTTCTTCAATAATACTGCGCCATTGTTCAAGGCTGCGTGTTTTTCTCATGACTATCTCCTCATTGAAATTCGGAAATAGCTTAATCATTTTGACGAGTTACTGGCAGGTGCACTTTGCTAGACGCTTACAATAGTTCTATTCGAAGGGAGCTTAAAAAATTAATTATGAGAAACTATCAATATAATTTCAAATACAAGAAAACTACAGGGGGAAATAGACTTATTTAATTACAGTAACTTAACCACATAAATATTGCGCCTCTTGAGGATAGCCGACAAACCAAAAACTTGCTGGTTAGCTCCACTCAGCTTTTTTTAAACACGGTTAAACGAAGCTGTATTTAATTGAGTAATTCAAAGCGTGGCTACTGGTTGCGCTTTTTTGGAGCTAATAGGGTACCCATCCTAAATTTAGTGGCACAGTTTTGCTTGTTCAATTAGAGAAACTGTCTAGTTAAATATTTTTTTACTTTCACCTCGCTAACTTTTCTCCTTCAACCTAATTCTCCTAAGCCACCACAGCCACATTAAAAGCTAGTTAATGATTGCGTTAAAAGCTAATTATGAATTACACTAAAAGCTAATTTCCAATTTCAGCAAAAGCTAACGGTGTTAACATGAATCAAGTGTCAGAAAAGCTTGCACATTCTCTAGAACGATTAAAGCTATTGCAAGATAGTGGCATTATTGCTGTACAATCGAAAATGCTTGAGCGCACTGATAGAGAGCGCTTGACTAAGCATGGCTTCATTAAAGAGGTAATGCGAGGGTGGTATATTCCTTCAAGCCCAGATGAACAACAAGGCGATAGTACCGCTTGGTATACGTCCTTTTGGGACTTTTGCGGGGCGTATTTGGATGAGCGTCTTGAGCAAAACTGGTGTTTATCACCAGAACAATCAATACAAATTCATATTGGTGATAAAACAGTTCCACCTCAGTTATTAGTGCGCTCGCCTAAAGGTCGAAATAAACCAACGGCTTTGCTTCACGATACTTCTGTATTTGATATTCGCTCTGTGTTGCCAGAGCAAGCGCAGTTAACAATCGTTGATGATTTGAGAGTATATAGTTTGGCGGCAAGCTTAGTGCATTGTGCTAAAGCTACCTTTGCACAAAAGCCCATTCAAATGAGAACGCTACTTTCAATGGTGACAGATGCTTCAGAAATATTAAATGTATTACTTGAAGGAGGTCATGTTGCTAGTGCTGGCCGTTTGGCTGGAGCATTTCGTAACATTGGTAGAGAGTTAATTGCCAATAACATCATTAAAGGCATGGATGCCGCAGATTTTAAAGTAAAAGAAACTGACCCATTTGAAGATGAAACGCACATAACATTTGGTCGTCGTGAAGTTTCACCCTATGCCAATCGACTTCGTTTACTGTGGCATAGTATGCGAGAAGATGTGATAGCCCATTTTCCTGATGTGCCTATCGCTAAAATAAATGTTCAGGACTACTTGGCTGAAGTAGAAGACAAGTTTGTTACCGATGCTTATCACTCACTATCCATTGAAGGCTACCGTGTTACGCATGAATTGATTGAACATGTACGTTCAGGTAACTGGAACCCTGAACAATCTGATGACAGTAGAAAGCATTTAGATGCAATGGCGGCAAAAGGTTATTGGGATGCCTTTCAACAAGTAAAGCTAGCTGTTGAACGTGTACTTAATGGTGAAAATGCTGGTGAAGTATTCGAAACAACTCATGCTGACTGGTATTTAGCTTTATTCGAGCCGAGTGTTGCAGCTGGCATTATCAAGCAATCTGATTTAGCCGGTTATCGAACTGGTCCTGTTTATATTAGAAAATCTAAACATACTCCCCCAACCAAAGTGGCAGTTAGGGATATGATGCCTGCACTTTTCGATTTGTTAATAGAAGAAGAAAACCCTGCCGTTCGAGTGGTATTAGGGCATTTTATTTTTGTTTATATTCACCCTTATTTTGACGGTAATGGTCGAATAGGACGATTCATCATGAACTTAATGATGGCGGCAGGTGGTTACTCATGGATTGTTGTGCCAGTTGAGCGAAGAAGTGATTATATGGAAGCTTTAGAAACGGCAAGTGTAGAGCAAAATATTACTCCTTTTACAAAATTTATAGCTTCGCTATTATAATTAACCTCAGTTCTGCTTAAGCGATAACTAATGCACTGGTTGAGTATCATGTACATTCCCTGTTGTCACTTTTGCAGCAACAATTTCGCCATGATGATTAACAATTAAATGCAGCTTGAAGCCATAAAACCATCCCATCGTTCCTTTCCTCGTTGGGCTATCCCATCAAAGGTTTTGTGTCTGGGAATACGAATATTATGGCACACCTTAATACATGTGGAGTCAATGAATTCAACGCCTGTGGGTTTACCTTTAAGTGAAGTGGAATAAGCGCACATCGGCACAAGTACCCTCGGCATAACGGCTAAAAATCGTGTGTAACTGAGCAAGTTAGGAAATTCACTTTTGTACATAAGTGAGACATACCCAAGGTAGTAATTTTTGAAATCACGGTGATGTGACATATGAAAACTAATAATACCAAACACATTTAATTGATGATCTATTTTAATTTAATGCTATTTGTGATCTAATACTGGTAAATTCACTCATTCTTATTGAGCTTAAATTGTCCAACATTCCAGATTTTCCCTACACCCGAG
>NZ_JABBMT010000067.1 GCF_012927645.1 Pseudoalteromonas arctica | reverse complement strand
GCAAAGCAATTTCTGCGTCCCCATCGTCTAGAGGCCTAGGACACCGCCCTTTCACGGCGGTAACAGGGGTTCGAATCCCCTTGGGGACGCCACTTAGTTTAAGTAATGCATAAAGCAGTGTGACACCACACTCTCTATGCACGACGTTAACAAGAGTCTAATCTCTTGGGTACTTACTATTTATTAGTAATATAGCTTTACTAAAAAGCGTCTAAAATCAATTTACCTGCATCTCTATAGTTACCTCAGAATTTTTCATCTAAGTTAAAATCTCAAAATTAAATCTCTGCGGGTTTATTCCCCGCCGCTTGCGGCGTAGTATTGAGTAATGAGCGAATTTATACATAAAAGCCACAATGTGACAGTTTTACTTTATCACTTAGTTTTCCCCGCAAAATATAGAAGAGCAGTTCTTGATGCGGGAGTTGATAGAGCAATCACAGAAATTTGTGTCGAAATAGAAAAACGTTACGAAATCAAATTTTTGGAAATTGGGACGGATGAAGATCATATTCATTTTTTAGTTCAGTCAGTTCCAACCTACAGCATTACAAAGTTGGTAACGATGATTAAAAGTTTAACGGCAAGAGAGATTTTTAAAAAAGTGCCCTCATTAGGTTTTAGACGCTAGGTACTAGGGAAACCTAGAGCAGGCCAGCGTTAAAGTTTATTAAAGCGAATATAGGCAGTTATCCAAAAAAGATAAGCCTCAATGGTACTCTTAGCATAACGCTTGCTATACATATGATCTTGAATCATGTTTAGAAAAAGAGATTTCATAAATAATATTCAACTTTAAAACTGTACTGTATATATAGACAGTTGTTTGTGTTTTGTCCAATAACATTATTAAAAGTTGTTTTGGTGTATTTTAACCACGGTAATTTTATAACATACGTAATTTCCTGTTTACATTGGGGTTGTTTAGTGGAATTATGGAGCTATGTAATATACGCCGTTTTGGGGTGTTATAATCCCCCAAAGTGGTGTTCAATAAGCTGTTATGTGAATGGAGGTCGAAATTGTCTTCTGTACCAAAAAATAAGGATGAATTGGAGTTAGCAATAAACTCAATATTTCCCAAACTAATGATCGACTATCGCTCAACCCCTGAAAGTAAAGCCCGAAAAGTCGGCGTAGAGGGGAACGTTAAAGGTACATTTATTAGCGTTAGTGATACAGTCGCTTACTTGATTGGTTGGGGGAAACTCGTTCTAAAATGGCACCGTTTAAAATCTCAAAATCAGCATGTGGATTTTCCTGAAACTGGCTATAAATGGAACCAACTTGGGTTGCTAGCCGAAAGTTTCCACGAGGAATATCGTGCCTGGAAATACAGTGATCTGCTTGCTGAACTAGAGTTTACGATTAACGAGATACTTCTACTCATTTCAAGTTTAAGTGATCATGAGTTGTATGGTGTAGCGTGGTATGAGCAATGGACTCTAGGGCGCATGATTCAGTTCAATACATCATCACCTATGAAAAATATGCGTACAAAAGTTAGGCGCTTCAATCGGGAATTCACATAACAAAGCGTTTAAGAGGGATTCTCAACGCTTGGCAGTTTTGGTTTAAAGTTCAGCTTTTGTGTTTATGGCACAATGGCTTAAGTCGGGTGGTATAGCGTTGTTCACCCCTTAACGCGGCGTTAGCTGAATAGTGAATTTATGGAGAATAATATGGACTTTTTTAGTAAAAGTGAGATAGAGAGTTCGCTAGAGCGTATTGATGAACTTCTATCATGCGGGATTTTTCATCCCAACAATTCCAGTCATGTTTTGATGCGAGCAGCATTTATTGAAATGTTAATTTCTTTACGAGATCTAATGTATAAAACGGAAAAGTTTTCTGATCGTATCGACTTTAAAGACGACGTGCTTATTGAGGGTAAAATTAAAGATGTTAGCGACTTAATCAAATATGTTCGTGATGCACTGTGCCACCCAGACTCAGATAACCACTATATAGAGAAAAACAACATAAAGTCCTCATTTAATGTTGCATTTGGTAAGTGTACCTTAATGAAAATGGATGATTTCGAGCAATCCTCAAAGTACGATGACGATGTATGTTTTTTCTTTGGCTCAAAAAGCATCTATTTAAAACGTCATATAATACGTGCACATCAAGAGGCTAAAGAAAAATTAACTCCATTACTGAAGTAGTTAGAATTCAGCTAACAAAGCGTTTAAGACGGATTCCCAACGCTCGGCATTTTCGGTTTGATTTAGCTTTAGTGTTTACGGCGCAATGGTTTAGGTAAGGTGGTCTGCGTTGCTCACCACTTAACGCGGCGTTATGTTTTCGCGATATGAATGAACTATTGAGTTACCTAGAAAATTGGATAACATCCAAAACTAAGATTATTGAGAGTGAAGAATTTAAAGTATCTATATCTGATGTCTTTGGTGATTCCAAAAAGTCACGATACATAGATCTTGATACTGAAAAGTTAGTTGCTAGAGCAACGCTTTGGGAATCAGGTGAATTGGAATTGGAAGCTTTGGATTTCAAAACTGAAAAGCAAGTAATCCAGTTGTCTACCGTAGTTGCTGAAACCATTGAATTGGACGATAAATTAAATTGGTGGTTGAGCGAAGTTGCAACGTATTGAAAACATAACAAGAATTTAAAGCGGGACTGCTAACAGTTTGCTCGGTTTCGCTTCGCTACACATTTTAGCAAACAATTATCAGCCCCTTAAATGGGCGTTAGCATTTATGGAGGTTTATCACATGAAGTGGGCATTTATAGACTACGAAAACATTGGCTGTTTGAGTAAGTTGGATTTATCCGTTTACGAGAAAGTTATTGTTTTTGTAGGTGCTAAACAACCTAAAATAGATTTTGGCGATAAAAAGTATGAATCTCCGATCAACTTAGTTTTAATTCAAATTAAAGCAACACAAGCTAACAATTTGGACTTTCATCTATCTTATTATCTTGGTAAATATACTCAAGAAGCCGCATCTAATGTAAGCTTTGAAGTCATCACCAATGATAATGGTTTTACACCGTTAATTGCGCATATCAAAGGCAATGGTCGTTCCTGTAAACAAGTTAAAATGGTAAATGCGTCAGGTGAAATATCCAAGTTAATTCATAGCTTAAAATCTAAACCTAAAGAAAAACGCCCTCAAAAAGTTGTCAGTTTAAGAAACCATATAGCTTCCCATATGAAAGCTAAAGGTAATGAGGTGGCAATTCAAAATTACTTAAATCAATTAGTTAATCAAAATGTATTAACGGTATCTGAGAGTGGAGTGCAATATAAATGCTAACAAGTCACTCAAAAGGACAAAAAACAGTTGGCTTTTTGCTCCTTCGTCGCTAATTTTAGCCCACTATTTTTTGCCTCTTAGTGAGGCGTTAGGGGTACAAATGGATTTCAGAGTAATCGTCATAGCATTGGTATTAGCCATTTCTGGTTGTCAATCTACTTCAAATAAGAAAATGGAAGATTTAGCAAAAGTTGCAGAAGGCGGTGATAATT
>NZ_JABBMT010000066.1 GCF_012927645.1 Pseudoalteromonas arctica | reverse complement strand
CTTCGATAATGTTACGCCATTGTTCAAGGCTACGTGTTTTTCTCATGGCTATCTCCTAATTGAAATTCAGAAATAGCTTAATCGGTTTGACGAATTACTGGCAGGTGCACTTTGCTAGACGCTTACATACGTTTAGTGCTTTTCCCTGTTTAGAACATTGAATATACAGCTAGTACATGGGCTACAGAGGATATAAAAAATCAAAAGTACGAATCAAAAAAGTTAAAGGTACGACAGCTTTCATCAAAAGTACGATACTATTCAAGATCAAAAGTACGACACTAACCTCTGTTTATCCTTTTCATAAAAAGTTCGGAGTTAAGTTTCGCGAGTTCCATCCTTCCACTTTCAGTATCACGAAAAATAAATAAGCTGTCGCCTTCAACCTTCAATAGGTAATCGAGTATTTTTTCTATTTTTTTAAGCCGTTTTTTTAAATCTGCCAATGACGATCTAATACCAATTCTTTCTCGTAAATTATCTAACTTGATAACTTGCTTAGAAGGTCTACCACAGCGCTTCCGGCAGACTTCATAAAGTCTGCGATCAAATGGTTTGGATAATTGAAAGTAATCTTCATGTAATGTTAAGACATCATTGTCATCAATCGACTCAATAAGCCAATCGGGCAATGTTACTTGCCAGCGACTTAAACCACTACCTTCGATTAACTTAAAGCCTTCGATGAGGCCCATACTTTCCAAAAATCTTCGGCCATTAAACTTATAATCAGTAGTGATTAAAGTTCCTGCGAGTCGATATAAAGCCTTTTCAACAAGTTTGTACTCTTTTCCTGATGTTCCTCTCCCTGTAGCCTTTAGGAGATCATAGGTGTTGAAGCGAACCGTGTTACTAAGCTCTAACTTAGCATTTTTTGCAGCCATGATATGGCTCATGCAATAAATGAGCACTTCTTTATCTTTTATGGTTGCTCGACCTAGGACACTCGGAACAATTTTTATCGATACACCTTTATATGAAAAATCCAAAACACTTTTAGACTTCCCATCTAATGCAAACACAGGCCACACCATTGAAAACATATCTGATTTCAAATTGACATGAGTCATTTTGCACTCGAAATACGCCATAGCTTGCGTTACTTGTTTCTTGGTTGAGAAGCTAACCAGTTGTGAAAGTCTTCAACAGGGAAAAGTAATCGAGCGCCAATTTTAATATGAGGTGGTAATGGGTAATTACCACAGCCTTGTTTGTTCTTAGAGATTTGATTAAAAAGAGCTTGTTTGCTGATAAAAAGTAAGTCGGCTACTTCTTCCGAACGATAAAATACCTTTTCCATTATTATTGACCTCAAAGCGTAAGTGTTGAGCTCAATTATTAGCTCAACACATTATTAATTAGTTGAGCAACAATGGTAATTTAGTGTTCCAACAGTTGTCCTTTAAAAGCTAGGGGAACTTTCGGGGGGTTTTTAATGTTTTAGGGGAAAAGCAACACAACTTAGTAACTATAAAAATTAACCATTTGATTTTTATAGTTATTATTTTTTAAAATGGGGATTGGCTAATAAAAACACCTACAAAAAAATTTGCTTGATAAGCTTTTTAAGTAGGCTTTTGGAGAAGCTCTATGCAATATCATTTACATTTAAGATAAAACAAAACAGCGAAGAAGATCACAAGACTTAGAATCAAAGCGCAACCAGCGAGTACAGGAGCCATGTTTAAATTCTGCCTTCTTTAATTGCTGTGAAGAGATCATTTTTCAGCTTGTCGTAGCGTCGAGTAGCGCGAATCGCTAACACCATTAAAATCCACATTTGAAACCATTCGTGTATTGTCATAACTGCAATCTCTGCTAATGCTTTGCACTTGAGTATAGAAAAGATCCTTCCCAATTACACAAAGCAATAATCCACTCACTAATATTTTGTTGCTTCTGCTCATTACACCCCATGAAAGGAAATGTGATTTTTTTGCTTCGAGATTTGAAATGACTGAAAGGCTCTAGTCTAATATCCCAAACCTCACCAATTTCATTTGTTACATCGAAAGCCAACGCTTTTTGAGAAACCAAAGCAAAAAATATTTCCTGCTCTGATTGCATCTCTTTCTCTAATGATAACCCTAAAGGCTCACATTCCGATTCGATACCAGCTAAGCGGCTTTGAAACTCAGCTACTACAGGTATAAATGGCCTTAGCTCAACTTTTTTGTATAGCTCTAAAAGTAGCATTACATTGCTCCTTAAAATTAGGCATGCCTAATTTTGATAACTGTCCTATTCTTTATGTGATTAGTAATAGGTGTCGTAAAGTTCACCACGTGATTGCGCATCCTCTGCCTCTTCACGGGACATAAACTCACCATCAGCGATAACATTCCCCATACCATCATTCAATTGATCTAGTTGCTCGTTTTCTTTCGACGACTGCTCATCGCTTGTAAATATACTTACCAGCAAGTAAATCGCCCCGACTAATACACACACAAATGTTTCAAGCATATTCATTCCTCTTAACTCAATTTGCAACACAAGCATAAAACTAAGTATTCCTTAGTATCTAGATTCAATTAAAGCTAAGAAACTCTTAGTTTTCAAGTTAAGAATAATAAATAATGAAAACTAATGACGAATCACCATTTCCAAAGCGCTTAAAAGAGGCAAGAAAAGCCAAAGGGCTATCACAAAAACAGTTAGGGATTTTAGCTGGCATGGATGAGTTTGCGGCATCGGCAAGAATGAACCAATACGAAAAAGGCGTACACGCACCAGACTTTAAAACAATAAAAGCACTTGCTGATATTTTAGAAGTGCCTACTGCGTATCTATATTGTATCGAAGATAAATTAGCATTGGTTATTTTAGAGTCTAACTCTTAAGGCAGCCGACTCTAATAATTGAAATATAATTATTTATCAGACTTGTTTAGGATAGCTAATGGCGCACTACAATGATGCTTAAGTTGCTTATCAGCACTCTTATCTAAGTCATACCTTGGTGAACAAGCCAAATGTTTTCCTTTTTCATCAAAAACAATACTTTCAGTATTAGTAACAAAAACAAACTCTTTCTTACCCGTATAAACGATCCTCCCTTGTAGGTAATTACCATAAGCATCAATATAAACAGTACATCCAGGTACCTTACTATATTCACCTTTTTTTACTTCATCAAAAGGCCTACAAACACCATCCCCTATTAACTTAGCGCCATAAGACTGACCAGCCGAAAAGAAAACTGATAAAACCCCCCAAATAACCCACAGCAAGGTGGATACAAATACCATATAGATGATCAATCCTATAAGTGCAAAAAAAGGATATACGAACAGCTTTTTTAATGAACTAGGAATTATTTTTATCCAATTAAAAATCCTGCTAGGCTTATCTTTCTTTTTTTTTGATACTGAGTGTCCAAAAAGTAAATGGTAAGCGTCTAGCAAAGTGCACCTGCCAGTAACTCGTCAAACCGATTAAGCTATTTCTGAATTTCAATGAGGAGATAGCCATGAGAAAAACACGCAGCCTTGAACAATGGCGCAGTATTATCGAAGA
>NZ_JABBMT010000091.1 GCF_012927645.1 Pseudoalteromonas arctica | reverse complement strand
ACGGTGCAGCCACAAGATACACCGTGTACTAAAGCTACTAGCGGTAAATTGTAAGCGTCAATCCATTGAAAAAGAAAGTGACATTTGCCGTTTTAAAATAGGAAGTTACGCGATCAACGTTCCTTAATAACTAAGGTATGAGTGCAGATATAAAACATGAAGCACGTTATCGGTATGGTGATTTAGCGTTAAAAACTCATAAATATGTTCAGATAAACCCTAAAAACATTGTGTTTTGGTTGGTTTTTGACATTGATGATGAAAACACTTTTAGCTGGGAAGATAAGTTATTACCGCCACCGAATATAATTGTAAGTGGCTTAGACCGAGCTGATAGCTCTAAAGTAGTTGGTGGCGCGCATTTATTTTATGCAGTTCAATTTGTACCTTCATCAAATGCATCGCGTGAAAAACCAGTCAGGTTTTTAGATGATGTAAAAAAGGGGATGACATTGCAATTAGGCGCTGATGCAGACTATTACGGCCCTTTGAGTAAAAATCCTTTAAATTCGAGTTGGAATACATCTTTCCTTCATGCACATGAATACAGTCTAAATGAATTAAATAATTATTTAACAAAGGTGACAAAAAAACGCCGATATGACTTTGATTGGTCTTTAGTCGCTGAGTCGCGAAACTGTATCGTATTTCATGAGCTTAGATTCATAGCATACGAACGTATTAATTATGCGAAAGAGAATTGGACATATGAACAATGGGAAAGTCATTTATTTAATATTGCTCTGACATGGTTTAATGGATTCGACTACCCCAGTTAAGACATAATAAGCTTAACTGGAGAACAGAAATGACAAAACGTAAAAAATATACCAAAGAATTTAAACTTGATGCAATTTCTTTAGTCAGAGAT
>NZ_JABBMT010000006.1 GCF_012927645.1 Pseudoalteromonas arctica | reverse complement strand
TGGTAAAACAACATACGAAAAGCAATAGTTCAATAAGAAGCAAGTGTGTAAGAGCGTGTTATGACGATGCTTTTAGAGAGGAATTGTTGTTCGGTTAACATCGTTAACAAAGTGTGCTCGCGCCCTGGTTGAATAGACCAGGAACAGGCATGATTAAATAGTAATTTCGAGCGCTGTTTATTGTGCTGTGTTAGCTGATAGTTAGTATTTTTAGCTTTTAATCTGTTTTTACTGGTTAATTTATAAATTAATAACTAAATGGAATAACAAAGCAGATTCTATTCTTTTTTTATTCGCCCATACCCCGTTATTCTTCACACTCAAAGAATCCTCTAAGGCTAGATTGTAGCCATAGAGTTGAGGCAAATTTTAGGCAAAGTGATCACTGCAATTAATGAGTATTTTGTAGATAGCTTTAAGGGTTACGGGGAATTAATTCATGTTGTTAGGTCAACTCAACGCAGCGGCAAGCCCGCTATCGCAAGAGCAAGTACAGAAGTTGCAAGGTTTAGTCGCTGAGCTGAATCCAATTCAACAGGCTTGGGTAAGTGGTTATCTTGCGGCAAATGCTAATACGGCAACCTTCTCAGGTATTACGACGGGTGCCCCAAGCACTGGAGAAGCCGCTGCATTGACCATTTTATATGGTTCGCAAACAGGCAATGCCAAAGGCGTAGCAACGAAACTAAAAGAGCAGGCTGAATCACGAGGTTTGGCTGTTAAACTTGTTAGCATGGCTGATTACAAACCAACGGCTCTGAAAAAAGAAAAGTTCCTAACAGTGGTTGTTTCAACTTACGGTGAAGGTGAGCCGCCGGAAGATGCAGAAACCTTACATGAGTTTTTAGCGACTAAAAAAGCCCCTAAGCTTAATGGGGTTAAAATTGCGGTGATTGGGTTAGGTGATTCAAGCTACGAATTCTTCTGCCAAACAGCAAAAGATTTTGAACAACGTTTAAATAAATTAGGTGCTGAAACTGTATATCAGCGTGCAGATTTAGACGTTGATTACGATGATGAAGCGGCTACCTGGATCACGGGCGCATTAGATAATTTTGAACCTGATTTAAAAGCGCAGCAAGGCGCAACAGGTGGTCAAGTAGTCGCGTTTGGCGCACCAGTGACAGCTGCAAGCCAATATACTAAGCAAAACCCATTTGCAGCAGAGCTGAGCTTAGTGCAAAAGATTACTGGTCGTGATTCAAGCAAAGACGTGCGTCACGTTGAAATTTCATTGGAAGGCTCAGGTATTACCTATACGCCGGGTGATTCGCTAGGTGTGTACTTTTTAAATGATGAAGCATTGGTTGATGAAGTGCTTGAGCTTACGCAAATTGATGCTACAGCTACCGTTAAATTAGGTGACGCCGAATTAAGCATTCGTGATGCATTAATCGAAAAATTAGAGCTAACTCAGTCATACCCAGGTTTTGTTGAAAAGTACGCAATCGCAACGGGCGTACCTGAGTTACTAAAGTTAGTAGAAGATAAAGCAGCAATGCGTGAATACATTGAGCCTCGTCAGATATTTGATGTGATCCGCCAAAACCCAGCTAAAGTCGAAGCACAAACCCTTGTTGATTGCCTGCGTAAGCTACAAGCGCGTTTATATTCAATTGCATCGAGCCAAACCGAAGTTGAAGACGAAGTGCATTTAACGATTGGGCTTGTTGAATTTGAAGCGTTTGGTAGTGAGCATTTAGGTGGCTGTTCTGGTTACTTAGCGCGCCGCGCTGAAGAGGGCTGTAAAGTAAAAGTATTCAGCGAGCATAATGATAACTTTCGTTTACCTGCGAACGACGAAACGCCAGTGATCATGGTCGGCCCTGGTACAGGTATTGCGCCGTTCCGTGCTTTCCTACAAGAGCGTGATGCACGCGGCGCGTCAGGCAAAAACTGGTTGTTCTTTGGTAACCCACATTTTACTCAAGACTTCTTATATCAAGTTGAAATTCAGGGTTATTTAAAATCAGGCTTACTAAGTAAAGTTGATGTGGCGTTTAGTCGTGATCAGGCTGAAAAAATCTATGTACAAGATAAGTTACGTCAAAACAGTAAAGGCGTATTTGCATGGCTAGAAGCTGGCGCGCATTTTTATATTTGTGGTGACGCAAATCGTATGGCGAAAGATGTTCATCAAGCATTAGTGGATATCATCAAAGATAATAGCGGTAAAAATGATGAAGACGCTGAGCAGTATTTAAAAGATTTACGTAGCGCAAATCGCTATCAGAAAGACGTGTACTAAATACACGTTGCATACTTTACAACAGCCGTCACTGTAACAAATTTAGGATTAAATATGAGCGAACAAGATAACAACGTAAAGCTTTCTGATAACGAGCGTTTGAAAAGAGAAAGTAACTTTTTACGTGGCACTATTGAACAAGATTTAAAAGATGAGATCACCGGTGGCTTCACCGCAGATAACTTTCAGCTAATTCGTTTTCACGGTATGTACCAACAAGATGACCGTGATATTCGTGGTGAGCGTGGTAAGCAAAAGCTTGAGCCATTACACAACGTCATGTTACGTGCACGTATGCCTGGTGGTATCATCAAGCCCGAGCAATGGTTAGCGATTGATAAATTTGCTGATGAAAAAACCAGCTACGGCAGTATTCGTTTAACCACCCGGCAAACATTTCAGTTTCACGGTGTATTAAAGCCAAATATTAAAGGTATGCACCAAATGCTTGATAGCGTGGGTATCGACTCAATTGCGACAGCAGGAGACGTTAACCGTAACGTATTGTGCACCACAAACCCGGTTGAATCTGAGTTACATCAAGAAGCGTACGATTGGGCTGCGAAAATTTCTGAGCACTTGTTACCAAAAACTAAAGCGTATGCTGAAATTTGGCTAAACGGCGAAAAAAGCGAAACCACAGAAGAGCCAATCTTAGGTTCAACTTACTTACCACGTAAGTTTAAAACCACAGTAACTATTCCACCGAACAACGAAGTGGATGTACATGCAAACGACTTAAACTTTGTCGCGATTGCTGATAACGGTAAATTAGTTGGTTTTAACGTGCTAGTAGGTGGTGGTCTTGCTATGACTCACGGCGATACTGCAACGTATCCACGCAAAGCCGATGACTTTGGTTTTATCTCTCTCGAAGATACGTTAACAATTGCTGAACATGTGGTGTCTGTACAGCGCGACTGGGGTAATCGCTCAAACCGTAAAAATGCAAAAACTAAATATACCTTAGATCGTGTAGGTACTGATGTATTCAAAGCGGAAGTAGAGCAGCGTGCAGGAGTTAAATTTGCACCAAGCCGCCCTTATGAGTTTACTCATCGTGGCGATCGCATTGGTTGGGTTGAAGGTATTGATGGCAAGCATCACTTAACCTTATTTATCCAAAGTGGCCGTATTTTAGATTTTCCGGGTAAACCACTAAAGACAGGTTGTCGTAAAATTGCTGAAATTCACCACGGTGATTTCCGTATGACGGCAAACCAAAACTTAATTATTGCCGGTGTACCGGCCGATCAAAAAGCAGTAATTGAAGAAATAGCCCGAAACCACGGGTTGATTGATAACAAAGATTCAGAGCAGCGAAAAAACTCAATGGCCTGTGTTTCACTGCCTACTTGCCCTTTAGCGATGGCGGAAGCCGAGCGTTATTTACCAAGCTTAATTGAAAAAACCGAAGCGCTGCTTGCTAAGCACGGTATTCCTGATGACAGTATTATTATGCGTGTTGTAGGTTGCCCGAATGGCTGTGGTCGTGCAATGTTAGCTGAAGCAGGGTTGGTGGGTAAAGGACCTGGTAAATATAACGTCTACTTAGGTGGCAACCTTGAAGGTACTCGTATTCCTAAGTTGTATTTAGAGAATGTTGGTGAAGACGTGTATTTAGAGGCATTTGATAAATTAATAGGTCAATGGGCAAGTGAGCGTAACGACGGTGAATGCTTTGGTGATTTTGTGATCCGCAAAGGCATTGTTGCTGAAGTTAAAGTCTCAGTAACCGATTTCCACGCATAATTTAAAGCAAGTGTTCGTACTTGCTAAGGTTTGGAATTTACTATGAGTGAATTTAAAAACATTTTACAGCTTGATAAAGAAAGCCAAGTAACACTGCTTACTGATGCTAACGGCATCTTAAAAGATATGAATGCTGAACAGCGAGTTATTTGGGCGCTGGAAAATTTACCTGACACGCAGTTTTTATCATCAAGCTTTGGTATTCAAGCCGCGGTAATGTTGCATTTAGTAACGTCACAAAAAGCGGATATTCCAGTGGTGCTAACTGATACCGGTTATTTATTTCCAGAGACTTATCAGTTTATTGAGCAAATGACCGAGCGGTTATCACTCAATTTAAAAGTGTATAAGTCGCAATTAAGCCCTGCTTGGCAAGAAGCCAAGTTTGGTAAGTTATGGGAGCTAGGCGAAGCGGGTATTAAACAATATAACCAGCTTAATAAAGTTGAGCCCATGACTCGCGCATTAAAAGAGATAAATGCAGGTACTTGGTTTAGTGGCTTGCGCCGTGACCAATCATCAACCCGTGCCGATAAGCAAGTTATTGAAATTAGTCGTGACACGGTAAAGGTTTATCCAATTATCGAATGGTCAAACCGTGATGTTTATCAGTATTTAACTAAGCACGATTTACCATATCATCCGTTATGGGAAGAAGGGTATGTGTCGATGGGTGATGTGCATACCACGCGTAAATTAGAGCCTGGTATGACTGAAGAAGAAACTCGTTTTTTTGGCCTAAACCGTGAATGTGGCCTACACATTGATGGTGATGGTATCTAACCCTAAATACCAATCTGAATATTCTTAAAGCGCAGCCTAGCTGCGCTTTATTTTTTTGACTACAATACAGTTACAGTCAGGCGTTATAGATATGTAGCTATTTTATGAAACTGTATTACATAATTTTGTTTTTAATATTTTCCAGTAATCTTTTTGCCGAAAATCTTCGGGTTGCTTTACCTGATAAGGACTACCCCCCCTTTCACTTTGTCAGCTCAGAAAAAAAAGGCATTTTACATGATATTATTACAGCATTTTCAAAGTATTCAGGGGTGCAAGTAGACTACATTTTTGTGCCAGAAATGCGTTCAGCAAAAATGCTGCAACGCGGTGATGTTGATGTACGGATGGAGTCTGAGGCTTGGTTTTTAGGTGATGGATCTTATTATTGGAGCCAAGGGATAGTAATGATTGAAGATGTACTCGTTGTGACTCGTGGGACTGAGTTAATTGATTTTAAAGATTTAGCTAGTTTAAAGGGCGGTGTGTTACTCGGACGATTTGGCTATGTTTATCCAAAATATGAGCAATCAGTAACTAATAAGGTTCTGCACCGCGAAAATTTTTATTCTGACTTAGAAATATTGCAAAGTTTGTACAAAGACGTTGATGCCAGTAAACGTTTTACTGTAATGTCACGCTCTGTCGTAAGCTGGTATATACAAAAGTACCCTGAGCTTGCTGCTTTATCCATAAGTGATGTGAATGTCGGTGAAGCGCAGCTGCAATTGCAATTTTCTTATAATGCGAGGGGTAAAAAGTACGCGAAAGAATTTAATGATTTTTTACAAAGTTTAAAAGATGATGGCGGCTTAGTTAAAATTATAGCTCGCTATCAATGATAATAACAGAATAGTGTAACTCAAAGGATTGAAAATGAAGTATTTTGCTTACCTTGCTATTATGGTATTGCTGATCAGTGTTGCGGCATTATTTTACTTGCAGCGACCCGACGGCCAAGCGTGGTTAACCAGTGATGGTATTAGTAGTAAATCAAATCAGCTAACAGAGCAAGTGGTTGCATTATCAAGTAACACCTTTGCCAGAGCTGCCAAATTGTTTAGTGAGACCAGTCAAAACATTGTAGGATCTATTGCCTCAGATACTTCGCCGCAGGCTATGATAATTTACAGGTGGCAAGATGAACAGGGTCAATGGCATTATTCAGATACCCCTGACCCTGACGGAAAAAGCAGGGAAATGGTTCTCGACCCTAACGATATAACAGTTGTTGCAGCCGAGGATACCGCTATTTTAAAAGGCAGTGCTAAAGCTCCTAGTATCGGGTTTACGCCAACGTCAGTTTATGATCCTGTGTTGATAAAAAAACTGTTTGAAGATGCAGAGCAAGTAAAGAGCACATTAGAGCAGCGCTCTAAGGCGCTAGATGCTACACAGTAATTAAGTATGTGATTGTGCGCGTTTGTTGTGCTCCGCTTCTATATTCATCAGTACAATGGTGAGATAAATTTTAGTCGGTAATGAAAATAAAATGCCAACTGCAATAAAAGTCGCACCGATCATAATGCCATGAATACTATTTTGTTCGGCTAACAAATCCGATACTAATAAGTAATGCCCTGCTAAAATCAGCGATATACCGAGGATTATAAATATCTTAAGTATTCTTATGAGTTTTTGTTCAGTCATACAATACACCAGTTAGTTGGTAATTAGCTGTATTAAGTGTAGTTAATAATGAGCAAGTTGACTTGTTTTACATCAAAAAGTTAAGGGCTAAGCAAATTGACTTTGCAAAGCCCTAAAATTATGGATTGATTAACTAGTTAACATATTACGCAGTACATATTGTAAAATACCGCCATGTTTGTAGTAATCCCACTCTTTGGGAGTATCAATACGGACATCGGCACTAAAGCTTAGTTTTTTGCCTTCGCTATTAGTGGCAACGACACTAACATCTTTGGTTTTATCGTAGAGACCTTCGATATCGAACTGCTCTTGACCTGTTAACCCCAGTGATTCATGGCTCTCACCTGCTTTAAATTGCAGTGGTAGCACGCCCATGCCAATTAGGTTTGAGCGATGAATACGTTCGTAACTTTGCGCAATAACCGCTTTAATACCTAATAATAACGAACCTTTTGCAGCCCAATCACGCGATGAACCAGTACCATATTCTGCCCCCGCTAGCACAACTAATGGCACGCCTTGCTGTTGATACGCCATTGCTGCATCGTAAATACTGGCAAGCTCATCATCAGGTTGAGTGCGCGTTACACCGCCTTCTGTGCCTGGCGCAAGCAAGTTTTTTAAGCGTACATTGGCAAATGTACCACGCATCATTACTTCATGATTACCACGGCGAGAACCGTATGAGTTAAACTGCGATTTATCTACGCCATTTTCTTGTAAGTATTCGCCAGCAGGCGCGCTTGCTTTTATTGCACCTGCAGGGGAGATATGGTCCGTGGTGACGGAATCGCCAAGTTTTGCTAAACAGCGAGCGCCCGAAATAGTAGGGATGCCTGGTGGTTCTGTCGTCATACCATCAAAAAACGGCGCTTTTTTAATATACGTTGAGGCATCATTCCAGTCATAAAGTTTACCATCAGGAATTTTGATCTGTTGCCAGCGATCATCACCTTTGTAAACATTGCCGTAGCTTGAGGCAAACATTTCTTTGGTGACGGTTTTTTTCACGAGTTCATTTACTTCACTTACTGAAGGCCAGATGTTTTTCAGGTAAATATCATTACCATTAGCATCTTGCGCTAGAGGCTCGTTGTATACATCGATATCAGTGCGCCCAGCAATTGCGTAAGCAACAACCAACGGTGGTGAAGCTAAAAAGTTCATTTTCACATCTTGGTGAATACGTCCTTCAAAGTTTCGGTTACCTGATAATATAGAACTTACCACCAGTTTATGTTTTTGAATCGCGTCAGAGATTTCATCGGCGAGTGGACCTGAATTACCAATGCAGGTGGTACAACCATAACCAACTAAGTTAAAACCAAGGGCATCTAAATCATCCATTAGACCTGCTTTTTCTAAGTAGTCAGTGACCACTTGTGAGCCAGGTGCGAGTGATGTTTTTACCCAAGGTTTTACGTTAATTCCTAACTGGCGAGCCTTTTGCGCAACTAAACCTGCGGCTAAAATCACACTTGGGTTAGAAGTGTTGGTACAGCTAGTAATGGCAGCAATTACACAAGCGCCATCTTTTAACTCAAACTTTTGGCCTTTAAAGTTAACCTTTGCTGCGCCCATAAATTGCGCTTCATCGGTTGGCTCATCAGGATTGGTAGTAGGGCCTTCACTTTCAATACGAGCTTGTTGTTCATCGCTTTTATCACGAGTTGCTATGCGTTCATCTTGAAAAGTTTTTAAATGATTGGCAATAATTTCGCCAGCTTGATCCAGTGCTATTCTGTCTTGTGGGCGTTTCGGACCGGCAAGGCTTGGCACTACATCATTTAGATTTAATTCGAGCTTGTCGGTGTAATTTGCTTCATCACCATCGTTACGCCATAGACCTTGGTGTTTCGCGTAGTCTGCTATCAGTTTGAGCTGGGTTGCATCGCGGTTGGTTAAACGAAGGTAGTTAATCGTTTCATCATCGATAGGGAAAATACCGCAGGTCGCGCCATATTCAGGAGCCATATTTGCTATGGTTGCACGATCTGCTAATGGTAGATCGGCAAGACCATCGCCATAAAACTCTACAAATTTACCGACAACGCCATGCTTACGCAGTATTTCAGTAACGGTCAGTACTAAATCAGTCGCTGTGGTGCCCTCAGGTAAACGGCCATTGAGCTTCATGCCCACCACTTGCGGGATCAGTAAGCTAATTGGCTGGCCTAGCATTGCAGCTTCTGCTTCAATGCCGCCTACACCCCAGCCAAGCACGCCTAAGCCGTTGATCATAGTGGTATGTGAATCAGTACCGACTAAGGTGTCAGGGTAAGCAAATTTTTGCCCATTGCGCTGTTCATTAAAGACAACACGGGCAAGGTATTCTAAATTCACTTGGTGAACAATCCCCGTTGCTGGTGGCACAACTTTTAAGTTATCAAAGGCAGTTTGGCCCCAGCGTAAAAACTCATAACGTTCTTTATTGCGTTCGTACTCAAGCTTGGCATTTAAATCAAATGAGCCATCTTCACCATAACCGTCTACTTGCACTGAGTGGTCGATAACGAGTTCAGCGGGAGATAGTGGATTTATTTTCGCAGGATCGCCGCCAAGTCTTTCCATAGCATCACGCATGGCAGCCAAATCGACGATTGCTGGTACGCCAGTAAAATCTTGCATAACTACGCGAGCGGGTGTAAATGCTACCTCAGCACTGGGCTTGGCTTGTGGATCCCAGTTTAGCAGCGCCTCAATATCTTGTTTTTTAATATTTACGCCGTCTTCATTGCGTAGTAAATTTTCGAGTAGGATCTTGAGCGAGAACGGCAGTCGCTTGGCTTTATCGCCTAAACCTTGCAGTGAATGGATATGAAACTGCTCACCATTGATAGTGAGTTGTTTTTGGGTGTCAAAACTATTGTTCATTATGTGCCCCTAAGTTAAATGAATATCCTTAAATGGTACTTAATTGGTAAATGTAACCTCTCTTTGAAGAAGAATAAAAAAGCAAAGTATATACCAGTATATTTTGCGCGATTTTCATACAGTTAATAGAGTGTATATGATGCTGAAAATTTATATTTCAAGCGTTTGCAGTAAAACAATAGCAGCTCAATAGCGCCTTATTTACTGTTTTACAGTAGCCAACCTTGCTGCTTGCCTTTGTGGCTTAGCAGTAGCAGGATAATTGCAATAACGACTACGAATATTGGCATAAACACAGCGCTGGCACCGAGTAATTCAATACTATTAATTACAATGAAATTATAAAATTGCTGGATAAAAATCCCAGTAAGTGAGAGCGTAAATAGCGTTTGAGCAAGGGCTTTTTTAAGTAATAATAAAATACAGCCCAATACACCACCAAAAACCGCAGTAGCGAATGCAATAGTTGACCAAATTGGCGTGTTTGAATATGCAGCTTGTTGTTCTACGGGGAGTTTACTTATCATGTCTGGAGTCATAAGCATTTGCATAATGAATGCAATTACCCCAAGTAAGTTCCAAACTAATGCGGCCCAAGCAATACTTTTAATCCAACTAGGGGCTGTTGAAGTCGTCATAAAATTCATTCTATTTGTCGTTATTTAGAAAGTAATTAAAGACGACCCGAAAGTGTTTTACAAGTTATGCTGGTGATTAACCAAATGAAATTGGACGACGCCCCGTTTTTTCATCTACTTTAGGCTTTTTAGTACGTTTACGTTTGTTTTTAGGTGCCGCTGGTGTTGGACTTTGTACACTTTCAGAATGAGTATTTTCCACAGCACGTTGCGCAGGCGTTGCATCTTCACTTAGGGTTAGCTTAAATAGCTCACCATCAAATTCAAGAATGTCGCCACTGTATAATTTTTTCCGCTTGATTGTACAAATTTCATGGTTAATGCCAACATAGCCTTCAGTGATGAGGTTTTTGGCTTGGCCACCACCTTCGACTAAATCAAGAACTTTTAAGAGTTTACATAGCTCAATTGGCTCTTCTTCTAATTCAATTTCAATATATTCGTCGTTCATGTTTGATCTCATTAAGGTAGGGCGCAGCCTGTATTATAAAGGCTGTGCGCGACTTTTGCATCAAGCTGCCAAAAGTATACAGGGTATTAAATAGAATTAACCTGAAACTTTTTTGACTTTTCTACTGTCTTTAAAAAAACGGTAGTAATTCAAGCGTAGTATCCGCGTCAGCAGCTGGCCTGTAATTTGCTATTCGTGTCGCATTCGATACTTAGTTGGTCATCTTATTACAAATGCCACAGTACTGGAGATTTAAAATGGGTGTTAGATCAGCCATGAAAAAAGAGTTAATGGGCTTGGAAGGTTCAGGGTTTATGACCGCTGATGATGTAAGGTCTGAACTTAGCAAAATTGTAAAAAAAGCGCCTGATAGATCAGAGCGTGATTTTTCTTTGATTTCGCGTTTTAACGACAATCACAGTCAATTGAGTTGTGGTGAAAATAGCAAAGAAAAGCTACTTGAGTTTCAGCGGCATCGTTTATTTAAAGACGTTTTGTATACGCGTAAAAGTGTTGATGCGTGGCTTGATAGCCAAGTAAATTAGTTTGCTATACAAGATAAATTCGACTAGACTACACTTGTAATCTAGTCGAGGTGACTATGAAAAATGGAATTTTAATTGGCATGTTGTTATTTTTAACAGCTTGTCAGCACCCTACAGTGTATGTCTATACGAAGGGGTTAACTGCTTTGCAAAAACAAAAACTGGCAGAGCAACTACAACAGCAGACCTTGCCTTTTCAATTTACTGAACTGCCAGTACCCAAAGAGTTTAGCGCTGCAACATTATTAACCTCAGAAGATAAAATACTGACTTCTGAAACAGAGCAACTTGCAAATATTATGCAAGCGATGGGTTATCAGCCGCAGCTTAATTATGTGTCGGTGGCAAATCATTACTATAGCGATGGCAATATTGGCTTTTACTTACGTGGTGAGCAAATAGAGCAAGGTTTTGAGATGCCGAAACAGATGCATACTACAGCTTGCACTGAAGATCGCTACAATGGCCTCAAAGTCAGATTTGTTGATAACTTGGTTGAATTTACTTTACTAAATGGTGCCCGTGCTCAGTTAGTTTGGCAATATGTTCGCTCATTCCTTCAATAATACGGTCTTTAATTTTCTAGCAGATGACATTAGGCAAGCGAGTAAGTGCCTCTGGGGCAATGGCAAGTACTCAGGTGTCGGTTTTAGCGCGAGTACTGGTGCTACGCTCTCGGTTATTGATAAAGGCACCTTCGCCAATAAGCTCACCGGGCTCTATTGTGCCCAGTTCCATTAAATGGCTGTGCTTAAACACCACAATAGCGCCGCTGAGAACAATATACAGTTGTTTGTCGTTATCAAGCTGTTTAAACACAAAGCGTCTTTATTGATTAAGTATAAGTGACTGAATGACTCCAGTAATACTTGGCGCTCATTGAGGCTGAACTCTCTAAAAAAACTCAGCCTATTAAGTATCTCCATCTGCTTTATTAATGGAATATGCCCGATTAATTTTAACTTATTTTTCTTCGTTTGAGCATGGGAAGTTAGTTGATATTGCGCTCTTTTAATTTACGGGTCAATGTATTGCGTCCCCAGCCTATTTTTACAGCGGCTTCTTGTTTATGCCCTGCACAGTTTGCCAATGCGGTTTTAATTAGGCGGGTTTCTAATTGCGCTTGTACATTAGGCCAGATGTTTTCTTTGCCTTGCTTCAGCTCTCGGTTAAGCCATTTTTGAAAGGCATCAAGCCAATCGCCCTCCTGTTGAGTCTCATCAATTGCTAAGATCTCTGGAGGTAAGTCTTGCTCACTCACAAGCTCGCCGGGAGCCATAACGGTAAGCCAGCGGCAGGTGTTCTCTAGTTGACGAACATTGCCAGGCCAGTTGAACAAGCGTAATAAGTCGGTGGCTTTTGAGCTGAGAATTTTGCTTTCGACTTGTAAGTCTTTGGCGCTTTTATGTAAAAAATGCTGTGCTAAGCGTTCAATGTCTTCGGTACGTTCCCGCAGTGCAGGTAGGCGCAGGCGCACAACATTTAAGCGATGAAATAAATCGTCTCTGAATTTGCCTTGTTTTACTAAGTCTTCAAGGTTTTGATGAGTCGCGGCAATGATCCGCACATCAACTTTAATACTTTGATGGCCACCAACACGATAAAATTCACCATCCGCTAATACGCGTAATAAACGAGTTTGTACATCTAATGGCATATCGCCTATTTCATCTAAAAATAGCGTACCGCCATTGGCTTGCTCAAAGCGACCTTTGCGTACACTATCAGCACCAGTGAAAGCGCCTTTTTCATGTCCGAACAATTCAGACTCAACTAGTTCTTTAGGAATGGCAGCCATGTTAAGGGCGATAAATTGATTTTCTTTACGCGGGCTGTGATTATGTAGGGCACTTGCGACGAGCTCTTTACCTGTGCCTGATTCACCATTAATTAATACACTCATGCTTGAAGCGGATAATTTACCAATAGCACGAAACACTTCTTGCATTGCAGGTGCTTCACCAATGATATGAGCGCTTTTAGGCGGGGCAACTTTACGTTTGGTTTTTTTCGCTGAATTTGCGCGACAGGCACTTTCAACTAAAGCAACTGCTTCATTCAAATCGAATGGCTTTGCTAGGTATTCAAATGCGCCTTTTTGAAACGCATTCACCGCTGAATCTAAATCTGAATGCGCAGTCATGATGATCACCGGCAAGCCAGGGGTTTGCTCAGCGATCAATTCTAATAATGCCATACCATCCATACCAGGCATACGTACATCAGATACCAGTACAGTAGGTTGGCTAAACTTTAATGCTGACAGCACGTCTTGTGCATTAGAAAAACTTTCAGCATTAAATCCTGCGCGAGTTAGTGCTTTTTCAAGTACAAAGCGAATAGATGCATCATCATCAACCAGCCAAACTGTTTTCATGCAAACTCCAAAAACTGATTAATCCGCAAAAGGCAGATATATATTAAATTCTGTGTGACCTGGCCAGCTATCGCATTCGATATAACCGTTGTGTTGATCGATTAAGGTTTGTGCAATTGAGAGACCTAAGCCAGAACCATCTTCTTTATTGGTGATCATCGGGTAAAACAAGGTTTCTTTGATGCTAGGATCGATACCGGGCCCGTCATCTGAAATTTGGATCAGTAGTGCCTTTTTAGGGGCTTTTCCGGGGCGACGTTGTTGATGATTGATGCGAGTTTTAATTTTTATCACGCCACCACCGACTAACGCTTGTTGTGCATTTCGAACGATGTTAAGTACTACTTGCTGAATTTTACCTTGGTCAATATATACATCCGGAATACTTGGATCGTAATCTTTTTGCAAACTAATATTGGTGCAATTATCTAATGTACTTAGTTTAATTACAGACTCTAAGGTTTGGTGAATATTACCATATGACTTTTGCGGTAATTGATTCGGGCCTAGTAATCTATCTACCAGCTCTCGTAAGCGATCGGCTTGTTCAATAATTAATTCTGCACATTCATCCCGTTCTTGCTGATCAACCTCATACTGCAATAATTGCGCCGCTCCGCGAATTCCGCCTAAAGGATTTTTGATTTCATGAGCAAGCCCTCTAATTAGATTACGTGCTGCTTGATATTGATGCATTTGATTAGAGGCTTGATCGTGGCGAATTTCATCATCAGTTTGGCGACACTCGAATAAGATAAAATACTCATGCTGTAACTTTACGCGACGCGAACTAATAGCCAGTTTGGCATGACGAGAATCAATAAAAACCACGTCAGCTCTGTGCTGGTGGCAATCTACACCATCTACCAAAGAGTATTGTGCAATGCGTTTAAGGTCAATTGAATGGTAATTAAAAAGACTGTCAAACGGTTGATTGAGGATACGTTTAGAGCCTAATCCTAACAGTTCACTGGCACTATTATTAGCGTAAATAAGGGTGAATTGTTGATCAAGTAAGATCACTGCCGTTGACAGGTTTTGCCAAATGCTAGTTAGTAACTCAGGGTTAAAATTTTTATTATCGAGCATGATTGCACCATTTTAGTGCGTTGATGATTGTTAGCAGCTTAGCATAAATATTTTAAGTAAATTATAGTCTTTGATAGAGATACATAATTTTTATAAAGACGATGCTCTATGCATATAAAATGTGCTTACTGGACTAACCGAGACAACAGAGCCTTGTGGGTCAAATAGCTTCAGTTGCAATGTGTGTTCGCCACGATTTACCTCGCGCAGAGCAAAAGTACTAATATTGCTAGGAGCTGCGTATGGCGTACCATCAACCAGTAGTTGAATTTTAAAACCACTCTCAAAGCGTGGTGTAATACGGCTTGTTACATACACTGAACCGGTATTTTCACGCACAGTGCCTTGATCAGCAGGGGAAGAAATAACCGCTTTATAGCTTTTGACAGCCGCTGGTTGCTGTTCATCTAAAATACTTATATCAACAGTCGGCATAGACAAACTTTGATTGGTGAGCTTGATTTCCTGTGCACCTGGTTTAGGAGTATCTGAAAATACGGATACACCATTTTTATCTTTCCAAGAATAAATTTTCTTATCGCCAGAATAGCCATAAAAGCTGATTAAAATCAGAGTTACTAGTAATAAAAGCCTCTTTTTCACCTTGTCACCTTGCACTTTTTACAGTAATTAAACTCTAGTGGAGAATGGAGAAATTAGCCATAAAAAAAGCCCGCAGAACGGGCTTTGAGAACACACATATATTTTCTATAAGATAATTTTTTACAGCTTAATTAACAGCTGTAGTACATTTCGAACTCAACTGGGTGAGTCGTCATGTTTAGCTTTTCAACTTCTTTGTTCTTTAATGCAATGTAAGCATCAATTAAATCGTCAGTGAATACACCACCTTGATTTAAGAACTCACGGTCAGCATCTAAAGACGCCAGCGCTTCTTGTAGTGAAGTTGCAACTGTTGGGATTTCTGCGGCTTCTTCTGCTGGTAAGTCGTATAAATCCTTATCCATAGCATCGCCAGGGTGAATTTTGTTTTTAATTCCGTCAAGACCCGCCATAAGCATTGCAGAGAAAGCAAGGTATGGGTTAGCAGTTGGATCTGGGAAGCGTACTTCAATACGACGACCTTTTGCAGACGGAACCACTGGAATACGGATTGATGCTGAGCGGTTACGTGCAGAATATGCAAGCATTACCGGTGCTTCAAATCCTGGAACTAAACGCTTGTACGAGTTAGTTGACGCATTAGCAAAAGCGTTGATCGCTTTAGCATGTTTGATAATACCGCCAATGTAGTAAAGCGCGTCTTCAGAAAGGCCGCCGTACTTATCACCTGCGAATAAGTTTACACCGTCTTTAGCTAAAGATTGGTGACAGTGCATGCCTGAACCATTATCGCCAACAACAGGCTTAGGCATAAAGGTTGCTGTCTTTCCGTATAAATGAGCCATGTTGTGAATAACATATTTCATTTCTTGGATTTCATCCGCTTTTAATACCATAGTATTGAAGCGAGTTGCGATTTCATTTTGACCAGCAGTTGATACTTCGTGGTGATGTGCTTCAACAACTTGACCAAGCTCTTCAAGAACTAAACAGGTAGCTGAACGCCAATCTTGGAAATCATCAACTGGAGCAACTGGGAAATAACCACCTTTTACGCCAGGACGGTGACCGGTGTTGCCACCTTCATATTCTTTGTCAGAGTTCCAAGCCGCTTGCTTAGAATCAATTTTATACATAGAGCCTGACATGTCAGTTTTGTATTTAACATCATCAAATACAAAGAACTCTGGCTCAGGGCCAAATAAAACTGTGTCAGCGATACCAGTAGAGCGCATATATTCTTCAGCGCGCTTAGCAACAGAACGCGGATCGCGCTCATAACCTTGTAATGTGCTAGGCTCAACTACGTCACAACGCAAGATTAAAGTTGCTTCTTCTGTAAAAGGGTCTAATTTAGCTGATTCAGCAACCGGTAGTAATACCATGTCTGATTCGTTAATGCCTTTCCAACCAGCAATTGAAGAACCATCAAACATTTTGCCGTCTTCAAAGAAGTCTTCATCTACTTGATGATGAGGAATAGAAACATGTTGCTCTTTACCTTTGGTATCAGTAAAGCGTAAATCAACGAACTTAACGTCATTTTCTTTAATAAAATCTAAAACCGATTGTGACATGTGTCCTCCAACTGTTGGGTTTTATTTTTGCTGCATAATTGCTTTTGCTTTCTAGTAAGCGGCTTCCATGCCATATTTATAATTCTTTGTTTTTAATCATTTAAATATACTGTTGATTGTTGTCTCTTGGTGTTTTTGCACCAATGTGGAGCGTGATATGATCATTTTGGTGCATGCATTAAATAAATACTATTTACGAACAAGCTGTACATATAACGAACACTGTTATTGTGTTAACTTACTTTGCAAATACTGCCAAATTATAACAATTATAGCTAGGAATGAGCAAAATAGTGGCAAATTGAAAAATTAAATTAATGAAAATGTCATATATAAAACAGATACTTATTAGAAGTATGAAGAAAGTTTTGAAATATATATTGGATAAACTTTCATCCATGTCATTAATAAGGGATAATATGCGCCCTTTTAAATCCTATGCTGGGACATCTGGTGAAAACGCAGATGAGTGCGTAGATCTTGCAGGATCAATGAGAATAAACTTCTCTGAGTAAATATATGAGCATCGAACAGTTAAGAAATATAGCGATTATCGCGCACGTTGACCACGGTAAAACAACACTGGTTGACAAACTACTTGAGCAATCAGGTACATTAGAAACACGCGGCGGTAACGAAGAGCGCGTGATGGACTCAAACGACATTGAGAAAGAACGTGGTATTACCATTTTGGCTAAAAACACAGCCATTTCATGGAATGACTACCATATCAATATCGTAGATACCCCTGGACACGCCGACTTTGGCGGTGAAGTTGAACGCGTACTTTCGATGGCTGACTCAGTATTACTACTTGTTGATGCTCAAGAAGGTCCAATGCCACAAACGCGTTTTGTTACGCAAAAAGCATTCGCGCAAGGCTTAAAGCCAATCGTTGTTATCAATAAAATTGATAAGCCAGGTGCACGTCCTGATTGGGTTATGGATCAAATCTTTGATTTATTCGACAACCTAGGCGCAACTGATGAACAGTTAGACTTTAAAGTAATCTATGCGTCAGCAATCAACGGCTGGGCAACATTAGATTTAGACGAGCCATCAGACAACATGGAACCTATGTTCAAGATGATCGTTGATGAAGTATCACCACCGGATGCAGATCCTGAAGGTGACTTCCAAATGCAGATCTCTCAACTTGATTACAACTCATATGTTGGTGTAATTGGTATAGGTCGTATTAAGCGTGGCTCTGTTTCTCCTAACCAACAAGTTACTATCATTGGCGCTGACGGCTCTAAACGTAACGGTAAAATCGGTGCGGTACAAAGTTACTTAGGCCTTGAGCGTATCGAAACTGATAAGGCTTACGCAGGTAATATCGTAACAGTAACAGGTATTGGTGAGCTTAAGATCTCTGATACAGTTTGTTTCCCTGGCAACGTTGAAGCATTACCACCACTAAGTGTTGATGAGCCAACTGTAACAATGACGTTCTCTGTAAATAACTCACCTTTTTGTGGTAAAGAAGGTAAGTTTGTAACATCACGTAATATCCGTGAGCGTTTAGACAAAGAATTAGTACACAACGTAGCACTTCGTGTTGCAGATACAGATAACCCAGATAGCTTCCGTGTATCGGGTCGTGGTGAATTACACCTAGGTATCTTAATTGAAAACATGCGTCGTGAAGGTTACGAGTTAGCAGTATCTCGTCCAGAAGTAATCTTACGTACAGTTGATGGTGTGTTAGAAGAACCGTATGAAACACTAACAATTGACTGTCAAGAAGAGCACCAGGGTTCTATCATGGAGCAAATTGGCCTTCGTAAAGGTGAGCTTACTGATATGGCCCCAGATGGTAAAGGTCGTATGCGTTTGGACTTCATGATCCCTAGCCGTGGTTTAATCGGTTTCCAAACTGAGTTCATGACGTTAACATCTGGTTCTGGTTTACTTTACCACACGTTCGATCACTATGGTCCGCACAAAGGTGGCGAGCTAGGTGTTCGTAAGAACGGCGTTATGATTGCAAACGCAACTGGTAAGGCACTAACTAACGCATTATTTAACTTACAAGAGCGCGGCCGTTTATTCATTGGTCACGGTGTTGAAGTTTATGAAGGTATGGTTATCGGTATTCATAGCCGTGATAACGACCTTACAGTTAACGCGCTTAAAGGTAAGCAACTTACTAACGTTCGTGCATCTGGTACAGATGAAGCACAAACACTCACACCAGCACTTAACTATTCACTTGAGCAAGCGCTTGAGTTTATCGCTGATGATGAACTAGTAGAAGTTACACCTGAGAACATTCGTATTCGTAAGCGTCATTTAACTGAAAATGAGCGTAAACGTGCGGGTCGTGCACCTAAAGCATAATCACCTTATTATTTAAAAATAAAGTGATTTTAAAAGCCGCTGTATTGCAAAATACAGCGGCTTTTTAGTGGTTATTAGTTAGCGAGGAGAAGAGCTATAAGCGGCCAGCTGCCAGATCAGAACAGTGGGTTCGATACTGCTAAACAGCTTTAAACTTCATTTTACTGTTCTAATTATTATTCTGTAAAAGTATAACAACAACAGCGGATTAACGAATAGCTTAAAGGTAACAAAAAGTAACAATAAAAAGCCTACAATTTAGTAGGCTTAGTAAACGGGTTTTTAATAATTAGCCCGCGGTATTCATTTGCTCAATAAATTTATTAGAATCAGCAATCGACTTGTTCATATCATCCATTAACACTTTTATATCGCGTTTAAGGTTAGTAAATTCACCTTGAATTGCCGTGACCGCTTGTGCATTTAAGTTATGCTTTAAATATAAAACATTGTCATGCAGTGACGACAACACAGGCTCCATCTTACTTTCAGCATTACGCATTGAACGTAATAGTTTATCAAAGTCACGTTTGGTTACGGTGAGCTTTTTATTGCTTTCACGTTTAAGTGAAGCGTTAGAATATTGTTCTAATTCTTCGCTCCATTCTTCAAACAATGCTTGTGCTACATCTTCAACTTTGTTGATGTTATTTGTAACGTCATTAGCAGCCGCAAGGCTAGACTCGTAGTCATCATTGAGTTGGTCATAGGCTGCTTGTACATCTCCACCATCAAAGTTAATCAATGCTGTTAAACGTTCAAGTGCTGATTGGAATTCTTCTTGAGACTCTTCTTGAGACTCCTTAGTTGCTTCTACGCGGTCCACTAAAATATCACGTTTATGCACACCAACCGACTCCATAGCCGAGTAATATGCAGATTGGCAGCCAGACAAAGCCAGTGATAAGGCCAACATTGGTGCGCTGAGTAAAGTCAATTTATTCATTGAGATCCCTTTTTAAATCCGTTAGTGCTGTAAATTATGTGGTGGATTGCTATGATAATCAAAACTATTTTAGCAGAAAGTTAATTTTATGAACGAAAAGGTCGCACATTATAAACAGCAATTGAAAGTACTTATACGTCAGCAGCCAGCTTGGTGGATGCAGTATATTAATCGCTGCATTGATGACCAAATAACTGTAAATGCTGGTTATTTAGCCTATGTAACCTTACTTTCATTGGTTCCTTTAATTGCAGTTGGTGTGGCTATTTTCTCGGCATTTCCTGGTTTTGAAAATACCCGAATTGCGATTGAAAATTTTTTATTTACTAACTTTGTGCCTACCTCATCAGATGTAATTAAAGAGCATATAACGTCTTTTGCAGGTAATGCAAATCAAATGACTGCGGTAGGCATTGGTTTTCTCGCAGCTATAGCATTGCTACTGATCCGTAATGTTGATGCAACGTTAAATCGAATTTGGCGGATTAAAACCAAGCGACCGATGATGATTTCTTTCGCAGTATATTGGATGGTGTTGAGTTTAGGGCCATTGTTATTGGGGGCAAGTATTGGTGTTACTTCATATATTGTGTCGTTAGTATCATTTGCCGATCAGGGGATCCCAGGCTTTAGTGGCTTTTTATTAAAATTGCTGCCTTATTTAATTTCCATGGCTGGCTTTATTATGCTCTATACTTTAGTACCTAATACTCGCGTACCTTTTAAAGCCGCAGTACCTGGTGCTTTATTTGCAGCCTTACTATTTGAGTTAACTAAAAAAGGGTTTGCGCTTTATATTAGTCATTTTCCATCGTATGAAGTGATTTACGGCGCGGTGGCAACGATTCCTATTTTGTTTGTGTGGGTGTATTTGTCGTGGGTGGTTGTGTTACTCGGTGCAGAGTTTACAGTGTGCATTAGCCCTAAAAATATCGAAGATATACCCGATATTATCCTTGACGAGGGCGATGCTAATAAGTAACTCACTGCATCGCTGATAGGAGAATCGGCATTATGCAGTTATATCCCAATATTACCCCATACCATGATTTTCATCTGAGTGTGGGGAGTGGGCATCAAATTCATGTACAAGAGTACGGCGATCCTGCAGGCTTGCCGGTAGTTATTTGCCATGGTGGCCCTGGCGTAGGCTTGCATGCAGATAATTGCCGTTTCTTTGATCCTACTCGTTATCGTATTATTTTATATAGCCAACGTGGCTGCGGGCAATCAACCCCTCATTTAACTAGTGCTAATACAACCACAGAACTGGTTGCTGATCTTGATTATTTACGCACTTACCTAGGGCTAGAAAAGTGGGTGTTAAGCGGAGGTTCGTGGGGGGCAACTTTATGTTTGCTGTATGCAGTTGTACACACGCAACATGTAAATGGGTTAATTTTACGGGGCACGTTTTTGGCTACATCGGCTGATATTCAGTGGTTATATGGTAGTCAAGGTGCCGCTGCCCATTTTTATCCTGAATTATATCAATTGTTTTCTCAAGGCTTGCCAGATGTCGCCAGTATTCTTACGTTCTATCAGCAGCAATTAAATGATGATAATCAAATTAATGCGAACCACTTTGCTCAATTATGGTGCCAATGGGAAAACGTATTAAGTTATGGCAAGTTGCAGCATCAGTGGGGATTAGGTTCACCACAGTTAGGATTAAATATGGCGCGTTTGATGGTGCATTATTTTACGGCTCAATGTTTTATTACTGATAACTTCATTGCTGAACACTATAAAAAAATTAGAAATATTCCTACGTGGTTTATTCATGGCCGGCATGATTTAGTGTGTCGTTTTAATGCCGTACAGCATTTAGCCGAGCAACTCAATGCGCAGTTACTTATATTAGATGGCGTTGGGCATGGTGTTGATAATAATGTATATTTAGCGGCAGTACGGCGCGCAGCCGATCTTATGTGTATCAAATTATCGAGGAATAAATGCAAGGATTAATTCAGCGGGTAAAACACGCAAAAGTTGAAGTGGATGGTCAGGTAATTGGGCAAATTGAGCAAGGACTTTTATTGTTGCTTGGGGTTGAAAAGCATGATGACCTACAAAGTACTGATAAGCTGCTACATAAAGTTAGCAATTACCGCGTATTTAGCGATGAAAACGACAAAATGAATTTAAGCCTGCAAGATATTCAAGGTGAGTTATTGGTGGTATCGCAATTTACTCTGGCGGCAGATACCAAAAAAGGCATGCGGCCGAGTTTTTCATCAGCAGCGACACCTGCACAGGCTAATGAGTTATACGAATACTTTGTTAGCCAAGCTAGAGTTATGGGACTAAGCGTAGCAACAGGGCAATTTGCTGCGGATATGCAGGTAAGTTTATGTAATGATGGACCAGTGACATTTAATTTAACGGTGTAGTAATACTGACAGTTATTTTTTGATCACCACAATGTTATTGGCATAACCTGGAATTTTTTCGATGCTAGGTATTTTCCCAAATGTAGTGATCAGCAAATGTTCTAATTGCTTTAGTTGCGATTTATGACCGGCTAAAAAATTAATAAACAAATAGCCATTTTTAGATAAAGTACAGCGCAGTTTTTCGTAAAAGCGGTGTTTGTATAAAAATAGCGGTGCGTCTAATTGACTGAATAAATCTAAAATTATCCAGTCATATGTTTGTTCTTGATTAAGTATAACTTCAGCATCAAAACAACGTAAATTAGATGCGTGAGCCCCACCAAAAAAGCGCTTGTAACAATGAATGATATTCGGGTTTTTCTCTACAGATAACAGCTGACTATCAGGGTAGGTGTGTTGTAAATAATTGCGGATAGCGCCGCCACCCAAACCCAGCTCAAGTACCGCGTTTGGTGCTGGGAGTGGTTGCCATAATTGCGCTAAATATTGTAAATGTGGAAACAGCAAATGACTTGGGCTGCTTTTCTCGACTACAGACTGTAGTGTTTCGTTGATCAGTAGCCAACGTAACTGCTTATGTTGGCGTACTTGAATGCAATCGGCGCCATATTTGTGCCAATAGAGTAGTTGCCCGATACGGTGACAATCTTCTATAAAGCTGTGCTTTACTGCCCCGTTGTCTTCAAAAAAATGTTCCATAGTTACATCAGCATAGACGAGTCAACCTAAAGCGCCAATATGTCTATCAAGTTTTACAGGTAAAGCAGTTATTTTGCGTTGCTCACCAAAGTCGTATTCCAAGTTTTTACCAGATGGAGTATGGTGGTTTGCAAATAATAACTGACCGCATTTTTAGTTAGATAAACGCATCTTGAATTAACAAGCGTTTGCGGCCTTGGTAGCAACAGGAGTGATTATGTTTCAGGTGACAACACCACAAAGTAGCGAAGATTGGCAAGCGTATTATCAATTACGTTGGCAAGTATTGCGTGCGCCTTGGAATGAACCGCGTGGTTCTGAGCAGGATGATTTAGAGCAAGATGCTGAGCATCGCTTTATTAAGAATAAAGAAGGAGCCGTGTTAGGTGTTGCACGACTGCACTTTAATAATCAACAACAAGCGCAAGTCCGTTATATGGCCGTTGCACAAGGTAACCGTAATCAACACATTGGTAGCCGTTTATTGCATGAACTCGAGAAAATAGCCTGGACCCAAGATGCCGATGAATTGGTGCTATTTGCTCGTGAGCGAGCATTAGAATTTTATAAACGCCATGGTTATGAATTAAAAGAAAAGGCGCACTTAGCCTACGATGATGTACAACACTGGAAAATGGTGAAACAAAAACCGTCTGAGCCAGGCTGGTTCCGCCACCCTAACTGGACGCAAGTATTGCAAAATACTTGGCGCGAATCTATTCCGATCAGCGATGCTATGGGCATTAAAGTGGAAAGCTACACTGATTGGCAATTTACCACCAGCGCGGATCTCAATGCGAATTTAAACTTGCATAACACTATGTTTGCCGGTTCTATTTATAGTTTAGCCACGCTCACTGGCTGGGGCGCAACGTATTTAGCACTCAAAGAAGCCGGACTTGAAGGTAATATTGTGTTAGCCGATGCAAATATTAAATATTTAAAACCGCTTAATAACGACCCGCGTGGCAGTGTGGATTTAAGTGGCTGTAAAGGTAAATTAGCTGAGTTAGAGTCAGAAGGCAAAGCGAGCTATGTAGTGCCCGTTGCAATCTACGATGGTGAGTCACTGGTCGCTGAGTTTGAAGGCACATTTAAAATTATTAAGTAGTTAGACTCAAAATAAACAACGAAAAGGCCAAGCAACTACTTGGCCTTAATTTTTAAAGTAAATCAGTTAACAATATACCCACACCAATACGTTCTATATCAGCGTTATAATCTATTAAGCTTTCGCCATAACCATTAAAATATTGAGCATAGCCTCTTAGTCTGCCCCATAACGGGAATGACCAATCTAATTGAATAGCGCCACGATTATCTGAGTTTAAATTATTACGGGTCATAAAACTAAATTCGTGTTCGTTCCAGCGATGTGCACCTGAAAATTCAAAGTACCCCATATATTTATGGATATCAGGATTGTCATCACCTTTTGCTACCATAGGGTCTTCTTTTCTTTCTTCTGAAATGCGGAACCAAGGTTTAAAGCTAAAAACAAATCCTTCATTTTCCCAGATGAAATCAACATAAATGCGGTTCCATGATCGCGAGTTGGGTTGGCTTCGACCATTTGATTGGTGTACGGCGCCAATTGAAATTGCCATTTCATCACCCCAAAGCACATGTTCAGGATCGAGGAAGTTAACCCAAAAGATCTCCGGTTCGTAATTTGTTTCGCGAAATGGAGATGAGATTTCTTTGTTATAAAGCTGCCAAAATGATTGCAATGTAAAGCCAAAATATACAGCCTGATCTTCATCATCAAAGTCGTTATATAAAGGAACTTTTATTGATAGTTGATACTTTGCTTCAAGGTTATCAAGTGGTTCGCCGTCATTGTCTTGGGTTAATTCATTTAAGCCATCAAACGGGCGTACATTTGGGTGTGATACATATGACAAAGGCAATATGTAATTACGTTTGTGAGGAGTTATGACATTGCGGTTTTTCTGACTTACTTGTTCGCGAGCTTGGCGTTTATCAAGCGCGGTTACTTGTCTGCTTTCATCAAGTGCTGAACACTTTTTACGAAGTTGGTCTAGCGTTTGGTTACCATCACCAGCAATAGCTTCATTTAAAATGCATTGCTTTACTAGCTCAAGAGCATCGTCTTGTTCATTGGTTTTTTTAGCTTGTGCTGATTGTGCAAATGCAGTGCTTGATAATAGTGCAGTAAATAAGATCCCATAGTGCCAAGTCATTATTATTCCTTTGATAAAATTAACTGTGTTTTTAGTAAATGAGAATAGACTATTTTCGCTGCCAAAAAATCAGCGAAAATACTTATTCCATACATTCTATCTAACAGTTATTGTAACTGAACATCAGTGAATTGTTACTGAACTTACGTGATTGTGGCGCTTTTCGATCATAAATACAAAGAAAAAGCGGCCGAAGCCGCTTATTCAATGCACTTTTCCAGTTGGATCGTCGTGCTCTCACGCAATGAGAAGGGTTGAGCTTTACATAAAAATTAAAGCTCAAATACGTTAGTAAAGAATTTATATAGCTCGGTTCCTTGATTTACGCTTGCAGAGGCAAAATGCAAAATAGCGATGGCATCACACTCAAGACTTAGCGTTTGTAAAGGTTGCTCGCTAAGGTAGCGCTCCATGCGCAGTACTTTTGCAATGGGCTCGCCGGCTTTAATATGGCCGCCAAGTGGCGCAATATATTCAACCATGCCGCCCATAGGTGCATAGTAAGCAAGATAATTATTTAAATTACAGCCGTAGCGCTTCATTATTTTTGGCTGATACGCTGCCTCGATAAACACTTGCTTGTGATTTAGGTAGCTTAAAATACTGTGTGCGTCATCAAGGGCTGCGCTTAAATCTATTTTCTCTTGGCTACCAAGCTCGACCGTGAACGCCTCAACCTGGACCTTAAATTCACGCCCTTGTTGAGCTAATGCCTCGGTTAGTTGCCACCATGGACAGAAGCTGGCTTCATCCATCGCACCATCAAAGTCATTCGGAATGAACAATACATGGGGAATGTTGAAATAGCTGGCGCTGGTCTTGGCGTAATCTGGACAATATAAATGCTGGCTTGAGATCGGCCCAGTGTGCAAATCCAGCACTATATCAGCCTGATGCGCGAGCTTTTGTAAGTTAAGTGCAATACGTTTACCGGTAGTTAAACGATATGCAGGGCCGTTGAGCTGTTGATCTACTTCTTCAATCAGCGTAGTTTTAAAAGCGCTTTTTAAGGCTTGCTCATCGGCATCACGGTATTGCTCGGCAAATTGACTCGCGAGCTTACTATTACAGTGATACATGCGATTCCAATTAGTGCCAGTAATTGGATCAAAACGACCAAGGGTAAACTCCCCTGACTTTTGATTACAGCCAATTGGGTTAGCGTAAGGTACTAAGGTGATATCGCCTTTAAGCTTTAGTTGCTTTAATTGTTCGAGCAGTTGGTAGATCACTGCGTTGCCTTGTACTTCAGCACCGTGCATATTAGCTTGCACATACACACTGGGCCCTGTGCCATCGCCTTTTAAGCGATACACAGGAATTGTGAGCGGCAGGCCGTTTGCGACTTCACCAACCACGATGTTTTCTTGGCTGATTACAGTTGTAGTATTCATCTCAATTACCTTAGGTAGTAGCTGGCATCTTCAGCTTGACGTACACAGGTTAATACACCGTTTTGTATAACATATTCACGGGCTAATTCATGGCATAAAAAGTACGGCATACTTTCGGTAAAGCCGTACGCGCCACATTGACTAAACACCAGCCAGTCGTGTTCATTTAAATCATTCGGCAATTGGTGCTCCCCTAAGCAATCCAGCGCTGTACATAAGGGCCCATATAGGCTCATTGCTTGGTTTGCTGCGTTTGAATCACGTAATAAACGTGCAGGAAAGTCTTGATTAGTAACCGCAGGGCGCAATAAGTGATTAATACCGCCGCTCATAATCACCTGTTGTTGGCTGTAGTTTAATTTGCGCTCAACCACAGGCGTGGCGTAATGGCCGCATTCGCCAACCGCGTAACGACCAAGTTCCATCCAGAGCTCTTTAACGCCTGCATCGCGTTTAATTTTTGCAAGGGCTGCTATTAATGCATCCCAGCTTAAAGTCGGTGCATCAAGGGCGTAAGGAATACCTAAACCGCCGCCTAAATCGAGTACTTTTAAGTGAATAGCTAAATCGCTAGCAAGTTGTTGCAGTGGTGCAACCATTTGTGACCAAAGCTGTGCCAGTTTGTCGCTGCTGAGCATATTGCCCCACTGAAAAATATGTAGGCCATCAAAACTAAGTGCAGGGTAGTTGCTAGTATTTAGTGCTTGCCATTCATCGCAGCCCAAACCAAATGGAGTAAGGCTATCGCCGCCTAGAGGGTTTTTTTCACCATCAGGCCAACGCAGTTGCACGCGTAGCAATACTTGTAACTGGCAGTTTTGTAGATTTGCTTGTTCGTTAAGCCAGCGTACTTGATTAAGACTTTCGGCAACAAAAATACGTACTCCGCGCTCAATAAAGTGTTTAATTTGTTTGGGGCTTTTAGCAGGCCCCGTGTTGAGCACGCGCTCGCTGTTAACTCCTTGGGCAAGCACTTGTTCAAGCTCGCCTTTACTGGCGACATCAAAGTTGAAACCCGCGTTATCTAGGCGTTGGATCACGCTAGATAATGGGTTTGCTTTTACGGCATACCAGAGTTTTACCTCGGTTTGTGCCACTAAACGCGCTAAATGTGTGTTTAGGGTATCAAGATCGTAAACAAAAAAGGGTGTATCAAATTTAGTTGATAACTCAGTAATGGCGTTTTTAACTGGCGTGCTCAAAAAGGTCATTAACGTAAAACCTCTTCCAGAAGTAATGAGGCGTCACTTTGCTCGTCACGGTATTTAACAATTAAGGCACACGACATATTTAAACCTTGAGCACGCGCCCAATTATTTGACGCAGGGCGAGAACCCGGGATCACAATCGCGTATTCAGGAATAGCTTCGCCTTTATCAAGCTGGCGCTCATTAACGCAATCATAAACAGGGATGGTTGCAGATAAGCGAACACCAGGGGCAAGTACCGCGCCTTTTTTAACCACCATGCCTTCAACAATTACACAGCCTGCACCGATAAAAGCATCGTCTTCTACTACCACTGGGCTTGCGCCAATTGGTTCAAGTACCCCGCCTAATTGTACCGCTGCGCTTAAATGTACGTTTTTACCCACTTGCGCACACGAGCCTACTAATGCATGGCTATCGACCATAGTGCCCTCGTCAATGAACGCACCAATATTTACGTACGCAGGTGGCATAATAATAGTGCCTTTGGCAACGTGGGCACCACGGCGCACACTTGAACCACCTGGCACCATGCGAACGCCTGCATCGGCTGCAAAGCCTTGCGGCGCTAGGTTATGTTTATCAACAAAGCCACCAGCAAACTCCATATTAGTGCCGTTTTTAAACGCTTCTAAAATGCCTTGCTTTACCTCTATATTAGCGTGCCATTGGCCGTTTTCGTCTTGTGTTGCTGCGCGAACCGCGCCCGATTCTAAATTATTTAATAGTTCTAACCAGCTCATTATAAAAACCTGTGTTTAATGCCAAGATAAAATGGTGTTGTTTGCGTTGTTAATACAATCAGTTTGCGTTAACTCAAGATGTGTCAAAGGTGGACGTAAGTACGGGCTGTTAATTCGCCCTTGTAAATGCATCAATACTTTGACGGGGATAGGGTTTGCGACAGCAAACAAGCTTTGAATAGCTTGTGACCAGTCGGCAAATAAATTGGCGTGTTGACCGCTGAGACTTCGTTTTACAAATTCATGGGTTTGTACAGGCCATGCATTAGCAGCCACAGAGACTAAACCTTTTGCGCCAGCCTGAGCAAAGTAAGGCATCAGTGCATCGTCACCGCTAAAAATAGCTAAATTAGGTGCGACTTCTCTAAAACCTTCAAATTTAGTAATGTCGCCACTGGCTTCTTTGAGTGCCCACAAGTTTTTATGGTCTTTCAGGTTGCAAATTACAGTTGGTGGAATATCAACAGCACTGCGCCCTGGTACGTTATAAAGCATGCAAGGATGTTTACTGGTATTAAGCAAGCTTTCAAACCAATGCGTTTGGCCTACCACGCCGGGTTTGGCGTATAGGGGGGTGCTCAGTAAATAGCTATGAATGGGCAACTGATTACAGTATTCAATCCAGGCAATTTGTTGCTTTAGGTTTATACCGCCGACTGCAACCATCAGTGGTACTATTGGTGCTAATTGGCACACATGTTCAACAATCGCTTGTTGTTCTTTTAGGGTAAGGGCTAAGCCTTCACCTGTGCTACCAAGTAATAAAATACCATTGTTGGCTAGTTGTTGCTGTGCAACTAACTGATCAAGAGTGGCATAGTCGATTTCACCAGCGTCAGTAAATGGCGTGACGAGTGCCGTCCACAAAGGGTAGTTATTTAAATTGAAGTTGTTGATCATCTCTCACGAACTTATAATTTATTCGAGGAGTTAATAAGCTTTTAGGATTGAAGCCGCATTAACATCGTTCGAACCAATAATTCGAAGAGCGAATGGGCTTAATACAATAGGGCGCTACGGCCTTATTATACTAAGACCAGAAGCTCTCCACCAAATACTTTAACAGCCAAACTGTTATTGGTGACAGTCGCTGGGATTCAACCCAGTCGCCCGAAATAACCCTTCACAAAAAGTGTTATTTCTCGGCGTTAATTCCCCTCACGTATGATCTCTGGAGTGTTGTGCTCCTCACATACGTTACCTGAATAACGCACCTCTTCTAGCCCAAAATGTCAGTTTTAAAAAATAAAACTCACACTTCACATAGGGGTAATGGCAGTGATTAAAGCATTTTAGCCGTCTAGGTGTCAAGGCAGGATGTTTTTAAGTTTATTTTTAGCTGCAATGTGCTCCTGACATTTTTTTACAACGTAAATAGCGTTACAGTAAGTGTAATAACAAGCAGTGGTAGTGAGCAATGGAAAAATTTCAAGATATATATCAACGAGCGGCACAGCGAAAAGGTAGCGCTGCAATGTTGCAGCAATTACTTGTTGCACCTCAAAATGCAAAGCAATTAATAGCTTTAGCTGATGATGCATGGCTTGAAGAGTTTACCCGAAAAATTTTTCAAAGTGGTTTTTATTGGTCAGTGATCAACAGTAAATGGTCAGGTTTCCGGGAAGTATTTTGGGATTTTAGTGTGGCTAAATTATTAATGATGCCGCCTGATATGCTTGAGCTAAAAGCCACTGATGAGCGGATTGTCCGGAACTTTAAAAAAGTGCAAACGATCCCAGAAAATGCGTATATGATCCATGAAGTGGCAGCTGATCATGGCAGCTTTAGTCAGTTTATTGCAGATTGGCCGAGCGATGATATTATTGGTTTGTGGGGGTATTTAAAGAAGCACGGGGCGCGTTTAGGTGGCAACACAGGCCCTTATGCATTACGTGCACTTGGCAAAGACACTTTTTTATTATCGCGAGATGTGGAAAGTTATCTCCGCGCTCATAAAATAATTGATGGCGGCTTACAAACTAAAAAGTCACTTGCCAGCGCTCAACATTTTTTTAATGAATTGCAGCAACAAAGCGGGTTAAGCCTACAAGAGCTCAGTTTGTTAGTTGCATACAGCGTGGGTGACAATCGCGTTGGTATACAAACAACCCAAGCCTAAGGAATACTATGAAACTAGTTGCTCGTTACACCCAGATTGCTGATGATTTTGCTGTGGCTGATCAGCCAAGTGCTGTTATTGCTCCAAACTTACTGCTGTGGAATGATACGTTAGCCAAGCAGCTTGATCTTGAGGTTGCCACATCAGAACGTGCGGTAATTTTTTCTGGCAATCTTAATAACAGCGATGTTGCTGCTGTGGCATTAGGTTACTCAGGGCATCAATTTGGGCATTTTTCACCGCGTTTAGGTGATGGGCGAGCACATTTATTAGGGGCGGTAACTGATCAGCAGCAACAGCTTTGGGACATTCAGCTCAAAGGTTCTGGTGCTACGCCATTTTCACGCGGGGGTGATGGCCGTTGTGCAATCGGTCCTGCGGTACGCGAATATATAATGAGTGAGGCAATGCACGGGCTTGGCATCTCTACTACACGTTGTTTAGCAGTAGTTGCCAGTGGGGAAACTGTTTACCGTCAACCACCACAACAAGGAGCCATTGTTACTCGCGTTGCTAGTAGCCATATACGCGTCGGTTCGTTTCAGTATTTAGCTGCGCAAGGTGATGTTACTGGTTTAAAAGCCTTAGTTGATTTAGCTATTGAGCGTCATTACCCTGAGATCAAGTCTACCGACTCTGTGCGTTATTTAGCATTTTTAAGTGCAGTGATTGAAAAGCAAGTTACCCTTATTGTTAGCTGGATGCGCGTTGGTTTTATTCATGGAGTAATGAATACCGATAATACACTCGTCAGTGGTGAGACTATCGATTATGGCCCATGTGCAATGATGAATCAGTTTGATTTTGATACAGTATTTAGTTCTATTGATCGCCAAGGCCGCTATACTTTTGGCAATCAACCTAATATTGCTAATTGGAATTGTGCCCGTTTAGCTGAAAGTTTGATTCCTTTAATTAGCGATGATGAAGAGCAGGCTGTTGAGCTACTAAGTCCATTAATAAATGGTTTTGCTGAGCAGTTTCATCAAGCCTTTACGCAGATGTGGGCAAAAAAGTTAGGCTTTGATGGTCATCAAGACGGTGATGCTGAATTAGTATCTGAGTTATTAACGTTACTGAAAACCCATCAGCTCGATTACACCAATACTTTTGATTCTTTAACAGAATCACTGCTTGGTCAGGTTGCTATTCCAAGTGACTTGACTGATTGGTCTATCAACTGGTTAGCCCGAACAAACACGCAAAGCTATCAGCTAATGCGCGAGGCAAACCCACGCATGATCCCGCGTAATCACATCGTTGAGAGCATAATACAGGAGTATGAAAGTACTGGTGAAAGTAGTATGTTAGATGAATATTTAACGGCCTTGAAGTCACCCTACCAATTGCTGGCAAGCCCTGCATTTTGGTACTCGCCGCCTGTCGATGGGGATACTAATTACCAAACATTTTGTGGTACATAATGGATCAATAAATTTTTGCTGCTATTTGAATTGTACATAAAACAAGCAAACACTAATGAAATGAGATGGTTTTTGTATTAGCCGAATTCAGTATAAGAGGTTATTTTTTAATATTTATAAGAAATAACTGGTCTAACTACTTGTTGATTTAAAATTAACCAATATAATGCACTCATTAGTTTCAGCATTTAAATTAGTACAGCCAAAGATATTAGAAGCGTTGTGGTTGAAGTTGCATAGATAGCAATTATGATGCTGACAATCGATATATGAGTAAGTTAGGTAAAGTTTTTTATCTGAACTATAATGTAGAGCGCTTTATTTTAATAAATATTTAAATTGCAAAATATGCATTTAAACATTTTCGTTAAGTAATGATTAACTAAAGATACGGTATTCTAAGTCAAACTTATTGAGCTAGGGTCTCTTAGCTACAATTTTAATTGTGAAAATGGGAAGGAAACAATGAAATTAAAATCACTTACTATTGCCTTAGCACTAGCTGCAACTAGCGCTTCAAGTTTCGCTGCTGAAAAAGAAGGCTTCTTTATCGGTGCTTTTGGCGATTATTACGATGCTTCATGGGAAAATGTCCGTGGTAGCGCAGGTACTAACGTTGATGATTCAACTGGTTGGGGTGCAGAAATTGGTTATCGTTTTAACGATTACTGGAGTGCACGTATAGAATATGCTGATATGGATTTTGATATTTCAAATGCAAATCCAGCCATGAACGCAACAAGCATGGACGGTGATCGTTTAGGTATTGATGGTTTGTATCACATCAACGGCGGCCCTTTCTATGGTATTTTCGGTCTTAAACAAATCGATATTACAGAAAACCTAACTTTTGCTAATGTGGGTGCAGGTTATCAACATTATCTCACTGATAATTTTGCATTTAATGCTGAAACATCACTATATCAAGGTCTTGACCGTGGTTACACAGATGTAGGTGCTAAACTTGGTCTGAGTTATTTATTTGGCAAGCAAAGTTCTGCTGCTGAGCCAGTTAAAGCAGCCCCAGCTACAGTAGTACCTGTAGCAGTTGCTCCTGTTGATAGCGATGGTGATAACATCCCTGATGCTGATGACCAATGTGCAAATACACCAATGACAGATGCTGTTGATGGAACAGGTTGTACTTTATATGAAGACCGTGAAGTAACTAAGAGTTTGTTAGTAACATTCCCTAATAATACTTCAAAAGTTGCTGGTAAATATGACAGCGGTATTGAAAGCGTTGCTAGCTTCTTAAAAGAGCACACAGACACAACAGTATTACTTGAAGGTCATTCTTCAGCTGTTGGCAAAGCAGAGTACAACAAGTGGTTATCGAAAAAGCGTGCTGATGCAGTTGCTGCTAAGCTAATTGCTGATGGTATTGCTGAAGATCGTATCACTACTGTTGGTCTGGGTGAAGAGCGTCTTAAAAATACAGACAATACACCTGCAGCACACGCGGAAAACCGTCGTGTAGAAGCACACATTAAGTCAATTGAGCGCGTGAAAGTTAAGCGTTAATAGCATTTGATTTATTAAAAGCCCAGCAATATGCTGGGTTTTTTTATGCCTAACAAATAGTAATGATTCGCAGTTAATTAACATTCATTTGAATGGTGTTTTTCTGAAATGCTATTCACTATATTTATAATGAGTATAAAGTTTTGCTTGGTTGCATGGATTTTAATCTATATTTAAAAGCTCTATAATTAATTGTAAAAATTTCTATAAGTATTTGGTAAGTTTTGTGAAAGCGCGTACTACTGAATACTTTCACGTCACCAAGAGGGCAATATTGTGCTAGAAGATTATCGTAAACACGTAGAAGAACGTGCCGCGTTAGGTATTGTACCAGCGGCATTGGATGCTCAGCAAACGGCTGATCTTATCGAGCTAGTTAAAACACCACCTACAGGTGAAGAAGAGTTTATTTTAGACTTATTAGTAAATCGCGTGCCGCCAGGTGTAGATGACGCAGCTTACATCAAAGCTGGTTTTTTAGCCGCAGTTGCTAAAGGTGAGGCAACTTCACCACTAATTTCAAAAGAAAAAGCAGCTGAACTATTAGGCACTATGCTCGGTGGTTACAACATCGCTCCTATGATTGAACTACTTGACGAAGAAGCGCTGGCCCCAATCATTGTTAAAGGTCTTGCAAATACGTTATTAATGTTTGATGCATTTTATGATGTTGAAGAAAAAGCACAAGCGGGTAATCAATACGCTAAACAAGTTATTGAATCTTGGGCTGCTGCAGAATGGTTTACCAATAAACCAGCTGTTGCTGAAAAAATCTCAGTTACGGTATTCAAAGTAACGGGTGAAACAAATACTGATGATTTATCACCAGCGCCAGACGCTTGGTCACGCCCAGATATTCCTCTGCATGCTTTGGCAATGCTAAAAATTGAACGTGACGGTATTACACCAGATAAACCTGGTGAAGTGGGCCCAATTACTCAGCTTGAAGAATTAAAAACAAAAGGCTTACCACTTGCCTATGTAGGTGATGTTGTTGGTACGGGTTCTTCTCGTAAGTCTGCTACTAATTCAGTGCTTTGGTTTATGGGCGATGATATCCCATTCGTACCAAACAAGCGTGTTGGCGGTGTATGTTTAGGCAATAAAATTGCGCCAATCTTCTTCAACACAATGGAAGATTCAGGCGCATTACCAATCGAGTTAAATGTTGATGAGCTTAACATGGGTGAGCAAATCGACATCTACCCTTATGAAGGTGTTGTTAAGCGTCACGGTACTGATGACGTGATCTCTACGTTTACACTTAAATCAGACGTAATTCTTGATGAAGTTCGTGCTGGTGGTCGTATCCCACTGATCATTGGTCGTGGCCTTACAGATAAAGCACGTACATCACTAGGTTTAGATGCGACTGACGTATTTAAAGTACCAACAGCAACAGAAGCTTCTGATAAAGGCTTCACACTAGCGCAAAAAATGGTGGGTAAAGCATGTAACGTTGCCGGTATTCGCCCAGGTCAATACTGTGAGCCTAAAATGACCACTGTTGGCTCCCAAGATACCACAGGTCCTATGACACGTGATGAACTTAAAGATTTAGCCTGTTTAGGTTTCTCTGCAGATTTAACAATGCAGTCTTTCTGTCATACATCGGCTTATCCCAAACCTATTGATGTAAACACTCACCATACGCTTCCTGATTTCATCATGAACCGCGGCGGTGTTTCACTTCGTCCAGGTGACGGTATTATCCACTCATGGTTAAACCGTATGTTATTACCAGATACCGTCGGTACTGGTGGTGATTCACATACACGTTTCCCATTAGGTATTTCATTCCCAGCGGGGTCGGGTGCAGTCGCATTCGCAGCAGCAACTGGTGTCATGCCACTTGATATGCCTGAATCAATTTTAGTCCGTTTTAAAGGCGAAATGCAGCCTGGTATCACATTACGTGACCTAGTACATGCAATCCCTTACTACGGTATTAAGCAAGGCTTATTAACCGTTGAGAAAAAAGGAAAAATTAACGAATTCTCTGGTCGTGTACTAGAAATTGAAGGCGTTGAGCACCTAACTGTTGAGCAAGCATTTGAATTATCTGATGCATCTGCAGAGCGTTCGGCGGCAGGTTGTACAGTTAAGTTATCTAAAGAATCTATTTTTGAATACCTAGAATCAAACATTGTTATGCTGAAGTGGATGATCTCTGAAGGTTACGGCGATGTACGTACGATTGAACGTCGTGTTACAGCAATGCAAGAGTGGTTAGCTAACCCAGAACTTATGGAAGCTGATAAAGACGCTGAGTACGCTCATATAGTTGATATCGATTTAGCCGAAATTAAAGAACCAGTTCTTTGTGCACCAAATGATCCAGATGATGCGCGTCTTCTTTCTGATGTTGCAGGCGAGAAAATTGATGAAGTATTCATCGGTTCTTGTATGACTAACATTGGTCACTTCCGTGCTGCAGGTAAGTTGCTTGATGGCTTTAAAGGTCAATTACCGACTCAGCTTTGGGTTGCTCCACCTACTAAAATGGATAAAGACCAACTTACAGAAGAAGGTTATTACGGTATTTTTGGTCGTGTTGGCGCACGTATCGAAACTCCAGGTTGTTCACTATGTATGGGTAACCAAGCACGTGTTGCAGATCAAGCAACAGTTGTGTCTACCTCTACACGTAACTTCCCCAACCGTTTAGGTAATGGCGCAAATGTATTTTTAGCTTCATCTGAACTTGCTGCAATCGCTGCAATTTTAGGTAGATTACCAACCTCTGCTGAGTATCAAGAATATGCTGCTAAGATCAATGCAACGGCATCAGATACATACCGCTACTTGAACTTCCATCGCATGCCTGCTTACACTAAAAAAGCAGACAACGTGATAATCCAACAAGCGGTTTAATTTTAACTCGTTTGGGTATATAACAGCCTGCTTAGCAGGCTTTTTTATTAGGGATGCTGAAATATCATTCGTATTTATTTGAACATTAAGAATGGGGGTGCTACAACCTACCTTACCAGCCTACGACTAAGTTGAACTTTAGAGTTTTTGTTATTGATGTTTTATAACTTAAAACCCCTCATTGACCTTACTTTAATCAAGTAAAGGCGCAAAAGCCCTCTCTATTTGCATTAAAATCCCTTCATTATTTATGAGTTAATCCTCTTATTTTTAGGTAAGCAACATGTGTGTGGGATGGTAACTTCTACGAACAAGGTTTATGCAAGCAATTAGGTGTATTGGATACTGGCGGCGTTGTACGTATTGGTTGCATGCACTACAACACCACCGAAGAACTCGATCAGTTATTCGATTTGTTTGATGAACTACTTTAAGGGGAAAGTAGCATTAGCCCCAATTAACCGAGGGGCTAAAGACTATTCCTTAATATGTACGAATTACTACAGTCACTGTAAATCGAATTTATTGAAACATAAATGCGCCTTTCAGTTTCAGTGTATTTTCTTGTACACCTTCAATATCAGTAATGATCGGCGTTACTTGCCTCGATAAAAAGTCGGTTAACTGTGTTAATGATGCTCCTTGATGCTCAATATTTAAATAGAATAGGGCGTGAGGGCGGTCAGTGCGTTTAACTGTTACAACGGGGTCTTCACTTTGCTCTGGTAGCATATATTTTACTTGGCTGAGACGGGCTGTAAGTTGTGATAAAGCACGAGTACTATCTTCATTAAGGTTTAAGTACGCGGTTACTGTGCTATTTCCAGCAATGGTTACCGATTCTACATAATCGACACCCGGTACTGTGGCTGAAATTCTCTCGATTGGCTCGGTTATGAACCCTTTCACTGTTTGCGCAGATGCACCTGTATAGTTAGTTGAAATAACTAATGATGAGCTTTCAATTTTTGGAAACTGCAAAACAGTTACTTGAAGTACAGACCATATTCCTGCGATACAAATCATGACTGATAAAACAATTGCAAGAACGGGTTGTATTATGAATTTATCCATAAAGTGATTGTTTTTCATAATGAAACCTTAGTCGGAAGTGTTGCTTCCATTGCTACAGTATCATCAGAATTAAGTAAGTGAGCTCTTAATCCATCTCGTAATTTAAAGGCGCCTTGACTCGCGATTAATGTACCTGACTTTAATCCGCCAGTGATCATCACAAGGTCGCCAATGCGCTCGCCAAGCTCAACTTTACTGCGTTTGGCGTATGTTTTTCCTTGACTGTCTTTATTTAATAAGTAGACATAGTTACCTAATTGATCCTTTATAACTGATAAGTAAGGGATTGCGACTACAGCTTTTTTACTACCGATAGGGACTTTAACTTGAACAAGCTGATTTGAGTTTAGTTTATTATTTGCTATGGCTACTTTTGCACGATATTTTAATTGTCTTGAGTGCTTCGCCATTGCAGGAGCAACAGAAACTACTTTTGCAGTTATTTTTGTGCTCTTGTCATTAAGTAAAGTGAGCTCTACAGTCGTATTTATTGCCAGCTCAGAATAGGTTTGTGGGAGTAAAAAATCGACCCACATATATTCTTCGATTCCAACTAGCTGGGTAAGGCTTGTATTGATAGGTAAAAACAGGCCGATTTGTAAATCATGAATACCGATACGAGCAGTAAATGGTGCCGTTATAATTTTTTTAGCTATTTTCGCGGTGAGTAAATTTATTTCTGCTTTGTATTGCGCAAGTAAAGCAATCGATTCATCTAATTGTTGAGTACTTATCTTACTTGAACTATGGAGGCTCTTATATCTATCAACAGTCGTATTTTGTAGTTCAAAGCGTGATTTAGCAATTTGAAGTTGTGCTTTCTCTTCTTCATGTTCTATTTCGAGTAAAGTATCACCATTGTGAGTAATTCCGCCTGATTGTAAATGTAGTTTTGTAATCCTACCTGGAGACTCATTGATCAAGGTTAAAGTTTTAGAAGCCTTGATTATGCCGCTAATATCTATATGGGCTTGATAAGCACCTGAATAGCACAAATCGCAGATCCACCTGTCGCTAGCATTGGTTCAAATACTAGAACACGGCATTGAGATATATTATCTGGCAGTTTGGAGTAATAAAGTGTTGGCAATTTAGTCAAAGTGTCGCGTTGGATAAGAATTTTTCCAATTGGAATTTTTAGGTCAATATGTCGTAGCTCATTTTCCATGCTTTCACCAGCGCGTACGATTGAAACAGCACATAGTTGCTCTGCAAACTGCTTACCTTTATATGTTTCACCAACAGGGGTAGTAACATTCATGTCTTTAAATGGAACTAATTCTAAACTTTTTTCAATTAATAAGCGGAAAACCTGATCAGCATAAAATATAAACTGACTTTTGCTAGCGACTTTATCGCGCATTTTCGCATGTAGATATTTGAGTCGATTCGTTTGGGGTAATTCTGTTACATTATTTGGCACTGGGTGGCTGTTTTCAGTAAAAATTTCCATCACTTGACTGTTGTTCATGTCACTCTCCTGTGTTTAGCCTGCCAAGCTAAAAGCCTTAAGAATAAATACGAGGTAGTTAGAGCGGTAGATATATTTATTACTAATTTGTGGTTTGGTTTTAATTTTTTATATTAAAACCAAACATAACTTTATAAAAAGTTGCCTACAAATTATGATTTATTTTAGGACTGTGGTTGTCCATATATTTGCTCTGCGCGGTTAAACATGACCCATGAGGTTAAAATATACTTATCATTTGAGATGGGTTTATTACCACGATGTGTGTGGGTGAAGTAGCCAGGGGCTACGACCATAGTGCCTTTTTTCGGGGTTATCTTACGATTTTGATAATAAAACTCGGTTTCACCGCCTTCTTCAACATCGTTTAAATAAAACATAAATAACAATACCCGATGCAGCGCTTCGTTATGCTGTAACTGTGGGTACACTTCACTGTGCCAATACGGGTAGCCGCCTTTATTTACTCCATATTTTTGCGCTTGAATATTACCGAGTCGAAAAATTTGCTGTACCAATAAAGGTAATTGCGGTTTACCTACTTCGTCATAGTTAGCGTGAGTCAAATCTACCAGCTGCCCTGTTTTTGGGTGATACACTTTCAAACCAAACGCCCCAATCATCATAAAAATATGTTCTTCAATGTAGTTAAAAACATATTGTGCAGTAGTTTGTTGAATATGTTTTAATTGCTCAGCGTATTCAGGGTGATTGTTTAAGTGTAAATCGCGGCTATCTTTTTTATTAAGATCTATGCCCCCTGATGTCACCCCTTGTTTTATATGCGGGCTTTGCGAAAAGGTAGTGATAAAATTATCGCAAAAGTCATTACTGAGCGCGTTGTCATACACGCAGATAAAGTCCGTCATGAGTTACCTGTTTAATTATTATTGGATTATTATGTTTACTGAAAAAGTGATGCCGCGCTTTAGCGAAACGGATGCACTCGGACACATCAACAATACCGTACTCCCTGTTTGGTTTGAAGCCGCACGTGCGCCTATTTTTAAATTTTTTACCCCCGATTTAAATCCTCACGATTGGAAGCTTATTATTGCTAAAATTGAGGTGTCGTTTGTAGGTGAGTTGTTTTACTCGCATGAAGTAAGTATTAAAACATCGGTAGAGTATATTGGCAGTAGCTCATTTGTGCTTCGCCAAGAGGCGTGGCAACAAGATAAATGCTGCGCAATCGGTAAAACAGTGCTGGTACGTTACGACTTTGCCGCTAAAACTAAGCAAGCTTTATCTAGTGCTGAAAAAGCAGCCTTAAATGAGCATTTTATTACAGCTTCTTAATTTAATTGGATGCATTACTTCGTCATCAATGGGGGCATCTTGTAACTCCAGAACACGGATTTTTTTATCAATGACATGGTATTGCTTTGCCCTTGCCGTGACCTTTTCATTATCAGTGTTTAGCTTAGCAATATAACTTGGGCTGATTTAAAATAAATCAACATCAAGCTGTTATTAAAGTAATTTTTTTTGCCTGAATACAAAACACTGACACTCGTGCAAGCTTAAGTTAGAATATGAATGCGGGCAGTTGTCTGCAAACAATTACTATTTTGAGTGCTTTATTACATGCTTTTAATGATCGATAATTACGACTCGTTTACCTACAATTTGGTACAGTATTTTCAACGTTTAGATCAACAGGTGCTAGTAAAGCGTAATGATGAGATCTCGGTTAGTCAAATTGCCCAGTTAAACCCTCAACATATCGTAATATCACCTGGGCCATGTTCGCCAAATGAGGCGGGTATATCTTTAGAACTTGTTGAGCAATTAAAAGGTCAGTTTCCAATTTTAGGTATTTGTTTAGGTCATCAAGCAATAGCACAAGCGCTAGGTGCGAATATTGTTAGAGCAAAGCAAGTGATGCATGGTAAAACCTCGCCAATTTATCATACCAATCAAGGTGCATTTGTCGGCTTGCCAAATCCACTAACTGTGTGCCGTTATCATTCGTTGGTTGTTGAACAAGATAGCATTCCTGATGAGTTGCAGATCACCGCTTGGACCGAAACTGAAAGTGGCCAGTTAGATGAAATAATGGGCTTAGTTCATAATAGCTTAGCGTTAGAGGGAGTACAATTTCACCCAGAGGCAATTTTAACCCAGCGAGGGCTTGAATTACTTGCTAACTTTTTAACTCGGTTCTAGGCTTATACTAATAAACGTAATTGCTTCCTTTCATTTTTTATAAAAGATAACCATTAATGACAGATGAAATACGCCAACAAAGGACAGCTCAGGCATTAGAACAACGAGCCCATGATTTGTTGCTTGGGCATAGCTTTGCGCAACGTCAAATTGGCTATATTCATACTTTAGATATAAATCATGGTGAGGCAATAAAGCAGCGCACTTTACTTGAGGTTGAAGTCGCAGCAGAAAAAATACGCAAGTTATCTAGCACTGCTCATCATAAATACCGCGCTCAAGCCAGTCAGCAGCTACACCAAGTAATTGATACTGCCATGAACAAGCAGTTAGCCGATATTGATACAGTACTATATGAAACTATTGGTATTGAAGATAATGTCCCCGCGATTTTAGACATACTTGCGGTAAAATCAGCATCGGTAGGACGCCTTGAGCCATTAGTTAAAGATTTAACTTGGCTAGGACGTGATCTAGTTACCTTTGTGAATTTGCCTTATTATCGTGCGCAGCGTAATAAACATACTTCGGTAAAAGTTGATAATCCTTCTTTAGCTCTGCGTTATATTGGTTTAGATAACTTGCAGTTTGTAGTGCCTACTTTTGCGGTACGACATTGGATGCCACATAGCACCGAACCATTCCCATTATTAAAACGTCGCCTGCGCGATAACTCCATGGCTTGTGCGATTGCGGCACAAGAGTTGGCAAAGTTCAATGGGATTAATGAAGTGCATGCATTTACTTTAGGCATGTTGCTTGATGTTGGTAAGATAGCTTTGATTCGACTCTATTTACGAACATTCGAACGAATATGGCAGCGCAAAGTAACCCTTGCCCGAGAAGATCAACATAAAGATCTTCACACCGCACTGTTAGAGCTAAAACCTGATCCGTTATTTTTAAGTACGTTACTTAATCAGCATGCGTTAAAAGTCACGGCGGCGGTGATTGATAAAATGGCGTTTCGATATTTACCTTTTAATGCTGTGTTATTGCAGCTGATTAATGGTGCGCCTAAAAAAGGGTCTCTATTGCCATTAGCGATGTTAATGCAAAAGGCGCGTTGTTATAGCCAGTGTGTTAGTTTGAGCGAACATCAGCTGGTGGAAAGTGATGAAAAATCACTCTGGTTTGATTACGTTGGGTTATCAAAACAGGAACTAGAACAGCTTGAAAAAACCAATTTGCAGCATTTCCATATAAAAATTGACTAGGGCGTGTTTATCTTTCGAGGTTAAATTTGCAGCAGTGTGTTTGGTATTTAGGCAAGGCAGAGCCTATGTAGTGTGGTTGTCCCCCATAAATAGGCGATAACGCAGCATTAATGCCAAACACGCGCTGCCCTTTGGGTTCTTCCTAGGGGCGATTAACTCTTTGTTGCCTACATGGATGTAGGTAAGGGGCGTGAGCAGGACGCGGAAGCTTTGCTCGATTTTTACTTAGCCCACTAGGTTACAAATCTCGCGCCGCGATTAAATCGCCCCTAATTTGAACAAATTTTAATCCTGAAAGGTCAATACGCCCTTATTTCATAAATTTTTTGTTAATTTTTTTACGACTATTCATTCATCATTAATGGCTACTCTCACTCATATTTTATCTTGCAAAGCTCTGCTTGAAGGGGTGGGGCAGCCATATCGAATAAATAACCCTATAATTCGTTATTCAGATAGTTATTCACTATCTCTGAAATTATATCTCAAAGCCTTTAATAACAAGGGCTACATGAAAGTTTTATAAGAGACAATAACGAAAAACTCTGAAATAATGATAATCTGAAAATTGAACCAGAGAGTATTTTTTGGTGATGTGAGCTATGCTGATTGACGCCAAAGAAGATGGTACAACAGTGCATCATCAAGGCTATTTTTTAAACTTTCTGTAGGATCACAATTAAGAGGATATAAAATGACAGTCAATCGCGAATTATTTGATCAAGTAATGGTTCCTAACTACGCACCTTCAAGTGTTATTCCTGTTCGTGGTGAAGGCTCACGTGTATGGGATCAGCAAGGTCGTGAATATATCGATTTTGCTGGTGGTATCGCTGTTAACTGTCTAGGTCACTGTCATCCAGCATTGGTTAAAGCATTAAAAGAGCAAGGCGAAAAAATCTGGCACTTATCAAATGTAATGACAAATGAACCAGCACTTCGTTTAGCAAAGAAATTGGTAGATGCGACATTTGCTGAAAAAGTATATTTTGCTAACTCAGGCGCAGAAGCAAATGAAGCAGCCCTTAAACTTGCACGTCGTTTAGCGCTTGAAAACTTTGGTGAGCAAAAATCGCAGATCATCGCTTTCAATAAAGGTTTCCATGGTCGTACATTCTTTACTGTAACTGTGGGCGGTCAAGCTGCTTATTCTGATGGTTTTGGTCCTAAGCCGGGAGATATCGTACATTGTGATTTTAACGATCTAGCGGCCTTTGAAGCACTGATCTCAGATAACACCTGTGCAGTAATGATGGAGCCATTGCAAGGTGAAGGCGGTATTATCTCTGCTACAGACGAGTTTGCCCAAGGTGTACGCCAGTTGTGTACTAAACATAATGCATTGCTTATTTTTGATGAAGTACAAACTGGTATTGGCCGTACTGGCGATCTTTACGCATACCAAGGGTTAAATGTAGTACCTGATATTTTAACTACTGCAAAAGCACTTGGCGGCGGTTTCCCAATTGGTGCAATGATCACCACGACAGAGGTTGCTAAGCACCTTAAAGTGGGTACTCATGGTTCTACTTATGGTGGCAACCCGTTAGCATGCGCCGTTGGTGAAGCAGCCTTTGATACTGTGAATACACCAGAAGTACTCGCAGGTGTAAAAGCAAAGTCAGCATTGTTTAATGAATTACTAACTGCAATTAACGATAAGTACAACGTTTTCTCGGAAATTCGTGGCCAAGGTTTATTAATTGGTGCTGTGGTTAATGAGCAGTTTAAAGGCCGAGCTAAAGAGTTTTTAGTAGCAGGAACTGCTGAGGGAGTGATGTCGTTAGTAGCGGGTGCCGATGTGGTGCGCTTTACGCCATCTCTAGTGATCCCTGAAGCAGATATCCGTGAAGGGATGGCACGCTTTGAAAAAGCCGTAGCCAACGTTGTGAACGGTTAATCAACACCTCTAATCATAATAAGGGCAAGTAGCAAGCTTGCCCTAGTATTCTAATTTTACCGTTATTTATAAGGGAGCAAGCGGACTCATGATGATCCTTCGCCCAATCCAGCAATGTGATTACCCTGCTTTATTGAAAATTGCCCACGAATCAGGGCATGGTTTTACGTCTTTACCTAATAACGAAGCGTTATTACAAAAAAAGATAGGCCATTCTATAAGCTCATTCGCAAAAAGTGCATCTCATCCAGGTGATGAAGGTTACTTGTTTGTTCTTGAAGATAGCGAAACTGGTGAGGTAGTTGGTACTTCAGCTATAGAGGCTGCGGTAGGTTTAGATGATGCGTTTTATCATTACCATTTAAGTAAAGCTATTCATTCATCTCGTACATTGAATGTATATAAAGCAGTTGATATTTTAACCTTGTGTAATGATTACACTGGGGCAACAGAGCTTTGTACGCTGTTTTTAAAAGATGGTTACCGCAAGAATAGCAATGGCAAGCTGCTTTCAAAAGCACGTTTTATGTTTATCAAGCAGCATCAAGAGCGTTTTGCTGAAACTGTGATCGCAGAAATGCGCGGTGTTTCGAATGAACAGGGCAGTAGCCCATTTTGGCAATGGCTTGAAGAACACTTTTTCTCAATGGACTTCCCAACTGCTGACTATTTAACTGGGATTGGCCAAAAGGTATTTATCGCTGAGCTTATGCCAAAGTACCCAATTTATGTCAACTTGTTAAGTGAAGAAGCGCAAGCCGTGATCGGCAAGGTGCACAATAATACGCGCCCAGCGATTGAGTTGTTAAAAAGAGAAGGCTTCACTTTTAATGGCTACGTTGATATTTTTGACGCAGGTCCAACCGTTGAAGCGAAAGTAGATAATATTGCAACTATTCGTAATGCCAAAAACTTTACCGTAACAATAGGTGAAAACAGCGACGAGACAGCAATCATGCTAGCGAATGACAAACTCAATGACTTTAGAGCAACCGTCGCACAACTAAACCTTGATGAAACAAGCTCAGAGTTGACTTTGCCACAGGCAATAGCCGATGCACTGCACTTACAAGCTGGCGATATAGTTACCGCAACACGTATATAATTTAGGAGAAAGTATATGACTCATCCTGCACAATTTATTAATGGTCAATGGTCGCAAGGCTTAGGCGATACATTTAATTCAGTAAACCCAGCCAATAACGAAATTATTTGGCAAGCAAACTCAGCCACCAGTGAGCAAGTAGACACCGCTGTTAACTCAGCACGTACAGCATTTTATAGCTGGGCCGATAAATCATTCGCAGAACGTTTAGCCATTGTAAAAGCATTTGCAGCAACGCTAAAAGAGCACAGCGAAGAGCTTGCGGTTGTAATAGCCCAAGAAACGGGTAAGCCGTTATGGGAAACTCGCACTGAAGCTGGTGCTATGGTCGGTAAAATAGCGATTTCTGAAAAAGCATTTTTAGAGCGCACTGGCGACGTAGAAAACCCAATGCCGCAAGGTCGTGCCATGATCCGCCATAAACCACATGGTGTAGTGGCGGTATTTGGCCCTTATAACTTCCCTGGTCATTTACCTAATGGCCATATTGTGCCAGCACTTTTAGCGGGCAATACTGTGGTGTTTAAACCATCGGAGCTGACTCCAGCTGTTGCTGAGCTAACGCTTAAATTATGGGAAAAAGCAGGTTTACCAGCTGGGGTTATTAACCTAGTGCAAGGTGAAGTAGCCACAGGTAAGGCTCTTGCTGCTCATAAAGGGATTGATGGCTTATTCTTTACCGGTTCATCACGCACTGGCCATATTCTGCATGAGCAGTTTGCCGGCCAACCAGGTAAAATCTTAGCATTAGAAATGGGTGGTAACAATCCACTTATTATTACTGATGTTGCTGATACGAAAGCCGTTATTCACGATGTTATTCAATCAGCATTTATCTCAAGTGGTCAACGTTGTACCTGTGCACGCAAGCTGTTTTTACCAGTAGGTGAACAAGGCGATGCAATTTTAGCCGGTTTAATTAGTGCGACTCAAGCTATCAAGGTGGGCAACTACGATGATGCAGAGCAACCGTTTATGGGCTCGATGATCTCATCAGTGGCAGCCGCAGGTATGGTTACAGCACAACAGCAGTTAGTTGAACTTGGTGCAAAGATGTTAGTTGAGCTTACTCACACTGCCAATACGGGTTTTGTTACTCCAGGCATTATTGAATGTACTGATGTTGCTAACTTCCCAGATGAAGAGCATTTTGGGCCACTGTTAAAAGTATTTCGCTTTACTGACTTTGATCAAGCAATTGATAAAGCCAACGATACCAGCTTTGGCTTGTCTGCGGGTTTACTCAGTGATAATGCGGCAGATTACGACCATTTTTTACGTCGTATCCGTGCTGGTATTGTTAACTGGAATCGCCCAATCACCGGCGCATCAAGTGCCGCACCGTTTGGTGGCATTGGTGCATCAGGTAATCATCGTGCAAGTGCTTACTATGCAGCTGATTATTGCGCATACCCAGTTGCCTCTGTTGAACTTGAAAAAGTAGCAATGCCAGCAACATTAAGCCCTGGCTTAAAAATCGATTAATCGATTTTGGTAAAATAGTAATAAATAACTAAAAAAGCGGCCTATGCTGCTTTTTTTGTATTGGTTAATACTCAAAGGTAGCAATTAAAAGCGCTTTCTGCTTAAATCAATACAGTCGTTTTAATTAGGTGTGGATAATTATGGTTTTAGATAGGCAAGGATATGATGACCTGATCATGTATCTTACTCAAAATTTAGCATTATTTGAGAAGTCCGGCGAAATAAAACCAGGCGCTCCTACTATTATGGAGCTAATAGAAGATGATATTGCTGAAAATGTCATGTTGTTATGTCAGCAGCATACCGAACTTACCACCGAACAACGTAGTCAAATAGTACGTGAAGTAGATGGCATTGTATACGATTTACAAGAAGTGCTCAGCAGCGTCACCAGTAATCAAGTCACCATAGAGCAACATGCCTTTATTGATGAGTTCTCGGCCTTGGTAAAAAACCTCTTTGATAGCGCTGTTGTCGAAAGTGCCTAATCATTCCAATTATCGTTTTTACTTTGCAACTGCGTGTGACTTCTTTACAATCAAGGAAATAACTTCTTTGAGAGTCATAAAATGCAAGCGAATGTGAAATGGGTTGAAGGCGATACTTTTTTAGGACGTTCTAATTCTGGTCACAATGTTGTGTTTGATGCAGGTAGTGATAGCGCCGCACCAAGCCCAATGGAAATGGTATTAATGTCTGTTGGCTGCTGCTCATCGGTTGATGTAGTGAGTATTTTAAAAAAAGCTAAACAAAACTTTTCTGATGTTCAAGTCCAATTAAGCGCTGAACGTGCTGAATCTGCCCCACGAGTATTTACTAAGATTAACTTACACTTTGTTGTGACTGGCGATAACGTTTCAGAAAAGCACCTTGCGCGTGCCGTTCAACTATCTGCAGAGAAGTATTGTTCAGTAGCATTAATGCTTGATAAAACAGTAGAAATTACCCACACACATGAAGTTATACAAGAACAGGGAAAATAACGCTTTTTCCTGCGATGAAATTCGTATAAAATCCGCGAACTTTTCATTCTGCTGTGGCAGATTCACTTGTTTATAGGTTGGTTTATCATGAACAAACCCTTCGATAAAATTAAACTTCATGGCTTTAATAACTTAACCAAAAGTTTAAGCTTTAGTATTTACGATATTTGCTATGCAAAGACTGAGCAACAACGTAAAGAATATATTGAATATATCGACGAACAGTACAGTGCTGATCGACTAACCGATATTTTAGGTGAAGTAGTAGACATTATCGGTGCGAATATTTTAAATGTTTCGCGCCAAGATTACGATCCTCAAGGTGCTAGTGTAACAATCCTGATCGCAGAAGAGCCAATTGAGCAGCAGCAAACTTATGAAATTGATGAAGCGCCAGGACCATTACCTGAAACAGTGGTTGCCCATTTAGATAAAAGCCACATCTGCGTTCATACCTATCCGGAAGCACATCCTGATGATGGTATTTGTACTTTCCGTGCTGATATAGAAGTATCAACCTGTGGCATTATTTCGCCATTAAAAGCGTTAAACTTCCTAATTCATAGCTTAGAGTCAGATGTAGTAACAATTGACTACCGTGTACGTGGTTTTACCCGTGACGTAGATGGTGTGAAACACTATATCGATCACGCGATCAACTCAATTCAAAACTACATGACCGAAGATACCAAAGAAGCGTACCAAATGATGGACGTGAACGTGTATCAAGAAAACTTGTTCCACACTAAGATGATGCTAAAAGAAACAGATTTAAATACGTATTTATTTGGCGTGTCTACTGATGACTTATCTGATGACGAAGAAGAAGCCATTCGTTCTAAGTTAACCCGTGAGATGCAAGAAATCTTCTACGGTCGTAACTTACCAGATACAGAATAATAGCAGCGAATTAAATTAAAAATGGCGCTCAGTGAGCGCCATTTTTAATGCGTTAATCAACCAGAGTTCAGGTTATGTAGATTAGGGCGTATTGCAGGGCAAGATCACGAACTTTACCTTAACTTAAAAGTATGACCTCATATTCCTTTTTTAAGGAGTATACCCATGCCTGACATTCAGTTATTTAAATATTTCGAATCCATTGACGACCCTCGCCAGCAGGGTAAAGTTGTCCATAAACTTTTTATATCATATTCTTAGCTGTCAGCGCTGTTGTATATGGGATTAAAATGCGCTAGCCGTGCTAGCTCGTATTACGAAAGTTTTAAAAAAGTCAGTACGGATATTAATTGAATCATAGAGCGCTTGTCTTTAACGAGTTAAAGCGGGCTTAAACATCAGCAATAAATAGTAAAGAAGTGCTGAAGATCAAAAAACTGCAGCAGAGTTAAGTATCTAAGCTCGCTCCTGCGCACTCAACAGGTTAAGTCATAGTCAATTTAGAAACTAAAGAATACGGCAAGGTTAAATCAACCAGCTTTAGCTTGTGGAAAAGTATGACTTATGACGTGGTATTAGACTGTAATTCAAAAGCATTCAATAAAGAAGCATAACCAAGTGTAAATTTATTTGTACTTTAATAACTTGTATGATCACTAAAGTTACTTTTTGGGCTTATTAGCTATTTTCAGTTGTATCCGTCCGGTGATCACCACCTAGGCATTTAAAATGCCACGGTAATAAACTCTCTCTGCGCGATTGTTGTCGATACTTAATCGTCCATCATTGATGTACTCGATGAGTTTCGGCCATTGGTTTGCCATGTAATTAATCGCATCAATGAGTTTGCTGTTGCCAACGAGATTTGGTTGATGCTTTTCAAGCCACTGTTTGAGTTTGTCGAGTATCGGCCTATTGTGTGTTTGCCGAGTCTGATAGACCTCATCAACTGATTTACTTTTAATCGCGATTCTATCCCATACAATTTTTGTACTAAGCTAAGTACTATATCGGCTTTGCCTGTTTTGTTTTTCCCTTGCAGCTTTTTCGCCTCTATAAATTTGCGATGAGCATGCTCCCAACAGCCCACAAGGGTGGCCTGTGTTTTTTCATACGCTTGATAGCCATCCACATGTAACTGTTTACTTTGTCCGATTTCACCACATTAACCGTAGTTTCATCGGAGTTAAGTACGGGCTGTTTGAGTCATTCTGTTTTTAAACGTTCAATGAGCGGCGTAAACAGACTCTTTTGACGATGAAGCGGTAAGCCATATTGGTATTACTGGTGATGATTTGGCTTAGCAAGCTGGCTGTGGCCATGCCTTTGTTAATTGGCATCGCTGGCATCGGCTGTTGTTTTATTCTTGACTCGGTGCATGATTTTTCACAATCACGACAGGCGTATTTCGGGCGAATATGCTCAATCACTTTGATTTGTGCAGGAGTGAATTCATAATGACCTCCAATAAAGAATTGAAGGTATTTTCAAATATAAAAAATGTTGTTGCTAGGTGTGGTTAGCCGAACGGTTACGATCTATCGTAACGTTATGATATAAAAAATAAACAATGTAACCTTTTCATTTTTATGTAACATAAAGTCACTTTTTAAGTAACAAAACCTACTTAGTATAGCGCTCTCATTACTACAGACATTCTTGACCAAATCGTATCAATGGAACTTAAAAATGAAAATTAATAAAATTGCGACTGCAATTGGTTTAACACTGGCATTGTCAGCGGGTGCTAATGCAGGTGTGTTACCTGATAACCAAATGAATAGTAATTGGTATAGCGCTGCACAGGCTAAATTAACCTCTAAAGAAATGATGGCTAATGCAACGCCAGCTACTAAAGCAAAAAACGTAATTCTATTTGTTGGTGATGGCATGGGTATATCAACACTAACAGCGGCACGTATCCTTGCTGGCCAAAAGCAAGGCGCTTTAGGTGAAGAAGGCTTTTTGAGCTTTGAAGAATTTCCGTATTCTGCACAAATAAAAACGTATAACGTTGATGCACAAACACCGGATTCAGCAGGCACCATGACGGCTATTATCTCAGGTGTTAAAACGGATGTTGGTGTTATTGGTGTAAACGAAGACATTGAGCGTGGTAAATGTGCAACTGTAGCAGGTAATGAATTAATTACAGCTACAGAGCTTGCAGAAATTAAAGGCCTAGCCACAGGTATTATTTCTACTGCACGGATCACGCACGCAACGCCTGCCGCAACGTATGCAAAATCAGCCGATCGTAATTGGGAAGATATTTCCGATATGCCTGAAGATGCAGTTACTGCTGGTTGTGAAGATATTGCATCGCAATTAGTTAATTTTGAAAAAAATCTTGAAGCACGCTTTGCAGGTGTTGATGTTGATGGTCTAGAAGTGGTGATGGGTGGCGGTCGTCGTCATTTCTTACCAAAAGATGCTGCATTTAACTCTAACGATGCCATGAGTGCAGTAGAAGGCGATCGCACTGACGAACGTGATTTAACGGCGCAATGGCAGCAAATGTATAGTGATGGTAAATACATTACTGATCAGGCTGGCTTTGACAAAATAAGTGGTGATACTAAACGTGTATTTGGATTATTTAATGAATCGCATATGCAATATGAAGCGGATCGTAGTAATGATATTGCAGGTGAGCCTTCATTAACGCAAATGACGACTAAAGCGATTGATATCTTAAAGAATAATGAAAAAGGGTTTTTCCTAACTGTTGAATCGGGTCGTATCGATCACGCACATCACGCAGGTAATGCTTACAACGCATTAAATGACACGATTGAATTTGCCAATGCGGTAAAAGCAGCTGTAGAAAATACTGATCCAAATGAAACACTTATTTTAGTCACCGCAGATCACAGCCATGTATTTACTATTGCTGGCTATCCAAAACGCGGTAATCCAATTTTGGGTCAAGTTGTGGGCGTAGGCCGCAATACACCAACAGTTGCTAAAGACGGTATGCCGTATACCACAGTCGGTTATGTAAATGGCTTGGGCTTTAGAGATTTAGGTAATGAAACTAATGCCGATGCTTCATATTTAGAAAAAGCCGTTGCTGGACGTGTTGGATTAAGCGGTATTGATACCTTAGCACCGGGCTTTCATCAAGAAGCAACTATCCCACTTAGCTCAGAAACTCATGCTGGTGAAGATATCTCATTGCATGCTAAGGGCCCTGGAGCACAGTTGGCACAAGGCGTTGTGGAGCAAAATGTTATTTTCCACATTATCAGTCAAGCGCTCGAACTAATAGAAGAATAATGGTGATTATAATGAAAAAACTTAACTTAATATCTCTCGCTGTAGTAGTTGCGTTAGCAGGTTGCTCTGATAATGATAAAAATACGCCGGATCCAGTTACCCCAATTATAGATCCGGTGCCAGTGCCTATTGAGTCATTGACTGTTGAAAATACTATTGCAGTTGGTTCAGAGCAATGTATCAATGGTGGTATTGAAACACTAACGGGTGATGACGCCAATCAAAATGGTGAGCTTGATGCAGATGAAATCACAACCACGTCTTTAGTGTGTAATGACTCTGCAACGTCATTAAATGCTCAACAGTTAGCATCACTTACTACCAATACTTGGTATAAAGAAGCACACGCTAAATTAGCTAGTAGCCAAGATAATATTGCTAATATTGTTAAAGAGTCAGGCAAAGCGAAAAACGTCATTTTGTTTGTTGGCGACGGTATGGGGATTTCAACAGTAACAGCGGCGCGTATTTTAGCGGGTCAGTTACAAGGGAAAATGGGTGAAGAGCATCAGTTAAGCTTTGAAACCTTGCCATTTTCAGGTTTTGCTAAAACGTACAATGTTGATGCACAAACGCCTGATTCTGCCGGTACGATGACAGCAATGGCATCAGGTGTAAAAACCGATGTGGGTGTTATTGGTATTGATGAAGCAGTGATTAAAGGTAAGTGTTTATCAGGTAAGGGCCATGAATTAGTAACGTCATTAGAGCTTGCTGAAATTGCAGGTAAATCAACGGGACTTATTTCAACAGCACGTATTACCCATGCCACACCCGCTGCAACGTATGCAAAAGCGGCAAACCGCAATTGGGAAGATGTTTCAGATATGCCTAAGTCTGAAGCAGCTAATTGTGAAGATATTGCATCGCAACTGGTTAATTTTGAAAAGAACTTAGAAGCGCGTTTTGCTGGGATCGATGTTGATGGTCTTGAAGTGGTAATGGGCGGTGGTCGTCGTCATTTCTTACCTAAAGATGCAAGGTATAATTCAGCCGATGCAGTAAGTTTAGTGGAAGGCGATCGTACTGATGGCCGTGATTTAACTGCTGAATGGCAAGCTCAGTATCCAAATGGTCAATACGTAATGGATCAAGCGGGCTTTGATGCGATTGATGTGACTAACAGTAAACATATTTTTGGCCTGTTTAATGAATCACACATGCAATACGAAGCTGACCGTGGTAATGATATTGCAGGTGAACCATCGTTATCAGAGATGACAGCAAAAGCACTGGATGTATTGGATAACAACGAGAAAGGTTTTTTCTTAACGGTTGAAGCTGGACGAATTGACCATGCACACCATGCGGGTAATGCCTATAACGCTTTAAACGATACCATTGAGTTATCAAAAGCGGTGCAAGTGGCGCTTGATAAAACCAGCATTGAAGATACGCTAATTATTGTTACTGCCGATCACAGTCATGTATTCACCATTGCAGGCTACCCAAAACGTGGTAATCCAATTTTAGGTAAAGTGGTTGCCGTGGGTGAAACCGAGCCAACACTTGCTGCTGATAATATGCCATACACCACAGTTGGTTATACTAATGGTGGTGGCTTTAGAGATTTAGGTGAAGAAACAGATGCTGATGCAGGTTATAAATTTGCTCCGGTAACAGGTCGTGTTGACTTAACCGATGTTGATACGCAAAGTCCAGGTTTCCACCAAGAAGCACTAGTGCCGCTGTCATCTGAAACTCATGCAGGTGAAGATGTTGGTGTTTATGCAATTGGCCCTGGTGCGCATTTGGTAACAGGTACTAACGAGCAGAGCTTTATTTTCCACGTGATGAATTATGCTGCTGACTTAGCAAAAAAAGCGGATGCTAAAGTTACAAATTAAGTAATTGTCATGTAATACGCTTTACTAAAGAGCAACTCAAAACTGAGTTGCTCTTTGTCATTAATCTGTAAAATAAACACATTACAGTGACCCACGATATTAAATCGAAAAGAGAATCCAGTGAAAACAATCATCTTATCTTTAGCGTTAATAAGTCCATTAGCCAGTGCCGCGCAGTGCGCGTTGGACAGTCAATATGTACAAGCAAGCTATCAGGTTAGTAAGCAAGTAGCAGGTAAAGCTGTGGCTGAATCTCAACAATTCACATTATGGCGAACACCGCACCAGGTGGCAGAGCAAGGTATTGAATTAGTTGAAGTGTGGCAACAGTTGAGTAATCAGCAGATTCGGCCAATTCGTTATTTTCAAACGCAGCAACGTGGTATTGAATATCAACCTTCAGAGGTGCAAGGTCAGCAAAATTGGAGTACTAAATACCAATTAGTTAGTGATGATTTCATTGCTAAGATGACTTTAACCGATGAGCAAGGTGATGGCTGTGAGAAAATACAGCATTATCAATTAGTGCAGGGTGATACTACGATTGAACTTGCATGGTTGGTAAATCAAAAGCTGGTAAGCGCAATGAGTATTGGTAAAGCGCAACTTACTCAAACATTAACGTTGGGCACTGTGGACTTTAAAAAAGATCCGATACAGCAGCAATTTGCCCTGTGGGATGCTTATCAAACGACTGATTATGCGGATATCGGTGATAACGAAGGCGACCCATTTTTAGCCAAAATGATTAACTTAGGATTTATAGAGCATGGTGCGTCGGGCTTTTATGATACCAATGGTAAAGCGCTTGGTGGTGGGCACAGCCACTAAAAAGAGCCGGTGAATGCTCTTTTAAAGTCTCGATTTGAGTGTTAAAAAGCTAAATTCCTGTTTTATAAACTAGCATGTGGCTAGTGCCCGCAAAGCATCGATTCGCTTAACCGTAATAAGTGATATTCCATTACACTATTGCAGCTGTATTTAGGTCGGGTTAAAATTACTCATTGTTTGTTTTGCTATAAACATCACCTTACGATACAAATAAAATTGGCTAAAATGGCTTTCCTCTTTTAACTTTAGTAGTTGTACTATTTAAGGAGGTTGAATCGTGAACGACACAAAAAATAATCACCCCCACGGGGTTTTCTGTTGGTCAGAGTTATGTACATCTAACTGGAAAAGCGGCAAAGCTTTTTACACTGAGTTATTTGCTTGGGGGGCTGATGATCAACCCATTGGTGATGGTCTTTATTACACTATGTTGCAAAAGCAAGGTGATGATATTGCTGCCATGTATCAAATGCCGAACGAGCAAAAAAACGCAGCGGTATCAAGTCATTGGTTAGCCTATATTGCAGTAGATAATATTGATGAAGTAGCTGAAAAAGCCAAACAATTAGGTGCTGATATTATCGCCGGTCCTCATGATGTAATGGACGCGGGTCGCATGGTGTTGCTAAATGAACCTGGTGGTGCATTATTTGCCTTATGGCAAGGTAATCAACATAAAGGTTGCAAACGTTTAGGTGAGCTTAACACTCCCTATTGGCATGAACTGGCAACCCGCAACAGTGCTGCAAGCCGTGAGTTTTATTGCCAGTTATTGGGTTGGCAGAGCGTTGAAAAACCTATGCAAGGAATGAGCTACACATTATTCACTGTCGCTGACCAACCCGTTGCAGGGATGATTGAAATGACCGATGAATGGCCTGCAGAAATTCCTGCTCACTGGATGATTTATTTTGCTGTTGATGATTGTGATAACTATGTCGCAACGGCTCAGCAACTTGGCGGTGAGGTGTGTGTGGCACCAACCGATATTCCCGAGGTGGGCCGTTTTAGTGTGATCACCGATCCACAAGGCGCGGTGTTTTCAATTATGACCTCCGCTATGAATGATGTGAAATGCGGCTAATTTATGTCAGCAATATTTAGCAAAGCGCTAGGTGTGACTGTGATCAGTATTTCAACAGTTGGAGGATAAAAAGCCACTAACTGTTGAAATTTTTCGCTAATTTTTAATGTTATTATTTGCTATAATCGCTCTATTAAAAGCCTAAATAGCCGAATTTAGAGAGCAGCACATGGAATTAGAGCAAGACAGCAGTTTAACCCTTCCGTTATTTCTTTTTGATGAGACTTTAAATGAGCGAGATTTATCAACTCCAGATCTCTCATTAAGCGTACTTTTAGATGACGATTTATTGACCCAACTTTGTCAAAATCCAGCATCGGATAGCAGTATTGCTCTTATCATTTCAGATTATATTATAGAAGCTCATAACCCAGTATTTACAGACCTAGTAAGCGATGCACATCATGCACAGTTAACATTAACCCACGGGCCATTGTTAAGTGCAGTGCTAGATACAGCATCAGAACACACATTTGTATCGCCACAAATGGATATGATGCCGACGTTTGACTTGGGCGATGAGGAGGAGTAATACGATGAAAAAGTCTTTTTTTCTGAGTGTATTTATTATTGTGCTCAGTGGCTGCGCTTATTTAGGTGCAGCTCATTACAATGAGCTGTTTGGCCCAGAGCAAACGCAGCAACGTATCGTTGGGCATAATACTAGCAGTGGCGCCGAATTTTTACAGCATGTGCAACCCGTGCTCGAGAGTCGCTGTGTAGTTTGCCATGGTTGCTACGATGCGCCATGCCAACTCAAATTGTCATCGCCTGAAGGGATCGACCGTGGTCTAAGCAAAGAACGTGTTTACAATGGTACGCGTTTATTAGCATCGGCTCCCAGCCGCTTACTTTATGATGCAACTGACACACAAGGTTGGCGAGCAAAAAACTTTACCCCAGTATTAAATGAGCGAGCGCAAACAGAGCAAGCAAACCTAGCCGGGAGCGTACTTTATAATAGCCTAGTGTTAAAAATGAGCTCACCATTACCAGGTGATGAAGTGCTAGGTGATGAGTTTGATTTTGCTCTCGACCGCTCACAAAGTTGCACCACTATGGGGGAGTTTGACCGCTTTGCCGATAGTCAGCCTCATGCAGGAATGCCATACGGATTACCCGGTATTTCACGCGCCGAGTTTAAGCACCTAGAGAAGTGGCTTAAAAACGGAGGTAAAATGGCGCATATTAAACCGCCGAGTAAAGCCGCTTTAGCGCAGGCACAACGCTGGGAGAGCTTTTTAAACCAAGACGAATTAAAATACCAATTAACAGCTCGTTATGTTTTTGAACATTGGTATTTAGCACATATTTATTTTGTGCAAGACGGTGAAAAAAGCTATTTTAAACTTGTGCGTTCAAGTACACCACCAGGGCAAGATATTAAATTAATAAATACGCGCCGTCCGTATGATGACCCTAAAGTTAAGCGTGTTTATTATCGATTAATGCATGACCGTTCAACAATTTTGGCAAAAACGCATTTACCACTGGCACTGAATGACAGTAAATTAGCGCGTTTGTACAGCCAGTTTATTGCGCCTGATTATCACGTTGACAGTATGCCAAGCTACTTGCCAGAAATAGCATCCAACCCGTTTAAAGTATTTGCCGCCATGCCGGTTAAATCTAAATATCAATTCATGCTAGACGAAGCCGAATTAATCATTATGGGCTTTATTAAAGGGCCTGTTTGTCGTGGTCAAATAGCGTTAAATGTTATTAACGACCATTTTTGGGTTGCATTTGCTGATCCTGCTAAAGCGGCAACGCCAGAAGTGGGTGAAATGCTGCTACAACATGAAGATGCTTTGGCATTGCCAGCGGCTGAAGAAAGCAATGCTTTACCTATATCTAGCTGGGTCAAATACGCCAATCGTCAAAATACTTACCTTAAAGCCAAGACAAGGTTGGCAAATAGTATGTTTAAAAATGGTGAAAATCTAACCACCGATCTATTGTGGCGTGGTGACGAGGTGAATGATAATGCTGCACTGACTATTTTCCGTCATTTTGATAGTGCGACAGTAGTAAAAGGTTTTATAGGACAAGAGCCTAAAACTATGTGGGTATTAGACTACGCACTATTTGAACGCATTCACTACTTATTGGTCGCAGGCTTTGATGTTTATGGCAACGTAGGTCATCAATTGATCACACGTTTATACATGGATTTTTTACGCCTAGAAGGCGAGCAAAACTTTTTAGCACTGTTACCTAAGCCACAACGTAAAGAGTTAAAAGCAAACTGGTATCGTAAAGCACCTCCTAGTTTAACTAATTTCTTTGAAAGTGGTGATGAGTTTAGTCAACCAACTGGGATTGACTACAAAACTCAGGATCAACAACACGAGTTATATGGCTTAATTAAACAAACCTTAAAGCCGGTGTTAAGTCCGCGTTTTGACTACACACAAGTGCCTGAACCATTGCATCAGCTAAATAAGATGCCAGCTAAAGCAGTTAATTTATTGCCGCAAATTTCATTTATATTAGTTAAGAATGGAGGCAAAACTCATCAAGCTTATACGCTTATTCATCATAACGCACACTATAATATCTCAAGCCTATTAAACGAAGAAGGGCAACGTGCATACGCGGAAGATACAGTCACTATAGTCCCTGGGTTTATAGGTGATTACCCTGAAGCGATTTGGTATTTGCACAATGAGCAACAGGTTGCATCATTTGCAGAGCAGTTGCCTTTAATGCAGATTGAAGCGGATTACCGAGCACTGAAAAGCCAATTTGCTATTCGCCGTACACATCCTCAGTTTTGGCAGTACAGCGATATTTTACATCAGGTCGCAAAACAATATCGTGGTGTTGAATATGGGTTGTTTGATTATAATCGCTTAGAAAACAGATAAGTTTAAATAGGGTCTACGGATTGCAAATTCGTAGACCCTGATTTATGAAGTATTAGTTTTTTACCTTAATGTCACCGACACCCACTTCAATATTTATTTTATATTGACCGTTCCCCTTATACTCACTTTCAGAGCTAACTATTTTGCGGCTATGCTTAGGCGCATTCTTCATACCTGATATTTTCGTATCGCCAACCCCGCTCTCAAGAGTAATAGACTGATAGTCATCTAATGCACTGCTGATCTGTACGGCGCCCACACCGACATCAATTGTTGCAGAGTTAGCAAAATCATTCACTTCAATATCACCTACTCCAAGCTCTAAATCAATTGCCATAGTTGTTGGCATGCTTACAATCCAGGTCTGTTGAACATCATCATTATCAATAGCCAAGCTAAGCTTATCGTTATTTTGTTTATGGCTTAAAGTGATATCTTCGAGTGCAACATCATCGTTGAACCAACTATCATTTTTAGCTTTTAGTTCAATAGAAACCTTTACTTGGTTTCCTTTATAAGTAACCAGCTCAAGGCTACCCACAGGCACGTTAATCATTAACTCTTGTTGCGCACTAACATCAAAAGTATGTTCAAGTTTATGCTCTGAATGAGCAAATGCACTGCTAGATAATAGCGCAATGGCTAAGGTCGAAATGCTAAATGTGTTCATTTTATTACTCGTTGTTGATGGCTTTATAGGTTAGACGTAACGTAATTTAAAAAGGTTTAAATAGCGTGAATTTTATTCTATAGCCATTGTAATTAAAGTCATGTACTTTCGTGTTAATGAATTAAGCGGGTGGGTTAAAAGGGATTAGTGTGAAGTCAATTAAACTAAATAATGTGACAGCGAGTCTTGGATCACAAGAGCAAGAAAGTTTTTTTGTGAGTAGGTTAAATTGGCAAGTTGAAAGTAATCAACATTGGGTATTATTGGGTGGTAATGGAGCCGGAAAATCAGCCATTACAGCCACGTTACTAGATCAGGCTAATATTATCAGTGGCACCCGAAGTTGTGATTTTAAGCGTACAGAAATCGTCTCTTCAGATCTGCAAAAGCAATTGATTACCGCTGAGTTACTCATAGATCAAGATGACATTACCGATGGTAAAACACCGGCCACTTTAGTGTCTGAACTTATTTTCCAGCAATCAAACAGGCCTTTTGATCCGCAGTTGTGTCAACAGTTAATCAATGGTTTTTCTTTTGAACATTTATTAAATCAACGTTTACGATCGCTCTCTACAGGCGAAACTCGCAAGCTGATGTTAATAAAAGCACTAAGTAATTGCCCTGATCTAATTGTACTTGATGAACCTTTCGATGGTTTAGACGTTGATAGCTGCGAACAACTGAATGTAATACTAACTCAGTTAAAAAGCAGCATAACGATGATATTTGTGGTGAATCGTTTAGATGAAATCCCCCCTTTTATTACGCATTATGGCTATGTGAAACATGGCGAACTACAACAGCAATTAGCTAATCCAGATAATAAGCAACGTGATGATTTATTTAAGTTACTGCATTTGCAGCACACAGATTTAACTATTCCGAGTAAAGACACGACCCATGCAGCACCAGAGTTGAGTGAAAATGTGTTAGTGCGCTTGCAAGACGCTCAAGTAAGCTACAGCGGTAAAACCGTTTTTAAGCAGCTTAATTGGACTATTAATACTCAGCAACACTGGCAGCTAAGTGGGCAAAATGGCTCGGGTAAAACGTGCTTACTTAACTTGATCACCGGTGATAATCCGCAGTGTTATAACAATGATATTTTTGTGTTTGGTTATCAGCGCGGCAATGGTGAAAGTATTTGGCAAATTAAGCAGCATATTGGCTATATTTCAAATGCCTTTCATATGGATTACCGCGTCAGCATTTCTGCGCTTAACACTATAGTGTCGGGTTTTTACGACAGCATCGGGTTATATCAAAGTGCGAGTCAAACACAGCTTGATATTGCAGCGCAATGGCTGGCTTTACTTGGCTTGAGCGAATTTAAAAATACGCCTTTCACGCAACTTTCCTTTGGCGACCAACGCATGTTATTAATTGCCCGCGCTATGGTAAAACACCCCACCTTACTGATTTTAGACGAGCCATGCTTAGGACTAGATGAAGCCAATCGCCAGCGTGTATTACTGTTAATTGAGAAAATATGCGCCGCTGGAACTAGCACCGTGATCTATGTAAATCACCATGCTCAAGATAAAATTGCCGGTATTGAACACTATTTAGATATGGCTGATTTTAGGGGGGTAGAGAAAGGAGCTAGGCTTTAGGAGCTAGGCGCTAGGGAAAACCAGAACAGCTCGGCGTTAAATTTACCGGCGTTGGGTTGAGTGCAACAAAACCAACAGCCACTCTTGCGAAGTAACGCCTTGATATTAAGCACCAGATAAACGCTGAATTCTGCATCTTTAGGTGGTTTGGTTATATGGATAGCAAACAATTACATAATTTGTTATTAATGAGTAATGTAAATAAGAGAACGCGCCTTTTGTATAAAAGAGGAAAATACTCTTTGATTAAGTTTTTATTTGGCAAGGATAGCTCAATGGAAGTAACAGCTCAGGTTACATTTATCAAAATTGATAGACCATCTCATGCATTCAGGTATTTTGGTGATAATTGCTGGCCAAGAATATAATATTCACCTGATTTAGATACTAGTAGTAGAATAATTTTGTGGAAGAACGTCACAAAACTGCTTGTTGTAAGTGTTATGTGTTACTACAAACTAAGGAGTATGAATGAGCTTCAAATCTTGGTTAAGCTATTCTGACTTTTCTAAAAAAGCGTGCTCTAAGTTGCGCTACATTTTAGATCATGAGTCGAGTGAATTTCTAAATTCAATTAATGACACTTGTAATGACAGGATTAAAACCTTGAAATCTGGTTCTGTGGTATGGCGTGCACAAACTGGATGCGATAAGGAAAAGGCTTCTGATAGTGCAGAACAAGAGTTCCATGTTGATAAGCGTATACCTTACTCATTCAAGCGAATGAAACCCTTGAGCAATAGCCCCTCAGAGGGGAGAGCGAACTTAAAAGGGAACCCTTGTTTATATGTAGCAGCAGATGCAGAAACTGCGGTACACGAAGTGAGGCCTTGGCCTGGATTACCCGTAACAATCGCTAAATTGCATTTGACAAAGGATATGAAGTTGATAGATTTTTCGGAGACTGCTGATGCCGAGCAGTACCCATATTTTTACATCGACGAACCTTCTATTGAGCAGAAAATTGACGCTGTGTGGGCTGCGATGGATATTGCTTTTTCTTGGCCTATAACGGAATCTGATTCCAAATCAGAATATGCGCCGACGCAAATAATATCAGAGTTTATTAAATCGAAAGGGTATGACGGGATTATTTATAAAAGCTCTTTAACTAAAGGGCATAATTATGTCCTTTTTAATTTAAATGATGCGGCAGTTGTTCAGTGTGACTTGTTTGTAGTATCTAAGGTTAAATATGACTTCGAGAGGTTGGATGAAAGCTCATCTTTGACAGCGGAGCGTGGCAACACATAACACATACGAACCTTAACTCTGGCAACAATAGGTACTAATGTTCTTTTTGGCCGTTTTTATACAGTGACGGCCAACTTTAAATCAATAAACAAATTCGTTTACAGCCTCTAAAGCGCAGCGTTTCTTACCCTCTTTGTGAATAGTTCACTTAAATTTTTTGCGCAAAGAGTAATGAATGAATAGCAAACGATTGAATCAAAATAGGAACTCGGCTATGGTTGAGAAATAAAAATAAAATTGCGTTATTCTACAAGTTCGTTAACTACTTGAAATAGGGTTATCCTGAATGAAAACTAGTGTTGAGAATACAGAACAGCTGGCTACTGTAAATCAGAAAGTAGTTAAGGACGGGGAGGTTTTACCTTCGGTTCATTTAAAAGATGGGAGTCGGGTTCAGACAGGAACCGTGGCAACAATGTTATATAACATTAATCTTTATAATGCTGGCGAGCGAGAGCGAGTAGAGAAAGAGCTAGAACTTGCTGTTCCAACGCTTGTGAAAGTCGGCCTATTTGATCTTTTTCCCATTGAGGACTGGATTGCTGGCACTAATCCTGGCCGGCGTTTCGTCGGTGAATGCGCAAGAAACTATTTATCTCGATTAGGTAGCTAATAAGTGATTATTTGATACTAACTGCGTGGGCATGAAGATAATTACAATGAAAAATTTCAAACCGTTTATTCAAAGCTTCGCGTTAAGAGCCTGATCACGATTCGGATGCAGGCGATGTAACGTTTATCTCAAAAACTGATGTGCAATTAGAGAGCTTACTATCACTACTGATACCGAGCATGGCTACCAAGTCAACCCTTAACAAGTTTAGGCTGTATCGTACTGCTGAGAGGCCAACGGCCTCTTTTTGATAGTTCTTCAGCCTTGTAGCATATAAGCGAGTCGCAGTGATGCAAGAGAGTTTCCAATCATGTTCAGGTGGTGCTAGTGATGAAGAAATTACCAAATTGTTGGAATGGGCAATTAATAAAATCCCTAATGATTATCTGAACTTACTCAAAGAAACAAACGGATATGAGTCATAGCTTGGATTTGCTTCAGGTGAAACCCACACCGAAAATACGATGCTCGGTATTGTTGAAGTGCCGCAATTAGAGGAGATAAACTCCGATGTTGAATTTCAGGGAATAAGTATCTCAAAAAAAATTTGAGCAGCTATGGCAGAAGTATGTGCCATAGCTGCTTGAGGCATCAATAATATGCAAGAATATAAAGTGCTGTATAAGCATGTAGGCGCAAAGAAATTTAGTGGTCGGATACACCTAATTTTCAGTTAACACCAATCTCAACTGTCATAGTATTTTCATCAGGTTGACCCACTAAATAAAAAGAATAATTTTCCCATTCCTTATCAGAACGAAGTTCATTACCAATAATAATTGCTTTCTCTATAGAATCAGCTTCAGTAGAAGATAATTTTAGATGGCATAGTGTTTCCCTGCATTGAACATCTACTAGATTCAGATCAGCTAAATGTTCATTAAAAGAAAAAAAATCATTTAATTTATATGTCATGTTATCCGCCCATTCATAATTAACTTCCTGTTCATCAAAAGAAATGAATTTTTCTGATGGAGTTGAGTCATTTACTTTTATATCTTTTTCTAATGTACTCTCTTTTTTAGACATTTCTTGATGAGCTAAAGGTTTTGATACATTAAGAATAGAAGATCTAGTTTCTTGCGGGGCACTATCTTCTGGTTTATCAATAAAACTAATATTGCTACTTACAGCTTCTGCTCTGTTCAAACTTTGCTCTTCATTACTCGAGTTATTATTCACTAAATGGCTAGGCGTATTTGAAAAATATATAAATACAAAAGCTATAAGTGGAAAAGCAATTAAGCATTTTATTTTTATGTTCATTTCTAATATCCAATTGAATGTTTGAAACCGTTTAAAGAATTAAAAACCTATGAGTGCGCATTAACAGTTTTATTAGAGTTGCACTTGTAACATCTGACTTGTGCAGCGAAAAGAGTACTAGTTACATGATATACAGAGTTAGTATGCGCTTTATCCTTGCTGATTTGTTGAGAATGGATTGGAATTGAAACAAAAGATATAATCAGTAACACTACCGACGTTTTTATAAAGTTTTGAATCATTTTCTTCTCCTATATTCCGATTATATTGTAGTCTTCTAAGGTGAAGAATAATCACTATAAAACAAAAGGTACAAAAAACAAGCAAAAACAAATGAGTTTTAAAAGAAACAAGAGAACAAAAAAGATATCTTATAATTTGCCTTATCCTTACGCTATTGCGCAGTATTTACTTATATATTCCTCTAAAGCGCAGCGTCTCTTAACCTCTTTGTGAATAATTCACTAAATTTTTTGAACAAATAGCAGTGACTGAGGGTGGAGTAATAAGGCAGTCCGCTTGGTTATTACTAGTCAAGCGGTTAAATTGTCTATTGGCGAGTAATTACAGGCGAGTTACTGTAAAACCCTGATCTTTAAATTGCTTTAATAAACCGTGTTGCTCTGGTAAGTGCAGGGCGCCTACGGCGATAAATAGTTTCTCTTTACCGATGCGTGGCGTGAGCTCTTTTACCCAGTTATTGTTACGTTCAATCAGCATCACTTGTTCGCTGATCTCGCCATAGTTACTGTCGTCAAAGCTTTCATTGTAGTACTTAGTTAACGTCGCCATATCGCCGTTTTTCCACGCATTTACTAGGGTAATAAAGTAGGTTTCAATATCGGCAAGCTGTTCAAAGGTTTCTTCAATCATTTCGTTACTTAACAACGATAGATTATTAAACATCTCCATTTGATATTCGAGGGTTTCTAATTCACCCACCGCTATATTGTTTTTTTTAGCGTAAGCAAGTACTTGCTTGTCAATGCCGGTTTGATCAGAAAAACCTGCATTTTGAAACTCCATTTGCAGCATAGTAACCATCACCGCCCACGGGGCTAGTTTGTTAAACATCGCGATATCTATCGACTTTTTGCTGAAATATTCATTTAATTTGGCGTAGTTCTGCTCTGATAATTCACTTTGTAGGGTCTTACCATTTTTTAGCATCATAAATGGCATAGAGCGGCGCTGCATTTCCATCGGGCTGATAGCACTAACATCGACTTCTACAATCACTTTATCACTGGCAGCAATGGCTTTGGTGACTTTCTCTGGCAGGCCTTTCATACTGGCATCGCCCACATGCACAGTGCCAAATAAATAGCTGTTAATGCCGTTTTTTTCGACTTTCCAAAGACCCGGTGCGCTATGACTAGCAAAGCTAATACACAGTAGAAGCGATAAAATAAAGTAACTGCTAATACGCTGAGTGAGGTTCATAATTGTCCTTATTGGTTGGGTATACATCCATATTAAACCAATATGCTTAATTGGGTAATGTTAAAATTAGCGAGTTCGTCAAAAATTAATCAAACCGCTATTTGGTTATAACGAGGTGTGAAATATTAATTTTTTCGCATATGAGAAAAATTAATCTATTTGTGTGCTTATGTTGGATTTTTATGCCTTCAAAGGCTGGTGTTTATATGGAAATTGGATTGATTTTAAGGTTGACTTAACCCCCTCATCGCGGTACTAATAGAAAAAGACAGCGGGGGAGTAAATAACTCCTCTTGCGAATAAACAAATTTTTGGTATTGATTACATGCTTACAAATGCACTAAACCTAGTCCTAATTAACGTCGTGGTGATTATTATTACCGCGGGGGCTTGTTAGTGCTTTAAAAAAGAGAAGCATTGAAAAAGCCCCCCGCACTTAACAGTCCGGGGGGCTTTTTAGTTTCAGGGTTTAGAATGAGTTATTAAGTTTAGGTATGTCACTGAGGAATGAGGATTTATTAATGACAGGTGCAGAGTTAACAATTGATTTATTAGCCAAACACGGCGTAAATGAAGTTTTTGGTTACCCAGGTGGAGCCATTATGCCAATTTACGATGCGCTGTATGGTGCGCCGGTTAAGCACTACCTCACTCGTCATGAGCAAGGTGCAGGGTTTGCGGCGGTTGGTTTTGCTCGTAGCACCGGCAAATTAGGAGTTTGTTTTGCGACCTCAGGCCCAGGGGCTACTAACTTAATCACCGCGCTTGCTGATGCGATGATGGACTCGGTGCCATTACTTGCGATCACAGGTCAAGTTCCAACTGCTGCTATCGGTTCTGATGCGTTTCAAGAAATCGATGTATTAGGTATGTCATTATCCTGCACCAAACACAGTTATATGGTCGAGCGCTCAGAAGATTTAGCCGAAATATTACAAGAAGCTATGCACTTAGCGCAAAGTGGCCGCCCGGGCCCTGTTTTAGTTGATATCCCTAAAGATATTCAAATGGCGCAAGTGCCTTTTCATCCTTGGCTTGCTGCCGATGATTACTTACCAGTGTTAGATTTAAACCAAGTGGCGATTGCTAATCAGTTATTAAGTGAAGCGAAACAACCTGTTGCCTATGTTGGTGGTGGTGTACAAGCGGCTGATGCGCAAGCACAGCTAATGCAATTTTTAGAAAAAACTCAAATGCCTGCGGTTTCAACGCTAAAAGCATTAGGCAGTGTATTACCTGATTACGAATATCACTTAGGTATGTTAGGTATGCATGGCGGCCAAGCTGCAAATTTAGCGGTACAAGAGTGTGATGTACTAGTATGTATCGGTGCGCGCTTTGACGACCGCGTAACTGGTAATTTAGGTAAGTTTGCAGCCAAAGCAAAAGTAATTCATTTAGATATCGATGCCGCAGAAGTAGGTAAACGTAAACCGGCCAAAGCTTCGTTGATTGCAGACTTAAAAAGTTCATTACCTCAGCTTGAGTGTTTTGTTACTGAGCAAGCTTGGTTAGCGCATACCAAAGCGATGATGACTGAATATGCATGGCGATATGATTACCCTGGTGAGAAAGTTTTCGCGCCATACTTATTAAATCAGCTTAGTCAGCGTATGCCACAAAATGGCGTGGTTTGTTGTGATGTAGGCCAGCACCAAATGTGGGTAGCACAACATATGAAATTTAGTCATCCAAGCAACCATTTAAGTAGTGGTGGCGCAGGCACTATGGGCTTTGGTTTGCCTGCGGCCATTGGTGCGCAAGTAGCGCGACCAAATGATTTTGTGATCACGGTTTCTGGTGATGGCTCAATCATGATGAACATTCAAGAGTTAGCCACTATTCGTCGTAATAACTTACCGGTAAAAATATTGATTTTGGACAACCAACGCTTAGGTATGGTTCGTCAATGGCAAGAGTTGTTTTTTGAAGGGCGTTATTCTGAAACTGATTTATCAGATAACCCAGACTTTGTGCAATTAGCTGCGGTGTTTGGAATACCTGGGCAAACAATTACTCATGCAAACCAAGTTGATGATGCAATTACAGCATTAGTCAATAGTGAAGGCCCTTATATAGTACATGCCTGTATAGATGATAAAGAAAACGTATGGCCGTTAGTACCACCGGGTGCTGCCAATGATGAAATGATGACGGAGAGTGCAAAATGAAACACAGTTTAACAGTTGCTTTAAAAAACCAAAGTGTTGCCGTGGAGCGCTTTTTACGTGTAGTTCGTCACCGTGGTTTTAATTTAACCCATTTTCAACTGAATATGGATGATGGTCAGTACCATGTCGCCATGACGGTCGACAGTGATAAACCAATTCACTTATTAACCACACAGCTCAATAAGCTGGTGGACGTTAAGCAAGTAACACTAGAAAATTTACACCAGCAAGCAATGTAGTTTGTTGTAAAAACTAAATCAACAGGGCTATTGGGTATTTTCCCTTTAGCAATAAAAATTTAAGAATGAGGATGTCAGTTACATATCAAAAGTAACTGCAAACACAGAGGTAACTATGGCTAAATTAAGAAGTGCAACAACAACTGAAGGTCGAAAGCGAGCAGGTGCTCGTGCATTATGGCGTGCCACAGGCATGACAGATACCGATTTTGGTAAACCAATTATTGCGGTTGTAAACTCGTTCACACAATTTGTACCGGGGCACGTGCATCTTAATCAACTTAGTGAGCTCATGGCTGAAACCATCACCCAAGCCGGTGGTGTGCCAAAAGAATTTAATACTATCGCTATCGATGATGGTATTGCAATGGGTCACGGCGGCATGTTGTATTCATTACCATCGCGCGACTTAATCGCCGACTCGGTTGAATACATGGTTAATGGTCACTGCGCCGATGCAATGATCTGTATTTCTAACTGCGACAAAATCACCCCAGGGATGATGCTTGCGGCACTACGTTTAGATATTCCAGTGATCTTTGTGTCAGGCGGCCCGATGGAAGCCGGTAAAACTAAGCTTGCCAATATCGATATCAAACTCGATTTGGTCGATGCTATGGTAAAAGGCGCAGATGAATCGGTAAGTGATGCGGACTCAGAGCAAGTTGAGCGTTCAGCATGCCCAACTTGTGGTTCATGTTCTGGTATGTTTACCGCCAATTCAATGAACTGTTTATTAGAGGCGATTGGTCTAGCACTGCCGGGTAACGGTACTACGCTTGCGACTCATAAAGACCGCAAACAGTTGTATGTTGAAGCCGGTGCACGCATTGTTGATTTATGTCGTGAGTATTACCAAAAAGATAATAAAGACGTACTACCACGCGGCATTGCCAATAAAACAGCCTTTATGAATGCCATGGTGGTTGATATTGCGATGGGTGGATCATCAAATACGGTATTGCATTTACTTGCCGCTGCGCAAGAAGCCGGTGTTGATTTTGATATGTCGCACATTGATGCGTTATCTCGTAAAACGCCATTCTTATGTAAAGTTGCTCCAGCTACTGCGCAGTATCACATTGAAGATGTACACCGCGCTGGTGGCATGATGGCGATTATTTGCGAACTGGGTAAAGCGGGCTTAGTTGATCTGTCGGTAAACCATGTTGCTGGGATGACCATGGCAGAGCTAGTTAAAAAATGGGATGCTACTGATCCAAACAACGAAGCTGCACAAAAGTTTTACCGTGCAGGGCCTGCGGGTATTCGTACTACTAAAGCAATGAGCCAGGAGTGTCGTTGGGATGAAGGTGATAACGACCGTGAACATGGCTGTATCCGTAGCGTTGAACATGCGTTTCGCCAAGATGGCGGCTTAGCCGTACTATCGGGTAACTTAGCTGTTGATGGCTGTATTGTGAAAAGCGCGGGTGTGGTTGATGAAATGCTGCATTTTGAAGGCACCGCCGTGGTGTATGAATCACAAGATGATTCAGTTGATGGTATTTTAAATGATGAAGTAAAAGCAGGTGATGTTGTGGTTATTCGCTACGAAGGACCGAAAGGTGGACCTGGTATGCAAGAAATGCTTTACCCAACCAGTTACTTAAAATCAAAAGGTTTGGCTGAAAAATGCGCCTTGATCACTGATGGTCGCTTCTCGGGCGGTACGTCTGGCTTATCAATTGGTCACGTTTCACCTGAAGCGGCCAGTGGCGGTGCCATTGCTTACGTTGAAAGCGGCGATAAAATTATTATCGACATCGCTACCCGCGAAATCACGTTAGCGTTAACAGATGAAGAACTTGAAGCGCGTAAGCAAAAACAACTAGCCCGTGGCAAGCAGGCATATAAACCGCTAGACCGTGAGCGTTATGTCTCATCTGCGCTAAAAGCGTATGCGCTACTTGCAACCAGTGCTGATAAAGGCGCGGTACGTGATTTAGCCAAACTGGAGGAGCTTAGCTAATTATGGTTTCTCAAGAGCTCGATTATTTTCGCGCTATTATCCAAGCCAATATGGAACCACTGGCAAAAGTGACTGAGGTTAGCGAAATGGCTGAACTCAGTGCTCGCCTTGGTAATCAAGTGTGGTTAAAGCGTGAAGATCAACAACCCGTTTATTCGTTTAAACTGCGTGGTGCATATAACAAACTGGCTAAATTACCAAAGGGCTCGGTGGTGATCACCGCATCTGCTGGTAATCATGCCCAAGGGGTGGCGCTCAGTGCCTCGCATTTAGGTCATCAAGCGACTATCGTCATGCCGGTCACTACACCTGAAATCAAAGTCAGTGCAGTGCGAACACTCGGTGGTGAAGTGGTACTACATGGCCATCATTTTGATGCCGCTAAAGCGCATGCCTTAGAATTGACTGAACAGCGCAATGGCGTATTTGTGCCACCATTTGATGATCCTGATGTGATTGTTGGTCAAGGAACCGTAGCTCGCGAACTTATGCAGCAACTTAACCAACTGGATGCGGTGTTTATTCCTGTCGGTGGCGGAGGCTTATTGGCTGGCATGGCGGTGTATATAAAGTCACTGCGCCCAGATATCAAAGTCATCGGTGTGGAAGCCGACGAAAGTGCCTGTTTACAAGCGGCGCTTAAAGCAGGTAAACCAGTAGAGCTAGAGCGAGTTGGTAGTTTTGCTGACGGCGTTGCGGTGAAAATTATCGGCGGCGAAACGTTTCGTTTAGCACAAAAGTTTTGTGATGAAGTGGTGACTGTAACGGGCGACGAAATATGTGCAGCGATGCAAGATATTTTTGTATCAACCCGTGCTATTACTGAGCCTTCTGGGGCGCTTGCTACTGCGGGGCTTAAAAAGTGGTGCCAACAAAGTGGTCAAAAGGGGCTGCATTTAGCGGCTATCTTATCTGGTGCGAACTTGAACTTTGACCGCTTACGTTATGTGGCTGAGCGTACTGCGCTGGGTGAAAAAAACGAAGCGTTGTTAGCGGTAACCATCAATGAAGAAAAAGGCAGTTTTAAACAGTTTTGTGCCTCGTTAGGTGGCCGTGCAATCACAGAATTTAACTACCGTTTTGCAGGACCAGGTGAAGCACAGATTTTTGTTGGTATTGCGCTGCGTCAAGGTCAGCAAGAGTTAGATGAACTCAAAGCCGATTTAACTACAAACGGTTATCAATTTTGTGATTTATCAGATAACGAACTCGCTAAACTGCACGTGCGATATATGGTCGGCGGTAAAGCACCTGAGCAGCTTCATGAACGCTTATTACGCTTTGAGTTTCCTGAATATCCAGGTGCACTAGCGCGCTTTTTAGATACCTTAGGCTGTAATTGGAACATTACGTTATTTCATTATCGCAACCACGGCGGCTCAATGGGCAATGTTTTGGCGGGGTTTGCGATTGAACCTAATCAGTATGAGGTTTTTAACGAGCATTTAAATCGCTTAGGTTATAGCGTCCAAGATGAAACACTTAATCCGTGTTTTACCCAATTTTTAACTACGCAAGGGCTTGTTGATAGGGCTAAAGCAGCTAATAATTAAATATATACCTTTAAAAGCACCTCAATTGAGGTGCTTTTGTCATTCCTGTTGAGATGCAAAAACCTTGAGTTAATTTAGCAATTATAATTAGTTTGTTATCGATACCACTTTATTTACGCTTGATGCTCAGAAAAAGCGTATAATGCCAATACGAATTGACCATCGCTAAAATCACATGAGCCTTGCTGAGCAGTTTACAGCCCTAGATAACTTATTACATAGTACTCGCCATTATTGGCAATGCACAGCATTCGATTTTGATCAGCTGCCATGGCCTGAATTAGAACAACCATTAACGGTGTTGAGCGACCAACAAGTTGCTGATCTCGATAGCAATCAAGATGCCTTGTATCAATTCTTTAGCTCATACATTCCAGCAGTCAATAATTTAGCTACATTGTGTGATTTACCTCAAGCTTCCACTACGCGTAGCGACTATCCGTTTTGGATCAGCAATGGCATTAAAGGACGCAAGTTTGCGCAGCTGCAAGATTTTGTTTGTGCGCTTGGCCAAGAGTCACAATTACCGGTATTAGAATGGTGTGCGGGGAAAGGCCATTTAGGACGTATGCTGGCATTCAACCGTGCGCCGAGTGTGCATAGTATCGAACTACAAAAACATTTATGTGAACAAGGTCAGCAGAGTGCTCAGCAGCAAGGGTTAGCCATGCGTTTTAGCCAAGCTGATGTGCTCAAAGATGATGTAACTGGGTATTTTCAACAAGCACAACATGCAGTAGCACTACATGCTTGCGGATCGTTACATCAAACCTTTATAAGCGCCGCAGTTAGCGCCCAAACAGAAAAGATTAGCTTGTCGCCGTGCTGTTATCACTTGTTTACTGCCAATGACTATCAAGCAATGAGCACAGTTGCGCAGCACAGTAAGCTAAAGTTAACTCACCGTGATTTAAAATTAGCACTACAAGAAACGGTGACAGCTCCTTCTCGGGTAGAAAAAGTTCGTAAAATTGAAGTGCAATGGCGATTGGGTTTTGATGCCTTACGCAAAAGTCTTACTGGCGAACAAAATTACGTGAGCGTGCCCTCGGTTAACAAAGTTATTTTTTCAGATTCATTTAAAGCTTTTTGTGCATGGGCAGCGGAGAAAAAGAGCTTGAATATACCGCAAGATATTGATTATGACTATTTTTTAGAGAAAGGGAAAATGCGCAAAAGAGTAACTGAGCGTATTGAACTGGTTCGACATGTGTTCAGAAGAGCAATTGAAGTTTGGCTTGTACTCGATCGTGCTTTATATTTGCAACAACAAGGTTATCAAGTCAATGTGCAGACGTTTTGTGAAAAGCAATTAACGCCGCGCAATATTTTGATCCAAGCTACCGTCAAAGATAGAAAAGAGATGTAATGAGAAAATTAAAAAATTTATTCGAAAATAATAAACGTTGGGCTGAGCGCACGTGTAAAGATGATCCAGAATTTTTTAAAATTCTGTCAATGCAACAAAATCCAGAATATCTATGGATTGGTTGTTCGGACTCTCGTGTACCGGCTAATGAAATCGTTGATTTAATGCCAGGTGAGCTGTTTGTTCACCGTAACGTGGCGAATGTAGTGGTGCATACCGATCATAACTGCTTATCAGTGATGCAGTACGCTGTTGAAGTGTTAAAAGTAAAGCATATTATGGTTGTTGGTCACTATGGCTGTGGTGGTGTGCAAGCGGTCTTAAATGACGCTAAGTTTGGCCTGATCGATAACTGGCTACGTCATGTTGGCGATGTAAAAGAAAAATACATTGCAAAAATTGATGCCCTAGCAGAAAAAGATCGCCTCAATAGCTTGATTGAGCTTAATGTCATTGAGCAAGTACGTAATGTTTGTCGTACCAATATTGTGCAAGAAGCATGGCAACGTGGCCAAGAACTCACCATTCATGGTTGGGTATATGGTTTAGCAAACGGCCACTTGACCGATCTTGAATCAGTGGTGACGTGTGCTGATGAAGTAACCGATATTTATAAGAGTGCGGCACTAAAAGTATTTGATCGCTACCTTGGGGAAAAGTAATTCCGATGTATGTTAACAAGCGAGTTAAGAGTGTTTTAACCCGCTTGTTAGAACTGTCAATTTAGAGCCGTTTTGATGTTTTTCGTTTACGGTATTGCCGTGGTGTCTCAAAGGTAAAATTATGAAAGGCGTGACAAAAGTGAGCGTGATCGTGACTTAAATCAATAGTTAAGCTTGCGCCTGCATCGGGATAGAGTTTCTCATTAAATAACAGTGCGGTCTGTTTGATTGGTGAACCTATTTTCCAATAGCACTGTACCCAATCAGCTAAGCGTTGATCGGGTAAGAACTTTTGAAATTTCAGGTGGGGCAATGGATCATTTAACAATAAAATAGCCATATGCTTAACCTTGGTTACTCAGTCGTAATTGCGCTTTCTTCGGCGCGTAAAGTGAGTACTTCATAGCCATCCGCGGTGACGGCAATAGTATGCTCCCACTGAGCAGAGAGCTTTTTATCACGGGTAACCACAGTCCAACCATCGGGTTTGGTTTTTATTTTTGCCGCACCTTGGTTGAGCATCGGTTCAATTGTAAAGGTCATGCCTTGTTTGAGTTCAACGCCAGTATTGCGCTTACCATAATGTAAAACTTGTGGTTCTTCATGCATTTGCTCGCCGATACCGTGGCCGCAATATTCACGAACTATGCTGTAACCATTGCTATGAGCAAAGTTTGCGATAGCATTGCCAATATCACCGAGTCTCACCCCTGGTTTAACCATCTTGATACCTTGCCACATCGCTTCATAGGTTTTATCAACTAAGCGCTTTGCTAGTGGAGACACTTCACCCAGCATATACATTTTGCTGGAATCGGCGATGTAACCGTTTTTCTCAAGCGTAATATCGATATTAACAATATCGCCTGATTTTAATACTCGCTTAGGATCTGGAAACCCATGGCAGACTACTTCATTAACTGAACTGTTTAATACATAAGGATAATCGTATTGACCTTTACTGGATGGTCGCGCGGCAAGTTCATCAACAATATAACGCTCCACTAAATCATTAATTTCCATGGTGGTGATACCGGTTTTTACTTGCTCGTCTAAATAGGCAAACACTTGCGCAAGTAATCGGCCTGACTCACGCATTAAAGCGATTTGCTCAGGTGTTTTGATAATGATTTCACTCATGAATAGGTTCTCCAACTTGCACATCAGCTTGTACGAGTTGTTGTTTAATGATTTCGGCGTAAGTCATGGTTGGGTTAAGTTCGGCTAACATGCCGATTTTTATCCAGTATTCAGATTGTGAATTGATTGAACGCACCATAGTGGTGCTGGCTTTGCGTATTTCTTCGTGAAGTTGGTCGCTAATTTTTACGATACCCATAACACTGCCTATATATAAAATGTATATGAATCGTATATAGATGTTCACATGTATGCAAGGCGTAAAACAAATCAGGCAGCCTAAGCTGCCTGAAGTAATAACTAAAATTGGTATTATTCGGGTTGCTCGCTTTGCTTATCAGTACTGAGTTGCTGCTCAAGTAGTGCCACTTTAGCTTCCAGTTCAACAAGCTTTTCACGGGTACGGATTAGTACTTGGCTTTGTACATCAAATTCTTCGCGGCTGACAAAGTCCATCTCAGCAAGCTTGTTTTGAATCGCCTGTTTGGTTTTTGCTTCAAACGTATCTGCAAGGTTTTTAACGCCTTGTGGCATATTACTTGAAATCTGTTTGGCTATTTCTTCAATCTTTGCTGGGTTGATCATGTTCGTCCCTTACTGTCGCTAAAATGATAATAGCTAATATTACCTTATTGGCTAGGCGTATTGTAGTGATTACGTTAAAATTGCCCGTCTTTATGCAATCTCTTTGGTCGATATGAAACTCAATCCTAAACAAGATGAAGCGGTAAAATATATTAGTGGCCCATGCCTGGTATTAGCAGGGGCGGGCTCCGGAAAAACCCGTGTAATTACTAATAAAATCGCTTACTTAGTACAGAAATGTGAGTATCAAGCTCGTAATATCGCTGCTGTCACCTTTACCAACAAAGCGGCGAAAGAGATGCGTGAACGGGTTTTTCAAACCTTAGGAAAAAAAGAGTCTAAGGGGCTGTGGGTGTCGACCTTTCATACCTTAGGGCTGGAAATCATTAAAAAAGAACTTACAACGCTGGGCTTTAAACCGGGTTTTTCGTTATTTGATGATCAAGACACCAATCAGTTATTGGGCGATCTAACAGAAGACGAGCTTAAAAAAGATAAAGATTTACTCAACCTATTAAAAATGCAAATAGGCAGTTGGAAGAACGAACTGATTTTACCAGAGCAAGCGATCCGCGAAGCGCGAGAGCCACAAAAGGCGTTATTTGCGCAGTTATATGCGCGTTATCAAACCCAGTTACGTGCTTACAATGCCTTGGATTTTGATGATCTGATCATGATCCCAACACTGTTACTTACCACTAATGCAACCTCGCGTGAGCGTTGGCAACAACGTTTCCGTTACCTGCTGGTGGACGAATATCAAGATACCAATACCAGTCAATATCAATTAGTTAAGTTGCTTGTGGGTGAGCGTGCGCGTTTTACTGTGGTAGGCGATGATGACCAATCAATTTATTCATGGCGCGGTGCACGACCACAAAACTTAGTTTTATTAAGCAAAGACTTTCCTGGTTTACGGCTCATTAAGCTTGAGCAAAACTATCGCAGTGTGAAGCGTATTTTAAAAGCCGCTAATATCTTAATTGCCAATAACCCCCATGAATTTGATAAAAAACTGTTTAGTGAGTTAGAAAATGGCGAGCCGATCAAAGTGATTGGCTGTCGTGATGAAGAGCATGAATCAGAGCGGGTCGTCGCCGAGATCATCTCGCATAAATTTATGAAACGCACTAGTTATAAAGATTACGCTATTTTATACCGTGGTAATCACCAAGCGCGTGGCTTTGAAAAGTCGTTAATGAGTAACCGAATACCTTACAAGATCAGCGGTGGGATGTCGTTTTTCTCACGCTCTGAGATCAAAGATATCATGGCGTACTTGCGCTTATTGGTGAATCAAGATGACGACAATGCGTTTCTACGTATTGTGAATACACCGCGACGCGAGATTGGCACAGTGACCCTTGAAAAGCTGGGTACTTTAGCCAATGAAAAGCATGCCAGTTTATTTGCCACCTGTTTTGATAACGACTTAGGTTATCGCTTAAAAGGACGTGGTTTAAACTCGTTGGCGGGATTTGCACGTTGGGTGGTAGAGCTTTCAGATAATGCGGTGCGCGGCGATACCCTTGAAGCGGTAAAAGACTTAGTAAGGCAAATAAATTACGAAGCCTATTTATATGAGTCATCGCCGAGTGCGAAAGCCGCAGAAATGCGTATGAAGAACGTGTCTGAGTTGTACCGTTGGATCACCGATATGCTCACAGGTGATGCGGATAACCCGCCATTGACGCTTGCTGAAGTGGTGAGTAAGTTAACTTTGCGTGATATGTTAGAACGTAACGAAGAAGAAGATGAAGCCGATGCGGTGCAATTACTCACGCTGCATGCTTCTAAAGGCTTGGAGTATCCTTACGTATTTATGGTCGGCATGGAAGAGGGGTTATTACCGCATCAAGTAAGTATTGATGAAGAAAACGTTGATGAAGAACGTCGCTTAGCCTATGTGGGGATCACTCGCGCTCAACAAGAGCTGACCATGACCTATGCGAAAATTCGGCGTCAATTTGGCGAAACATCACAAACCGAGTTGAGTCGTTTTATACAAGAGCTACCGCAAGATGATTTAGCATTTGAAAATAAAAAAGCGCCCAATACCCAAGCCGAACGAATGGAAAAAGGCCAAGCCAGAGTGGCTAATTTACGTGCCATGTTGAAAAAGCCTGAGTAGCTCATCTAAACTGCTGATAATCAACAATGCATATCATTAACTTAAAACTTGCTCGCTCGAAGAGTCAGCTGGGAGTGTTGTTGTGGAACTAACTGCATGCTGCTTACCGATAAAAAGCGATAAACCATGGGTGTCGAGTAAGGCTCTATAATTTAATATTGAAGGCCCTTTCGCGATTACTTTTATTTGTTTTATTTTAGTGATTGCCAGTACCCCCTGTAGTTGTAAATCAAAGCTTTGTTGTTGCAACACTCGCTTACTAAAGGTAGAGCTAAGTAACAAATAGTCGAAATGAAGATCGCAAAGTAAATTAAGTTCGCAGCGATCTTTAGCAAAATCATTTAAGCCAATCGAATAGCCGTGCTCACTTAGCATTTTTAAATTACTAATTTGCACCGCTGAAGCATAGCGGATCTCTTGCTCGTTAAATAATAAACAAATTTGTTTTTTTATGGTGTGCGCTTGCATTGTCTGGCACAACACCTGAAATTCATTTTTCTCTAGTAATAAACCTGAGCAAGGGAATAGCACCATTTGCAGTTGTGCCGCTTGGATCTGCAGGCAGGCTTTGATTAATAACTGTATTTCCACTTCCAGTTGTTGTGCTTTATCAGCGGCAAACTTCTTTAATATTTCAAAACTGGTACTACCAAGCACAGGATGTTCGCCAAATGCTTCAAGCAATGATTCTGATTGATGCTGTTCATCAAGTGTGATTATTTCAGAGCAGCGAAAATGCATTGGTAAAGAGTCTAAGTGATGACTGGTTTCTAACTCATACGGACTGGTGCCGACACTGAGTAATGGGTGATAAAATTCAAACCGGCTACGGCCAGCATTTTTTGCATAATACATAGCAGCATCAGCATCACGAATAATCTCATCAGTGTTCTTGTAGTTTGTTTTCGAATAAGTAATACCGACACTGGCACCACTTTGTACGCAAATACCTTTCATGCAAAATGGTTTTTTCATCAGTTCAATTAATCGCTTAGCAACATCTTCGGCTTGTTGACGGTCGGTTAAATGAGTTAATAAAATAACAAATTCATCACCGCCTAAGCGAGCAAGTAAATCGTGCTCCCGAATACATTGTGAAAAAGACTCACTGACGCTAATTAAAAACTGATCACCAGCTTGATGACCAAGCTGATCGTTAATATCTTTAAACTTGTCTAAATCAATAAATAGCACAGCAAACTGTTGCTCAGGGTAACGTTGATAATGCTGTAGGGTTTTTTCTAATTGGGTTAAAAATAAACTGCGATTAGGCAAGCCAGTTAGCGGGTCGTGGTGTGCATCGTGGTACAGCTGTTGCTCTACTTTTTTACGCTCTTCAATTTGCATTTGTAAATGCATATTGGTTTGGCGGATCTCTTTGGTTTTTTCAGCAACCCGAAACTCTAATTGCTGATGACTCTGTTTTAAGGCTTGAGCAGCCAAATGGGCTTGTAATACAGTTGCTATTTGATGCGATACAAAGGTAATTAATTCAAAGTCGTCTTGATTAAAAATATGCTTATGATTGTAGGCTTGACAAGTTATTAAGCCAATTACACCTTGTGCAGTTTTTAATGGTGCGCCTAACCAGCTGGTTGCTGAGTTTGAGACTTGTCCTCGTTGCTCTAATTCACCTGATTTGAGTAGTTTTTGTGCTCGATCACAATCAATGAGTTGAGTTTGTTCGGTGCGTAACACTAATTCGCTATAACCTTTGGCGAAAGGACGCGCTTGAGTAGTATTTCTATATTCATCCACATAGTACGGAAAGTTTAACCAACCGGTTTCGCGATCATATAAAGCGATGTATAAATTTTTAGCGTAAGTAATTGATTTTATTATTTCATGTACTTGTAGGTATACTTCATCAATATGCTTCGTTTGCGTTGCTAATTCTGAAATTTTAAACAGAATATGTTGCCGTGCGAGGGTTTTTTTGTGTTGTTCTACTTCGAGGTTAAGTGCTTCATTACTTTGCGTTAATGCGCGTGTTCTTATTTTTACTTCAGACTCTAGTAGCTCGCGTTTTTTTACCCGCTCGATAGCTGTCGATAAGTAGAGTGACATGACTTCTAATAGCTCGATTTGTTGCTCAGAGTAGTTTTGTTGTTTATCGTAACTTTGTGCGACAAGCACCCCAATAATGCTTTGTTCCCGGTATACCGGCACGCCCACCCAATGTTCTGCTGGTGTGCCAAGTAACTTAAATAACCCCTTGTTGGCAGCAGCCTGCATTTCATCACCTTGGAAGTAGGTGGTTTTACCTTGCTTAAATACATACCCAGTGACACCTTGAATAAAGTTATTATCTTGATTAAGTGGCATAGAGATACCATCTTTTTCATCAGCAAAGTAAGATAGTTCAAGGGTGTTACTAAATTGATTTAACAGCACCACGTAAAAACTTTTACTTGGCATATAATCTTGCAAAATATCATGAATAGCAGGGTAAAGTAGTGATAATTCGGCAACAGAACTAGCCTGCTCTGATAATTGGATCAGGGCATTTTGTAAGTGGTGGGATTGCTTATACTTTTGGACTAGAGCTTTTAAACGATTATTTTTATGCTCCAGCTTATGCAGTAAAGCTGTTATATCTTCCAGTGACATTAAATCGATTTTATTATTGTATATTTATTGTTCTTCTTATATTTTCACTTTTTTGGTTAATCGTCAAGCGGCCAATAGTATTAGAAAATGATGATAATAAATAGTGATAAAGGTGTGGAATATTTATTGTTATAATAAAAAAGGCTGACAAAAGTCAGCCTTTATAAAAATAGTACCGAATTAAGTCTTATTTTTTGCTCATAAAATCAATAGCTGCGCTTATTTCATCATCTGAGCAATCCATGCATGTACCGCGTGGTGGCATTGCATTAAAACCGTTAATTGCATGGTTTAATAGAGTGTCAGTACCTTTTGCTAAGCGTGGAGCCCAATCGTCGGCTGATTTTGGTGCGCCAAGTGCGCCAGTACCATGACAAGCGAAACATGCTGCTTGGTATACTTGTTCACCGGTACGAGGACCCGTTGGCACTTCAGCAACTGCTGCTTTATCGCCTTCAAAGTAAACGGCGCCAATAGGTGCGATACGTTTTTTGATTGCATCTTCAGTCATAGAGTTATCATATGGCTGTGCGTATGCGGTGGTTGCTAGCAATAATAATGCTGCTGATAGTTTTTTCATTTTGCCTTGCTCACTTCGATTTGAACGTGCTCAATCACGATAGATGACGGAATTTAGAACGATTATATACCTAAACCACCCCAAGATGCGAGTTTCAGTTGGAATTAAAAGCGATTTAGGCAAGGCATTGATTGCAGATAATGGTTGTTCCCTTGTTAAAATCAATAACGCAGTATAAACCGCTTTTAAACCAACCCGTTGGGTGCTTCACAGGAACTTACTCTCATAGTTGTTATTTCTTAAAAGGGACTGTTCTTGCAAAGTAACGCCTTGATATTAAGCACCTGTGAAACGCTGAATTCTGTATCTTGGGGTGGTTTGGGTATAACGGCTTAGCCACAATTTATAAAACGTTACGAGTACTTTTTATTATTAAAAAAGTACTATTGTTTGCGCTAACGCAAGAAAAGATCGTATACAAGCTGGTGGATTGACGAGCTCAAATTACGACGTTTCGCAGCTGTTTAGCTCATAGCCAGTACATTCGTAACTAATTTCTTGATGCCTGCATCAGCATCTAAAATTGATTGTGCTAACATATAGGCTGGAGTGCTTACGAGTTTGTGTTGCTCATCAATTACAATATCATCTACTGCACAATCAATGTGTTGAGCGCCTAAACTTTGTAGTGCGTTAGCAGTATCAAGATCATTTCCAATAGTGGTTTTTACGCCAGCACTGTAGATCAATGGGATCATTGCTGGTGCTATACACATATAGCCTGCTGGTTTTTTGGCATTTGCAAATGCTTTAGCTGCACGGAGTATTTCAGGGTTTAATTTTGCTTGTGTACCTTTGATCGCAAAATCACACAGGTTTTTAGCTGCGCCAAATCCACCAGGCACAATTAAAGCATCAAAGTTATTAGCATCTAACAGTGTTAACGCTTTGATATCGCCACGGGCAATACGCGCTGCTTCGACTAAAACGTTACGGTTAGGGGTCATTTGTTCCCCATTTAGGTGATTGATGGTGTGCAATTGCTCAATATCAGGGGCAAAACATTGGTAGCTTGCCCCAGCTTTGGCAATATGTAATAACGTTAATACGGCTTCGTTGATTTCTGCACCGTCATAGACTCCGCAACCTGCTAAAATTACAGCTATTTTTTTCATATACTACGCCCTTGTTTATTATTAATAAAAGTCAGTTTAGCATGACTTTTACTGGCTGTTATCGCCTTATTAAGATCATTTTGTGATCATCAATAATGATGAGTTAAAGATTATTTTTATTTGATCAACCGGGTCTAGGCAGAGCAAAAACGGGCTATATGCTTTTTTTTAAGTTGGCTAATAGGAAAAAATTATAAAGGATCACTATGATCTTTGATCCATTGTGATAGAATACTTGTTCGGTTATTTATAAGGGATGAATTAACCGTTTTTAAGTTGTAAAAAAACCACAATCAAGCAAAGCAATAAAACGTTTTTCCACATTGTGATAAAAATAATAAAAAAAGAACCTCGCATTATCTTTTTTAAAATAAAACATACACTTAACTTTTTTCTAAGTATTTTTAAATTACTTTGGAGGAATAGCTTGTGGGTGTTATCTACATAGTTATCCACAACTTACTCTTATTTAACGGTTTAAACAAAGCTTAATTCACAGTCGTTTTATGCGTGCCCTTATGGCATGCTTACAGATATTTCGTTTTCTCTCATTTAGGATCCAATTACATCATGGCTCAGATCCCTGAAAATCCACTCATTTTAGTTGATGGCTCTTCCTACTTATTCCGTGCATATCATTCACCACCACATTTAACTAATTCAAAAGGTGAAGCAACAGGCGCTATTTATGGCGTTGTTAATATGATGAAAAGCCTGATCAAACAGTATGATCCAAGCCATATGGTGGTGGTTTTTGATGCTAAAGGAAAAACTTTCCGTAATGATATGTACAGTGAGTATAAAGCTAACCGTCCGCCAATGCCCGATGATTTGCGCACGCAAATAGCGCCACTGCACGATATTATTAGGGCGATGGGTTTTCCGCTTATTAGTATTGAGGGTGTTGAAGCGGATGACGTGATTGGTACGTTTGCCCGTATTGCCTCAGAGCAGCAGCGCCATGTATTGATCTCAACCGGTGATAAAGACATGGCTCAGTTAGTGAATGAGCATGTCACTTTGATCAATACCATGACCGACAGTATTTCTGATCCCGACACTGTGGTTGAAAAATTTGGCGTTGGTCCTGAACTGATCATCGATTACTTAGCTTTGATGGGTGATAAAGTAGATAATATCCCTGGTGTAGATGGATGCGGTCCTAAAACGGCGGTTAAGTGGTTGCAAAAATATGGATCATTACAAGGTGTGCTTGATCATGCCGGTGAGATCAAAGGTAAGATCGGTGAAAAGCTTGCCGCAGCAGTCGATCATTTACCGCTAAGTTATGAACTGGCTACCATTAAATGCGATGTTGAAGTCGAGTCAGATTTAGATACCTTTAAACTACAAGAGCCAAATCGCGATGCACTGATTGCCTTATATGGCGAGTGTGAGTTCCGCCGCTGGTTAGCTGAGCTACTCGATAACCCGAAAGATGCCGATACCCACTTAGCTGTCCCCAGTGAGGCAGATGAATTACCGCAAGTGACCGATGTCCACTATGAAACCATCCTAACCACAGAGCAATTAGATACTTTAGTCGAGCAATTAAATGCCGCAGAACTATTTGCCTTTGATACTGAAACAACCAGCCTTGATTACATGCAAGCTGGACTTGTCGGGATGAGCTTTGCTGTTAAAGCTGGCGAAGCCGTGTATTTACCGGTTGCCCATGATTATCCTGGCGTGCCTGAGCAATTAAGTTTAGAGACGGTCATGGCTAAGATTGGGCCAATTTTAGCTGATGAGAATAAAGCCAAAGTAGGTCAAAATTTAAAATATGATAAGAGTGTATTGGCTAATGCCGGTTTTGAGCTAAAAGGTATTAAATTCGATACTATGCTTGAATCTTACGTATTTAATAGTGTTGGCACTCGTCATGACATGGACTCGTTAGCACTTAAATACCTAGGCCATAAAAATATCAGCTTTGAAGATATTGCTGGGAAAGGTAAAAAACAGCTGACATTTAATCAAATTGAACTTGAAAAAGCCGCGCCGTATGCCGCAGAAGATGCGGATATTACGCTTCGTTTACATGAAGTGCTATGGCCTAAAATTGTAGCCGATGAAAAGCTAAAATCAGTATTTGAAGACATAGAGATGCCGCTTGTCAGCGTTATTTCAGATATTGAGCGTACTGGTGTCGCAATCGATAGCAAAATGTTAGCTGCGCATAGCCAGCGTTTAGGCGAACGCCTAATTGAACTGGAAAAAGAAGCTCATGAAATTGCGGGTGGACCATTTAATTTAAGCTCACCAAAACAATTACAAGTATTGTTGTTTGAAAAGCTCGAATTACCCGTTATTAAAAAAACACCTAAAGGCGCACCATCCACAGCTGAAGAAGTGTTACAAGAGTTAGCACACGATTACCCACTGCCAAAAGTGATCATCGAACACCGTGGTTTATCTAAGCTAAAATCGACTTACACTGACAAGCTGCCACTGATGGTAAATGAGCAAACTAACCGTGTTCACACGTCTTACCATCAAGCTGTCACGGCGACAGGGCGTTTAAGCTCGACCGATCCTAACTTACAGAATATTCCAATTCGTTCAGAAGAAGGGCGTCGTATTCGTGAGGCTTTTATTGCTGCGGATGGCTATAAGATAGTGGCTGCCGATTACAGTCAAATCGAACTACGTATCATGGCGCATTTATCGCAAGATAAAGGCCTGCTCAATGCCTTTGCCAATGGTCTTGATGTACACAGTGCAACTGCGGCAGAAGTATTTGGTGTTGCTCTAGAAGACGTAACTACCGATATGCGTCGTAAAGCCAAAGCGGTTAACTTTGGTTTAATTTATGGTATGTCGGCATTTGGTTTAGCGCGTCAGCTTGATGTGCCACGCCATGAAGCACAGCACTATATTGATAAATATTTTGAGCGCTTCCCAGGGGTACTTGAGTATATGGAATCAACCCGTGAGAAAGCCGCCGAAAATGGCTATGTTGAAACTATTTTTGGTCGTCGCTTACATTTACCTGAGATCAATGCCCGTAATGGCGCACGCCGTAAAGGAGCTGAACGTGCTGCGATCAATGCGCCAATGCAAGGCACAGCGGCAGATATCATCAAAAAAGCCATGTTAACAGTAAATAAATGGGTGTACGAACAAGCACCGAATACGGTTAAATTACTGATGCAAGTACACGATGAATTGGTATTTGAAATCAAAACTGAGTGTGTTGAGCAATACACTACAGAAATTTGCCAGTTAATGTCTGATGCTGCGAAATTAGATGTGCCATTAGTGGTTGAAGCTGATAGCGGAGATAATTGGCAACAAGCCCATTAATCACTGAGCTTTTTAAATCATATAAGCGCGGCTGCATTGAGTGAAACCGCGCTTTTTTATGTCTGTGAATAGGGTAGTAAGTTTTTTAAAAGCTGGCCATTCGGCTACTTTCTTAACGCTATAGTAGGTCACTCATTTAATGCAATGGATATAACACTAAAAATCGTCGCTTTTGATTTGCGGTTAAATGCTCATCAAGTAGCTGGGTAATTTTTTGCTCTGCTTGTTGTGGTTCATGGTCTTGTTTTAACTGTTTAATTTGTTGTGTGAGTTGCTCACTCAATGTTTGCCATTGCCGGCGCTGCTGCTCTAGAGCGATTAACCTTGTTGCCGCAGCATCGCCAAACTCCGCTGCCAGTTGATTGTAGTCTTGTTGTTGCAGGGCATCTTTTAGCTCAGTGTTTAAAGCTTTTAGATCGTTACTAGGTTTAAGTGCCTGGGTAATACGCTCAGGTTGCTCGCCCTCTAAATTAGATAACAATTGTTGCTTTAATTCATCACTAATATGGTTGTTCTGATTAATTTCAAGCTTGGCAATTGTATAGTGCTGCCACTCATTATCATCGTTAAATAAAAGAGCGATTTCAGCTGCATTGAAGTAGCGTTGTTGAAAAGCGATCATTGCAATTAATTGTTCGCTTAGCGGCAAATGAGCAAGTTGTTGTTGTAGCTCTGCCAGCGCTATTTTAAAGCTGAGGTAGCGATTAAATAGCTCACTATTGATTTCGCATGCAGCTAACTTTTCGCACTGTTCTAGAGCCTGCGAAGCACTAAACTCACCGGACTCTTGGCTAGCTAAAATAACGTGTTCAAAAATGCTATCGATTGCCATCGGTTGATCGACATGCGGTGGCGTTGCACTTGTAAGCTTATCGTCGCTGAGTAAAAAAATCATAGCTGTGCTAGTGATAGATATCACTAACACTAAAATGAGCAACCGCTTCATTATTTATAAGCCTAATTTTTTTAAGCGATTAGCATGTTGACGGTAGACTGTCAGTGGATCGGTTGCAAATAAATGATGAAAGCCAATTAGTTGATTCACTTCATCCAGGTGATTCATGCGGTAATTATCTTTTAATACATAACCTAAATGGCTACTACAACGAGAGACTAAGCCATCGTCATCGCCTGGGATCAGTATTGCAGTGATCGCCAGTGCTGCATCTGATGGGTCAAATATATTTGTTAAAGTTCGAGTACCACTCCAAGAAAAGTAATATACGCCATTACTGGCATGCATAGGTCCTTGCTGGCATTGCTCAGCAGGTAGGCCTTCTGGATATTTTTGATTAAAGGCCAGCGCGCCCTCAGTGGTTAAGCTCTCCAGTGCACCAAGCGCATCTTGTGGTAACTGACTATTGCCAGAGAGTAATGCGATTAACCCGCCAAATGCATCAAAGGCTGTTTTAGCTATACCTTCTAGCTTAGATCCAGGAGTCAGTCCTTGGCGCACCACATCAGCCACAGGGCTCCCAAAATTAACCCCGCCAACACTGGTCGCAGAGGCAACTAAGTCGGGGCGTAGTGAGGCAACATAGCGAATACTTTGCGCACCTTGACTATGACCAATGAGATTCACTTTTATTGTACCAGTTAGCGCAATAACCTGTTCAACTTGCTGTAGTAACTGCTCGCCTCGTTGTTCAGAATTATTCAGCGAGGATACGGCCGTGACGAAAACCTGTGCGCCATCACGACTGAGGCTTGCTGGTACCCGATAAAAATAATCGACACCTAATACATCGTCAAAACCCATCAAGCCATGTGCTAATACAATTGGGTATTTAGTTTGGGTATAGCCTGCATTAGCGCTATTACTGAAGATAAATAGCAGGCAGCATAAGTATAGAGTGGTTATTTTTTTCATGATCAGTGCTCTTTTAGTGTGTGTTTGATCACGCTTTGCACTGCTGTTTGCAGAAAAAGTGTGTGGATTTTTTATTCCAATTAAATAATAGAGCAAATTTTGAGCTGAAACTCAATGTTAATATTAGGTTAAATTAACATGCAATTTGTAGTATTAGTTATATGTTTATCAATTCGACTAGTTAGTACCTGTATTTAGTTTATTTATCATGGTTAGTTTGGTAAAGTCCGCGTCGTCCTCGTCCTGTAGGACATCCTGTTGATGATGCACTCGAAAGGGTGCTCGTATTGATAGCTTCTCCCCAGTTTGCTATACCGGCCCAGCATTAATTTGTTGGGTCGTTTTTTATTCCAACCTTTAATTCTTTGTTGTTACGATTGCACTTCATAGAGCAAGTGATACCATTGAATCTCATTTTCATTTTGAAAGGAATGCGTGATGGTTAAATCAATTGCGATATTAGGTCTTTCGTTATCAAGCCTATTAGTCTCTGGTGTTGCCTGTGCTGATTGGCAGGTTAACAATGATCAAAGCAAAGTAAGTTTTGTGTCTATTAAGTCAAATAGTATTGCTGAAGTGCATCACTTCAAAAATGTGTCAGGTAGTTTAGCTGAAGATGGCGCTTTCTCAGTTGATATTGATCTAAGCTCAGTTGAAACTATGATCCCTATTCGTAATGAACGCATGACCAAGTTGCTATTTGAAACAGCGAAGTTTCCAACTGCAATCATAACAGCTAATTTAAGCAAGCAATTAAAAGCGCTTGAGCCTGGTCAGCATGTGTTTAAAGCTGTTAGTGCTGAACTTGATTTTCATGGTGCTAAGAAAGAGATTACACTGGATGTTATAGCCAACCTATCATCGCAAGGGGATATTACTGTTTCATCAATAAGCCCAATTATCATTAATGGCGCAGACTTTACGGTCATCGACGGTATTATGAAATTGCAAAAGTTAGCTGGTTTACCATCGATAGCAACGGCAGTACCAGTTAGTTTTTCATTAACGATGAACACGCTTAAATAATGCACTCTTTAAATGAGCTTGCCACTGCACTTGAGCAGCCAAGTAAGCCATTTGCACAATGGCAGCCGCAGCATTGTGGTGAGCTGCCAATTGTGATTGATCAACAAGGAGATTGGTTTTATAGCGGTAGTAAAATTAATCGTATCACTATGGTTAAGCTGTTTGCCTCAGTTTTGTGTAAAGAGCAGGATGCTTTTTATTTAAAAACACCAATCGAAAAAATAGCTATTAGCGTCCACGATGCTCCTTTTATAATCGTTAATTGGCGCTTTGAAATGACAGAGCAAGGGCAAGTGTTATGTTGTGTGGATAATTTACAGCGAACGTGGCTAGTAACCTGCGATCAGCCTTTAATAGTACAAGATTATCAGGGCAATGATGTGCCCTATTTACAGTTACCGTATGGCTGTAGTGCTCGGGTATCAAGGAGTGTGTTTTATCAGTGGGCTGAAATAGCACAAGCGGATAAGCAAGGCTATTTCATTCAATCTGCGGGTAAGCATTTTTACTTAAACGTGTAATTAAGCGTCAGATTCAGGCGTTGGTTCAACATCAGTAGGTGGTATTGCAACAATTGGCCCTAGGAACCATTCATCTAATTTTTTAGCGACTTCAGGTAAGCCGGTGCCTTTTAAAGATGAAAATGCATGAACGGTAATATCACCCTCTAAACTGCTTAACTCGCGACGAACTTGCAGCACCTGTGCTTTACGTGCACCTTGCTTTAGTTTGTCTGCTTTAGTTAGTAGTGCCAATACTGGAATTTCACTGCCAATAGCCCAATTAATTAAATCGCGGTCTAAATCTTTAAGCGGATGACGAATATCCATTAAGATCACGATACCTTTTAAACTTTGACGTTTTTGCAGGTATTCACCTAATGACTTTTGCCATTTCTTTTTCATTTCGATCGGCACCTTAGCAAAACCATAGCCAGGTAAATCGATTAGACGCATATTATCAACATCGGCTAATTCAAATGTGTTGATCAGTTGCGTACGGCCAGGGGTTTTACTTGTACGTGCCAGCTTTTGGTCAGTTAAGGCATTAAGAGCACTAGATTTACCAGCGTTGGAGCGGCCAGCAAAGGCGACTTCAATTCCCGTATCAGCAGGCAATTTAGTGATATCTGGAGCGCTGGTAACGAACGACGCAGTGTTATATTTGATACGAGATTTGAGCACAGGCTCTCCTAGAAACTAAATTAAGTATTACAGCGAGTAAACTTTACTTAATTAAAGTTCACCTAAGGGGCGTATTTTATACTATTACTACACTATTAAAAAGCGGATTTAGACTAAGATAGCAGGCTAAAACTAACGAAAATGATGCAACGAAAGCTTAATCTAGGTCAAAACCCTATAATTTATAAGTTTAATATGAGTAGAAAACGTGCCAGAGAATTTATTATCGTGTAGAATATATGAATCACAACATCCATATTGTAGATGATACAGGGTCGGAAACAGAGAATTCACCATGAAAAAAATAGCACTATCTTTAACTATATTGCTTGGTGCGTTGTCAGCAAGCAACGCAACAGCATTTGATGGCGATGTAAACGCAGGTAAAGAAAAATCAGCAACGTGTGCGGCTTGTCACGGCCCAGACGGTAACGCGCCGGTTAATATCTACCCGAAACTTGCAGGCCAACACGCGGATTATATTTATAAGCAACTTACTGAATTGAAGTCAGGTATGACCTCAGGCGGCAAAGAAGGTCGTATGGATCCAGTCATGAGCGCGATGGCAATGCCATTGAACGATCAAGACATGAAAGATTTGGCTGCTTATTTTTCGTCACTTAACATGTCTGAAGGTGCGACACCTAAAGATGTGGTTGACGTTGGCGCCATGCTTTATAAAGCAGGTGATGCAGAACGTGATATTCCAGCATGTGCAGCATGTCATGGGCCTCGCGGTAATGGTTCATCACTAGCTAAGTTTCCAAAAATTTCTTTTCAACATCCAGAATACATCAAGTCACAACTTGAGAAATTCCGTGATGGTGTGCGTCATAATGATTTAAATGGCATGATGCAAGATATTGCCACCAAGCTAACAGACAAAGATATCGAAGTACTTTCTAAGTACTTAGGTGGACTACACTAAAGTAGTATAGATTAGTTTTATTATTAATCATAAAATCTATAGTGGTTATAAAAAGCAGCGAAAGCTGCTTTTTTTGTATTTGTATGTTGTCGATATTACCTCTTTCCTTGTAAGATATTGACCATGCCCTGCTGTAAGCTAAATCCTATTTTTATTTTTGTTTTTATCGTAACTTATTGTAATTTAATGTTTTGGTTGTGTTGTGATTTGCATTTTATAAGAAAAGTTATATAAATTAGTTGTAACAAAATTATTAATGCGTAAATTAACCCCTGTCGCTGAAACAATAAGAACAAAATGGACTAAACTACACGGAAAGTAGTGTGGCGTAATTATCGGGGATAAGGCATCGGTTGATGTCACCGAAGGAATATTAAAAAAGAGTCAATGAAGACCGAGAATAATAAAATCTCACGGAAGTTTAAAATAAAAACAAAATGGAATATTACACGGAAGGTAAAAATAATAACAACATGGAACAACAAAATAATAACAATAATAAAGACTAAAAAGTCGAAGGGAGAAGTGTCCAGTTACATGGCGCTCAGATTAGCAGGCGGTAGAGATGTTTTCTCTACCGCCTTTTTATTTGTCCTGTTACAATAGCCATCGTTTATACTTAAATGTATAAAAAGTGCGCAAGTAGTCGAGTTACTCAACCTCAATCCGCACAAACCGAATTCTTCTGGCAAGGCCAGCATCGCAACGCCAGTGTGCGCGTTGTTCAAAACCTCTTAAGTGAGATGATCAAGATATGAGTAGAACTAAAAAGTCACGTAAAATCCCGTCTAACGGTCCTGTTCGTTTAAGCCAAGATAAGCTTAAAGAAATACGTGCGTTAAAAGAGCAACGCGTTAAAAAAACCAAAGGTGCTAAACCTGGTTCACGTAATTCGATTGATGCTTTACAGCCTGAGAGTAATAGTAATCAGCAACATAAAGACAAACGTGTTGGCAGCAAAAAACCAGTTCCTTTAATTGCTGTTGCAGCAGAGCCTGTAATTGAGCTCAAACGTAACTTGAAGCCACAAGTAGAGTTGAAAAAAGTGGTGCAGCCTGAGCTTTCACCAGAGCAAGAACTAGAAGCGCTAGAAAATGACGAGCGTCTATTAAAGTTGGTTGAGCTGCATGAAAGTGGCCAGTTATTAACAGGTAAAGATGCTAAATATTTCAACAGCCGTATTGCTCGTCATCAAGTGTTATGTGAATTACTTGGTATTGAAGACGAAGCTGACGATTTTGATGATGAAGAGTTTAGCGAAGCAGCTAATAGCGACTTTGATCATTACTTGTCGAATGATTTAGCCAATGAATGGTTAGATGACGAGGATGATAAATAATGAACATAATGATCTTAGCTCTGTGTGTTGGCGCTGTGATCATTGCAGGGCTGGCATTTTATGCTGGCCAATTACTGTATAAACTCAGTGCGCAAAAAAAACTGATCGCGAAAGAGCAGGTAAAACAGCAAGCTAAGTTAGCTAAGTCACGCTTAGAGCGTAATGCCAAGCTCGCAGACAGCATTCATTTAATCGCCCGCGCGATGCATCAAGAGCAATGTGAGTTCTCAGAAGGGTGCTTACGTGTCTGGGTGTTAATGTCGCAATACAGCTTTACGGATGACGAAGACCTTTCAGGGCGTTATCCAGGCATATTTGCGATGTATGAAGTAGTTAAAGAAATGCCAACTCATGATGCTCGTAAAAAATATTCGAAAAAAGAAATATTTAAACAAGATAGCGCTCGCTGGCGTGCTGAAGAAACTCATGCAGAGCAAATTAAAGCTGACTGTGAGAAAATCATTGAAGAGTTTAAAGCAGCCCCTGGTAGCGAAAACGTGGTGTTTAACTAATTTTACAGTATCTATAAAAAAAAAAGCAGATCTCGGTCTGCTTTTTTTATGCTTGTGTGCTCAGATTAAATTACTCGAGAGAAGCGGGTCGCGTTAATTTGTTTTTGTAAATGAGCATCAAAACACATACAAATGATACGAATAAACAAATTACCGCGCGCTGTGATGGTTATTAAGTCTGCCTCGATAGTTACCATGCCATCTGCTATTAGCGGTTCTAGAGCTTGCAGTGAGCCGGCAAAGTAATTTTTGAAGTCGAGTTGATAGGTATTAGCAATACTTTGCATATTCAGTTCAAAGTGGCAAATAAGCTGTTTGATCACAGCAGCGCGAATAACGTCATCATGATCAAGTTTCATACCTTTGCTGATTGCGCTGCCAAGCTGATCATCAATCGCGTGATAGTAATGCTTTAACTCTTTTTGGTTTTGCAAAATAGCAGTGCCAATTTGTGAAATTGATGACACCCCTAAACCCAGTAGATCACAGTCACCATGAGTGGTGTAGCCTTGAAAATTACGATGTAATTGCTGACTATTTTGGGCAATGGCTAACTCATTGCTGGTTTTTGCAAAGTGATCCATACCAATAAACTGATAACCTGCGTTACTCATTTGTTCTAAGGTATTCTTAAACATGGTGAGCTTATCGTGGGCGCTGGGTAAATCGGCGTCCTTAATTTTTCGCTGAGCGGCAAAGCGATCCGGTAAGTGTGCGTAATTAAATACCGATACACGATCAGGACTAAGGGCAATTAATTGCTCAATAGTCTCTTTAAAGCTCTCAGGGGTTTGCAGTGGTAAGCCATAAATCATATCGGCATTAATTGATTTAAAGCCGAGTTCACGGGCTTCACCGAGCAAACTTTTTACCGTATCAGCACATTGTGGGCGATTAACGGCAAGCTGTACATCATCATTAAAGTCTTGAATACCAAATGATACACGGTTAAAACCAAGGCTACGTAAGTGACTGAGCATGTCAGTTGCCAGTGAGCGAGGGTCTATTTCAATACCACGCTCTGCATCGGGAGCAAACTTAAAGTGTAGCTCTAGTAGTGCGATTAAACGGCTCATTTGGCTGGTTGTCAAAAAGGTGGGCGTACCACCGCCTAAATGCAGTTGCTGTACTTGATAGCTATCAAATAGCTGTGCTTGAGCGATGATTTCTTTTTCAAGATAATCTAGGTATAAGTCAGCTTTTGATTGGTGGCGGGTTATTACTTTATTACAGCCACAGTAATAGCAAAGCTGGCTGCAAAACGGAATGTGGATATATAAAGATAAGTTGCGACTGTTTGATGAGTTTATTGCACTGATCAAGTCTTGTTGTTGATAGCCATCATTAAACGACAATGCTGTTGGGTAGGAGGTGTATCTTGGTCCAGACACATTGTACTTATTTATTAAGCTTTGATCCCATTTGGGTAAATAAATCATCACGCGCACCTTTTATATCATTTTCGTTAGTATAAAAAGGATGCGTCGAGGGAATATTGATCTATAACAAAAAAGAGTGCCGGAGCACTCTTTTATTTATCAATATTGGCTTACTGAAGCTTAAACTGATTAACGGTTTTATTTAGTAAGCTGGCAAGTTCGTTAAGATCCCTCGCTTCATCAGCAAGCTCAAGAGCATGATCTGCGGTGCTGTTCACTAAGTGATTAATTGCCGCTAAACTATTATTTATATCTTCGGCAACTACTGTTTGTTGCTCGGTTGAGGTGGCAATATGATGACTTTGATCTTGTACTTTAGTCACTGAGTCAGCAATGTTTTGCAATGCATCGAGGACTTCTTGCGTTTGCGTAACCGAGCTTTGCGCACGCTCTTGTCCTTGTTGCATCATAGTTGAAGCTTGCTGGGCAATTTGCTGTAAGCGTGAGATCATGTTGCGAATATCATCAGTTGACTCTTGTGTGCGACTGGCCAACGAGCGAACTTCATCAGCTACAACCGCAAAGCCACGACCTTGCTCACCAGCACGGGCGGCTTCAATTGCAGCGTTCAGTGCCAGCAAATTGGTTTGCTCTGCAATGGAGTTGATCACATCAACTACGGCGCCGATGTTACCACTTTCTTGCTCTAAGCCTGCGACCACTTTAGCGGCTTTGCCAATATGTTCAGCTAAGGCGGTCATCACACTTTGTGCATTTTTCGAGCGGGTGGCACCATCTGCAGTGATCTGTTGGACTTCCTCAGCTGCATTGTTGGTGTGTTGTGCATTACGCGAGATCTCCATAACCGTGGTCGCCATTTCGGTTACTGCGACGCTAACACTATCGACTTGCTGTTTTTCTTGTTGAATTTCGTCATTAGTTTGTTGCGAAACCGATTTTAATTGTGCCGCCGCATCGGTAAGTTGCTCAGCCTGTGCTGCGGTATTAAGCATCATAACGCGTAACTTATCGATAAAGGTATTCATATGAAGAGCTAACTGGCCAACTTCATCTTTGCTATCAATAGTAATTTTTTGGGTTAAATCGCCATCCTCAGAAGCAATATCGCGCATGATATGGGTTAAGGTGATGATCGGTTGTGAGATCATTTTTGTAGCCCACAAAATCATTGCTATGATAATTAATAAAATAATAATTACTGAGCTGGTAGTGGTCACGACTGCGTCATTCACTGGCTCATCAATCATAGTGCGCGGCACTAAAATACCCACGTACCAGTTTAGATAAGGATGCTCTAATTGTAAGCGGTTATAAACCACAAAGTATTCTTGTCCTTGCAAGGTTACTTTGGCATCACCTGAGGTATTATTTTTCATTTGCTGATTTAGTTCACCAAAGCCTTGCGTGTCGCTAAATTGTTTTTCGAGTACTTCTAAGCCTTCTTTACCGTTAGGGCCTTCATCGGTGATTGAAATTTTATGGTTAGTACGTTTTGAGAAGTGCACCACTTTTTGGTCGCTATCGAGTAAAAAGCCAAAACCTTGGCCGTTAAAACGAATATCTTCGACCATTTTATTGATTTTATTTAGTTGTAAATCTACGCCACCAAAACCAATTAGTTCGCGTTGCTTATTATAAACAGGCTGTTGTACAACCGCAGAGGCATTACCTGTGGTTAAATCAACTGAAATGGGCCCGACATATAAACGGTTTATTTTTAATGCATCTTGCCACCAACCACGTTTATAAGCGTAATACGGCTGGCCATTATAGTGGGTAGTACGTTCATGCTCTTTAAAATATTCACCGGTTTTGGCGGAGGCAAAAAATGCCGAGAGAATATTTTCATCATTGCCACTGATGCGTATAAAGTCTTGATTTACTTCGTCGTAGCCTGGCGCGTCTTGGAGTGTTTGGTCGCGTTTATTCCATGCGTCAAACCAGTTAACGAGATGAGGATTATTCGCAAAAGTTTCTACAACTTTGCCATATTGAGCAAAATAGCTTTGCATAGACAGCTGTTCGCTTTGTAAGTAGCTGTATGCTTCGCGTTCAATACTTTGACGAGACAAGGCAGCGATATGATTCACAAAGTAAGCCGAGGCAATAAGTAACAACACACTGATAGTGCCACCAATTAATAACAGGATTTTTTTTCGTAATGATAGATTTCGTAACATAAGTGCACACATTCTTATTATTTAGTAGAGTAAGCACTCATATCTAATCATATCTTTATCTTAATCGCTATTGGGTACGATGAGAGAAGTGAATAAATTTCTATTTAATTGTAAGGGTGATGTTACGTGGCGGGTACAAATAAAAACCAATTAATAGTCTTGGGCGCAGGTTGGTTGGGTCAGCCATTGTGTTTACAACAGCTTGCAAAAGGCTGGGATGTTCAAGGCACCCATCGCAGTGCTGAGCATCAACATGCTTTTCAGCGCCAGTTAGTATTTGCAGATGAGCAACTAGTTCATCAACTTGATTTACATAATGCGTGGTGGGTATGTGCTATACCGCCACGTAGTCGTCACGCTGATAGCCATTATTTAGCCACGCTAAAATTAGCCATTGAACTAGCAGGCATTATGAATGCAAAAGGCTTTTTGTTGTGTTCATCAACGGCTGTGTATGATCAAGATAATCTAACCTACACAGAGCAAAGTGAGATTAAAGCAAGCACTGCACGCCAACAACCCTTAGTTGATGCTGAGCAACTGGTATTAAATGCGGGTGGAAAAGTACTTAGACTCGGTGGTTTAATTGGGCCAGAGCGAGAGCCTGGGCGTTTTGTGGCAGGTAAAGAGCTACAAAGTTCGCGCATGCAAACCGTTAATATGGTGCAGCAACAAGATGTGATTAATGCGATTGTTACTGTGTTGGATAATTGGCAAGTTGCAGCGCCAATTTACAATATAGTTAATCCAGCTCATCCAAGCAAAGCAGATTACTATCAGCAAAAATGCCAGCAATACGGAACAACCCCTCCTACATTTACGCGTGATGAAAGTGCCGAACGCATCATTGATGGTTCGGCTATTGAATCACTTGGTTTTAACTATCAATTTGCTATTTAAAACGACGGTAATACGCCTTTAGGTAATAAATTACATAACTCACCTTGCTGTAATAATAAATTAGCTGCTTCGATATCTGGGCCAAAATAACGGTCTTTATCGTAGTAGCTCACTTTTGTACGCAGTGTTGCTTTAGCTTGCTCAACTTTGGTTGATGCCTGCAATGGCTTTCTAAATTCTAACCCTTGCGCAGATGCCAACCATTCAATTGCCAGTACGCCTTGCGTGTTATCAGCCATTTCTTGCAGACGACGTGCTGCAAACGTTGCCATAGAAACATGATCTTCTTGGTTCGCAGACGTTGGTAAGCTATCCACAGAAGCCGGGTGCGCCAATGATTTATTTTCAGACGCTAATGCTGCTGCGGTTACTTGTGCAATCATAAAACCTGAATTAACGCCGCCATTTTCAACTAAAAATGGTGGGAGTTTTGATAAGTTTGAATCAATGAGTAACGCAATACGACGCTCAGCTAGTGCACCAATTTCGGCAATCGCTAATGCTAAATTGTCGGCAGCCATCGCCACAGGCTCGGCGTGGAAGTTACCGCCAGAGATAATATCGCCTACATCAGCAAATACTAATGGGTTGTCGGTTACACCATTAGATTCACATAATAATACTTCAGCGGCTTGGCGAATTTGTGTTAAACACGCACCAAGTACTTGTGGCTGACAGCGTAGGCAGTAAGGGTCTTGTACTTTTTCACAATTCACATGAGCTTCGCTGATCTGTGAATGTTCACCGAGCATATCGCGAAACAGTGCTGCGGTATCGATTTGACCAAGTTGGCCACGAATTTCATGAATACGTGCATCAAATGGCGAGCGACTGCCCATTGCAGCTTCAATACTAATTGAGCCAATCGCACAGCTTTGTGCATATAAATCCTCAGCCCGAAATAGCCCTTGAAGCGCAAATGCGGTAGAGGCTTGAGTACCATTTAGCAGGGCCAAGCCTTCTTTAGCAGCCAGCGTTAATGGCTCAAGGCCGGCTATTTTAAGACCTTCAGCAGCGCTAATGAGTCTACCTTGATAGCGCATTTCGCCTTCGCCGAGCAGTGGTAAACACATATGTGAAAGCGGCGCTAAATCGCCCGATGCACCTACTGAACCTTTTTTTGGCACGCATGGATAGACTTGTGCAGCAAGTAACTGCATAAAGAATTCGATCACTTTTAGGCGAATACCAGAAAAACCACGTGATAATGAATTAATTTTCAGTACCATCATCAATCGTACTGTGCTGTCATCCATATACGCACCGATGCCCGCAGCATGGGAAAGTACAATGGAGCGCTGAAGTAACTCTAATTCATGTTCAGCAATTTTAGTATTAGCGAGTAAGCCAAAACCGGTATTAATGCCATATACCGTTCTGTGTTGATCAATCACGTTTTGCACGGTTTGTGCACTGGCTGCTATTTTTATCTCACTATCTTTGGCGAGTGTTAACGTCACTGCTGATAAATGAATTTGGCGCAGTGTTGCTAAATCGAGCTTGCCAGGTGTTAGGGTGAGTTTAAACATGATTATTCCTTATTTAACATTGGTAGGTCGAGGCCTTGCTCGGTCGCACAATTAATTGCAATATCGTAACCTGCATCTGCGTGGCGCATAACGCCCGTTGCAGGATCATTCCATAATACGCGGCCAACCCGCGCAGCAGCTTCGTCGGTGCCATCAGCAACAATGACTACTCCAGAATGTTGGCTAAAGCCCATACCTACACCACCGCCATGATGCAGCGACACCCATGTTGCACCTCCTGCGGTATTCAGTAATGCATTCAATAATGGCCAATCTGATACTGCATCTGAGCCGTCTTTCATTGCTTCGGTTTCACGATTTGGACTCGCAACTGAGCCTGAATCTAAATGGTCACGGCCGATCACAATCGGTGCTTTAAGCTCGCCATTTTTGACCATTTCATTAAACGCCAGCGCTAAACGAGCGCGGTCTTTTAAGCCAACCCAGCAAATACGTGCTGGTAAACCTTGGAACTGAATACGTTCGCGAGCCATATCCAGCCAGTTATGTAAGTGTTTGTCGTCAGGTATAAGCTCTTTCACTTTTGCGTCGGTTTTATAAATATCTTCAGGATCGCCTGATAGCGCCACCCAACGGAATGGACCAATACCTTCGCAAAATAATGGACGAATATAAGCTGGCACAAAACCTGGGAAGTCAAAGGCATTTGTTACGCCTTCGTCAAATGCCATTTGACGAATGTTGTTGCCGTAGTCAGTTGTTGCAGCGCCGGCTTGTTGTAGTGCTAGCATTGCATTGACTTGCACAGCCATCGACTGTTTAGCTGCTTTGACAACCGCTTGCGGATCTTGTTCACGCATTTTAGCCGCGTGTTGCATACTCCAACCTTGTGGTAAGTAACCATTAAGCGGATCATGTGCTGAGGTTTGGTCAGTTACAACATCAGGGGTAATTTTGCGTTCCACTAGTTCACTAAATACATCAGCGGCATTACCAAGTAAGCCTACAGAAAGCGCTTCGCCTTTGTCACACGCCTCGTTGATAAGCTCAAGGGCATGCTCTAAATCAGTTGCTTTAACATCCACATAGCGGGTTTTGATCCGAAAATCGATACGCGTCTCATCGCATTCAACTACTAAGGCGCTAAATCCCGCCATGGTTGCCGCAAGTGGTTGCGCGCCGCCCATACCGCCTAAGCCACCGGTTAACACCCATTTACCTGCTGCATCACCATTAAAATGTTGTTTTGCCATCGCCACAAAGGTCTCGTATGTACCTTGTACAATGCCTTGTGAGCCAATGTAAATCCACGAGCCCGCAGTCATTTGCCCATACATCATCAGCCCGAGTCTATCGAGTTCGTTAAAATGATCCCAATTAGCCCAGTGAGGTACTAAGTTTGAGTTAGCAATTAATACCCGTGGCGCATTACTGTGAGTTTTAAATACCCCAACAGGTTTGCCTGATTGTACGAGCAGCGTTTCGTCGTCTTCGAGTCTGTCGAGGGTTTCGATGATTTTATCAAAACAAGGCCAATCACGTGCTGCACGACCAATCCCACCGTACACAACTAAAGCATGTGGATGTTCGGCTACTTCAGGATCTAAATTATTCATTAACATGCGTTTAGCCGCTTCGGTGAGCCAGCTCTTAGCGCTGATTTTATCGCCGTGTGGGGCGCGGATAACGCGAGATTCATCAAGTCTGTTGTTCATAGATTACTCCTGTTGTATATACAAGCTTATTGGTTTCAAAAAATACGCTGTGAAGCACATCGTTTTGATTTTTATATTTTTCTAATATTACTTTTTAAAAGTTAAATGTCCGCCTAAGCGATACTTACTACCCGGTGATACTAAACGGGCAAAACTAACAATCCCAGATGATGACCAAGTACGCCTAATCACTTGTAAGCATGGCTCTTCATGATATAAATTAAGCCATTGGCACATTTCGCTGTTAGGCATTATTGCTTCTACCGTATGACGCGCTTCAGTTAATGGTGCGACGCTAGATAAATATTCGTGCGGAGTTAACGCAGTAAAATCTTGTTGTAGGTAGCTTGTTGCTAGTGCTGGGTTAACAAAGCGCTCCTCAACTTGCAGTGGCTGTTCGTTTTCGTTATGCACTAAGACACTGCGATACACCACGCTATCGACTTCAACACCCAGTGCAATCGCAATTGGTGCAACAGCGCTGATAGATTCAAGCACTAATACAGTACAGCTGTAATTGCCGTTACGGGCTTTGACTTCATCGGCTATATTTTTAATTTCAAGCAATGATGATTGCGACTTAAAACTGGCAACAAACGTGCCTAAACCTTGGCTGCGAGTAAGAATTCCCGCTTCGGTGAGCTCGCTTAACGCTCGGCGCGCAGTCATTCGACTAACACTAAATTGTTCGGCTAATTCATTTTCAGAAGCCACTCGTTGGTTTTCAAGCCATGCGCCGCTGCGGATATTATTAACAATAAATTGCTTTATTTGTGCGAACTTAGGTATCGTCATTAAATTATTATGGTCTTTTAAATTTGCTATTAACTATAAGATGGCATATTTACCTTGTATATACAAGATGACTTGTTAGACTGATAAAAAATAATTTGTGGAGTTAATATGACAACAATCACAGCAAATGATCCGGCTAATGACTGGGATTTATTGATCACCGATGCCAATATCGCAACTATGGATTGCAGTATTGCAGCACCTTATGGCGCAATCGAAAATGCAGCTCTGGCGATTAAAGACAGCCACATAGCATGGCTTGGCAAGCAAACCGATTTACCGCCGTTTGATGCACTGGCAACGCCGATTATTTCGGCAAAAGGGCAGTGGCTAACGCCAGGTTTAATTGATTGTCATACCCATTTAGTGTTTGCGGGCTCAAGAGCTGAAGAGTTTGAACAGCGTTTACAAGGTGTTAGTTACGAGCAAATCGCGGCGCAAGGGGGGGGTATCGCGAGTACGGTAACAGCAACGCGAGCTGCGGATCACGAGGCTTTATTTGTGCTCGCGAAGGATCGTCTCAATGCCCTTTATGCCGAGGGAGTAAGTACCGTAGAGATCAAATCTGGTTACGGACTTGATTGCGAAAACGAAGTTAAAATCCTTGAAGTGGCACGCTTATTAGGTGAAAATCACCCGATTGATATAAAAACAACCTTCTTGGGGGCGCATGCCTTACCTTTGGAATATAAGGGGCGCAGTGATGAGTATATCGATTTAGTGTGCAATGATATGTTGGAGCAGGTCGTGGCGGGCAATTTAGCTGATGCAGTCGATGTGTTTTGCGAAAATGTTGGTTTTAGTAATGAGCAAACTCGGCGGGTTTTTAATGCCGCAAAAAAACATAATTTGCCAGTAAAATGTCATGCTGAACAGCTTTCAAACCAGCAAGGAGCACAATTAGTCGCTGAATTTAATGGGTTATCTGCTGATCATATTGAACATTTAGATGAAGCTGGAGTAAAGGCCATGGCTGCAGCAGGCACTGTGGCAGTATTATTACCCGGCGCATTTTATTTTTTACGCGAAACCAAACAGCCGCCAATTGAGCTATTAAAACAGTATCAAGTACCAATAGCGATTTCGACAGACTTTAACCCAGGTACATCACCCTTGTGTTCTTTGCAATTAATGATGAATATGGGCTGCACTTTATTTCGCTTAACTCCGCAAGAGACTCTCGCCGGAGTTACGCGTAATGCCGCTAAAGCATTGGGTTTAACTGATCGCGGAGTGTTAAAAGTCGGCATGCGTGCCGATATAGCTCACTGGCAAATATCTCACCCAGCACAATTAAGTTATCAATTTGGTGTGAATAAACTATTAAATCTATGGATTTTGGGTATATGTATTTAGTTTGCTTTAGCTTGTAAATAAGCATTCACAAGGGCCGTGATTATTTGCCCTGTATCGCTCATTCCGGCCTGTATACCACTAGGATGTTGGTTGGGGGCTGCTTCACATAAATGCAAGTATTGGCTGTTTACTTGACTGGCAGCTAAATGCACAAAGTGTTCGGCATCGCTAACACTAAAACCACAATTGGTATACGCACTGACGGGCATTAGTGAAATGCTATCAAGATCGACTTCAACCCCAAGTGGTGCATCAATGAGATTATATAGTGCCTGCTGGCATGCTTCAGTTAAGGTTTTTTCGCGCCTCACTTGCAGCGCTTGGTAGCTATCATAACTAAATTGGGCAGCAGCTAAAGCATCAATAATAGCTTGATTGTTTTTCAGCTCGTGGATTCCAATAACATGATAATTATTTAAGTGTTGCTCGTTATAGGCATAGCGAAAACCATTACCACTATGGCGGCCTTCACAGTCACGGAAATCGGCATGAGGGTCAAAGTTGATCGCGTTTATTGGGCGCTGTTTATGTTTGCTTAATGCGCGAATAATACCGAGGCAGTTATTATGGCCACCGCCAATAACGATTGGCTCTAACCCCGCAGCAAAAATTAAGCTCAGTACTTGCTCAACACGTTGATCAAGTTGGGCGCATAACTGGCGTAATTGCGTTAATTGCTGAGGATTTTGGTTGGATAAATCGCACGCCGCGAGAGTCAAATCGCTGATCGCGATTTCGCCTAGTAACAACACTTTTTCATTCGCTAAAAATTGGTTATCAGGTTGATTTAAAAAGCGTTTAAGGAATGCTTGCCAGCCATCTTCGGCACCACCATTGCCTAAGTTGGCACGTGGCCCGATATCTTCGCAAATACCTAATAATACATACTTAATACCAAATTGTGCGGCATCGTGCATGGCTTGTAAAGGATCAACACCAGTGTCAAGCAGGGCTATTGACTGCCATGCTTTTCTTTCATTAGCGCGACTGCTACACCAAGGTTTTATAGTCGCTTCATCATAGATATGTAGGTGGTTTGACACTCGTTATTCTTCTACGACTTCCAGTTCAAGTTCTTCACCAGATAATACAATACCGGTGCTATCTGCATAGATAAAGTCGTCATCAAAGAATGATACCCCAGCGAAGTTAACGCCAATGCCATCTTCACCAGCACCAGTGCTGTCTGCTGCAACAGGGATAGAAGCAATTGCTTGAATACCTAAATCAAGTTCTTCAAGTTCATCAACATGACGTACTGCACCGTATACCACAATGCCTTGCCAGTTATTTTCAACAGCGAGTTCAGCAAGCTCGATATCGATTAATGCGCGACGAGTTGAACCACCACCATCTATTAATAATACACATTCTTCGCCGTCTTGAGAGAGTATGTCGCGGATCAGTTCATTATTTTCAAAACATTTAACGGTTTTAATACGGCCACTAAAGTTGTGACGACCACCAAAGTTAATAAACATAGGTTCGAGCACATCGACCACATCGACAAAGTGATCGCATAAATCTGAAGTGCTGTAATCCATTTTTCTATCCTTTCTAAAGATACGTGAGCTGATGTTCAGTATACCTTTCTTAAATGCAATAACAACGACTTAATAACAGTAAATTGCACTCTTTTTAAACAATTATTGTGCTAAAACAGGAAAAGCAATATTAGTGTCTTAAAAGCGTCACTCAATTGTTATTTTCACCGCCTAAGCTGAAATTGTGTACAGAGTTTGCACAATTAAAGGAGCAAGTGATGAGTGAGAACAACATGCTAAAAAAAGTTGTCCAATTGGATCAAAGTTTGTTTTTGATGCTATTTAATGGCAATGCCCCAAGGTGGTTAAAAAATTCAGCTTTAGGTTTCTCAAAAACAGGCAATGGAGGGCTGTATGTATTAATCGCTGTTGGTTTTGGCTGGCTTAGCAGTGAAGCTGAATTACGGCTTATGGCGATGACTCTATTGCTGGGCTTTTTAATTGAGCGACCCATTTATTACGTGGCTAAAAATAGTTTTGCCAGAATTCGGCCATGTGATTGTTTAGTAAAAAGCGCTTACATTACGCCTAGTGATAAATTTAGTTTACCGTCTGGGCACAGTGCTGGCGCATTTCTAGTGGCCGTTATCTTAGCGCAGTATTTCCCGCACTTTGCAGAGCTATGTTTTTTGTGGGCAACAGGGGTTGCAGCATCGCGCGTGTTACTTGGGGTACATTTTCCTGTTGATGTAGTACTTGGTGCATTGATGGGGGGGAGTTGTGGTTTATTGGCAATCTTGATAGTGGCTACTTTATGAAAATACTTTATGGCATTCAAGGGACTGGTAATGGTCATATAACTCGAGCCCGGGTGATGGCGAGTGCGTTCAAAAAAATGGGGATTGCTGTAGATTATGTGTTTTCAGGGCGAGCCCAGCAGAATTACTTTGATATGGATGAGTTTGCTAATTATCGCAGCTTTCGGGGGTTATCTTTTACTACTCAAAATGGCCAAGTAAATAGTTACCAAACAGTGAAAAATAGCCGTATTTGTAGATTACTAAAAGACATTAAACAGTTAGATGTATCGGGTTATGATTTTGTGTTTAATGACTTTGAACCGATCACCGCATGGGCAGCAAAACGCCAAGAAGTACCAGTAATAGGTATGAGCCATCAAGCCGCATTTTTATCACCCAAAGTACCAATGTTTGGCCATAGTTTGCTGCGCCGCTCATTGATAAAATATTATGCACCTGCAGATACCTATTTAGGCGTGCATTGGCAGCCATTTGCACAAAATATCATTCCTCCTTTTATTGCTAATCATCGGCATGATAATCCAGTCAATATTGATAATAAAGTATTGGTATATTTACCTTTTGAAGAACTGCGAAGTGTGATTGATTACTTACAAGAGTTCCCTGAAAAAGAATTTTATTGTTACCATCCGCACGCACAAAATAGTTCAATCGCGAATATTCATCTACGAGCCCCTTCGCGCGACGGCTTTTTAAATGATTTAGCTAATACCAGTGGCGTGATCGCAAATGCAGGTTTTGAGCTCTCTAGCGAAGCACTAAAATTAGGTAAAAAACTATTATTAAAACCATTGTCAGGGCAGTTTGAACAAGACGCGAATGCACAAACATTATTAGCAATGAAAGCCGCGCATGTAATGAATTATTTAAACCCCAATGCGTTGGATGATTGGCTCAATAGCAGCTCACAAAAACAGATTAATTTCCCAAGTGATCCACAACCATTAGTTGAGTGGTTAGCAGTTAAACAATGGCATAAAACACAGGAATTACATCAAAACTTATGGGGTTCGGTAGGCTAAGATTCAAAATCAACGGATTTTTTAAAGCATCATAGCAAGCTAATAACACTAATTGGTGATTTAGATAAGCTGGCAGCAGATAAAAATGTAAGGCGTGAATATTTAATTAATTTATCACAAGTGAACTTCTTCATGGATAAAGAAAATTAACTACCGCTCTATTCACTCACTGCGCAATATTGGGTATAGTCGTCACATTACTCCTTTTAAAAAAGTAACCTTATGTTTAAAAAATTAATTTTATTATTCGCTTTAGGAATGCCAGTGATAGCCTGCGCTGATACGGCACCGTTTTCTGGCGGTATTACAGCGGATGCACTGCTGAGTGAACACAGTAAATTTAACGAACAATACCAGGCGTTTACGCCAACGACGCAAGATATAGCGCTAATGCAAAAATTAGCAGGAAAAGAGCTTATTGTATTGTTTGGCACGTGGTGCCACGACAGTCAGCGCGAAGTACCAAAACTAATTAAGTTACTTGAAGAGTCTAAAGTAAAACTTGCAAGCATTGAATACGTGGCTGTTGGCTATAACAAGCAAGACGATGCAGGTATTGCACAGGCTAACGACTTACAATACACCCCTACTTTTATTGTTAAGCAAAATGGTAAAGAGCTAGTGCGTGTAATTGAAAAGCCAACAGCTACATTGGCGCAAGATTTAACTCAGGGTTTATAAATTCTACTTGGTTATATTTTTTATGGTTTTGACTAGGAGATTTATATTTTAACTGAGGGTCTACTATGAGTGATTTATAGACACTGCTAAAAGTTAAACTTAGTCCTGTTTTGATGAGTAGTAGGCTCCTAATTTTTCCTGATAACATTATTAACCACCATTTTTATAAATTGACAGCCAGCTTTAAATCAATAAATAAATTCGTTTACTTAGTCTGTCGGTGTGGCTGTTAAGCATGTAACTTACGGCAAATACATATAAGGATCACTACGTAATAACCCTTGCGTTATTAGCACGGCATTTGCTTATATTCCTCTAAAGCGCAGTCTCTCTTAACCTCTTTGTGAATAACTCACTAAATTTTTTTTGCACAAAGAGCAGGGTATGAGAAGTAAATGAGGGCAACTTGGCACGTAGTATTTATATGCTTAAATAATCTAACAGAACATTACTAAGCGATTAAATTGGTAACCATAATGAATAAAAAAACATTAACTAAGCTACTTAGAGTAATTACGATTCCAATAGTAATTACTAGTCTGGTGATTTTTCCACCTTGGCAAGGAATTAAGGCTTGGATTATGCCTCTGCCAAATAGTGTTCAAGAACAAGTTGATGATGCAATAGGTTATGGCCTAGACGGGATAATTGTTTATGTTGAAACTGCGGGGCAGGAGAGTGAGCTTTACACTGCAGGCTGGAAAGATAGAGGCAGTAAAATCCCAGCTGATCCTCAGGCTTTATTTAAAATTGCGAGTATTAGTAAGCTTTACCTTGCGGTTGCGACGGCAAAATTAGTGAGTAATCACGAATTATCGTTAGATGATACATTAGGGGGTTATTTCCCTGAATTACTTGGAAGAATTGAATACGCAGATAAGATTACCCTAAAACAGATGCTACAACATAGAAGCGGTTTACCTAACCTAACAGATCAGCCCAACTTTAAATGGGATAACCCGCCAGAAACAAGCCAAGCATGGTTAGATTTGATATTAGACTTACCTGCGGATTTCGAGCCTGACGAAGAATATAGTTATTCAAACACAAACTATTTTTTTATTGGAGAAATTATTGATAAAGCATTGGGTTATCCACATCAACAATACATAAAAGAAGCTATATTAATGCCACTTGGTTTAAATAATACATATAGTTCTCTTAGTGAAGTGAATATAGATGATGTGATGAGTGGATACTATGTGGGAGTAGAGGCGGATTTAAAAAGCATTGATTTTGGCATGCTCGCCACTGCTGAAGATGTAGGGCGATTCGTGAGAGCTTTAAATGATGGCAGTGTTTTTTCTGGTAATGAACAAGATATTTACTCCGAAATTTATGTATATGACCACAAAGGTTGGGTTTTAGGCTATCAAAGTATCGCGCGTTATCATGACAATATTGATACTGTGGTAGTTCAGTTTGTGAATACTGTAAGTGATGAAACGGAATTGACTACTTTGGTTATTTATAACCGTATTATTGACATTCTTCGCAAAGAGAAAAGTAATACACTATCAGCCCCACCACGTGAACCGATATAGCAAAAGTGAGGGAGTTATTTTTTACGCTCGTTAACTAATTACGGGACGAATTTAATCGGTACGCTGTCTTTATTGGCTTGATGTTCTGCGATGCGTTGTTGGTAGGTTTGCCATAAATCATCATGTTGGGCTTGTAGGTGGGTGAAATATGCCCAGCTAAATAAACCGCTGTTGTGGCCATCGTCAAAGTTTAAACGCAGTGCGTAGTGGCCGACTGGCTCGATGTTTTTGATGCTGACTTGCGATTTACCAAGTACCAATTTCATTGGTTCGTTGCCGTGGCCTTGTACTTCGGCAGACGGTGAATGAACACGTAGAAACTCACAGCTAAAGGTGCAATGGCTGTCATCGTCAAAATAAACATCAAGGGTTTTACTAACGGTATGGTGATGTACCTTGATCACTTGTTTCATTGTTATGCCTTTGTGATTAACCTAGAACCTAGAACCTAGAACCTAGAACCTAGAACCTAGGCCCTAGATCCTAGTTTTAAAATTAAAGAATAAAGCGACTTAGGTCTTCATCTTCAACCAGTGCACCTAAATGCTGCTCAACATAGGCGGCATCAATGACTAAACTGGTGCCAGCTTGCTCTGATGCACCATAGGAAATTTCTTCCATTAGTTTTTCCATTACCGTATGTAGGCGACGAGCACCGATGTTTTCGGTTTTCTCATTTACTTGCCATGCTGCTTTGGCAATGCGCTCGATGGCGTCATCGCTAAACTCTACACTTACTTGCTCTGTTTTAAGTAGTGCATGTTGTTGCTCAGTCAATGAAGCGTGCGGCTCGGTTAGAATGCGTTTAAAGTCATCAGCAGTGAGCGCTTCAAGTTCTACACGAATAGGTAGGCGCCCTTGTAACTCAGGGATCATGTCTGAAGGCTTTGCCATTTGGAATGCGCCAGAGGCAATAAACAACATATGGTCAGTTTTCACCATGCCATGCTTAGTACTCACGGTTGAGCCTTCAATCAGTGGCAGTAAGTCACGCTGTACGCCTTCACGGCTTACGTCTGGACCTGATGATTCACCGCGCTTACAGATTTTGTCTATCTCGTCGATAAACACAATACCGTTTTGTTCGGCTGCGAAGATTGCTTGCTCTTTTAGCTCTTCAGGGTTGACTAACTTAGAAGCTTCTTCTTCAACCAATAATTTAAACGCTTCTTTAATTTTAAGTTTGCGTTTAGTGCGTTTGTCACCCGCCATATTTTGGAACATGCCTTGCAGCTGGTTGGTCATTTCTTCCATACCAGGTGGTGCCATGATCTCAACATTTGGTTGTGCTTGGGCTAAATCAATATCTATTTCTTTATCGTCTAATTGACCTTCACGTAATTTTTTACGGAAAATCTGACGTGTTGAAGAGCCTTCATCGCGTTGGCTTTCACCAGACGAATCTTTAGCTGGTGGCAGTAGCGCATCTAAAATACGCTCTTCAGCGGCTTCTTCTGCGCGATGTTTGAATTTTTTAGTTTGTTGTTCACGGGTCATTTTGATTGATACATCAACCAAGTCGCGAATGATGGTTTCAACTTCTTTACCAACATAGCCCACTTCAGTGAACTTAGTCGCTTCGACTTTAATGAAAGGCGCGTTGGCAAGTTTTGCTAAACGACGGGCAATTTCAGTTTTACCAACACCGGTTGGGCCGATCATCAGGATGTTTTTCGGCGTTACTTCAGCGCGAAGATCTTCATCTAATTGCATGCGGCGCCAGCGATTACGAAGAGCAATAGCCACTGCTTTTTTTGCTTTTGCTTGACCAATTATATGCAGGTCAAGTTCATGAACGATTTCTCTGGGAGTCATAGCAGACATAGCAGTTCCTATTATAATTCTTCGATGGTTTGGAAGTTATTTGTGAATACACAAATGTTGCCGGCAATTGTCAGGCTTTTTTCAACAATTTCGTGGGCGCTTAAATCGGTGTTTTCAAGTAGGGCTGTTGCTGCTGATTGGGCAAAGTTACCACCACTACCAATGGCAATTAAATCATTTTCAGGCTGTACAACATCACCGTTACCAGTAATTATCAGTGAAGCTGTGGAGTCGGCGACGGCAAGCAATGCCTCTAGTTTACGCAAGGCACGATCGCTACGCCAATCTTTAGCCATTTCAACAGCGGCTTTGGTTAGGTTGCCTTGGTGCATTTCAAGCTTGCTTTCAAAACGTTCGAACAGGGTGAAGGCATCAGCAGTGCCGCCAGCAAAGCCGGCGATCACTTTGCCATTATAAAGGCGTCGAACTTTGCGGGCGTTGCCCTTCATTACGGTGTTACCAAGTGAAACTTGGCCATCGCCACCAATGACGACTTTATCGCCGCGACGTACACTTACAATAGTGGTCATGTTATTCCTCATCATCGAGCCAGCAGGGGCGGCTCGTTAAAAGCGATTGATGATGAGTTAATATGGGTTAATGGGCTAAAATCAAGTCCAATTCCAAATTCCGCAACCAGTTATTTTGCTACGCTTTAGTTTGTTTTTATCACTTTCGGCTAAACGTTTGGTTTTATAAGGGCCTAAACGCACTTTATACCAGACACCCTTAGTGCCTGTTGTTTCACGAATTTCGGCGATTAATCCGGCAAATGCGATTTTCGCTTTTAAGGTTTCTGCTTGGCCATGGGTTCTGAACGAGCCGCACTGCATTACATAAGGGCCTTTTTGTTCAAGCTCTCTTACTTCAACTTGAATTTCATGCTCTTTGATTTCTTTAATGAATTCAGGAGGGCGTGGTTTAGGTAACTCTTGTTGCACTTTTGCTGGTGTTGGGTTTGCTTGTTGTTCAACCAGCTTTGGATCTGCATTGGTTTTGACATACCATAACCCAAAAATAAAACCGCCAACGAGTAGTACGGTAACCAGCACTAATAATACAGGGAATGGTTTTTTCGGTGGCGCTGTTTTTTTGCTATTACGGTTGCCCGGTTTTTTATTAATAAAATCGTGTTGTGCCATGGTGGTATTGGGCTTCTAACCTTAAATCATATCTATTGGGTCTACATCTAAGCTCCATCGTACCTTTTGCGCTAATTTACTGGTACTTAAATAGTTGACCATTTGCGCGAGATATTGGTGTAATAGAGGGCGTTCGAGCGCTTGAATATGTAATTGAAAACGATATTTCCCTGCAATTCGCTCAAGTGGTGCAGGGATCGGCCCTAGCAATTGTATACCAGTTAGACTCTGAACTGGAACTAAATCCGTTAAAAAATCGACTACTTGCTTTATGTTGTGACCTTCAGCGCGGACAATTGCCATATTAGTTATAGGTGGTAGCTGTGCGTCATCGCGCTCTTGTAGTGCAAAACGGGCGAAATCTTGATAACCATTATTGACTAAATCTTGTAATAACGGATGCTCAGGAAAGTGAGTTTGCAATAATACCTGACCTGATTCGCCACTGCGCCCAGCACGGCCAGCCACTTGAGTAACCAATTGTGCTAAATGCTCTGTGGCGCGAAAGTCGCACGAGTACAAGCCGCCGTCGACATCAAGGATCAATACTAAGCTCACATCAGCAAAGTGGTGACCTTTGGCAAGCATTTGGGTGCCAACTAAAATTCGTTCACCGCCTTGGTTTATATCGTCTAGGGCTTTTTCTAAACTGCCTTTACGACGCGTTGAGTCGCGGTCAATGCGGCTAATCGGGGTATCAGCAAACTCGGTTGTTAAAAACTCTTCTATTTGTTCGGTGCCTTTGCCGTTAGGAAATATTTGTGTACTACCACAATCAGGACATTGGTGTGGCACGTGTTCTTGCTCGCCACAGTGGTGGCAAATCATTTGACCAATGGCTTTATGAAAAGTCGCACTGGTGCTGCATCGTTTACATTCACTGAGCCAGCCGCATTCGTGGCAAATCAAGGTGGGTGCAAAGCCGCGTCGATTTAAAAATACCATCACTTGTTTACCACGCTTTAAGTGCTGGCGAATAGTGGCAAGACTGGCATGAGCTATACCGGCTTGATCTGGCTGGCCTTTCATATCAATCAGCTGAAATTTATTGTTGGTACTGGTTTGCGCACGTTGCGTGAGACTTAATAATTGGTATTTATTGTTAAGTGCCTTATGCAAAGTCTCAAGGGCAGGAGTGGCGGAGCCTAAAATAAGTGGTATTTTATGTTGAAACGCGCGGTAAGCGGCTAAATCACGGGCATGGTAACGTAAGGTATCTTGTTGTTTAAAGGAGCCGTCATGCTCTTCATCAACAATGATCATACCGAGCTTTAAAAATGGCAAAAAGATACTCGAACGTGTACCAATCACAATCGCGCAACTGGCTTTTTCACAAAAGCGCCAGGTTTGTAAGCGTTCGTTATCGGTCAGTGCTGAATGCCATAGCATAATCGGTGTATCAGGAAAGCGCCGCCGAAACCGATTGACCGTTTGTGGCGTAAGGCCTATTTCTGGCACTAGTACGAGTGCTTGTTCACCGCGTTTTAAAACCTCTTCAAGGCACTGTAAATAAACCTCGGTTTTACCACTGCCAGTGACACCTTCTAGTAAAAAGCTATTGAAACCGACCGCTTGATTAATGGTACTACAGGCAACTGCTTGCTCTTTATTTAGAGTCGGCTTAGTGCTCACGGTGGGAGGTTGTTGTTGCCATTGGTTGTCGTGTTCAATCGTTTGGCTGATCAGCTCTTTGTTAAGTAAGCTGTCGATGGTTTTTTTACTAAATCCTAGCGCTTTTAATTCTGTAAGTGATGATTTACCCGAATCAGCCAGCTGTTTGAGTAAGCTTAGTTGGCTCTTTGCTTTTAAAGACGGTAATTTAGCGCCTTTTTCAGTTAGTGTCACCATACTAATACTGCTTTTATCTGGGCACAGTCCTTGACGCAGCGCGCCAGGCAGAGCTATATGAATTGTTTCACCTAGTGGGTAGCAATAATAGCGCGCAGTAAAACGCAATAATTCGATATGTCGTTCTGATAAAACGGCTTCATCATCAATTACTTCAAGCACTGTTTTAAGTTTATTGATTGGCACATCGGTACTGGTTTTTAGCGCCAGCACTACCGCAACCTTACGCTGATTACCAAATGGCACCCATACCCGTGCACCGACTTTAGGCATCACCGATAAACCATCGAGTTGCTCTGCAATGCGATAATCAAAGGTGCGATGCAACGGTACTTTTATAGCCACTTCAACAAAGCTCATAACAACCCAAACAAGAACGAATAAGGAAGTTAATGTACTAAAATTATGGCCGAAAACCTACCTGCAAATATCTTCTTGAAAACTTTTGTTCATTTTATTAGCAAAAATGACATTTAAAGCTTGTAGCAAGTGGGGTTGTTGCTTAGAATACGCGTCCTAAATAATTTGTTTTAACGACGTATGGTGCCAGACTTCGGGTTTGGAGAGCGATGCGGCCTTAACTAGAGGTTTCTATGAAAGAAGGTATTCACCCTAAGTACGAAGTAATTTCAGCATCATGTTCATGTGGAAATAAATTCGAAACTCGTTCTACTTTATGTAAAGACATTCACTTAGACGTATGTTCTGCGTGTCACCCGTTTTACACTGGTAAGCAAAAAGTTTTAGACACAGGTGGCCGTGTTGATCGCTTTAACAAGCGTTTCGGTTCACTTAGCAGCAAGTAATTCTTGTTGTTTTGTCGGAAAAAGCACTCTAGGGTGCTTTTTTTATGCCTGTTATTTATTAAAAACACGGCCTTTTAGTCTTTATTTCTTGCTCTGGTGCTCCAGCTTTACGCATTCATTATGTTGTGACTATTTCCCGCTTTTATACTCAGTATGGCGAGCAAATAACAGACAAATAGTGATTTGTTGACTATATTGTCATTCTCGTTAAAGCGATAAATTAAACGTTTTTGTCGGTAAGATTAGGTTTATTGCGGTTAAATGTTGTTAACGTCTTACTTTGATAGTTTTTAGTCATAGGCCATGATTGTTGCTTTAAAGCGTTGCATAATGAGTGTTTTAAGTTGGTTTTTTTGATGCTTTGTGACGTTTTTATAGCTGTGAATTGAAGGTTTTTTTGCAAAAAATGCTGACAAAACGCATAAAATTAACGGATCTAGCATATAACAGGATAGACCTGATATTGCTTGAATTTAATTATAATATAGGTATCGTTCCCTATAAGATATAAGAACTGCTTACTCTCACTTTCAACTTAACTTACTTGCAGGATAAAATCGCGTTATGTCAGACTTTCGTGAACAAGCTTTACATTACCATTCGCACCCCGTTCCAGGAAAAATTAGCGTTGAGCTTACCAAGCCAGCTGAAACTGTACAGGATCTTGCACTCGCATACAGCCCCGGTGTTGCTGAGCCGGTTCGTGAAATAGCTGCTGATCCCGCTAATGCCTACAAATACACAGGTAAAGGCAATATAGTTGCGGTTATTACTAACGGCACTGCTATTTTAGGTTTAGGTAACTTAGGTCCATTGGCTTCAAAGCCTGTTATGGAGGGCAAAGCGTTATTATTTAAACGCTTTGCGGGTCTAGATTCGATAGATATTGAGGTGAAACACAATACCACCGAAGATTTCATCAATACAGTTGCTAACATCGCTGATACGTTTGGCGGAATTAATTTAGAAGATATTAAAGCGCCTGAGTGTTTTGAAATAGAAAAAGCATTGATCGAACGTTGTAGTATTCCCGTGTTCCACGATGATCAACACGGTACCGCGATTGTAACGGCCGCTGGTATGATCAATGCACTAGAAGTGCAGGGTAAAGATATTGAAGATGCGATTATCGTTTGTTTAGGAGCCGGTGCCGCAGCAGTTGCGTGTATGGAGCTATTAATTAAATGTGGCGCATTGCGTGAACATATTTACATGTTAGATCGTAAAGGCGTTATTCATACTCGTCGTGATGATTTAAACGAGTACAAACAGTTATTTGCTAACAATACAGATAAGCGCACACTGCAAGATGTTATTGCTGATGCTGATGTATTTGTGGGTGTATCTGGCCCGAATTTACTTTCTCCTGACGATCTTAAGCTAATGGCTGATCGACCTGTCGTGTTTGCCTGTTCAAACCCAGATCCAGAAATCTCTCCAGTGCTTGCCCATGGTGCTCGCGATGATTTAATCATGGCAACGGGTCGTTCAGATTATCCAAACCAAGTGAACAACGTGTTGTGTTTCCCATTTATTTTCCGTGGTGCGCTAGATGTGCGTGCCAGCAAAATTAATGATGAAATGAAAATTGCTGCGGTTGACGCTATTCGTAGCATTGCTAAAGAACCAGTACCTGCGGAAGTGCTAAAAGCGGCGGGTGTTGAGAAACTTGAATTTGGTGCGCAGTATATTATTCCAAAACCGATGGATCCGCGTTTATTACCGCGCATTGCTAAAGCAGTAGCGCAAGCGGCAATTGATTCTGGTGTTGCACAAATTGATATGCCGGAAAACTATATGGAGTAGTTGCTCAGCTGCAATTTGTAATGGCACAATAATAAAAACCTCAGTAAGGTAAGTTACTGAGGTTTTTTTGTAGCCAATTCCTGAAGCAGGAATGTATATAAATGATAACTTAATCTTCGTTGAGTACAGGTACTTCAAGACCCATCTCAAGCATGATTTTTTTCACTTCTTCAGGCACTTTCTCTGGATTATCTTTTCGTAAATCTTCATCGTTTGGCAGTGGTTGGCCAGTAAATGCGTGTAAAAATGCTTCACAAAGTAATTCGCTATTTGTTGCATGGCGAAGATTATTAATTTGACGACGAGTACGCTCATCAGTCAAAACTTTTAATACATTTAGCGGGATCGAAACGGTGATCTTTTTAACTTGTTCTGATTTTTTCCCGTGTTCTGCGTATGGGTGAATATATTCACCATTCCATTTAGCCATAGGATGTATCGTTGCCTCAGGTTGTTAATTGTTTGCGCGACCTTTTGCAGCGCAAAGATGGCGAAATTCTATCGTGTTAAAAAAGATAGTCAAATACTTGTTTTTTAGCCATCTAGCAACTTAAATGTTTTTACTTCTAATCTTGCGGCTAAAACCGCATAAATGCTTTGACTTATTAAATTTGATCCTCTAACCTTTTGGACGTCTAAACATCCATTTAATTGTAGGTGACGGTATGAGTCAAAAGAATAAAGCAACCATTGCAGTACGCAATGGTATTGATGCAGATAAACATCACGGCGCGGTTGTGCCTCCCATTCATTTATCGACCACCTACTCATTTGCTGATTTTGATAAAAAGCGCCAATATGATTATGGCCGTAGCGGCAACCCAAATCGCGACTTACTCGCTGACACGCTCGCCAAGCTTGAAGGTGGCGCTAAGGGTATTATCACTGCAACGGGCATGGCTGCGGTGCATTTAGTGACTCAACTACTAAACAGTGATGATACCTTAGTGATCCCACATGATTGCTATGGCGGTAGTTACCGCTTATTTACTTCACTTGAAAAGCGTGGCTTATTAAAGTTAGTGGTTTTAGATTTAACTAAATCTGAAAATCATCAAAAAATTCTTGAGATAAAACCAAAGTTGATTTGGCTTGAAACACCGAGTAATCCTATCTTACGCTTAACCGATATTAAAGCGATCACCATGATTGCTAAGCAGTGCGGTGCGTTGGTTGGTGCCGATAACACATTTTTATCACCGGCTTTGCAAAACCCAATTGAGTTTGGTGTTGATATTGTGGTGCATTCGACCACTAAATATATTAACGGTCACTCAGATGTTGTTGGTGGTGCGGTGATTGCCGCTACCCAAGAGCTGGGTGATGAGCTTGCTTGGTGGGCCAATAACATAGGCATTACCGGTGCCCCGTTTGATAGCTACTTAACGTTACGTGGCTTGCGTACTTTGAATGTTCGTTTACGCCAGCATCAAGAAAATGCGTTTATTATTGCCCAGTATTTAGAAAACTCCCCTTATGTAAGTCAAGTATATTACCCTGGGTTGGTATCTCATCCACAGCATGAACTTGCTAAACAGCAGCAACGTGGTTTTGGTGGTATGGTAAGCTTTGATATCAAAGGAGATGTTAACGATGCTGCGGCATTTTTAACGAGCTTAGAAGAATTTAGCTTAGCTGAGTCATTAGGTGGGGTAGAAAGTTTAATTTGTCACCCAGCGACGATGACTCATGCAGGTATGGAGGCAACTGCTCGTCTTGCGGCGGGAGTCGGTGATACCCTGATCCGTATTTCGGTGGGCATTGAAGATGTGAAAGATTTAGTCGCTGATTTAGAACGAGTGTTTAATAAAGTGAAGCCAGGTCAACAGCTGCATACAACAGCTGCAGCAACATCAGTTTCGCAACAACAAGATGATGAGCAATCAAGCTTATTTAAACTGACTCCTGCACATACGGCTTTGTGGTAATAAAAAATGGTAAATATAGTTCATAAATTTGGTGGTTCAAGTCTTAGTTCTGCAGAGCGTTATCAGGCTGTAGCAAATATTATTTTAGCCCATACGGAAGCCGGTGATTGTGTGGTGGTATCCGCAGCCGGTAAAACGACCAATACGTTAGTTACGCTATGGCAGAGTTACCAGCAAGGTGATCAACAGGCTGTGAGTGATATTTTATTGCAGCTTGATAATCACCAACGCACCTTGATCGAGCAGTTATTGAGTCCAGCAGCGCGACATACGGCATTAAATGTATTAGCACAAGAGCTCGCCTTAATTGCCCAGCAAACTCAACAGCAAAGCTTACAAGAAGCCGCATTGCTTGCTCACGGCGAGGTTTGGTCGGCACGGTTATTGGCTAGCTATTTAAAACAGTTAAATGTTGCAGCTCAAGATGTTGATGCTCGCCAATTGTTTACTCTTAATGATGGGCAATTATTACATCAAAAAAATCAACAAGCCTGTGCCGAGTTAATTTCAGCCAATTGCATTAATATTGTTACTGGTTTTATAGCCGCTGATTGCCAAGCAAATACCGTTACTTTGGGACGCAATGGCAGTGATTACAGCGCGACTTTGTTAAGCAGTTATTGTCATGCTAGTCAGGTATCAATTTGGACTGATACTCAAGGGGTGTTTAGCACTGATCCTCGTAAAGTAAAAAAAGCGATTAAGTACTCTAAAGTATGCCGTGGCCAAGCAAACTTACTGGCGCGTTTGGGCAACCCAGTGTTGCATGCTAAAACTCTCTCGCCATTAAAAAATACTGATATCAAGTTAGTCGTTCGCAGTAGTTACGATAGCGAAGCTAGCGCGACAGAAATTGTCAAAGAAGGTTACAGCAAAGCTAAGCGCTTTATCACTACCTTAGAAAATATTGATTTACTGCGCATTGATCAGCTGCGTGGCGGTGAGATTGGCGAGTTAAGTCAGCTAATTCAACACAGCTTGCATTATTTTATTAAAAATGGCGATACCTACTTACTAGTGCCGGCAGTAGCGACCCATCAAGTGGTTAGCCACTTGCAAGGGCGCGCTAATATTATTGAATCGAACTTACATGGTTGCGCTGTTGTGGCACCACGAAATGATGTAGCGCAATTATTTGAACAAGCAACGCAAGTACTTAGTGAGCAAAGTTTAGTGCCGCGCTTTAGCCATCAAGACACAGACTATATTTTACTTCTTACAGATCAATCCATTGATAGTGATGTATTGACTATATTACATGATAAATTGATCAACAAAGGCCAAGAGCTTGCCATTATTGTTGCTGGCCTTGGTAATGTTGGTGAAGTATTTATTGAGCAACTAAGTCAGCAGCTTAATCGTTTACAGCAACACTTCAGTGTTAAGCTGGTTGGTTTATTACGCTCGCGCTCTATGTTGTTCAGCCCAAGTGGTATCGTGCTTGAGCAATGGCAATCACAGTGGCAAAACGAAGCAATAGATTACCAAAAAACTGATTTACTGACACGTATCAGCGAACTCGATTACGAACACAAAGTGTTGATTGATATTACCGCTAGCGAAGCGTTTAGTCAGCTTTACCCGGCGTTTGTAAATTTAGATTGCCATTTGATCAGCGCTAATAAATATGCGGGCACTGCCAATAATGATTGGTATCAAAATTTACGCCGCAATTTAGCTGAGCGTAACTTATTGTGGCGTTATAACACCAGTGTAGGAGCTGGGTTACCAATTAATTTTGCGTTAGCTGATTTACAAAACAGTGGCGACTGTATTACCCATATTGAAGGCGTGTTTTCAGGTACTTTATCGTGGTTGTGCAGCTGTTATGATGGCAGTGTGGCGTTTTCCGATTTAGTGTTACAAGCTCAGCAAATGGGATATACCGAGCCTGATCCGCGTGAAGATTTATCAGGGCGTGATATGCAGCGTAAGCTGCTTATTTTAGCGCGTGAGTTAGGACTCACCTTAGAGCTTGATGAGATTGGCTTAACGCCGTTGATGCCAGAGCAACTAGCGCAAGGTGATTGGCAGTCTTTCCTTGATAATAAGCAGTTGCTAGATGACTTTATTGCTGAAAAAGCGCAGTCAGCAGCGATAGAAAATAAGGTGCTGCGTTATACTGGTGCGCTAACAATTGCTGATGGCAAAGTAACTGCTAAAGTCGGTTTGGCTTATGCAACGCAGGGGGATGCACTGGCTAACTTAACCCCCGGTGATAATATTTTCGTTATTAACAGCCAGTGGTATAGCGATAATGCGTTGGTGATCCAAGGTCCTGGTGCTGGTAAGGAAGTTACCGCAGCAGGCGTGCATTCTGATTTATATTGGTTAATACAAAACTTAAAATAAGCTTTGTGTTTATAAAATAAAAAGCGCCGATTGGCGCTTTTTTATATAGCAGCGATTTTATATCGCGACGACTAAAACAGCTCTTCTTCTGTTTTAGTTTCTTCTTCAAATACGTTGTCTACATGCTGCATCACATACTTAGTAGGCGAGGTGCCTTTTTCAAAGTATTCAAAGCGACTAGTGTAATCGTTCTTTTGACTCAAGAGCCCTGTTGCTAAATCGATTCGTACCGACACTAGTCCTTCAGGTGGCTCGATTGGCGCTTCAGGCTTATCTTTGAGTGCAGCTCGCATAAAGTCAATCCATGCTGGTTGGGCTGTTTTAGCACCAGACTCTGCACCAGAGATCTGGGTATTAGCCATGTTGTTATTATACGTTGAGCGACCAAGCGGGTTACCAGGATTATCAAATCCAACCCAGACTGAGGTCATAACATTACGGTTAAAGCCACTAAACCAAGTATCGACAGAGTCATTGGTAGTACCGGTTTTACCTGAAAGATCACGGCGCTTTAATACCTGAGCACGCCAACCAGTGCCACTCCAGCCGGTTTTATGCGCCCAACTACCGCCTCCCCAAATAGCACTATGCATCGCATCAGCTATCAAAAACGCATTTTGTTTAGATATGATGCGCGGTGCACAATGATTTGCAGCTTGGCTGGTATTTAACCCAGAAGTAGACTCAAATTGAGTCGTTGTTAGCGGAGGTGTAACAGGATCACACGCTAATAATGGTTCTGTTTTAAATAACACATTACCTGCAGAGTCTTGAATTTCATTAATGAAATAAGGGGTGATCAAGTGACCGCCATTGGCAAATGCGCTCATGCCACGGGCAAGTTCTAAAGGAGTAATTGACGCACTACCTAAAGCTAGCGATTCACTGCGATTGATATCATTATTTTGAAAGCCAAACTTTAATAGGTGATCAGCTGTGCGCTGTAAGCCTACGCCGCGCAGTAAGCGCACCGAAATAACGTTTTTCGATTGTGCTAAAGCACGACGAATACGTATCGGGCCGTTATATACTGCTGGGCTGTTTTTTGGTCGCCATGCAACCCCTAGGCTCTTGTCCCATTGATTGATTGGCGCATCATTTAAAATAGACGCTAAGGTGTAACCATTATTCAGTGCTGCTGAATAAATAAAGGGTTTTATGTTAGAACCTACCTGACGTTTTGCCTGCACGGCTCGGTTGTATTGGCTTTGTTCAAAGCTATAGCCACCAACAATCGCTTTAATGCGACCGTCATTCGGATCCAGCGATACTAATGCACTTGACGCTTCAGGTAATTGGCTGAGTAGGTAACTACCATCGTCATTTTTACGTAGCCAAATTTGTTCACCAGGATTGAGGATATCGGTTGCTACTTTCGGTGGGAAACCTTGACGGTAGCGCGTAATGTATTTGCGCGCCCATTTGAGGTTATCCCAGCTGAGACTAGCTTGTTCGCCATTTTTTAATAATACAGTGGCAGTTTGCTCACCGACATCGAGCACGGCTGCTGCTAATAATGGGGCAATTTCTTTTATCGGTTTTAGCTTTGCTAAAATTTCACTAGAACTTAGGGCTGGTTGCGTTTCAAAATCCCACAGTTGTTGCTCTGGGCCACGATAACCATGGCGCATGTCGTATGCATGGAGATTATTAACAAGTGCAGTTTGGGCTGCGGCTTGTACGTTAGATTCAACACTGGTGTAAACTTTAAAGCCACTATTATAGGCTTTTTCGTAGCCATAACGGGCGACCATTTCTGCACGCACCATTTCAGATATATAAGGTGCATATAAGTCTATTTCGGCACCATGAAATTTTGCTGTAATTGGTTCTTGAGAGTTCTGCTTGTAGTCTGCTTGAGAGATATAACCTTCATCGAGCATACGTCTGAGTACCACATTACGGCGTGCCTTTGCGCGAACTGGGTTTCTGATCGGATTTAAAGCCGACGGCGCTTTTGGTAAGCCTGCAATCATTGCCATTTGCGCTAAAGTTAACTCGTTTAGTTGCTTACCATAATAAACTTGTGCCGCGGCTCCGATACCAAAAGCACGATTACCTAATTCTATTTTATTCAGGTATAAAGCGAGTATTTCATTTTTGGTTAGTAAGTTCTCAATGTGTAACGCAATGAAGATCTCTTTTACTTTACGAATATAGGCCTTTTCACGGGTTAAGAAGAAGTTACGAGCTAACTGCATTGTTATAGTACTTGCGCCTTGTTTTTTCTCACCAGTTGAAATTAATACGAGCGCTGAACGTAAAATACCTATAGGATCTATACCTATATGGTCATAAAAACGATTATCTTCAGTGGCTAAAATAGCATTTATGAGTGGTTGTGGGATCTCTTCTATAGTTACTGGAATACGGCGTTTTTCACCGAACTGATTGATTAACAAACCATCTTTAGAAAAGACTTGCATAGGAGTTTGTAATTGCACGTCTTTTAAAACTTGCACACTGGGGATATCAGGTTTAACGTAATAATAAAGACTTACTAAGGTAATGAGTCCTAAAAACGCGCAGATGATAAAAAATTGTAAAGTTCGTTTCAATAAAATCACTTATATTTTCCCTAAATGGACTCCCAATTAGAATCGGAGACTGCTAGTATATATTGATTAAAAAATGAATAGTATTTTTTCATATAAAAATTATAACTTGTTTATTCTTAAAACAAAGGCCAAGTTGCGAACATGCTAAGTCAACTATTGAGTAAGTCTTCACCGATGATGGTAGGGATAGATATCGGTTCACATGCTATAAAAGCGGTGTTGCTGAATGAAACAGACAGTGGCTACAGGCTCGAAGCGTTAGCAATTGAACCAATGCCAAAAGGTACAATGGCTGAACGCAATATTCAAGATATTGAGGCGATTGGTAATATTATTACTAAGTTAAAGCGTAAGTTACCTAAATCAATTCGTTCGGCAGCAGTGGCAGTATCGGGGCAAACCGTTATTACGAAAGTAATTTTTATGGATGTTACGCTTAGTGATGCAGAGCTGGAATCGCAAATAGAAATCGAAGCTGACAGCCTTATTCCTTATCCATTAGATGAAGTTAGCCTAGACTTTGAAAAGCTCACTACCAACGAAGCGGATCCTTCCAAAATGAATGTGTTGCTTTCAGCTGCGCGTACTGAAAGTGTTGAAGCCCGTGTTGGTGCATTAGAATCGGCTGGCTTAATCGCAAAAGTAGTTGATGTAGAAAGCTATGCCCTGAGTCGCGCAATGGATGTGTATTATCAGCAATTACCAAGCGATGCATTTAATAAATGTGTAGCTGTGGTCGATATTGGTGCGGTACTTATGCTAGTCAGTGTGGTACTTGGTGGCGAAACGATTTACACCCGAGACCAAGTATTTGGTGGCGATCAATACACTAACAGCATAGTGGCTTATTACAATAAAAGTTTTGATGAGGCTGAAATAAGTAAAACGACAGGCGATCTTCCGCCTAACTATACGTTTGAAGTATTGGCACCGTTTCAAACTTCCTTATTGCAGCAAGTACGCCGCGCAGTGCAAATGTTTCTTACCACCAGTGGCAAAGATCAAATAGATTACATCGTGCTTACGGGTGGTACTGCGATGATTGATGGCCTCGATAGGCTGCTAATTGAAGAACTCGGTATTCATACCATTGTGGCAGAACCTTTTGAAAATATGGATATTTCCCACCATGTTGATCGCAATGTGTTACAGCGTCATCGTACTCAATTTGCAATAGCGACGGGTTTGGCATTAAGGAGTTTTTCATCATGCCACATATAAATCTACTGCCGTGGCGCGAACAGCAGCGTAAACAATCGCAGAATAAATTTGTTACTATTTTATTTTTCGTGGTGCTTGGTAGTTTTATCAGTATGTATTTATTGAGTAGCTATTACGGCGGTTTACGAGACGGTCAAAATATTAAAAATAACTACCTTACAACAGAAATTAGCCAATTAGATCGGCGTATTAGTGAAATTCGTGAGTTAGATAAAAAGAAAGAAAACTTACAGCAACGTATGCGCTTAATTGAAGAGCTGCAAAGTAGTCGTAATTTAGGTACGCAAATTATGGATGAAGTTGCCAAAATTGTACCAACGGGGGTGTATCTAACTAAGTTAGAGCGCCGTGGTAGTGCAATTCATGTGGTTGGCCGTAGCGAATCAAATAATTACTTATCAAACATGTTGCGCCTAGTACAAAACTCTTATTTGCTCGAAAAGCCGACAATGCAAGGCATTATAGCAGGTGAAAAATCGTCTCGTTTATTGAGTGATTTTAATATGGAATTTTATGTAAAACCCTTTGATAAGATCGGAGAGGTTAAATAATGAACCTTGATATCAAAGCGTTAACAGAGATTGAATGGAACGAAATTGAGCTTGAAAATATTGGCGACTGGCCAATAGTTGTAAAGATTATTTGCTGCACTTTTGTAGCTGCCTTGGTGCTATTTTTTAGTTACAGCTTATTGGTTTCAGATGAAATAGATAGTTACCATAATGCGGTTAGTAAAGAAGTTGAGTTACGCAGTACCTATCGAGTGAAATACGCTGTGGCCAGTAATCTAGAAGTTTATCGCCAGCAAATGGTTGAAATGGAAGAAAAGTTTTCTTTACTACTAAAGCGCTTACCGACTTCAAACGAAACCCCAGGCTTACTTGATGATTTATCTTATGTGGGTACGACTAGTGGCTTAACGTTCCTTAAAATTGGCTGGTTACCAGAAGTGGAAAAAGAATTTTATACCGAGTTGCCGATTAAAATTGAAGTAGTAGGTAGCTACCATGAGTTTGGTGACTTTGTTGGCAAAGTGGCACAACTTCCTCGTATCGTAAGTTTGCATGACTTTTCAATTAATAGTTCAGAATCAGGCAAACTGACCTTTAGCGTAGTTGCCAAAACTTACCGCTATGAAGGCGATGTGAAGAAAGTAGGGGCTAAAAAATGAAGAAACTAGCCTTGGTTTTACTCAGCGGTATTTTAGTGAGCGCATGTAACGATGATACTTCTGAGCAAAAAGAATTTATTGATCAGGTAAAAGCCAGCACGACCCCTAAGGTAGAGGCTATTCCAAAATTGACCCAGTTTGAGCACTTTGAATACAATGCACAGCAACTACGCAGCCCTTTTGTTGCGCCGCAACCGGAAATTATTCAAAATAACATGATTCAAGTGAAAAACTGTTTGCACCCTGATCCTGATCGTACGCGTGAAGTATTAGAGAAATATCCGTTGGATAACCTAGTCATGAAAGGCACGCTGGGTTCTGGAGGCCAAACATGGGCCTTAATTAAAGCTGCAGATGATACTTTACACCGAGTCACTATCGGTAATCATATTGGTTTGTATCATGGTGTTGTGCAAGATGTTAAAAGTGATTATATAGAATTGTTAGAATTAATTCCCGACGGGTCTGGTTGTTGGAAAGAGCGGCTGACGAAGCTTGAAATGTTAGAGGCGGGATCCAATGGCACTAGTTAAAAATAAAAAAGGTAAAATTAAAATGCATAAAGGAGTATCTTGGAGTAATCGCATTCAGCAGACTTTGTTTGTTGTTATTGCCCTTTTTATCACGCAATCAGCAATGGCTACCCCGTTATTGTATGATGTTCGTTATAGCCCGCTAATAGCTGGAGAAACACAGCTACAGCTGGTATTTGATGAAGAGTTGACCGAAGAACCAAAAGTTCAGGTATTTAATAATCCGGCCCGTATTGAAATGCGCTTTAATGCAGCGAGTGTTGAGCAAGGTTTAAGTGAAGTACAAATCAATCAAGCGGGTATTGAAAAAGTGAATAGTGTAGCCGTTGATGGTAACTTAATTGTCACTGTTCATTTAGAGCGTTTAAAAATTTACCAAACAACGGTGAGCAATAATCTTGTTTCATTACACATCTCAGATAATCCGATCACTTCACAAGAAGATACTAATACCGCTAAAGAAGTGACTGGTAATTACATTAACTCAATCCAGTCTATTGATTTTCGTCGCGGGGAAAAAGGTGAAGCACGAGTATTGGTATTTTTACAAGATACTCAAGCTGCAATTGATGTGCATGAAAGTGGCGGTAAGATTATTGCTGAATTTCATCATACTGATATTTTAGATGACTTATTGTATGAACTGGATGTGCTAGATTTTGGCACGGTAGTGAGCTCAATTGAAACATTTAAAGAAAATAATATGAGTAGGGTAGTAATTACCCCTAATGCTGCGTTTAAATTCACTTATCAACAAATTGAAAATATCCTTACTCTTACAGTCGAGAAAGATGATTCACAACGTTCATATTTAGAAGGTGGTAAAGAGTATCAAGGTCGTCCTATGACCTTAAACTTTCAAGACATTTCCGTGCGTGCTGTATTACAAATTATCGCCGGCTATAACGATTTCAACCTAGTAACCAGTGACTCAGTCAGTGGCAACATAACTCTACGTTTAGAAGGTGTTCCTTGGGATCAAGCACTTGACGTAGTATTACGCGTTAAAGGCTTAGACAAGCGTATGGATGGTTCTATATTAATGGTGGCACCATCAGAAGAGCTAGCCGCCCGCGAGGCGAAAGAGTTAAAAGCCAAGCAGCAAGTTGAAGACTTAGAGCCACTTTATAGTGAGTATATTCGTTTGAATTATGCTAAAGCGGAAGAGTTCGCTGATCTACTAAAAACAGATACCAATAGCATCATTAGTGCTCGCGGTAGTGTATCGGTTGATAAACGTACCAATACCTTGTTAATTAAAGACACAGCTAAAAGCATTGAAAGTGTTCGCCGTATGGTCGAAACCTTAGATATCGCTGTTAAGCAAGTCATCATTGAAGCACGTATGGTTACTGTTCGTGATAACGTTAAAGAAGACTTAGGCGTACGTTGGGGCTTTAGTGATGCTTCGAGTGATGGTGGTATCTCAGGTACTTTAGAAGGCGCTGATGCGATCTCTAACGGGACGATCCCAAATATTTCTGATCGCCTTAATGTTAATCTGCCTATTACAGGTGCCGCCGGTAGCATTGGTATGCACGTTGCCAAATTAGCAAATGGTACATTACTGGATTTAGAGCTAACTGCGCTTGAAGAAGAAAACCGTGGTGAAATTATCGCAAGTCCGCGTATTACTACCGCCAATCAGAAAAAAGCACGTATTGAACAAGGTACCGAAATACCGTATGTTGAATCTGCTTCAAGTGGTGCTACAACTGTTAGCTTTAAAAAGGCAGTATTGAGTCTTGAGGTAACACCACACATCACCCCAGATAATAAAGTTATCTTGGATTTAATCATTACCCAAGATACCCGAGGTGATACGGTACAAACTGGAACTGGTCCTGCAGTTGCAATTGATACCCAAGAAATTCAAACTCAAGTACTGGTTGAGAATGGTCAAACCGTGGTACTTGGTGGTATATTCCAGCAGCAAATCATTAACTCAGTTAAAAAAGTACCATTATTAGGTGATATTCCTTACCTAGGAGTGCTGTTTAGAAGCACGAGTGAGTTTAATGAAAAGAAAGAATTGCTTATTTTCGTTACTCCGAAAATCCAAATAGAGTAATTTACAGTGATTTATTCTTACACAACGAGTAATTATTAACTTTAATTGCTCGTTAATTGGCTTTTTGTTCTAATTGACTTGAAATATCCAATCAATTACTGAGATAATCCCCTCCTTAATTTTGGGGCCAGGTCGTTAGGCGGGGTTTTATTTCAAATTTTAGAGTTCGTTTGTACTAAAAGATATGGCTGAAAAACGTAATATATTTCTAGTTGGTCCTATGGGGGCTGGCAAAAGCACAATTGGTCGTCACATTGCAGATCAATTACACCTTGAATTCGTCGATTCTGATCAAGAAATCGAACGCCGTACCGGTGCAGATATTGCCTGGGTGTTCGATCTTGAAGGTGAAGAAGGCTTTCGACTTCGTGAAGAATCTGTCATTGGCGATCTTACAGAAATGCAAGGTATTGTACTTGCGACTGGTGGTGGTTCAGTGATGAGTAAAGAAGTACGAAACAAGCTTTCAGCTCGTGGTATTGTTGTATACTTAGAGACACCTATCGAAAAGCAAGTTGCACGCACGCAGCGCGACAAGCGTCGCCCATTACTGCAAACAGAAGAAGCACCTCGTGATGTATTAGAGCGCTTAGCTGAAGAACGCGAACCGTTGTATAAAGAAGTAGCTGATTTTGTTGTACGCACTGATGAGCAAAGCGCTAAAGTTGTCGCTAATCAAATCATCGAGAAATTAGATTTTTAAATACCAATAAGAAAGGATACTAGCGATGCTTGAATTAACAGTTAATTTAGACGAGCGAAGTTATCCTATTTATATTGGTCAATCTGCTCTTCAACAGACTGACAGGCTACATCATCATATTGGTGATTGTCGACCTATCATTATCACTAATGACACCATTGCACCTTTATACCTAAGCGATGCAATGGCGTTATTAGCTGATTTAAATCCGCTAAGTTTTATTATTCCTGACGGTGAGCAATATAAATCACTAGAATGGTTTGAAAAAATTTCAGCTTTTTTACTTGAAAACAATTGCGGCAGAGATACTTGCTTAATCGCCTTTGGTGGTGGTGTGGTTGGTGATCTGACTGGTTTTGTTGCGGCCTGCTATCAACGCGGAGTACCGTTTATTCAAGTACCTACTACCTTATTATCGCAAGTTGATTCATCAGTTGGCGGTAAAACGGCGGTTAACCACCCTTTGGGTAAAAACATGATTGGGGTCTTTTATCAGCCGCAAGCCGTGTTTATTGATACGCAATCATTGCATACCCTTCCTGCTCGTGAATTTGCAGCCGGTATGGCTGAAGTCATTAAATATGGCTTAATTTACGATACAGAATTATTTACTTTTCTTGAAAACAATACCGCGCAATTGCAGGCTTTGGATGAAGAAACCATTCAGCATGTAATTTTTCGTTGTTGTGAAATTAAAGCATTAATAGTGGCACAGGATGAAAAGGAAGCGGGTCTACGTGCTTTGCTTAACTTAGGTCATACTTTTGCGCACGCTATTGAAGCGCAAATGGGCTATGGTCAATGGCTCCATGGTGAAGCTGTTGCAACAGGTATGGTGTTGGCAGCAAAACTTGCACATACTCGAAGTGATTTATCTAGCCATGAAGTATCAAGAATTATTGCTTTAATCGCACAATATAATTTGCCGTGTGATATCCCTGATGTAATGAACAGTGAACATTTCTTACATCACATGCGTAAAGACAAAAAGAATAAAAAAGGTACGATCCGCTTTATACTCCCCACTCAGTTTGGTCAATGCACATTGGTTGATGATGTCTCTGATCAACAGGTTCGAGACTTAATAGGGCGCTAATGCAATCGCAAATCTTACCTAGCCGTGCGGCTTTGGTTGATCGGATTGCCCTACAGTTTGAATATGGGCAAAATTTAATTGTCTTACTGGGTTCTTCTGGACTTGGTAAAAGTTATCTTCTCGAAACCTTTATTACCGATAAATACAGTGATTTTAATAAGTCGTTTGTGCAGCTTAGTGCACGGATGAGTGATATGCAATTAATGGGTGAGCTATTGGAGCAAAGCTTCCACTCACCGTTAATTGATCAAAACCTAAGCCTGTCAGAAAATTTTTACCAGCTTGCCAAACAGCAAAATTGTGGCCCATGTTTGTGGGTGTTAGATGGTGGGCGGCATTTATCTGAAGAAATGGTCGAAGAGCTAACAACGCTTGCCAAACATAGTCCTACTACATTATATATCTTACTGGCATCGCAATCAGTGAGGCAATTTAAAAGCGCTGTTGAAATTCATCTCGAAGCACTTTCAATGGCAGAAAGTAAACAGCTGATGAAGTGCTATTTTAATGATTTACCTTACGATGAAGACCCGGTATTTCAAACCTTTCTACGTGAAGCACACGGTAATCCGAGTTTATTGTTAGCGTGGCAGCCAACACAGCATACAGCTAAGGTTGTAGTCCCTGATAAAATGTCTTGGCGAGTACATTTAATAACGCTGCTAGTGATTATTATGTTACTCATCATTGGCTTTTTATATCAATCTGATATGACCCGTTGGTGGCATGATTTTTATCAGCCACAACCAGAAACCGCGGTTGCGACGGCAATCGCAGTCGATACTTTAAAGCAACCTGTAGCCGCTGCAGTGATAACCGACTCCTCAGAAGTAGAAGCCCGATTAACTGATCAACAAGCTCAAGCAGAGCAAGTTCAGTCGCTTATTGATACTCCTACTCAGGAAAATAATGTCGCAGCAATATTAGATAGCTTGATGCAAGCCGCAGAGCCGGTGGATGTCACAACGAGTTTAGCTGATGCTGTTATTGAGCCCGCAGTGAGTAGCGAAGCGGAAGTTGTTGATAATCGTTGGTATCTGCAACAGCCAGACAGCAAGATCGTGATCCAGTTACTCGCGGTAACTCAACAAACAATTGCTGAACAGTATGTGCTTGAACAAGGGTTGCAACCACTAGTTAAGGTCTATCAGACGCGACGTAATGGTAAAATGTGGTGGCTGGTAACCTATGGTAGCTATGATAACTTAAATGCTGCTCGCGAAGTGCTCGCAAGCCTACCTAAAGCAGTGCGTAAGAATCAGCCGTTTTATAAAAAAATTAGTAAAATAAAACAAGAAATCGCGTTACTAGATCAGTAAACTTACTTTGATTAGTGTAAAATCGCGGCACACCAGTTTGAAGTAAAGAGCCGATGCAGAAAAAGACCAGAGCCTTCCTTAAATGGGCTGGCGGAAAATACAGCTTAGTTGAAGATATTAGCGCGCGCTTAAATGAAGCGAGTAAACACGCAGATACCTTAGTTGAACCGTTTGTTGGCGCTGGCTCGGTATTTTTAAACACAGATTTTAAAGATTATATTCTTAATGATATTAATGCTGATCTCATTAACTTGTATAACGAATTAAAAAACTCTCCAGATGAATTCATCTGCGATGCAAAAAAACTGTTTGTTGATTTAAACAACCAGCCTGACGCATATTATGATTATCGCGTACAGTTTAATCAAAGTAATGACATCTACGAGCGAGCGATTTTATTTTTATATATGAATCGCCATGGCTACAACGGTTTATGCCGCTATAATCTGAAAGGAATTTTTAATGTGCCGTTTGGTAAGTACAAACGTCCGTATTTTCCTGAAAAAGAAATGTACTTTTTTGCCGAAAAAGCACAACTAGCCACATTTACTTGTTTAGGTTATGACGATGTATTTAAATTAGTACCCGATAACGCCGTGATCTATTGCGATCCACCCTATGTACCTTTGAGTAAAACGGCATCGTTTACCTCTTATGCTAAGGGGGGCTTTAATTTGGATGATCAGGCGAATCTAGCTAATTTAGCTGAGCAGGCGGCATTTGAAAACAAAACACCGGTATTGATCTCAAACCACGACACGGTCTGGACGCGGAAAATATATAGCCAAGCAACGTTAGCTGAAATTCAAGTTAAGCGGACGATTAGCCCAAAAGGGGGATCACGTAATAAAGTGAACGAACTAATGGCTATGTATTTAGCACCCAAGTCACCACGCCATAAATAGCGGCAACAAAAATAATAAATAGCATAATTGCAATGATGATAATACTCAGTGGGGAGTGTTGCTTGAAATCGGCGTGACGTTTATTTTCAGACTGCACGCCAAAAAATGCCGCAATAACACTTTGTAGAGCGCTGATCAGTTGCTGCATTGGATTAGAACCTAGGGCTAAGTGAGCGCGATTTTTGTGGTTCGTCTGAGCTGGTTAATAATTCAAGTAAATCTAAATAATGAAATTGTGCACTGCGGCTATCGCCAGTGAGCCATGACATCCAACTTGATTCTTGTTCGACCTTCATGCATTGTGCTGCATTATTAATTGTTAAATGACCTGAGCTACATTCGTAATCGTTAGCTGCAATAAGTGTACCATCACTTTTCGAAAAATAGCTTAGTGTACCGATAGTTATAGCAGCCGCAGTTAAGATCCCGATTTTAAAAGCACGCATTTTACTAAGTCCATAATAGTGTAACTCACTAGAGCATACATAAAAAATGCTCAAATAACAAACTTAATTCCCTATTAATAAACACAAAAAATTAATAAAATTAAAAGGTTAAGGTAAAAATAATGTTTATATTTGGCGGCTTGAAATATAACTGTTGCAAAACTTCAAATAGAGTTAAAGCTTTAATTGGCAGGGGTTCTTGGGGAATAGCTTGATTTAGGTTACATTATGCCAATTAACGGCCCTGCTATTTTGCGCATTTTTAATATCACTAAGGATTGTTTATGTTAGAAACACTACAAAAGTACCTTATTGCCCCATCTATTTTATCTGCTGATTTTGCCCGCTTGGGCGAAGATGTTGAGCGTGTTTTAGCTTCTGGTGCAGATGTAGTCCATTTTGATGTGATGGATAATCACTATGTGCCAAACTTAACAATTGGGCCTATGGTGTGTAAGGCACTACGTGATTATGGCATTACTGCGCCTATTGATGTGCATTTAATGGTTAAACCGGTCGATAGTTTAATACCGCAATTTGTTGATGCTGGCGCTTCAATTATTACCTTTCATCCTGAAGCGAGTGAGCATATTGATCGCACTTTGCAGCTGATCAAAGATCATGGTTGCCAAGCTGGGTTAGTATTTAATCCAGCAACCAGTTTAAGTTATTTAGAGCATGTGATTGATAAGCTTGATGTGATTTTATTAATGTCGGTTAATCCAGGTTTTGGCGGTCAAAGTTTTATTTCTCATACTTTGGAAAAACTACGCCAAGCACGGAAAATAATTGATGATTCAGGTCGTGCTATTCGTTTAGAAGTAGATGGTGGTATTAAAGTCGATAATATTGCGGCGGTGGCTCAAGCCGGTGCTGACATGTTTGTTGCTGGCTCTGCAATTTTTAATCAGCCAGACTATCAACAAGTAATCGAGCAAATGCGTACCCAGCTAGAGGGTGTAAAATAATGAAGTATGAAGCCGCCTTATTTGATCTTGACGGTACTTTAGTTGATAGCGTTTATGATTTATACATAGCGATGAATCTGACGTTATCTGATTTAGCTTTTCCAATTGTAACTCAAGGGTTGGTACAAAGCTGGGTTGGTAACGGCATTGAAATGCTGGTTAAGCGAGGTCTCAGTGGCGACATGCAAGTTAGTGAGCACTTAGAACCAGCATTAGCTGAGAAGGCACTTGCGATTTTTTATGGTCATTATGAGCAACAAGTAGGTGAATACAGTGTGCTTTATCAACACGTAGAAACCGGCCTTGCGGCTTTACGTGGCATACCAAAAGCGTTGATCACTAACAAAGCCCGCTGTTTTACTGAAAAGCTACTTGATAAGCTTGCTTTAAGCAGTCATTTTGAGGTGATTGTGTGTGGTGATGACATGGCTAAAAAGCCTTCACCAGAACCTTTATTATTTGCTTGTCAGCAATTAAATGTACCAGTGAGCCAAGCAATTATGATTGGTGACTCAAAAAGTGATATCTTAGCGGCGCAAGCGGCACATATAGACGTACTTGCCGTTAATTATGGTTATAACCAAGGTGAAAATCTTGCTGATTTGAATCCACAGTACCTCTGTGAGAATTTCTTAGATATAATACCTGTTCTTACCCAGCGTTAAGCGGCTTTTAATTTTAGTATTTTTATTTTAATAATATAAAGGAAAATCATGAGTAAACCAGTAGTGTTAAGTGGCATGCAGCCAACCGGTGGAATGACAATAGGCAACTATGTTGGCGCTATTAACCAGTGGGTAAAGCTACAGGAAGAGTATGATAGCCACTTTATGTTAGCTGATTTGCACGCGATTACGTTACGCCAAGACCCAGAACTTTTAAAAGCGCGTGTATTAGATGGCATCGCTTTATATGTTGCATGTGGTATTGATCCAGATAAAGCTGCTTTATTTGTGCAGTCGCAAGTGCCTGAACATGCACAGCTAGGTTGGGTATTAAACTGTTATGCGCAAATGGGCGAGCTTAACCGCATGACCCAGTTTAAAGATAAGTCAGCAAAGAACACCAGCAATGTAAACGTTGGCTTGTTTGCTTATCCGGTATTACAAGCCGCAGATATTTTACTTTATCAAGCGGCGCAAGTACCAGTAGGTGATGATCAAAAGCAGCACCTTGAACTAACACGCGATATCGCAACGCGTTTTAATAACTTATATGGTGAAGTTTTCACGATCCCAGAACCTTACATTCCAGAGTTTGGTGCGCGAGTAATGAGCCTGCAAGATCCACTGAAAAAAATGTCTAAATCAGATGAAAACCCAAATGGTTTTATCATGATGTTAGACGAACCAAAAAAGATCGAGAAAAAGCTTAAAAAAGCAGTAACTGATTCAGACGAGCAAGCGCGTATTTATTTTGATCGCACTGAAAAACCAGGCGTATCAAACTTACTAACACTTATGTCTGTTGCAACTAAACGTTCGATTGAAGAGTTAGTGCCAGAGTACGAAGACAAAATGTATGGCCATCTGAAAAAAGACACAGCTGACGCAGTCGTGAGTATGATCGAGCCAATCCAAGCGCGTTTTAAAGAGATCCGTGAAGATCAAGCGTTGCTCAACAACATCATGAAAACCGGTGCTGAAAAAGCCAGTGCTCGCGCAGAAGTAACCTTAAAGTCTGTTTACAACGCGATTGGATTTATCCCACGCAGTTAACTTCATTAGAATAAAAAGTGCTGTTAATAAAGGTGAGTAACTTTGGGTAATAAATTTTATGCGATCAGAACCAAATAGCTTTACCTTGCTCATCAAAGCGCGGTTTATGAGACTGCAAATTTTGCTGTTGTTGCCTCAGCTGTTTGTTTGCACGCCATTTGGCAATTTTTATATATCTTAACACCGGGCAACCTGAGTACATAAAAGAGAAAACCCTATTTTGATAATAGGGGTTTCAAATAGTGGCCGGTATGTGAACGCTCACATTCGGCTACTTGCTCAGGGGTTCCAGCAATCAGTATTTCTCCGCCGCCAGCACCACCTTCAGGGCCTAAATCAACAATCCAGTCAGCCGTTTTGATTACATCTAAGTTATGTTCAATTACTACGATAGTATTGCCGTGATCGCGCAAGCGATGTAATACAACTAACAGTTGTTCTATATCAGCAAAGTGCAATCCTGTGGTTGGTTCATCTAAAATGTATAAGGTTTTACCTGTGTCACGTTTAGATAGCTCGCGGGCGAGTTTAACCCGTTGCGCTTCACCACCTGAGAGTGTGGTGGCGGCTTGGCCTAAGCGAATATAAGATAAGCCCACATCCATTAAGGTTTTTAGTTTACGCGCAATGGCAGGTATTTTATCAAAATAGTCGTGTGCATCTTCCACCGTCATTTCTAATACTTGATGGATATTTTTGCCTTTATACTGTACTTCTAACGTTTCACGGTTATAGCGTTGCCCTTTACAGACATCACATGGTACGTATACATCCGGTAAAAAGTGCATTTCTACTTTAATTACGCCATCACCTTGGCAGGCTTCACAGCGGCCACCTTTAACGTTAAAGCTAAAGCGACCCACTTTATAACCACGAGAGCGAGATTCTTGCGTGCCGACAAACAACTCACGAATGCCAGTAAAAATACCGGTATATGTGGCTGGGTTTGAGCGTGGGGTGCGGCCAATCGGGCTTTGGTCAATATCGATAACTTTGTCAAAATGCTCAAGGCCACTAATTGATTTGTACGGTGCAGCTTCGGCAGTGGTCGCTCCATTTAATTCGGTATGAGCAAGTTTAAATAAAGTGTCGTTGATAAGCGTTGACTTACCAGAGCCTGATACTCCCGTAATACAGGTCATTAAACCAAAAGGTATTTTTAAATCGACATTCTTTAAGTTATTACCGCTAGCACCAAATAGATCTAACCACTTGTCGTTGATTTTATGGCGCTCTTTGGGAACTTCTATTTTGCGTCGGCCAGATAAAAATTGCCCTGTTACTGACTCTTCGCTAGCTAAAATATCATCACGAGTACCTTGGGCGATGATATAGCCGCCATGTACGCCAGCTCCAGGACCAATATCAATAATATGATCGGCGGCACGAATGGCATCTTCATCGTGTTCTACCACAATCACGGTATTACCTAAATCGCGTAGATGGATCAGCGTTTGCAGTAAACGGTCGTTATCGCGTTGATGCAAACCAATCGATGGTTCATCAAGTACATACATTACGCCTACTAAGCCTGCACCAATTTGGCTGGCTAAGCGAATACGTTGCGCCTCACCGCCAGATAAAGTATCGGCACTGCGCTCTAAAGAGAGATAATTTAGGCCGACGTTGATCAAAAACGATAAACGGTCGCGAATTTCTTTTAAGATTTTCTCAGCTATCTGGCCTTTTTGGCCAGTTAAGCTTAGTTGCTCAAAAAAGCTCATCGCTTCACCAATACTCATACTGGTGATCGCGGGTAAGTTAGTTTGTCCGATAAATACACTGCGTGCTTCTTGGCGTAGGCGTGACCCTTTACAACTTGGGCAAGCTTGGCTGGTTTGATATTTCGCCAGCTCTTCGCGCACAGAATTAGACTCTGTTTCACGGTAGCGGCGGTTCATATTATTGAGTACGCCTTCAAACTCGTGATTACGGGTAATTAAATCACCACGATCATTACGGTAATTAAACGCAATTTTTGTATCGCCAGAGCCTTCAAGAATTATCTTTTTAGCGCTTTTACTAAGATCTTGAAACGGTACTTCTAAATCAAATTTATAGTGTTCAGCAACGGCTTGCAGCATTTGAAAATAGTAAAAGCTGCGTTTATCCCAGCCTTTTATGGCACCGCCAGATAAACTAAGCTCTGGATTTTGAATCACTCTATTGGGGTCAAAATATTGACGAACGCCTAAACCATCACAACTTTGGCATGCGCCTGCCGGGTTATTAAATGAGAATAACCGAGGTTCAAGCTCGGTCATGGCGTAGCCACATGTTGGGCAAGCAAAGTTAGCTGAGAGCAGTAACTCATCGGTGTTTGCGTCATCCATCGATGCAATTGTTGCGACACCGGCTGACAGCTCTAACGCGGTTTCAAACGATTCGGCTAAGCGTTGTTGTAAGCCATCTTTCACTTTAAAACGATCGACCACGACTTCAATAGTGTGTTTTTTATGTAGTTCTAAAGTCGGTGGATCTGAAAGGTCACACACCTCGCCATCAATACGGGCGCGAATATAACCTTGGCTGGCTAGTTGCTCTAATAACTTAACGTGCTCACCTTTGCGCTCTTTCACTACAGGGGCTAGCAACATCAGCTTGCTGCCCTCAGGGAACGCCAGCACGGTGTCGACCATTTGGCTAACAGTTTGTGCCGCGAGTGGCAAATCGTGAGTAGGGCAACGCGGTTCGCCAACACGGGCAAACATTAAGCGTAGGTAATCATATATTTCGGTAATGGTGCCAACGGTGGAGCGGGGATTATGTGACGTTGATTTTTGTTCAATTGAAATTGCCGGCGACAACCCTTCAATATGATCAACATCTGGTTTTTCCATTAAAGATAAAAATTGCCTGGCATAAGCCGATAAAGATTCTACATACCGACGCTGCCCTTCTGCATATAAGGTATCAAATGCTAAAGACGATTTACCCGAACCAGATAGACCGGTGATAACAATTAATTTATCACGGGGAATGGTTAGGCTGATGTCTTTTAAATTGTGCGTGCGGGCGCCTCGGACTTCAATGTTTTCCATGCTATCTCGTTTCATTACCAAGTTGATTTACTGAGTATCTCATAATACGTGCGAATATTAATCCTTGATCAATGAAAAATCATCGCATTGGGACGATTATTTCTCTGTAAGCTTGTGGTAGAATCCCTGCTCAAATTTTAATAGACAGCAAGAACACGCGAATCATGACAGCTTCTTCACTCAATTCACGAGAAAAACGCGCCGCAGTTTCCTTAGCGAGTGTGTTTGCATTTCGTATGCTTGGCCTATTTATGCTAATGCCAGTATTAGCGATTTATGGGCAAGAATTATCAGGGTTTTCACCGATATGGATTGGTTTTGCGATTGGCGCCTATGGTTTAACACAAGCTGTGTTACAAATTCCCATGGGCTGGTTATCGGATAAAATTGGCCGTAAAAAAGTGATTGTTGGCGGTTTAACTGTTTTTGCCATCGGTTCGATGATTGCTGCCACGGCCGATTCAATGCAAATGGTCACGTTAGGGCGAGCATTACAAGGGATGGGCGCAATTGCCAGCTCGTTATTAGCTTTTGCTTCTGACTTGAGCCGCGATGAGCAACGACCAAAAGTGATGGCCGTGATTGGTATGAGCATAGGCATGAGCTTTGCTATTGCTATGTTACTTGGCCCAATGGTTGCCGCAGCGTGGGGTCTTGCAGGCGTGTTCTGGTTAACCGCTATTTTGGCCGTTGTGGGTATTTTTATTGTATCGTTTTTGGTTCCAAAAGCGGTTAGCAAAGCCCCCAAAGGCGATACCTTAGCAAGTGTTAGCGATATTAAAAAGCTCATTAAGCATCCGCAATTAGCGCGTTTAGATTTGGGGGTGATGCTATTACATTTGACCTTAACGACGATTTTTGTCGCCTTACCAGGGCAGTTAATTGCCAAAGGTTTAGCAGCACAAGCGCATTGGCAAGTATATATTCCCGTTTTATTACTGGCATTTTTATTAATGGCACCAGTGATGATCATTGCGATCCGCAAAGAAAAAGAGAAACTGGCATTTGTTGGCTCTATCGCAGTGCTTGCGCTAAGTATGTTAGCAATGGCAATTGGTGTTGACTCAATCATCGGCATGGCGATGTGTATGCTGGCGTATTTTGTTGCCTTTAACTTTTTAGAAGCGACGATGCCGGCATTAGTATCACGCTTAGCACCAGCTAGCCAAAAAGGCTCGGCGATGGGGGTGTTTTCGTCAGGACAATTTTTTGGTGCATTTTTAGGTGGTATTTTAGGGGGTTACGTTGCGCAATCAACAACGCCGCAAGCAGTGTTTGCCGCAGCCGCAGTTGTTGGGGTAATATGGCTTATCCTTGCGTGGAATATGCAAGTCCCGCCACGAAGTAAAATGATAAGCTTAATGACAGAATTAAGTAACGAGCAGCAAGCGCAAACCCTTGCTTCTCGTTTAGTTGCTTTACCGGGCGTAATTGAAGCAACAGTAGTCTGTGATGAAAATCGCAGTTATTTAAAGATTGATGATAAAGAATTTGACCTAGACCAGGCCCGTAAAGTGGCTGGTTTAATATAACGTTTATAGGAGAAAGGTCCATGGCACGCGGTGTGAACAAAGTAATCTTGGTTGGTAATTTAGGTCAAGATCCAGAAGTACGTTATATGCCTAACGGCAATGGTGTAGCGAATATTACTCTAGCTACGTCAGATAGCTATAAAGACAAAAACACCGGTCAAATGGTTGATAAAACAGAGTGGCACCGTGTTGTGTTTTTTGGCAAGTTAGCTGAAATTGTTGGTGAATATTGCCGTAAAGGTTCACAAATTTATGTTGAAGGCAAACTTCAAACCCGTAAATGGACTGATCAACAAGGCCAAGAGAAATACACCACTGAAATCGTTGTGGATGGTTTCACTGGTCAAATGCAAATGTTAGGTGCCCGTGGTGGCGACCAACAAAGTGGTGGTTACCAAGGTGGCCAACAACAGCAAAGCCACGGTGGTCAATCTCAAGGTGGTTACGGCCAACAACAGAGCGCACCGCAGCAAAGTGCACCACAACAAGGTGGTGGTTATGCTCAGCAGCAAAGTGCACCACAGCAAAGTGGTGGTTATGCGCCAGCGCCACAACAAGCGCCAGCACCCCAGCAAAGTAATCAATACCAAGGTGGCGGTTATGCTCCACAAGGTGGCGGCCAACCACAAGGTGGTTTTGCACCTAAGCCACAAAGTGCTCCGCAAGGCGGCGCATCAAATCCAATGGAACCACCAATCGATTTTGATGACGACATTCCGTTCTAGCACACAGTTAAACTAAGAGTGTTAAAATACTCTGGAAGGCCGCTGTTTAGCGGCCTTTTCAATTTTATTAGTACTTATGAAACAATGTGGTAATTATTAATGAAAGCCTCTTTAAATATTAAGTTTAAAGGTTTTTTTGTTATTTTTAGAAAGCAATTGTGATGCGCTAAAAATTATAAATATTTATTCCGGCTTAGGTAGCTAAAAATGCGATGGTTTTATTCATTATAATGTTCGATAACATTTAAACGCCGCTCTCAGCCTTGTGTTTATAAGGATCTTGAACAACACTTTAGCTATTGATACAAACAGCGTAATAGCCATGGTGACTCAATTTAAAAATGCTCAAGTACGGATGTTCAGTCTTTATATAATTGCTTTTATGCTGTTACTAACGGTATTTAATCTTTTTTTAGGGGAGATATTGCATCAAAAAGTGCACATCACTGGGAGCCAATTAGCTAAGCAAGTCTATAGCCTCAAACTAAAACCAATTGCAGATAAAGAGATCATTGCTGCACTTGCTGAAAGTCATGGTTTTATGCTCGAATCAGGTCGTGAGTCATTTCTCCTTTCTGCTTTTATGACCCAAGAGAGTGATATCTATAAATATAAAACGGTTAGTTTAAAGCTTTACCATTTGCCTTTTTGGGTTGTAGAAAGCCCGCTATTTATTTTATTAAACCTAGTGATGATTGGCGCTGCTATTTGGAGTTATCGCTGGTGGCGACTGCTATATAAACAGTACGACGGTGTGGATTCAATTGCAATATTAACTGATAGTAAATTACCCAGCAGCCAACAAGCGGCTAAAGATGTGGTTAAATTAGCACTAAATGATATTGCAATTAACAGCACCCAAGCACTTACAGCTAAGCGTAAATTAAGCTCCGCAGAGGATGCTGCAATTACCGCAATGTACGGTATTCAAAATAATCATAATCACTTCTTTGCTTTACTCTATTGGACACAGCCATTTCCAGATAACCTTGATTTAGAAAGCCACTTTAAACTTGTTGTTATCAAAGGCTTTAAAGAGTTATCTCGGGTATCAGTTAGGTTGTTATCTTCAGGTGGGCTAGCAATTACCTTAGAGAATATACCACAGCCTGAGATCGATGCTTACACTAGGCGATTACATCAAATTATTTATCAAGCTTCTTTACTTTATCGCGGTGATCTATCTCGCAAACAAATTAAAATAGGCGTATGTAATTACCGTGATGGTGCAGATCAAACTGTGGTTTATCAGTTAACTAAATCAGCACTCGCATTAGCAAAACAAAGTCCATGGCAGCATATTCACCGGTTGCCATTTAATCATACACGATCAACAGTGCTGGCAAATAGCGGTGAAAATTTAGCTGATTACATTGGCAAAAAGAAATTTATGTTATTTTTTCAGCCGTTATTTGAGTTCGCCAGTGGTGATATATTGCAGCATGAAGCTTTGATCCGGGTTCGTCATAAGTCCTTGGGTATGCTTTCTGCGAAGCAGTTTATTCCGCAATTAAAAAGTGATGCCGCAATTACTTTATTGGATAAAACAGTCTTGGATCAAGTTATTAAGTTATTAGAAAGTGAGCCAAGTTCGTTAACGGTGAGTATTAATTTACATGCATTTAATTGGTTTTCTGAGGATTATTGGCGCTGGTTTAGTCAGAGAATGAAAACCGTGAAGGGGGCTGATAAGTTGCAGTTTGAAATATCGGAAGTGGATTTTTATCAACATCAACTGTTACTGAATTGTGCCTTTGGCGCAATTCAGTCAGTTGGCAGCTCAGTGTTAATTGATAACGTATCATCGAGTGACAAAATTGCTTTGTTAGCAACGTATAAAGGAATTAAAGGGCTCAAATTAAGCTACGAGCTAATTCACAATATTGATAAAAATACAAGGCAGCAAAAAATGGTACGTCAAATAGTCGTGAGCGCAGAGCGAGTGAACTTACCTGTATACGGTGTTGGTGTTGAGACGCAGCAAGAACTGAACATGCTAAAAAACCAGGGGGTCATAGCTGGGCAAGGATTTTATTTTACGGAGCCTTTGCAAGAGTTTACTAATGTAATGGTTAATTAATCTATTAACTGGCGGTAACGCAGCCCATCTAAGCCTTGCAGGCCGCCGGTATGAATCGCAACGATCCGGCTTCCTGTTGGAAAGTAGCCTTGTGCAATTAATTGCCATAAGGCATACATCATTTTTCCTGAATAAATAGGTTCAAGTGGTAAGTGGTGTTGGGTTTGCATCATTTGGCAAAACTGCCAAAGTTTAGGACTAAATTTACCATAGCCACTATCATGAAACTGGGTGAGTAATTGCCAGTTTTGTTGCTGCGTAGCAATTGCACTAAGAGATTTGATTTCATCCACTAGATAATCAGCTTGCTTTAATACCGCAACCCCTAAAACCTGAGTAGTTTTATCGCAGCCTTCAATCAGTCCTGCTAGGGTGCCGCCACTACCTGTTGGGCATAAAACATAATCCGCGAGAGGTAATGACTGAGCGAGCTCTTTACAACCTAACAAGGCGGCTTTATTAGTGCCACCTTCCGGTAATATATATGCATCGGGGAAACGTGCTTGTAACTGAGCTAGGTAATCTGGAGTGTTACGCTCTCGATATTCTATCCGTGTTACAGGGTGAAGTCGCATACCGCATTGCTTAGCAAATTGTAAGGTGGGGTTGTGTTGATCAAGTTCAGGGCCGCGAATAATGCCATGGGTTTTCAAGTTGAACTGCTTTCCTGCGGCGGCACAGGCATGAATATGATTTGAAAAAGCACCACCAAAAGTAACTAATTCTGTTTTACCCTGTGTTTTCATGGCGGTTAAGTTATATTTTAATTTTCGCCATTTATTGCCGCTTATTAACGGATGCAGAAGATCGTCACGTTTTATCGATAAAGATATTTTTTGCTTACTCAGCATCGAATAAGTGATTTTTTGCAGTGGAGACTCAGGTATTAAATTCACAGTTGCAACTTAAAATAAATGGGCCATAAGTTTAACAAATTAGCCATGAACAAGAAAAGGATTAGTAATTGGCTCACAAAAGAGGCGGTTTTCATACTATGGGATGGTAATTTACTGGCGTGAGGTATGGTAATGGTTGTAAACTCAGATAATTTTTGAACAAAGCTTGTGTTTTGCCTTGCAAGTACATAGCATAAGAGTTTAATTATAAAAAATAAATAATGACCAAATAATTGCCGCTTTTTGGGAATGGAATATATGCGAATTGCTCCTTTATCTCTGTTAATTTCAGCTAGTTTGTTTGCATCAAGTGCTTTTGCACAAGATACAGCAACTGTTACTGGAATTGAATCTGAGATCAGTATTAAACAAGCTGAATACGATAACGCTACACAGATACTTGAAAAACATTTAAAAGAAGAAAGTCAGTTACAAAGCCAGCTGAGTTTATTACGCACTCGTTCAACTGAGCTAGACAAAGAAAAAAATCAAGCACTTGATGCCATGAATGAAATGTATCGTCGTTTAATTGATGATCCCACTATTGATATTAGTGCTGCACAAGCGCGGTATCAACAAGCTGTGGTTGATCATAAGCAGAATAAAGATGATATCGCGATGCAGTTGGCGGCAATTGCATCCCACCGCAAAGATATTGAACAAATTCGCGTAGCAAAACATACCCAGTTAAATACACTCGAAAGCTTAAAAGAACAGTTAACAACAGCCCGAGTTGAACGTTTACGCAACGAATTTACCCGCGAAGGTACATTAGAAGTTAATCACACCATCAACTGTAAACGTACAGAAACATTGGCAGCCTGTGAGCAACGCGGCCAGCAAATGGGCTTACAAAAAGCAACGAAGCGTTTTGTTGACCAAATATTTGCTAACTTAACTGAAGAGCGGCTTGTTGAACCAAAGCGCAATATGGCAGGCGCACAAGTACAGGTTTTAAGTAGCCACGTAGTCAATAGTGCTTTTAGCGGCCAAGGCAATTATAACGTTAACTTAAGTGTTACTATGCGCGGTGATGTAAATAGCAGTCGTTTATGTAATTTATTGAACGTCGATAACCGTTACTGTTCAGAATATGGCACACCTCTTAGCACTGGATATCAAACCATCAGTTATGATACTACTTTCACTGATAGTCAGTTAACATTCAGTGATAGTCAGGATAATGCCAACGTTTCGGTGTCACGCTTGAGTGAGCAACCGATACGTGATTATTCAGTCAAACGAATGTCAACGGTTGATACACAAGTTGTTGATAGTAATAAAATGATTGAATTTACACTGCGTTCTAACGTATACGATGACGAAGTGTTTATTGATGGCGTAAGTTTTGGTTCAACACGTTTAGCAACGACTTTACCAAGTGGTATTCATGATGTTGAAGTTCGCAAGCAGGGTTATAAACCTTATCGTGTGCGTGTTGATTTACGAAAGCCGCAGACGATTCATGCTAAGTTGGTAAAAAAGCCTAAGTCGATTGCTGCACCGACATACACCAGCGAGCAACGTAATACGATATCAGTAACTAGTACAGCTATAGGCAATGCTGCAACTGTTGACGTAGTAGTTATTCCCGCAGGTAAGTTTGAAATGGGGGATATCAATGGTAATGGACTTGCAAATGAGCGTCCAGTTGTTGAAAAAACCATTGCAAGCTCATTTGCGATGCAAAATAAAGAAGTGACAGTAGGTGCTTATCAAAAGTTTGTATCTAATACGAATTATAAAACAGAAGCGGAGCGTAATCGTGGCTGTGCTTATTATTTAAATGGCGAACCAGTCTGGGAAGTTAATTTAAATTGGCGCAATCCAGGTTTTGAGCAAAGCAGTGATTTTCCTGCTGTGTGCTTAACTTACAACGATGCAAAAGCATATGCGGATTGGTTGTCTGGACAAACAGGTCAGCAATATAGATTACCTAATGAGGTGGAGTGGGAGTATGCAGCACGCGCTGGTACGAAAACTGAATACCCGTGGGGTAATGAAATAGGTAAAAATTTAGCCAATTGTGGTTGGTGTAGTAGTGAATGGTCAAACAAAAGTGCAGCGCCAACTGGCTCATTTGCACCTAATGCATTTGGTCTCTACGACACGGTAGGAAATGTATGGGAATGGACTCATAAGTCAGCTGAGCAAGTGGATGTTACTGTCCGTGGTGGGGCGTGGAATTTTGCGCCTAGTTTAGCTCGTGCCTCAACTCGTTTGATTTTAGCACCAGACTTTCGTGCAAACTATATCGGTTTTCGTCTAGTACGCGAACGATAGAATTAATTTAAAAAGGAAGCATAGCTTCCTTTTTACCCAATTAACAAAGGTAGCTGCACTTTTTATTGCCGAACTGATTCAGCATGGTAAAGTTGCATAAGCTAATATAAGAATGTTTTTCAAAGGTCATCCAGCCTCATGTTTAAAAAGCTCCGTGGTATTTTTTCAAACGATCTATCGATCGACTTGGGTACAGCCAACACCCTCATTTATGTTAAAGACGAAGGCATTGTCCTTAATGAACCATCAGTAGTTGCGATCCGTCAAGAGCGCGCTGGTGGTCCTAAAAGTGTTGCCTCAGTAGGGACTGAAGCTAAGCAAATGCTTGGCCGAACGCCTGGTAACATTAAAGCTATTCGCCCAATGAAAGACGGTGTAATTGCTGACTTTTATGTAACTGAAAAAATGTTACAACACTTTATTAAACAGGTGCATAACAATAACTTTATGCGGCCAAGCCCGCGCGTACTTATTTGTGTACCCTGTGGTGCAACGCAAGTAGAAAAGCGTGCGATTCGCGAATCAGCTATGGGAGCAGGTGCTCGCGAAGTGTATTTAATTGAAGAACCAATGGCTGCTGCAATCGGTGCTGGCTTACCAGTATCAGAAGCGACAGGCTCTATGGTTGTTGATATCGGTGGTGGTACTACTGAAGTTGCGATTATTTCACTCAACGGCGTGGTGTACTCATCATCTGTACGTATTGGTGGGGATAAGTTTGACGAAGCAATTATCAACTACGTACGCCGTAACTTTGGTAGCTTAATCGGTGAAGCAACTGCTGAAAACATCAAGCATCAAATCGGTTCAGCGTTTAAAACAGATGAGCCCATTGAGATTGAAGTACGTGGCCGTAACCTTGCTGAAGGTGTACCGCGTTCATTTACGCTTAACTCGCATGAAATCTTAGAAGCCTTACAAGAGCCATTAATGGGTATTGTTAGCGCAGTTATGGTTGCCCTTGAGCAATCACCACCAGAGCTGGCGTCAGATATCTCTGCTAAAGGCATGGTGTTAACGGGCGGCGGCGCATTGCTTAAAGATTTAGATCGTTTATTAATGGAAGAGACCGGCATTCCAGTTGTGGTTGCTGATGATCCATTGACCTGTGTAGCACGTGGCGGCGGTAAAGCCCTTGAGATGATTGATATGCACGGTGGTGACGTATTTAGTTACGACTAATGAAATTAATGTTTGGGCGTACCATTTCTTTACAACTGCGGCTTTTTGTCGCAGTCGTATTGAGTGTTATGTTGATCGTAGGCGATCGTTATACCCAAGGTGGCACCACAGTACGCACTAGTTTAAACACCTTAGTTAGTCCGTTATTGTATTTAGCCAATTTACCTTATGAAGTATTTAGCCTCGGGGCTAAAAGCTTACACACGCGCGATCAGTTATTAACTGAAAACGAAGCCCTCAAGAAAAAACAATTACTGCAAAGCGAACAGCTTCAGCAATATCAATTTTTAAGCAAAGAAAATCAAAAGCTACGCGCATTACTAGGTTCTTCTGCTAAGCAGTCAAATCGTAAAATTATTGCCCAAGTTCTCTCGGTTCATTCAAATCCTTATAGTCATCAAGTGGTGATCAATCGTGGCACCATAGATGGCATCAGTGAAGGTCAAGCGGTGGTTGATGAAATGGGGGTCGTCGGACAACTTACTAAAGTAGGTTCAACGACGTCACGGGTGTTACTGATGACCGATACAACCCATGCCACACCAGTACGTATTTTACGTAATGATGTGCGTACTGTGGTTGAAGGGATTGGTAAAATCAATTCAGTTAAACTCTCTCATGTACCCCATAGTTTAGATGTACGGATTGGCGATGTGCTGGTTACATCAGGACTTGGAGGCACTTTTCCTGAGGGCTACCCGGTTGCGGTAGTAACTGAAATTAATCGTGATGAGGGTCGCCCGTTTGCTCAAGTATACGCCGAGCCGATAGCTCAGTTAGATCGTATTCGCTTACTAGTGATCTTATGGCGTAATCAGCAGGAAACTATCAGCAATGAATAGTCGTTACTTTTTATTGATAGCCGTGAGCATCTTCCTTGCGTTGATCATGGCATTGATGCCATTGCCTTTTTCGTTTGACCCCTTTCGTCCTGACTGGGTGTTATTAGTATTAATGTACTGGGCGTTAGCTGTTCCACATCGATTAAATATTGGTACGGCTTGGGTGGTTGGCTTGCTGATTGATTTAGCCACAGGGTCGCCGCTAGGAATTAACTCACTCACTTACTCAATTTGTATTTTTGTAACCGTAAGTAACTTTCAAAAAATTCGTAATTTTTCAATTTGGCAGCAAGCGATACTGGTGGGATTATTTTTAACCCTATATCACTTAATGCAATTTTGGCTTAATCACTTTTTAATGGACGTTTATTTCAACCCGCAGTATTTATGGCCGGTGGTGACTGGCATGTTAAGTTGGCCTTGGATTTTCTTATTGCTACGTAAATATCGCCGTCATTTTAGGATCAGGTAATGCAAACTGCCATTTATTTAGCGTCAGCTTCTCCTCGGCGCAAAGAATTACTCACTCAGCTTGGTATCGAATTTTCACAATTTAGCGTCGATGCTGATGAAAGCCAGCTAGCAGACGAAACTCCTCTTGAACTTGTTGAGCGTTTAGCGCGTCTAAAAGCTCAAACCGGTGTTGCTATGGGATATACAGATCGCCCCGTACTCGGCAGTGATACCGTGGTGGTCATCGATAATCAGTCACTTGGTAAACCCCGCGATAAAGCTGACTTTATGGCAACCCTAAAACGTTTGTCTGGGCGCAGTCATCAAGTATTAACGGCAATTGCATTTGCCACTGAGCATCAGGTCATGAGTAGTGTAGTGACCACGCAAGTGAGTTTTAAAACACTCTCAGAACAAGAATTAGCAGCATACTGGCAAACTGGTGAGCCACAAGATAAAGCGGGTGGCTATGGCATTCAAGGACTCGGTGGGCGCTTTATTACCAATATTTCCGGTAGCTATTTTGCAGTAGTAGGCTTACCTTTATATGAATGCGAAAAATTATTAAGCGAATTCCTAAGTAGGTAACATGAGTATAGAATTACTGATCAACGTCACCCCGAGTGAAAGCCGTGTTGCCCTGATTGAAAACGGTGTATTACAAGAAATTCAACTAGAGCGTATTGGCAATTTAGGTATCGTCGGTAATATTTATTTAGGTAAAATAAGCCGAGTGCTACCGGGTATGCAAGCTGCGTTTGTTGATATTGGCTTAGATAAAGCGGCTTTTTTACACGCGTCTGATATTGTAAATAGCGCCTCTATTGTTGAAGGTGTTGACGAGCAACCAATCAAAAAAGTACAAGATATTCGCGAGTTAGTGCGCCAAGGTCAATACATTATGGTGCAAGTGGTAAAAGATCCACTGGGTACTAAAGGCGCACGTTTAACAACTGACATCACCATTCCTTCTCGTTATTTAGTGTTTATGCCAGATGCCACCCATGTTGGTGTGAGCCAGCGCATAGAAACTGAAGAAGAACGCGCACGCTTAAAAAGCATTGTTGGTGAGTATGGGGATGAAGATGGCAGCTTTATAGTTCGTACCGCCGCAGAAGGCGCCAGCGAAGCTGAATTGCGTCACGATGCCGAGTTTTTAAAGAAACTATGGAAAAAAATCGTCACTAAACGTAAAAAAACCAGCAAAGAAAGTATTCTGCATGAAGATTTAACCCTAGCATTTAGAACTCTACGAGATTACGTAGGGGAAGATATGGAGCGTATTCGGGTTGACTCAAAGCTAACTTATGAAGAGCTAAAAAGCTTTACCGCAGAGTTTGTACCAATCCTTTCCGATGCTTTAGAGTATTACCCAGGCGAGCGACCAATTTTTGATTTGTTTGATGTTGAAAACGAAATACAAAAAGCCTTACATCGTAAAGTGACGTTAAAGTCTGGTGGCTATTTAATTATCGACCAAACCGAAGCGATGACCACGGTCGATGTTAATACCGGAGCCTTTGTTGGTCATCGAAATCTCGAAGAAACTATTTTTAACACTAACGTAGAAGCCACGTCTGCGATTGCCCGTCAGCTTAGGTTGCGTAACTTGGGCGGTATTATCATTATCGACTTTATTGATATGATTAGCGAAGAGCATAAGCGCAGGGTATTGCATTCACTGGAGTCTGCGCTGGGTAAAGATCGCGTTAAATCAAATATTAATGGTTTATCGGCACTAGGCCTAGTGGAAATGACCCGCAAGCGTACTCGAGAAAGTCTTGAACATATTTTATGTGATGTATGTCCGGCCTGCTCTGGGCGCGGTTCACAAAAAACCGTGGAAACCGTATGCTATGAAATACTGCGTGAAATTGTCCGCGTAAACCGTGCTTACGCGGCTGATAAATTTATGGTTTATGCCGCTCCTGCAGTAAGTGAGGCATTACTTAATGACGAGTATCATAACCTTGCAGAGCTAGAGTTATTTATTGGTAAGCAAGTGAGCATTCAAACCGAAAGCCTTTACAGCCAAGAGCAGTTTGATGTGGTTATGATGTAATGAAAGCAAATACGGTCTGTTTTTTTTGTATCCACAAGTTATGGCAAATGTGTGCTATCACTTTGGTACTATTGGCCGTTGTTGTTTCGGTTGTAAAATATACCCTGCCGTATGCCAATGACTATAAAGGTGACCTAGAGAGTTACCTATTTGATAAGTTTGCTGTTAATTTATCAATTGGAGCTATTTCTGCCAACTGGCATGGCAAAGGTCCTTCTATTGTCTTGGAAGATATCACCTTTGAAGATAATGAAACCTCACCCATTGCACTGACCATCGCTAAAGCTAGTCTTGAATTAAACGTATGGGAAACCATTAAAACACGACAGTTAAAATCTAACTATTTTGTGATCAATGGTTTTCATGCTGATGTTGATATGTCGACTATGTTGCAGTCAAACAGCAGTGCGGTAACCTTTGAACAAAAAGAGCTAATTGAAGGCTTGTTCTTGGGTAAAACTGGTCATTTTGCAGTTGAAAATAGTAGTCTTAATTTTATATTGGCAGATGGTAAAAAGCGTCGGGTGGTGCTTGAGAACATCGTTTGGCAAAACCAACGCGAGCAACACTTGGGTAGTGGCACGTTAGCACTACCTGGGATTTCAGTGGGGACTTTTGATGCTCGTTTAGCATTAACCGGAACCACGCTAGAAACTATGTTGGGTGATGTTTATGTGCACGCAAATAATGTTGATGTGTCGAAATGGCTGGCTCAGTATATTAATACGAGTAAAGAGCAGCTCAATTCTGACATCAACTTAGAATCATGGTTGAGTATTGAAAAAGGCTTGATCAAAGATGTCACAGTTAAATGGTTACCAAGCTTTATTAATTGGCAGCAAGATACAAAAAATCATCAATTTAGTTTAAGTGAAGGGGGGGTTCACCTTTACCCTTGGCAGCAAGGTTGGCGGCTAAAAAGTTCAGGGGTGCGGCTTTCAAACGATCAACAGCATTGGCCCGACTTTCAATTTGAAGCGCAGTTGGATAACAAGCAACAACAGATTTGGTTGCAAGAGCTCGATTTTGATTTGGTTACAAGGTTAGCCCAGTTAAGTGATTTTGCTGAATTAGATCCGCTGTTAAATCGTCAACCCAGTGGTCAAGTTAAACGCGCTTATGTGCAGTTTACATCAACACAGCAATGGCAATTATGGTTTGAAGCTCAGCAGTTGGGTTGGCTTGCAGAGCAAAGCGTGCCTGGTGTACAGGGTTTACTTGTCGATGGTTTGTTAAATCAAGATCGTGGTCGTATCAATCTGTTTGGTGAAAACAGCGAGTTACTTACCGCTGATACTTTTAGTCAGCCAATCAAATATAAGCAACTGAATATGCAAATTGATTTAGCCAATAGTAAGCAAGGTTGGCAGATCAGCAGTGATAATATGTGGCTTGATAATGAAGACGTTACTGTTGCAGCCGAAATGAAGCTTAGCTTAGGCGAGCAGCCACGGCTAGATTTATACGCAGAAGCATTTGCGCCGGATGTCAGTATTGCCAGCCATTATTTCCCACGCCCTGTAATGACTAAAAACTTAGTTGATTACTTAACTGGGGCTATTAAAAGTGGCGAACTCACGCAAACACAAGTGCTGTTTTCTGGACCATTAACGGGTTTCCCGTTTGCTGATAACTCAGGACAGTTTGAAGTGTTAGCACAGGTCGATAACGCCACTTATCAATTCGCCCCTGATTGGCCTGAAGTCACTAAAGCTGGTGCAAAATTACACTTTGAAAATCAACGTATGGACATCTATTCTCAGCAGGGACAATTAGTTAATTTAGCCGTTGCAGATGCCGTGCATGTCAGCATTGCAGATCTAATGAACGCAGATCTACTGAGCGTAAAAATTAATAAACGTGCTGAGATGGAAACATTACTTCCGTTTTTTAAAGCAACGCCAATTGCTGACCCACTAGCGAATGTATTTGCGGTGATCCAAGGTAAAGGCACTGCCAGCGCTGATATTGAGTTATTGGTTGATTTAAATGAATTAGATGTAACAGCTAAAGGCATGGTTAATTTAAAAGATCTGCCAGTGTATTTAGCACAACCAGGGCTGCAGCTTGAAGATGTAACAGGTAAACTCTATTTCAATGATGATCAGATCACTTTAGAAAATGCTAACGCAAGCTGGTTAGGAATGCCGCTGAAAGTTAACGTTAATGGTAAAAATATTGGTCCAAACTACCGTGCCGACGTTGATATAAAAGCACAGTTAAATGCTGAGACGTTAATTTCTCATAACCAAGACTTATTAAAAGGTTACGTGCATGGGGAAAGTGAAGTGGCTATTAACCTTGATCTAAACTTTTTAACGGACGGCTTTGATTATCGCGCTAATGTTAGTTCGCAACTCGAAGGGCTGAGCAGTGAGTTACCTGCCCCCTATAGTAAAAGCGCGGATCAGGTTTGGCCGCTAACAGCGGTTGTTCAAGGTGATGATATCTCTAATTTGATCACGGCCAATATCAATAACAATTTATATTTTAATGGCATCTTAGAGAACAGCAGCAGCGTGTTAAACAATGCACACATCATCTTAGGCAAACAAGATTTAGGATTAAATCAGCAAGACTTAACTGTTGCTATAAATTTAGAGCAAACAGATTTATTACCATGGCTTGATTTGATCCAGCAGATCATCACTATTAGCCAAGCAGAGGGTGAGCAACAAAGTGTGTTGCCACCACTAAAAGAAGTTGTCGGTAATATACAGCAATTAACCATAGCCGATATCGCCTTTAATGATTTTGAAATGCGCTTAGCGCCAGTTGCCAGTGATTTGAGCTTGCGCCTTAACGCCAAAGAATTACGCTCGCAAGTACTTATTCCGCTCGATAAATCAGGTCGTCCGATTCATATTAACAGTGATTATTTACGTGTTAATTTTGCCCCAGCAACAGACGTATTGCCGCTATCTGAAACTCCACAAGATTACACTTGGCTGAGTGACATACCGGCCATTGAATTTGAGTGTACTGATTGTAAAGTGGCTAGCTATCAATTAGATAAGGTCAGCGCATCGCTTTATGGTGATGGTCATAAGCTCACCATATCTGAGCTAGTAGTTGATAAAGGCGAACATGTGTTACGTGCTAAAGGGCAATGGCAAGAAGGGATAAGCCAATTTAGCGGTAATATGCACAGTGATGATATTGGTGAACTATTTGATGAGTTTGATATTACTACTACAGTTGAAGATTCAACTGCGGACATTCAATTTAATCTCGGGTGGCAAGATGCGCCTTATTTATTTGATGTAGCAAGTTTGTCGGGTAATTTAGATTGGCGCTTAGGTGAAGGGCACTTAGCTGAGATAAGCGATGGCGGAGCGCGGGTATTTTCGTTACTGAGCCTTGATTCATTAGTGCGTAAGTTAAAGCTCGACTTTAGAGATGTATTTTCGAAGGGGTTTTTCTATAACAGCTTACAAGGTACTATGCAGTTAGATAAAGGTGTTGCCTATACCCAAGATACGAAAATGGATGGTGTTCCTGCCGACTTAACCATTAAAGGCCATACTAATCTCAATACCATGGAAATAGATTATGATTTAGCGGTTGCTCCACAAGTAACATCGAGTATTCCGGTGATTGTTGCTTGGATGGTTAATCCCGTAACCGGATTGGCTGCACTGGCGATAGATAAAGTGATCCACTCGGCGCGGGTTATTTCAGAAATTAATTTTAAAGTGACAGGCAGTATGACTGATCCTGTGGTGAAAGAAGTAGACCGTAAAAGTCGTGAAGTGACTCTTCCGCAAGCTGCACAAAACCAACCTCAAGCCGCAGCTTCTAATGAACTAACACTTAAAGGTGCCGTAGATACAGTCACCCAATCAGGCATTAAACGATGATAGTTGCTCTACAAATGTGCTCAGGATTGTGTGCTGATGACAACATGAATCAACTTAAACAGCTGTTAACTAAGCTTCCTGCAACACGTCCGTTATTGGTGTGTTTACCTGAGAGCTTCTTAGTATTTACCAATAGCGGTCATAAAACACTTGTTGTTGCAAAGCAAAGTGATGTTTATAAGCAGCAATTAAGTGAGTTATGTTGCCAGCATGATATTTGGTTAGCCGCTGGAACTTTACCTATTGCCACTGTGCACAAAAAATACTTTGCAGCATCTTTGTTGTTTAATGATCAAGGTGAAGTGCTGGCTCAGTATAATAAGATACATTTATTTGACGTTAATGTTGCTGATAGAACTGGCGCGTATCGCGAGTCTAACTTCACTCAAGCGGGCAGTGACACCGTTGTGGTCGATTCACCGTTTGGTAAAATAGGCCTTACAGTATGTTATGATCTACGCTTTAGTGGCTTATTTAGTGCTTTGCAACGAGCTGGGGCTGAAATCATTTTAGTGCCCAGTGCGTTCACCACCGTAACCGGTGCAGCCCATTGGCAACCGTTATTAACGGCCAGAGCGATAGAAACACAAAGTTATGTTATTGCTGCTGCACAAGTAGGGCAACACGAAAATGGTCGCGCGACATACGGCCACAGTATTATTATTTCTCCTTGGGGCGATGTCCTCAGCGAGCTTGCAAATGGCATTGGGTTTATTGGTTGTCAGCCAGATCTAAACCGCTTACACGCCATTCGTCGAGATATGCCAGTGCAATCTCACCAACGATTTAAAGAGCATTTATTATGAACACAGTTGAACAGCATTTATTACACGACAGCCAGCTAAATCGAGAAGAACTCGAAAAAACGCTCGGTTTTATTCATCAGCGTAACGTTGATTATGCGGATCTGTATTTTCAATCAAGCCACCATGAATCGTGGGTGCTTGAAGATGGGTTAGTTAAAGAAGGCTCTTACAACGTTGAACGCGGCGTCGGTGTACGCGCAGTTAGCGGTGAAAAAACCGGTTTTTCCTATTCTGATGCAATTAACTTAGAAGCGCTTAACAAAGCCGCAACTGCTGCGCGCAGCATTGCCGAAGCAGGTGAAAGCAAAGCGATTCAAGTATTTAGTGATGTGGCAGTAAAACAGCAGTTTGCCCCATTACAGCCGATTCAAAGCATGACTGATACAGACAAAGTAAGTTTATTACGTGAGCTTGAAAACTACATTCGCGAACTGGCCCCCGATGCTGAGCAAGTGATCAGCTCAATGTCAGCGGTCTATGAAGAGGTATTAATCGCGGCCAGTGATGGTACATTTGCCACCGATATTCGCCCATTGATCCGTTTAAACTGCTCTGTGTTGTTGGAAAAAAATGGCCGCCGTGAACGTGGTGGTGCAGGTGGCGGTGCACGTTTAGATTATGGTTATTTTAAAGAGTTAGTAGAAGGTAAACCTCGTTGGATGGGTTTTGCAGAAGAAGCCGTTCGTCAAGCTAAAGTAAACTTAGAAGCTATTGATGCCCCAGCAGGTACTATGGAAGTGGTATTAGGTAATGGCTGGCCAGGCGTGTTGTTACACGAAGCGGTAGGTCATGGCCTTGAGGGCGACTTTAATCGTAAAGGCGCGTCTGCGTTTAGCGGTAAAGTAGGTCAAAAAGTTGCTTCAGAGCTATGTACTATAGTTGATGATGGTACTATTGCTGATCGCCGTGGTTCGCTGAATGTAGATGATGAAGGCACGCCAGCAGCCTATAACGTGCTTATCGAAAACGGAATTTTAAAAGGCTACATGCAAGATAAAATGAATGCGCGTTTGATGGGTGTTAGTCTAACCGGTAACGCCCGTCGTGAATCATACGCGCATTTACCTATGCCGCGTATGACCAACACTTATATGTTAGGCGGCGAGCACAGCCAAGCCGATATTATTAGCACGGTTAAAAAAGGCATCTTCGCGCCTAACTTTGGTGGTGGCCAAGTAGATATCACCTCAGGTAAGTTTGTATTTAGTGCCTCAGAAGCATACTTAATCGAAAATGGCAAAATCACCCAACCAATTAAAGGCGCTACATTAATTGGTAACGGCCCTGAAGTTATGCAGCAAATCTCGATGGTAGGTAATGATTTAGCGCTTGATAAAGGCGTGGGCGTATGTGGTAAAGACGGTCAAAGTGTGCCTGTAGGAGTTGGCCAACCAAGCCTGAAAATAGATAGCTTAACAGTGGGTGGCACAGCTTAATGTTTGTAACTGCCAGTGAGCTGTAAAAAAGAAAGCTTAGTCCCTGATAGAGCTAAGCTTTTTCTTTATTGATTGATAACTAAAAGTGCTTGAATTTAGTTTTTTAATTCACTTTTTGCAGCTTCACTGTACCAAAGCTCCATAAAAAAGGCCGTTAGCTTATGCTCTATTTCAAGCGCCTTGTCAGTTGGGCAAAATAGCGTAAAGCTGGCTTTAAACTCGCCTAACTCTGTGGTACTAAAGTGTATTTCAGGCTCAGGTCCAGAGATTTTTGCATCTAACTTTCTTTCGATAATCGAATTATAACGACCTGCCACATCTTGAAACTCTTCACAATATTGCTTCGCTTTATCGAGTAGCGTTGCGTAAATTGGGTACGGATTAAAACTTTCTTTACGCACAACACTAAAGTGATGTGTGGTAAAACGTTTTACAAAGTTTAAGTTTTTAATTGGGTTAGTGATCAATTTATTATTCGGAATATAAATAGTTTTGCGAGAAAACTGATAGGTGTGCATGTCAATTTCATGCATAGTGGTTTTGATCCAATCAGTTTCTGCTATTTCACCATAATATTCACCAACCTGCACCCAGTCGCCAACCCGAAACGGACGGGTAGTGACTAAATAGAAAAAGCCAATAATACATTGAATAAACTCTCTGGTCGCAAATACAATAGCCACTGCAAATGCCGCTATCGACAGCGCAAAGTTCTGGATTTCAGTAGACCATACAAATAGCAGTAATAGCACCGTTGCTAAGTTAATCGAGTGCTTAATATTGTGTGAAATATAGCGAATATCTTTTTCTTTTTTTTCTGCTTTATGGCGCGTAAATCTGTCAACCAGCGCTTTAAGAGCAAACGCAATGGTGATCATTGCTAATGAAATAAGTACCGGATGGAGCAGTAAATCTTTGTTCATAAATTCCTAATTGATGGAGCGTTAATAAAAATAACACCCCGCAATACTAGCGAAATTTTGCAGATTTAACCACGATAGAACAGTAATAAAGTGACTAATCTAAGCTGGTGGCAATAAAAAACCTTGCAGCGTTAACTGCAAGGTTTTATTTTTTGAGCCTTTAACTAGCGCATAGTAACGAACTCTTCAGATCCAGTCGGGTGAATTGCCACTACTGAATCAAAATCTGCTTTGGTTGCGCCCATTTTCATGGCCACGGCAAAGCCTTGGATCATTTCATCAACAGCAAAACCTAAGCCGTGTAAGCCTACAACTTTCTCGTCAGAGCCTGCGCACACTAGCATCATGTTACATGCTTGGCGGTGCTGGGTTACCGCAGTGTACATAGCAGCAAACGTTGATTTATACACTTTTACGTTCTCGTTGCCGTATTGCGAAATAGCTTCTTGCTCAGTTAAACCAATAGTGCCTATTGGTGGGTGGCTAAATACCACGGTAGGTACTAGGCTGTAATCCATTTTTAAATCGTCTGGCAGCTCTTTATTGAACAAACGCTCTGATAAGGTACGGCCTGCTTTTACCGCAACAGGGGTAAGCTCAATGCCGCCTTCGATGATATCACCCACAGCATAAACATTGTTAGCCGTGGTATTTTGATATTCATCTACTTTTACAAAGCCACTTTCGTTTACTTTAACGCCAGCTGCTGCTAGGTTGATTTTATCAGTTGTTGGCTGGCGACCAATAGCCCAAATAACCTGGTCAACATTATGGCTGTAGCCGTTTTCAAAATGAATGGTTAAGCTACCATCGTTTTCTTTAACCACTTCTTTTGCTGTGCATTCAGTGTGTAGCGTCGAGCCTTCTTTGGCCATAATATCAACTAATGTGTCGATGATGTATGGGTCAAATGAGCGTAGTGGTTTATTTTTACGCACAAATAAATGGGTTTCTGTTCCTAGGCTGTGTAGTACTCCGGCAATCTCTACTGCGATATAACCGGCACCCACAACGGCAACGCGTTTTGGTTGCTCGTTTAGCTCAAAAAAGCCATTTGAATCGATGCCGTGTTCAGCACCTGGGATATTTGGAATGCTAGGGCGACCGCCTACGGCAATTAAAATATGATCAGCGGTATAAAGTTCGCCATCAACTTCAACTGTGTTGCTATCAACAAATTTAGCAAAACCTTTTATAACAGTTACGCCGTTTTTAGCTAGGCCATTGTCATAGCCTTTGTGAATACGGCCTATATAGGCTTCACGGCTTTCTACTAGCTTACTCCAGTTGAAATCTTTTACTTCAACATTAAAGCCGTAATCTGGAGCGTATAAGTTAATTGCTTCAGCAACTTGAGCGCCATGCCACATTACTTTTTTTGGCACACAGCCTACATTTACACAGGTTCCACCCATATGTTTTGCTTCAATTAGTGCCACTTTCGCGCCACGCATTGCTGCACGGTTAGCTGACGCTATTCCGCCGCTGCCGCCGCCAATTGCAATGTAGTCAAAATGCTGAGCCATAGTTATTCCTCAAGTTTATATAAAACGTATTTATCCGATAATAACACATGAAAGACCCGTTAAAAGCCCCTTGTATTTCAAGCGCTGCGCCCCAACTTAAAAATCATATTCGAAACGATTTGAGAGCTAACATGAGCGATTTACAAAATAACCCACTAGTAGGCCTTGAAGGCTTGCCACCGTTTTCAAAAATAAAGCCAGCGCATGTTGTGCCAGCGCTAAAAGCGGGTATTGATGAATGCCGCGCTAAAATAGATGAAGTGCTGGCTAATAAATCATTCACTTGGCAGGGCTTAGTGTTACCTCTTGAAGAAGTTGACGATAAATTATCCCGAATGTTTTCGCCGGTATCGCATATGAACTCAGTAGTTAATAGCGATGAATTACGTGAAGCATACGAACAGTGTTTACCGCTTATCTCTGAGTATTCAACCTTTGTAGGTCAACACCAAGGCTTATATGAAGCCTACAACGCTCTACACAACAGCGACGAGTTTAAAACCTTAAATACAGCGCAACAAAAAACCATCACCAATGCCTTGCGTGACTTTGAATTGTCAGGTATTGCCTTGGCGCCTGAGCAGCAAAAGCGTTACGGCGAAATCAGCGCGCGCTTATCAGAGCTCGCGGCTAAGTTTGGTAATAACGTGATGGATGCAACTCTGGCGTGGCAAAAGCACATAACAGATGAAACTGAGCTTGCTGGTTTACCTGAGTCGGCATTAGCGCTAGCGGCAGATACCGCAGCAAGCAAAGAATTGGACGGCTGGGTATTTACCCTTGATTTCCCGTCTTACTTACCGATCATGACGTATGCTGATAATCGCGAATTACGTGAAGAAACGTACACAGCATTTATCACTCGTGCGTCTGATCAAGGGCCTAACGCAGGTGAGTTTGATAATTCAGCGATCATGAGCGAAGAACTCGCGCTGCGTCATGAAATTGCGCAACTGTTAGGTTTTGCCAGTTATGCTGAAAAGTCACTCGCTACTAAAATGGCTGAAACACCAGAGCAAGTATTCTCATTTTTAGAAGACTTAGCCGCTAAATCTAAACCGCAAGCTGAGCAAGAGCTCGCTGAACTACAAGCGTACGCCAAGGAAAAACACGGCATGGATGAATTAGCTGCATGGGACTATGGCTATTACGGTGAAAAACTCAAGCAAGAAAAATATTCAATATCAGATGAAGTACTGCGTCCGTATTTCCCTGCTGATAAAGTACTAAGCGGCTTGTTTGAAACCGTAAATCGTTTATTTGGTATTAGTGTTAAAGAGTTAAAAGACATTGATAGTTATCATAAAGATGTACGCTTTTTTGAAATTTACGACAGTAGCAATACCCTGCGTGGCCGTTTTTATCTTGATTTATACGCGCGTGATCACAAACGCGGTGGCGCGTGGATGGATGACTGTATGGGTCGCAAAGTACGCGCCAATGGCGAGTTACAAACGCCAGTTGCGTATTTGGTGTGTAACTTTAATAAAGCGGTTGGCGATAAGCCTGCACTGTTTACTCATAATGAAGTTACCACTTTATTCCATGAGTTTGGTCATGGTATTCACCATATGCTAACCCAAGTTGATGCAGCGCCAGTTGCGGGTATTAATGGTGTTGCATGGGATGCTGTTGAGCTACCAAGCCAATTTTTAGAAAACTGGTGTTATGAAGAACAAGCACTTAATTTTATTTCAGGTCACTATGAAACGGGTGAGCCATTGCCTAAAGAGTTATTGGATAAGCTGCTAGCAGCTAAAAACTATAACTCAGGCATGCAAATGCTGCGTCAAATCGAATTCTCGTTATTTGATTTTAGAATCCATAACGATTATCAAGCGGGTGAAGAGTGCCAAATTCAAGCGCGTTTAGATGAAGTACGTAGCCATACGTCAGTTGTTAAAGCGCCAGAGTTTAACCGTTTTCAACATGGTTTTAGTCATATTTTTGCAGGTGGCTATAGCGCGGGTTATTATTCGTATAAATGGGCTGAAGTGCTTTCGGCTGATGCGTTTTCTAAATTTGAAGAAGAAGGTATTTTTAACCCAGAAACAGGGCAAGCTTTTATGCAGCATATTTTAGAAAAAGGCGGCAGTGAAGAGCCAATGGAATTGTTTAAAAACTTCCGTGGGCGTGAGCCAAGTGTAGATGCACTATTGCGCCACAGCGGTATCGCAGCTTAAATCGTAAGTTGATTTTATTGTTTTAAAAGCGCCGTTTGGCGCTTTTTTACTTTTAAGCTAATAATTCTTCGCAAAACTAGGGCTCCGTACTATGCTTTTTAGGTAATCCATAAAAAGGAATGGGGCATGACAAAACTGGTACTGGCAATTGATGACGATAAATATGTTCACCATGTAATTGAAGAATCATTAGCGGGGTTTTGTCAGTTAATTCATGCTAAAAATGGTGATGAAGGGTTAAGACAAGCGCTAAAATATAACCCAGATATAATTTTACTGGATGTAGAAATGCCCGGTAAAAGTGGTTACCAAGTATGCACTGAGTTAAAAAATATTGAGCAAACCAAAGATATCCCGGTTATGTTTTTATCAGGTAAGAGTGAGTTACCAGAGCGTGTTAAAGGTTATAATGCCGGTGCTGCAGATTACATTGTAAAGCCCTTTAATACAGAGGAGTTAATGGCGCGTATTCAGGTGCTATATCAATATCGTCAGCATTCTATTAAGTTAAAAAATGATGTAGCGCGTGCGCAGAACACCGCTGAAATAGCCATGACTGACTCCGGTGATATGGGTCGCATAATGCGTTATGTTGGGCAAATCTATCACGCCCATGATGTGCAAGCATTATCAGCCTATTTTTTTGAACTCTTCCGACCATTAAATCTCGATGTGGTTGTGGCATTTTGGTATCAAGATGTAGGGATTGTGTGTACTGATGACGGTGGTGTTTGTCCGTTAGAGCAAGAGTTATTAGAAAAGCATCGTTATTCTAATCGCTTTGTTGATTTTAGTAGTCGTACTATTGTTAATTACCCGAAAGTGTCTATTTTAATTAAAAATATGCCTTTAGATGATGTTGTGTTGTATGGCCGCTATAAAGATTTATTCCCGCATATTTTGGAAGTAACCAATGCTAAAATCCAAGATATGGAAGTAAACGAAAAAGCACTGGCCCAAGCGCATGCGGTTGGTAATGCTTTTAATGAGCTTTCTTCGCAATTATTTGTCAGTAGCGAGGCGCGTGAAGATGCCGTAGCAAAACTAGCAACTCAGCTATCTGATTTACGCACTCTTATACAGCAAGATCCCACTTTTGCTGCGCATCAAGCGTTGCCACTGCAAGTTGAGCAATTAGAGCAAACACAATTACAGTTAACAATCTTAAATGATGACTTGGCTTTTATTAAGCATCAGCTCAATCATATTATTGAATCGCGCAGCGAGTTTATCGACAGCTTGAGTAAAACTGTTACGCCGGAGCACACTCAAGACGTTAATGCGCAAACTGGTATTGAGCTATTTTAGTGCTATAGCGCCAAGCAGTTGATATACTTCGCGGGCTATTTATGGTCGGAGTTTATTTTGGTTATACAGTGTCCTTTTAAAGAAGTACGTGCTTATCTTAATGAAATTGAACAGCGCTTTGGGCTTGCTGAGTGGGCTGCACAAATTGAAGGCTTTTCACTTCATTATGATGATCAAGGATTAAGCTTACGAAAAACCGATGAACCAAAACTTGGCGCTATTAGCGTTGACTTTGTTACCGGTGCTGTGGCCCATCGTCGTAAATTTGGCGGCGGTAAAGGGCAGTCTATCGCCAAAGCGGTGGGTTTGAATAAAGGCGCAACACCGGTTGTACTTGATGCCACAGCTGGCCTTGGACGTGATGGTTTTGTATTGGCATCGCTGGGTTGTAAAGTAATTTTATATGAACGCCACCCGGTTGTTGCGGCATTACTTTATGATGGCTTGCAACGCGCTTACAATGACGCTGAAATTGGCTTATGGATGCAGCAAAACATGAGCTTAGTATTTGGCTCAAGCCATACTTTACTTGCGCAATGTGACAGCATGCCCGATGTAGTTTACCTTGATCCTATGTTTCCACACCGTGAAAAATCAGCGCTAGTAAAAAAAGAAATGCGGGTATTCCAAGACTTGGTTGGTGCTGATAATGATGCTGATGACTTACTCGCATTTGCCTACCCACTTGCCAGTAAGCGAGTGGTGGTTAAGCGCCCCGATTACGCCCCGTTTTTAAATAGCCAAACGCCTAGTATGCAGATTAAAACCAAAAAGAACCGTTTTGATGTGTATGTCAAAGCTGCTATGGTGTAATTCTTTATTCGTATTTTTTTGTCATATTCTCATTAATTGTGTCGCTGAAACCATAGTTTGACATAATATAACCATAGCTTGACATAATTAAATCATACTTTGACATAAAACCTCTTATGAAAATAGAGGTAAATAATTAACCTCTTTAATATCAGTTGGTTATTTTTATTTTAAACCATAGTGTGACATAACTTATTTTTATTTGTATAGTATGTGTACAATGCAAATAAAAAATAGTTATTTTACTCATGTATATACGCAACTTAAGAAAGCCTTCTCCTAATAAAAATGTATTCAAATTTGCAAGCACTAAAGTCTGTAGTGTAATCATGTGTGAAAGTACATTAGAGTTTGATGCATGTTTTCATCATGAATATAACGACTTGATAGAGAGTTTTGGGAGTCAGCCTGAAGGCTTTAAATATGAGTTTATGGGTAAAAGCTTACCATACACACCTGATGCACTGATTTCGTATACGAATAAAACCCAAAAATACCACGAATATAAACCTTGCTCTAAAATTGCTTCTCCACTATTTAGAGCAAAATTTGCTGCTAGACGAGATGCATCATTAAAAATGGGAATTGACCTTGTTCTAGTAACTGATAGGCAAATTAGGGTAGATCCAATATTAAATAACTTAAAACTATTACACCGTTATTCCGGTGTTTATGGTGTTAGTGGCATTCAAAACGAACTGCTCAGTTTTATTCATAAATCAGGGGCAATCAAGCTAAATGATATAAGTTCTCAGCTTGGTTTACCAATTGGTGAAGCACGGTCTTTTTTATATGCGTTGATTCATAAAGGTTTGCTGAAAGCAGATTTAGAGGATGATGATCTAACGAATAACCCAACATTATGGATTTCACAATGACAGATTTTTTCGATGAATTTGACGAGTCGTTAGCGCCACTCAAACCACAAACACCTACACAATATGTCAAATTAGATGACACTAACTTGATCAAGCGTGATTTGGATACCTTTACGGATGATTTGAAAAACCAAGCGCTACAAAGGTATAAGCTAATTAGCTTTATAGATAAAAAACTTTCACGTGGATGGACCCAGCTAAATTTAAACCCTATTTTAGATGAGATTTTTAAAGGGCGTGACGAAGTTCGGCCAAATTGGCGGACTGTTGCTCGTTGGCGTAAAAAATACATCGACAGCAATGGGGATATTGCCTCCCTTGCTGATAAAAGCCATAAAATGGGAAACAGAACCAACCGTATAGAAGGGGATGATAAGTTTTTTGATAAAGCTTTAGAGCGATTTTTAGACGCTAAAAGACCGACTATAGCAACTGCCTATCAGTACTATAAAGACCTTATTATTATTGAAAATGAGAGTATTGTTGATGGTAAGATCCCAATAATATCTTACACTGCCTTTAATAAAAGAATCAAAGCAATACCCCCATATGCGGTCGCGGTGGCAAGACATGGCAAATTTAAAGCAGATCAATGGTTTGCTTACTGCGCTGCTCATGTCCCCCCCACAAGAATATTAGAGCGTGTAGAGATTGATCATACCCCACTTGATTTAATTCTACTTGATGATGAGTTACTTATCCCTATAGGAAGACCTTACCTAACATTACTTATTGATGTATTTAGTGGCTGTGTTCTTGGTTTTCATCTTAGTTATAAATCTCCTTCGTATGTATCTGCAGCGAAGGCTATTGCTCATGCGATTAAGCCAAAGTCACTTGATGCTCTGAATATACAACTACAAAATGATTGGCCTTGCTTTGGAAAATTTGAAAACTTAGTAGTAGATAATGGTGCTGAGTTCTGGTCAAAAAACTTAGAGCATGCTTGTCAGTCAGCAGGAATAAATATTCAATATAACCCTGTACGTAAGCCTTGGTTAAAACCGTTTATAGAGCGCTTTTTTGGAGTGATTAATGAATATTTCTTACCAGAATTACCAGGGAAAACATTCTCAAATATTTTAGAAAAAGAAGAATATAAACCTGAGAAAGATGCGATCATGCGTTTTTCAACGTTTGTAGAAGAATTTCACCGCTGGATTGTTGATGTATACCACCAAGATAGTAACTCACGTGAAACTCGTATCCCAATTAAGCGATGGGAACAAGGGTTTGATGTTTATCCACCATTGACTATGAATGAAGAGGAGGAAGCGCGTTTTTCAATGTTAATGCGCATCTCAGACTCAAGAACATTATCGAGAAATGGTATCAAATATCAAGAGCTAATGTATGACTCGACTGCTTTAGCTGATTATCGTAAACATTATCCGCAAACAAAAGAAACTTTAAAAAAACTGATTAAAGTCGACCCTGATGATATTTCAAAAATTTATGTTTATTTAGAAGAGTTAGAAAGCTACCTAGAAGTACCGTGTACAGACCCTACCGGTTATACGGATGGGTTAAGTGTCTATGAGCATAAAACAATAAAAAAAATTAACAGAGAAATCATTAGGGAATCTAAAAATAGTTTGGGTTTAGCTAAAGCTCGCATGGCTATTCATGAGCGAGTAAAGCAAGAACAAGAAGCTTTTATTGAGTCAAAAACTAAAGCAAAGATTACAGCTGTTAAAAAGCAGGCTCAAATAGCAGATGTAAGTAATACAGGCAAAGGAACTATTAAGGTCTCTGAAGATGATGCAGTCCCTGTGCAAAAAAATATTAGTAACAACACTTGTGATGATTGGGATGATGACTTAGAGGCATTTGAATGAATGCCTTAACAGAAATACAGATAGAACAGTTACGCAACTTTAGCGATTGCATCGTTATGCATCCTCAAATTAAAACAATTTTTAATGACTTTGATGAGCTAAGATTAAATCGTAAATTTCAGTCAGATCAGCAATGTATGCTATTAATTGGTGATACAGGAGTAGGAAAAAGCCATACCATTAATCACTATAAAAAAAGAGTCCTAGCTACACAAAGCTATAGTCGAAACACTATGCCAGTATTAGTAAGTCGTATATCTAGGGGGAAAGGCTTAGATGCAACTTTAATCCAAATGCTGGCAGATCTGGAGCTATTCGGAAGTAGCCAAATGAAAAAACGAGGCTACAAAACAGACCTTACTAAAAAGCTTGTAGAAAGCTTAATTAAAGCTCAAGTAGAGTTATTAATTATTAACGAGTTTCAGGAGTTAATAGAGTTTAAAAGCGTACAAGAAAGGCAACAAATCGCAAATGGGCTAAAGTTTATTAGTGAAGAAGCCAAAGTGCCAATAGTGCTAGTTGGTATGCCTTGGGCTGCAAAAATAGCTGAAGAACCACAATGGTCTTCTCGGTTAGTCAGAAAAAGAAAACTTGAATACTTCAGCGTAAGCGTATAGCTAACGACACCTAGCCTTGCTTAATATTCCAAGGTAGCAGTGGCTCAAGGTTATCTGGCTGCTCAGCAAGGTGCTGTAAGCAAGTAGTGATATAGTCATGCACCACAAGGTCATT
>NZ_JABBMT010000065.1 GCF_012927645.1 Pseudoalteromonas arctica | reverse complement strand
AATCGCTGGCTTGTTGTTCTTCGATAATGTTACGCCATTGTTCAAGGCTGCGTGTTTTTCTCATGGCTATCTCCTCATTGAAATTCGGAAATAGCTTAATCGGTTTGACGAGTTACTGGCAGGTGCATTTTGCTAGACGCTTACGATTCACCTTCAGTAAACAGGACTATAAAATCATTGCCTTCGCGGCAGTCTGGCATCGATAAGGCTCTTGCAGCTATGGCAATACCATCTTTTGCAGGTATTGCATCACAAGTTTTTGCTAAGCAATCTGTTATTGATAATTCTTTGGCAGCTATGGCAAAACCAATAGCTTTAGAAAGTGCAATGCAGGCTTTTTCTTCTCAGCAGGCTGTTATTGATAACGCAATGGCAGCTATAGCGAGACCATCTTTTATAGATATTGCATCACAGGTTTTTGCTAAGCAATCCGTTATTGATAATTCTTTGGCAGCTATGGCAAAACCAATAGCTTTAGAAAGTGTAATGCAGGCTTTTTCTTCTCAGCAGGCTGTTATTGATAACGCAATGACAGCTATAGCGAGACCATCTTTTATAGATATTGCATCACAGGTTTTTGCTAAGCAATCTGTTATTGATAATTCTTTGGCAGCTATGGCAAAACCAATAGCTTTAGAAAGTGCAATGCAAGCTTTTTCTTCTCAGCAGGCTGTTATTGATAACGCAATGGCAGCTATAGCAGATTCCTCTAGTCTTGCGCACGCTATTAAAAGTTTTGCTACAGCTAGTTCAGTTTTTCTATCTGATTCAAGTTATTTATCTGAAATGGCGCAAGTAATATCTGCCGTTAATATGGAGTCAATAAATGCATCTAGCATAGAAAGGGAGCTAGAGAGTACAGAGTCTAAATTTAACTTGGTGGAAAATGGTAAAAACTTTCTCAGCACTTTCAAAAGTTTGCCACCTTTAATTCAATTTATACTTTTTGCCTTTTTAATGAATGTCATTTTACCGCAAGTAAATAGCATTTCAGCAAATCTGCTGACTCCTTTAGTAGAAAATTATTTAGAATCTAACAAAAAATCAGATAGGCAAAAAATCAAAGATATCAAAAAAATTCCACTTACATTGAATGATATTGATACAACAGATTTGCGATTTATAACAGGCAATAACGTGCGTCTTCGAGCTAACCCTTCTACCAACGCTGAAATTTATGATGAATTAGTCCTAGGCCAAATCGTAACGGTTTTAGCAAAGAAAAGGAATTGGGTAGAAGTTATGTATGAATATGAAGGCGGTGAGTCTATGTCTGGTTGGGTATTTACTAGGCATACCGCAAAATTCGTAAAATGAAACTAACAAGGAGCTTTTATATACCAAATTTGTGTCATACTACTGACACAAAGCTGTCCTTAAGCCGTAACTCATTATTGTCCAGAAATGAGTTAGATCAATCTATTAGATCTAATTACATCGTGATTTAAATATTGACAGTTTGAATCTAGACTAATACAAATTAGCCTAGCTGATTTCATTTTTTCACTCAATGTACCCCGTTAGCTTTTCACTGTCTTGGAGTACTTGGAAATGGAGAGTGACTTCATATTTACCAGCTTTCAATATGAAACTTACAAGGCATTTACCCCAATTTAGGAACTGAGTACAGTACTGTACTGTACTCATCGAATGCACAAGGAGGACACGTTGGCTCCATTAAGCTACACTTGTATTTTCATATAATTTGAGCTTATTGCATAAGAAAGATGACGTGCTCCAATTAAAGTTAAAAGCAGCTTAATAAGTCTTTATTAAAGTTAATGCCACTCAGATTGTTATCTGTAATTAATTTTTTAAAGTCATCAGTACAATAAACAGAAAGGCCTCCTTGCAATTTTGACTTAAAAAGTAACTTATCTTGTATATCATTAGTATCAAAGACTAACGTTTTGAGACCATCCTCATAACCATCAAGGTATGCTTTTTCTGTCAATGTTAAGTCTTCAGATGCAAAATTGAGTGTGTTAAATAAGAACATTTCTTCACTGTCAGTTTTTAATGGAACGAACTCGCCACAATTTATGATCGCTTCATTAAGGCAATTATACGCCCGTCGATTAAGCACTAAGAAACAGCCATATAGGTTTACATCATAATTTTGTTTTTTTGCTCGTGGTTCATGCTTACACACAAACCCATGCTCAGAGAGTTCAAGTAACGTTTTTTTCCCTCTTGGAATATCATCCATAACGACTTCAAGTATTTCATCAAACGGCTGGCCAGTCTTATCAATAATTTGATTTGTCATCTCGACAATATCGAGGTCAATTACATCACATGTTTCTGTGGGTTTTCTCAGTAAGTATGTATTCATATACCTTTCCATAGTTCATCTTTCTCTTCGAAAATTTTGCTAGGTAACGTCCCTGTTTTAATCATTGTCTTCACATTGCGTAGTTTATTAACAAACAACCCTTTGTCTTTTGTCATGCTTCCACCTAAGCTTTCACCAATCCATGTTTCGTAATTATACCTATGCAACTTTCGGTGTGGAGGTGATTCTTTAGTGGCCCAGTCATGCTCTTTATGTCTCACAAAATTAATTAACCAAATACCATTATGAGGGTCGTTAATACCAATACCGACCATATGCAAATTTAATCTTGCTCGTAATACAGCCTGTTTGTTATCACGCCCTGTACCAGGAATAATATGATGTGCTTCATGATATTTCGTCGGTTTTGGTTCACCAACGGCAAAAAGAAATCGGGCTAAATTATTGGTGGTATTGCTTGTATGATGAGTTTCTTCAAGTAAAGCTTTACGCGTCGAATGGCTGCTACTAACGCGATACGACTCAAGAGCAGACTGAGCAATCGATACAGATTCAATTCTCTTTTTTTCTATTTGTAAATGGTCATAATCTAAAGCTAATTTTTTTAATTTTTCGGCGCTTGGATTTTTTTTGATGCTTTCATCGTGATAACTTTTAGCTTTGAGTTCAAAGTTATAAATTGCCATATCTAGCGGAGTTGGATTTGCAGGCCTATCTGGTTTTGGGTATTCCCTTAATGTAGTCATTACTTAATATATTCCTTTATTAATGTGACCCCAAATTAGTGCATACTCATGACAAATGCAAGAAATTCAGCTTTAAAGCAGCTGTGACGGTTATTGATTTGTACACTCTATAAGCCAGAAATCACGATAAGGGCTATGTAGAATTTCAACTTTACAACTATCCTTTATTGAAATATTTTGGCGTATCGGCTCACAAAAGGAGATTACGTATGCACACAGATAGTGATTCAACATCATTCACCAGTACAGGCTTTAAAACAGCATGCAACATTTTATCATTGTGGGAATGCAGTTCTGAGCAAGCTCAACGTATACTTAAGCTCTCAAAAACTTCCTATCATAAATTTAACGCTGCTCCTGAGACTGTGAAGCTCAACAACGAGCAATTAGAACGTATAAGTTGTCTACTCAATATTCACCACGCATTACGTTGCATGTTTAGCAACCCCGAAAATGTCAGGAAGTTTATGAAAATGAAAAACCATAATGACTTTTTTGCAGGTCGTTCGCCACTAGAAGTGATTGAGCATGGAGAATTCCTAGAACTTAACGAAGTAGCGAAGCGTATTGATGCATTGCAAAATAACTTATGACCTGGTCAACTAAATTCAGTCACCCTAGTTAAGCTACTTTTTCTAACTCATTAATTTTAAATTCAAAATCATTTGGGCTTTGATACCCTAAGTAGGAATGCAATCGGTTACTGTTGTACCA
>NZ_JABBMT010000090.1 GCF_012927645.1 Pseudoalteromonas arctica | reverse complement strand
GCATCCGACATGTCACCGCGCCAAACTACGCAACGCCGCTCGCATGAGGTTGCCGATGCTCATAGCTGGATCGGCTTCCTTGAGAGCAACCACCTTGTCGACGGCCTTCTCCGCGTCTTTAGTCGACCAGCCCAAGCCGACCAGCCCTTCCGCCACCTGTTCCCGCCACGGTGCGGCCACATGGGTTGCTCCGCTCGCCGAAGCTCCGCGTGGGGCAAGGGCTGCGACCTTGTCCTTGAGCTCCAGGATCATTTTCGCCGCACCTTTGCGACCAATACCGGGAACGCGGCATAGAGTTGCGTCATCTTCTTCGGTAATCGCCGTGGCTAGCTGAGCAGCATCAAGGACACTCATAATCGCTGCAGCTAATTTGGGACCGACTCCCGACGCGGTTTGCACCAGCTCAAAAGCATCGCGATCATCAGCTTCGACGAACCCGTAAAGAGTCAGGGACTCCTCTCTCACAACCAGGGAAGTGTGCAGGGACATATCTTGGTTGATGCGAGCACTCGCAGCTGTGGCAGGAGGGCATAGCACCTTGATACCGACCCCATGATTGTCAAGGACGACCCAAGTCGGGCCGGCAGCACTTACCGTGCCGGAAAAATGGGAAATCACCGGGCTAGGTCCTTCCAAGAACGGGGCACACGCCGACCGCGTCGTTGCGTAGCCACAGCAGCTTCAATGCGACGAGCCGCCCCGCCACGCCACAGGTGGCAGATCGCCAAGGCGACAGCGTCGGCAGCATCAGCAGGCTTGGGAGGAGCCGAGAGCCGCAACACCCGTGCCACCATGAAACCCACCTGGGCTTTGTCG
>NZ_JABBMT010000064.1 GCF_012927645.1 Pseudoalteromonas arctica | reverse complement strand
AACATAGACTGAAGACAGGTGCCACGACGAACTAAGTAAGGTCTGCTCTGTTACTAGAAATAGTAATAACCAACGAATATCAGCAAGATAACCGACGACATTACTTGCTTCATCCTATGTATTAACTCGCTCTAATTCGAGCTGAAGTAATTATGGCTTAAAAAGTTAGGCAAGGATCAGTGCGTTTAACTTGACAGTGGGAGTCATACCAACGCCCCAAGCAGGGGATTTTGTGAGCGTTTTTCAGCGAGTAAAATTCCCGCTGACTTGGCTTGGTACGCCCAGCATGGGCATGAACTAATGAGGTGAAAGTCCTCTGTAGGAAGATCACCGTTTAATGAGTTTTATTAAACGCTAACTACTAGCGAATGGCAAGGGCTTTTCTGTGAGGAATGGTCTGAAGGAAGCCGCTAGCCCTCTCTATTAGTAAAAAGGCGAGCTGATGAACAAAAACATCATATGAGGCGTAGACTAGAGGTGAGTTAGCCAAGCATAACGAAACCATGTGATCTAATGGTCACCGTAAATGATGCAGCAGTGCAAAGAAAGTACATGCTCTTATCTGGGGAGATCTGCCTAACACGCAATCGGCATTAAACCAGTAAGGCTCTGGTTAATAAGTGCCTTGGCTTCGTTGAATGCATCGACGACGAAGAGCGAATGAGATGTAAACCGATAGCGCCAATGATGGTAACGTCATTGGTGATTAAGCAGAAGTCAGCAGACGGCATAGTAGCCAAATACCCATCGTAATGGTTGGGACACGGTGAAGGCCTGAACATTAACTTAAGGAGGAACATTTATGCATTTGAATACATCAATATTACCGTCAAGTAATGATGTTATTGAGCATGGCATATCAACCCCAGCCTTACATGAAAATCTCATCGAAAAACTGTTAAGCCCTGCTAATTTGGATAGTGCTTGGAAACGAGTCAAAGCCAACAAAGGTAGTGCAGGTATTGATGGGATGACGATAGATGATTTTCCCGCCTTTGCTAACGTAAACTGGGAGCACATCAAAATACAAATAGCTCAAGGAACATACCGACCTAGCCCCGTGCTACGGGTCAACATTCCCAAGCCTGATGGTGGCATGCGAAAACTGGGTATTCCTAGTGTACTCGATAGGTTTATCCAACAAGCAATCCACCAAGTACTCAATCCACTATTCGACCCGCATTTTTCACCTTACAGCTATGGTTTTCGCCCAAACTGCAATGCAGCACAAGCGGTAACACATTTGCAAACAGGTATTAAATCGGGTCGTAAAATAGCCATTGATATTGACTTATCTAAATTCTTTGACCGAGTTAATCATGATTTACTTATGCATAAACTCGGTTTAAAAATAAAAGATAAAGTATTGATGAAACTGATTGGGCGGTACTTACGCGCAAGAATTGTTGAACACGGTAAGCGAGTAAAACCAACCCAAGGCGTACCACAAGGTGGGCCATTGTCACCCTTGCTCTCCAACATCATGCTTGATGAGCTTGATAAAACGTTAGAAAAACGAGGACACCACTTCGCCCGTTATGCGGACGACTTCACCATTTTGGTGAAAAGTAAGCGAGCAGGCGAACGCGTTTTAACGAGTATTAGCTTGTTTATAAAGCAAACCCTTAAACTCATCGTTAACGAAAAGAAAAGTCGTGTAGGCGCGGTAAAAGAGACCAAGTTTTTAGGTTTTGGTTTCAAATACGGGCGCATTAAAATACATGACAATTCATTGCAGCGTTTTAAATACCGTGTGCGAGAGTTAACTAACAGAAATTGGGGCATTGCTATGAGCAAGCAAATTGCGAGCCTTAACCGATACCTTCGAGGATGGGGAAACTATTTCCTCATCGCCAACGGCTATCAGTTATGTGTCGATTTAGATCAATGGATCCGCCGAAGAATACGAATGTGTTATTGGCGACAATGGCGCAAGCCAAGAACCAAAGTGAATAATCTATTAAAACGGGGTGTTCCATTAGCGCTAGCGGTGAGCTGTGGGTCGACAAGAAAAGGGGTATGGCGAAGTGCGAAAACCAAAGGAATAAATTTGGCATTAAGCAACGAGTATTTAGCCAATGCAGGTTTATTGTCACTTAGGAATATTTGGGTCAAAATCCGTCATGGTTAATGAACCGCCCTGTGCGGAGCCGCATGCAGGGTGGTGTGGGGGCTGGAGGGTAGAAACCTCCGGCTACCCGATTTAGCTGTTGATTACACCCAAACATAGAGTATTTACTTTAATATAAATATGGGATAGAGGTATTTCGCTATGAACATTCATAGCTTTTTACAAACTAACTGAATAAAGGATTTTAAGTTATGAAATATTTACATTTACTCCCTGCAACAATGTTTGTTGTCGCTGCAAGTTTTTCTTTCAATGCAATCAGTGCTGATACTTCGGTTACAGAGCCATCTTCGATTCAAGTACAAGAGCCACATGATCAAGTTGCATCATTGAATTCTATTCTTGACTTTGAAGAAGCTGCTAAAAATGAGCAAACAACCAGTGCATATGAACGTTGTAGCCCTACAATTTATACTAGATACACTAGTCTTAAATTGGAGCAGACTCGAACTATTGCAAGCTTTACTTATGATGGTGGTAATTGCCGTAGATACGGTTTTGCAATTTTAAGAAACTATGACGGACATGATTTCAAAGTGACTTTGGTTGATAGCAATGGAGATAGAGTTGCTGGCGGATATAGCGTAGCAGTTTCCACTTCTATTTTTAATGCAGGTACTTATTATTGGGAAGTTGAAAATAAAACAACAACTGGATCCACTTATGGTGGAATTACTTATGAAGTAAGATCTGGTGGCTAGTTAAACTTTATATTAACGACTCAGCCTTATGAGTCGTTAATATAAAACGATCTAAAATAAAATCTTAAGTTTTATAAAATTATACCGATAAAAGAAAACTACACATGAAAAAGGGTTTTTATGAAAATCAGCACCAATTTGCCACCTATTTTATTTGAAAGTAAAGTATCTACTTTTACAAACAGTGATGATGAAAAAATAAAAAGCTTTTCTACTAAAACAAGCGAAAGTGGCTTAAAAATTAATATAAACACAACTCACCTTGATCCTAAGGTTAAAGAAAAAAAAGACAATAATGCTTTTGATTCATCAATAATTGAGGGAAGTGCATATGAAAAAATATTTAAAAAAGAAGAGCTCGATTTTTCTAATATGAGTATAAAAGAACTTCATAGTATTGTTAAAAATGTGAATGAAATGGAACGAGAATACGCACAAAAATACGATAATGATGAACCAGTTAGGTTGGGTAAGTCAGGAAATCCCATAATATCCCAAAAAAGAGAAGATATGAATAGTTTAGAGTCTAAACTTAGGATCCTTTCTTATGGTAGAGGGGATGTAGATCCTGATAAAAAAATTAATGTGATAGAGTATTTTTCTAACAGTTCAGAGAAATTAGATGGACTTGCTAAAGAATATCCTGAACGTCAGACTTATCAAGTAAGAGCCTCTTACATGAAAGACATTATTAATACGTTTGATAAATTTATATCCGATGATACTTTTGATTTATATCAAGAAAAGGCTGCTTTATTGTTAACCGACAAAAAGAAAATCGATGTTTTAATTTGAAAAAAGCCTAGAGCATAACAAAACAGCTAACGAATGATATGGACTCCCCTTACCAAACGGCATTTATGTGCCATATTGAAAGGTGTTAAAAACATTCAATAAAAGGAGAGTCCATATGTATCCAATTAAAGCACTTGGCATCGATTTAGCCAAATTAGTTTTTAGTATTCATGGTGTTGACGAACATAGCA
>NZ_JABBMT010000063.1 GCF_012927645.1 Pseudoalteromonas arctica | reverse complement strand
TTAGGCTCTCAAAAGAGAGTAATAGATCAAACCTAGGGTTCTGCGTCAAGCTTTTATTTACAAAAGCAAATCAAGTGGCTATTTAATGAGCGAGTTTAATTCAAATTAGGGGTGCGGAACAACAGATCAAAGGTAAACAGCGTAATTACCATTTGGGGTACTTTGGCGAGTGTGATTTAAAAGATGTGCGCAAGGAAGTTGAAAGCCTAAAAGGGCGAGTTGCTCTGGGTGAGGACGTATACGAAACAAAGCAGATATCACTAAAGCAGCAATTTATCGAGGATATATCACCAACTGTTGAAGAGCTTGCTAAGGAGTTTATTGAAAGAGATATTAAAGTTAACAGAAAAGACGTAGATCCTGTAATTAGAATGTTCAAAAAAGACATTTTGCCCTTTATAGGCAGCTATAAGCTCAAAGAGATAACTCGGCGTGACATTCTTAATAAGGTGCTTGATCCAATAAAAGATCGGGGTTCAAATACCCAAGCTAATAAAACACTCTCTATTTTAAAACAAATGTTCGACTTCGGTGTTGAGCGAGACCTTATGCAGGGCAATCCTGTTAACACAGTGAAAAAGAAAAGCGTAGGTGGTCTTGAAAAGTCTAGAACCAGAGCGCTTGAGTTTGAAGAGGTTATTCAAGTATTTGACCGCCTACCAAAGCTAGGTATAAGCCAGCAAGTTATTTACGCATTGAAGTGTATTACTCTAACGGGCTGTCGGCCAATAGAGGTTACAGGTGCACAGTGGCAAGAGTTTGATTTTGACAAAATGATATGGACAATCCCAGCCGAACGCGTAAAGCAAAACAAAGATGGCGAAAGAACCCATAAAGTACCAATTACTCAAAATATGGTTATTTTACTTGATGAGTTACGTGCAGCATTTGGCTATCTCAATTCTAAATATGTATTTCCGAGTACAACAACGAATAAATCTGGCCCAGGTGAGCAGCCTATTGATAGGCATTCATTATCACGCTCCATAAGTCGAAAGTTAGATCAATTGGGAGTCCCAAAATTTGTACCTCACGATTTAAGGAGAACAGTTGCTACTCGCTTAGGAGATACTGATATTGGAACAGATCCAATAGTGATTGAAAAAATACTAAACCACCAATTGCAAGGGGTGCAGGGCGTTTATAATATGCAGGAATATATGGAAAAGCGTCGTAAAGCATTGGAAAAATGGGGAAATAAATTAGTTTATGGATATTAAGTTAAATGACTTGCTATAATTTTATAAACTAAAGTTAGAAGTTAATTGCTGTGCTGTGGACTTCAATGCTATCCATAATCGATTATTGATGACTTGTATGGTTGTTTATGTAAATATCAAACTTTGTATTTCCATATAAGATAAAATATCTAGGTGTATAATGTCAGGGATTGAAGTATTAGCGGGTGTAAGTATCCCGTATCAACAAGATAAAGATTCAAAAAAATGGGTTGGAACAGTTGGTCATAATTGGCAAGTAACATCCAAGCCAGTTGTTGACTTTGCAGCTGAAGCAGAAAGGAAAATTAGAAAAAAGGTTAAGAGTCACGGTAAATTTTCTTACCCACTTAAGCCCAAAACTCTGCCATCTGAATTAGAAAAACACCTTTCAAATGAAACTGAAATACCATTTTATGATTTTGTTAATAAAATTCATTTGCATAGTGGGATATCACTTAATTCTTCTAGGGTTCAAAGTAAATTAGTACTAATCTTTTTAAAGTACAAAAAAGCAACTGCAAGGCATACTGAAGAACTCCCTGATTACAGAAGCTTCTTTTTAGTGATGCTTTTGAAAGATAAATCAGCTTTGAAGTTTGATGATGATGGTTCTCCGAACGGTACTAATATCATAGACTTTGAAGATGTTATGCAAGCTGCAATTTTTTCAATTGATGAGTTTCAAAATACATTAAGTAATCAAGAGCCTCCTGATGTTTCCTTTATTAATGGTGCTACTAAATATTTTATAGATTTTTTAGATGCAGAAGAGGTTATTAAAAACCAAGAAAGCGTTAAAAACCTTCTAACTGCTCTTGAAAATTACGGTTCACAATTAAGTCTTAGAAGAGTAGAAAGGGAGAAATGCGAAGCTAAGGTTAAAGGGTTTCTGGATGAAAACGAACGTAAAGGTTTCCCAACAAAACTTCAAGATGTAAGTACTATCATGTACAACGCATTAAGAGAAAACGCTCAATTGGAGGTTGAACGAGATTCTTTTGAGGATTTTATCAGAGAAAATAGCTATAAAATAAATGATGAATTCACAATAAGTAAAGCTGATCGTGAGCAACTAGAGTTTATATCGTTTGATACCGATGTTGGTAATCTAAAACTGAAAAAGTCTTTAATAAAGAGTAAGGGAGTTGATGGCAGTATCATCTTTAACCAAAATACGGGCGAATTAATAATTAAGACGAAAGTAAGTGATCAAGAAGTTAAAGCACAATTAAAGAAAATTCAGTATGACGACGATGCAAATCAAAACTTTTGAAAAACTGTATAATTCAGGAAAACTAATTTTTGATGGTAAGTATCTAGCATCAAGATCTGTTTCTGAACACGACTTTTTTAGTTGGTTCCCTGAGAGCGAGTTTAAATCTTCGGAGTTTGATAGTTCTAATTGTGAGGGGACTGTCGATGTCGAAGATGTCGACTTTATTTTCGAATCTTATCATTCTTTTGTCTGCGCTGTAGATAGTAACAATTATCAAAGCGATAAAGTTTTTATAATGAATGAAGAATTTGTAGAAGTAGGGCAGTTTTCAAAATCATATCTAAATTGGTTAGAGTTGTTTAGGTTAGCTTCAGATCACCACTATAAAAGCGAGCCTCCGAAAAATGAAAGAACAGTCTTAGTTGTCGATGGAAGCGGTGCAAGCGAAGCTTTAAAAATTGAATTTGAGGCATATTCTACAGATGAGATTAAAGATCTGATTGGAAATATTTCTGACCCAACACCACTCTTAGACTCATGTAAACAAAAAGATGCACATCAGAATGAAAAGCTTTCTGTTCTTCGTACCTCAATAATTAAATGGTTAAAGAAAAATCCTGATTCAAAGTTATCTATATTATGTTCAAGTTTAGAAGTTTTAAAAATTTTCCAATTGAACTATGAGACTTATTTAAGAAGTTTTTCTTTTGATGAATTCATAAAAGATCTAGAAGACGACGTAAGTGAGTTTATAAATAAAGTTGAAGAGCAAGTGCAAGGGTTTTACCTTCAAGCTTTAGCTGTGCCTGGTGCTGTGATTCTTGCTTCAGCATCAAGGGTAGCTGAAAAAAGCATTAATTTAGCTTTAGTATTTAGTACATTACTAGCATTATTTCTTGTATTTAGATCACTAAAAACAAAAGTTAAATTTATTTCAAGAATTACTGAAAATACAAAGTTTAAGCTTGAGGTTTACCAAAGAAGAGTGGATGACATTTTAAATATCTATGCTAAAGAAAGTATTTCAGAAAAGCTTGAATCTTCCCTAACTCAAATTGATAAATTAAATATAGAAAGTCGAACAGAAATTGAGAATGTTCGAGATATTATTATCGCTATATTTTCCACCTACGTAATAGTAGCTATGGTTTTTAATTATTAATTTTATGTACCATTATGGAGAAGTTGTAAATCCCCTAAATAATTATTTAATTAACCTGAATCTCGTTTAAGAAATTGAACTAAACGCCTGTTCCGAGATCCGATCTTTCAACCAAGAACGATTGAATAGACAAGGAACAGGCATGATTAAATTAGTTGAATTGTTTTGCGATGTCGATGATTTTTGCAAAGTATTTATACCCCAATGGGAAAAACAATTACTCGAAGATGGC
>NZ_JABBMT010000089.1 GCF_012927645.1 Pseudoalteromonas arctica | reverse complement strand
TATGCTATGTTTATTCATGTTAGCCTCTGCTGTTTAGTTAATTGACAAACTAATTATGGCTCTGGCTTTGAATTAAGCTAACCCACGAAAAGCGGAGGCTAACACCGTGTGGGAGTCATTATGTCTAGGTGTTTAAAGAGTCCTCAATCTGTATTACACTCATAACTCACTTTAAAAGGAGTTACTAAAATGCAAGTTATGTTAAAAATCAACACTGGTGTACATTACAACCTTGAACTTACCTCCATCCCTGCGCAAGGGAGTTACTTAGAGTTAACTTCTAATGAAGACTTAGAAAGCGGACACGAACACCTACATTCCTTAAAAGTGGATAAGGTACTACATCACCTTGTTTCATACCCTGATACTGATAAGTATTCAAATAGGACAAATGAACCTCTTGTGACTTTATTGTGTTCTAGAGTTAGTAGTCCGTTGACCTAGCAAAACCAGCTTGACCTGCCCCAAAACTTTTCATAGCTTCATTCCTTAAATGATTAACGTACTGGGATTCTAGCTCATCTTTATACAAGGAGAGGGGTTCCAGTATTTCTCTTAAGGTTGTAAGTTGACTATGCTTCTTTAGTTTTGGTAAACCTCTTAACAACTCTGCTATTTCTGTTGTATTGATGGTTCCATTGTGGATTTTCATATTTTCCCTTATGGTGTATAAAACACCTAACAAGTTGCTTAAAACGGACATAAAACAGTTTGCTCTGCTCGTTCCTCGCAGTTTAGCTAAACTATTTTAAGCCGCTTAGCAAGGCGTTGGTATGACTCCCACTGTCAAGTTAAACGCACTGATCCTTGCCTAACTTTTTAAGCCATAATTACTTCAGCTCGAATTAGAGCGAGTTAATACATAGGATGAAGCAAGTAATGTCGTCGGT
>NZ_JABBMT010000062.1 GCF_012927645.1 Pseudoalteromonas arctica | reverse complement strand
GGGGAGAGATTTACGGTGAAAATGGAGTTTAAAGGGGAGAGATTTACGGTCTTTCACACAACCAAAGGAGGAGGTTATTTACTTTACCTCTCCTTATGCTATGGTGGAGAAAATAAAAAAAACTCCACTAAAGGTTGAAGTAATGAATAATATGTCTATAGCTAAATCAAACAACTTAATCGATGCCAGTTATAAACTTAATGTACAAGCTCAAAAATTAGTTCTTGCTTGCCTTGGCAAAATAGACTCGAGACCAGATAAAAATGTTACAAAAGAAATTAGTATTACAGCATTAGAGTTTTCCGAGATGATGGGTATTGATATTAAAAATGCTCATAGGGAGCTTTACAAAGCCACAGATGCTCTATTCAAATCAAGCATAATATTACGAGATGAAAACGAAGAAATTGAACTTCGCTGGATTCAAATGAAAGTAAAAAAACTCAAAGGTGAAGGTGCGGTAAGACTAATGTGGTCTGATGAAGTTCTAAAGTATATTAGCCAATTACAGAGTAGGTTCACCACTTATAAACTTAGGAGCATAGCCAACCTACAAAGCTCCCATTCCATTCGTATCTATGAGCTTTTAATGAAATTTAATAGCACCGGAGAACGAGTGATTTATTTAGAAGATTTTAAGTCAGCATTGGGTATAGCTGATAAATATCATCAGTTTAAAGATCTCAATAAATGGGTAATAAAACCATCTATCAAAGAATTAAACCTACGAAGTGATCTTGAGATTAAATTGGAAACGATTAAAAAGGGTCGCTCTGTAGCAGCCCTATCATTTGAATTTAAAAAAAGTGCTCAGCTTAAAATGGATATTTAAATGTTAATTTAAACATTTAAATATACTCACTGCGATTTGTCACCTTACCATGTGTGTTAGGTACAGTGTAAAATGACGTTCAAACATTGCGATTATTTAATGACTTTTAAATGCTTTCGCTGCTCTTCCAAAAATCGTTTTTCCGATGCTACGTCTATAGCTTCTTGCTCTTCTAAGGGCAAAGATAAAAAGTTTGGATCACCACATAGCATCCCTTTAAACATCTCAGGATCATCTTGGTACAACTCTTCCAATTCAGCTTGATATTCATCACTAAAAATCTCTTCAAATTGTTTTCTAGCTTTTTCTTGCACCCATTCTTCAAATTCAGGAGTTCCACGTAGGGGGCGATCTTTAGATTTATTATGATAAGCTAGACTAACTTTAGATTCTGACATACTCCCTCTCTTTTAGCTGTTTTATCCAGCTTAATCGTATACGTTCCATGTTAGTAAAAACCTGCTTTGAATTTAATTTACAAATCACAAGCTATTGATTATATTCTTTTTTATATTCACTTTGAACATAAGCTAACACACCTTCTACTCTATCTATATCTTCACAAATATCAGCAGCTTCATCTTCACTTACCGTATCTAGATCTATAGCTATATTTTTTTGTAGTTTCTCTTCTAATGCTTCGATAATTAAGCGCCAGTCCCCCATAATCATGGGAATAGATAAACCATCTAATTTAAGCATTTTGTATTTCCTGTGGTGTTAATTTGACACATTTGTTTACATCAGAACCTAGCTCTTGTAATAAACCAAGATATTTCATTAAAGGCATATCTTGCTCTGGAGCAATCATAAAATGACCCTTTTTATTTGGACTCCTATCAAAAACAATTTTCAATCCCTGAGGTATAAGCACTCTTTGTTTTATTTTCCATACATTTTTTCCTTGCCTCTTCATTCCACTTGTAATGTAGTCAAAGGTAGAAAAACCATTGCCATTGGCTCTAACATAAGAAATACCATTTTTTTCATATACGGAAACATCTTTTAGAGCTCTATTTTGACTAAAATTAGGGCTTGAAGAATTACCACTTCGGAATAAGGGTCTTTGCAATTCTTCAAAATCTTCAATAAATAATAGTTCTGGGCTTATCATTGTCCACACATCCTTGATTAATATATTTTATATGTTCCCACTTTTAGCCCTGCTGCGCAAATAACAAACATATTTCAGGGTTCATTTTTCTTAGATACCCACACAGGCAGTTCTAAATTATTCCCTTCAGCGAGCCACTTTTCGAGGGCCTCTTTTTTATCTTTTAGCTCGTAATCCTCCCCTTCTAAATTAGCATAGAATTGACGTGTTTTTTCACTCTCTAAATCCGCATTAATTGCATCGCATAATTGCGTAAGGTCATCTTTTTTTTGTGTCATTTATTGCTCCTTTTTGCACCCGATTTAGGGGGGGCACGAACCACAATTTTAGCGCAGCGTTTAAAAATTGTGTAGTGAGTCCACATATATTACTCTATGTTCACACTCCCCCGCACCGAGTCACCGATGAATTTTGTTATTTTGCGAACACAGAAGTTAAAATCCAAGGGCGCAATTTGCCGCTCAACAAAGCATGCTTTTCGTGAGCAAGACACGCCCAACGCAGATCCCAAATTAACGCCAGAAAATATCCATATCGGCGCACAAAGTTCGGATGAAGCGATGGCGGCTGTCAATGCGCGTTTACCGGATAAAATTCGTAAAAATGGCGTGATGGCCATCGAGTATTTGATCACCGCCTCCCCAGAAGCGATGACCGCCAAATCACGCAAAGACCAGGATAATTATTTTCATGATTCGCTCGCCTGGCTTAAAGCAAAACACGGGGCTGAAAACGTGGTGTATGCGGGGATTCATCGGGATGAAAAAACACCGCACATGTACGCCTATGTCGTCCCCATTGACCCCAAAGGAAAATTAAACGCACGGCACTTTTTGGGAGGCGCTAAAGCGCTGAACGCCATGCAAACCGATTTTGCGCAACAGGTAGGTGTTAAACATGATTTTCAACGCGGCATTGAGGGCAGCAAGGCAACCCATCAGCGGGTTCAATCGTTTTACGGGCAGATAAATCAACCACAAGCACCGCTCACGGTGGACAAAGAACGCAAAGTTCTCAAGAAAGGCGTTTTCAGTACCACGGTGGAATCTGATGAGGAATACCAAGCCCGAATTATCCGCGAAGTGAACAAACAGATCCAACCCAGTGTTGAGAAAGCCCGTTTAAGCGCCTCAGAAACGCGCAAGAGGCACGAAATGAGTAAGACCCTAGGAAATGTGCACGAAGACTTAAAAAATGCTCAGAATTCGATACAGGCGCTTTCAAAGCACTTTGATGGATTGGATAAAAATCAGGTCGCTGAGGTGATCAAGTTAACTGAATCGCTGAAACAACAAAATCAAACCCGTGGGGCGATTTGTAGTCGTTCCAATAAAAATAAGGGCTACAGCCGATAATAAGCGACTATGAGGGCGAAGCCGCAGCGAGGAACGAGCGATAACCCAACGGTGTTTAACGAAAAATCAGCCTCACAACGCGATCACAAACGGATCACCCGATCCGATCTCCCTTCGTGCCCTGATAAACCAATCATGCACGGCCTGTAAGCCACGCTAGCGCATTTTGATTGCCCCAATGATTCAGGCTTTGGGTTGGCGCTCAACGAGCGTTTAAAATCAACTCTGAGCGTAGCGAAGGCATTCTTGGGGTATGCCGGTACGAGCGAAGCGAGGGGAAAGGCCGGCAGGGGCAACGCCCCTAAGAGGGGATTTAGGCCCAAATTTCACTTAAATTTTTAGGTTATCCACAGGTGTTTTCCTTTTTAATCTTTCTTGTTTATTAGATCTCTTGTTTTTAGCACCTCTACAGGCCACGTCAGCAAAGGGCTGTAGAGGGGAAAGGGGGAGAGATTTACGGTGAAAATGGAGTTTAAAGGGGAGAGATTTACGGTGAAAATGGAGTTTAAAGGGGAGAGATTTACGGTCTTTCACACAACCAAAGGAGGAGGTTATTTACTTTACCTCTCCTTATGCTATGGTGGAGAAAATAAAAAAAACTCCA
>NZ_JABBMT010000061.1 GCF_012927645.1 Pseudoalteromonas arctica | reverse complement strand
TGTGGTACAACAGTAACCGATTGCATTCCTACTTAGGGTATCAAAGCCCAAATGATTTTGAATTTAAAATTAATGAGTTAGAAAAAGTAGCTTAACTAGGGTGACTGAATTTAGTTGACCAGGTCATTAGCTCGAATTTATGTTTATCAAGCTTAGATGTTTTTTTTCGGCTTCCTGCGATTAACTTACTTTCAAATTTTAGTTTTTGGACTTCGATTAGGGCATCGAATTTCATGGTATGACTCCAGTCGTATTAAGGTTGTAAGATTGACTGGCAATAAAGCTCAGCGGCACTTAAGCCTATTCGCCCCTGTTTTTCGCATATGCGAAAGGCTCGGACTGATCTCGCCTGATTATTAACCTCGTTTCTACGTATTGTCAGCAGCTGGAGTGCGCCGTTTTTGATTGGTTACTACCTTTAAAAAGATAGTTTTTATCTCGTTACTACGTGTTGAAGGCAGCAGAATAGCGCCTGTTTTTTTTCTGGCTCGTTAGAGCTTCAGTAGCAATAAGATTATCACTTTAGAAATATTTTTCAATCTGCAAATAAAACCTGCGTATAAGAGTATGAATGTGTTGTCCCCCGCTATGTGTAAGCCGATTTTCGGCTTCGACATAGCGGGGGACAGGGGCGAAGCCCCAATGTTTAAAGAGAGGCTATTGCTCATGATGCCTCTATTAAAATTGGTTTTAAATTATTAAACAATCACATAAATTGGCAAAGTTATTACACCAAGGTTACTTGCATTGGTTGTTAAGCACTTTTACACTAATCATTTTCAGGCGTAATTAAATGACTAAATACGAGACTGATTCTATTGAAGCGCAATATCAACTAGGGTCTGAAAAACTAGTTTTAGCGAACAAGTTAGCGATTGTTGATGCAGCAGAGATGGATGATGTTGAGGCTATTCTTTTAGTTAAACTATATGAAAAAATATTTACAACGCCAGAGCCAGAAGATGACGTTTTTTCTTTTCAAAATGTTGCTAATTGGCACAGACAATGGCTAGGTAATGTATACGAGTGGGCAGGTAAAATAAGAAGCGTTGATATGGGCAAAGGTGGATTTCAGTTTATGTCACCTTTGCAAATTGAAAGGCATATTAGCGTATTTGAAGATGAGTATTTATCTCGATTTAATAACTTACCAGAAATGACCGATGAAGAGCTTGTGTCATTTTTAGCTCAGAGCCATGTTGAGTTTATTCTAATTCACCCATTTCGTGAGGGTAACGGCAGGGTAAGCCGTCTGTTAATGGACTTTTTGTGTAGCAAAGCTGGAAAAGGAACGCTTGATTATAGCTTGTGGGATGAGCATAAAGATTTCTACATCAAGTCAATTCAAGCGGGTGTAAACAGAGATTATCAACACATTGAAAGGCTCGTGAGAGATATAATTAAATAGCGAGTGAAAGAGACTCATATTTAAGTTTATTTGCTTTTAACCTTTTTTCTATTGTTTTTACTGTTGCGCCAGTTTCAATGGCAGTTGAACTAGCAACAGATCTCAAAATCATACTTTTTGTGATTTTTTTCTTATCTTTACTCATTATTACCACCTCGAATAAATCGTCTACATTTAATTCTACACCTAGAGCCTTATGTTATCAATTAACGTTATAAGTTTTATGATTAAGAATTATAGCGGCTAAATTATCCTCTTCGCAGTAAAAAAATGCTGTTGGTACTTCTAAGACTTTAGCCAGTGCCCGCACTGTTTGAAAGTCGGGTGAGTGAACGCCTTTTTCATACTGATTCATTCTAGGCGAAGCCGCAAACTGATCCATTCCCGCCAGTATTCCTAGTTTTTTTTGCGAAAGTCCTTTTGCTAGTCTTACCTCTTTTAGCCGTTTTGGAAACGGTGACCCATCATTCGTTTTCATTATATTTAATTCTTAACTTGAAAACTAAGAGTTTCTTAGCTTTAATGTGTTCACGATACTAAGGAATACTTAGATGGAAGCGAGTGAAGCAAATGTTCTGGAAAGCAGTTAAGTTTATAGGGGCCGTTACGGTTGATATTTTGCTGGATGTTGATGATAAGTCTGAGCAGGATAAGTTCATTGATGAATACAATGATGGAACTGGAAATGTCGATCATTATGGCGATAGCTACACAGAGCAAGAAGCGCGTGACGCTCATAGCCGTGGTGAGTTCTACAAATAGTTTTGACAGTTGCTTTTTTAAGTGCAATTGTTAGATGGGTTTTTACACAAAATACAGGCTACGCAGTTGAAAAGCTGCGTAGTTTTTTTATGATTAATTTTTACCAGTATTAATTGATAATAATTAGATCGAATAAGGGGATATATGTTTACTGGGAAGTATGAGAATACGATTAATTCAATCAGCCAAGTTATCAAATTTTGCTTTCAATTATGTATCTTTTTTGGAGCAGTAATTACTATATTTTATTGTGGTTACATTGATTATTATCCAACAGGTCTAACACTAGGTGATACTCTCTTTTTTATCGTTGCTTCACTAGCATTTGCGTTTGTTTACACATTAATATTTCTAGTTCTTTTATCTACGGGGATAACTATTTCACCATTCTTAAGGTGGGTTCAGCCGTTAATTATTTGGATGATAACTATCGTTTTTAAGCTTAAAAAGAGAAATGTAATTATAAAAAAAATAGATTTTCCTTTAGTAAGTGGAAGTTACTCGATTTTTGCTTTAATTGGGGTGATTTTCCTCCTTCTAATAAGCTCTATGATAGCTAAAGACCCGTACAAGGCTTTCACTATGTTTTTTTCTAGCTTAGGAATGGGAATGCTTTTTGGTATGCTACATACAAAGCCAAGATTAAAGGTTTATAAAGAAGGTTGGGCTAAAAAAGTAAAACTCGGCATATTTTTATTAGCTTATTTAGTTCCCTTATTTATGATTGAAGCTAGAGGTAGCTTTTTAAATCAGTCAATGCAATTGATTGGAGTTAGATCAGAGCAGAATGTAATACAATTAACTAAACGGCATACCAATTTTTTGTCATCCAATGGGGTGAAATATTTGAGCAAGACAAATAGTGGAGAAGGTTTGTACGATAATGTAACTATTCTATTTCGAGGTATAGGTGCTAATACGGTCATTAAACTACAAGGCTTTACTACCATAGTTCCTTCGAATGATATTATTGTCGGAAAAGCGAAAGAAGCTTGATTTCAAACTCCAAGTAATTTAAATTTGTTAATAAGCATATGTAATATGCTTATTAACAACGCGAAGAAATTTCTCTATTTAATTAAGTTCAGAACATTCTACCTATCACTTTCACAGTGAAAAAAACAGGCGCTTACGGGCTGCCTTCAATACGTAACGAGGTACATACACGTATGTGTATGCAATTAAGCCATATCTATGTGGCGCATTTCTTCGCTTCTTTAACGTATTGGAGATTGTTATGCCTGGATATATTACCGCTCAACAAGCAGCTGCTTATTTAAGCTGTTCTACTCAACATATTTATAATATTCGTAATAAAAGTAAAGCCGCTTTAAAAGCGGGGGATCAGCAGTTGGCTAAAAAGCTTTCGCCTGAAAGTATTAAGTTAGGTAACAAACTACTATTTGAAAAGTCGACTTTAGATACTTGGCTTCGAAAGTATGGTGACCGCACATAGCTTGCTAATATGGCGGGCATAAAAAATTACATTTCTTGCCTGCCATGTTGATTACTTTTGACATAGGTATTTTTATTATGAATTCAGCATTACAGCCATTAGTGGTTGAGAATAAGTGTGCTCAGTTGCTTTTAACACACAGATTATTTCAAACCACACCACCTAGAACACTTAGTGCAGATACATAGGTTGGATCTTAAGAAAACTTGAAGTTGAACTCTGTTAATGATCAAATAGTTACGCCAATAAAAAATGACTAAAAACAGAGTTCACATGCAGATTAACCAAGTTTCAAATCAATTAAAAGC
>NZ_JABBMT010000060.1 GCF_012927645.1 Pseudoalteromonas arctica | reverse complement strand
ACCTTTCCTCTGTGAACTCTGTGCTCTCTGTGGCGATAAATAAATCACTTAAAACCATTTTTACCACCGAGGGCACCGAGGCGCTTCGCGCTACACCGAGAAGACAATTTTAAAACAAGTGCCTAGTTACTTCGCTAACCTCTAATTCTTTAATCTTTTCCTCTATGATCTCAGTGTTCTCTGTGGTGAATAAATCACTTTTACCACCGAGGGCACCGAGGCGCTTCGCGCTGCACCGAGGAAATACAAGTAAAATTAACTATTCTTCTGGGTAAACTTATTTTTACTAAACACTAATACGTTTAATACCATCAACTAATTTTGTCACATTAAAATTAATTAACAAACCGGTTTTGATACCACTTAATTTTAAATAAGTAATCAATTGAGCTGAATGAATCGGTGCAAGCTTATCAACAGCTTTCAATTCTATTACAAGTTGGTCAGGAATTAATATATCTAACCTGTACCCTGCATCTATCTTGATTTCTTTATAACGGATAGGAAGTTCAACTTGACTTACAGCGTTTATACATATTTGTTGCAGTTCATATATTAGGCAACTCTCATAACTTGACTCTAATAAGCCTGGCCCAAGCTGCCTATGAACTTCAATAGCACAACCGATTACTTTTTGTGTTAAAAAATCTGCTTCCATAGCTTTCCTTAACTTTATTCTCCTCTTTGCCTCTGTAGTGAGTTAAACAGTATTTACCACCGAGGGCACCGAGAGGCTTCGCGCTACACCGAGAAGACAATTTTAAAACAAGTGCCTAGTCACTTCTCTAACCCCTAATTCTTTAACCTTTCCTCTGTGAACTCTGTGCTCTCTGTGGTAAATAAATCACTTAAAACAATTTTACCACCGAGGGCACCGAGGCGCTTCGCGCTACACCGAGAAGAAAACGTTAAAACTAGTGCCTAGTCACTTCTCTAACCCCTAATTCTTTAACCTTTTCCTCTGTGATCTCAGTGTTCTCTGTGGTGAATAAATCACTTTTACCACCGAGGGCACCGAGGCGCTTCGCGCTGCACCGAGGAAATACAAGTAAAATTAACTATTCTTATGGGTAAACTTATTTTTACTAAACACTAATACGTTTAATACCATCAACTAATTTTGTCACATTAAAGTTAATTAACAAACCGGTTTTGATACCACTTAATTTTAAATAAGTAATCAATTGAGCTGAATGAATCGGTGCAAGCTTATCAACAGCTTTCAATTCTATTACAAGTTGGTCAGGAATTAATATATCTAACCTGTACCCTGCATCTATCTTGATTTCTTTATAACGGATAGGAAGTTCAACTTGACTTACAGCGTTTATACATATTTGTTGCAGTTCATATATTAGGCAACTCTCATAACTTGACTCTAATAAGCCTGGCCCAAGCTGCCTATGAACTTCAATAGCACAACCGATTACTTTTTGTGTTAAAAAATCTGCTTCCATAGCTTTCCTTAACTTTATTCTCCTCTTTGCCTCTGTAGTGAGTTAAACAGTATTTACCACCGAGGGCACCGAGAGGCTTCGCGCTACACCGAGAAGACAATTTTAAAACAAGTGCCTAGTCACTTCTCTAACCCCTAATTCTTTAACCTTTCCTCTGTGAACTCTGTGCTCTCTGTGGGGGTAAATAAATCACTTAAAACCATTTTTACCACCGAGGGCACCGAGGCGCTTCGCGCTACACCGAGAAGAAAAATAAAATGAATTATCACTATTACTTTCTCTGTGCTCTTCGTGATCTCTGTGGTGAATAAATCACTTAAAACCATTTTTACCACCGAGGCGCTTCGCGCTACACCGAGTTAAGACCAAAAAATAAATCTATTAGCTCTTTAATCCTAGTCACTTCTCTAACCCCTAATTCTTTAACCTTTCCTCTGTGCTCTTCGTGATCTCTGTGGCCTAGAACCTAGTCACTTTCCTCGCACCTATCACTTCCAACCTTTACCCTCGCTAACTCTTAATATTCACTACTTTTTGCTTACCGTCATCTGGTAATAGCTTTTTAGCATTCCATACCAAATCACAAATACCATCAGTTGGGTTAAAACCTGTTGGAGCATCAAGTAATAACTGGCGAATTGTTTCGTGGTCAAAGTTATGGCACGCAATATCTAACGCTTCTAAAAATACATTTAGCTCAGCAAACGGTAGCATAACTTCGCTCGCGGTCATTATACGCTCATGGGTAGTTTCGCCTACGTTATCGCCAATAAGTAACTCTTCATATAGTTTTTCACCAGGGCGAAGGCCGGTGCATAAAATTTCGATGTCACCATGGGGGTTAGTTTTGTCTTTCACTTCAAAGCCAGATAGGCGGATCATTTTTGATGCTAAATCTTTTATTTTTACCGATTCGCCCATATCGAGCACAAATACATCACCACCTTTACCCATAGAGCCAGCCTGAATTACCAATTGCGCGGCTTCTGGAATAGTCATAAAAAAGCGGGTGATATCTTGGTGGGTAAGGGTAAGTGGGCCACCTTCTTTAATTTGCCGGCGAAATAAAGGCACTACTGAGCCAGATGAGCCAAGCACATTACCAAAACGCACCATGCAAAAACGTGTACGATGCTCTTTACCCTTGGTTTGCGCTAAACCTTGTAATACCAGCTCAGCCATACGCTTAGTTGCGCCCATTACATTGGTTGGGCGTACTGCTTTATCTGTAGATATTAATACGAAAGTTTCAACCCTAGCATTTACCGCAGCTTGCGCTGCGTAGTAAGTGCCAAATACATTATTACGTACTCCCTCCACTACATTGTGCTCAACCAAAGGTACATGCTTATAGGCCGCAGCGTGGTACACCGTTTGTACGCCAAACGCCATCATTACGGTTTCAATCCGGTTAATACGTTGTACCGACCCCATGATTGGTATCAATTCTAATTCAAGTTGATTATTAGTAATGTATTCGTTGAGTTCTTTTTCAATAGAATACAAACCAAACTCAGAAATTTCAAACAGCACCAATTTTTTAGGGTGTAGCCGAATAATTTGCCTACATAATTCTGACCCAATTGAGCCACCTGCGCCACTTACCATTACTGTTTTACCCGTTATGTTAGCAGCCATAAGTTCTGATTTTGGGGTAACTGGGTCTCGGCCTAATAAATCTTCAATTTCAACATCTCTGAACTCAGAGAGCTTAGCTTTACCCTCAACAACATCAGCCATTCCAGGAATTGAAAGTACCTTAATAGTAAGCGGTTCAAGCTGTGCTAACACTTCTTTACGGCGTGCGCGGCTGGCACTGGGTAATGCCAACAATACCTTAGTGGCTTTACCTTTATTAATAAGCTCATAAATACCTTTAAAACAAATTACCGGTATACCTTGAATTATCGAGCCTTGTTTAGTTTCGTCATCATCTATAAATGCGCGTACATAATACTCAGGCCCCGCACCGAGTGCGGTTGCTAATTGCCTACCTGCAGAGCCTGCCCCATAAATAATAACCGACTCTTTATTCACCGTAGCCATTTTACCTATCATCGCACGTACTAAAATACGTGAGCCACCCACAGTTAATAAACATAACCAAGCAAAAATAAATGGCATGGTTCGCGGTATGCTCACACCAACAAAAAACGACAGCAGCACCAATGCGACTGTGGTAATAACAGTACCAAGCACAATAGCCCAAAGCGCCTGCGAATTCATGTACCTGAGTACAGCACGATATAACCCAAGATTGATAAATGCAATTAAACCGGTAGGTATTAATATTGCTAACAGCAGCCAATTACCGAGCTCACTAAATGGCGCGAGGCTGTCTAAACGCACAATAAGTGCAAGCCAAAATGCGGCAGCGATAAAAAGTGAATCAATAAATAAGGTGATAGCACGCTTTTTAGCGCGAGAAGCTTTCAAAATAGACCGGATGTAACTATCCACAACAAGTTCCTTTTTTGTACTGTTGATTCAAAATTAAAAAGCTATTTAAGCTCTTTAATTGTTAAAATTTCATGAATTATAGCTTATAAAAAGTGGGGGAGCTATCAGCTATCAGCTATCAGCTATCAGCTATCAGCTATCAGCTATCAGCTATCAGCTATCAGCTATCAGCTATCAGCTATCAGCTATCAGCTATCAGCTATCAGCTATCAGCTATCAGCTATCAGCTATCA
>NZ_JABBMT010000059.1 GCF_012927645.1 Pseudoalteromonas arctica | reverse complement strand
ATGACCTATTTAACGAACAGCCTTGTGAAATAGACGTCCGCCCTGATGTTGAAACAGAGCGAGACTTTTTACCGGGTAGTCACACACTTAAAGATACATTATTACTTGCTGATGCAGGGTATTTTGATTTAGATTATTTTGAGCAAGTATCTCAAGATGGCGGCTACTTTTTGGTCAGAGCAAATAAAAACATCAACCCAATCGTTACATCAGCTTATTGCGCGGGTATAGAACTCAAAGAAAAGAATATTAAACTCAAAACGTTACTCGAGAAATTCGCAAGCCAACCACTTGAATTAACAGTACGCTGGAAGAAAAATGGACCCCTGTACATTTGCCGTTTTACAATAGGAAGTTACGCGATCAACGTTCCTTAAGAACTAAGGTATGAGGTTTTTATTACACTTTAAACCCATATCATATCTAATACTAATTGGGTTACCATCAGGAGTAATGCCCCTAAACAATAGAACCCAATCATTTTCTATGATACTAGCATTACAATCATATTTACAAAGACTTACTAAAGGTCATCAGTTGAACAACTAGTTCCACAGCCGCCACAACTCACGGAGCCGCAACATTTTAATATGCGACCTGAACCGTCTCCACATTTCGAAGTACAACATCTTTTCCTTGCCATTGGCTGGATAACCAAATCATTTACCAACGTCTGTTTTTTTGATTCGTAATCACTTATATTTATAATCCTAGGATCAGTTTTAAATATTTCATTATCTCTTGAATATGCCGTGACAATCATATCTAAGCTATTTTCATTTGAGAAAATTGAAATAATGCCTTCTGCGCCAGCTTCATTCAAGATTGATGAGTTAGATTTCGAAACCCATACATTATTATGGAAAGACAAGTATTCTATTTCAATAGATATTAAGCCCTTCTTTTTTAAGTTTTCTTTATGACTGGTGACATGCAGCTTCGAAATAGGTTCTTTAGTAATATCATCAAGAAATGTAACAGTCGATTTTTTATTATCTAAAAGAAGTAGGCTGACTTCATGTACAATATTTCCATCATCTACTATTTTGACCGTGGCGTCAGTTAAGTCTGCATACAGCTGACTATTTGCCAAAGCTAAACTCGATATTGAAAAGGCGATAATTATAAGAGCAAGATTTATTAGTTTTTTCATTTTTTATCTCCACGTCCTGTGAATTGACGTTGATAGGATTAGGACGAGTAAAACCCTAACGTCTTAGTATTTATACGTTACGTTGTTTGTATCGTATAAATACCTTGTTGAACGAAGCATACTCCTCACTCAACATTTTTATTGGTATGCTTAATGCTATAGGAATTCTCTTTTTTAGGGAAGTTGTTGATTGCAGTTTTATTGGACATCTATTTACCACTAGACGTGTTAATTACTGTTTATTTATTTCATTTTTACGCTTTTTGGCTCTACACGCACTGGCTAAAAAACCGTAGTGTCGTATTCGCATAAATCCACTTGGGAGCACATGCAGTAAATAGCGCCTGATAAATTCTATGCCCGTTAATGTCATGCGCTTTATTTTGCTGTCTCGGTAGTCTTTATAGCTAAACGTGACACTTTCTTTTGTTACCTGCTTGAGTCGTCCTTCATGCAACATGCCTTTACGTGTGTAGCGCCCAAGGTATTTCAACACCGTTTTCGGGTCGGTCAAATTCACTTTGCTGTGTACGCACCATGATTTTTTAATGAGCAATTCGCTTTGAGGTATCGTTAGTTTATGTGCCCTAATGGCTGCTAGCATTTTTGCTCTAAACACGGTTGCTAAGGCTTTTACTGCAAATAAATACGGCTTTTTAACACCGTGCCACTCACCTGACGATGTTAATACGCCACCTGGAATTAAACAGTGCAAATGAATATGTTGAGCAAGGCTTTGCCCCCATGTATGTAACACCGCAGTCATTCCTAACGTGCCTTGTAACTGTTTTTTACGCTGCGCAAACTGACTGAGTGTTTGCCATACAGCATGAAATAAACAACTGTAAATCTCACGCGGATATTGCCTTGCTAATCCATTTAGTTCATGAGGGAGTGTAAATACCAGATGAAAATAAGGCGCATTGATAACATCTTTACTTTGTTGTTCACTCCATTGCTCGCTAACATGCCCTTGGCACTGAGGACAGTGTCTATCTCTACATGCGCAGTACACTGTTTTATTATGCTCGCAGCTATCACACTGCCACTGCTGAGCACCTAACTTTACGGTTCGACAGTCCTGTATGTGCTGACACACTCGCTGTTGTTGATAGGTTAATGCATGGACTTTTTTATAGTTACTGAGATGTTGCGCTAAGACATCTGCAACATGATGCGTCGTTGCCATCTTAATCCTCCTCCCACGCAGCCATTAAATCATGGCTACTATGTGCCATCTCTGGCAACCAGTGCAAATAACGCTCTGTCGTACGAATACTCGTATGTCCCAACTGCTTTTGTAACTGGTGAAGCGCCATACCTGCTTCAATTTGATGTGTAGCATAAGCGTGACGCAAACTATGCGCGGATACATTTTTTGCAATGTCAGCCCGTGCTACCGCACGTTTTAATCCAGGACTAAACGTTTTTGCATCTATCGCTTTCTCTTTATCCCAATTAGTACAAAACAGTATACTGCCAAGGGAAAAGCCTGCTATATAAGCGTTTAATCGCCTTGCTGCGCTTTTAGGTAATATGACACGACGGTCTTTATTGCCTTTTCCTGCTCTAACCCATAGGCAGTCTTGGCTAAATTCAATATCAACTACTCGTAAATTCAGTAATTCACTTATTCTGAGTCCACAGCCATAGCAAATACAAAGCATGACTTTTTGTTGTGCAGATACCGTATTTAAAAACAGGCGATGAACCTCTTCCCGTGTTAGCAGTATCGGTATTTTGTGTGCTTTTTTAGGCAATACAATATCAATGCTGAATGAGCGCTGTAGTACATATTTATATAAAAAATTAACGGCATTGAGTTTTACTGCAATCGTTGCACGCGACAAGTGCTGTGTTAGGTTTACATACCTAAAATACGCCTCAAGCTCTTCCTTATTAATTAAGTCAGGCGATTTATCGTAGTAATTAGCTAACTGAGCGAGTGCATTTATATAAGATTCTTCGGTACGTGGTGAGTAGCCTCTTAAACGGATCTCGTCTATGACGCGTTGCCTTAATGGGGTCATTGGTTTTCTCCGGTAAATGGGGGAAGTCCCAATGACAAGTGTGGCAATTATGCTGGAGGTTGCTAGCTCCGCGTAGCGGCTTAGTTCAACGCCCGCTTAAGCGGACAAAAATTGTTGGTTATAATGTGGAGCGAAGCGGAACCTAACCAACTGTTTTTGTTCCGTTTAAAGCGCTTGTTAGGTTTTGGCTTGCCTACTTAAAAACAATCAATCCCAACAATCACAATCTTCACCGCAACCGCCAGGCATATAGCAATTGGGATCTACTGGGGGAGAGCTTAAATCATTTACTTGATATCGAGGGCGTGAACGACCTTGAAGAAATTCAGGGTTTTCCCAAGCGTAGATGACACCGATGTCTCGTACATTGCAATGATAGCAATACATTTCCGAACTAAAATTTTCGTATAAAAAATCGTTAACACGTTCCCTCATTTCCATGGGAGTAACATAAAACCATTCAGAAAGTCGGCCTGAGATTTTATGAGGTATGCACTGGTACGAACCACTTAGAAATTTTTTCACAGAATCTTCTATGAAGGCAACTCTATCAGCATTCACTCCTTCTTTTATTTTAAAAGCACAAAGAAGAGCATAGAAAGGGTTCTGAGTTCCGTTTGACCTTGTACCAAGAGAGCCAGTCGTTAATCCTATTTTTGCCATGGCATCGCGATCAGTATCAACTCCAATATAAATCCAATTTATTGTGGAGTTATCTTGCCTGAGTCTTTCATTTTCAACCCACTCCATTTTATAGTCATGTCCGAACGCGCCACCCGCCATATGCACCTCTAAAAGTATAAAAATATGATTAATGCGGATGAACCGCCAAAAAACCTAACGCCGTAAATAAACGGCAAAAATTAGTTGGCTATAATTTGTGAGGTACGAACAAAGCCAACTGATTTTTGTCCGCCCTTTTTAATTTGCTTTGTTATATGCCCGATTACACCCCAAGATTTCTAAAAATTACCCGAGCTAACATCAATAGAACAGTATAAATGAGAACTAATGTAACAAGCATTCCCAATAACCCCAAAAACACGACGTTCGTGGGTAATTCTCTCAGTGCTGGTTTACATCTACGTTTAATACACCACCCACATAGTGAACTAAAGACAGTAAGCGTCTAGCAAAGTGCACCTGCCAGTAACTCGTCAAACCGATTAAGCTATTTCTGAATTTCAATGAGGAGATAGCCATGAGAAAAACACGCAGCCTTGAACAATGGCGTAACATTATCGAAGAACAACAAGCCAGCGATTTAACTATTACTGAGTTTTGCCAACAACATGCTTTATCAAAA
>NZ_JABBMT010000088.1 GCF_012927645.1 Pseudoalteromonas arctica | reverse complement strand
TAAAAAACCGCGCACAGTTTCTTTACGAGAGTATTGAGCAGTGAATAAGAAGGTAATAACTGCGATAGCCACACAAGCCAGAATAAACACAGTTAATTTTATTGATAGCGGTTGTGCGAGAGTGATAGCCCCCGTCAAACGCTCACTTTGCTGAGCGACAGCTTCCTTTCTAAATAACATTTCTTGAATATTCCCTCAACAAATTACCGATATCAGGAAAGTATCTTTTAAGATATAAAAAATCAATAATAAAATCACAAAAACTTAAAATAACAACAACAGCAGTGTAAAAAACAGCGTGACGAGCAAATATCAAGCTAACACACTGTTATTATTGCTAACTCGATAAAATTTTCATCGGCAAGCTTAAAATCGGATTTTCAGAGTCAGCAAAGTGCATCATCACTGCGACATGGCCTATAACAACCAATGTATACATCACTGCCGAGAAACCTTGGCCGTATTTATCCAATGGCAATAAATGTGAGTAATGTCGGCCGCGCCATTCAAAAGCAATTTCCAATGCGCCGATAAATAAGAAGAACACTAATAGCATTAAACCAAAGGTGTAGCTTAGCCATAAGCCAAACAACACGCCTAAAATACACATGCTTAATCCAATCCATGAACGCATTGAAAAGCTTATACTCTTTAGTACATGACCACCATCGAGCGGTAGAATAGGTAATAAGTTGAACAAATTAAGTAACGCGCTGAGCACCGCGACACCTGCAAAAACTTCCATCTCGGTGGCGTAATAAAGTACCACCCCAAGTACTGAAGTGATTAGACCAAACGCGGGTCCCATTAAAGAAATCACCACATCTTGCCAACGAGTAGTAATTTTATCGTCGCTCACGGCAAGCCCGCCAACAAATGGGATTAAATAAATACCCTTGGTTTTAATGC
>NZ_JABBMT010000005.1 GCF_012927645.1 Pseudoalteromonas arctica | reverse complement strand
TCAACACCATTGCCGTCACCAATTGACCACAACTGATTTTACGCTCAGGCGCAGCGCCGCTTAAGGCACTATCAATAATGTCGGCAAATCCTAGGTCGTGACAAAAGGCAGCAACAAGTCCGTGATGGTCAAGTATTTTAGAAGAAGGAACAGGCATAAAATTAGGCTCTCAAAAGAGAGTAATAGATCAAACCTAGGGTTCTGCGTCAAGATTTTATTTACAAAAGTAAATCAAGTGGCTATTTAATGAGCGAGTTTAATTCAAATTAGGGGGGCGGAACAACAGATCTAAAACACTTTTAGTTAATTTGACTAAAGAGAAATTACTAAGTAACTAATGTCATTAATTGCCTGTAAAAAATAAAAACCCACTGAAAAATCAGTGGGTTTATTATAGTTATTTTACTAATTTAAATTAGAAGCTTTGGGTATAACGGAAGTACAACTGACGACCAATATCAAAGCCACCGTAGTAAGAGTAGGTTGAGCTAGGTCCAGAATACATAATTGGGCCTTGCTTATCAAAGACGTTGTTTGCGCCTATTGATAATTTTGATTCCCAAGGCGTATTGTAAGTTAGCTGTAAATCATTAAAGGTTGTAGAACCTACTTTGTTTTTCGGTGTTACGATGCCATTAGTCCAATCACGCTTGAACTCTGGGTCACTACATTTATCCTCAAAGTAACAATCTTCACGCATTGATGAGAAATAACGGATACCCCAGTTTGCACTAAAGTCACCATATGACCAATTAAGACCCAAGCTCGAGCGAGTTCTGAAAACATCTCCATGACCAACATCAGATATTACTTTAGTTTCTGGCTCATTTGTTGATTTTGAATCATATTTAAGTAAATAAGTGCTATCCATAGTAGCTCTAAAATCACCAAACTCAGTTTCAAATGCATAAGCTACAGCAAGATCAATACCTGATGTTTCAGTAAAGCCTGCATTACGAGTACCGTAAGTTAAGTCATTAACGATAGAGTTACTTGGATCACGCGAGAACATAGCACAACGTGATTCATCACCACCAATATAACAATCTTTTAAAATTTCATTTGGTGAATCAGATACAACCGTATCAGTGATTTTAATACTCCACCAGTCAAGAATAATATCTAAATTTTCAACATAGCTTGGATTGTATACAAAACCAATTGTTTTACTGGTTGATTCTTCTGGCTGTAAAAACTCATTTGAACCACTGTTAAATGGAACCGGTGTTTGCGCAGCAGGTCCGGTTGTTGGAACAAAACCTTGCTGTAACTGACGATAATCGCTTGGAACATCTTGTAAACAACGCGCTGAACCAGCAGCTGAACCATAGACAGAATCACAAGGATCTATAAACCCTGTAGTAAATGTTTGTGAGCTACCGCCATATAAATCACTTATCGTAGGAGCTCGGAAGCCTTCAGACCAAGTACCACGAACTAATAAATCATCAATTGGTCGCCATTCAATGCCTACTTTACTATTAGTTGTATCACCAAAAGTACTGTAATCAGAATAACGTGTTGCTAAATTAACACTTAACGACTTTGCACCAGCTACATCAGATAAAATAGGAATATTTAATTCACCATACGCTTCTGTTACATCGTATTTACCACCTGTTGCACCAGACGCAAGCGTCGTACTTTCACCTAACTGAGCAAGCGCATCAGGATTGTATTGCCCTGTTTCTTTACGGTATTCACCGCCAAGAGCGAAGGTTAAACCACCCGCAGGTAACTCAGCAATTAAACCACTGATATTTGCAAAATACATGGCTGTTTGTGTTTCACCACGATAATGAAGAGTTGGGTATAGAAAATCTTGTACATTTGGATCTGCAAGAGAGTTTTCTACTGGCCCAGCACCAAAGCCTGCTAATGGGTTCCACGGCGTACATTCAGCTGAAGAAATAGGAGCATCTTCTGTACCACATTGTACTTGACCTGCAGCATTTAAAAATGACGGCCCTGTTGCAGCGGCAATCGCTGGCTTATAAAGATTACCATTATCAACTTGAATTGTAGAGCTTTTACTATAAACACCACCTACATCCCAGTCAAAATAACGATCGGCTAATTCAAAAGAGCCTTCAAGTGCGGCTGTAAAGCGTAATGTATCTTGACTACTCTCTGTTGTACGAGGAACTTCCCAACCACGACGGGTAAATGGTACATCTTCACCAACAGGGTTAAAGTAACTATCACCACTTAGTGCAATACCATCCGAAGCAGATTGATATGGGTAACCTGCAATTTGACGTTTTGCTTGACGTTCACTATAACCGATATCACTGGTAAAGTTAATGTCATCAGTTAGCGCATAGTTTGAACTAATATAAAGCGAACGTGCACTAAGAGGTGTTTCTAAATGCATTTGCTCACTAGAATTACTCGATCCATTTTCATAAGTTTGTGGTTCAAAATCATCAAATGAACTTGCATTGCCTGGACGTTTGGCAACATACCATTGATCGTTATAGTTAAAACGACCATATTGACCAACTAAAGTACGGTTATTTGGAATATCATATCCAGGATATGAAACCTCAGAGAACGAACGGTCTTTAGCCCAAACATCACCTTCATCACGCCATTCAGCGCCTACCGTTATAGAGCCGCGGTCACCTGAGATGCCGGTAACCATACTAATATTTTTTTTCTCGCCATCGCCTTCATCGTATTCAGCACCATAAACAGTGAATTCAAGGCCTTCAAAGTTCTTGCGAGTTATAATATTTACAACACCAGCCATTGCATCTGAGCCATACATAGCTGATGCACCATCTTTTAATACATCAATACGTTCAACCATTCCCATAGGAATAGCTGATAAATCTTGGTATCCAGAGGTCGTAATACCTAAACGCTTACCATTAATAAGTACTAAAGTTCTGCCTGTACCCAGATTACGGAGATTAACATAATTTCCCCCTACATTCTCGCCAGAAAGAAGAGGTTCTGAACGGCTGATTGGTGGCGAACCTGCCGCAGACATATTTTCAAGAAGGTCAATTACTGAAGTAAAACCTTGATTCGCGATATCCTCACGACTAATTGTTTGGATTGGCTGTGCAGTTTCAAGGTCTGTAGAACGAATACGTGAACCTGTAACTTGAATACGTTCAACTTTTTCTACGCCTTCTTCAGCAGCAGTTGAGCTTGCTGAAAATACTGCTGTTGATGTTGCACCAAAAGCAATCGCTAAGCGAACTGCTTTTGAAACTTTATTATTTAACATGTGATTCTCCCTGGTCATATTTATATATGATTTTATTAGTTTTAATTGCTAGAAATAGAGCTCTAAGTGACCATCTATGACACTAAGTGCCTAATGAAGCAAAGCGATATTAATACCACAAGCAGCCAAAGGTCAACTTTTATTTAACTTTGAAATCGGAATATTTACAGTTTAAAAACAAAAAGACACAACAATAGAATACTGTAACACATTGTTTTTATTCAGCATTAAATTATTATTTACATTTTATATAGTGGTTAATACAAACAAATTAACAATATCATCCATTGGATAACCCTGTCAGAACCGTAGGCTCTAAAATACCAACGAATACTATTCAATGTTTGAGGTGGAAAGCGATTTCAAGGGGAGTGTTTAAAGCTAAATTAGCTCCTTGTCAGTTTAACTGCAAATTATAATACCAATATTTGGAACTATCTAAAGGAGTTGTAATTGTGCTTTATTGGACAAGTTGAAATCTTTTTTCAAGGGAAGAAGGATCATTTGTGCTATTGGCTTGAGTTGTTTCTCGACATAAATTGCATAATCAAATTTTTGATCTGCCTGGTTTTGCTGTACGTTTGCATAGAGCTCGGCACCAACATGGGTGTACACATATTCAACAACTTGACCTTTGTTAATAACAAATTCAGGGTGAGTTACTTGGTATTTTTTGACAGCTTGAACTTGAGGTGGGATATTTTTTTGGTAATCAGCCAAGTGTTGACCGAGTTTTTTTCTGTATACGAGCTTGTCGTCAAATTCCCCAGCATACAAACGCGTAATGTAACTTTCAATAATGGGTGTTAGCATTTCAACATTAAAATTATCTTGAAACAAAGTAGTAAACAATTCGGTTTGAAACTCATGCGCTAATTCTGTCCAGTCACTTCTCACAGTTTCCATACCTTTGAAAACGAGCTCTTTTTTATCTTTTCCTTGTATCTGGCCAACATAACGTTTTTTTGAACCAGTGGTTTTGCCTCGGATAGTCGGCATAAAGAATGGACTATAAAGTGTTTCAAATTCTATTTCTAAATAACTTTGTGTCGCAAAGCGCTGCTCTATTGTTTGTTGCCATTTTTCATTAATAGCTTTAGCTAATTGCTTGCCGATTTCTTTGCAGTTATCTGGAGCAAGTTCGTCCGGTAAGCTCACAAATGTTGAATCGGTATCACCATAAATAACGGTGTAACCAAGCTCTTCAATCCATTGTCGTGTAGTTTGCATTATTTCATGACCACGTAAAGTTATGGAGCTTGATAAACGTGGATCGTAAAAACGACACCCCTTTGAGCCTAATACGCCATATAAACTGTTCATGATGATTTTTATAGCCTGCGACAGCATGAGTTGACCAGTGTTTTTTGCGTGTTGCCTTGATGAAGCTAGCTTTTTTATTAAATTAGGCAGGTGATGCTCCGTGCGAGAAAAAACAGCGTCTTTAAAACCTGCAATCGCGTTTTCAGGCTCCTCTAGGCCGTGAATTAGCCCGAGCGGATCAATACAAAACGTTTGCATAATTGATGGATATAAGCTTTTAAAATCCAGCACAATGACATTTTTATACAGCCCGGGGATTGACTCCATCACAAAACCACCTGGGCTTTCAAATGATAAGCCATGATCGCCTAGATTCGGGGCAACATAACCACTGCGATGTAATAATGGTAAATATAAGTTAGTAAAAGCAGCCACTGAGCCACCCATTCGTTCTAACTCTAATCCTGTTAATTGTGTACGAACTATTGCAAATTCAATAAGTTTTAACTTTGCAAAAATACGATTAACTAACACGCAATCTTGACGGTTATACGCCGCTAGCGAGAGCTTATCTTCATTAAATTGGCGAACAATTTCACTAAGCCGATTATCACTTTGAATTAGCTTTTTTTCACCAAGTACTTTATGGCTCACATTCGCCAGTGAGAAACTATCAAAATGATAGGTAGCATTTTTTAGCGTATCTATGCCATCGATAACGCAGCGACCTGGCAGAGTTAAACGAGTGAAATGCCCTTCTCTAATTTGTAGCGGCCCATTACCTCGACCCAATAATAATTTAACACCAAGGGCATCCGCGCGCCGATTAAGTACATTAAAATCAAATTCAATGACGTTCCACCCAATAATAATGTCTGGATCGACTCGCTGTAGCAGGGTTTGTAGCTGATTTAATAAATCTATTTCGTCATGGCACCAATAAATCGTCTGTTCACTGTGTTGTGGCTCGCCAACCATAATAACGCAATCAATCCCCTCACCTACTAAGCCCACTGAAAACAACACGCCTTCACCACTGCACTCAACATCCAATGACAGCGTTTTAAAACGTGGTGTATACGAATCGGCGGCTTTTAGCTGGGCATTGTTAATTTGGATAAAACCAGTTTGCTGAGTAACATCACCAGTGACCCATACACCACCGCGAATAAAACGCTCCATTAAAAAGCGATCGCTGTGGCGTACATCACCTTCATATACTGTGATCTGGTTTTCTAGGGGTTGGTTTTCAAAAAGCTGCTTTGCTTGGTAAAACGCTTGGGTACTTGAAAAATAGCAGGCGATGCATTGTTCACCACTAAAATGTTTAATAGCAACATCTTTAAATTCGACATTAATATTGTGCGTTAATAGCAACTGAACAGCTAAAACACGTTGTTTTATTGGAATAAAAAATACCGCTTGCTGATTTGGCACTAACACTTTTATCGGACCGTGATCAGAGCTTAACCAATAACATAGGGTGATCCCGCTATGGCGGCTATACTTATTAGCAGCATATTGTTGCCTAGAAAGTATAAAGCCTTGATAGATAGCTTGTGTCAATGTTCGATCCCAATTAATATACAGCACTGTAATTATATACATACTTTAGGCTATTCACCCATGCTTTCTGATCCATTAAAAGCCACAATTCGAAAAATTCATAAGCATGTGGCTGATAACCTCACTGATTATCGTCCTCGCAGCAGCCAAAATTACTTAGTAGCCGAAATTGCAAAAACACTGGCGGGCGAGTACCACAAAAAACAGCGGATCTGCGTTATTGAAGCAGGCACTGGTACGGGTAAATCGTTGGCTTATTGTTTAGGCGCGTTACCTTTAGCCCTTGCCCAAAAAAAGAAACTTGTTATTTCAACAGCAACCGTCGCATTGCAAGAGCAACTGATCAATAAAGAGCTGCCGTTTTTTAAAACGCATTCAGGCCTCGATTTTAAGTTTGATTTAGTAAAAGGACGCCAACGCTATATATGTGCACATAAGCTCCACAATGCTGTAAATGGTGATAGCCAAACACAAATGGAGTTTATGCCTACACTTACATCGCCATTGAGTAGCATGGAAGCAAAGTGTTTAAAACAGCTCTATGACGCCTATACGAATAAAAAATGGCAAGGCGATCGAGACAGCTGGGCTGATACAATCCCCGACCGAGTCTGGGGATTAATTGCTTGCGATAAACATGCTTGTCAACGACAAATGAAAGCACACCAAACCTGCCCTTTTCAACTTGCTCGCCAACGTTTAATGCAAATGGATGTATTAGTTATTAATCACTCTTTACTGCTAGCCGATTTAGATTTAGGCGGTGGTAAAATTTTACCCGAGCCAGATAATAGTATTTATGTAATAGATGAAGCCCATCACCTTGCCCATATTACCCGCGACTTTTCATCTGCCGCAGCAACCATTAAAGGCACTATTGATTGGCTTGATAAATTAGTAAAGTTTAGCGGTAAAATGGCCAAAGTATTAGTAGGACAAAAAGCGATTGGGCAAAACTTTAAGCTTTGTGACAGTATTAATGATGCCAATAAAGATTTAAAAGTCGTGCGAGATATCTTAGACAATGCCAATTTTAACTACTCTAAAGATGATACTTACCGTTTTGAACATGGCGAAATCCCCGAATCATTACACAATAAAGCAAAAGATATCAGCGAAGCCACCTTAGATGCTCTGCGTTGTTTAAACAAAATGCACGACACAATAGTACAAGATGTCAGTGATGGTGATATTAAACCCTATATTGCAGATCCAATTTTGGCTGAAAGCGGTCATTACATTCATCGTTTAGAGCAACTAAACAAACTGTGGTATAGCTACGCTACCAAGGGTGAAGGTACACCACATGCACGTTGGATAAAGCGTTTAGAATACAAAAACCATCATGACCACTTGCTAAGTGATTGCCCTATTGAAGTTGGCTACTATTTAAAAGATAAACTGTGGCGACAATGTGCCGGTGCAATTTTATGCTCAGCGACCCTGACTGCGCTTGGTTCATTTGATCATTTTGCTTATGAAAGTGGCCTTGCAAAAGAAGAAGGCGTAAAATACTTAAAAGTCCCTTCTCCGTTTAATTATCCTAATCAAGCCACTTTACATATTCCAACCTCAAGTATAGAGCCAACTCATAAAGAGTTTAGTGATCATTTAGCTAAGGTATTACCCAATCATTTAAATAAACAACAAGCTAACTTAGTATTGTTTGCGTCTTATTGGCAAATGGATCACGTAGTCAAAGAGTTGCGCGCTAAAAATCTTGATATTTTAGTGCAAGGTGAAATGTCGCGCGAAGCACTGTTAAAACAACATACAAAAAATATAGATGCGGGCAAAGGGAGTATTTTATTTGGCACCCAAAGCTTATCCGAAGGACTCGACTTACCGGGTAAATATCTTGAGAATTTAGTGATCACTAAAATTCCATTCGCAGTGCCTACATCGCCGATTGAAGAAGCACAAGCTGAATTTGTGCAAAGTAAAGGCGGCAATCCATTTTTATCTATCACAGTGCCTGATGCGGCTAAGAAATTAGTGCAAAGCTGTGGTAGACTGCTGCGTAAAGAGAACGATCAAGGGCGCATTACTATCCTCGATCGTCGTTTAGTGACCAAGCGATATGGCAAAGCCATGCTTGACACATTACCACCCTTTAAAAGACAAATAGATTATTAATGTTTGAACTTGCACTAGACCCAACAACTTGGGCACTGCTTTGTGCCGTAGCACTTGCCGCAGGCTTTATAGACGCAATAGCCGGTGGCGGAGGTATGTTAACTGTACCAGCACTGTTAACCGCAGGCCTTCCTCCTCATTTAACACTCGGCACCAATAAACTTGCTGCCAGTTTTGGCTCACTCACTGCCAGTGTCACTTACTTCCGTAAGCAATTATTTAATCCTCAATTCTGGGCAGCATCAATTATAGCAACCGCCATTGGCGCTTTAATTGGCACACTGATTGTTGACTACCTGAGTATTGGATTTTTAAACAAACTATTACCTATCGTTATTATTTTAGTCGCTTGTTATAGCTTATTTGGCAATTTAAGTACGGTAGAGCACGATAATCTTCCACCACTTAATAGAGCAACAACAATAAAACAATGGTTGCAAGGATTAAGCTTAGGTTTTTTTGATGGTTTAGCGGGTCCCGGAACTGGCACTTTTTGGACTGCATCAAATAGCTTACTTTATAAAATGAGTTTACTGCTGAACTGCGGTTTAGCACGCTCGATGAACTTTGTATCAAATTTTGTATCACTCATTACCTTTGTAGCATTAGGCCATGTTAACTTTTTACTCGGCATCACAATGGGCTTCTTTTTAATGTTTGGAGCTTGGCTTGGAGCTCATTCAGCCATTCGCTTTGGCAGTAAATTTATTCGACCTGTATTTAACACTGTGGTGATAATTTTAGCGTTAAAACTAATTTATGAGGCGTATTTGTAATATGCAATCAGCGGCGTTTGATAAACTTTACCAACAAGTTGCAACCCTAAAGCAGCATGCTGAGCAATTTGATAAAGCCAAGTTATTTACTAAAAACCGCTATATGCAGGCGCAACCCAGTTTATTTGACCGTGGTGTGTTTACGACTAAAAGCATGAAATTAGTTGATTATGTGCTAGAAATTGAAGATGAAGTTAATAGCCTTCCACCACTAGAGCGCCGTCATGCTCATAATTATGCGCTAGAGCGTATTGGTAATCAGGTGCAAGCCGTATTTAACGTCATTAAATCAACCCCTATTTGGGAAAAGGAAAACAAAAGCACTTACAAACCTCGAAGTAAAAAGTTCAATAAATCAGAGCCTTACCAACAAGCTGTAAAACAAATTATGCAACCCGCCCATGAGCTATATGACGAGCTAAAACAAAATCATGAATTTGAACGTCGCTTAGTACTGATGGTTGAAGAATGTAAGCTAAGAATGCAAAATGTGGGTCCTGTAAAAGCAAAAGCCATTAATTTAGAGATCCTTGCTCTTCATGACCGCCTTGGTCGCTGTCGCAAAGCGATATCTGCTACTGAAGAGAAAATTCAAATAGTTGAAAAACAACAATTACGCTAGCACCCTACTTAATCTCGATTTATTTTAATTCCTAATATAGACTGAGTAATATCTTTTTCTAAAATAGTGATCTCACTAGTGCGCTTACATGATGATATACATAATTATTATGAAAAAATAGTTGTTGAAGAGATTATCAAACGCAAACTCGATAAACAGTACAGTGATGACGTGATGGCCGACTTTTGTTGTACTGTGCTGAATCAATTGCCTCCTCGCTATATACGCTACGATGTTGATATGGCGTTTTATTTACCTCTACAAGAGCGCGAGCATATGGAAGAAAGAGTTAATACTGCAATTGATGTTGCTATTAGTCAAATAGCCAAGAAACAGGTCATAAATGAATAACGATTTAAACCAAGCACCAACCTATGTAAAGCTCGCAGTTGATTTGATCATGGTTTTAGAACAAAGTGATGTGAGTCCTGAAGAAGTACTGCAAGCATTAGAGATTGTGAAAAGTGATTACACTAATAAGCTTGCAGTAGAACAAAAATAGCTTGTCTATTTATTTTGATTACTCACCTTTAAATATACCCACATAGGTCGCTTGCGAATTTGATTTACTGGCCCGATACATACCACTGGTATTAAACGGTAAACTTACATTACCTTTGCCATCAACGATGATCACTCCTCCAGTACCACCAATTGGTTTTAACACACTATTAATCACTTCATCACCTGCTTGTGCAATAGTCTTACTTTGATATTTAACACGTGCGCAAATATCAGCCGCAACATTATAGCGAATAAAATACTCGCCGTGACCAGTGGCAGACACCGCACACGATTCATTTTCAGCAAATGTACCAGCACCAATTATGGGGGCATCACCAATGCGACCAAAACGCTTTGCAGTCATCCCGCCTGTTGAAGTACCTGCCGCCAAGTTACCGTTTTTATCAAGTGCAACAGCACCCACAGTGCCTATTTTATAATTAACGGGTAATGCCTGATGCGCTGCTTGATAATCTTTACTGGTAGCTTTAGCTTTATCTAGTTTTTCTTTTGCTTTTAATAACGCTTTATAACGGTTGTCTGTATCGAACAGGTTATTTTCGACCAATGGAACGCCCTGCTCTTTGGCAAATTCTTCCGCACCTTGACCACTGAGCATCACATGAACCGATCTTTCCATCACCAAGCGCGCTAAATTAATTGGATTTTCAATATGTTTAACACCAGCAACCGCTCCCGCTTGACGATCTCGTCCATCCATTATTGACGCATCAAGCTCATGGGAACCATCATAGGTATAGACAGCACCACGACCCGCGTTGAAATATGGCGAGTTTTCTAATACATTGATTGCAGCTGTTACCGCATCTAGGCTTTCGCCACCTTGCTCAAGTACTTTATAACCAGTCTCTACCGCCTCTTTGAGTTTAGAGCGATAAGCTTGTTCTTGCTCTGGAGTAAAACGGCTTTTTTCAATCGTGCCCGCCCCGCCGTGAATAGCAATAGCGAAAGGTGTATTGGCACTGATGGCTAGTGGACTTAACGTTATGCAGCACGCACTAACTAAAGTGCTAAAAAGTAACTTGTTCATACAGGTAGCTTGTGATGGAAATAAGTATAACCAATGTGAATAAATTGGCGCTAAATTACAACCCCAACCAGATAAAAGGCACAAAAAAAGCGCCAAAAGGCGCTTTTTTGATAGTTCGTTTACATTACGCTTGTTGCGCTTTCAAACGAGCTAAACGTGCTACTTGGTGCGTAGACGTTAGGAATGAGAAAATTGGTGCTAAATAACCACGTTTGCGAAGCTCCAAGAAAGCTTCATCACTTAACTCATTCAGTTTTTTCTCATCAATCAGGTAAATACCGTTGATGTCTTTTTTCTCGCCTTTAATATCAACTGTCAGTGTTTGTGCCACTAAAAGCTCTTTATCCGCAAGGTATTTAGTGAATGCTTCAGTTACGTGAGAAAATTCAATGAACGATACTAATGCTTCTTTACGACGCTTTAAGTAATCAGATTCTTCACCGTTTTCAAAGAGTGCATTACCTTCAGCCTCACCCACTAATGGGCTTGCTTCATCAATAACGATACCGTATTGATCTTCTTGCGGATGTTTAACTAATCCAAGTGGATAACGTGTTGTTGCCATAGGTGCAAATGCTGCAGTCCACTTACCATCTTTTACAAAAAGGTTTTCGCCAGGCTCTAAACCAAACATTGCTACCGCTTGAAATTGACCTGTTTCGTTATTCTTCACGAAAGACATTGGAAACTCATTTGCTACACGCGCAAACTCATGTGCAACAACTGGCACTAAGTGCTGAGATTTTAAAAATTCTACATTGATGCCGTTTTGAATTTTAGTGTTGGCATGTTTTTCGTTGTGTAAAGGCTGTACTTGTTGCTCCGCCATGTTACTGCTCCGTTATTTATAAATTATATTTTTTGCTGTTAGTGCCCTAAGGCTAAAGGTTTTGACGGCAAAAAGGAAGTGAAATGTTTGTTGCAATTTGTACGTTAAGCAAAGTTCTCTCCCTAACATGTTAGATTACTGTTTCAATGGCGCAAAACCAACCTCTAAAATTAAACATGTGCGAGTCAAATCGTTTTTGTGGACTGAAGTTGCATGAAATTCCTTAGCGTCATGACATACCAAACGGCCAGTTTTGGCCTTCACCTTTACTTGATCTACTTCTTTATAATCTTTTGCGTGCCCTCCGCGCATAATCGAGGAAGTATCATTAATAAAAATCAAATCAGCACTGTTCTCTGGTACATCAAGATAATAGATTGCAACTAAATGAGGAATAGTCCAACCTTCGTTTGCATGCCTGTGGGCTAAAGCATCACAGTTCTTACCCATTTTGTTAACCCATGTCCGATGGAACTTAAGCCGTCTAACATCTCGATATTTATCGTACCCTAAATCATACGCAGACTCTAAAATCCGCTGTAAAATCCACTTTCCTAATATATTATGTTTAAAATTCAACAATGTAGGTATGTGGTATTTATCACACAGGTGTACAGTTGATAAAGCCCTTCCCCCTTCAGCATCAGGTACATTTTCTTTCGATAACACATCGGGAGAGCTCAACAGCTCATTTATTATAGTATAACTTTGCTGTCGCCCTATAAACCTATCGTGTAACTCAAAATCAAAAATACATATGTGCCTATTAAATATAGGAACAATCATAGATACTCCTTACTTTTGCATCACACTTTTGAGTTCTTGCAGCCATTGCTTATGATCCATAAGCTGTTCTTTAGCCAAATATATTAACATATTATTTTGTTCAAAATACTGCGCACTTACTTTTTTTTCTATCTCAGACAATAAAGGCGTTTTCGTTAAATATTTCATTCCATATAAAACATAAAGATAATTTTTATGGTCAAATAAATCAAAACGACTAAAAAAGTCAAATTGCGAAGGAGGTTTTAAACTAAATATCTCAAGCCGCTCTTTCAACTCGCATCTTATTGGCGTTATACGTACATCAGTCCAAAATTTTGAATCTTGCCTATCCGATAACAAGTAATGAAGTTGGATAAAATCAATAGTTTGATCCCAGACATATTTAACAACCCGGTTATAATAAGTTAAAAAGCTATTAATCTCCCGACGTTCCCTAGGAAAATTTTTCGCAAGCATTTCAGCTGAAAAATCTGTAATAAGTATAGAAGTTGCTTCTAAAGGTTCGACAAAACCCTGAGCAAGTCCAAGCCCAACACAATTATTTTTCCAAAACTGCTCCCTGTATCCGATTTTCATATCTAATTTTCGTGGTGATAAAGACTCCACGGGAACTTTAAGGTACTCTGAATAACTTTTAAGCGCCTCCTGTTCGGTCATATGTTGACTAGAATAAACAAACCCAGTTCCCCTTCTAGTGGTTAGTGGAATATCCCAAATCCACCCTACTTTATGGGCGATAGCACTTGTGTACGGTTTAATATTATCAGCCTCTTCTAGAGGAACTTGTTGAACAAGTACTTTATCTGTCAATATTTTATCCGACATGCTCAGAAAGGGAACACCCATTTATTTATGAAGTAAAATTGAGGAAAAGCCACTACAGTCAACATAAAAGTCATAGTACAACTCTTCGCCTTCGGACGTTTTTATGCCATCAATAAAACCTTCAGAATCTTTAAACGCACCCACTATAGTAGCTATTTTATGCTTTACTTTATACTTTGACATTGCATTATTAGCTAAAAGTTTCGCAAACTTCAATGCATTGAAATGATATGCATAAGTCAACTCTCCAGCATATTCTTTTGCTGACTTCTTTTTTGGACATAAGTCTAATTCTGCCAACCTAGCTTGAACTCCGACATCTGTGTATGGGTTATCAAATTCAGAGTTTAACCAGTAGTTATAATGTCAAAACCTTCTGGGTAAGGAGGGTCAAATGGGTGATAATAATGATTATCTCGATGTACCGAGCTATCTAACCAATTTATGAACTTTATACCTTGCTTAAAAGTAGCGTCGCAACTAACTAATAGCTCAGCCTCAGAAATACCAAATCGCTTCAGTCCCTTTATTATGTAAGGAACAGTCCCTTCTCCGACACCAATTGTTGGGACATCAGCTGATTCAAATACTATAATTTCAATTTCTGAATCTTTATATAGCTCTAAACCTAAGTGATTTGCGGCCAACCATCCTGCGGTCCCGCCACCAACAATCGCGATTCGTTTTATTTTCATAACAACTCCCAAAAAAAACCCAGTTTAGACTGGGTTTTTAATAAAAAAGCTAAACTTAGAAGTTGAAGCTTACACCAAGCTTATAAGTTGTTTCACCTTTGAATGACCAAGCAGGGAAATCTTCTTGAAGAGCTGGCTTAACAGATGTGCCGAAATCAGCAGCACCATATTGAACATCGTCTTCGCCCATTAAATTAATCGCTTCAAAGCGAACAGCTACATTTTCTGTTGCATTCCAACCAAGGGTAACATCAAGTGTGCCAAAATCATCATGCATACGGTTGCCGTAATATTTACCATACTCACGAATCATATATTCAGAGCGCCAGTTATATGCTGCACGAGCTGAAAACAGATCATTTTCCCAATAACCAACTAAGTTAGTTGTATGCTTTGAAGACTCAGTGAAAACACCGATGCTATCAGTATAAACTTCGGCTGGTGCAGCACCATCAGCATACGTGTAGTTAGCATTTACACCAAAACCATTATCCCATGCATGATTAATTTGTAGTTCGATACCATCAATACTACCACCACCAGCATTTTGATAACGATTTACGGTCCAATCATCTTTTCCAAGCTCTGTATTTTGGACACCAATTTGTTGATTATAATCTGTTGTTGCAACAATAAAGTTACTGATGTCTTTTACAAAATAAGTTGCTGACACTAAATTGCCATCACCATAGTAATACTCTAGGCTTAAGTCTGCTTGCGATGATTTCATCGGCAACAAACCTGGATTTCCGTAAGTGATTTCCTCGTTTCCTACACGGTCATCAGGATAACCAGAGGAAGTTGATAAGAATAAGTTATCATAATTAGGTCGAGTAATTGCTTGGCCTGCAGAGAATCTTAAGATTACATCTTGCTGTAAGTCAAAAACAGCATTAACACTTGGAAGTACGTCACTATAGTTATCTTTAACACTTTGAACACTAGTGCTCCAACCATTATTAATAGCCAAATCATCCGCAGGAGAATTATCAATTACGTGACCACTTGAAGTAACATCCGTTTCAATATAACGAACACCAAAGTTACCACGGAAACCATCACCTTCAAACGTAAACATACCATAAAGAGATAAATTATCTTCTTCTATTTTACCGTATGCAGAACGACTATAAGCAAATTTATCAACCAGTGACAATGTGCCATTAATCATCGCATCTAAGTTAGCTTTAGGAATGGTCCACTCATCATAACCTAACTTCATTGTACCTGAATAAAGCTCTTCCGGACTAAAATCATTTTCAAGATCCGGGTTATAAATAGCATTGTATTGCTTTTTTTCAAACTCATGTGAGGTATAGCGAATACCTGTCTCAAACTTTGTAATAGCGCCAAAATCGACATCAAAATCTAAATCAATTTGAGCGTAAGTTTCTTCATCCGAGTTAGGGCCTTGAATACCAGTCCAAGTAGAAGTTGGGACTGACGAATCTAGCTGCTCCTGTGTGAAACCCATATCTCTACCGTCGATAGAAACTTGCTTACCTTGTGCATCAACAGTTCCAGCCCATTGAATTTGGCTAAATTTATCACCCCACCAGCCGTAACCAAAGTTAGCACTCATTTGCGTGCCACCTTCAGCCTTAGTATGACCGGCTACAGCTTCAATAGTAAAACCATCTCCCATGTATTTACCATTCAACTCAAAAGTATCAGAGGTCATTTCACCTTTACGCGCCCAGTTTTGAAAGAAAACATTAGATGTTGCACTTTCAGGGGTAACACTCAGAGTACACACTCCAGCCGCATTAAACTTTTGACATGCTGACGGGCCTTCCCCCCAGTTAGTATCTGTTTCAATATACATGTTAGCACCGATACTATCTGCACCTAATTCAAGTAACATAATATGCGCACCAAACTCTAAGTTGTCGTTTGGTCTAAATTGAAGTGTAGCATCTAGGGCTGTTCTTTCTTGTTCTTGTAAAAAGCTTGAAGGCTGTACTGATGAACGACTATCCCAATCTAAATCTGCTTCCGTACCCACGCGCAAGTATTCACGATCAATATATGAACCTGCAACTAAAATACCAAACGTTTCATCATCATTCTTCCAGCTGTACATACCCGAAATTTCAGGAGCAACTTCCTCACTGATCGAACCGTATTCAGCCTTAACAGAGCCATAAATTGTATTAGCATCCATATCAAGAGGTTTACGAGTTTTAACAATTACCGTACCACCGATCCCACCTTCAACAAGATTAGCTTGAGTAGTTTTATAAACTTCCATACCACCAATGATTTCAGCAGGCAACATAGAGTAGTTGAATGAACGGTCAACATTCATTTGGTCATACCAACCAGTAGACGCAACATTTTGACCATTTAGAGTAGTAAGAGTCATTAAAGGGTCCGTACCGCGAATAGAAACAGAGCTTCCTTGTCCAAACGCACGACCAACTGTCACACCTGGAACTCGCGCTAATGCTTGACCAACATCCGAATCAGGTAACTTCCCGATATCTTCTGCACTTACAGCATCAACGACACTTACAGCAAAGCGTTTAGCATTGATATTTGCTTTATTTGAAGCGCGAATACCACGTACTTCAATGACTTCAACGTCTTCTTGAACTTTAGTTTTTTCAGCTGCATAAACAGTACCAGTGAATCCGGCACTCATTACAAGACCGATATTGACTGCTAATAAGCTTTTTTTAAAATTTTTAGCTAACACAGGATTCCCCTTAAATCATTTTGTTGATTTTATTTATCACTTCTGCCCAGTGATGATGACAACGCTGTCATCTAGTAACAAACCATACACTCTAAATTACATTTGTGCTACATGTTTTTGGTCATTTTGTGCAAAAAAATAGACATAAAAACACTAACCAATTGAAAATTAATTGATTTAAAAAGACGAAATATCTGAATTATTACATTTCAATGACGTGAATGTTATATGGACAAATCTGAAAAGTAAAAAGCAAATGCACACTTTTAGCGGGACTTTATTACTTTTAATATGGGGAAATATAATAAAACGTTCCACTTTTTATATAAAGTGGAACTAAACTCGTGAACTTACGATGATATTGATACGATTGGGCTATCACAAGTGCATCATTAACATTTCGTTCGGCAGATAAATTAGGGCAAATAATTTTTCCAAGGGGAACCGATACAAATAGTTATCAATAATAATGACAGCGTTGTCATTGTTAATTTTAAAGAGTTTTGCTATTAATGTCTACCTTTATTTCCCCTATAGCCTACTCTTTTAATTTAAAATTTTAGAGGGCTATAGTGAACCGTAAAATTATTCATATAGTTGTTCTATATGGATAATTTTTAACGTAGTTAGTGACGTTGTTTATACCACTAGGATGCTCATGTTTTTAATAAAATAGCCATAAGTAGCCATAAGTAGCCATAAGTAGCCAAATATCAACAAAAATAAATAAGCGAAGATAATTAAAGATCGCGCAAGCTCAATATAAGTAAATTTTAAAGTTTGGGTCAATTGGGGTTGTTATGGAGCCCAATAAACTTCAATATTTATTGTTGGGTGATTTAAAACTGCACGTAGTGGCATGTCGTTTACATCTCCACCTGCTTTTGCTGCTTTATATACAGCAAGCTTTTCTTCTCCACTGATCAACAGCTTAACAACTTTCGATTGCGCAATTGCTGCCAACGTTAAAGTCATACGTTCTGTAATACTACCTGTCACATCACTTTCAATTGCATTAATTGCACACACTAAATCTGATGTCGTTAAGCCAAACTCAAGACCTTCAGCATGTGGAAATAACGAAGCAGTATGACCATCAGGGCCCATGCCCAAAATAGTTACATCAAATGGACGTTTTAGCTGTTGATAAGCAGTTTCACATTCTGTACTGCCCTGTTGGGCAGTCTCGGCTTTATTTTTCATAGTAATGAAATTAGCTGCCGCGCCATGATTTTGTAATAACGTGCTTTTAATAAACGCTTCATTACTTTTTTCATGTGCTACATCAACCCAACGTTCATCAACCATAGCAACATTTATGTTTGCCCAGTCTAATGCTAGATTAGATAAGTGCTTATAAGCGGGTGCTGGTGATGAGCCGCCTGACACCATCAGTACGGCACGGCCATCGGCTGCAATACCACTGACTAAACTTTGTTCAAGTGTTGTAGATAGCTCTGCGGTTAATGCATCTTTTGAATCAAAAAATTTCTCTACGATGGTTGCCATTGTTATGCCTTATCGCCAGTGTTAAACCAAACATGGTTATTTTCAGCCAATAGTTCATCCGCATCATCAGGCCCCCAGCTACCAGCACGGTATAAAGCAGGTTTACCTTTTTCTTGCCAACGATCAATGATTGGATCAATCCATTTCCATGCTTGACGTACTTCATCACGATGAATAAATAATGAAGGGTTATTTGCTGCGGCATCTAACATTAAACGCTTATATGCATCAGAGTGAAAACCATTACTGTAAGCTTGTGACAGCTCAATATTCATCGTTACTGGCTCTAATTGCATCTCAAGATTATCAAGGCGTTTAGACATCAAGGTTAATTGAATGGTCTCTTCTGGTTGCAGACGAATAACCAAGCGATTTGGTTCAATTTTACCAACATTATCACCATACACGTTGTGCGATACTTTTTTGTATTCAACGACAATTTCGGCACAACGTTTTGCCATACGCTTACCTGTACGAAGGTAAAATGGCACGCCCGCCCAACGCCAGTTATCAATATGTGCGCGAATAGCAACGAACGTTTCTGTTTTGCTAGAGCCTTCATTTAACTCTTCTAAGTAACCTGGGACAATTTTGCCATCCAAATCACCCGGTACATATTGACCACGAATAATGTTGTCATCTACATCCGTTGCAACAAGCGGGCGCAGTGACTCTAAAACTTTTAGCTTTTCGGTGCGGATGCTGTTTGCGTTAAGTTTATTTGGTGACTCCATCGCAACTAAACATAACAATTGTAATAAGTGGTTTTGCACCATATCACGTAAAGCACCGGCTTTATCGTAAAAACCAGCACGGCTTTCAAGACCAACAGTTTCAGATAAACTGATTTGAATATTATCGATTGATTTAGCATCCCACATATTTTCAAATAATGAATTTGAAAAACGCAGTGCCATTAAGTTTTGTACCGTTTCTTTACCTAGGTAATGATCGATGCGGAAGATTTGCTCTTCGCTAAAGTATTCAGCAATTTTTGCATTGATCTCTTCTGCTGAATTACCGCAATAACCAATTGGTTTTTCAACAACGACACGCGATGTAGCGGTGATCAGGCCTTTGCCAGACAGTATTTCACAGCAGCTACCATATACCGCAGGTGGAAGTGATAAATAGAACACACGAGATTTGTCTGCATCGTGCTCATCGAGTATTCTTTTTAGTTTATCCCAGTCATCGTCTGCTTCGGTTACATTAGTTACTACTGGTACTAAACACGCTGAAAAAGCCTTCCAATCTTTAGCATTAAACTCACCTTTACCTAAAAATTCTTTTAATGCCTGATGGGCTGTTTCTATGTATTCAGCACGTTTACTTTCTTCACGAACCGTCGGTAAAATACGCGAACCTTGAGGAAGGTTGCCTTCTTGATATGCGCGATACATTGCAGGTAATAATTTGCGTAATGCAAGATCGCCACCGCCCCCAAAAATTACAATATCAAAAGGATTTAACATAATTTACTCTCTACGTTTGCTATGCCCAGTTGTCACTATCCACTATTGATAGTGCAGGCATACATTCTTATTATTTAGTTGATGACAGCTTTTTGGCATCGAGACGAGAAAAAGCGTGTTGAATTCGTTTGTTTTTATAACTTAATTTTGATTCAGCTGCATTCATTTCAAACTGGTAATTAAATGAGTCTTAAGGGCTCTGTATATCCTCTCACAAATATACAGGCCCTAAGAACTCCAGCGCTACCCGTTCAAAGGTATTTGGTTACGTAGCACAACTAATGTACTACGTGAATTTTTTACTGTACTCGACGTTGTTTATAGTAAGCCATTAAACCATTAGTCGAACTATCATGTGGATGATTTACATTGTCATCCAATAGTTCAGCTTCAATTTTAGAAGCCAGACCTTTACCAAGTTCAACGCCCCATTGATCAAATGAACAGATCTCTAGGATGATGCCCTGGCAGAAAATTTTATGTTCATACAAAGCAATTAAGCGCCCCACTGTTTTTGCATCAACTGTATCTAACAGCATTGATGTAGTTGGACGATTACCCTGATGAATTTTATGGTTTAACAATTCGCTGATCTCTGCTTCAGATTTACCTTTAGCCGTTAAATCAGCGCGTACCTGATCAGCATCAACCCCCATCATCATTGCTTCTGTTTGTGCAAAGAAGTTCGATAGTAAAATATCGTGATGCTCGCCAACATTCACTTGAGGTGTAACAGATGCAATAAAATCAGCAGGAACAACAACATTGCCTTGATGTAAACACTGATAAAAAGCATGTTGACCATTAATACCGGTCATACCCCAGATAATTGGCACGGTCGTATATGGCACGGTTTCGCCAGCAAAGTTTACATGTTTACCGTTACTTTCCATTTCACCTTGCTGTAAATAAGCTGGCAACATATGTAGTGCTTGGTCATAAGGTAGAATAGCCTGAGAATCAAAACCCAAAAAGCTGGTATTCCAAACACTTAATAATGCCATTAATAGTGGAACGTTTTCTTCAAATGCAGCAGTTTTAAAGTGTTCATCAACTTCAAAAGCGCCCTCTAGAATCGCTTCAAATGCATCAAAGCCTAAATATAGTGCAATTGGTAAGCCTATCGCACTCCATAATGAAAAGCGACCGCCCACCCAATCCCACATTGTGAATACATTTTCATCAGCAATACCAAGCGCTGCCGTTTTTTCTAAATTAGTGCTCACGGCTACAAAATGTTTAGCAATGGCTTGCTTGTCATTGGCTGACTCTAAAAACCAGTCAACAGCAGTTTTAGCATTAGTCATGGTTTCTGATGTGGTAAAGGTTTTTGATGAAATCACAAACAAGGTGGTTTCAGGGTCAAGATCTTTTAATACTGACGCTATTTGTACACCATCAACATTTGACACGTAATGCACTTTTAATGTGTTATCCGCATAGCTTTTCAGTGCTTCCGTTGCCATTTGTGGGCCTAAGTTAGACCCACCTACACCAATACTGACAACATTTTTAACTGTTTTCCCGGTATAACCTAACCATTGCCCGCTACGAACTTTATCTACAAACAATTTAATTTTTTGTAATTCAGCGTTAACTACCGAACTTATATTATCACCGTCAACAATCAGTGCTGAGTCACAGCGATTACGAAGCGCAGTATGAAGAACAGCCCTATCTTCAGTGATATTGATTTTTTCACCACTGAACATTTTGTCACGCCAAGTGACGATATCGCACTCTTGTGCTAAAGATATCAACTGTGAGATCACACTGTTATCAATCAATTGTTTTGAATAATCAAATAAAACACCTGGGATCTGAGTCGAAAATTGCTCGAATCGCGTGCTGTCATTGGCAAATAAATCTTTAAGATGAACTTTTTTCATCTTATTTGCACTTACTTGTAATGCTTGCCAACTAGCTAACTGTGACCGACAACTCATTTTAAACATCCCCTTAAACTTGCAACAAATTGATTTACAACTATCTTTATACTAATAAAGTGATCTGGTAGCGTATTAACTTATAAATAAAGTTAACGATAAGTTAGAATGACAACGCTGTCAATAAGCTACTTTTATATTTTACAGTCGAGATAATAACGTACTTTCACTCATTTGACACCGGTATCATAAAATTTATCTCAATTATTTTACTGCTAATTTTACCGAACATTAGATACACTAACTGGTCTTGATGAAGAATTAGTGAATAGTACTTTGCTAAGTCTATCCATGCATATTCATTAAAAGAACAAAGCGACACTAAAACAATAACCTAAAAGTAGCTCTATGAAAGTAACTATAAATGATGTAGCGAGACTCGCGGGAGTTTCAATGAAAACAGTTTCTCGGGTGATAAATAAAGAACCATCTGTGCGTAAAAAAACTTACGATACAGTCATGAATGCTGTAAAAGAGCTGAACTATCAGCCAAATCTTGCAGCACGAAACCTCGCTGGCACATCATCATTTACGGTAGGTTTAGTTTATGACAACCCTAATGCATATTATGTGATTGATATGCAAAATGGGGTACTTTCTCGCTGTAAAGACGAAGGTTATGAATTGGTGATCCATCCATGCAGTTACACTGATCCAAACATGGAAGCAGACTTGATCACTATGATAAAGCGTTCCCGTCTAGCCGGACTTGTTCTTACGCCACCATTATCAGAGCAAAGTAGCATCACCAATTTACTCGATGAGCTAAATATTCATTACGTTAGGGTGTTAGCTGGGCGACCATCAGATGATGATCAAGGTAGCTGTATTTATGTTAACGATTATAAAGCCGCGTATGAGATCACCACTCATCTTTTAACTCATGGCCATGAAAATATTGGCTTTATCTGTGGTGATAAAGAACATAAATCGACGTCTGAGCGTCTTGAAGGTTATAAAGCAGCGCTGGCAGATCACCATAAAGAATTTGATAAACGCTTTATTTACGATGGTAAATATTCGTTTGAGTCGGGTGTTGAAGGTGCAAAAAATTTGTTAGCTGATAATAACACTTTGGCTATTACCGCTATATTAGGTGGCAACGATGAAATGGCCGCAGGAGCGCTATTTGCGTCACGTTTAATGGGGATTGCCATTCCTGAACAGTTATCTATTACTGGCTTTGAGGACTCTCCTTTCTCCCGTCAGACATGGCCAAAGTTAACTACCGCCCATCAAGCAAACGATGTTATTTCTCAACATGCAGCACGGTTATTATTTACCAAAACTCGTGGTGCTCGTAATCAAGATAAAGACATCATCACATCATTTACACCATCAATTGTGATCCGTGAAAGTTCTGGTCCAAAACAGTAAGTTTTATACCCATTCACAATAAACCAGGCGCTTTTTAGCGCCTTGTTTATTTAATCTTACCTTTGCCATACTTTTATAACAATGCCATTCCACCACTGAGATTATACACGTCAGTAAAGCCAAGTTGAGATAAGTTAGTTGCCGCTTGTTTTGAACGATTACCGCTGCGACAAAGTAAAATATATTTACCCTGTGGACTCAATTGCCTGTCCACTAACGCATTTGCCATTCTACTTAGCGGAATATTCATTACTCTTGCAGGGCTGACTGCAAATAACTGAGAAATATTGTTTGCCCCATGCTCATAGGGTTCACGGGTATCAATTAAATAAACATCACTTGCAGTTAACATATCTTTTGCTTGCATGGCGTTTAGCTCATAAGCCGCACTGTATTGTAAACTGTTAGCATAACCACACAAAGTTGCAAATTTAAATAAATTGTCCTCATCGCTGTGCTGTTTGTTATTAGCAAATTCAGTATCACTTAATTCATTGTTCAATAACGCTTGCAATAACGGCGTTTGCTGTTGTTGAACTAGCCAATTAATAGCAAAACATTGCTGGTAATCATGACCAGAACAAATAACTGTTGACTCAGCTATGTATGTTGATAGTTGACGCAATGAGTGTGCCATAGCTAACGCATCCCCACCCTCAATTGCAGTATTACCAAGCCCTGCTGGCAGCAGCAAATCACCGCAAAAACAAAAAAGCACTTGTTGAGAGCTGTTACATCGCAATAAGTAACTAACACTGTCTTCGCTATGCCCGGGTGTTGCTAAGCGCTCAATGGTACATTCAGGTAATGTAATGGTCGTTTGCTGCACTGGCCAACCTAGTTCATGCTCGTCGTGCAAACTGAATTTTAAGGCTTGTGCCAATAATGTAGTCGCACAACATCGTTCTTGATGGGCATGCGTGTCTAAAATGGCTGCTACAGTTAAATTTTGTGTGTGTACTATTTTTTCAAGCCGCGGAATTAGCTCAACAATTGGGTCAATGATCACCGCTTGTTTATCTTGACTTACATACAACCAGCAGCAAGCTCCTTGATGTCTAAATTGTGTTAACCCTAATGCACACGCTTCTTGCTGAGGTGATGACGAATCTGAAACCACCAAACAATTAGCTTGTAGTATTGGTTTCAGTGCACGAATACGCGTACAAGCAGTGGTTATTTCAGCTTGAGTTGTCGCCGGTCCAAATGATAAACGAATTGCATTTTCACTACGCCAATCACTCACGCCCATCGCATCTAACACAAAACTACGATTTGCGCCCGAGCTACAAGCCGAGCCACCACTGATACGAATGCCTGCCGCATCGAACAAATCCATCACTTCTTTACTACTGAGTTCATCAACAGCAAAGTTTAACGTTGTTGGTACTGACAATGCAAAAGTATGATTAAAGGTGATGTTACCAAAGGTATCCACTAAAGCCTGATGTAATTGTTCACGGTAGCTGTTTAACACATCGATTGATTTAAACGTATCGTTTGTTTTATCAAGCAATAAACAAAATAGCTTGTTAAGACCTGCAATACCGGGCAAGTTTTCAGTACCGGATCGCATGCCACTTTCTTGACCACCACCAGCAATAAAAGGCGTATAAGCACTGCCTTGACGAATATACAACACACCGATCCCTTTTGGCGCATACAACTTATGGCCCGAAAACGGTGCGTAGTCGATAGTAGTATCACTTAACGCTAGTGCAGTTTTACCTAACGCCTGAACGCAATCAACCATCCAAGCCACTTTTGTATTGTGGCTACGAATAACATTCTCGATTGCAGTTAGATCTTGATAAACACCTGTTTCATTGTTAACCGCCATGGTACAAATCATCAATGCATTGCCAGCGTGTTGAGCAATAAACTCTAAATCTAAAAGACCATCACTCGATACCGGGATCGCAAGCACGGTTGCGTTTATACCCAATACAGCATTCCAATGTATTAATGTATTAGGTACTGCTTTATGTTCCGTCGCGCCATACAGTAATACTGGGTTTGGGTTAGTATGCTCTTTAGCTGCTATGAGCGTAGACACTACTGCGGTTTGAATTCCTTCGGTCGCCCCAGAAGTGAATAAAATATCCCCGTGCTGTGCACCTATCACATCACGGGCCTTTTGACGCGTTTGCTCTAATAAGTGTTTAGCTTGAATACCAGTGATGTGTGAAGAAGAAGGGTTACCAAAGCAGATTTGCATCGTATGCGAGACAACCTCTGCAATGCACGGTAGCACCGGTGTTGTTGCGTTCGCATCAAGGTAAATTTGTGACGATGAGTCAGTAGGTAATATTAAATCAGACATTAAAAAACGCACCATATTACTAAAAGATATATCTTATAACCCATTCTACATAAAATTAATGAGTCGCGTAAGAATCAATTAGTCTCTCAAGGGCATTTCCTATACCATTTGATACTATACCCAAACCACCTCAACCTTGAGGTGGTTTGGGTATAAAACTAATTAACCACAGTTCGAGTTAGCTATGCTCAATCAGTTGTTCTTCTTGTTTCGTTGACCATGCATTAAGTAATGCTTTAACTAAGGATGCCAATGGAATTGCAAAAAACACTCCCCAAAACCCCCACAAACCACCAAAAAACAGTACCGCAACAATAATAAATACCGGGTTCAAATCAACCGCTTCAGAAAATAGTAACGGCACGAGTACATTACCATCTAATGCTTGAATAATGCCGTAGATGATCAGTATGGTCCAAAACTGAGTTTCTAAACCAAATTGAAATAATGCCACGGCCGCAACCGGTATGGTAACAAGTGCCGCGCCCACAAAAGGGATCAATACTGATAACCCCACTAATACGCCCAATAGCGCAGCATAACGTAAGTCAAAAATAGTAAAAGCGATAAACGATACTAAGCCTACGATCAAAATTTCAAACACTTTACCACGAATATAATTCATGATTTGTTGATTCATTTCGTGCCACACCTGCAAAATTAAGCGTCTTTGCTTCGGAACAAGCTTTTCTGCGCTGCTGATCAACTCAAGCTTATCTTTGAGCATAAAGAACACCAGTAATGGTACTAATATAAGATAGATCAACCACGCCACCACATCTTTTAATGATGTCAACGAGACCGACAATAAGACTTGACCAAACTCAATTGCTTTAGCTTCAACGCTGCTGACTACTGATTGTACTTGCTCTGCATTAATCAAGCTGGGGTATTGCTCAGGCAAGTGCAGTAAAAAAGATTTTCCCTGCTCTATCATGTGCGGGCTTTCTTGCACTAAATTACTAGCTTGCTGCCACAGTATTGGGCCCATGCCGATCACTAAGGTCAGCATCACCCCTGAAAAAATCAACATCACAATAATAGTGGCAGTAAAGCGGTGTAAGCCAAAACGCTCTAAATGCGCAACTGGCCAGTCAAGCAGATAAGCAATCACTAATGCAATCAATACAGGTACAATAAGTGCACCAAAGAAATAAAACATCGCCATTAAAGCGAGTAATAAAAACAATAAAGTCACTGAATGTGGATCTGAAAACTTCCTTTCGTACCACATTTTCACATATTCAAACACGATTTAGCTCCACGATTAACAATCCACGTTGTTGTTCTAATTTGTACTGATAATGATTTTTTTGCAAAAAGAGCTCCATATCTTGAGTAGATTGCTCAGCTAAAAGTATAAATTTTATCGATTGCGCCGCTGCTAAAGCTTGGCGCAAAGCCAACTTAAACTGGATAAATTGCTGCGGGCACTTAAAACCACGCAAGTCTTGCTCTAGCATAACCAATTATCTACTCTATAAAAATGAATAATATACGGTCTTTATCAGTACTATTAATAACAAATGTAACTTTTTCTTAAAACACACATCGCAATAGTTTATCCTTATAGCATAGTTCGTAGTAAGGATAAGTTAATGTCTGGCACGCATAATAAAGCGCAACTACCCAGTAATCCAACTCTTAAAGAAATTAACTGGTATAAAAAACAAATAAATTGGGGAGAACTCCCGCCCTTCTATCATCTTGTCGCCTCTTCAGTGAGCGAGTCAGAGGGGATATTAGAACACGGTTTTGATAATGCCGTGAAAAAAATAATTGATAGGCGTAATTGGAATCTCGATTTACTAGGAGGTCATGAAGACACTCTTGGGGAGATCCACTGTGAAAATAAGCCAAGAATTGCGTTGCATCAAGTGTTCACCGAGCGAGGTTTTGAATTATGGGCACAACCCTACGCAAAAGACGTTACAATAGATAAATACGTTAAAGATAACCGCTTTATGGAGTTTAACGAATGGGATCCTGTTTCAATGAAAAGCTTGATTCGGATTAACCAATTACATAAGTTTATTGGTTTTTACTTTGAACGTGGTGACAAAGCAGATAAGGCGCTTATTCTCCATGCACACAAGGTAGTACATAAAATCATTAGTTTTTTACAGCGCGAATTGAACGTTGTAAAGCTAGATGGGGTCACAATCAAAGAATTATATCAACTTTGCGAACGAGATAGCAGAGCATGCAGTGACGAAGTGGACATTGCTAAACTCATGCTAGGTGAAAACCATAACAAGGAATAAAATGCAGCTTAAATCAGCCTTTATTACATTATTCAGTACACTTTTAACGTTTAGTGTGCTGGTAAGTGAGCCATTAAAGGCACAAACCAATTTTACATTGCCCGATCTTGGTACTTCAGCATTGCAAGCATTGCCGCTTGAAAAAGAACAAGCTATCGGAAAGGTAATGATGATGCAAATTCGTGGCTCATCACCGGTTGTTAATGATCCCGTACTTGATGAATATTTAACGACAATTGGCCACAAACTGGTTGCCAATGCCAATGATGTACGCTTTCCGTTTTCATTTTTTTGGATCAATAATCCGGAAATCAACGCATTTGCTTTTTATGGTGGCCATGTTGGGGTGCACACCGGTTTAATTGCGCAGTCCGATAACGAAAGTCAGTTTGCCTCTGTACTTGGTCACGAAATTGCTCACGTTACCCAGCGCCACCTTGCACGTCGCATGCAACAACAGCAAGATAATAGCGCACTGACCATTGCTGGTATGATTGCCGGTATTTTAGCAACCGTGGTATCTCCTGATGCTGGTATCGCGATAATTTCAGCCAGTCAAACACAAAGCGCATTTAGTCAACTCACTCATAGCCGTTCTGCTGAGCAAGAAGCCGACCGAATTGGTATGCAAACACTCAATAATGCAGGTTTTGACCCTTACGCATCCAGTGAGTTTTTAACCAAACTTGCTGCGCAAATTCGTTATAAATACAAGCCCCCGGCTTTTTTACTAACTCACCCATTACCTGAAAGCCGCGTCTCTGATGTGCGTTTACGTGCCCAGCAATTTGAAAAGCGTCAGCTTCCGGGTAGCTTAGAATTTAACCTTGCCAAAAGTCGCGTAATTGCTCGCTATCACCAAACACCTGAAGCGGCTGAAAATTTCTTTCGAAAGCTGATACGTGAAAACAGCTTTTATAATAAAACAGCACTTAATTATGGTTTGGGTATTAGTTTATTGGATCAAAAAAAGTTCGATGAGGCGGCGCCAATTTTAGACGAACTTTTAAAGTCTGATCCTAAAAATTTATTTTATATTGATACACATACTGATCTATTGATAGCTCAGGAAAAAGCCGCTGAAGCAGTCACGTTTTTAGCCACGTTGCATGAGAATCGTCCAAATAATCAAGTTATTACCTTAAACTATGCCAATGCAGCACTTGAGGCTGAGCAATACAATGTTGCAGTGCAAATATTAAAATCATTTTTACTAGAAAAACCTGAACATAATTTAGGCATGCAACTCCTTGCAGATGCCTATAAAAAACAAGATAACTTAGCCGCTTATCATGAAGCGAATGCCGATGTGCTCGCACAATACGGTGCCTACTTAAAAGCCGCTGACGAGGTACAAAAAGCACTCAACTTTGTAGAGCCGCAAGAGCTAATTAAACAACAACGTCTCAAAGCATTGCTAACGCAATACCGACAAATGCAAAAAGAGCTCGCCAGGCTTTAAGTCTGGTGTCGCTTGGCCTAAAATAGCCTTACTTTATCTAATTGGATTGTTACTATGTCTGTTACTATTTTTCATAATCCACGTTGTTCAAAATCACGTGAAACATTAGCTCTACTTGAACAAAAATCGATTCAGCCAGAGATAATCGAATACTTAAAAACTCCACTGAATCATGAGCAAATCAGCATTTTAGTTAAACAGTTAGGGTTTTCTTCAGTTCGTGAACTAATGCGCACTAAAGAAGATATTTACAAAGACCTAGACCTTAAAAATGAGCATGATGAAAATGCACTCATTGCCGCTATGGTTGCTAACCCGAAACTGATTGAACGCCCTATTGTTGTAAATGACAATAAAGCTGCGCTGGGTCGCCCGCCAGAAAACGTACTAAGCGTACTTTAATGAGTGTTACTATTGTGGTGTTGTATCATTCAAGCCATGGCTCTGTTGCAGCCATGGCTCATGAAATTGCAGAGTCGATTGAATGCCAAGGCGGTAATGCACTGCTAAGAACCTTTGTAGCTAGAGAACCTCACGATATTGTGATCAGCAAAGATGACTTAATTCAGTGTGATGGGTTAGCATTTGGCACTCCAACTCGCTTTGGTATGATGGCCTCACAAGCCAAAGCTTTTTGGGAAACCACCAGCGACCTATGGTTAAAAGGGCAATTAATTGATAAACCAGCCTGCGTATTTTCTTCATCCAGTAGTATGCATGGTGGCAACGAAGCGACTTTATTAAACTTATCTTTGCCATTGTTACACCACGGGATGATGCTAATGGGTGTACCTTATGAAGTACCTGAATTACTTGCAACGCAAACAGGCGGCACTCCTTATGGTGCAAGCCATGTTGCTGGTGCACAAAATAGCGCGCGATTAAGTAAAGACGAAATTAAAATTTGCCAAAGCGTCGGCCAACGCTTAGTTAAAATCACGAGAAAATTACAATGACATCGCACAACGAGTTAAACCCACAACTCACGCCGAAAAAGGCTATCACTATCCGTTTTCAACGTATTGCAATAATCGGCTATGTTGGCTTGTTACTGCTGATGCCACTTTGGTTGTTTTTATTAGAGCCCAGAGAAGGTCATAGCAATGGATTTATTTTTGTTGTATATATTTTGCCGCTTTTACTGCCGCTAAAAGGTATCATTCAAGATAAACCTTATACGTATGCCTGGGCAAACTTTATCGTTATGTTCTATTTTATCCACGGTTTTACCCTGCTGTGGGTTGCACAAGAACAACTAACATGGGTTGTTTTAGAGCTGCTGTTCGCCAGTATGATGTTTATTGGCTGTACTTATTATGCACGCCACCGCGGTCAAGAATTGGGGCTAAAAATTCAAAAACTAAAAGATGAGTTAGCAACAGAAAAAGCGGCTCATGAATTTGATAACAAAGACTAAAGTTAACAACTAAAAAACGCGCTTAGTTAGCGCGTTTTTTCTTTACGGTACATAAAAGAAGCTTAAACAACTTCACTTAATGTCGCCAATGCCACAATACTTGCTAAGCCAAGCTGCCCGACTAAACTGATCAGTGAGCAGCAACGCAGTACAAATAACCCCCATGGGTGTTTAATATGTGGATATAAAGCGCAGCGCTTTAAACTCATTGCAAAAAAGAAACACACTATAGCTAATATAGTAAAGCAAAGCGTCAACTCGCTTTTAATCACAAGTGTATCGTCAAAAAAGAAAAACAACTGTAGCGGCAGTAACACAGTCACTATCGCATGGAGGCCATGGACTTTTTTGATCCGCGAGAATTGTCCATCAGGTGATAACTCTTTAATACCAAAATCACGCTCTAAGCATTTAACTAACTGACTGGCTTTAACACTCACCGCTAAACGATAACAACTTAAACCATCACAGTTACGGGCACGAAAATCATAGCCAGACTTCAATAATAGCACCATCAAAGGCTCATTTTTTGCCAGCACTGCATAATGTAAAGCACTGTTACCAAGAGCATCACGTTGTTTTTTATCTTGTTTATCTAATAAGGTTTGTACTAAATTAACAAACCCTTTTTCAACGGCCCACATAAAGGCTGTTTTACCATTTTCATCCGTCAAGGTGCCCGTTGCACCTTGCTCTATAAAACGCATCGCCATCGTTTGTTTAGCTGTATCAAAACGCAAATGCGCCAACAGTGCTTGTTCTAATAGCACCACTGAGTCAACATCAGGTGATACTTGGGTCAATAAGGTGAAATAATCCTTTCCGCCAGCAACTTTTTTCGCCGCTAATTCACTTAGCGCATTAACGTCATCGATTGAGTCAGGTATAAAGGTGCTAAAACGTTCACGAAAATCAACTTCCTTCCACAGCGCCAAAGCATCATCAGCACTCATTTTACTGCCCGCATTGAGCGCAAACTCGATGATTGTAAAATAGCGTTTTGAGAATAACTGAGATAATAACGTGACGGGTGTTTGTATCGTCGTTTGTGATGCAACAGCTGCATATTTTTCGAGGCGCTGACAAAGTAATAACACCAAACTCTCTGGGCTATACTCGTTATCAAAGTAGTAATCTTTGGCTGCCGAAATATACTGTTGAGCGGCTTCATCATATTCGCAAATATGTTGAAAAAAACATTCCTCAAATGGTTCAAGGGGGGTTAACCAGGTTAAATAATAGATAGGCGGTAGCACAGTGGTACACACGCCATCGTCTTCCTCAGTCGAGCGGCAAGCCGGCCATGCTTCTAAAGCGTCTAAAATAAATGCACCGTTTTGCTCAATAAGTCCTTTGACTAATAACGGGTATTCTCTAGGCCAAATAAGTACATTTTCCATTAAAAAAACACAACTCCAGTGTCTATCTTGCTCAGTACAAAGGTCAGTAATAAAAGAGTGTAACAACTACAAACTGACACTGCGCTTAATATAATTTTAAGTACCCCAGTAAATTAGTAATACCAGTGAGTAATGTAAGCGCTTATTCTAGCATACCCAAAACCACATGCTATAGCCAAACAGGGGGAGATTTTAAAAGAAAATAACAAAGCACCATGCAGTTACATTACATGGCGCTTTTCCCGCTGTGCCTTGGCTGTTTATTTTGCCAATTTCACTAAACAGCTGAGTTAATAACTGCTTAGGTGACTACTGAGTTTCCCCGCAAATAAAGAAGCACTAAAAACTAGCGCTGTACATAAGAGATTAAAAAGCCTCAAGCTAGCATCTTATTAGTGCCTGTTTGGCATTAGTTGATTTTATTATCTATTTCCATGTTCAGCAGACTATCTTATGGCGCGTCCTACACACTTTCTCCTCATAGTTATGCCATAGATTACATTCAAGGGGAAGGTGATGTTCAAGGTTTAAAACTGGCATACCAATGCCATGCTCCGGCTCTACAATTATTAATTAAAAACACTCACTTCGCCGGCAAAAATATAAGCTGCGGTGCGTTTTTAACCCTAGAAATCTTTGCTACACTATGCACTTATAAATGACTCATTAGAGATCACCATGCAAATTTGGCATATACTCATTATCATCTTAGTGTTAGCAATCATTATCGGTAATATTTTGCTGATCAAACACTCAGCAAAAATGGATTTTAAAAAACCAATTGATGAAGATGAACTCAAATCAGATCAACAAAAAAAGCCCTAACTAAGTTTTATTAGGGCTTTACCTCGTAGGGGATGTTCTTTATTGCAGCTCCTCAGGCAACTCTTTGGTTGCTTTAACCATATTATCAAGTGTTTGTCGCACGTCTTCCCAACCAAGGCTTTCAACTTGAGGTAAATTCATGGAGATATTTTTTGCAAACTCAAAAAATATAATGATAACGCTGTCAAACATGGTGCTATAGTAGATTTGTGAATTACACGTAAAAAAATGAGCACTATAGACATCTAGACGTTGAAACATCTTAATCCAAGGCGTATTATGGCTGTGATCTGAGTTAAACTCGCCTTTACCATGAGAATTATTAAAGATGATTGATGTAAAACACTTAAAGACCATCGCAACCTTGAAAGAAACCGGTTCTTTGGTAAATACTGCGCGCGAACTGTTTTTGACTCAATCCGCTTTATCTCATCAAATCAAAGATTTAGAGAGCAAGCTTGATTGCCAACTATTTGAACGCAAAACCCAACCGGTGCGCTTTACCCCGCAAGGTATGCTATTACTTGAACTTGCCAGCGAAGTACTCCCGCGTGTTGAAGCAACCAAATGCCGTTTAAAAGAAAGTCTTAACCAGCCTATTTCTCAATTGCGACTTAGTGTTGAATGCCATGCTTGTTTTCATTGGTTATTACCAACAATTAAAGAATTCAATAACTTTTGGCCTGATATCAAAGTTGATTATGAGCGCGGCTTTAGTTATGACGCTATTCCTGATCTGCTCAGTGATGAATTAGATTTAGTACTCACTTCAGACATTCGTGAACCAGATAAACTTGAATACGCATATTTATTTGATTTTAAACTTAAATTAATTGTTGCCCCAGATCATGAACTAGCAAAAAAAGCGTATGTAACAGCGCTTGATTTAAAAAACGAGACGATTATTTCGTACCCTATTCCACGAGAGCGTCAGGATATCTTCAAACATTTTATTCAAAATGCACGTTTTGATGGCACTTTGAAAACCGTAGATCAGGGCTTGCTGATTTTTCAGCTTGTCAGTGCCGGAATGGGGGTTGCAGCATTACCGGATTGGTTAGTAACACCCTATGAAAGCCAAGGGCTCATTAAGTCGATTCCATTAGGCGCACTAGGATTAACCCGCCCTATGTATTTAGCCATGAAAAAGAATATGAAAGATAACCCAGTGTATCGCCACTTTTTAAACACCTGTAAGTTAAATAACGGTCGATAAAATCGTGTTTACCCAGTAGCATATATAAAACTATTTTATGTATGCTACTGCGATGTTTGAACTAAAAAAAATTATCGGCGCAATGCTGATGCCACTGCCATTATCCGGACTACTGTGTTTTGTGTGCTTATTAATGGCGCTGCGAACCAATAAAGGTAGTGTATTAATTGGATTAATTTCCATAAGCTGCTTATTGCTGATCAGCACCCCTTTTATCGGTCAAAAAATAATTGCTTCTAATTCACAATTAAAATACACCTTCAACACAGAAAAACAGCTGACGATTGATAAAATCGTAGTACTTGGCTGTGACGTAAACCCTAACCCAAAACTCAACGCTAATAGTCAACTTGGTAATTGTGCTAAAAGCCGCTTAGTTGAAGGAATACGATTGGCGTACCTATATCCTCATGCGCAACTTATCGTCTCTGGTGGTGGCTATGGCAATGTCACTAACAGTAGCTTAATGCAGCAAACAGCCATTAGCTTAGGCATTGATGCTAAGCGTATTAAACAAAACCCTGCGGCTATGGATACCGCCGATGAAGCACGCCTTTTAGCACCCTCCCTTGTTGATTTTAAAGTTGCACTGGTCACTTCAGCAAGTCATATGACCCGCGCGAAGGATTTATTCAATGCGCAAGGGGTTGATGTCATACCCGCTGCTACCGACTTTTATGATTTTTCTGCTTGGCCTGCTCACAAACAATACATTCCAAATATTGAAGCATTAAAAGCAGTGACAAGCTATTGGCATGAAGTTGTTGGTAGTGCCTGGATTACAGTGCGCCGCTGGGTTGATCCAGAAGCGCTGTAGTATTATTTACACTGGGTTATCTATATCAATAAATGTTACATCAAAGCCATGTTGCTCTGCCAACAACTCTCCGAGTGCTTTTATGCCATAGCGCTCGGTTGCATGATGCCCTGCGGCAAAAAAATCTATTTTTTGCTCTCGCGAACTGTGAATTGTTTGCTCTGAAGCCTCCCCTGTTAGGTAAGCATCGATACCCTGACTTGCCGCTAAATCAATATACCCTTGCCCGCCGCCTGTGCACCACGCAATTGTTTCTATTGGCTCATCGCGTACTAAACTAACCAATGGCTCTCGATTCAATGCAGTTGCTATTTTTTGTGCGAAGTGTTTACCACTCATAGGGGTTTTTAACCGCCCTGTTACCGCCACACTCCTTGTGTTCGGCTCCAAACCACTCATCATTTCTAGATCAAGTAATTGTGCCAGTTGCGCGTTATTACCTATTGTTGGATGCACATCAAGAGGTAAATGATAGGCAAATAAATTGATATCGTGATTAAGTAACGCAGCTATGCGACGTTTTTTCATACCAGTAATAGGTTGTGCTTCACCTTTCCAAAAATAGCCATGATGAACAAGTATTGTATCTGCGCTATGCGCAATTGCAGCATCAATTAATGCTTGACTGGCAGTGACACCTGTCACAATTTTTTTAATCTGTTCACGCCCTTCCACTTGCAGCCCATTCGGACAAAAGTCTTGAATAGAATCAGGTGTTAAAATGGTATTTAGTAATTGATTAAACTCTCTGCGCTGCATTTTGTTATTCCAGATTAGCGTTAAATTCTGTGCAAATTTTGGCGTTTATAGAGCTAAAATGGAAGGAAAATCGCAAAAAATTGAAAAGTAGGTCAAAAATAGGTATAAATAAATATTCTCAATCTGTGTTTACAACGTATAGGGTCTCTGATGAGCAAACTAGACAAAACAGAAGTATTAAATGCCTTTGAAGCAGCATACCAAGCAGCCAATGGTAAGAAACCTGAAATCACCACCAAACCTGGTTGGTACAGCATCGACGGCGGCAAAAACTTACGCCTTGCAGAAGTTGCTGAATTAACAGAGCAGCTTACTTCTGGTAAAACGGCTGAGCAACCTGCTGCAACAGCGCCAGCTAAGAAAACTAAAACTAAATCAGCAGTGCCAGCTAAAGCAGCGGTTAAAAAAGCACCATTTACTATAACAACAACTAATGAAGAAGGTTACACTGCCGAAGAGTTTTGGATTGTGTACCTAGCTAAAAAAGATCACGATTGCCGCTTACCGCGCGGGGTTGTGTAATAACTTTAGACTCGTAGCAAAAAAAACCGCTTTTAAGCGGTTTTTTTATACGCTACGTACTGCCCCACTTTTTTATTTGCGCCATTAGCTAATGTACCGCAGAGCACAATAAATACAGTTCCTAGCAACACTGGCATCAACAAGAAATCCCAACTTTGCCCAGTTACTATGATCAAAATAGGGTTCGCTCCCGCCGCTGGATGGATTGTATCTGTAAGCATCATTGCTGTTATCGCAAAACCTGTGGCGAGGGCAATACTGATTGGATCACTCCCCAAAAAACTCACAAAAGTCACACCTATAAGCGCAGTCAAAAAATGCCCTACTATCACGTTTTTTGCTTTAGCTAGCGGGCTCTGTGGTACACCAAATACTAACACGGCTGTTGCACCAAACGGGGCCATTAACCACATTCCATAATTCCCTACACTTTCTAAATACGCCAATACCAATAATGTCATTGCAGAAAATACACCCGCATTGAGTGCTTTATACAACGAATAATTCATAATCACCTCCAAACAAGTAGACCGACTTATCTACCCGTGCAGCGTAGACAAGTCGGTCTACTTATGTCAAGCTTATATTTTTAGGAGTGAACATGGATAAACGCACCCATATAATTAATACGGCGCTGAATACCTTCTATCAAAAAGGCATTCACAGTGTTGGTATTAACGAAATACTTAAACTTGCGAATGTGGCAAAAAAAACCCTTTATAACCATTTTGTTAGTAAAGAAGAGCTGGTCTGCGCCTGTCTGGAATTAAGAGATCAACGTTTTAATGAATGGCTAAGAAACCAAATTGCAGACTGTACAACACCGCAACAAGTTGCCAGTGCACTATTTAGCGCTATCGCAAGTTGGATAGATAATAAAGCGCCTGAGCTTGGCGATTTTAATGGCTGTTTTTTTATTAATACCGCAGCGGAGTTTCCACAAAGCGACCACCCTATAGCGATGCTTTGCAAAGCACACAAAGAATCAGTTTTACAGTTATTGTTCGATAAACTCTCACACACAGAACAACTTAAAGGTCAGTTAGAAAAAACCATACAGTTAGCACAATTATTAATGACCTTAAAAGAAGGTATGATCTGTCAGGCTAGAGTGACGCACTCCAGTAATACACTATTGCAAGACCCAGTATTATTACGCCAACTAATAGCAAGTAGCCTATAAAAAAAGCGGCTATTTAGCCGCTTTAAGGTATAACCCTAATAATTACTTATCTTCAAAGTACAATTTATCGCGTGCTTTTTTGCCGACTTCATTCATAGTCGCGGCATCAAATAACCGACCGTTGATCATCGTGTAATCAACTTTATCTGTATCACGAATATTAGTCAGTGGATTACCATCGATCACCATTAAGTCAGCCAGTTTACCGACTTCCAATGAACCGATATTCTGATCAAGGCCGATGTACTTGGCCGGATCAAGCGTCGCCGCACGAATAGCTTCCAGTGGACTCATACCGCCTTGAGCAAACATCCAAATCTCCCAGTGCGCTGCAAGGCCTTCGCGCTGACCATGTGCACCTAGATTTACTAAAACACCTAAATCTTGTAGCTCTTTTGCGACTCGCGCATTATTAAAGTGATTATAGTGATGATCGGGCGCTTTAACGCGGCGCATTGAACGCGGTAGTAATTGATTTTTCGGCACAAATTTACTTAAACGAGGGTGGTTCCACACATCAGTCTTGTCATACCAATAGTTTTCACCCCAAATGCCTCCATACGCTACCCCAAGTGTTGGCGTGTAGCCTACATCACTTTGTGACCAAAGCTGCTTTATATCGTCGTATATGTTTGCCACTGGAATTGAGTGCTCAATGCCCGTATGACCATCAACCACCATCGTTAAATTATGTTGTAATAATGAACCACCTTCTGGCACCACCATCATTTCAAGCTCTCGGCCAGCTTCAATAACTTGTTGGCGCTGCTCTCGACGTGGTTGGTTATATGATTTAACACTAAACGCGCCAACTTTCTTTAATCGCTCTAAGTGAAATTTAGCATCGTCTAATGAGTCAATATGCGAGGTATACCCAGGCATGTTAGCCCCATACAAAATAGTACCCGTTGAGAAAATACGTGGACCTACAATCGCACCTGATTTTTGCATTTCACTTGCAGTAAATATTTCAGACGTATCATTTGAGGGATCATGAATTGTCGTTACGCCCAACGACAAACCAGCTAAGTTTTTCCAATTTTGCTCAGGAATGATCTCATCGCTACCTTGTGAGCCATGGGCGTGCGCATCAACAATTCCTGGCATAATTGTTTTACCTGTTACATCAATTACCTGTGCGCCTTTTGGAATGTTAATATCAGCAGCTGTGCCAACGGCTTTAATATGTTTACCATCGGTTAGTAGTATACCATTTTCAATGACTTGTTCACCTTGCATGGTGATTATACGGGCGCCCGTTAAGGCTATCATGCCTTTAGGCTCAGCCATTTTAGTAGTAAAACCGATGTTTTCACCACTTTTTACTTTAAAATCAGCATCATCTGCTTTATTGATATCAAACAACCCCGCTAAACTTGCATGATATAATTCAGGGCCGAGTGTCCAATATAATTTATCGCTGCTTGCGCTCCAACTAATGTTTTCACCGGCACGCACCGATAACTGCTCGATTGGGAATTGACTATCTTTAGGGCCAATATTTATAGTTTTACCGCTTTCAACGAGTGGTGTAACAAACACTTTAAAGCGCTCAGCAAAAGCAAGGTACTTGCCATCAGGCGATACTCTAAACTCAGTGGCATGTTCAGACTCATACAATTTAGAGACTTTTTTAGACTCCAGCTCAACCACACTCAGCGTTGGCTTGGGCCATGGGCTCATCACAAAAACTCGATCATTAGCTGATGCAAACTGCGGCTGATAACCACTTTTAGAAATTAACTCAGCTTTTCCGCCTTTGCTACTCACGGCATAAATTCCCGGATGCAGTGACCAATCAGGGTTTAAAATACTGCCTCCTGTCGCTTTACGGTATACCACTGTTTTGCCATCAGGGCTAAATGTTGGCTCAACATATTTACCTGGCTCTGTGGTAATATCGTCACCGCGACCACTGCGCGCAGAGACAACTCGTACAGCGCCCTGCTCGTTATCATCCCAGGTTACATAAACTATTTTTTTACCATCACGTGAAAACTGCGGAAATAACTCGAAATGGTTATCTTGTTTCGTTAAACGTTTAATTTTACCTGACTCTAAATCGCGTTTATAAATATGCCCAAGCGCTTCAAAAATCGCGGTTTCGCCATCAGGTGATACTTGTACGTTACGTAGCATTTTTACGTCAAACTCATCACTATCAAGGTTCTGTGTAAAGCGCACTGCTTGTTGAATTTTTTTGCTGGTTTTTACTTCAAATGGTACGGTTTCTACATCGCCATCTTGCACATCAAGTTTATGAATTGTCCCCCCGGCCCAAAATACCAGTTGGTTATTATCTGGTGTCCATGCAATGGTTGGATACACGCCATGTATAGCCCAAGTCTCTTGCATATCACGCTCAAGTTTATCGTATAACTTAGTGTGCTTACCGGACGTTAAATCATATAGATACAAGCTAGTTTGAAAGTCATCACGCTTAATATACGCAAGCTTCTCACCATCTGGCGACGGCGTTGGTCTAATAGCACCGCCCATACCATCAATAATCGTTTCTATCTCACCGGTTTGTCGATCGTAACGCTTGATTTTATAAATGCCAGCAACCGAATCTTTTGAATAATGAAAGGTTTTACCCGGCGTTGCATCATGTGAAAAATAAACATATCGGCCATCAGGTGAAAACATCGGCTCACCTAAATCTTTTTGATCATTCTCACGTTTAGTAAGCTGTACACCTTTGCCACCCGCTTTATGATAAAGCCATACTTCACCTGCGCCTAATGAACGGCTCGCTGTAAAATGCTTACGAGCAACAATATAGTCGCCGTCGGGGCTCCATGCGGGACTGTTCAATAAGCGAAACGTTTCATCGGTTACTGCGGTTTGATTCTCACCGTTTAAATCCATCAACCAGATATTATCGCCACCACCTTGATCTGAGGTAAACGCAATATGTTTACCATCAGGACTAAAACGCGGTTGCATTTGCCATGCGATATCAGAGGTCAGTTGCGTGGCAGTGCCACCAGCCATCGGCATAGTGTAAATATCGCCCAGTAAATCAAACGCAATGGTTTTGCCATCAGGACTGACATCGATATTCATCCAAGTGCCTTGCGAGACACTAATATTAGCATCAGCAAATTGCCCTTGTGGCGCATCCACTTGCCATTTTTTGTCATCATTATCTTGTGCCTGAGCCTGACTATATAGCGCCAGTGACACAGCTACAGCCATTGCCGTATGAAGCATTGTTTTCATCGCCTTCTCGCTTATTTTTATTGCAATTCTCATCTTATAAACATGATTGCAACAAAAACGGCAGCAAGTTACCAGCGATATCTGATAAAGCATCGTTATTTGGCGGTTAATGCCATTTTATTGGATCAAACTGATAATAGCCGACCAATAAACTGTATATTTCAGGGTCATAATGACGCAGCTCACTGGGCTTCTCGAGAAAAGTTTCAGTGATCACGGCAAAAAATTCGGCTTCATTAGTTGCACCATAACTATGAATAACATGCGGCATATTATACGCGACATGAGTTTTTAACTGATTATAAGCGCGGCTAAAAACACGCCCCCATTGTTGATAATCCGTTTGCTTTGCTAATAACGGTGTGCCAGTGGTTTTACCTGTTTCTTGATCAAGTTGGTGAGCAAATTCATGAAATACTAAATTGTGCCCGTCACTGGGTAAGCGGTTCCCTTCAAGCACATCGTGCCAGCTTAGTACTAAAGTCCCTCCAGGCCATGATTCGCCTTGACGAACAGTATTATGATAGCTTACTAATCCGGCACTATCACGCGATGTCTGCGGTGCATAATAAGCACTTGGATACAGCAAAATTTCTTTCACATTTTGATAAAGTGGCCATGGTTTATTAAGCACCAACACACACGCATCCGCAGCAATAATCAACTTCATACTCTCGTTAAGAATTAAACCATCGCAACCAATAAAGCGCTTTTCATTTAGAAACCAGACAATATGACGCTCTAATTTTTCCCGATCAGCATCCGTCATTTTTTGATAGATAGGCATATACCGTAATAATAATGTTTTTTGTTTTTCATCTAAACGATAATCTTGATACTTTTTTTGCCACAAGCGGTTTTGGATAATCGGCCAACGCCAATAAACAACTACAAATGCGATCAGCGCAAATATTAACAATCCATTTACCATTACAAGGTCCTATCAACAGGTGTAGCTTATTAATATATCCTGTGAGAATAAAATTCAATCATCTAACTTAGCAACAGCTAAAAAAACGCCCATAACTATGTTATGGGCGGTCAGCTATATTATTTCGTAATAATCAATTATATTAACGGTATAAACGATCCCATGCACAAGTACGGTAACCATTACGCTCAAAGTAGAAGCGGTTACAATTATCATCATAGTTACTATTACCTACATCAATACGGTGACCACTAATATATTGATTATGTAATGACACCTGCTGACCGTTATACAACAAAGTAAAATGCACATGCGGGCCAGATGATTGACCTCCATCACATAACGCTTGGTTATAGCTATTAGCATAACGGCCAAGCCATGCGCCAGGTTGCACATAATCGCCACTGCTATACTGCAAATTAGACATATGATAATAGTTGGTTGAATAACCACTGGAGTGTGTTACGCGGATATTACATGACGAAAAGCGCGTGACAGTACCGCCATGCGCCGCTTGTACGTAAGGTGTATTTGCGCCCCAGCCACCAGAACCATTATTAAAATCAAGCGATGAATATGGATAACCTGAGCCTGTATTAGAGTGAGCCCCACCGCTATACCAGTAGCCTGATGGCCAAGGTAGATCCATAGAAAAACTGGCAGCAACAAATTGCTGCTCACTGCTTTGCGCTGAATTTTTTGATGAACGTTGCAGTTGCGTACTGCTTTCAGGGAATAAACTATCAAAGGTGGCTAAAAAACGAGTTAAATCGACATTCGTGTGAGTAACATTATCCTGATCCACTGCCAATTTATCACGGTTTTTAAACACACTAACCAGGGCAGCCGTTGCAGCTGTACTACTATGGGTGCTAGGCAAGTTAGTAATAGCCGTACTGTTGTATTTTGATACTTTTGCCGTCACTTGGCTATCTTGCCACTGCTTATAAGCATAAAACCGCTGGCTTAATTTTGTTACGACATCTTCTACTTGCGCGTCAAAACCCTGCTCATCAGATAAACCTGCTAACGGATTAGTGATGTCAGCATCAGGGTTTGAAAGTAAACCGCTTTGCTGTTCTATCAAGGCTAAAATAATTTTCGGGTTAATACTGGTAAAACCGGCCCAGTGTAAAATTAGCTCTTTTTTATCTTCTAGTACAGGGGCATGTAGAGCAAAAAAGTTATCCCAATCCTCATTCAATAAAGCATTATTAAATACAAATTGAGTATCATCAACAGTCAGTAAAGAGTTTAATTTTAGTGATTCAATAGACTGTGCTGTAAATGAAAAGTTATCGTTATTATGGCCTTCTGCAAATACCACAGGTGACACGCCTAAAATACCTGCAAGTGCAAGGTTAATTATGCTATTTTTCATCTTTTGTTCCTTGTATAAATATCAAAAAAGATCCCCAACTGGGAACAAAAGGTATAGCACCAAAGTTAAATATATGTTAATTTCATGTTCTTATGTTTATATAAATATATTTTATGTACCTGATATGGCATGGCCTGTAGCTGGTTTTTCTGGAGAAAAACAAAATGAACAAAATGCATACAATTAATAATTGCAAAAATATGTTAAGGATCCAAGTGTTCAGCATTAAGCGTATCTGAAAATATTACTTCGACCCTATTTCGGCCATTATTTTTTGCTTTATATAATGCCTGATCTGCTTGCGCTAGTAACCTATCATAATCATTGACGCTTAATGAGTCTGCGATACCAAAGCTAACTGTTACAGTTAATCCACTGGCAATATTTGAGAAATCATAGTTTGCGATTTGCACCCGTAGCTCTTCACATAATTGCGCGGCTTGTTGTGCGGTTTTGTTAGGGAACAATAAGGTAAACTCTTCGCCTCCCCAGCGAGCAACTTGACTTGTGTCGCCCTCACTACATTGACTTAACAGGTGAGCAACGACACAAATTACCCGATCACCAATAATATGTGACCACCCGTCATTAATTCGTTTGAAGTGATCAATATCCATAATCGCAATAGCCAAAGGTAAAGCTTGCTGTTTAAAATCTGAAAAATTATCAGCAAGCCAACAATCAAAGGCACGACGATTTGGCAAATCAGTTAATTGATCATGGGTTGCTTGATGAGCAAAGGCATCTGTTTGTTGTTGTAGATCGTTAGTTTGTTGCTCAACCCGCGTGATCAGCTCTATTTCTATTTTTTTATAATGATAAAGTCGGTATCTATAAAGCCCGTAGACTAATGCTAATAAACCGATAAAAACCATGATCTTAAAAGTAATTTTTTGCCAGAAATATGACTGAATCACAAACGTTAAAGTTTTATCATTATCTTGCCATTGCCCATTAGGGTAGCCAGAACGTACCTTGAACGTATACTTGCCCGGTGGTAAATTAGTATATTCAGTAATGCCTAGTTGATTACGGTTAACCCACACATTGTTATAGCCAGTCAATTGGGTCTGGTAGTTCAGCCGATCGGGCATAATAAAACTTAATCCCGCATAATGAAAAGAGATCCGCGAAACGCCCAGCGGTAAAATAATTTCTTCACCTTGCTGCACCAAGGGTGTTATTTTGCCATCTACATACATGGCCTCAATAACTGTCGGCAATGTCTTCTTTGTAGCTTGTTTTAAACGTTCGGGGACGATAGTACTTGCACCTTGTGCTGTGGCAATCCAAATACTGCCATCTTTGTGTAACACCGCAGCAGGATTAGACCCACCATTAGCCTGAGCGCTTAGCATACCGTCTCCTTCATCATATAGCTGATACTGGATTGGCAACGTATTATTTTGTGCTAACTGCGCTAGCCGCTGTTTGACTTGCTGTTGATTAACTTGGATCACACCGCGATTACTCGATAGCCAGAACGAATCTCCCTGTGCCACAACTTGAAATAACTTATCAACTGGCAAGCCTTGTTCATGCCCAAGAATACTCATTTCTCCGGTTGGAATATTACACCGGACAAGACCACGATCTGTCGCCATCCAGATATATTCAGACTCAGCATAAAAACCAAAAGCATATTCAGCATCAAAGTGGGCAGGAAACACTTTAGCCGTAAATTTTTCTAAATTTGGGCTAAAAGATGCTACTCCAACGCCGGTTCCAATCCATACATTGCCATAATTATCTTCACTAAGGGCTATAATAAAATCACCGGGTAAACCATCTGCACTGGAAAACTGCTTCAGTGAGCCATCCACATCTATTCGTGTCAATCCAGCGGCGGTTCCTACCCATAAGCGCCCTGCACTATCAAATAATAATGCCCTGACTTCATTGCTGGCTAAGCCATTTTTACGATCCCGAACGGGATAAACTTTACCATTGATAATCCGCATCAAACCTGAGGTATACGTCCCGAGCCAAATATGCCCTTGCGCATCCTCAGCTAAACTTAAAACAGATAACGGATCATGCCCATAAGCAGCAGGAAATGTGTTTACTTTATTATCTTCAATACGGTTTAAACCAAGGCTGCCGCCTACCCATAAGCTACCATCTGAATGGGACAGCACGGTACGAACATAGTCACCTGTTAACCCACGTTTTTTGGTCCAAGTAGAAAAAGCAGCTTCACGCAATCGGTACAAACCGCCATTTGTGCCAACCCAAATACTGTTTTCACGATCTTGTAATAACGATAAAATTCGATTGGCAGGTAAACCAGCATCAGCATCAAGTTGTTCAACCCCTAACGGACTTAATCGAAACACCCCTTGATTGATCGTACCAAACCAAAGATCATCATGATCATCTTGTAAAATACTTGAGATAGCTTCATCTTTAAGCTGCTCATGAATACTGATAAAGCGGTTGTTCACCAGCTTCCATGCGCCTTGCTCACTGCCGACGATGAGCTCACCTTGGCGGGTCAAATATAAGGTGTATATTGGACTTTGTGGTAAACCAGAATCGGGAGTAATTAATCGCGCTGTTTGATTATTAATTTGATACAAACCATTGCTGGTTGCAGCCCAGATCATACCTGCTTTGTCTTCTATTAGACGATAAGCACTGAGGTTTTCTAAAACCCTCGTGTCCGGTGCATTATCAAATTCGCGATATACAACGCCTTGGCCCTCAAGAGCTAACCAAGTTTCATTTGAAGATGTTTTTAATACGTGATTTACCATCGCAGTGGCATTAGGCTTAGCGTGCCATTGCCCTTGATATAAATGACTGATCCCACCTCGGGCACCCACTATATATAAGCCGCCATCAGCTTGTGGGGCTAAACTACGTAAACCAGAATCTGGTAAACCAGTTATTTCCGTACGTGTAAATAATTTAAACTCACGGCCATTAAATCGGGCTAATCCTTCCCATGTGGCAATCCATATATAGCCATCATTTGTTTGCACTACACTATTGATACTATTATGAGGTAAACCAGAACGGGTATTCCACGTTTCGGCAAAATAGTCATTAAGAGGTAAACGGGTTTGCTCAGCAGCAAAGCTACTAAAAACAACAAAAAAGAAAAAGCAAAGACCTAAACGAATCATTATACTAAACGCCTTCGTAATTATGGCAAGCTAACAACTTAGCATTAACACAAATTAAATAGATAATGATTTACTAGTAGTTAACTATCATTATGTTTTTTCGTATAGGAATTATACTAACATAGTCTGAGTTTCATTTTCATTAACTAAATAACACAATTCGTTTACGGCTAGGCTAAGCACACAGAGCGTGTATGCTCTGCTGTAACTGCTCAATAAACTTCGCGACATGTAAACCATCCATCAATGCATGGTGCACATCTATTGAGATCGGCATTGCCCCTTTTTTTGCATCAAACTGTCCAAACACTAACCTAGGAATACCAAAATAATTACCTTGTGTATGCGCATGAGAAAAGCTCGTAAAGTTTAACCACGGTAAAACCGAAATATGAATCAAATCAGCCTGACCTTCAGTTTGCGCAAAAGCAGTTGAGAATAATGGCTGTTGCTTTGCCGCTAAGCTAACTTTGTTTGCATGTAGTTGAAAGTCGTTCAACGTAGCTTGTTGTGAAAAGTAGCTAAACCGAAAGGTATCATCTTCAGCAAGCTCTACAACACTGGCACGTTGAGCAGCTAGTTGCCAAGGTACACCGTCAATGATCCGCAGTAACATTGGCTGATAAGCATTGCTAGCCTGCAATGTCGCATAGATATAGGCATGAAAAAAAGAGCATTGCTGTGATTTACAATACTGATACAACGCCCCCATATCTAATTGTACACATACATTAAAATAGGGTTGCGTAAATTCTTTAAACAGTGAGAAATGTTGTTGGCGTGGCCATGTAGCTAAATCGATGGGTGTCATATCTTTAGAAAACTATACAAGTCAGGATGACCGTATCGTGAGGGATTTACTGAATAATGTAAAGGCGTGCAATGGCACGCCTAAAACGCGTTTATTACAAACCGTTTTTGATGATCTCTTGTGCGAGTTCATCTGCGATCAAATGCGTTGATTTTTGCTCTTTCTCACTACGCGAGAAAATTTCTGTTAAGGTTCTGAAAATCCCCTCAACATGTTTATTTGATGCCTCAGCACTGTAACCTTCTGACGCTGTTTCATAATAAACATTAATAATACCACCTGCGTTAATCACATAATCTGGTGCGTATAAAATACCTTTTTCACGAATGATCTCACCGTGACGAGACTCAGCTAATTGGTTATTTGCACAACCAGCAATAATGGTTGCTTTAATACGTGGAATAGTTGCATCATTTACTGTTGCGCCAAGTGCACACGGTGCATATACATCAACATCAAGGTCATATATTTCATCAATGCCTACAGCCGTTGCTGTAAAATCATTCACGACACGATCAATCGCCACTTGATTAATATCAGTTACAAACAAGGTCGCACCCGCGTCATGCAAATGTTTACATAAGCCATAAGCAACAGCGCCTAAGCCTTGTACTGCCACTTTAACGCCACTCAAGTCTTGATGACCACGTTGATGTTGTAAAGCCGCTTTAATTCCTAAAAATGTGCCATACGCTGTAAATGGTGATGGGTTCCCACTTTTACCTTCAAGGCCTAATACATAGTTAGTTTCTTTATTCATGATAGCCACATCATCACAGGTGATGTTTACATCTTCAGCAGAATAGTAACTTCCATTTAAACGCTCTAATTGGCGACCAAATGCACGGAATAACTGTTCAGACTTAATTTCTTTGGCATTACCAATGATCACTGATTTACCACCACCAAATGGTAAACGTGCTACTGCATTTTTGTAGGTCATACCCTTTGATAAGCGAAGCGCATCAACAACAGCGTCATCATCACTTGCGTAATCCCACATTCTGCAACCACCAACCGCAGGACCTAAGTTAGTATTATGAACGGCAATAATTGCACGAAGGCCTGATTCTTTATCTGCACAAAAAACCACTTGTTCGTGGTTATCAAAATCAACTCGATTGAACACAGCCACTTTATCTTACTCCGAAATTTGTAACCCGCGAGAGGGTATGCACGCTGAAATTGCCGAGACTCTACCACTTCATATTACAGCTTGCCACTATATGAGATGATAAGCGGTATCTGAAAAGACTCAAATACCACATCATAAAGCGAATGCTTATTTTAACTTAGCGTCTAACTCTGCAATTTTAGCTTTCCAAATTGCAGGCCCCTGGGTATGCGCATTTGCGCCTTCACTATCCACTGCGACAGTGACTGGCATATCTTCTACTTCAAATTCATAGATAGCTTCCATACCTAAATCTTCAAATGCTACTACACGGGCTTTTTTGATTGCTTTAGATACTAAGTAAGCTGCTCCACCTACGGCCATCAAATACACAGATTTATTGTTTTTGATGGACTCAACCGTTGCAGGACCACGTTCCGCTTTACCAATCATGCCAATAATGCCGGTTTTTTCTAGCATCATATCAGTGAATTTATCCATCCGTGTTGCTGTTGTAGGACCCGCTGGGCCCACCGCTTCATCACGTACCGCGTCAACTGGGCCAACGTAGTAAATAAACTTATTGTCAAAATCAACACCTGCTGGTAAACCTTCACCTGAGTTGATCATATCTTGCAAACGCTTATGAGCCGCATCACGACCGGTTAATATAGTCCCTGACAGTAATACTGTTTCGCCCATTTTCCATTCATGCGTATCTTCTTTAGTTAGCGTATTTAAGTCAACACGACGCGTACCCTCACCAACTTCAAATGTGACTTCTGGCCAATCTTCAAGTTTTGGCGCTTTTAAGTTTGCAGGACCTGAGCCATCTAATGTGAAATGTACATGGCGAGTAGCCGCACAATTTGGGATCATAACCACAGGTTTTGAGGCCGCATGAGTTGGTGCTGTTTTTATTTTTACATCAACTACCGTGGTTAAACCACCAAGGCCTTGTGCACCAATACCCAGTTTGTTTGCACGTTCAAAAATATCTAAACGTAATTTTTCTTCCGTAGTTTCGGCGCCACGCTCCATAAGCTCATGAATATCAACCGGATCCATTAATGATTCTTTTGCAAGCACCGCTGCTTTTTCAGCAGTACCACCAATACCTATACCTAGCATGCCTGGTGGACACCAACCCGCCCCCATAGTCGGTAAGGTTTTTTCAACCCATGCTGCAACATCATCAGATGGATTAAGCATCACCATTTTAGTTTTATTTTCTGAGCCACCACCTTTGGCTGCCACCATTACTTCTACTTCACCGCCTGCCACTAAATCAATGTGCACCACAGATGGTGTATTGTCTTTGGTGTTCTTACGGGTGCCAGCAGGATCGGCAACAATCGATGCACGTAACGGGTTATCTGGATTTAAATAAGCACGACGTGTTCCTTCATCAACCATTTGCTGTACGGTTAAATCTGTTTTATCCCACTTGACATCCATACCTACTTTTACAAAACAAGTAATAATACCGGTGTCTTGACACAAAGGTCGTTTGCCTTCTGCCGACATCCGCGAGTTAATTAAAATCTGTGCAATGGCATCTTTTGCCGCTTTACTTTGCTCTTTGTTATAGGCTTTTTCGAGCGCTTGAACAAAATCAAGGGGATGATAAAACGAAATATACTGCAATGCATCTTCAATGCTATCAATAAAGTCTTGCTGACGAATTGTACTCATAGGGGTTCCTTAAATTACCTTTACGTGAGAACACGTAAACTAGGCCAAACCAGTGACGGTGGTTTGTACAGCGCTTAGGCAACGTCACTAAACGCTGCCAAAAAATTATTACTTATGATACCCTCCCAGCCCGTTTCGAGCCAGTTCTTCGGGGTAAAAAAATAGATGATAAAGCAACAAAAAACCTGTATTCAATTAGACATCTCGCTCAACTGCGTAGAGGTTTTCGCCTATTTTGCCCATTTGCCTTATGCTGTACTGCTGGATTCTGCCAACAGCGATCATATAAACAGTCGTTATGATCTGATTGCTATTGCGCCAAAAATGCGCCTAGAAGTAAAAAGTAACCATACGTTTATAGATGGCAAAGCAACTGAACAAGATTGTTTTAGCATTATTAAAGCGCAGCTGAATACTTTAGATAGCAGTAAAACTCAGCCTAATCTACCCTTTAGTGGCGGCTGGCTCGGATATTTTGGTTACGATCTTGGCCGAGTCATTGAAAAACTTCCCAGCCAAGCGATCGATGATATCGATATGCCACAACTTGCTATTGGTCTATATCTCGATGCACTTATCTATGATAAAAAGCTGCAAAGTTGGTTTTATGTCGCACAGCCTGATGTTGATAGATCAGCAATATATCTGCAGGAGTTAGTTCTCGCCTCACCAATTACGTCGCCATTTGAAATCACCCGAGGCTGGTCATCAAATATGAGCCGTGCACAATACAGCGCTAAGTTTGCAAGAATTCAGGCTTATTTAAAAAGTGGCGATTGTTATCAAATTAACTTAGCACAGCGTTTTACAGCACAGTATCAAGGCTCACCGTGGCATGCTTATTGTACTTTGCGCGAAGCTAACAAAGCCCCTTTTTCAAGTTTTATTAATCATCCTGATGGCGCTATTTTATCTATTTCTCCTGAGCGCTTTATTGCCATTAATGATAATCAGGTTGAAACCAAGCCAATCAAAGGAACGCTGCCACGGTGTCTTGATAAAAAAGCAGATGCGGTACAAGCAACTCGATTACAAAATTCAGCGAAAGATCGCGCTGAGAATGTGATGATTGTTGATTTACTGCGTAACGATTTAGGTAAAGTCGCCAAACCTGGTACCGTGCAAGTCCTATCACTCTTTGCGATTGAAAGTTTTCCTGCAGTACACCACTTAGTCAGTACCGTGACAGCGCAGTTAGCAGACGACAAAACTGCGGTTGATCAGCTGTATGCTGCTTTCCCGGGAGGGTCAATCACCGGAGCACCCAAAATTCGTGCAATGGAAATAATTGAAGAATTAGAACCGCATCGGCGCAGTATTTACTGTGGCTCAATCGGTTATTTAAGCGCTTGTGGCAATATGGATACCAGTATTACCATCCGCACTTTAGTGTGCCACAAACAACATATTTATTGTTGGGCTGGCGGCGGCATTGTTGCTGATTCACAAGTGGATTTGGAATACCAAGAGACTTACGATAAAGTAAATAAAATCTTACCTTTATTGAAGTAACCTGTGAATAGCAAACAGCTTATGGCTCGTTTTCAGCTAACTGCGCCTACCAATGAGTATATACAGCCAGCTGATAAAATACATTTTAAACAACGCCCCCAACGAGCCAGTGCCGTAATGTTACCGCTGATTGATGTAGATAACAGCGCGCACATTTTACTATGCAAACGTCCGATGTTCTTAAATCACCATCCTGGGGAAATTTGCTTACCAGGTGGTAAGCATGAGTTAAACGATGCAAACTTACGCCATACTGCACTGCGAGAACTTAGTGAAGAGCTAAATATCGGCCCAGAAAATGTCACCGTCATCGGTCAATTAGGCGATTATTCTACTCTTACCGGCTTTACGATTACACCGTTTGTTGGAGTATTAGCCCCAAACACACATTGGCATGCAGACCAAAATGAAGTGGCCGCCAGCTTTTTGCTGCCCGTCAATGCGCTCGCTGATGTAAAAAATTGGCAACCCTTACCTTTTCATCGCTTTGGTAAAGCAATTACTTTACAATGTTTTTCAACTCCTTACGGACTACTTTGGGGAGCCACTGCGAGCATTATAAAAAACTTTACAAAACAGCTCGCCATACCAGTTTAAATCTCTATTGCAAAGGGTTACAAGGGTACAATTACGCGTTATTATGTGCGACCGTTCAAAGGCAGCAATCGTGCTGAGTAAAAGTAGAGTAGAGTAAAGTTATTATGATCAGTGCATTCGATATGTTTAGTATTGGCATTGGCCCGTCATCATCACACACCGTCGGCCCAATGCGCGCATCGCGTTTATTTGTTAACGAACTACAACAACAAAACTTGTTAACCGATGTCACCAGCATTAAAGTTGAGCTATATGGCTCATTGGGACAAACAGGTATCGGCCATGGCTCAGGCAAAGCAGTTATCCTCGGGCTTGCGGGTTACGATCCAGAAACCATTGATGCCGATTTAGTTGACGATATTCTCGCTAAAATTGAAAATGAACAAGTGATCTACTTAAATCAAGTACATCAAGCAAAGTTTCCAAAACAAGGAGCGATTGTATTCCATCGTCGTAAAACTTTGCCAAAGCATTCAAATGCAATGGAGATCATTGCCTTTAAAGGCGATGAAAAACTCCATAGTAAAGTTTACTATTCAATTGGCGGCGGTTTTATTGTGACCGATGAAGAATTTGAAAAAGAAAAACAAGCAGCATTAGATATTCGCGAAGAAAATCCTGCTCCCTATCCTTTTGCCAGTGCCAAAGAATTACTTGATATGTGTAAAGAGTCAGGTTTTAGCGTATCAAGCTTGATGATGAAAAATGAAAAAACGCTGCGTACTGAAGATGAAATCAAAGATGAGTTATTCAATATTTGGCAAGTAATGAAAGCCTGTATTGAGCGCGGTATGCGCACCGAAGGCATTTTACCGGGTGGTTTAAAAGTAAAACGCCGTGCCCCAAGTTTGTATTTAAAGCTCAATATTGAAGTAAGTAATGATCCTCTGCGAGCGATGGACTGGGTAGACTTATTTGCCCTTGCCGTTAACGAAGAAAACGCCGCCGGTGGCCGTGTAGTGACAGCACCGACTAATGGTGCCGCAGGTATTTTACCAGCAGTATTAATGTACTATCACACCTTTATTAAAGAAGTTGACCGCGATATTGCAACTCGCTATTTACTCACCGCCGCTGCGATTGGCATTTTATACAAAAAGAATGCCTCAATTTCAGGCGCTGAAGTAGGTTGTCAAGGTGAAGTCGGTGTTGCCTGCTCTATGGCTGCTGGTGCACTAACAGAAATTGTTGGTGGCAACGTCTTACATGTTGAAAATGCCGCCGAAATTGGCATGGAACATAACTTAGGCTTAACCTGCGATCCGGTCGGTGGCTTAGTCCAAGTGCCGTGCATTGAACGTAATGCAATGGGTGCTATCAAAGCAATTAACGCATCACGCTTAGCTATTCGTGGCAGTGGCGAGCAAAAAGTCTCACTCGACAAAGTGATAAAAACCATGCTCGATACCGGTAACGATATGAAGACCAAATACAAAGAAACTGCTCGCGGCGGCTTAGCTGTAAATATAATTGAGTGTTAGGTTTTGTATTTATTAAAAAGCCGCAATATGCGGCTTTTTGTTTTCAAAACATTAAAATCACTTAACTGGTAACTCTATATCTTCAAACAGCTTATCAACGTCATCTTGATTACGTAATAAACTTGCTCGCTCAACCCTCTCTTTGGTCAAATGTGGTGCAAAACGCTCTATAAAATCATACATATAGGTACGTAAAAAGCTGCCTTTTCTAAAGCCAATTTTAGTCGTGCTGGCTGCAAATAAATGGCTTGCATCAATGCACACTAAATCAGTATCTGTAATTTGATCAATCGCCATTGATGCTACAACACCGATACCTAAACCTAACCGTACGTAGGTTTTAATTACATCCGCGTCAGTTGCAGTAAATACAATATGCGGTTCAAGTCCCTGCGCATTAAAGGCTTTATCAAGTTCTGAACGACCAGTAAAACCAAACACATACGTAATAAGTGGGTATTGAGCAATATCGGCAACGGTCAGTGACTCTGCTTTTTTAGCTAGTGGATGATCTTTTGCTACCACAATACTGCGATTCCAGTGATAGCAAGGTAACATCACTAAATCTGAGTATAAATGCAGTGCTTCGGTGGCAATTGCAAAGTCAGCATCGCCACGAGCAGCAGCATCAGAAATTTGCTGCGGTGTACCTTGGTGCATATGCAATGATACCGCTGGATACTTTTTCATAAACCCTTGGATCACACTTGGCAGTGCATAACGCGCTTGGGTATGCGTGGTGGCAATATTCAACTTACCTTGATCAGGTAAGGTGTGCTCATTTGCAACCGCTTTAATACCTTCTACTTTAGAAAGGATCTCGCGGGAAATATTAATTATTTCAGTGCCCGCGCTGGTAACGTGGGTTAAGTGTTTTCCACTTCGCCCAAAAATTTGCACGCCCAACTCATCTTCCAACATACGTACTTGCTTAGAAATACCTGGCTGTGAGGTAAACAAACTTTCAGCGGTTGCTGAGACATTAAGTTTATGATTTTGGACTTCGACGATGTATCTGAGTTGTTGTAATTTCATGGCTGCATTTTTTAGTGTAGTTATACTGCTTATTTATAAATGCTACATCGCGTCAAGCCAAGTTTTTTCTGATTAACAATAGAAAAAAGCCGTCAGGATCGTATTTATAAGGTTATACGTTTAGGCTAGCATAATCCCATGTCTTGAGGTAGCCATCTTTTGAGCCGATGTGCAAAATGAAAAAATATCATCACACAGATAGTAATAAATTATGAGAAAGTGAATTCTTTTCTTACATAAGCCGCGCAAAACTATCCTGTTAGCATATATTTAATGTAAGATTAAAATTATTAGCTTGTGAAATTTGAGACCTAAACCATGATCGTTTCTATTATTATTATGTTGATTGTAGCATTGATTGTCATTGCCCTTTGGGTCAGTGCGGTACAACAGCATAAAGAGAAACAAGAAACAGAACGCCGCAAAGACTTAACTAAACAAAAAAAAATCATTGAAGAATCAGAAGACGTTCTAGTAAATAACGCCAACATCCCTATGTCAGAACATATTATACGTATTCTGCAACGGCGTATTTATGATGCGTTAGCAGCAATGGTGCAGCTATCTCCCAATTCAAAAGAGTTAAAAAATCGTTTAAAAGAAGCAAAAGAACGTTTAGAGGGCTCAATAGACACCGCTAACTTAGAAAATTTAGTATTACCCGATAACGACAAACAATTAATAGCACTTATTCAAGGTATCAAAAAAGTACGTGCAGTGCTTCGCTCTGAGCACGGTAAAGGGAAAGTAGACAGCCAAGTTTTTATTGCTGAAGACAAACGCTTAGAAAAATTCCAATTAAAAATTAATATTGAAAGCCAGATTAAACGAGGTTTATCTGCACGCTCTGCAAATATGGTCGGTTCTGCCCGCCAATACTTTGAAAAAGCCTACGCAACGGTATCTGCAGTTGCTTATAGCGACGACTATATAATCACAAAACGTCAAGAGCTTGAAGGTTATTTAGAAGCAATAAGCACTGAGCTTAAAGCATCCAATGCAACTGCACTGAAGAAAAAAGCAGAGCAAGAACAAGACGATTTAGACGTACTTTTTGCACCAAAGAAAAAGTGGTAAAGCACTTTTCCTTTGTATTAACTTAATAACTCACTAAGATAAAAACGCAAATTTGATCACAAACATCGCTGTCAATATCCACACACTGATACTTACTTGTTCACGTTTACCACATAACACTTTAACGGCAGTATAAGAAATAAAGCCCAGTGCAATGCCATGAGCAATTGAAAATGTTAGCGGCGTCATTAGTAATACCACACTCACTGGAATCGCATCTGTCATATCATCCCAATTTACAAACTTGAGATTTTGTAACATTAGCACCGACACATATAAAATAGCCCCCGCAGTTGCATAAGCTGGCACCATTTTCGCCAAAGGTGCAAAAAACATCATCAATAAAAAACACACTCCTATAACCACAGCGGTAAGTCCTGTTCTGCCACCCACAGATACCCCTGCCACTGACTCTATATATGAAGTTGTGGTCGATGTGCCCAATACTGAACCGGCAATGGTTGCGGCGCTATCAGCACTCAATGCTCGTCCTAAACGTGGTATATTACCCTTTTCATCCGCCAAGCCCGCTTTTTGAGTTACCGCCACTAAGGTGCCTGATGTATCAAATAAATCAACGAATAATAATGCAAAAATAACGCTAAGCATTGACAACTCAAACGCCGCTGAAAAATCAAGTTGCATAAAAGTAGGCGCAATTGAAGGAGGCATTGATACCACGCCTTGATACTCCACCAATCCAAGACTTAGCGCTATCACAGTGACTAATAAAATGCTGATCAAAACACCGCTTTTAAAATCACGATAAAGTAGTGCTGCAATAACAAAAAAACTAAAAATAGCCAACAATGGACCGGCAGCCGTAATATCACCTAGCTGTACTAATGTTGCAGAACTGGCCACTATAATGCCGGCATTTTTAAGCGCAATTAACGCTAAAAATGCCCCAATCCCTGTTGCAATGGCTTGCTTTAACACCAATGGAATAGCATTAATGATCCACTCCCTTACTTTAAACAAACTCAAGAACAAGAAAAGACAGCCCGACATAAATACAGCCCCCAATGCTGCTTGCCAGGTATAGCCCATACCTAACACAACACCATAAGTAAAAAAGGCATTAAGTCCCATGCCAGGTGCTAAAGCTAACGGATAATTTGCCCAAAAACCCATTATAAAACAGCCAATAGCCGCAGCAATGCAGGTTGCTACAAACGCAGCCCCTTGATCCATACCAGCTTCAGCCAACATAGCAGGGTTGACAAACACAATATAAACCATAGTAATAAAGGTAGTAAGGCCGGCAATACATTCGCGGCGCACAGTAGAATTGTGGTCGCTAATTTTAAATAACGCATCGAGCATAAGTGAGTTTCATTTTAGAGGACAATAATTGAGTGATTTTATCATATATTTCAAGAATAACAGGACAATTAACCTGATATTAGACTAAACTGAGCAGGTAAATGACAACAATAATATGTGTGGCACTATGACCGATACCTCGCCAATTGGCTTAGATTTAGAACAACAGTTAGAAAACGTTTTATCGTTTATCACCCAACCGAGCAATGCCCCACACAATGTGGTTAAAGCTGATACTCCTGATAACACTGTTAATAAAGCCCTGTATTATTTAAAGAATGATCAACCTCCTCTAGCGGCCAAATGGATGCGCTTAGCTGCAATGTCAGGTAATCAGCGAGCCCAATTTTATCTCGGATTATTTTTTATCAAAGGCCAAGGCGTACCTAGTAGTGTTTTTCATGGCGCGGTATGGCTAAGTTTAGCCAGTAGCCAAGGTTATGAGCCTGCAACAACCGCCTTAACTGATTTACGTAAACATCTCACTACCCGCCGTTTTAAGGATGCTCAGTGTTATGCTGCAACACTGTATGAACAAATACACCAACAGCAGTTTGCTCATCTGATCCCCAACTCTCCTTGAAAAGGGATTAATCAACCCTTTTCGTTAAAATCAATTGCCGCCTCAATTTAATTGAGTAATCTATTGTTTTATAAAACATTATTTTATTTTCTGCATATTTCCAAAGCTGATAGTATCAAATAAATATAAAAATCGTTCAAAAAGATAGCAAAAACACTTGCACACGAACACTGTATAAACTACTGTATATAAATACTGTATAAACAACCAGTGAGTGAAGCTTATGTTACAGCCAATTACCGTCAGAACAGTTAAAAGCTATCAACAAGATAATTTAAGTGCATCAGTAAATTTGATTCAGATAGAAGATGAAATTTCTGCAACTTTTGAACTTCTAAAGGTGTTACACCATTACAATAATAAAAACGCCTGGACGTTACTGATTGCACCGGATCACGTACCAAGTAAAGCGTTACTCGATTCATGTTCTATTGATACCAGTAAACTATTAGTGATCAGACAAAAGCATCTGGTTAATTTAGAGTATGTACTAAATTCAGCACTACATAACGGTAACTTTGCAGCGGTGATCACTTGGACAGACATTGTGAAAAACAATCAAATAGCTAATCTGTCATTAAAGTTAGATCAAGCAAGTGCAAAACTATACTGTTTTACTAAAACTCAACAAAGCACAGAGATAGCATTAGCACAGTAAACTGTTAAAATACCATTTTTAAATAAACCGTATTTACCATGACCTCACTTACTAACAGTAATTGCTTATGCGGCAATCAATACAGTTATCAAGACTGCTGCCAAAAGCTGCATTTAGGCACAGAACAAGCAACAACAGCGGAGCAACTTATGCGCTCTCGTTATGTGGCCTATGCATTAAAAAATGCCAAATATATATATCAAACATACGCGCAAGAAAAACAAGCTGAAAATCCAGTCAAAGAAATTGCTGACTTTGCCAACAGCTGCCGCTTTATAAAATTAGCCGTGATCAATACCGAACAACAACAGAGCAATGCTGAGGTTGAATTTTGTGTAAGCTATTTTTATCAAAGTTTGTTTTGCCAACTGCATGAGAGATCAAGTTTCATCAAAGAAGATGGGCAGTGGCGCTATCTCGATGGCGAGATCTTTCCTGTTGCAGATATAAAAGTGAGCCGCAATGATGAATGCCCATGTGGTAGCGGTAAAAAATATAAAAAATGCCACAACGTGTAACACTTTCTTAGAGTGTGGTTTTTACCGTAGCATTTTATAAATAATAATAAATTAAAAAACTTATTCATCCATAAACATATTCATGCTGAATTAAAAATGACTCTCGGTGTTAGAAATGTCAAAAAATCAGGCTTACTCCACCTCCACCCGGTGATACGATTGCCATGGAGTCAAGCGTCAGCAATATTTGGGTCGTTCACCTTACACTTGAGGCCAGTGGTGGTTAATAAACATTCATAAAACACCTATACGTTATTACAGATTATTTTCAATCATCGTTTTAATGATCCGCGCTTTAACAAAGTGATCTAATTGATGGGTTTGTATCCACCATGTCGCAGCTTCCATAAGTAATTCAGGGTCATCATTTTTGTTGGCAAAAAAAAGCATAAAACGACAGCCCTACATTATCTCCCTTCGCCGCTATTTTTTTCTCGCACACTTGCATGATCTTAGTCCTTAATTCGTCGCGCATTATGGCGTTACCTCACTTCACTTTTTAAACTACATTGCATTTCAATAAGTTGGTGTTCGCCAACTATTTCAACATCTTTAATATACTTAAAACCATAACTTTCGTTTAACACTGCCATCCTTGCCATTACACCGTACCGTCGATTACGTTTCACTAATCGCACAGTAGCCACCTATAGAGCACCGCCATCTGTAACCACTATATTCACTGCAAGTTCATCGCAGCCGTCTAAATCTAACGGCTTAGGAAAACTTTGTTCGATCACAAACAGCGGTGGCGAATAACATGCGCTTGCGCAATCAATTCAGGGCTAGTGCCTACAGTAACATCCATTTATTGTGACTTCTTAAACATCATCAACGAGCTAATTCTATTGTAATTGTTGTAGTAGCTGAGCTATTTCAGCTTTCAGCGCTTTATCAGGAATTTTATTTGCACTGACCTGCGCCGCTTGTAAACTTACGATTGCAGCTTCGGTTTGCCCTAGTTCAACATGCATAGTTGCCTTTGCATAACCTATCGACGACATATAATCTTTTACATTTAAAGCCGTGGCTTTTGCTAATGCTTTTTCATAGATCAACAACGCATCGGCAAACTCATCGGTAAAATCAGCCAGTGTTTCCCATTGTACAGGATGATCTTTATCTGTATTTTCATGCTCAATACACAGTGCTTTTAGCTGTGAATAGAGTGAATCAAAGCTGGCTTGATCTTGCTGCTGTGCAGCATTCATTAACTCACCGGCTAAGTTCAATACTGACTTATACAGTTTTGTATTCATCATTCTTTCATTGCCTTTTGTTACCTTTTGTTAGAAATAACAGCCAAATTAACTATCCTGCATGGCTAAGAACAACAACTCAAAGCAAAACGAAAGAAAATACAAGGCCGAAAGCATACTATTCTAATACACTCGAGACTAAAATGATTCATTCTTTAGGCCCTAATAAAAAAGGGAGGAGCGAATCAATCCCCCTTTCAGAGATTTCTAATAACTTTATTAATCTTGCAACGCCATAGCTGCAAGTTTCATGGTACTTGCAAATGATTCTGCGCCAGCGATAAACAAGCCATTGTGGCAAAACATTGCGTCATCAATGCCCGTTTGCGCTTGAAATGCAGCATCTGATAAACCAGCCCATGCTTTTGGTAGTGACTTTCTATCTTCAAATGACCCCGGTTCAACAGGCACCGTTTGCAAAATCCATTTGCCTGAATGCGATGGATAAACCATGTATAACGCTTCTTGCGATAAAGCATGCACTGTTTTTTTCCACGGCGTATATTGCGCTAATACAATCACTCTTGCATCGTCTGCGTTATCAATCGCTTTAGCAACAATTGCTTTAGCATTAATACCACCACTGGCTGCTGCAATAAAACGTGTTAAAACACGTGATGCAAATTCAACCGCCTCATCAAAACAACGATCAAAGTCACTTTGTTCTTGCCATGTTGGATTAAACATTGAAATTGTTTGACTAAGACTGATCCCTTTCGATACCCCTTCAACATGACCGCAATCAATCGCATCAATGGTCGATACTAAACCGGCATCAACTGCATTAGCAACATCTTGGTCACCCTGACACAGCTCTAAACCATATTTTTGCCAAATTAAACCAAATGATGAATACGGGATACCATTTTCACGCTCACCAGCACCGCCACGTTGGTGATGATCAAAACGTCCCGCAGCTGGCTCATATTCGCCGCCAACATCAATCACTATGTCAGCTTGCGCGATTAATTCTAAATCACGGGTACGTATAAGTTTAAAAGTTGGAAGAATATGTCTCAGTGCGGCGATACTAAACACATCATCCGCATGAAAATTACCGTTATGAGTTGCTACTGTTATATCATTCATTTATTTAATATCATTTTAGAAAAGGGTAAGAAGACGGCGAAATTTAAACAGATCCGTTCAAGCACACAGAATAAGTCAAAATTACCAGCACAGCAGTATACGCTATCTGCGCAGCTCCCACAAAACAGCGCTCTCTTTTTTATAAAAACAGATAAAAGCGAGCGCTAAATAATATTACCACCTTGCTCTAGATCACGTGAACTATCAGCTTGCTCACGAATTTCATTGGTATCGCTGCTCACATCATCAATGTCTGTGTGAGAGTGCACGGTTGCCTTGGTTTTTTTCTCTGAGATAGCTGGCTGTGTCGATCATTTTTGTACTTGCTCACTGGTCGGTGTATTTAAAATAATCCGTTCACGAGCATCATCAGGCATACTAATACCATGCTCGTTAAAGCTATTAACCCTTTCACGCATCAACTGCGACGCTACTTTAATCGGGCTATTTTGCTCACTATTAACCCAAAAATAAATAAGACACCGGTTTTGCTAAAACATAGCACACGATTATGGCTGCAATACCTAAAGTGAGAGCGGGTAACCTAACAAAAAACAAAAATCAGAACGTTCTATTAAAACGAATGAATAGTACTATTTTTACCCATGGTTGTTTAATTTTATTGTGTTTAAATAACACTATACAAGATTCGGAGCAAAGCAATGAAAGTAATAAAGCAACTCAATAGCCATGCAACCCAAGATGGTGATGGCGTAAATATTAGCCGGATACCAGGCTTTGATGGCAAGCATTTAGATCCTTTTTTAATGATCGACGAATTAAAATCTGACGATCACCGTGACTTTACAGGTGGATTTCCCGCCCACCCGCATCGTGGTATCGAAACCTTTACCTACATTATTAAAGGCGGCTTTGAACACCAAGATCAAATGGGCAATAAAAAGGCTATTCGCGCAGGAGATGTACAATGGATGAGTACCGGCTTTGGCGTTATCCATAGCGAAATGCCACTTGCCGATGCGGTTGAGGGTATGCATGGTTTTCAAATTTGGCTCAATATGCCAAGTACTGAAAAGCTCAGAGCACCGAAATATCAAGATACTACCAAGTACCCTGCGCCTGAACATAAAAATAGTCAAGGTGTTAAGCTAAAAGCACTGGCTGGCAGTTGGCAATTTGACCAACAAGAGCAGATTTCTAGCCTACAAGAACTGGCAGCCAATGGTATGTTAGCAGATGTAACTGTGCCTGTAGGCACTGAGTTTGCTCACCAACCGCTTACACAAACTAAGGTGATGATTTATATTCATACTGGCTCAATCAACACCGAACAAGGTGGTCCAGTAATGGCTGGCAGCCTACTTATTTTAGAGCCCGGTAGTGATATTAAATTTAGCTCACAAAGTGGCGCTGGGGTGCTTATTTTAGCCGGTGAGCCGCTCAATGAACCAATTGCCCACATGGGCCCGTTTGTGATGAATACGCAAGAACAATTACGAGCAGCAATTAGTGATTACCAAAGCGGTAAATTTGGTAGCTTTTAAAACACGATATAGGAGTCAATTATGGGATTACTAGTCAACGGTAAATGGCAAGATAAATGGTACGACACCGATAAAAGCGATGGTGAGTTTAAACGCGAGTCTGCACAATTACGTAATTGGGTAACCAAAGATGGCAGCGCAGGTCCAACTGGTGAGGCGGGCTTTAAAGCACAGAAAGGCCGTTATCATTTATATGTTTCATTAGCCTGCCCATGGGCGCACCGCACCTTGATTTTTAGAAAATTAAAAGGCCTTGAAGACTATATTGCTGTCTCAGTGGTTAGCCCTGATATGTTAGATAATGGTTGGACATTTGATAAAAACAACCACAGCACTGGAGATGCACTCTTTGATAAACAATTTATGCATCAAATATACACCGAAAATCATGCAGATTATTCCGGAAGAGTAACTGTGCCTGTGCTTTGGGATAAACAGCAAAATAGAATAGTCAGTAATGAATCTGCTGAAATCATTCGCATGTTTAACAGCGCCTTCAATGAGTTAACTGGCAATAAACTAGACTTTTACCCGAATCACTTGCACGCTGAAATCGATGCAATTAATGAATTGGTGTATAACAACATTAATAATGGCGTGTACCGCACTGGGTTTGCTACCACTCAAAAAGCCTATGAAGAGGCATTTAATAACTTGTTCAGTGCATTAGACAAAGTAGAAAGTATTTTGCTCAAGCAGCGCTATTTGGTGGGCAATACCCTAACTGAAGCCGATTGGCGATTATTCACGACTCTCATACGCTTTGACAGTGTGTATGTGGGGCACTTTAAATGTAATCTGCGTACTATCGAAAACTTCCCAGCACTGAGTGAATACTTACGTGAGCTTTATCAGGTTGCAGGCGTTAAAGAAACCGTTGATTTTTATCATATCAAACGGCATTACTATTTTAGTCATACCATGATCAACCCAACGCAAATCGTCCCTAAAGGGCCCAATATTGATTACACTCGCAAGCATAATCGCGGTTAACCGACTTATACTCCCCCTGTAAAATGGCAGGGGGAGTTTAGGCTTTTTTATAACCAGTACACAAAGCACAACAATACCTTTTAAAGCTAAAGTCACCACTTTATTTCATTAATAATATAGCCAAATTTTAGCTCTACACAGTGCGGCTCATAGTCACTACTTAGTTTATCCCTAAATACTTGTGTACTTGTACTGATAAGCGCCAATTTTTTTCAATGCAGGTTTCAATCGCCAGCTTAGTCGCGGAGACTTTTTGGCTAATTGGTTGCAGGTAAACAAGCTTGGGAGTTACGCCTGTTTTTGCAAATAACTCTTCAAGCTCTGCAACGTGTTTTTGCATCGCGATTGGGTGTTTTATTTCATCGGCGCGTTGCATGGCTGAAGTAAGTACGTCGTAGCCGCCACGCATATTAATTTTCGGTGATACCGTCACCCAAGTTTGTGCTGGGGCTAAAATCTCAAAAGTGCCGCTGGTTTCTATTTGTGTGCTGTAGCCGTTAGCATGAAGTAATTCGCACACTGGGTTTAAGTCGTACATGCATGGTTCACCACCGGTGATCACTACATGCTTGGCACGATAAGCACGATCGACAAATAAATTAAAGATTTGCTCAGCTGAAGCGTCCGCCCAGTGATCTGAATCGGCCTTTTTCTCAACCGTGTCGTCCAGTGATACTTTATACACATTATCCACTTCCCACGTTTGCTTAGTGTCACACCAAGCGCAACCTACGGGGCAGCCTTGTAAACGTAAAAATATTGCAGGCGTGCCGGTAAAGCTCGCTTCGCCTTGAATGGTTTCAAATATTTCATTAATTTTGTACAAAAGAGTCTCACTCACTACTTGGCATTAATTACGAGCATAAACATAGTTTAAAAAATCAAAAAATACGGTCGAAAATTGTTATTTACGCTCCAGCCATGTAGTATATCGCGCCCTGATATAAACCTCTATTAAAACTAAGAGCAAAACAGTTATGACGCAAAAAGTAGTTGTGATTTACTCCGGCGGTATGGACTCATTTACCGTATTAAATAAAGCCCTGCAGCAAGGCCGCGATGTATATGCCCTGTCATTTGACTATGGTCAGCGTCATGTAAAAGAGCTTAAAGTTGCAGCCAGTGTTTGTGAAAAACTTGGCGTACCGCATAAGATAGTTGATATTTCTGCGATCAATCAGTTAATTGGTGGCTCATCATTAACTGATGATATTGATGTCCCAGAAGGCCACTACGAAGCCGAAAACATGAAAAGCACCATAGTGCCTAATCGCAACATGATTTTGCTGTCACTGGCTGTTGGTTACGCTGTATCACTCAAAGCAAGCCAAGTTTATTACGGTGCTCACTCTGGGGATCATGCTATTTATCCTGACTGTCGCCCTGAGTTCGTCCAAAAAATGGATGATGTTTGTCGTATTGCTAATTACGACGCAGTGGAAATTTTCAGCCCGTATTTAAACAATACTAAAATCGATATTCTAACTGATGGTATCAAAATGGGCTTGGACTATAGCCAAACGTGGACTTGCTATAACGGTCGTGAAAAAGCCTGTGGTAAATGTGGTGCCTGTCAAGAGCGCTTAGAGGCATTTAGCCTTAATAATATTACCGATCCAATTGAGTACGAGTAACCCACATTAACAAGGCTATCGCGATGATAGCCTTGTTATTAATTGTTTATTGGAACAAGTTTACAGCCAACGTTTTACCCGAGACTTGTAATCGCTGTACCCTTGGCCAAATATTTTTAATAAGGCCCGCTCCTCTGGAATAATTTGAAACCACGTTAAGTAACAAATAAAGCCAAGTACACACAACAACGCCCACAGTGATGTTAACCACACTCCCCACCCTGCCAATATAAAAGCAAAACCCACATACATTGGATTACGTGAAATTTTGTACACGCCGGTGGTGACCAATGCCGACGCTTGATCTGGTTTACCTGGGTTAACAGTGGTTTTTGCAAAGCGAAAACTAACCACCCCAGCAATACAAAAAATACAGCCTATGCTGAGTAAAATAACCGCAACATAAAAAATAAATGTGGTGAAATCAATCACACTGTAGTGGGCTATTATCGCCATCAGCACAGCAAAAAAAAGTACTACAATAATCGGAGGGATTTTATTATTTAGCATAGTAACCCACTGTCGTTGTTAAAATTGATAAATGCTGTAATTAAATACCCATCACACTGTATCAATGATGAATATTTTGCCAAGCGACAAATAAAGTTACAATTGTCAGCTTCATCATGTAAAGTTTATGGTTATACTTTACTCATTAACTATAAAGGATAAGGGACTAAAATGTCAGGAACAACAATGGTCGTATTGATCGTATTTATCTCTGTTGGGTTTGGAGTAATGTACGATATGTATAAAAAACATTTAGAATTTAAACATCGTACACTCACCGATAACAAAGAATCGAATAATCAAATTGCTGCTGTTACTGCTGAAATGCTTGCATTAAAAGAGCGTGTACAAACACTGGAAGCCATCGTTACCGATCAAAGTTACAGTGTAAAACAGGAAATCAATAAACTGTAAATTTGCCGCGTTTAATCTAGCGATATTTTTTGATAATCATCGAGCACATGTTGAAAATATGTACGGTCTCTGTTCAACATCCGCGTATAGTGCGCAACTAATTGTTGCAGATACAATTCGTGCATTTGCTCAGCATTGTCCCACAGCTGATTGCCAGTAACACTCAACGCAGTGTTACTGGTAAAACTTAGCTGTACCACTTCGTAAAAACGGTTGTTTTCTTGCACCAGTTGCTCTTTGATAAGTCCTAAACCTAACGCCTGTAAACCTTGTCGTAAGGTATAGGTATGATGCACCGGACAAACAATAAAACTGAGTTGTTCACGAAGCTTTTCAGGGCAATTAGCAACCATTTTTTGTACTAGCCTCAGCAGTAATTCTCCACCGACTCCGGCGATAATTATCAGCTGCTTGGCTGATGGCTGCAGCTCAATTGTAGCTACATCCTGACATAATACTTGCCATTGGCAAGCTGCTTGCTGATCACTAAAACGCGTAAGCGTGTGTTCAAGCTCGTCCATTAACGTAGGCACTATATCAACAAAGTTTATTTGCTTGGCAGCTGCCCGCTTTAACAGCGCCATACCAAGCAAACCGTGGTCACAACAACAGTCCCAAATTACATCATACGGCGCGCAGATAAACGAATCGATTGCACTGAGGCGGCTACTTAGTTTCATTTAAAGCTAAACTTGAGCCGTTTTATAGATCAATGCTTTTAAGCTACGGTCGCTATCAACATCAACAAAACCATGGGTCGGCGCTAGGCGCTCTACAAATTCAATCGCATCTTGAGTATGCTCGTCTATCAGCGCTTTAAATGACGCTTCACTTAGCTCTGGACTGTTAGCACATAACAGCAATTGAGTATGGTCATTGAGCAATTCAGGTAAGCGGCGCAGCACTTTTTGATAATCTTTAGTTAAAATAAAACTGCCTTTTTGAAAGCTTGGCGGATCAACAATAATTAAATCAAAAGGGCCAGCCCTTTTAAGTTTACCAAACGACTTTAATATATCGTGCGGTAAAAAGCTCACACCGCGCTCAAAGCCATTCAGTTGATGATTTTGCTTACCGATGCGCAGTACCCCTTTATTCATATCCATGTTGATCACACTATCGGCACCGCCACGCATTGCAGCAACCGAAAACCCACAGGTATATGAAAATAAATTCAATACCTTAGCGTGTTTACTATGGGCTTTAATAAACTCTCGACCACGGCGCATATCCGGGAATATACCGGTATTTTGATGGCTCATTAAATCCACTAAAAACTCACACTCACCTTCTTTAACACTATGCGGGCTCGGTAGTTGACCAAATAACAGTTTATTTTCAGTTTGTTGTCCGCCGCGTTGTTGAAATACCAACGAGGTGATTAATTCTTTAGCGTGTTGTTGTGCCCATTGCCAAAGCTGCTCACTTAATTGCATTAGCGTTTGTGAGTCAACTTCATCGTACGACACTAAAAATAAACACGGTGGGTAAAAGTCGATATTTAGATGACTCAAATGCTCGGTAGTGTGACCGCGGCCATGAAACACACGACAAAGTTCATGGTCTGCTAAGGGCGCACTTTCAAGTGCTGTAATAAGGGGCGTAAAATTATGCATTTTTAATTAACTGTTGTTGTAATTCATGGATTTCATCACGAACGGATGCGGCTTTTTCAAATTCTAAATCACTCGCATACGCATGCATTTTGGTTTCGAGTTGCTTAATTTGCACTGCAATCTCTTTCGCACTCAATACTTGCTTAGATTCTTTACGGATCAGCTGTAAATTGTCTTGCGGTCCAGCACGTTCGCCCACATCCATAATATCGGTGATCTTTTTCAGTAACGCTTGCGGTTCAAGACCATGCTTAATATTGTAAGCATGTTGAATATCGCGACGACGCTGAGTTTCATCAATCGCTTTAGCCATCGATTTAGTAACACGGTCACCGTATAAAATAGCGCGACCATTTAAATGGCGAGCAGCACGACCAATAGTTTGAATAAGTGCACGAGCTGAACGTAAAAAGCCCTCTTTATCAGCATCGAGTATTGCAACTAGCGATACTTCTGGCATATCTAAACCTTCTCGCAGTAAATTAATGCCCACTAACACATCAAACACCCCAGCACGAAAATCACGTATAATTTCAACCCGCTCAACGGTATCGATGTCTGAGTGCAAGTAACGTACTTTCACATCATGCTCAGATAGATAGTCTGTTAAATCTTCAGCCATACGTTTGGTCAATGTGGTTACTAATACACGTTCATCTAGCTCCACGCGTTTATAAATTTCAGACAATAAATCATCTACTTGCGTGGCTACTGGGCGTACTTCAATTTGTGGGTCGAGCAGCCCCGTAGGACGAATAACTTGCTCAGCAATATCATCTCCACAACGTTCAAGTTCAAAATCACCTGGGGTTGCTGATACATAAATTGTTTGCGGTGCTATGGCTTCAAATTCTTCAAAGCGCAGTGGCCGGTTATCCATCGCCGACGGCATACGAAAACCGTATTCCACGAGATTTTCTTTACGGCTACGATCGCCTTTATACATAGCGCCGATTTGCGATACCGTAACGTGAGATTCGTCAATAATCATTAACGCATCTTCAGGAAGATAATCAAGCAAGGTTGGCGGTGGATCGCCCGGCGTGCGGCCAGATAAATATCGGCTGTAGTTTTCGATGCCAGAGCAATAACCAAGCTCGGTCATCATTTCAATATCGTATTGTGTACGTTGTGCCACGCGTTGCTCTTCGACCAGTTTATTAGCACTGAGTAACTGCGCACGACGGTCTTTTAATTCAGCTTTAATATGCTCAACCGCATCAAGAATTTTATCTCTGGGTGTCACATAGTGCGTTTTAGGGTAGATAGTTGCGCGGACTATGTGTTTTTCAACCGCGCCGGTAAGCGGGTCAAAAATACTTAGCCGTTCTATTTCATCATCAAACATTTCTACACGCACTGCAAAAGTGTCTGACTCAGCAGGGAATATATCCACAACTTCACCGCGAACCCGATACGTACCGCGGCTAAAATCAATGTCATTTCGCGTATATTGAATTTCAGCTAGCCGGCGCAACATATCGCGTTGATCAACTTTTTCGCCCACTTTTAACAACAACATCATCTTCATGTATGATTTTGGGTCACCCAAACCATATATAGCCGATACTGATGCCACAATAATTGTATCCCTACGCTCTAATAGCGCTTTAGTAGCACTTAGGCGCATCTGCTCTATGTGTTCGTTTATCGAGGCATCTTTTTCAATAAAGGTATCGCTTGCAACAACATACGCTTCTGGCTGGTAGTAATCATAATACGAGACAAAATATTCAACCGCGTTATGCGGAAAAAACTCTTTCATTTCGCCGTATAACTGCGCTGCTAAGGTTTTATTATGCGCCATGATGATCGTTGGGCGATTCAAATCATTGATAATATTGGCCATGGTATATGTTTTACCAGTACCTGTTGCCCCTAATAAAGTTTGATGAGCTAGTCCGGCTTCTAATCCTTCACATAACTGCGCAATGGCTGTTGGCTGATCCCCTGCAGGTTTAAATTTAGACACCAGTTGAAAATGGTCGCTCATGCTTGGCACTCCTGTACAGCTTGGTTACTGATCATATTCAGCTCTTTGATAAACCATTTATAAGCTATTATTGCAGTAAATAAATTACCCAGCGCTGCGCCGATCAGCAAGCCTGGTAAACCGGCATATAAATTACCAACATAAGCAAATGGAATATAAAAAATAAATAATCGGATCACACTTAAAATTAATGCATTCATTGGTTTGTGTAAGGCATTGAACGATGAATTAGACAAAATAATTATCCCTTGCAAACCGTAACTGAGTGGCAAGGTAAAAATAAATAATTTGATCACATCGATAACCATCTGCTCTTTACCAAACAACTCACTGATCACTCCTGAAAATGCAATTAGCAGTAAATAAATAATAAACTGCCAAATCATCACAAATTTTAATGTTGTGGTATACGCCTCTTTAACACGGTTCAGTTTACCAGCCCCAAAGTTTTGGCTAATAAACGGCGGTAACGTCATCGATAAAGCTAACACCACCAGACTGGCAATTGATTCAATCCGACTGCCGACTCCAAAAGCAGCAACAGCTTCAGGCCCATGATGAGCAACCATGGCAATCATCACCGCCATTGCAACTGGCGTTAACATATTTGCACCTGCCGCTGGCAGACCAATTTTAAGGATTTTTCGAATAGAGCTTAATGGAGTTTGATTATTTGCACTTAGGCTTAGTAAGCCTTTTTTTACTGCTAGCAAATATAAAATAATGACAACGGCTACCGACCATGCAATTACGCTGGCAATCGCAGCGCCTTTAATGCCAAGTGCGGGAATTGGCCCAAAACCAAAAATCAATACAGGGTCGAGCACGGCATTGATAAGCCCCGCTCCGCCCATCACTATGCTAGGCGTTTTAGTGTCACCGCAGGCACGTAATACAGAGTTACCAACCATAGGGGTAATTAAAAATACACTGCCTAAAAACCACACACTCATATACTCATGGATCAGTGGCAGCACCTGCTCCCCTGCTCCTAGCAATTTAAATATCGGGTAAATAAGCAAATAGCCAAATAACGATAAGCATATCACCATAACCACAGCAATTAATAATGCGATGCTGGCATCAAAGCGTGCTTCTTCAATATTATTACTGCCCAGCGCCTTAGCAATCACTGCTGACGTACCGATACCCAAACCAATTGCTAGGCTGATCACAGTAAAGGTTACCGGAAAAGTAAAACTGACAGCCGCTAATGGCTCAGTCCCCAATAAGCTAATAAAAAATGTATCGACAATATTGAACATCATTAACGTGATCATCCCGAAAATCATCGGCACAGTCATTTTTTTCAAGGTCGGTACTATTGGATCGTTTAATAAATCGGGAGCTGAGTTGCTCTGCAAAGTTGCGCACATGGGAATAAATAAACCTCTTTTATTAAGCGTGGTATTTTAAAGCATCAGGGCTTTTCAAGCCACGCATTTATCAAGGGATTATAAATTGATTACAAAAACGCCTAAAAAATATAGAAAAGTGTTCTTTTTACGTGTTTAGTCACAATTTCACTTCGAACCTCTACTAAAAACAATAAAAATACATTTTTATAACCTTTATCACAGAAACATCGCGACTGGCGCTGCATTTTTACACAAAAAATGCGCTAATCGAATCGTTACGAATAAATTTACTCCTCAACCAAGCTCTTTTCAGCTTATTTTTTCAAGTCATTGTTTTAAAATGAGATAAAAAAAATGTTCTAAATGCTTGATATCCTCACAGTGCCCTAAAAATATGGCTCTGCCAACGTTCTTAAAGTTTCATAAACAGAGTTATCCACAGAAACCGTGGATAACTCTTGCAAAGCCACGTTAATAAAGGCGTGCAAAGGGACGACTAAAACATGCTAACGACAATGTTGGCAAATACTAACTTTAGACAATTTGAGTTAAATAGCTCATAAAACATACTTACCCCCTGTACCAATGACCTGTCGCATTTATTTAAACGCTAACCGAACATGAAAAAATCAATCTAACCAAATGAAATAAATCAACATATACATATTTCCTTGCTATTATCATGGGTATTAAGTCGCAAAACTTAGGGTTCAGATCTGTATATCATTTTTTTCTCGGCATTTTTCGTTAACGACTCATTAAATGCATAAGTAAATTTAGTCATTGCGAATTTACGCTTTTATTAGCTAATGTTAAAAAAGTATATTTCATAAATTTATTCGTACAAAAGTAGATAAATGATCACTTTTATAATTTGCTTAGCGGTTAAGTTGTTTGTTTTTTAGCCGCTAAAAACGTAGCTTTATAGCTCATCTCGGTCTACACAACTTAAATAGGGAGAAAAAAGCCATAAAATAGCCAGATCGAACATAAAAACATCTAACAGACTGCTTTTTTTTGTTTATCCGGTTTTATGTGTTGACACTTTGCAGCGCGGTCATTAATATTTCGCCCCGTTGAAAGGCACATACGCTTCCCCCTTAGCTCAGTTGGTTAGAGCGACGGACTGTTAATCCGCAGGTCCCCCGTTCGAGTCGGGGAGGGGGAGCCAGTCTTTTCAAGCATAAACGATTCCCCCTTAGCTCAGTTGGTTAGAGCGACGGACTGTTAATCCGCAGGTCCCCCGTTCGAGTCGGGGAGGGGGAGCCAAGTTTATGAAATATGATTATTGTTCCCCCTTAGCTCAGTTGGTTAGAGCGACGGACTGTTAATCCGCAGGTCCCCCGTTCGAGTCGGGGAGGGGGAGCCAAATCATATAAAATTTAAGTATTGTAGTTCCCCCTTAGCTCAGTTGGTTAGAGCGACGGACTGTTAATCCGCAGGTCCCCCGTTCGAGTCGGGGAGGGGGAGCCAACTTGAATAATCTGTTAGACTTTCCTAAACAATTCCACTACTCTACTAAAATCAAAATATTTCTTTTTAATACACATTTAATAAGTGTAAAATAATTTGATTAATCAAGGATCTGATTCCTTCCCTTTGATCTACTAAAAAGAATAAGACATGGCTGGTTTCAAAAAACTCATATTTATTCAATTATTATCTTGGCTGTTGTTTGCAAGTGTTGGTGGCTATTTTGTTGCGTCAGCGTTTGACAACGCAGTCAGCGATGAACAGTACAAAACGCAATCAGTGGTGAACAATTATATTAGTCAGCATTCTATTGCTGAAATAACACCAGATAAACTTCAGCAAGTGCTTGCTGATGGTAATACTTTTTCTTCATTTATTTTGCGTGATCAGCAAGGTAAAGAACTAATAAATATTCAATCCCCTACTTCATTACCTGTCGTTGCGCAATTAGTAGATACCAGCTTTAACTCTATTCGCCCGCAGTTTGCTGTTAATCAAGCGTCTGATATCAAAGTTGAATTTACTATTAATGCCAATAACCTTGGGTTGATACTACAACAAGCGTTATTTGTTGTTATTTTAGTATCGGGTCTAGTGGCAATTATCCCTATTGTGTTTATGAAAACCATGTTTAGTAAGCTAAATAGAAATATAAGCATGACTGTTGCTGAAGTAATTGATATTTATATCAATGAAAATCAACTCAATAACGGTCTTGAAACGGCAATTAATAACAACAAAATAAAGCAACTAGGCGTTGACTTAGTGCCGAGCTTTAATCGCCTGTCGCACTTTTTACAAAGTAAACATGATGATATTCAAAATGCAGCACAGTCTATCAAGCAAGAAGCCTATAAAGATGTAGTCACTGAACTTGGTAACCGTAATATGTTTGTTGAATATTATGAGAAATACATTGAAAGCAGTGAGAAAAGCACCTTTGGCTCTTTAGCGATGGTTCGTTGTAGCGAATTGCAAGCAATCAACCAAACTCGTGGTTATCAAAAAGGCGATGAATATGTCAAAGCGGTGGCTGATATTATTAAGCATATCAGCGGCACATATACAGGCAGTAAAGTTTTTCGTTTGAATAGCTCAGATTTCGCGATTGTACTGCCTAACACCCCTCTCAAAGAATCTGAACGTTTTGGTGATAACTTACAATCTCGATTTACTCAATACCAACAAACTCAAGAGTTAAGCTCCGTAGCAAACACAGGTATTGTCGCTTATGAAAAAGGCAAACCATTAGGTGAGCTACTTTCAGTGGTAGATAACGCGATGAGCATGGCGCAATCAAAACAAGCTAACGCATGGCATATACAACGCGAAACTGATTTAGTTAATAATGTAAGTGCAGGATTTGGCAATCAAAACTGGCGTAAAGTGATTAATGAAGTCATTGAAGCTGAGCGCGTACATTTGGTAATGCAAAACATTATGCCAATTGGTAAAAGCATGAAGGCCTACGCTGAAATTCAAGTACGCTTTAAAACAACAGAGAACCAAGTATTACCAACCGCTTCATTTTTAGCCATGGCTGAAAAACTTGATATGGCGATGGAAATTGATCAGTTAATCATTAATTCATCACTGGAAAAAATTAAGAGCCGTAATTTCTCTGAAAAGTTCTTTGGTTTGAATGTTACCGCCTCAAGCGCACACAATGATCAGTTTGTGATTTGGCTAGAGCGACGTTTATTAAAAGACACAAATATTGCCTCAAAACTGGTATTCGAAGTGAGTGAATTTGGTTTACAGCAAAATATTAAAGCTAGTAAACGCTTTATAGATATGATCCACCGCGTTGGTGCTCGGATCACGGTAGAACGATTTGGTGTTGGTTTAACCTCGTTTAAGTTCTTCCGTGATTTAAAACCTGATTTTATCAAAATGGATGCAAGTTACACTCGTGGCCTTGAAGAAGATAAAAATAACCAATACTTTATGCGTTTAATGGTCGATCTCGCGCATCGAATTGGTGTTAGTGTTTTTGCTGAGGGTGTTGAAAGCCAAGAAGAAAAACACATTATTGAAACTTTATGTCTTGATGGTGTACAAGGTTATTACATCGAAAAGCCAAAAGATATTTAATCAATCGAAAGGGTGCTGAGCACCTTTTTAGTTTTCTAGTAGTTTATTCTCCCCCTCCCCTGATCTGCTTTATTAGTCCAAATGTCAGTAACTAGGTTAATCTTCATTTATCATGTAATAAAATTCTAAATGCAATTTACTATCATTATTAAATGAGCTGTTTATTTACCTGCTACGTGTTGTTAAACTGCCAATAAAAAAGGATAATGTCGACGTTTATTATAGCTTGAGGCGAACATGACAGAATATGTCTTGCTGTTGATCGGCACAGTACTGGTTAATAACTTTGTGTTAGTACAATTTTTAGGTCTATGCCCGTTTATGGGTGTATCTGGCAAACTAGATACAGCTATTGGCATGTCACTTGCGACCACTTTTGTGTTAACACTTGCCTCTGTAACAAGCTATCTAGTTAATCAATATATCTTGCTCCCACTTGATATCACGTATTTACGTACTCTAAGTTTTATTTTAGTGATTGCAGTGGTGGTTCAGTTTACCGAAATGGTAGTCAGAAAAACTAGCCCAACGCTGTATCGCTTACTCGGTATATTTTTACCTTTGATCACCACAAACTGTGCGGTCTTAGGTGTCGCGTTATTAAATGTCAAAGAAGATCATACGTTTTTACAATCTGCAGTATACGGCTTTGGCGCTGCTGTTGGTTTTTCTATGGTACTGGTTTTATTTGCAGCCCTTCGTGAGCGTTTAACCGCTGCTGACGTACCTACCCCCTTTAAAGGAGCATCAATTGCGATGATCACCGCAGGCTTAATGTCGATGGCCTTTATGGGCTTTACAGGATTAGTGAAGTTTTAACATGACCTTGTTTTATGCCTTGATTGCGCTGGGTTCACTGGCACTTATTTTTGGTTTGATCTTAGGATTTGCAGCCGTGCGCTTTCGTGTGCAAAGTAATCCTATCGTTGAGCAAATTGATACTATATTACCGCAAACACAGTGCGGCCAGTGTGGCTATCCGGGTTGTCGCCCTTACGCTGAGGCAATTGCCAATGGCGATGAAATTAATAAATGCCCACCAGGTGGTGATGCGACAGTAAAAAAATTAGCTGACTTAATGGGTGTTGACGCTAAACCCCTTGCCGGTGGCGAACAAGCTGAGCCGATAAAAACCGTTGCCTATATACGTGAAGATGAATGTATTGGTTGTACCAAATGTATTCAAGCTTGTCCTGTCGATGCCATTGTTGGTGCCACGCGCCAAATGCATACTGTTTTAATTGATGAATGTACGGGTTGTGACTTATGTGTTGAACCTTGTCCTGTTGACTGTATTGATATGCTGCCTGTAGAAACCACTAAGCAAACGTGGAAATGGCAACTAGATGCAATCCCAGTAACACAGATTGATTAAGGGGGACACATGGAAAAGCTAATAGCACAAATAAAACAAGGTAAAGTGTGGCCGTTTCCAGGTGGCATTCATCCACCGGGACAAAAAACAATTTCCAACACTCAAGCAATCACCCGCTTACCTTTGCCTGGCAAACTCGTTGTGCCATTAAAACAACATATCGGTGCGAACGGTCAGCTGATCGTTGATAAAGGTCAACAAGTCCTCAAAGGCCAAGCACTTACCAAACCTATTGCAAATTGGTCTGTGCCAGTACATGCACCTACGTCTGGTATCATTAATGATATTTGCCAAATGCCATCAGCGCATCCATCAGCATTACCTGAATTAAGCGTTATTATTGAGCCTGATGGGCAGGATCAATGGTGTGAATTAGCACCGGTGACTACCCCAAGCCAGCTTTCTCACGAGCAACTTATCGATATTATTCATGACCGTGGTATTGCCGGTATGGGCGGTGCAGGATTCCCAACTTATATTAAAGCAGATAGTCGCAAAGCAATTGAGTATTTTATTGTTAATGCGGTGGAATGTGAGCCCTATATTACTGCTGATGATGTACTAATGCGTGAGCATGCGGCAGACATTATTGCTGGCATAGAGATCATGCAGCAATTGCTTACACCAACACTAACCATTGTTGGTATAGAAGATAACAAACCAGAGGCCATCGCAGCCATGCAGGCAGCGGCTGAGCATAATGACAAAATAATTATTCAAACTGTTCCTACTATTTATCCATCTGGCGGCGAAAAACAATTAATTAAGTTGCTCACCAATAAAGAAGTGCCAAGTGGCGGTATTCCCGCTGATATTGGTGTCTTGGTTCAAAACGTCGGCACTTTATTTGCTGTTCATCAAGCTGTCTATGAAGGTAAGCCACTAATTGAACGAGTAATTACGGTCACGGGTAATACAATCCATAAACCGGGCAATGTATGGGCATTATTGGGCACTGAGATAAAACACTTACTTGATTGCCAAGGCTTTTCACCAGTGCCACAGCAACGTGTTGTAATGGGCGGCCCAATGATGGGCTTTACTTTGCCAACGGTGCGTATTGGTGTAGTAAAAACGACTAACTGTATTTTAGCCCCAGATCATGATGAGCTGGCAGAGCCCGGCCCAGAAAAAGCCTGTATTCGTTGTAGTGCTTGTGCTGATGCCTGCCCTGCCTCACTGTTGCCTCAGCAATTACAATGGTTTGCTAAATCAAAAGAATACGACAAACTGAAAGAGCATAACCTGTTTGATTGCATTGAATGCGGTGCTTGTGCATATGTGTGCCCAAGTGAAATTCCGCTGGTGCAGTATTACCGTGTGGCTAAAGTTGAAATAAAAGAACAGCAAGCTGAGCAAGTTAAAGCTGAACGTGCGAAAGAACGCTTTGAACTTCGAAAACAACGCCTAGAACGCGAGCAAGAAGCACGACAAAACCGTCATAAACGCAAACCAGCGGCTGAAAAATCGGCTGACGAAAAACAAAAAATTGCCGATGCCCTAGCACGCGTTAAAAATAAACCAGCAAAAGGCGACGAAAAATCAGCCGTCGCTGCTGCAATTGCTCGCGCTAAAGCTAAAAAACAAAATCAAGATACAGAGCTTGAACCAGATAATAGTGACGTAGCATTAGAGCGCGCTGCGCGCAAAGAGCAAGCTCGTAAATACAAAGAGCAAAAAGCCGCAAGCAATACAGCGGCTGATCCTGATGATAAAAAGTCAGCCGTGGCCGCTGCAATTGCCCGTGCTAAAGCTAAAAAGGCCGCCGCATCTGAAAGTGACAATGAATCTACTTCAGCGCCTGCCGACGATAAAAAAGCCGCTGTCGCTGCTGCCATCGCTCGTGCAAAAGCGAAAAAGGCAGCACAAGCAGTAAGCGTAGAAAACGACAACTCTGAAAGTGAAGTCGCTACAGCCTCACCTGCCGATAATAAAAAAGCCGCTGTCGCTGCTGCCATTGCTCGTGCAAAAGCGAAAAAGGCAGCACCAGCAGTAAGCGTAGAAAACGACGATGCTGAAAGTGAAATCACTACAGCCTCACCTGCTGATGATAAAAAAGCCGCTGTCGCTGCCGCCATTGCCCGCGCGAAAGCGAAAAAGGCTGCAAAAGCTGAACAAGCAGCAAGCGTAGAAAACGACAACTCTGAAAGTGAAGTCACTACAGCCTCACCTGCCGATAATAAAAAAGCCGCTGTCGCTGCCGCCATTGCCCGTGCCAAGGCTAAAAAATTACAACAAGAAGGAAGTGATCAGTAATGAAGCTAACGATGGCCAGTTCGCCGCATAGCCACAGTCATAAATCACTTAGCAGGTTGATGCAAACAGTGATTTTAGCCTGTATTCCTGGACTTATCGCACAACTGTATTTGTTTGGTACGGGTGTATTGATCCAGCTAATTTTAGCGTTAGTCACGGCCAGTCTCAGTGAAGCTATTATTATGCGTATTCGTAACCGTCCAGTGTGGTCGACTCTTAGCGATGGCAGTGCATGGCTTACCGCGGTCTTATTAGCATTAAGTATTCCGCCACTCGCCCCATGGTGGGTTATTGTGATCGGTAGCTTTTTTGCCATCGTCATTGTTAAACAGCTCTATGGTGGCCTTGGTTTCAATTTATTTAACCCTGCCATGGCCGCATACGTGTTATTGCTTATTTCGTTCCCTGTGCAAATGACCACTTGGATGCCAGTTAGTGACTTGCTCGCGGACCGAATTAGTCTTACTCAACAGCTTAGCGTTATTTTTAATGGCTTTACCAGTGCCGGTTTTAGTGTTGATCAACTTAGAGTTGGCGTTGATGGCGTAACAATGGCAACTCCGTTGGATACCATCAAGACTGATATCGCCCATGGTTTAACCGTATCTGAAAGCATGCAAGCCGCTATTTTTAATAGTTGGCTAGGACAAGGTTGGGGCTGGGTAAATCTTGGCTTTTTAATCGGTGGCTTATATCTTATTAAAGCCAAAGTTATAAATTGGCATATCCCAGTTGGTGTACTTGCATCAATTGCTGTGTGCAGCGCAATTGGTTATATCGCAGCACCTGGTACTGAGCCTGGTATGATATTTCATTTATTTAGTGGCGCAACCATGTTAGGAGCCTTCTTTATTGCCACCGATCCCGTGTCAGCAGCAACCACTAATCGCGGCCGGTTAATCTACGGCGCATTGATTGGTTTATTAGTTTATTTGATCCGTACTTTTGGCGGTTACCCAGATGCCATGGCCTTTGCTGTGTTACTACTCAATATGGCCGTGCCACTGATAGACTATTACACTCAACCACGTACTTATGGCCATGGGGTGAATAAATGATTATTTCATCAATGACAAAAAATGGCGCTATTTTAGCTCTGTTTGCCCTGCTCACTACCGGCGCTGTTGGTATTATCCATAACCTCACGGCTGACAGTATTGCAGAGCAAGAGCGCAAACAACTTTCATTACAACTACAAGATGTACTCGCCCCTAATTTTTACGATAATACTCTTTATCAAGATTGTGCCATCATTGATGATCCACTACTTGGTAATAAACCACAAACCGTTTATCGTGCTCGCAAGAGTGGCCAACCTGTTGCTTTAGTAATGCGCCACGTAACGCCAAAAGGTTATAGCGGCGATATAAGTTTATTAACTGCCGTATTTGCAAACGGTGACGTTGCCGGAGTACGTGTTACTAAACACGAAGAAACGCCTGGTCTTGGTGATAAAGTAGAAATGAAAAAATCTCTTTGGATCACCTCATTTAAAGATAAAACTGTCCTTGATGACGACGATACTCGCTGGGCAGTAAAAAAAGATGGCGGAGACTTTGATCAATTCACTGGCGCTACCATTACACCACGCGCCGTGGTTGGCTCAGTAAAACACGCGGTGTTATTCTCAAAAAACAATTTCGATGCGGTATTTAGTGCTGATAACGCATGCCAAGTAGGTGAACCATGAGCCAATTAAAAGAACTGTTTAACGAAGGGATGTGGAAAAACAACCCTGCCCTCGTGCAATTACTCGGTTTATGCCCCTTGCTGGCCGTCACATCAACGATAACCAATGCGATGGGTCTCGGTTTAGCCACTCTGCTGGTATTAGTTGGCTCGAACGTGACAATTTCTGCGGTGCGTAATTTCGTGCCAAAAGATATCCGTATTCCTGTATTTGTGATGTTTATCGCAGGCTTTGTCACCATAGTGCAGCTATTAATGAATGCTTATACGTTTGGCTTATATCAATCGCTGGGAATCTTTATTCCACTGATAGTTACTAACTGCGCTATTATCGGCCGCGCTGAAGCATATGCCTCTAAGAACCCGATTCATTTATCAGCGTTTGACGGTTTAATGATGGGCTCAGGCTTTATGGTAGTGCTGGTTGTACTTGGGGCAATGCGTGAGCTGATCGGCCAAGGCACCTTATTTGATGGCGCCGATTTACTCCTGGGCTCATGGGCATCAGTGTTACGCATTGAAGTATTTAGTTTTGATAATCAATTTTTACTCGCTATTTTACCACCCGGTGCATTTTTAGGTTTAGGCTTACTGATTGCTGCTAAAAATGTCATTGACGCACAAATAAAAGCAAAGCAAGTTACACCACCAGCGGCCGAAAAAGGCCCTCGAGCAAGGGTCACCAGTTTAACTTAAAGGGAAGCGCGCAGTAGTTACTGTACGTTTAAGTTGCATGAATAAAGAAAAACGATACGAAATACTCTCTCGCTTGCGCGAGCAAAACCCACATCCAGAAACCGAGCTTGAATATTCAAGCCCGTTTGAGCTATTAGTTGCTGTAACACTATCAGCACAAGCAACCGATGTTGGGGTAAATAAAGCTACCCGAAAGCTCTTTCCGGTTGCTAATACACCGCAAGCGATTTTAGATTTAGGCCACGATAAACTTCGCGATTATATTAAAACCATCGGTTTATTTAATTCCAAAGCTGCGAATGTTTACAAAATGTGCCAAATTTTAGTAGATAAACACAACAGCATAGTCCCTGAAAATCGTGAAGCCCTAGAAGCCCTACCCGGCGTTGGCCGTAAAACGGCTAATGTAGTGCTCAACACTGCATTCGGCTGGCCGACCATCGCTGTAGACACCCATATTGACCGCGTATCAAACCGCACTAAATTTGCCATGGGTAAGAACGTGGTTGAAGTTGAGAAAAAGCTTCTAAAGGTTGTACCAGCTGAATTTAAAGTCGATGTACATCATTGGCTGATTCTACACGGACGTTATACTTGTACCGCCCGCAAACCAAAATGTGGAAGTTGTATTATTGAAGACTTGTGTGAATTTAAAGACAAGACTGAGTGATAAAATCTGTTAGTAACAAATTACAAAAGCACTATAAATCAACTCAATAACATCTAAAACTTTAGGAGGCTAATACCCAGACCTCCTAAAGACCTACTATATAGCGCTATTTAATGACCAAATTGAACACGAATACCAGCGTTGACAGTAAAGCCATCATTACGTGACCAAATATCTGTCGTCCATCGCCCGCTTGGCTCTTGCGTTGGTAATAAAAGTGACTCATCTTCTGTTTGACGTATATTAAGTAGATTTTCTGCATTTAAGAAGTAACTCACTTTACCAATCGTTATTTGACCAAGTAAGCCTAGATGCCAATAAGCATCGCTATGGTTACGGTAAGGGTTACCTTCTAAGCGCTGTGTGCCGGTGTAATAAGCTTCAAAACCGACTAAATGACTACCGTGCTCCTCCCACATAATCACTGCGCCTGCTGAATGTTTCGGTGTTAGTGCAAGTGACTCTCGGCCTTTGCCAGTTTCATTTTGCTTAGTTGCGTCGGTGTATAAATAACTACCTGTGAACTTTAGGTCTCGCCAGCGATAACGAAGTAAAAGTTCTGCTCCCCTAATTTCACTTTGTCCAGAAGCATTGACTAAACGTACTTGTTTATCAGACGTTGTTTCGGTTGGACTAATGACTTCAAGCTCAGTGACATTATCAACGTCAGAAGCAAATAAAGTGAGACTGGTTTCAATACTATCAAACACATAACTGATGTCGATTGACGCCGTTGTTGCTTGCTCTTCTTCAATATTATCAAGTGGTGCTAGGCGAGATAAACCTACATCCTCAATATCTTCTATAAACGGTGTTGGTGCAAAAAAACCTTCTCCGTAAGAGCCTCGAATAACCCAATCTTTAGGTTTATATAACATCGAAACCCGAGGGCTAAACTGTGTGCCATATTCGCTATGCCAATCGGTACGCGCACTAAGTGACATGGAGATATCGTCAGTCGCTTCATAATCAACTTGCGAGAATAATCCCGGGACTTGGTAGCTATAGTTAAATTCTGAGAAGTCTTCTGAGTCAAAACGGTCTGATTGATAAGCTCCCCCAACAAGCCATGCTATTTTATCGTTATACCCTGCGATACTTGATTCGACTAAATAACTTTCGTGGACATCATTTTCTTCAACTATGCCGTAAACATGATCGTGATCTTGGCGCATAGCCGAGCCACGAACGTTTAGGTTAAGCACCTCTCCAAGCGGTTGGTCAAAGATAAAACCACTATCAAGCCTCAGTGAATCTTGGCTTTGAATAAATGAATTGCCGTCGGGCATTGTTGCGCCCTCTTCAGTGCCGCCTTCTCGTTCTTCTTTCATTGCTCCAAATGTAAGGTACAAGTTAGCGCCGCTTTCACTTTCCCAATAAACACGAGGGCGAATAGTGGCACGTTTATACGCAGCCATATCAAGCCAACCGTCATCATCCAAATCTTGCTGTTCTTGGTTGTGTAAGCCCGTGGTTACTGATGCGCTGATAGTCTCATTAACCGGAGAAGCAAAGTATGAGGTGATGTCTTGGCCGTTTTTAGATGTCGCATTTAATAGCACTTCGCCTTCAAATTCATCAGACGGCGTACGAGAAATTAAATTAATCACTCCACCAAGTGCTGAGCCACCATACAGCGATGATGCCGATCCTTTGATGATCTCAACATTAGCCAGATCTGTCGGCGGTATTTGTAGCAAACCTATTGATGCGGTTTGGCCACCATATAATGGTAAGCCGTCACTGAGTAACTGGGTATAGCGTCCATACAAACTTTGCAATCGAATATTCGCGCTACCTAAAGCTGGAGAGGTATTTTGTACGCGTACACCGCCCGTTTCGGCAACTAACATCGAGATATTACCCGGTCTCATTAAGGCTTTTTCTTGGACTTCTTCACCATTAATAATTTCTGTACGAGTGGCTGATTCAGTTACAATACGGCCAAGGCGTGATGCGGTTACTTGAATTTTTTCAATCTTCTTTTCGTCATGTTCATGATGATGTTCTCCTTCACTCGCATAAGAAATTGAAGGAGCGAACAGCACAGCGAGTACTACTTTGAAATATTTGGTCAGCATTTTTTACCTCAAATAATGCTAAAAACTGTGAATTAATCACAATTTAAAAGAATTGTTTATGTTTTTTAATGTGGATGTAACTAGTTTTATATTGGCTCTGAGGTAAAAATTGGCGGCCGATAAAGAGATGTAGCAGTAAAGAATGTCGCTTGAGTAGAGAGCAAGTTCAGTGACTCACTGATAACCACTAACTCAGATAGAGGTAGGTTACTATATAAATAAAGCATAGAAGCACAAGCATTTGCTGGGCAAATACATTCATTTTCGCAACATTCAACGTCACAACAATCATCTTCTGAAGCACTTTTTGCCGACGAATGTTCGGTGCTAAAAGGTTGGAGTTGAGTGCTTGTTTGAAGTTCAGAGATACTGTCATACGACGTCATTAACGAATAAGCCATTGTTTGCCCAACAAAGGCAACTAATAGGATTATCATAAATAACAATTGTGACAATGATTTAAACATAAGTATCTCTAACAAGAATCGTGGCTATTGTAGGTGGTTTTAGGCTATAAGTGAAGAGGTGGTTTGGGTATCTATACTTCTTGCGCACTACTTATTCACCTTTATTATCTTTCGGCTGGCCGACCATCGCTGTAGACACGCATATTGACCGCGTATCTAACCGTACCAAATTTGCGATGGGTAAAAATGTAGTTGAGGTTGAACACAAGCTTGAAAAAGTGATCACAAAAGAATTTAAAGTAGACGTACACCACTGGCTTATTCTTCACGGGCGTTATACCTGTGTGGCCCGCAAACCAAAATGCGGTAGCTGTATTATTGAAGACTTGTGTGAGTTTAAAGAAAAGACTGATTAGATAAATACCAAAATCTATCAATAGCACAGGCTCATTTTTCGATATCCTTTAACTAAGTTTGAATAAAATCTTTTTATGCGAACAAATGTATTAGCAATTATTAGAACATTTTCAAAGTATTAATTTCACAAGCGTCAATCCTTTAGTTATGCTGTTGAGCATTATGAAATTTTATTGCGAGAATTCTTATGTTGCCTATACTTCGTATCTTGTTAATTGAGCAAGACCCCGCCACCTTGCAAGAGCTTTCTACTAATCTGTCGAAAACCATCCCAAATTTTGAGCGAGATGATATTCACATTGATATCATTGAACATCTCGAGCTTAAGCAAGCACTAGAATGTGTTGAAGAAGATGGCGATATTCAGGCCGTGGTACTTAGTTGGGATTTACAAAATAAGGTTGGCGAACGCACTTATAGTCGCTTTATCGAGCAGTTAAAGGGGATCCGCCTTGAGTTGCCCGTTTATGTTATTGGCGATGATACGAAAGGGCTTGAAATAGTTAATGAGTCGGAGGAGATTGAGTCTTTCTTTTTTAAAGATGAGGTGATTTCTGATCCTGAAGCAATTTTAGGCTATATGATCAACGATTTCGATGACCGCTCAGAAACCCCATTTTGGACGGCGTATCGCCGTTATGTTGGCGAAGCAAACGATTCTTGGCATACACCGGGTCACAGCGGCGGCTCCAGCTTTAGAAATTCCCCTTATATTAAAGATTTTTATCAGTTTTATGGTCGTAATGTCTTCGTTGGCGATCTGTCTGTTTCAGTCGATTCGTTAGGTTCATTGTCAGATAGCACCAATACCATTGGCCGTGCCCAAGAGTCAGCAGCGGCGACGTTTGAGGTTAAGCATACCTATTTCGTTACCAATGGGTCGTCTACCTCAAATAAAATCATCTTACAGACATTGCTGCGCAAGGGCGATAAAGTGATCATCGACCGCAATTGCCATAAATCTGTGCACTATGGCATTTTACAATCAGCGAGTTTACCTGTTTATTTGTCGAGTATTTTAAATCCAAAATATGGCATCTTCGCGCCGCCGTCGTTGGCCGACATTAAACAGGCGATAGAACAAAATACCGATGCAAAATTGCTGGTTCTCACCGGTTGTACTTACGATGGTCTGCTGAGCGATCTGAAACAAGTGGTCGAGTTTGCCCATCAACATGGTATTAAAGTATTTATTGACGAAGCCTGGTTTGCTTATTCCCTTTTCCATCCTAGCTTGCGTTATTATTCAGCAATCCATGCTGGCGCTGACTACGTCACTCATTCAGCGCATAAAGTGGTATCGGCATTTTCTCAAGCGTCTTACATTCATGTTAATGACCCTGATTTCGATGCCGACTTCTTTCGCGAAATTTACAGTATTTACGCCAGTACATCGCCTAAATATCAGCTAATCGCCTCTCTTGATGTGTGCCAAAAGCAGTTAGAGATGGAAGGCTATAAGCTACTCAATGCTTTGTTGAACCATGTGGAAGAATTTAAACAACAGATGGCGTCACTCAAGCAGATTAAAGTTCTTGGTAAAGAAGACTTTATGGAAATATTTCCACACTTTAGTGGTGATAACATGGGTCACGATCCGCTAAAAATTCTCATCGATATTAGCGAATTACCTTATTCATTAAAGGATATTCATAAATACCTGCTGGATGAAATTGGCCTAGAAATAGAGAAGTACACTCACAGTACCATTTTGGTGTTACTGACTCTTGGCGGCACGCGCTCAAAAATAATTCGCCTTTACAATGCGCTGAAGAAACTCGACAGCGGTAAAGTGAAGTTGTCAAAATCGACGCGACGATCTCGCTTGCCTGAGAATCTACCAGCAATAGACCTTGCGTGTATTCCAAGTGATGCTTTTTATGGTGAGCGCGAATCTGTGCCTATCGCTAAAAGTAACAACCGTATTTGTGCCGGTTTAGTTACCCCCTATCCACCAGGCATTCCGCTTTTGGTGCCTGGGCAGCATATTACTGAGGAACATATAGACTATCTAAAAGAGTTAGCTGGGCAAGGTTTGACGATTCAGGGGAGTTTTGATGGTGAAATCTATGTTCTTAAGGGTAAAGTTAAACAGTAAAGGCTGTCGTTTAACCCCAGTTTAGAGTTTAAAAAAGCCGCGATCATTTTATGAATGTCCGCGGCTTATATTTAGACTAATTTCAGGTATTAATTGCGCAGTTCAAAGCGACTTAGCCGCTCTTTTAAACCATGCGCTAGTTTACTTATTTCACTACATGCAATCGCTGTTTGAGAAGTCCCCTCTGCCATTTCTGTTGATGAGTTATTAATGTGTTCAACACTGCGGTTCAAGTCTTCTGATACCGCAGTTTGCTCACTACAAGCCGTGGCTATTTGCGTGCTCATATCAGCAATTTGATTAACTGATTCTTCGATTTCGTCGATTTGCGTACCGGCATTTTTTGCTTGCTCAACACATGAAACAATTCCTTCGTGGCATTGTCTACTTGATACTTCCATCGCTTTTGACTTTTTCTGTAATTGCTCAACAATATCAACAATTTCTCTTGTTGAGTCTTGTGTTCTTTTTGCAAGTGAACGCACTTCGTCAGCGACAACGGCAAACCCTCTGCCTTGCTCCCCCGCCCTAGCTGCTTCAATTGCAGCATTGAGGGCTAGCAAATTCGTTTGCTCTGCTATAGCACCAATTACATCAACAACAACATTGATATTATTTGAACTCGCCTCTAAGTCATTTGCAAGTCGCCCTGATTCATCAATCGTTGATGATACTTTAGAAATCTCAGTAACCATCTGCTCTAGTAATAAACTGCCATTTTTAGCCATATTTGCAGAATCATTAGCGGAGCTGGCTGCAAGCTCTGTATTTTGCGCCACCTCAGATACTGCGGCTTGCATCTGTGTCATTGCGGATGCCACAGAATGAAGTTCTAACTGCTGATTTTGCATACCAGATGCTGTTTGAGACGAAATAGCACTTACCTCTTCAACCGCTGATGTTAGTTGAATTGTTGCATCATTCACTTCTGTAACGAGGTTGTTTAAATTATTTTGCATCAAATTAATTTGCAATAATAAGTTACCGAGCTCATCTTTGCTTAAACTTTCATCGTCTAAAACAGTATTTAACTTGCCTTTGGCAATGGCTGAGGCGAATGTGAGGGCATGCTGTACAGGTTTACGAACCGATTGCACAAGCCATAAAGAAGCAATAACAATAAAAGCTATTACGATTAATGCACCAACGAGCGAAACCCACATGGTAGAATTCAACTTACTTTCAACAGTGCGAGATATACTCTCGACTGCTAATTCATTTAATTCAATAGCGGTATCTAAATTCGCGATAGCATCTGTATAAGCTTGGAAGCTCATTAATACAACGTTATTAGCTTTTTCTAACTGTCCTGATAACAAGAGCTGTGCATATTGATGCGTTTCACTTTGGTAAGTCTCCCACGTTAACTTAAATTTGTTTAGTGCTTGAATTTCAGCATCTGAAATAGAAAGTGCCTCATATTTTTTTAAAGTTTCCTCTACTAATACGCGTTTTTGGTTAAGCTCTTCTAACCATACCGGTAATTTAGGGTTTTCAGCATTTGGGATCAATGAGAACTCATCTTTACGAATTTCAGTTAAAATAACCTGTATATTCTTTAACTCAGTGATCGAGGGTAAGCTATCTTGGATAATAGTATCAACATTAGCATCGAGTTCAGATAAACTCTTGTTCATTACTAAGGTTAATATTAAAAAAATGATAAATACCAGAGAAAAGCTCCCCCATATTTTCTTACCAACACTTAAATCTTTCAATTTCATATGATTTCTCTTTATTTCAATAGCTTACTTAAAATAAACTATATATCCTTAACTGACCGAATTAAAATTTTTTCATACTTAAAAAAATAAATTAATCTATGATAGGTTGAACGCAAATAGTTAAGTTTAGCTAATATACTCCTGACCAAAAGCTCATAAGTAAGCGACTGAACCCTCTTAGTGTAAGCATAGACATAAGTAATCCTTTATGAAAATTTTAATTTAGGATGACTTAGCACGCAAAAGTATAACTTTCTTATTTCCCTTAGGTTGCCCAAGAGAATATTAACCAATAGAATACTCACTGCTAGATAGAAGATCTGTAGTCGATTTACTCCCTACTTAGCTAAAAGCAGGCTCAAGTAGTTATACCCATTTTTATCAACTACAAGTATTCTTATTTCAATATAAAACCATAGGGGCACCAAATGCGTTTACTACACACCATGTTACGGGTTGCTGATCTAGATAAATCAATTGAGTTTTATACTCAAGTACTCGCGATGAAAGAGTTACGCCGTGCTGATAACGAAGAATACCGTTATACTTTAGCCTTTGTAGGCTACGGCGATGAAAAAGACACAACAGTACTAGAGCTGACCTATAACTGGGATACCGACAGCTATGATTTAGGCAATGCTTATGGCCATATCGCCATTGAGTTTGATGATATCTATAAAGCATGTGCTGATATTAAAGCAGCTGGTGGCAATGTAAGCCGTGAACCTGGATCTGTGAAAGGCGGCACTACAGAGATTGCGTTTGTGAAGGACCCTGATGGCTATGTGATTGAACTAATTCAGAAAAAAGATAATAGCCAATTTTAACTATGTGATAGCACTAATCCTAAACTCAAACTGGCACAAATAAATAATAAGGTGGCGAAAGCTAACGTTTCTAAATCACCTCCAAATGAGATGTTAACTACACCTTGTGGCTTCCTACCTCATTGGCTTCCCAATTATTGCCTACAAAATCATATTTATCCTTGCGCCTGGTTTAATGACTAAGTCATAATTGATCCACAAATTATAGATTGGATATGTTATGACTTGGTTAGCAAATTTAGCCCAACAACGCAGTGCTTGGTTACTACTCGCCTTTAGCGCTTTTATTTTTGAAGCAATCGCATTGTTTTTTCAATATCAAATGGGCTTAGAGCCATGCATTATGTGTATTTACCAACGTACCGCCATGCTAGGGTTATTAGCCGCAGGGTTACTCGGTGCCATTAAACCCTCTAATATAATATGCCGTCTAACAGCATTTTCTGCATGGGCAGTTGCTAGTATTTGGGGTTATTTAATTGCACGCGAACATATCGATATGCAAACTACCACCGATCCTTTTGCGTTTAGCTGTGAATTCGAACCTAATTTCCCATTACCATTACACGAATGGATACCACATTTTTTTGCTGCAACAGGTGACTGCGGCAACATCGATTGGCAATTCGCAGGGCTAAGTATGCCGGCGTGGATGGAGATCATTTTTGCCGCATTTACTCTGATACTGATGAGCGTTATAGCAAGTCGTTTAATGATTAAAAAGTCGCTATGATGATGGCATTTTTTTCAAGCCAAATAACACAATTAAAACCATTTAAAATACGCCAACGTCAGCAACTCATTGCGCTTGCACTGAGTATGTTAACTCCAATGCAAAAAATCAATTTACGTATTATTAAGCTGGTTTTATTGATCCCGGTGTTTCTATCATTAGCATATGTTGAAGGTTGGCTGTTACTGCCAGCTTTACTTCTGGCCGGGTTAAGTTACCCATTATTAACCATGCCAGTCGAAATTCAATTTTCTAAACGCTATTTAAACGACGCTATTAAGCAATTAGAACAGGGCGAATAATTCGCCCTACTGATTTTTAGAATGTAACTTTGCCATCCAGTTTAGCGACTAATTTATCGCCAATACCTTTCACCTGCGCTAGATCTGCAACAGACTTAAATTTGCCTTGCTTGGTACGGTAATCAATTATCGCTTGCGCTTTTGATTTACCAATACCCGGCAACTGAGTAAGCTGTTCAACTGTGGCTTGATTCACATTGACTAACTGAACTTTATTCATACTTTCAGCAGCCTCGGTTTTAGTTACAGCTGCGCTACTAGGCAATGAAATAGCTAAGCCAAGCACTACTACTATTAAAGCTAAAAACTTCATGTTTCTCCTCCATGATATCCATACGTGGACTCAATTAATAGTTGATTTTAATGCCTTCACTTTTGGACTACCTCCAAATAAAGTCATACTAAAAAAGTGCGACTATTTAAATAAAGTAAAATTGTACCTTTTTGTCAAATCCTAGTAGTAAAAATAAAAATGTTCACTTGCAAAAAGACCAACAAACAATTACTGTACATAAAAACAGTAATCAATCAAGGTGAACGTGTTATTCACCACGCAAATTGGCAGGAGAAATCATGGCTGTTGTTGTTAAATATGTTGTAGAGAGAAACGGAGTCGAGCGTATGACGTTTACTACTAAAAAAGAAGCTGACGCGTATGACAAAATGCTTGATATAGCAGAGTCGCTTGAGGTTATGCTTGAAAAGGTTGATGTGCCACTAAGCGAACAACAAATCGAATCGCTCGCACTTGAGATTGCTAAAAGTAAAGATGACTTTATGAATGTGCTTAAAGGCGGTAAAGAGGCAATACAAAAAGCACCTACGGCGAAAGCAAAAAAAGAAAATGCAGCGCCTATTAAAGCCAGCGCTGATAAAGAAGCAAGCTAAAAACTCACAAGTTAAGCAACTAAAAAGGGCAATTAATTGCCCTTTTTAGTAACAAAATTACTATCTGTTACAGTTCTCGTTCAACTTCATCAAATAATGTGGTGATTTCTTTATTTGGTGGCGCTGTTGATAAGCTCACTGTAATAATTGCAATTGTTGCAAGTATAAAACCTGGTATAATTTCATAAATGATACTGCTGAGGCTCTCACCATTTATGGTGATTGGCGCATATATCCATATCAACACAGTGCCAGCACCAACAACCATACCGCTTATTGCACCTTGAAGATTCATTCGCTTCCAGTATAAGCTTAGCAATACTAATGGGCCAAATGCAGCACCAAAACCAGCCCATGCATTACTTACTAAATCTAAAATCGAACTATCGCGATCATAAGCCAAGTAAATAGCAAATAATGCAACCAGTAGTACGCTAATTCGACCGACTAAAACCAGTTCAGTTTGTGAGGCAGTACGGTTCAAATAAATTTTGTAAAAATCTTCAGTGAGTGAGCTTGAGCATACTAATAGCTGAGACGAGATAGTACTCATGATTGCAGCTAAAATAGCAGCAAGTAAAAAGCCGGCAATTAACGGATGAAATATTAATTCCGATAACACTAAGAAAATTGTTTCTTTATCATCAATTAACATTTGATTTTCGATCATGTAAGCGGCACCAAATAACCCAGTTAACACCGCACCAATTGCTGATAAGGTCATCCACGACATACCAATACGACGCATGCTTGGCATATCTTTAACAGAACGTACTGACATAAAGCGAACGATAATATGCGGTTGACCGAAATAACCTAAGCCCCATGCCATTGCAGAAATAATAGCAATGGTTGAACCACCAGCAAACCAATCCAACATATTAAGCGAGTGGACTTCGCTCTCTTTCGGAGCGCTTAACAACAAGTCATAACTGGCATTAGCAAGTGTGTCTAACACTGGCTGCTCTAGCATCATATAAGTAACAATAGGTACAGCAAGTAGCGAGATGAACATAATGCAACCTTGTACAAAGTCAGTCAAACTCACAGCTAAGAAACCACCAAATAATGTATAAAGTACGACCACCCCAGTTGTCACATAAAGCCCTGTTTCGTAACTCATTTGAAATGAGTTTTCGAATAATTTACCACCAGCAACTACGCCTGAAGAAGTATATAGAGTGAAGAAAACGATGATCACGATTGCCGAAATGACACGTAATATATTTTTATTATCAGCAAAGCGATTAGCAAAGTAATCAGGGATGGTAATCGAGTCATTCGCTTTTTCAGTATAGACACGCAGCCTCGGCGCGACTAAAAAGTAGTTTGCCCAAGCACCAAGTACTAAACCTATGGCAATCCAAACTTTACTCAAGCCAAATAAATACATCGCACCGGGTAAACCCATAAGTAACCAACCACTCATGTCCGATGCACCAGCAGATAGAGCCGCTACAGCTGGTGATAAACTCCTTCCACCCAACATATAGCCCGACACATCAGCGGTAGACTGCTTATAAGCGTATAAGCCAATACCTAGCATTGCGATAAAATACGCAGCTAAAGAAATAATCATTCCAGTTTCCAAACTCGCCTCCAACTCTGAAGTTAAAACCAGGCTTTCAATCCTAATAATGACTCATAAATCAATACTATATAAAGTCATTATTGGTGTAAAAACCAACCTAGAGCTTGACTATATCACGCCAAGGGTGAATAACTCCACTTACAGAGGAAACCATGTAATGATATAAGTTAAGTTGTTTTTACCTGATAGTTAATTATTTAACGACAGAACATGATAATTAATGCTATTTAGGCTGTTTTATCTTATATTGCCCAAGTAATCGCTTAACTGATGTGGATCCGCTGTTTATGTATTTTTATGCTGCACGCCAACCAATTTTAGATCGAAACAAACAACTTGTAGGGTATGAACTACTCTTTCGTGATGGCGTTGATAATGTATTCCCTGATATTGATGGTGACGAGGCAACTACTCGGCTAATTGAAGGTAGTCAATTCAATTTTGGTTTAGAAGATCTCACCGATAATAAACCAGCATATATCAACTTTACTCTGGAAACATTACAAAAAGGCTACCCAACACTACTTGGTAAAGAGCAGGTTGTTGTAGAAATACTCGAAACAATTCAACCAGGGAAACGCTTACTCGCGATCGTCAAAGACTTAAAACAAAAAGGTTATACGCTCGCGTTGGATGATTATATTCACCAGCCTGTATGGCGTCATTTCTACCCTTTTATTGATATTATTAAAATAGATTTTCTCAGTTGTGAGGTTGACACTATTAACACCATAATTGAAGAACTTAAACCTTATCCGCATATAAAGTTATTAGCAGAAAAGGTAGAAAGCTACGAAAAATATCAATTAGCACTAGATCTTGGCTTTGCTTACTTTCAAGGGTTTTTCTTTTCCAAACCAGAAATGGTGCAAAGTAAAACCTTGCCACCATCAGAAATCGCGCTAGCAGAGCTGCTTTATGAGACATCGAGTGTTGAAGTTAATTTAAAGAAAATTACCGACGTCTTTGAGCGGGATGTAAATCTCTCTTATAAATTATTACGTTATAGTAATTCAGCGGCATTTAAGCGTAGAGCAGAGATCAACACCATCAAACAAGCACTGATTGTGTTAGGTGCGGCAGAAATTAAAAAGTTTTTATCCTTGTTGTTTGCAGCCCAAGTTGCTGGCGATAAACCCGCAGAGTTAATACGTTTATCGTTAACCAGAGCACGCTTTACTGAGTTGCTAGCTATAAACCATAATAAACTCAAAGATACTGGCATGGCTTTTTTAACCGGTATGATGTCATTAATGGATGCCATATTAGATGAAGATATGGAAAGCGTAATGAAAAAGCTGCCATTGTCCAATGATATCAAGTTAGCCTTATTAGAGGATCAAGGTTTACTTGCACAATATCTGCGCTTGGTTAAATTATACGAACAAGCCAATTGGCAAGGTGCAAACGCGATTAAAGATGAACTTGGTCTTAGTGCTGGTAAAGTGCCAGATGCATATCATGATGCCGTTAGCTGGGCTAATGAGCAGATGAAAGTACTGGCTGGGTAATAAATAATATCGCAAATAAAAATGCCAGCTTAGAGACTGGCATTTTTATTTAACCTGAAAGTACACATTAAAGGCTTTCTAAAAAGTCCTCATCAAAATCTTCAGGCTCTTTTTCAACTGGTGGATTACCATCATACAGCTCATATAATTGACGTTGAAAGTAAATGTCTTTCATAAAAATATACGGATCGAGTGACTCATTCAATAAGCTTTCTTGTGGTATTAAAGAAGCTCGGGTTTCTACAGCTTCTAAAGCAAACACCAATACAGTTTGTGGCGTGGTTAAGGCCATTTTCGGTAACACAAACCTATCAACCACATCACCCGTTAGGTTACGCGCTGTTGTAGGCCCCATACCTGGGATCATTAAATAAGCACCGTCACCTATTCCCCAGACCCCTAGAGTTTGACCAAAGTCTTCATCAATAATATTCAAACCAAGTGATGTAGCAACATCAAATAAGCCTAAAATACCCACTGTTGAATTAACTAAAAACCGCGCTAAGCTCACGCCAGCGTTACCCGCTTTACCTTGTAACGTGGCATTAATTACATCAGTTGGTGCACTAATATTACCAGTAAAATTGACAATACTACGGCGCACCGGTGTTGGTGTAACGGCCACATACCCTACCGCGACAGGGCGCAGAACATACGCATCAAGTACATCCATATTAAAATCATACATTGAACGATTAAATGATTGTAGTGGATCTCGCTCATCTATTTTTTCGTTAGGCACTTGCGTGCATCCTGCTAGCACCAATAGCCCAAACAAAACTAAACTCTGTCTTAACATCTTTTATCCTTAAGGTATTAATTCATTAATAAGTAAATCATAAGCCTTTGTTTGGCTTCGTTCTAACACATCTGAACGACCTTCCAACTCACCCGTTGAAGGCATTACTGATGCATCCTTTGAAATACGTGCAGTTAAAATAATTTTATCAACGCTTGAAAGCGTCAAACCTGCAACCATAGCATTATTATCACTTAACTGTACTTCAATTGGAAAACTATAATCTGTTAATTTTACCACTGCTAATGGCATTGGCGGACCATTCGCAGCTTTTGCAAAGACGAATAAAGTGCCTTGCATTGGAAGCTTGTCCGCAAGCTGTGGCGCAAGATTAACAGTGACTTTGATAGCACTCATTTGAGCAGCGTTATGATCCTCGTCACTGCCCGACTCAACTTGTGACTGCAACCCAGATGCTAGTTGTGTGTTTTCAGCTATCATCATATTTTGTTCAATTTCAGTAATTCTCTGAGCAATCATGCCATAGCGAGTGTCTTGCTCGTCCATACTCTTTAACAGTACTTCGAATGCTGCTTTTGCTTGCAACCAATCATGACGTTCATAAGCAATTAACGCTAATAATGAAATTGCATCAAGGTTGGTTGGATCGTCTTTGAGCACTTTAGAGAGCATACCCGCAGCACGCGTCATATTTGCATCACTGCCTTCAAGTAATAGCACTTGGCTGTAACTGATCAGCACAGGCATATTGTCAGGATCCATACGCAATACTTTATCAAAAGACTGTTGCGCCATGTCGTATTCATTCAATGACATTGCAACGCGGCCGAGCAACATCCAAGCCACTTGATCATCACCACTTTGCGCAAGTTTAGTGCGCAATCCTAACGCAAACGCTTGTAATTCATTTTGTGTTAAAGACTCGCCTTGCTGCATTACGGCTCGTTCGCCATAAGCGGCTAAATTATCCATAGCGCTGTGCCAGTTCTGCAACTGTTGTTGTGAGCCAGTTGCGGTATAAAATATAGCTGTGAAAGCAATTAAAAATGCACTGCCTGTTAATGCAAAAATACGGTTATTGCCTCGACTCATTAGTGATTTTTCAGGTGATAACTCATTTAGTAAGCGACGTTTGAGCTCAATCACAGACTCATCATGGTTACCTTGATCAATACGCTTATTTACTAAATCATTCGCCAGCTCGCTAAGGCGCTGACGGTAGATGGCAATAAGCTCTGAGTTAGCATTGTAAGTGAGGCTTTGTACCCGCTCTTTACTCAAAAAAGGCAATACCACAAACGCCACAGCTAATAAGGTTAATAATGCAAAAGAAACCCACATTAGTATCATTTAAATCTGCTCCTGACGTTCATTTTTCGCAATGAGCTTGGCTAATAATGCCTCTTCTTGCTCACTCCATGTTTGCTTAACCGCAGCCTTACGTTGACGAAAAATAATAAAGCCAAAGCCAAATACCACAATCAAAATAGGTAGTACCCATAACACTAATGTTGCTGGTGTTACTGGCGGATCGTAGTGAACAAAATAGCCATAGCGATCAATCATATATTCAATAACATCGTCTTTTGATTTACCCTCTTTGACTAACGCCAATACTTTCTCGCGTAAATCTTTCGCAACCACAGCATCTGAATCAGCGATATTTTGATTTTGACATTTAGGGCAACGTAATTCTTTAGTTAACTCAGTAAAACGTTGCGCTTGTTCGTTGTTATCAAATTGGTAACGATCTTGCTCTGCCATAGCCATGCCACTGGCTAGTATCATTAAAGCAATTAAAAAATATTTCATGGCTGTAATTCCTGCATCAAGGGAGCAAATTTTGCACGCCAAACTCGCGGATTTATGTCCCCAGTATGGTGCAATAAAATAGTGCCTTTGCTATCCACTAAAAATGTTTCAGGTGCTCCTGATACACCTAAATCAAGCGAAAGAGTACGGTGTAAGTCAAGAATATTAAACTGATACGGATCACCGGCACGACTTAACATCGACGTCACTTCTTCTCGTAGCGCTGGCATATCAAATTCACCGTCAAAATCAGCATCGTAACTTTGTACATAGTAAAGTCCGATAATTTTAACGCCTTGCTCTCGCAGTTGGGTTAAATAACCTAATTCAGATAAACAGGTAGGACACCAAGTGCCCCATACATTGAGTAGGTACACATCGCCTTTTAATTGGCTATCTTGCCAACGCTTTGAATCCTGCATTAAATCAGGTAAATCAAAGGCTGGCATTGGCTGACCTAACCGACCTGTTTGAATTTCTCTTGGGTTTGAAAACAAACCTTGAAATAAAAACACGCACACTAAAAAAAATGCCAGCAGAGGTATCAGCGCTAACAACTTGCGGTTCATACTAGCTTCTCCTGTGACTTATCGGTACTTTTCTTACTAGTGCGGTAACGTTTGTCACCTAAAATCATAAATCCGGCGAGTGAGATCAATACACCACCAATCCACATCCAACGTACAAATGGCTTGTGGTAGATGCGCAGTGACCAGCCACTGTTATTTAATTGCTCACCAAGAGCAAGATATAAATCACGAGTAAAACCAGCATCAATTGCTGCTTCGGTCATAAATTGCATACCAATATCGTAGTGGCGCTTTTCAGCATGTAATACGGTGACTAGTTTATCATTTTTCAGGACACTCACTTCTCCAGCATAACCACTGTAGTTTGCACCACGAATAGTGTAGACCCCTTCAAAACGATACTGATATTGATTTAACTGTACGATTTCGCCCGGCTTCATCGAAACATCACGTTCAACCGAATACGCGGAAGTTAAAGTGACACCTGCGATAACAAAGGCAATACCAACATGTCCTAACACCATAGCCCAATAACTAAGTCCTAACCTTTTAAGACCTTGGCTAAAGTTAGTTTGCACAGTAGCTTTAACATATAAATCAACACCAGTGGTGATCACAATCCATATCGCAAGCGTGGTCGCCAATAAAGTTAAAGGTGCAACAACTGCATAGCTTGAATACAACCAAGCAGCTGTGATAACAAGGCTCATTAGCGCAGCAATAAGTAATTTATTTTGTAAAAAAGACCACTTATTTTGCTTCCAACGTAACAGAGGGCCAATGCCCATTAATATGGCAAACGGCACCAAAATAATGGCAAACATTTTATTAAAGAATGGTTCGCCAATTGAAATACTGCCTAAGCCCATTTCTTTATGGACCATAGGTAATAAAGTACCCAGTAATACAATAAAAGTAGCAACCACTAAAAATATATTATTGAGCCATAACGCCACTTCCCGAGATACCAGTTTATAGCGACCTTCGCTGTGTACTTGCGATACCCTAAATGCATATAAGGTTAACGCACCGCCAACCACTATCGCTAAAAACGCTAAGATAAATAAACCACGATCAGGATCGGTTGCAAATGCATGCACTGACACAATAATCCCTGAACGAACAATAAAGGTGCCCAGTAAACTCAATGAAAATGCAGCAATCGCAAGTAATACGGTCCATGATTTAAATACACCGCGTTTTTCGGTTACCGACAATGAGTGCAATAATGCTGTAGCCACTAACCAAGGCATAAGCGATGCGTTTTCAACGGGATCCCAAAACCACCAGCCACCCCAACCAAGCTCGGAATATGCCCACCAGCTTCCAATAGTAATACCTAGTGTTAAAAATCCCCACGCAGTCATTGTCCAAGGACGTGACCACTTAGCCCACGTATTATCAAGTTTACCAGTTAATAACGCTGCAATTGCGAATGCAAAAGAAACCGATAGACCAACATAACCCATATATAATAAAGGTGGATGGATGATCATCCCCGGATCTTGTAATAGCGGATTCAAGTCGCGCCCTTCGACTGGAAAGTAAGGCAGTAATAATTCAAAGGGGTTTGACATCCACAGGGTGTAAAGCATAAAGCCAACACCTAAAAAGCCTAATACACCTAATACGCGGGCACGCAGTATCCAAGGCAATGAATTAGAGCGTAGTGCTACTACTGCTGTCCAACCGGCTTGCATTACTAGCCACAATAAAATAGCACCTTCGTGCCCACCCCAGGTTGAAGTAATTTTATAATACCAAGGCAAGGTACTGCTAGAATGATAAGCTACATACGCGACGGTAAAGTCATCGGTTAAACTGGCATAAATTAAGGCCGCGAATGACACAAGTACAAATACAAATTGACCAACAGCTAATGAAGGAGCTGCACGCATTAACCGTAAATTACCAGTATGTGCGCCCCATAGAGGAAAAATACATAATAAAACACTCAGCACCATGGCCAGTGTTAGGGAAAAATAACCGAATTCTGGGATCATCTTAATTGCCACTTTCTAAGTTATATTTAGGTTTTTCGTGTTTGATCCCCTTCACCGCTTCCGCAACTTCAGCAGGCATGTATTCTTCATCATGCTTAGCCAACACTTCAAACGCTTCTATTACATCAGGTTCAATCAACACACCTTGAGCAACAATCCCTTGTCCCTCGCGAAATAAGTCAGGCAAAATACCTTGGTATTTAATCGTTACTAAAGGGCCTGTATCAATCAAGGTAAAGCTTACTTGTAGGCTGGTTTCATCTCGAATCACAGAGCCTGGCACAACCATACCGCCAATACGCAACTTTTGCCCAATGTGCGGCTTTTCTTTATTTGAGCCTTTACCTTCAATTAACTCACTAGGAGTATAAAATAAATTAATATTTTCTTGCAGTGCATACAGCACTAAACCGATAGCGGCACCAATACCAACTATAATAGCGACAACGCCAAGCAAACGTTTCTTACGTCTTGGGTTCATGCTTGATTCTCCTGTTGAGCGTGTTTAATGCGAGCCTCTCGTTCAGCTTGTTGCTGCACAGAAACCATAATACGCTTAGTATCATTCCAAGAGCTTACTAAAATACCTAATAAAATCAGTGTACATGAACCAAAAGAAAGCCACACATAAAAGCCGTAACCGCCCATGGCAATAAAATCAGAAAAAGAATCAAACTGCATAACTAGCCCCTATTTAACAACTGACGCACCCAAGGGCGATGCTTTTCACGTTGTAAAATTTCATTTTTAAGACGCATCAAAGTCACCATGCCAACAAAACCAGCAAACGCGACTATATTTACCATTAGTGGCCAAAACATACTTGGATCAATGGCTTTAGTATCAAACTTGGTAATAGTGGCCCCTTGATGCAAGGTGTTCCACCACTCAACCGAAAAATGGATAATAGGTAGGTTAATTACCCCCACAATAGCCAAAATAGATGCAGCTCGACCCGCTGCTTTTTTATCTTCAAAGGCATGATATAAAGACAATACCCCTAAATATAAAAATAATAGAATGAGCTCAGATGTAAGTCGTGCATCCCATACCCACCACGCCCCCCACATAGGTTTGCCCCAAGCGGCGCCAGTAATAAGTGCAATTGCAGTTACACATGCACCAACCGGTGCGATAGCAATCACCGCCAACTCGGCATTACGAAGTTGCCATACCAAAGCGATCACTGCCGCAACAGCCATTGATGTATAAGCCCCCATCGACAAAATAGCTGACGGTACATGAATAAAAATAATGCGATAACTGTCTTTTTGTTGATAGTCAGCTGGTGCATAGGCTAATCCCCAGACCCAACCAATAATCATAAAGACAACCGTTATCACGGCAAAATAGGGCAGTAACGTATTGCATAATTGATATGCACGATCTGCTTTAGCGTAGGGATGTAACCACTTCCACATATTAACTTACACTCACTTTCAATGCTGACGATATGGCGATTGGTGCGCTGATAATTGCAATGACAAGCATCGCACCAAGAATGGCAAGCTGACCACTATAATCCAGCGACATTGTGCTGGTATCGATAGCAGACGTTGCAAAAATTAATACGGGGATATATAAAGGCAAGACCAATAAACTCATCAAAATGCCGCCTTTTTGTAATCCCACAGTAAGTCCAGCGCCAATAGCGCCGATAAAACTAAGTAATGGTGTCCCCAATAGCAAGGTAAGCACCGTTGCAATCAATGCTTGATTGTCTAAATTTAATAACAAGGCGAACAACGGCGTCATCAGCACCAACGGCAAGCCTGTAATAATCCAATGGGCAACCACTTTGCCAAGTACCGTTAACGGTAGCGGGTACGATGAAGCAATCAATTGCTCTAAACTACCATCATGATAATCATCACGAAATAGTTTATCTAAGCCTAACATGGTTGAAAGTAACGCGGCGACCCAAATAATACCAGGTGCCATACGGCTAAGTAGACCGGGCTCAGGACCAATTGCTAACGGAAACAATGTGATAACAATTAAGAAAAATAAAATGGGGTTTACGATTTCAGCACGCTGGCGAAATGCCAGCTGTAAATCTTTTTTACAAACAGCACTGAATAGCTGCCAATATGAATGCTGGCGTAACATCAGTGTCGGTACTCCAGAGTAACGGTTTGCAACTCATTAAAGTGGGTCGTTAAGTCTTGATGAGTGGTTAGTAAAATCGCCCCACCTTGTTCTAGGTGAGCTAAAAAGCGTTGCTGTAAAAATGCGACACCTGCTTTATCTAGGGCTGTAAATGGCTCATCCAGCACCCATAATTTCGCATCATTAAGCCAAAGTCTGATCAACGCCACACGACGTTGTTGACCAGCTGATAAAGTACGCACAGGTACATCTTCAAGGCCTACTAAACCGATTTTAGCCAGTAAGGAATACAGGTCTTGATCTGTGTTATAGCCTTGGATCCGTAACCAAAATCGCAGATTTTCAATTGCACTAAGTTGACTATTCACCCCTGTTTTATGGCCGATAAATAGCAACTGACGGGCAAATTCATCATAATTTTTTGCAATTGATTCACCCTGCCACATAACCAGCCCCTCATCGGGCGTAGAAAAACCCGCAATTATACGCAGCAGTGATGTTTTACCTGCCCCATTTGGGCCTGCTAATTGCATGATTTGGCCTGATTTCAAGCTGAAATTAAGATCCGCAAACAAACAACGTTCTTGCTTGATGCAGGTGACGGACTTAATGTGTAACAAGATGATGATTCTCTATACCCAAAATTAGGCGTTAGTCTATCATAATGATAGGGTAATACGAATAATGCTTTGCACCGATTAACGAAAACTTGATTTAAAATAATGAATAAACCTACACAGATAACATTAGCGAATTCGCTTCCTGTCAGTCATTCATCGGACAATGGTGTTGCACAGCAATTACCTGTTTTCAGCGAGCAAACACTCAGCGCTAAAAACATCGTATTCGCCAAAGGCTCTGTGCAGATGGAAGTCTACGTTGATAAACATTGGCAAACATTACGCTTAGCTACGACTGGCACTGAAACAAACACTCAAAAAATTGCCAGTGCCGATATTCAACTCAGTAATGATGGTAAACAACTCACTATTTTACCAAAGCAAACTGAGATCAGCTTGCGTCAAATAAACCAACTGCAAAGTGTTTTAAATTTTATTAACAGTGGTGTTCAAGTAGAGAATAAACCTTTGTCGTTGCAAATTATTTTACAGCCTACAGCAAAATTACTGTTAAATCAGTTACAAGCCAGTATTCCTATCAATAAAGAAGTAGCCCAACTACTGCACAGTGAGCAAGGTCTAAAGGCAATCATTACCCCGAACCGTAATAACTTTACTTTAAGCGTTGTTAATCGCTTTGCTAATACACTTCACCAACAGCCAATTAGCCAAGCAAAACTTGCACTTTGGCTCAGTAAACTAGTACCAAATGGGCAGCTACAGCAAGATAAAAACACCGCAATACTGAGCTTTAATAATTATAATGGCAATATTAAGCTCGCACTGCAGCAGCCGTTAAATAACCACTGCACACACTCAACCCTGCCTGCCGGAGTAATTCAAAAAGTACAATTAAATGCGCTTAATGAACAATTAATAATAAAAACACAGCTGCCAAAAATGGCTTTGCAATTAAAAAATTCATTAGCCCATACTTTTAATTCACTGCTACAAAAAAGCCATGTACCTAGCCAGTTTAATACGCAAACAAGTGCAGCACCTAGCAGCCCTTCATTGGTCACTAGCAGCCCAATAAGCTCGTGGTTACAAGACAGTTTTGCTGATTTAAAAACCAGGATCAGTGACGCTGTACGCTATTTTGAAAGCAAACCATTTAGTCAATTAGCCATGCTCAGCAATAAATCAGCTGTAGCACAATCGCTAACACCAACAAATCAAACCTTATTGCCCAAATCACTCAGGCAAATAAACCTTGTAGCAATGGCGACAAACAACACTCAACCATTACTAGCAGATATCAGCCAAGGCACCGCGCTGCCAAAGAACTATCACCAGTCGCCTCCCTTGGTACAGTTATTTCAGCGATTAAAAGCCAGTTTAGCAAGTATTACAGATCCTAATGCGGTTAAAAATAACAGTCCCGCTGCGGCGCCACTAATTAAAGATACCGATAACCACAAACAATTAAATAAACTAGCTACCGCTATTCAATCCAGCAAAACCAATGGTACAACTGTCAATGCCAGTGATAATAGCGCTGTCGCCAAAACAGTTATAGCCGATGCTCAGCAAAAATTGAAAACAACACCAGTTATTATTGCTGGGGTAGATACCAAAATAGCATCCCTAACAGCACAGTTAAACAACGACAATCTAAAAGCAAGTACCCACTTACATATAGCAACACAGTTAAAAGAGCCGATAACCAGCCCCTTACCAGCAAGCCAAATAAGCTTACCACTGGAAGCCAAATTATTGGCGTCACTGCTAAAAACGCCTAGCGAAAAACCGCTGCCTAATTTTAAATCAACAGCAAACTACGATAAACAGTATATCGCTTCACAAATTGATAAACTAGCAGCGACCAAAGTGAGTGAGAATGTCGATTTAAACCGACTAGTCAATCAAGCCTTTAGCCGCATGATTGACAGCCAATCGTTGCAACCGTTAACCATTCAACGAGAAATACTCAGTATTTTGCGTCCAGAAAGCTTAACAACGAGTGCCCTACAAAATAGTTTTAGTCAATCTATTGAGCATCTGGCCGTGGCTATTTTAGCGGCTCCAAGCTTAGCAAATAGCAACGCATTGAATTTTAATAGTCAAAGCTCACTTGATGCTTTACTACAAGTATTAATGCCTAACTTTAAAGCAACTAACCCACAGAAACTGCAAGAACAATTATTACAGCCACAATCACAAGCCTTAGCGGCTGAGCTGAGCCAAATAAAAACGGCAATTAGCCAAATTAACAGTACCCCTATCAATCAGCAGCCTGATAATAATCCGTTAGTACAATTTTTGCTGCCGATGCGACTGCCACCGGAAACCGCACAAACTGAGATTTCATTAGGACAATATAAAAAACCAAGTAAAAATAAACTCGAAGATAAAAATGTTTGGTTTGTACGACTTAATTTTGATTACGCAGAGCTAGGCCAATTACAGATCACCGCTGAATTAATGGATAAAGCACTCGATTGTCAATTACTTGCCTCAAGTCAAGATATCACTGCGATGACTCATCCACATCTTGAGAGTTTGCGCCATAAATTAACAGCCCATGGCCTACAAGTTGGTGAAATGCAGCTAAGTCAAGGTGCACCGCAACACCACGCTTTCTATCAGTCCCATGCCATTATTAATATTAAGGTTTAAACCATGAATGAGATGCCAAAACACAAGTCTGCAATTGGTTTAGTTTATGAAGCCGGCCGCTCACCTACGATCAGTTGTAAAGGATTTGGTGAGCTCGCAGAAGAGATCATTAAAGCCGCAGAAGAAAAAGGAATTTTGATCCACAAAGATGAAGCATTGGCTAAAACGTTATCACATTTAGAGCTTGGCGAAGAGATCCCAAAAGAACTGTATTATGTGATTGCCGAACTGATTGCTTTTTCATATGTACTGCGGGGTAAATTTCCACCAGGCTGGCAAGACTTTCAAGGCAAGTTAAATATTCAGGCGTAAAAAGTAAAAGGCGCTAATTAGCGCCCTTTTGATGATGTAACGACATTAATAGTTCGGCTTCGGCACGCGGAAGTTCACACTCTCGTATGATCTCTTCAATATCGGCTCCTAACTCAACCATTTTCACTGCTCGAGAATAAATTTTCGCATCAGGATCGTCATATTTTTGCGCATCTTGTAACTGCGCTAACTCTTGATTTTGCTGCTCTACAGCGACTAAGCGCTTACCAATACTTAGCATACCAGTGCGCATTTCTGCAACTTCACTGCGTAAAATACTGAGCTGTTGTTGAGTTTCTTGCAGTTGCAGTATTTTGCTTTTTAATGCTGCAGCGTACTTATTATTATTAATAAAAATTAGTCCCAAGCATACTAACACCAGTACAATTGAGACGCCAAGCAACGAGTATAACAACATAGTTTTTCCGTAAGCGTTATAAATCGCTCAACTCATCCCACTCTTCGTCATTTAGTAATTTATTTAAATCAACTAAAATCAATAATTCACCATCACGATTACTCACACCTTGAATAAACTTGGCACTTTCTTCAGTGCCAATGTTTGGCGCACTATCAATTTCTGAGCTACGCAAATAAACCACTTCAGCTACACTGTCGGCTAAGATACCAATAACTTGCTCTTCAGCTTCAATAATTAATACTCGTGAATTGTCTGTTGCTTCTGCAGACATCAAACCAAATCGTGCACGTGTATCTATTACTGTTACAACATTGCCACGTAAATTAATAATCCCTAAAACATAGCTTGGAGCACCTGGTACTGGAGCAATTTCTGTGTAACGCAAAATTTCTTGTACTTGCATTACATTTACACCATAGGTTTCTGATTCAAGCTTAAAAGTAACCCATTGCAATACTTCATCATTGCCATCGGTATTTTTACTGCTTGATAATAATCTTTGTTCACTCATGTTATTACTCCGAATATCGTTACTGGTCGCGGCTGTCTAAACCTTGCTCTAATAATTGACCTAAGCTTTGCACATCAATTAAGGCACACATTTTTTCTTTAATTACACCTGCAAGCCAAGGCCGCTTGCCACTTTTAGCTCGCCATTTCACATCTTCACTGCGTAGTGTAATGTTATTAACCAGCTTTTCAGCCAACAATCCCCATTGGCTATTACCTAAAGTAATTAAGTATTGGTAGTTTAATTTTTCTTCTAACTCTTGGGTATACTTTTCTGGCATCACCCATAGAGCGGTATCAACTACATTAAGATTCTCATCACGATTTAGCATCACGCCTTTAAACCACTTAGGTTTACCAAAAAGCTGATTAACTTCACCTAATTGATGAATACCACCAAGTGCTTTTAATGGTACAGCGAGGGTAAGTCCTGCCACTTCAAAGAATAACGCCTGAAACTCGCCATCAAAATAATCTTCTTGGCGCTGCACAGGAGTTTTAGCTTCAGCAACATTTAACTGTTCACTCACTTTAGCTATATCTTTGATATTAGCTTGGATCTGTGGTTTCTCAAGCGGCGCTGGTATTTCTTCCCGAGGGCTTGTCTTTGGCTCATCAAGTGCGCTTGGCTGCACAATCGTCTGCTGCGACGCCTTGAGTGGCATTTTATTACTACTTTCTGTGGGTGGAACTTGTTCGAGTAATTTTGCAACCGGGTGTAAGTCTGTTGACTCATCGTCTTCGCACAGTAAAGCCCCCAAATACTGGGTCATTACTTTTTCATTAGCAAATAATTGCTTACTCATTCATTAACCTTGTTCAATCAAATAATCGAGTAATGCGCGATAAGCATAAACACCTCTTGAGCGTGGACAATACTGAATCGGTACTTGTTGAGCTAAACTTGCATCACGGAACTTAGTATCTACGGGTATTACCCCCGGCCATACTTTTTCTTGGTACGTTTGCTGTAATGTCTTATATGCTTCAAGGGATGCATTGGTGCGCTTATCATACATTGTAGGGATAATGGTATATTGATACTGCTTTGATTGCGAGCTTTGCATTAATTCCATGGTTCGCATCATTCGGTCAAGCCCTTTGAGTGCTAAAAACTCAGTTTGTACTGGCACTAAAATGCGCTCACTTGCAGCCAATGCGTTAACCATTAAAACACCTAACACTGGCGGGCAATCTAAAATAGCATAATCATAATGCTCACTAATTTTTGCGAGGGCTTTTTTTAAGATCAGCCCCATTCCAGTTTTATTACCCATACTGCGGTCAAGTGTCGCGATTGCCATCGTTGCAGGAAGAATATCTAAGTTATCTATGTTCGATGGACACAAAGCTTGCAATATTTCTTCACTTGCCATGGCGTTTCCACGGGCAAATATATCATACACACTGACTTCTAAATCTTCTGAATCAATACCAAAGTAATATGTTAAAGATGCATGAGGATCGGTATCAATCAGTAATACTCGCTTTCCTTGCAGCGCTAATATACCAGCTAAGCTCACAGCAGTGGTCGTCTTCCCTACACCACCTTTTTGATTTGCTACCGTCCAAATTTTCACATCACACCTTATTTTTGTTCGTTGCGCGTTGTAATTCGTATACCACCGTGTGGGAGTTGGATCACTTTAATAGTGTTATCATCACTTGGCAACTCAATTGGTTGCTCTGCTTCAGTTGCTGGTTGCTCGGTTGTAACAATGGGCTTGGGTGGCAAACCATATTTTGATAATGCAACGACTACTTTACGATTTTCAGCACGCCCTTGCTCTGTATCATTGTCGGCAAAGGGGGAATACTGTCCATATCCTTCAATGGCCATGCGCGCAGGGTTGATACCTAATGCATCAAGTTCGACTAAAATCGAGGTCGCTCTTGCAACCGATAGCTCCCAATTAGAACGAAACATTTCATTATGAATAGTTTCATTATCTGTATAACCACGCACTCTGACGTAGTTATCAACTGGGGCAATAATATCGTTCACTAATTTTATCACTGCTTTCGCGCGTTGATGCGCCACTGCACTGCCGCTAGAAAATAACATTCCTGAGCTTAATTCAATGATTAACCAGTCTTGATGTAACTCTAGACTTGCTTCACCATCACGTATTTCATCGATCAAGGCCGATTGTAATTTAGTTAATAAGCTATCTAAAGGTTTGCCTAAGTGTTTTTGTTTTATGTTACTAGTATCGCTTTGCCCATCCAATAACTCTGGGCCAGCTTCTTGCTTTTGAATACTTTCACCAAACAGCAGTTCGTTTTCAGGAGTCACTCTATCGGTTAATAAACCGGTCCCCGTCACACCTTGACCTTCTTGACTATACTGGCGAGCTGATTTATCAAAAACCTGCCCTAGCGAATCAGATAAAATTTGGAAACTTTCTTCTTTATTAATCGCAATCGCATACATCACCACAAAAAATGCAAACATGATAGTCATGTAATCAGCGTACGACACTAGCCAACGTTCTGTATGCTGACTTTTGGTCGATGGGTGACGAAGTCGACGGCGTATCATAATAATTATTCTTGTAACTGACTTGGACGCTCGACACGATACGCTTCAAGTTTCAGCTCAATATTGACAGGGCTATCACCTTGGCTCATGGCAATAATTCCTTCAGCTAATAACTCATGAAACAGCATCTTTTGTTCTACTTGTTGTTTGAGCTTGTTAGCCATGGGTAAAAACAGTAAATTTGCTAAGCCAACCCCATAAATAGTCGCAAGAAAAGCCGTCGCAACCCCAGCACCTAATTTTTCAGGTTCAGTGATAAATGACATCGCCTGGATCAGACCAAGTACGGCGCCTAAAATACCGATAGTAGGACTGTAACCGCCTAACGCCTCATACACCCGGCTGGCTTCCAGCAATCGCTCCCTTTCTAGCAACAGATCAATTTCTAGTGTGTCTCTGAGTTTTTGTTCACTGTTGCCATCAATCAGTAAACTCAAACCTTTAGCAACGTATGGATCCGGATGGGTTAATGCTATTTCTTCAAGTGCTAAATATCCTTCTTGGCGAGCTTTTTGTGACCAACTTTTAACTTGCTCAATTGCTCTGTTGATATCATAACTTGGAGGGAAAAATACCCAATGACTTATTCTTAATGCTTTATTAAACGTACTTGCTGGTGTTTGTAGCATTACAGCACCTAACGTACCGCCCAACACAATAATTAATGCTGGACCATTAAATAAAGCACTCACAACACCGCCTTCTAGTGAGTAGCCATAACCAATCGCCAAAAGTGCAACGAACAGGCCTAGAAACGACAACTTATCCACAACCAATCTCTCGAACTAACCGATTAGCAACGTCTTCAAGCGCAATGCTTGCAGATGATAACCCTGCGTTAGCAACCGCTTGTGGCATACCATATACCACACTGGTTTTTTCATCTTGTGCCCAAATAGTAGCGCCGGCTTGTTTAAGCATTCTTGCACCGTCTCGTCCATCAGCGCCCATGCCTGTAAGTACCACAGCTAATACATCACCTTGGAACGATTTGGCTATACTAGCAAAAGTAACGTCAACACTTGGTTTATAGGTGATCCGGGCACTATCGTCTTCAAAAACACGTAAAGAACGATTTCCAGCTCGCCCCTCAATCAACATTTGTTGACCGCCCGGCGCTAAATAAGCGACACCAGGGGTTAATCGATCACCTTGTTGCGCCTCTTTTACTTTTATTTTGCACAAGCCATTTAAACGTGCGGAAAATGCTGGCGTAAACGCAGCTGGCATATGCTGTATTAACAAAATGGGATGCGGAAAATTAGCGGGCAACTGAGTCAGGATTGTTTGCAGTGCAACAGGTCCTCCAGTTGAAGTACCTATTGCAACTATTTGATATTTCTTTCCTGAAGCCCGAGTGTTCGCTGCACTATTAGTCGCTGGTGCTGCACTACGGTTAAAGCTTCGATCTGGTTGAGTTATCGCAGGGCGACTTGTTGTACCCGCAGATACGGGAGCGGCTGGTGTCGGTGTCGGTGTCGGTGTCGGCCGACTAAAGCGTGAAAGCCGCTTGCGTCCAATTTCTTTTACTTTATTTTGTAATAACTTAATCGCATCTTCATTATTACGAGCAATATCTTCAAATTTTTTCGGTAAAAAATCTAAAGCACCCGCATCAAGTGCATCTAAGGTTGCTGTTGCGCCATCACGCGTCAGTGATGAGAACATCAGAATAGGGGTTGGATTTGCTGCCATGATTTCTTTTACAGCACTAATGCCATCAAGCACGGGCATTTCAACATCCATGGTGATCACATCTGGGCGTAGTTGAGCTGTTTTATCGACCGCATCTCGGCCATTTACCGCAAAACCAATTACGTCGATATCCTTATCTTGCTCGAGTATTTCGCTCACTCTGCGGCGAAAGAAACTTGAATCATCAACAACTAAAACTTTAACTGCCATTGGCATACTCTTGTTAAATTTTATCTGTGAGAGCCATATTTAGCTCCCACAATAAGATAAGAATTGGACTAACCTGCGTAGTGTTTTAGCAAGTTTGGCACATCTAAGATTAGCGCTATACCACCGTCAGACGTGATCGTTGCACCTGCCATACCAGGTGTCCCTTGTAGTAAAGCATCAAGCGGTTTAATAACAACTTCTTCTTGACCAATCAATGAATCCACTACAAAACCAACTTGTTGCGTACCTATTTGTACAATTACAACATGGCCTTGAGCTTTGCGTAATGATCTATCAGCGCCTTTAACTAACCAATGTTCTAAATAAAACAGTGGTCGTGCTTTCTTACGAACAATAATGGTTAATTGACCATCAACTACATTCGTTTTAGTAAGGTCTAGATGGAATATTTCATTAACACCAGCCAGTGGTAGTGCAAATGTTTGCTCACCGACAACCACCATTAGTGTCGGCAAAATAGCCAACGTTAATGGAACTTTAATTTCTAGGATTGTACCTACACCTAGCTCAGATTGAATACTCACAGAACCATTTAGTTGAGTAATTTTGGTTTTCACCACATCCATACCCACACCACGGCCCGAAATATCAGAGATCTGTTCTTTAGTAGAAAAGCCTGGTGCAAAAATAAGGTTATAGGCTTCTGTATCAGATAATCGAGCGGCTTGTTCGTGATCAAGCACTCCTTTACTAATAGCTATTTTTTTCAGCTTTTCTGGATCCATACCTGCACCATCATCACGAATGGTAAGCAAAATATGATCACCTTCTTGAGATGCTGATAAAGTTACAGTCCCTGCTCTTGCTTTTCCTGCAGCTTCACGTACATCAGGCATTTCAATACCATGGTCTACAGAGTTACGCACCAAGTGAACTAAAGGATCTGCCAATGCCTCAACTAAGTTTTTATCTAAATCCGTTTCTTCACCCACAAGTAATAAATTGATGTCTTTTTTCAAACTGCGGGCTAAATCACGTACTACGCGGGGGAAGCGACCAAACACTTTCTTGATCGGTTGCATCCGCGTTTTCATCACCGCACCTTGCAAGTCCGCAGTTACTACATCAAGGTTTGAAATGGCTTTACCCATTGCTTCACTTTCTGTATTGGTCGCTAAACTGACTAAACGATTACGCACTAGCACAAGTTCCCCGACCATATTCATTATCTGATCAAGTCGCTTTGTATCAACACGCACCGTCGTGTCAGTTTGTGGAGGAGCTGCTTTTTTAGCAGCAGCTGTCGCTGGAGCTGGTGCAGATTTTTCAGTCGCTTTCACAGGCTCTGACACTGCTGGTTTGGGTACTGGTTTAGCTGCGGCAACTGGTGCTACTGCTTTTTTAGCGGGTGTTGGCTCAGTCTCAGCTACTGCTTGTGGCGCACTGCCTTTGCCATGTAATTCATCAAGTAAAGCTTCAAATTCATCATCGCTGATTTCATCTGGCGCATTACTTTTAGTCGCAACTGAGGACGCGTGGGTCGGTTTAGGCGCAGCACTTTCAGTGTCTTTATTACTAACTAGACCGAAGCTACCAATGCCATGCAATTCATCCAATAAATTATCAAATTCATCATCAGTAATGTCACTATTTGATGACTCATTGCTGACAGTAGCTGTTGGCGTTATAGGACTCTGCCCTTTTCCGTGCAGCTCATCAAGCAGACTTTCAAATTCATCTTCTGATATTTCATCGATTTGAACATCTTTTTGATCACTATCAATTTGACCATCAAATAATGAGTCTAATGCAAATGGATCGTCAGAATCATCTAAAATAGCATCAGCATCAACAACAGGGATATCGTCTGCAGGTTCTGCACTGCCAGTTAATTCTTCAGCAGCTGGCGGTAGCCCCAATTTATGTAAAACAGCGAGTAATTCTGGATTTGCAGGTTCTGGTTTTTCTCTACTTTGAATGGTCGCAAACATTTCGTTGATAGTATCGAGTGCTTGCAAAATCACGTCCATCAGCTCGGAATTAACTTTACGAACACCTTGGCGCAATAAATCAAAAACGTTCTCTGCACCATGGCAAGCATCAACTAGTTCAGTCATGCTTAAAAAGCCTGCGCCGCCTTTTACCGTATGAAAACCACGGAAAATTGCATTGAGTAATTCGGTATCATCTGGGTTATTTTCAAGCTCCACCAGCTGTTCTGACAAAAGCTCAAGAATTTCTCCAGCCTCTACTAGAAAATCTTGTAAAATATCTTCATCGACTTCAAAGCTCATGCAGTTTTCTCCTCTTAGAAGCCCAAGCTTGATAATAAATCATCCACATCATCTTGTCCTGAGACAACATCATCACGAGATTCTTTATCAATAATTGGCCCTTCAGGGCCTGCAAGTGTATTTTCAGCAGGCGGTTTTTCAATGACTGCTGCGATTGTTTTTGTGTCGCTATCGTCTTGGCTGCCAAATGCTGTCAACAAGTGGATCAAGCTGTCTTCTACTTCTCTAACAAGCTCGATAACCCGACGGATCACTTGACCGGTTAAATCTTGAAAATCTTGTGCCATCAAGACATTGGTCATGAGCCCTTGCAACTCATCCGTTTTAGTTTGCGAACTATTCATGAACTTATCTAAGCTATGGCACAGTGTTTTAAATTCACCTAGCTCAATTTCACGGTTCATTAAACGATCCCAAGTGGGTTTAATGTCTGAAATGTCATCTGCAAGCTGTTGGGCAATGGGTAAACTTGCTTCTACGGCATCCATGGTTTTATTAGCAGCGTTTTCTGTCATTTCCATAACATAGTTAAGCCGCTGCTTAGCGTCGGGTAATGCATCTTTGGTCAAATCAGCTAAACGTGTATCAAGCTCAAAATTTTTCAACGCATCATGCAGCTGACGCGTAAGTTTGCCTACCTCGGCAAATAATTCTGATTGCTCTTTTGACGCCGCATCAATAATTAACTGATCAGCTTTATCTTGTTCACCATTTTCAAGGTAAACCACAAGCTGACGGGCTTGTTCTAAACTGATCTGAGGCGCAGCAGGTGCTGGCATAAGCCTCTCCTATTTATTTAACCTAAACGCTCAAACACTTTTTCCAATTTGGTTTTCAGTGTTGCAGCTGTAAATGGTTTAACGATATAGCCGTTAACACCAGCTTGTGCAGCAGCAACGATTTGTTCTTTTTTAGCTTCTGCTGTTACCATTAAAACAGGGATATGTTTCAGGCTGTCATCGGCTCTAATTGCGCGCAAGAGATCGATTCCTTGCATGCCAGGCATGTTCCAATCTGTTACTACAAAATCAAATTCTTGATTCTGCAACATCGGTAAAGCTGTTGAGCCGTCGTCAGCTTCTTGTACGTTTGTAAAACCCAAATCTCTTAACAGATTTTTGATAATACGTCTCATCGTCGAAAAATCATCAACAACAAGAATTTTCATGTTTTTATCCAAAACATCCTCCGGTGAGGTCTGAACCTATATTTACTTACTACTAATTTATCCAGTCATTGATTTTTGCTTTGAGCTTAATCATCGCCTGACCATGTATCTGACTCACACGCGATTCGCTTACATCGAGTATATGTCCAATCTCTTTTAAATTCATTTCATCGTTATAATACAGCGACAATACTAACCCATCTCGTTCAGGTAAAGATTGTATAGCTGTTAATAATGATTGATTAAAGCGTTCATTTTTAACGTTATTAAAGGGCTTGTCCAGTGCTAAATCATGCCCCACTGGGGTGATGGCATCTTCATCAACCCCTAAGTCTGCTATACCTAACACTTTACTTGAATTTACATCACTAAGAATATGATGGTACTCATCTAGCGTAATATCAAGTTTTTCAGCAACTTCACCGTCTTTAGGTTCTCTATTCAAGCTGCTTTCTAGCTCACTAATCGCTTCAGCGACTCTGCGGCTATTACGGTGTACTGAGCGTGGAGCCCAATCACCTCGGCGCATTTCATCCAGCATCGCACCACGGATACGAATGCCTGCAAAGGTTTCAAAGCTTGCCCCTTTAGTCGCATCAAAGTTCTTTGATGCTTCAATTAACCCTATCATTCCCGATTGAATCAAATCATCGAGTTGCACACTCGCGGGTAAACGAGCAATTAAATGACAAGCCACTTTTTTAACTAAAGAAGCATGTTGCTCAACAATCACATTTAAATTTTGTGTCGATTGATATCCCATCGCTTTATTCACCGATGCCGTCATAGTTAGCCGTTTACTAATTTTTCTATGAAAAATTCTAAATGACCAGATGGTTGATTAGGTATAGGCCATTTAACTGCTTTTGTCGCTAATGTTTTAAATGCGATTGCAGCAGGGGAACTTGGAAATAAATCAACAATCACTTTCTGGCGACGCGTTGCTTTACGCATATTTTCATCATACGGGACTGTTGCCACCAACTCCATTGAGACATCCAAAAAGCGATCCGTTACTTTTGAGAGCTTAGCAAATAGTTCGTGACCTTCACGCATACTGCGTACCATATTAGCCACGATTTTAAATTTATACACACCATGCTCGCGACTTAATACTTTAATGAGTGCATAAGCATCGGTGATTGAGGTTGGTTCATCGCATACTACTACCATGACATCTTGCGCTGCGCGCGAAAAACTTAACACCATGTCAGAAATACCGGCAGCAGTATCAACAATTAATATATCAAATTCGGTATTTAATTCGCTAAAAGCACGGATCAAACCAGCATGCTCAGAGGGAGAAAGTTCAACCATACTTTGTGAGCCAGACGTGGCGGGCACTATTTTTATGCCTGCAGGACCTTCTACCAAAATTTCGTCGAGTTCACATTCACCTGATAATACATGAGACAGGTTACGCTCTACTCGCAGCCCCAACATCACATCACAATTTGCCAAACCTAAATCGGCATCCAGTACTAATACTCGGTTTCCGAGCTGACCCAACGCAATCGCAGTATTTAGTGAGACGTTCGTTTTACCAACCCCACCTTTACCACCGGTGACAGCGATAACTTTAACGCCGTTATTATTGTTTTGACTCATTTTACGCAGGCCATTTGCTTGATCTAATACTGTGTTAATCATACATCCCTACTGTGCTTGACGCTACTGCTTGACGTCGTGAATGTTGCGCTTTTGTTCTTTTTAAATACAATTGTTCTGCTTTTTTTACTAATTTCTCTGCATTAGCAACCCGAATGTCCTCAGGAACGCGTTGACCGTTAGTAAGATACCCTATTGGGAGGCGATTTTGAATCGCTATGCTAATAATCTCACCTAAACTTAGCGATTCATCTAATTTAGTGAAAATACAGCCACTTAATTGTACTTTCTTAAAGTGTCTTACAGTCTCTTGCAATACGTTAATTTGTGCTGTGGCACTGAGCACCAAATAGTTACGAATATCGACACGTTGATTACGCATTAGCGTATTTAATTGCTCGGTTAAACGTAAATCACGTTGGCTCATTCCAGCCGTATCTATTAATACTAGACGCTTATTTCGTAAATGATATAAAACTTCTGCTAATTCATTGGCATCTTTCACTTGCTTTACACCACAGCCAATAATACGGCCATAAGTGGCTAGTTGCTCATAAGCGCCAATACGGTACGTATCAGTGGTAATAAGCGCAACTTTATCTGCGCCATATTTTTGTGCACCAAGGGCTGCAAGTTTAGCAACCGTAGTCGTTTTACCAACCCCTGTAGGACCAACAAGTGCATATACGCCGCCTTGGCGTAGTATTTCATTATTTGTAGTATGCATTTGGTTTTCAACCATTTGCAATAGCGCTTGCCATGCTTGCTGACGCGAAACATCATCGGGAATGAAACAGGCCATTTGCTCTGCAACTTCACTGTCGATACCCATTCCGACTAAACGATCGATCATACATGCGCGAGTTGGATCGCGACGCGCTAAGTCTTGTTGCATCAAGCCAGATACTTGATACTCAAGTAATTGACGCATCGCTGCCATTTCATCACGCATCGCGGCGATTTCATCTGTTTCGGCTACACTTTTTGTTGGCGTTGGAGTATCTAAATCGTCAAAACCACTTTCTATATCATCATCAAAACCTAAGCTATGAGCTTGCGTTTCTGGACGCGGTGCTGTCTCGCGACGAGTAAAGTCATTCTGTGCTTGTGGTTGATGGCGAGTTTGCTGTACTTGAGGTTGTTGCTGTGGCTGATACTGAGTTGATGTATCAATACTTGACTGGCTAAACATAGACGCAAGCTCAGGTGAGCGCGGACGAGGAGATTGGCGCTCTAATAATGCTTGTAGGCTGTCTGCGACCGGCGCTTGTGGCTCAGGCTGTGTACGTTGCGGCGCAGGTTTAACAAAGTTTGCACTTGTTGCTGCTTGCGCCGTTGTAGTTTGTGGCTGTACAGGTACTTTAGGGGCAGTTTTTTCATAATCAACCGCGGCCACAATTTCGACCCCATTAGCTAATTTTTTATTTGACATGATCACCGCATCTACACCGAGTTCATCTTTCACTTCTTTTAATGCGGTACGCATATCTTTAGCAAAAAAACGTTTTATTTTCATGGTTCAACCCCTTTAAAATCCGATTATTGGCCTACTGAGCTGACAATCTTGATCTGTCTTTCATCTGGTACCTCTTGGTAAGACATCACTCGCAATCCTGGAATGGTGTACTTAACAAAACGAGATAACACGGTGCGTAACATTCCTGACGTTAGCAATATAGAAGGTTCACCGGCCATTTCTTGATTTTGATGCGCTTCATTCAAAGATTGTTGAAGTCGCTCTGCAAGTCCTGGTTCTATTCCGGCTCCTTCGTCGCCTGCATTTTGAAGTGACTGATGCAACATCTGTTCCAACTCAGGTGCCAAGGTTATGACAGGGATTTCTGATGACATTCCAACCGCATCTTGAACAATTAGTCTGCGTAGTGAAATTCGCACTGCTGCGGTTAATACATCAGGGTCTTGGCTACGTGGGCCGTACTCAACTAAGGTTTGCACAATCGAGCGCATATCACGAATAGCAACGCCTTCATTTAATAAATTTTGCAATACTTTTACAATTACTGTTAGTGGTAAGGTATCTGGCACTAGCCCTTCAACCAAACGCGGATGACTTTTTGCCAACATATCAAGCAGGTTTTGTACTTCTTCATGACCCAGTAATAATGCCGCACTGTTAGTTAGTAATTGGCTAATATGGGTTGCCACAACGGTTGCAGAATCAACGACTGTATAACCAAGTGATTGCGCTTCATCTTTTTGCTCTGGCTTGATCCAAACTGCATCTAAACCAAAGGCAGGATCTTTTGTTTCAATTCCTTTGATTGGGCCAAACACTTGCCCTGGGTTTATCGCCAGTTCATCGCCATGCTTCAGTTCACCTTCCCCTGTTGATACACCCATCATGGTTATTCTGTAAGCGTTAGGATCAAGCTCTAGATTATCGCGAATATGCACCGGTGGTACTAAGAATCCTAGCTCTTGAGATAGTTTTTTACGTACTCCTTTGATCCGATTTAACAGCTCGCCACCTTGTGATTGATCAACCAATGGAATTAACCGATAACCAACTTCCAAACCAATGACATCCACTTGCTGAACATCATCCCAGCCAAGCTCTTTTTGCTCTTGCTTATTAGCAATACCAGTGCCTGTTGCACCGCCGTTAGCGGCTTCTGCTTCATTAGCTGCCGCATCTTTAAGTTTACTTTGTTGTGCGTAATAAGCTAAATATCCTAACAATGCGCCAAGGCTTAAAAATGCAAAATGTGGCATACCCGGCACTAACCCCATTACGATTAGAATACCTGAAGCAATAAATAAAGATTTTTCGTTACCGAGTTGTTTCTTGAATTGGTCGCCCATATTGAGCGATTCATTTTGACGAGTTACAACGATTGCTGTACCGATTGATAACAGTAATGATGGTAATTGTGCGACTAAGCCATCACCAATTGTCAGCAAGGTATACACTTCCATAGCGTTGCCAAAGCTTAAATCATGCTGGATCATGCCAACGAATAAGCCGCCAACAATATTGATGATCAGTATTACTATACCAGCAATCGCATCCCCTTTTACAAACTTACTTGCACCATCCATAGAGCCATAAAAGTCTGCTTCACGAGTGACTTCTTCACGGCGATCTCGTGCTTGCTCTGCACTAATAAAACCGGCATTCAAATCTGCATCAATGGCCATTTGTTTACCTGGCATTGCATCTAAGGTAAAGCGCGCTGAAACTTCAGAAATACGCCCTGCACCTTTGGTAATTACCACAAAGTTAATGATGATCAGGATTAAGAAAACAACGAGGCCAACTGCATAGTTGCCACCAATTACCACTGAACCAAACGCTTCGATTACTTTACCGGCAGCATCTCCACCGTTATGACCTTCTAGCAAAACCACCCGAGTACTCGCTACATTCAACGCCAAACGCATGATTGTTGCTATTAGTAATACTGCTGGGAACATCCCAAACTCAACCGGCTTCATGGTGTAGACTGTCACTAACAACACCACTAATGCTAAAGCTATATTAAACGAGAAAAGAATGTCGAGTAAAAATGGCGGTAACGGTAAAATCACCATGCCCAGTGCAGCAAGCACCAGCAAAGGTGTACCGACACCTTTTAAATACTCTTTTTTATCTTTATTAAGTTGTTGTAATACAGCTTTAAATTCCATGATTCTACAATTTCAAAAAATTGACACTACACGGAATTTGCAATAACTATTCCAAGTTATTAACTGCTGGTTGAATTAATACTTGTAAGCATCTGGGATAGGGAGTGTTTTATTCAATTTGGTAGGACGTTTGCCACGACCTTTTTGAAAACGTTTAAGCTGAAATACATAAGCTAAAACTTGTGCTACTGCGGTAAATAGTTGGTCAGGAATTTGCTCTCCAACTTCGCCAGTATGATACAGCGCTCGAGTTAACATGGGCGACTCAATAATGGGGACCTCGTTACCAATGGCTATTTTTCTAATTTGCATCGCCATTTCATCAACACCTTTTGCAACGACTATCGGCGCACCAGCACGCTCTGTATCGTACTTTAATGCCACGGAGTAATGCGTCGGGTTGGTAACAACCACATCGGCATCTGGCACATCCTGCATCATACGTCGCTGCGACATTTGTCTTTGTGTTTGCCTGATACGCGCTTTAATTTGTGGATCACCTTCTGAATTTTTATATTCATCTTTGACTTCTTGCAGAGTCATTTTTAATTCTTTGTGATGTTTATGACTTTGGTATGGCGCATCAATCGCAGCAATAATGGTTAAGGTACAGGTCAGCCCTAAAAACATCCAGGCGAGTATCTCTAAAGCATGAATGATATTTCCCGGCGCGCTTTCAATACTTAAATGAAGGATTTCATCAAAGAAGGTGTTGATTAAAAAAACGGCAAAGCCTGCAACAACGACAAACTTTAAAATCGATTTAACCAGTTCAACCCCAGCTTGGGGGCCAAGCATCCGCTTAATTCCTTTAGCTGGCGACATTTTACTGGCTTTGGGTGCAGCCGCCTGCCAACTAAAGTTAAAACCACCTAACAAGGTATTACCTATAATACCTGCCAGCACAATAATAAACACAAACATCGCCATCGGAAATACCAGCGCGTCGGCCACCGCTCCCCATACTGCAAACATTTTAGTGGTATCGTACGTTTCATTGCGGTCTAAGCTGAGCATGCGACCCATTATATTATACAGCCCCTTGCCAATCTCAGGTCCGTACAATAACAATGAAATAGCTGAAAAAATCAGCACAAACATAGTACCGAGCTCTTTGGATCGAGCTACTTGGCCTTTTTTCTTCGACTCATCAATTTTTTTCCCCGTGGGTTCTTCGGTTTTTTCTTGACCTGAATCTTCAGCCATCACGCTCTCCTATGGGGAACAACCAACTAAAGTGCACATTAACTCAATCATCTTTAACCATTGAAATTCAAATTGAGTAACAAAGTTACCTAAGGTTGCCCAAATAATGACTAAACCTGCAACTAAGGTAAACGGAAAACCGATTGAAAAAATATTTAACTGCGGTGCAGCGCGAGTCATCACACCAAACGACATATTAATCACCAGCATTGCAGTTAAAGGCGCCAAAGATAACACTAAGGCGGTAGTAAACATCCAGCCACCCCATGTCACTATGTCCCAATAATGATCAACCGCCCACCAATTACCATCGATTGGCAGCACTGCAAAACTATGCACTACCATTTGGATCATCATTAAGTGGCCATTAAATACAAAAAACAATAGCGTTGCTAGAATCAAATAAAACTGCCCAACAGCAGGCACACTCATACCATTAGAAGGATCAACAACTGAGGCAAAGCCAAGGCCAGTTTGCATTGCTAATATTTGTCCTGCTAACACAAAAGTATTCAACATTAGTACCGAGGCAAAACCTATTGCAACACCGATTAACATTTGTTGAATAACCACCAATATCATCTCAAAAGAGAATAAGTTATTAAAGGTCGCAGGCGGAAGTACTGGTACAGCTAAAAAGGTAATCATTACCGCTAGACCCATCTTGATCCGCGTAGGCACATTTTTGGCGCCCAGCCCAGCCATGATCATAAGCATCGAGCTGATCCGTACTAGTGGTAACAAAAAGTCACTCAGCCATTGAATAATGACTGAAAAAGGAAACTCCATACTAGCCTGCTATCTCTGGAATTATCAGCACTAAACGGGTGAAAAAATCCATTAATTCTTGGGTTAACCAATGCCCACCAACGATAAGCGCACTAATGGTAATCAATAGCCGCGGCAAGAAGCTTAATGTTTGTTCATTGATTGACGTTGCGGCCTGAAATACAGCTACAACTAAACCCACTAATAAGCCTGGTACCACAATTGCCGATACTAATTTAATAACTAAAAATAATGCATTACTGAGAATATCGACGAATATTTCTGGTTCCATGCTGCCCTCCTAGTCTTTGTAGGCAAAGTATTGTACTGCCATATCAAGTGCCTAAGCCAAAACTTTTAGCTAAAGTCCCCATCACTAAACTCCAGCCATCAACAAGTACAAACAGCATAATTTTAAATGGCATCGATACAATCATCGGCGAGAGCATCATCATACCCATGGCCATCAATACTGAAGCCACAACTAAGTCGACTATCAAAAATGGAATAAAAAACATAAAACCAATTATAAATGCGGTTTGTAATTCACTGGTTATAAATGCGGGGATCAAGACAATTAATGGTGTCGCTTCAGGTGAGTCTAACGTGTCATAACCGGCAATTTTAGCGAAAGTTTCTAAATCTTTAATGCGCACCTGTGAAAGCATGAATTCCTTCATCGGCTCTTTAGCTAGTTCAAGCGCTTGAATCGAGGTCACCTGCTCATTTAAATATGGCTCAATGGCTTGCTGATTCACTTTTTGATAAACCGGCGCCATTATAAAAATACTTAAAAATAGCGACATACCTAACAGTATTTGATTTGAGGGTGTTTGTTGCAAACCAATTGCTTGGCGTAAAATAGCCAGTACTACAATAATGCGAGTAAATGAGGTCATCATGATCACCGCAGCAGGTATAAAACTCAACGCGGTCATAATCGCCAGTACTTGCAAGGTTACAGAGTAATCTTGCGAGCCATCAGGGTTGGTTGTAATACTTAACGCTTCAATGCCTTCGGCGTTAACAGAGGGAATAAAAACGAATGCAAAAAGTATAAGCAGCCACTTAGTCATATTATTAATTCTTTTTAATGTGGTTAGTTTGTGGGTTTAATAGTTTGCCAAAACGTTGTGCAAGGGCTGGCAACTCTTTTTCTGTCAACGGGGTTTCTAATTTATGCAGGTAGTTAATACTGTGCGGCGTGACACCTAATAAATGCTGACAATTATCAATTTCGACGACCATTAATCGCTCTCGCGCACTGAGCGGTAAACTACGCACCACTTTAAATTCGTCGGTATTTGCTAAATTGGGGTTTAGTTTTTTAACCAAAAATGCCAGTACCACAATCAGTACTAGCACCATGATTAAAGACATGACCATTGAGAGTAAGTCACCCATAGGTGTCGCTGCGCTAGCTGCGGTTGATAAAAAAAGCCAACTGCTCATCGCAGCTTTTTGATCCGTTCAACTTGGCTGATCACATCAGTCAGGCGGATACCAAATTTATCATTAACTACCACCACTTCACCGTGCGCTATCAATGTACCATTAACTAATACATCCAATGGTTCACCAGCAACACGATCAAGCTCAACAACTGAACCTTGATTAAGCTGAAGTAAGTTACGAATATTGATTTTTGAACGCCCAACTTCCATCGAAATAGTTACTGGGATATCTAAAATTGTATCGAGTTTGCGTTTTTCTTCGCCACTCATTTCATGCCTAGTATCACTTAACTCGTCAAGTTCCGTTACTTTGGCGTCATCAGAACTATCAGTTCCTTCAGCTTCGGCTAAAGCTGCAGCCCATTCGTCCATTGTATCTTGGTCGTCACTCATACTATTAAACCTTTTAATTCTCTTACCAGTCTAAATCTACGCCTTCTGAAAGGTGTAGATCATCTTCTAGTTCTGCTAATTCCGCATCTGAATCAAGCTTTTTGCCACCTTTTGTAAAGACATGCAACTCTGATTTGACCGATTCAGGACGTTTAATTTTTTCACTAATTTGCAGCGCAACGTTATCACGAGAACGCCCCATTTTCGCCCTAAAGGTCGGCAGCTCTTCAACAAACACCGTTATGTGCTCTGGCATTTCCACCGGAATAATATCCCCTGCTTTAAGCTCCATAATTTGCGCTAAGCTTAAATCAACTTCAAGAAGTTGTGTTGATATTCCAACTTCAACATCCATAATTTCATCACGTAAGGCTTTGCTCCAACGTAAATCAGTGTCTTCTGTATCTGATTGCACACCGGCATCAAGAAGCTCACGAATAGGTTCAAGCATAGAGTACGGTAGGGCAACATGAAAATCCCCGCCCCCCCCATCAAGCTCTATATGAAAAGAGCTAATAACAACGACTTCAGTTGGGCTCACTATATTTGCCATTGCTGGGTTTACTTCTGAGTCAAGGTACTCAAAAGAGACATCCATCACGGGCGCCCAAGCTTCTTTATAATCTTCAAAGATTATTTTTAACAGCATTTGTACAATACGGCGCTCTGTAGGGGTAAACTCACGGCCCTCTATTTTGGCGTGATAACGTCCATCACCACCAAAAAAGTTATCTACCAAGATAAACACTAAACGCGCTTCCATAGTAATAAGACCAGTGCCTTTTAGTGGGCGAAAACGAACCATGTTTAAACTAGTGGGTACAAATAAGGTGTGAATGTATTCGCCAAATTTAAGCATTTGCACGCCATTAATCGACACTTCCGCAGTGCGGCGCATCATATTAAATAAGCTGATCCGCATGTGACGGGCAAAACGTTCGTTAACAATTTCCAGAGTCGGCATGCGGCCACGAACAATCCGGTCTTGTGATGAAAAGTCGTATTGCAGCGTATTACCGCTGCCATCATCACCGTCCTGTAGCTCCTCCTCTTCGACTTCATCGACACCATGCAACAGGGCATCGATTTCATCTTGGGATAATAAATCGCTCACGCTGACCCCTTATTGCATTACAAAGCCGGTAAACAACACCCGCTCGATTACTTTACTTCCCTCTACGTCCGTTAGCGCGGCTTGTACTTTATCAAGCGCTGCAACTCGGAGGGTTTCTTTGCCTTCGCTAGTGCCAAGTTCATCTGCGGTGGTAGTCGAAAACACTCCAAGCAATATATCTTCAATAAGTGGGATATGCTTTTTGGCCGTTTCTTCATTCACATCACCGCGCACTAATAATTGCACTTTTATTTGCACAATACGATCACGACTTGCGCCTGGTACGTTAAAAATAAAAGGTCGAGGCATTGCAACATATAAAGCACTGCCAACCTTTGCGCCACTGCCACTTGCCTCTGTAGTTTCAGTTGCAGATACAACCGATTCATCTGCAAGTGTTTCAGGAGCAGCATCGGAGCCTGACATCAAGAAAAAGCCAACTGCACCACCAATTACCAATACCGCAGCAATAATAATTATAACCAGCTTTTTTTTACTTTTACTGCCGTCTTCAATTTCTAAATTTGCTTCTTCAGCCATGCCGCTTTCCTTTATACCTTGATAGTAGCGATATTACGAGTGCCACCGCACACCATCAAGTTATTTATTTTTATAGTCTTACACCTCATATAATAGCAGGTGTTAGGCATAGTAATCTATTGCTGATGAAGATTGTTGCCCAGAGCCTCGAATTGGTTGCTGAGTTAATGCACTTTCCTCTTCATTTTGTTGCTGATTTGCCTGTTGACCACGGCCATTTTGTTGTCCGTCACCACCTGTATCACTTTGACTATTCCCTTGCTGGATACTACTTTCACCCAGTTCAATCCCCTGCTGTGCTAACATTTCCCGTAATCTCGGCATTGATTGCTCAAGGGCTTCTTTGGCTTGCTGATTTTGCACCACAAAGTTAATGTGAGCTTGTTCTGCATCGCTACGAATACGAATTTGCATACTGCCCATTTCTGGCGGATCAAGGCGTATTTCAGCTTCTTTATTGTTAATACTTAATAATGCACTCACTCGTTCTTGTAGTAACTTGGCAGCATCACTTTTCATGATATTCAACGCTTGCAGCACAGTTGGATCAATATTTACTTGTTTGATCTGTGATACAGGGCTCGCTTGCTGAGCGTGCATTACTTGCATATCAGCCAAAGCTTGTTGATAACGTTGCTCACTCTTCTCTACATCAGGGGCTGTCGCTGCTGCTGTGGTTAATCCGGTGATCTGGCCAAATAATTGATTTATACGAGTCAGTGAGTTATCTCGCACTTGGCTTTGCTCTGCTTTAATATTTTCAGCAAATTGCTCGCTTTTTAGAGCACTATCTTGCACTGCCAGTTTCACTTCCTGCTCTTTGCTTGCGGCCTTTATAAATTCATTTTGTGGCGCAGATACTTTATTTGTATCTAAAGTAGTGTTACGGCTTGTTGTAGTCGCTGTGGTTGCTAAATTATCTGTCATTGACTGAACGGTCAATTGAGCTTTTGATGCAATCAGTTTTTCAGTACTCTCTGGCTGGGCTAATTCAGCAATGACCTTATTGATCTGAGTTAATAAGGCCCCTTTGGGCTGCTCAGTGCTCACAAAATTTTGTAACTGCTGGCTTAATGCCTGCTTTTGCACAGGACTTAACAGCGCAATATCTTTACTTAATTGAGTTAGCTCTGCCGTATTCATAGTCGCAACGACCGCGCTAGGTTTTGCAACATCCTTGCTATTAAGCTCTACAAATTCAGCCAGCATTTGTTTCAAATCAGTTACGTTAGCCGTTGTAGCACCTTGTTGGCGAATGACATCAACCTGAGTTTGCAGCTGTTTTTGCTGTTCAGGTGTTAAGCTCGCCAATAATGGATTTTCATTTTTTTGTACAGTTGTCGTTGAGTTAAGTAGTACCTTGCTGATTTGCTCTAATGCAGTGCTGCTATTACTATGCTTTGACTGTTTAGCTGCTTTTGCTGGTACATCAGTTTGAGAGCTTGAGGCAACACCTTTAACCGTTTTAGCAGCAATTATTTGAGCTGCGTCATTGCCAACTTGTCCACTTTGTAACGTCGTTGGAGTAGCAACCGCTTGTTGGATTGTTGGCTGCATTGCCATTTCTTTATTTTGCGATGTCTCTTTTACTACTTGAATATCATTAATAACAGGAGGCACGGCATCATCAGTAGCAGGAGTGTCTGTATCAATAATAGGCGTGACACCATCGATTGGACGAGATCCATTGATAGTAACAAGCTTAGGATCTATTTTTTCTGCACTGTATTTACCTAACTTCGCAAGTAATTGAGAGTTTTCAACAGTTGGCGTACTATTTACTCGAGTGTCCGTATTATTAGCTGCCACTATTTGCGCAAGCATGGCATCGCCAGTCATCGTATCCTCATCACTATTGTCAGCAGGTATTTCTTGTGCTTTTTCAGCGACAACCTCGGCTTCATCTACAGGTGACTCAGCACCTATTAAATTGACCTTCACAGGTGTTTCCGCAATATTATTGGCACTTTGTAATTGGCTAAAAAAATCACTCTCTGCGCTTTCTTTATCTGCTACCGCACTACCTTTAGCACTGTCTTTTTTATTTAACTGAACATCCTGCTCCGTTGAGATAAACACTGAAAGATCACTAATAGCCATAATTCACCTAGAATAAAAGTGGCAATTTGCCGCCGCAGTTTGCCAGAATAAATACTTCTTACATTAAACAAGCAAATAATATGCCTAAGCTGATTTGAATTAATAAATAACGGTATTTTTGGTAAAAGACTATAAAACGCGACGTGTTTGATAAAATTGATTTGCAGAAAATTCATCAAGCATTTTTTGTTCATTTTTTTGTGCGTTCACATTCGCTTTAAGCTGCTGTTTTTCTATTAATTTAGCTACCGCTTTAGCCTTGATTTGCTGTTTAAGCCATAGACCTTGGCGTTGTGAGACAACTTGTTTAGCGGTACTGACTGTATTCGCTTGTTGACGAATAGCTTCTTCTATTTTGGCAATAAAAGTATGATATTGACTAAACCCAGCACTACTTAAACCGGACTTTCCTTTTACATGTAATTGCTGAGTATACTCTAAACGGAAGTTATTCAAGCCTTGCAATTTTTGTTGATTGCCTTGCAAGTTTTGCTGCGCTTGTAAATAATTTATCCGTAAAGCTTCTTCTTTATCATTTTCTATTTTCAGTAATAGATCGAGCTTATTTGTTGCCATTATGCTTGCCCTAATAATTGCGCAAGCCCTTGTAAACCATCGTCATAGCTGATCACATCCTTCATGCCTTGTTGTAAAAATGCATTCACTCTTGGCATCATATTAATGGCCTGATCAAGCATTTGGTCGGTACCTTTTTGGTAAGCCCCTAAGGTGATCATGTCTTTATTTTGCTGGAACATTGAATATACTTGTTTTAACACTCGCGCTTGTTGCAAATGTGCTTCTGAGACAACTTGTGGCATCACCCGTGAGATCGATTTTTCTATATCAATGGCAGGATAATGGCCACTGTCAGCGAGCTCTCTGGATAACACGATATGACCGTCTAAAATGGCTCGCGCCGCATCAGCAATCGGATCTTGCATATCATCCCCCTCACTCAGTACTGTAAAAAATGCTGTAATAGAGCCCTGCCCTTCGCCGCCATTACCAGCACGTTCCACCAGCGCTGGAAGCTTTGCAAATACTGAAGGCGGATAACCTTTAGTCGCTGGTGGTTCACCAACCGCAAGCGCTATTTCACGCTGTGCCATGGCATAACGCGTTACAGAGTCAAGTAACAATAAAACATTTAAACCTTGATCGCGAAAGTACTCCGCGATAGTTACCGCACTTTCACAGCCTTTTAAGCGCATTAATGGCGAGGCATCGGCAGGCGCGGCAACTACGACAGAACGTTTACGCCCTTCCACACCGAGTATTTCTTCAATAAACTCTTTAACTTCGCGGCCACGCTCCCCCACTAAACCAACCACAATTACATCAGCTTCTGAGCCTCGCGTCATCATACCCAGTAATACCGACTTACCCACCCCAGAGCCCGCAAATAAGCCCATACGCTGACCTTGGCCAACAGTTATCACTGAATTAATTGCCCGTACGCCAACATCCATAGGCTGCGTAATTGGTCGTCGAGATAATGGGTTAATAGAATTTTGTGCAAACTTTAAGTAATGCGCTGCTTTAATAGCTCCAAGTCCATCCAACGGACGTCCTAAGCCATCAACAACACGACCAAGTAAACACATACCAACAGGCAATCCGGTATCATTTACTTGTGGGATCACGCGTGCACCAGGTAATACGCCAGAAATATGGTCATTTGGCATCAAGTAAAGCGTCTGGTCATTAAAACCAACAATTTCAGCATCAACAAAACCATGCATGGTTTCAATTTTACATTGGCTGCCTACTGGCGCGCGTAATCCTTTCGCCTCTAATGTTAGCCCTACAACACGGGTTAAAACGCCCGCAACAGCAGGCGTTGGACTATGGATATGTTTTTGATACTGTTGTAAACGTTCACTTAATGGGCGTGTTTGAGAACTCATTGCAAACCAAAAATGGGGTTAGATACCACTACTATGCAAAAAGCTATCCAACGTTTCTTTGACACGGGTTTTTATAGTCATATCAATAGATGATTGCGGTGTTTTTACTTGGCAACCACCGCGTTCTAAGGTCGGCTCTGCAACTAACTGCCAATGGTTCTCAGCTAGTGCAGCTTCACCATAACTATTTTTAATCAGTTCAATATCTTCAGGATGTAAATGAATACGCACACTTTGCTGCTCATCGGCTAACGCATCAATACACTGCTTTAAACTTTGCAAAATAATTTCAGGGGAGGTTTTTATTTCTTGATAAACTAATGCTTCGGTTAACATGACGGTTAACTGTACAAGCTGTTTTTCAGCGTCATCATCGACTTTAGCTAATGGCACTGACAAACTATTTAGTAATGCTTTTAGGCTAGTTAGCTGCTCTTCCATCAGCGGCTTAATATCTTCTTGCCCCTGCGTTTTACCTAGTTCAAGACCTTCTTTGTAACCAGCTTCTTTGCCTTCACCTACGCCTTTTTCAAAACCATCAATATAGCCCTGCTCATGGCCTTGTTTTAAGCCTTCTTCATAAGCATCTTGGCGAATTCGCTCTAATTCAGCCATGGTTAAAGACGGTAACTCAGGCTCTTCAGGCTCCACGGTCAATTCACTTTCTGCTAATTCTTTGCGATATAAATCGGCCAGCGGTGTACCAAACGCCGTTGAACGACCATCGAATTTGCGAGTGTCTTGCGTGACATCTGGGATTGGCCAGTTTTCTAATAATTCATCAACCGCTTCACTGGCATGTAAAGGACGGCCTTGGTATTGGATAGATTTGCTCATGGTTTATAAGAACTCCTCACCACCACCACCACCAAGCATAATTTCACCTGAATCAGCGAGACGACGTGCGGTAGATAAGATTTCTTTTTGCGCGGCTTCAACTTCGCTGATCCGCACAGGCGCCATTGCCTCTAAATCATCAGCCAGCATTTCTGCAGCCCGTTTTGACATATTGCCAAGAATTTTCTCTTTCAATGCATCGTCAGTACCTTTAATGGCTTTCATCAGTACATCTTGTTGGACTTCACGTAAGATAGCTTGAATACCACGATCTTCAACATCCATTAAGTTTTCAAATACGAACATTAAATCTTGAATTTGTTGCGACATCTCTTCGTCATGCTCACGAATTGAATCCATCAACTGACCTTCAATATTGGTATCGAGGTAGTTCATGATATCTGCAGCCGCTTTCAAGCCGCCCATTTTCGCAGCTTGCGCACCAGCTTGCCCGGCAAATTGTTTTTCCATGATCTCGTTCAATTCTTGTAAAGCCGCAGGTTGTACTTCTTCAAGGTTAGCGATTCGCATGGTTAAATCTAAGCGCACTTTTTCAGGAAATTGCGCTAAAATTTCAGCCGATTGTTCAGGCTCCAAATACGATAAAACAATCGTTTGTATTTGCGGATGCTCATTGCGAATAATATTGGCAACTTGCTTTGAGTCCATCCATTTCAATGAATCAAGGCCTTTGGCTCCTGATCCCATAACAATTTGATCTATCAGGCTTGCCGCTTTATCTTCACCAAGTGCCGCAGTAAGCGCTTTTTTGATAAAATCTTCTGACTGGAAGCCAATTGTACTAAAGCTTTGTATTTGCTCTATAAACAAGTTGTGAACAGCACTAATCTTGGCTTGCGATAGATCATCTATCGCCGCCATTGCCATACCCACTTTTTGCACCTGTTTAGGCTCAAGGTGCTTTAATATTTGCGCTGCATCTTCTTCAGATAAGCTTAACAATAAAATTGCAGCTTTATCTACACCGTCTAATTTATCAACATCAAACGCTGCTGGCAGTTGTTTTTGTTCTTGATCAGTCATCTTCAGTTAACCACGCTTTCACAACTTGTGAGGAGAGTTCTGGTTCATTTGCTACCAAGGCACGAACAGCTTTTAATAAGTCTTCATCGCCATGTAGATCTGGTAACTGTAGTGTACCATCACTTGAGAAGCCAACCGAAGCAGAATCAAAATCTTTATTTAGCATATCTAGAGTGTTATCGCCAATATCTACACCAGAACTAAGTGCATCATCATCATACTCTTCAAGGGTATCATCTGGGTAAATCAAACGTTTCAGCATAGGTTTAACCACAGCCATTATCAATACAATGATAACCAACGCACCAAGCACTAAACGCACAACTTTCATAAACCAGTTTTGTTCCCACAACGGCACTTCAATTGCTAAGTCCATTGGTTCACGTACAAACGGCACGGTAACAACTTCTAAGGCATCACCACGTTGTAAGTCAAATCCAACACCGCCTTGCAGTAAACGGCGAATATTTGACAGTGCTTCAACAGAGCGTGGCACCATGGTTGTTTCACCATTTTCGCCGACAGTCGGAAGGTAATCGACCGCCACAGACACACTAATTCGGCGAATAACACCACTTTGCTGACGTTTATGAGAAATAGTGGTATCAAGTTCATAATTACGCGTTGCTTCTTTGTGGCTACGACTTGGCGATGAAGTTGCCGTGCCTGCACCAGCTTGGTCAGTCACTTCAGGTATATCAGAATTAACCGGAGGTTGATTAGTTAACGCGCCTGGTATACCTACAGCTAAGCCACCTATGTTGTTTTCTTCAAAGGTGGTTTCGCTGCGTACTGCCGGTAAATCAGGATTATAGCGTTTCTGAGTTTCTTCAATCGCGCTAAAGTCCATACTTAAATCGACTTGTGCAGTGTAGTTACCCATGCCAATAACTGGCATTAAGATACCATCTATTTTATCTAGATATTCTTGTTCACGTTTACGTTCAATATCGTATTCTTTACGTGAACGAGCAGCTAACGCACTTTGCGATCCTGAATTAAGTAATCGGCCATTTTGGTCTGTTACAGTTACTCGTGACGGCTCTAAACCTTGCACTGCTGAACCAATAATATCAACAATGGCGTCCACTTCTTCACTACCGAGCATACGGCCACGTTTTAACGTTAATACTACTGTTGCGGATGGTTTTTTTTCACGACGAGCAAAAACATTTTCTTTCGGGATTGCCAATAATACTTTAGCACGCGTGACATTTTGTAGTTCCTCAATGGTACGCGCCAGTTGTTGTTCACGTCCGTGTTTTAAACGTTCACGTTCTAAACGCTGACTAACACCAAACCCCATATCTTGCATGATAATATCAGTACCCGAGCTCGGCGCTTGTTCAATACCTTCGCGGGTCATTAACAATTTAATATTTTGATATTCATTTTCAGCAACAGAAACCACATTACCATCAAGTTGATAGTCAATTTTTTGTGCATCTAAAAAATCAAGCGTTTGAATTAGCTCTTCCGTTGGCATTTTTCCAAGTGGACGCATATCTGGTTGACGAGCCCAAATAATCACAAAAATAGCAATCGCCAAACAGATCGCTAATGCAATAATTAGAGTGACCTGACGCAATACATCAACGCCGTTTAATGCACTTAAATAGCCTGACTTTTGTTCTTGTTGATCGTCATTATCAGTTTGGTCGATACCGCCGCCGGCCAAAGCAAGATCTGTTGATTGATTAGATTGCGCCACAATAATTCTCCACTACCTAGTTAAACAGGCATGTTCATGATTTCTTTATAGGCTTCTACAAGTTTATTACGAACTTGCACAGTGGCTTCAAAAGCAACCGACGATTTTTGTGAGGCGATCATCGCATCCGCTAATGACACATTCCGGTCGCCCATTTCTACTGCAGTTACTTTTTGTTTCGCATCAGCTTGAAGACCATTCACTGTGTTAAGTGCATCACTTAACAAATCACCAAATTGGGCGCTCGAAGTAGGCTGCGCCTGCGTCGGTAATTTGTTTACTTGATTACTACGACCAGCTTCTAAAGCCATAGATTGCATTTCTTGAAATAATGCGCTGTTTTGAATTTTCATAATTGTCTCTGACGATGCAGTTTACTGATAATTTAATAAAGCACAAAGCATGCCAATTTATAAAACAATAAATATCAATAACTTGAAGTGTATTTTTATTGTCAGAGTTTTGACAAGTTTACGCCCAGCTAGGCTGAGCGTAAATCAAATAGCGAAGGAAAACCGAATTATAGAGGTTTAAGCAGGTAAGGTGATCCCCAAATCGCGCATTTGTGCCAATTTATAACGTAATGTTCGTGGGCTGATCCCTAATGTTTCAGCTACATCTTTACGCTTGCCTTGACAACGATTTAGAGTTTCTAAAATAATTCGATGCTCTTTCTCTTTGAGTTCATTTTTATAACTTCCCGAATCCAAGCTTGGTAATTCTTCAGATAGCGGATTGCGCTCTGCTGTCGCTTTTATTGCTGGCGCTTGCAGATCATAATAAGCATCATTCGTCGGTGAACTTGTAACCGTCGAAATCGTGCTCTCTGGTGCTGAATTGAGCGATACTAAACTTGCTGATAAAGCCGCAGTTAAAGGAGTTTGGGTTAAGTTCTCAATAAAAATAGCACTTTCGTCAATCATATCACCGTGGCGTAATATCAGCGCACGCTGGATCACATTATCCAGTTCACGCACATTACCCGGCCAAGCATGCGCTAATAATTTTTTCTCCGCTGCTTCACTAAGTATGGCGATAGGCTCTTTGTTTTTATTAAGATGACGTTCAATTAAATGCTTTGCCAACACGACAATATCGCCGGGCCGTTGACAAAGCGGACGCCACATCAACGGAAATACATTTAATCGATAATATAAATCTTCTCTAAACTGGTGTTTAGCCACAGCCTCTTTTAAGTCACGATTACTGGTAGCCAAAATACGCACATCTAGCTTAATAGTTTTACGACCACCTAAACGTTCAACTTCACGTTCTTGTAATACACGTAGTAACTTAGCCTGTAGGCCTAACTCCATCTCAGTGATTTCATCAAGTAAAATTGTGCCACCTTGCGCTTGTTCAAACTTACCCGGGCAAGCTTGAATCGCACCAGTGAACGCGCCTTTTTCATAGCCAAATAATGTAGCTTCGAGCATATTTTCAGGGATCGCAGCACAGTTTATTGCCACAAATGGCTGCTCTGCGCGAGCTGATTTATCATGGATAAAGCGTGCGAGTACTTCTTTACCTGAGCCACTAGGACCAAGCACCATTACACTGGCATCCGATTTAGCAACCCGACTTGCAAGTTCTAATAGCTGAATACTACTCGGATCAGCGACAATCGGGCCATCCGTTTCTTTTTCTGGCTCAGGTAGATAACGGCTGACCATATTAAGTAGCACTTCGGGCGCAAACGGTTTGGCCATATAGTCAATTGCCCCTAACCGCATAGCCTCAACAGCATCATCAATAGTCGCATACGCTGTCATCATTAAAACCGGTAGATCAGGGTAATTAAGATTAATGCTACGCAGTAAATCAAGACCACTCATCGCGCCCATTTGCACATCGCTTACAACTAGCGAAAAGCTGTCTTTTTTAAGTAGCACCATAGCTTGCTCGGCACTGTCAGCTGCAACGCAATCTATTCCAGACATTTCAAGCGTATCAATCAAGGCTTCACGTAGCCCTGCATCATCTTCAACCACTAAAATCGTGTTGTTCATATTGCCTCCGCCGATGTTGACTTTGTACAAATAGGTAACAGTAAACTAAAGCAGGCTCCGCCTTGAGCATTGTTCGTTACTGCAACGCGTCCTTGGTGTGCATTTGCGACTGAACTTACCACTGCTAAACCTAAACCAGTGCCTTGGCTTCGCGTAGTAAAAAATGGTTCAAATAATTTATCAAGTAAGCTTAAATCGACCCCAGGACCGTTGTCACTTACAGTAATACACACTAGCTCGGGGTCACTCACATCCCGCTGCGCACTTAATTGAACGAGTGCATTACTGCCAATGACTTGAATACTATTGTGAATAAGGTTTTGAATGGCACTGGCAAGCGCAGTTTTATTACCCATGATCTCGATATCAGGCTCAGGTAAACTAACTTCAAGTTCACTATTATTAAGCGCGACCATAGCATCAGCGCCAGTTTTCACTTCAGTTAATAATTGTTGCATGGAAACATGTTCAACGACTTGCTGATCGCCACTTTTAGCGAACAACAACATATCGTTTACTTGAGTTTCGAGATCTTTTAAACGCGACATCAACTTAGTATGAAAATTGCCTCGTGAGCTTTCGGGCAACCGCTTTGAACCTAAATTAGCAGCATACAAAATCGCAGCCGACAGTGGTGTTCGAACTTGATGTGCGAGCGACGCCACCATTTTACCCAGTGCACTTAAACGTTGCATATGTGCAACGCGTGTTTGTAAACGACGCGTTTCAGTTAAGTCAGTCATTAATATTAATTGCCCTGGCTCTGGCGCTAATGCCGTTATTTCTAACTTTATTAAGCGACCATCTTTGAGCGATACTTCATGACCATCATCTTGGTGGGGCCGAAACGATCGCTGAATAATGCTGAACCACTTTTCACCTTCGAGTGGCTCCCCAAGCATATCTGTTGCGATTTGATTAGCTTTTGCAATCAAACCGCGACCATCAAGCACAACCACACCTGCTGGCATGGTATCAACTAAGTGACTTAACCAACTCGCTTGTTGGCGCAATTCACTTAATTCACCAATGTACTCTTCTTGCTGTAAGCATGGGTTATACTGGGCCGCTGTGATAAATTGTGGTTTTAAGACATTAGCTAAGGCCATAATGCATTCTCGTTTACAGGATCTAACTAGCTAAATGCACAAATTGTACCAACAATTAAATTGATTAATTTCAGTTTCTTAGAGTATAAATAACGCGACAAAAAAATGACAATCTAAAATAAATAAAGCGAGTAGACACTATGAGTTCAACAAATTTATGTCGCTGCCCTTGGCTCGATACCAGTAAAGAGGACTATGTTGCCTATCACGATGATGAATGGGGGATCCCAGTATATGATGACCAAACTCTATTTGAATTTATTACCCTTGAATCAGCGCAAGCGGGATTAAGTTGGTATACGATTTTAAAAAAACGCGATGGTTACCGCCGTGCTTTTTTGGATTTTGATGTAGAAAAAGTCGCACAAATGAACGAGCACGATGTTGAACGATTAATGCTTGATGAAGGGATCGTTCGCAACCGCTTAAAAATTGCAGCGACTATTAATAATGCAAAGCGCTTCATTGATATCCAACAAAAGTTTGGCAGCTTTAGTAACTATCAATGGCAATTTGTAGGTGGTAAGCCGTTAGTGAATGAGTTAGATAAACTGAGTGACTACCCTGCAATTACCGAGGCCTCAACTGCATTTGCAAAAGATTTAAAAAAACGAGGATTTAAGTTTTTAGGTCCAACCACAGTGTACGCCCATATGCAGGCCTGTGGTATGGTTAACGACCACAGTAATGATTGTTTTCGTAAAGCAGAGATTATTGAAAAAAACTCGGTTTAGGAGCTAGGCTTATGAGGTAAAAATAAAGATATTAAATTTTAAGGTATGAAAAGCCCGTTGTATTTTTTCTTCTCATTTACTCTCATTGTCTTCTCATTGTGTAATAAATCTTTAAACGATTGATCCACCACAGAGAACTCCGAGTTCAAAGAGAAAGAGATTAGAGTCCTAGCAATTTTAAGCTCAGTGTAGCGCGCAGCGCCTCGGTGGTAAAAATGAAGTAACGATTTGCAAACACAGAGCTAATTGTCGTGCTTTAGCGCGTCAAGGAATGTACAACTAACAACACATGGGCGAAGCAAGTTCGACGCCAATAGATTCGTGTAGGCTCAGATTTGTTCTGTGCTGGTTTACAGCACTCAATGTAAGACAGAACGCGATGTGAAATCGCTGCTACAAGGATGAAAAATAGCTGCTCAATCTCGTGATAGGTTATATTTTTTCATTTTTTCAACTAAGGTTGTGCGGCGTACGCCGAGAATTTCTGCGGCACGCGCAACAACATAATCATAACGCTCCAACGCTTGGGTGATCAAACTGACCTCTAATTCAGCTAAATAATCTTTCAGCTCAATCCCTTCGTCGGGTAAAAGATCTGCCGATGGCTGAGTTGCTTCTACTTCTGACTCATCGTCATAATCACTAAAACCAGTACTGAAAATATCATTAAACGCATCACGTTCTAGCAGTTCTTCAGGGTATTGAGGTTCATAAGCATCGACTTCAATATAACGGTATTTAGCAGGCAGATCAGGAATATCAACTACTTTATCTGGCAACATGATCACCATACGCTCAACTAAGTTAGCTAACTCGCGAATATTACCCGGCCATGTGTGCTCTTTTAAACTATCAATTGCACGCTCGGTGAATTTAGCGGTAGTGCCACTTTGCTCACTAATACGGCGCATTAATTCTTTTAATAATAGTGGAATATCATCGGCGCGCTCTGCAAGAGATGGGTTTTCGATAGGAAAAACATTGAGTCGATAGTATAAATCTTCGCGAAAGCTTCCTTGCTCTATCATTTGTTCAAGATCACGATGTGTAGCAGCAATCACTCTTACATCGGCTTGAATTGGTTTTGTCCCCCCAACCCGCTCATAGCTTCGCTCTTGCAACACTCGCAATAACTTTACTTGCATTTGCAGCGGCATATCGCCAATTTCATCTAAAAACAACGTCCCGCCTTGAGCTAGCTCAAAGCGGCCTTTGCGAGCAGAAATAGCCCCAGTAAATGCCCCTTTTTCGTGACCGAATAACTCACTTTCAAGTAATTCTGCCGGAATAGCACCACAGTTAACAGGCACAAATGGCCCAGTATTACGTTTTGACAGTAAATGAACATTACGCGCAACCACTTCTTTACCTGTACCTGACTCACCTAAAATCAAAACATTGGCATCCGTTTTCGCTACTTGTTCAATTAAAAAGCGTACATCTTTAACCGCTTCTGTTTCGCCAACTAAACCATCAAACGACTTATGTGGCTTATGATGCTTGTGATCGCTTGGCAACATGCGTTGGTATTGCTGACAATCATGCAGTAATTGAGTCGTTACATCATGGTTAAAAGGTTCACAGATAAGGCCAACTACATTAGCAATGCTCAACAGTGGTTTAAGGGTTTCACCAATTAATAGGAATGGTATTGTTGGATGGCGCTTGATCACGCTTTCATGATCTAAACTTTGCAATGCACCGAGGATCACCATACATGACTGCTTTTGGTATTTTTCACATTCTTGCTCAAGGCTCGCATCGTCAAGCAGTTGCACTGCCTCACCAATAAAGGTAAGCGCAGCATGTAAACCAATCGCACGGTTATTATTATTATCTAAAATCAAGATCATTATTTAGCGAACCACAGTTACTACAAGCTATTGATAATTTAAATTGTAAGCGAGTTTGACAGGGATGCAAGCACAAAGCGGCAGTTTTTTGACATAGATGCCAAAAAACAGACACTAAGCTAATTGCAAGTAATACTTAATAATTACTGCTGTATCATTAATATTAAAGTAACCCTAAAATAGATTCAGCCGATTGGTTGGCTTGTCCACGCAGTGCAACTGACGCTTGTGCTAAAATATCATTTGATACTTGCTGTGAAACCGCCTGAGCATAATCTGTATCTTGGATACGACTTTGGCTCGCGGCAATATTTTCTTGCTGAGTACCTAAACCTTTAATTGTACTTGCTAAAGTATTCTGAAAAGCTCCTAATTCAGCTCGCTGGGCGTTAATTTCGTCCGCCGCTTGGTCATTGATATCAATTGCTGTTTGAGCACCGGCTTGAGTAGAAATATCAATTGTGGATATTACTGATGCAAAACTACCGTCCGAAGGAGTAACCGTTTGATTTGCATTCGCACCTGGACCAACTTGAAACGGCACCGGTTGACCATCAAACAATGGTTTACCTGCAAAGTTTGCGTTTTCAAACGTCTCGGTAATTTGGCTTTGTAACTGTACTACTTCTTCTTGCAATGCTGCACGGTCATTATCATTTAATGCGCCATTACCTGCTTGGATGGACAATTCTCGAATACGCGAGACAGCATCGTTGACACCCGACAAGTTTGACTCAGTCGCTTGCGAATAAGAAATACCATCATAGGCATTATTCACCGCTTGGCTGTAACCGTCTTGCTGGGAGGTTAATCTATTAATTATTTGTAATGCAGCGGCATCATCTGCCGCAGAGTTGACTTTTTTACCCGTAGCAAGTTGCTCTGCGAGCTTATTGCTGGTTTGCTGTGTTTGGTTTAAAAAATTAGTTGCTGGTGATTGAATTTTCATAACAGGCTCCGACACACTGATTGGTTAAATTATAGCTTAATTTGCCAAATTTTGTACTTTGTACCATGTTTAAACTAAATTAACTTGGTACCGAGCTTGCTAACACACTTAATAAGTATGTAAAGTATTGAGAATTGTGTCAAAATTCTCACAATGCGTACTTCATTTTATATACAGCTACGCCAATGATAAATAACTTGGGTAACACTATGTTCGATAATAAAACAATTCTAATTACCGGTGGTACCGGATCATTCGGTAAAAAATACGTAAAAACATTACTTGAGCGTTATAAGCCGAAAAAAATTATTATTTTTTCTCGCGATGAATTAAAACAATTTGAAATGCAGCAAGACTTTGATCAACCATGTATGCGCTATTTTATCGGTGATGTACGTGATAAAGATAGATTGCGCAGAGCTATGCGCGGCGTCAACTACGTTATACATGCGGCAGCTCTTAAGCAAGTCCCTGCCGCAGAATATAATCCAATGGAATGTATCAAAACTAACATCAATGGCGCTGAAAATGTGATTGACGCTGCCTTAGATAATAATGTTGAAAAAGTCATTGCGCTTTCTACTGATAAAGCAGCCAACCCAATTAATTTATATGGCGCCACAAAATTAGCATCCGATAAATTGTTCGTTGCCGCTAATAATATTGCCGGTGGTAATCGCACCACATTTTCAGTTGTTCGTTACGGTAATGTAGTCTGCTCGCGCGGTTCGGTAGTACCTATTTTCCAAAAATTTATTGACCAAGGGCGCGACCATATCCCTATTACCCATAAAGAAATGACCCGTTTTTGGATAAGCCTTCAACAAGGTGTTGATTTCGTTTTAACTAACTTTGAGAGGATGTTAGGGGGAGAAATTTTTGTTCCCAAGATCCCATCAATTCGTATTACTGATTTAGCAACAGCAATGGCACCAAACCTGCCACAAAAAAATATCGGTATTCGCCCGGGCGAAAAATTACATGAGGTGATGTGCCCTTCTGATTTGTGTTTTGATACCTACGAATTTGATGATCATTTTGTGATTGCACCTGGCATTAAATTTAGTAGTCGCAGCAATAATTTTGATACAAATGCACTAAATGAGTGCGGTAGGAAAGTTGAGATCGGATTTGAATATAGTTCTTTAAGTAACCCCCACTTCTTAACGATAGAAGAAATAGCAGCTTTTAATATTCAGGCACTTTTATGATCCCATATGGAAAGCAATCTATTGACCAAGCAGATATTGATGCGGTACTCAATGTCTTACAATCTGACTGGCTCACGCAAGGTTCTAAAGTACCTGCATTTGAAGATGCTGTTGCTAGTTATTGTAAGGCAGAGCATGGTGTAGCTGTTAATAGTGCAACATCAGCATTACACATAGCTTGTTTAGCGCTTGACGTTGGTAGTAACGATATAGTGTGGACATCCCCTATTTCATTTGTTGCTTCAGCAAACTGCGCTTTGTATTGCGGAGCTAAAATTGATTTTGTTGATATTGACTTAAACACTGGCAATATGTCAGTTTTTGAGCTTGAAAAAAAATTGCTTCTAGCAGAACAAAACAATTGCTTACCTAAGGTAGTGATCCCCGTTCATTTAGCGGGTCAATCATGCGATATGCAAGCCATTCATCAGCTCGCTACTAAATATGATTTTAAAATTATCGAAGATGCCTCTCACGCCATTGGTGCTAAATATTTAGATAAACCTGTTGGTAATTGTGAGTTTTCAGATATTTGCGTATTCAGCTTTCATCCTGTGAAAATCATCACGTCAGCTGAAGGCGGTATGGCGGTTACAAATGATGATAATTTAGCAAAGCATTTAAAACGATTAAGAAGCCATGGGATCACATCAGATAAAAGTGAAATGACCGATGCAAGCCATGGACCTTGGTACTATCAGCAAATCGAGCTTGGCTTTAATTATCGTATGACTGATTTACACGCAGCGTTAGGGCTTAGCCAACTAACTAAAGTTGACGAATTTGTTAAGCAGCGACATCACCTTGCTAAAATATATGATACACATCTTGATTTAAATTTGGTTCGTCCATTACAGAAAATTTATACCTGTTATTCCGCTTATCACCTGTACATAATTCAACTTAATAATAGCGATACAACTCGTCATAAAAACGCTGTAACTCAGCTTCGAGCAGCTGGGATCATTGGCCACGTTCATTATATTCCAATACATTTACAGCCATACTATCAAGCTCTAGGCTTTAAGGTTGGTGATTTCCCTAATGCTGAAAAATATTATCAAGGTGCTATCACCCTTCCTCTTCATCCATCGTTGAAAGAGCAAGAAGTGCATTTTGTACTAAACACTCTACAACAAATCTTAAATTAAAGTTTTCAACTTTTTTGACGATATAAACATATTATTTAATGAACCTTGAGGCAACTATGTTACAAACTCACCCGACTTTCAAACTTGCTTTTATTGGCGGGGGTAACACGTCAGCTGTTGGTTATGTGCACTTTTGCGCAGCTCACATGGATAATAAATTTCAAGTTGTTGCCGGTGCCTTTTGTCGTAATCAAGAAAATAATCAAGCTACAGGTATTCATTGGGGGATCCCAGCAGAACGTGTTTACGATGATTGGAAGCACATGGTCGAAGCTGAAAAGGGTCACATTGATGCTTTTGTAGTGCTCACTCCAACACCGCATCATTTAGAAGTTTTACAGTATTTATTCGAAAAAAAATTACCCGTAATTTGTGAAAAAGCCATGGTTTGTGGACCACGAGAAATTGCAACTCTTCGCCCTTATTATGATCCAAAGAAACAATTTTTAGCTGTTACTTTTAACTACAGTGGCTATGCAATGGTACGTGAGTTAAAGCATTTAATAAATTCAGGAAAGCTGGGAACAATTCAAAAAATTCACTTAGAAATGCCGCAAGAAGGCTTTCGCCGCCCCCCCGATATCGCGGGAAAAACATCACAACCGCAGGCGTGGCGTCTGCGAGATGCTGAAGTACCAACCATTTGCTTAGATTTAGGTGTTCACCTTCATCACCTAAGTAGCTTTTTATTGGGTGAGGAACCAACTCACACATTAGCTGAATTTAGTAACCACTCTCAATATGCTAATTTAGTCGATGACGTACAAATGCTAGTAAAGTATGCCAGTGGCGTCAAAGGCAGCATGTGGATGTCAAAAACGGCTATTGGTCATCGTAACGGTTTACAGATCAGAGTGTATGGAGATACCGGAAGTGCTAAATGGTTACAGCTCAACCCCGATGAGTTAGAACTAAATTTTAATGATGGTAGGCGAGAGATATTAGACCGAGCGGGTCAGTGCGACTACGCCCATCAATTTAGATATAACCGCATGAAACCAGGCCACCCCACTGGTTTTGTAGAAGCATTTGCAAACTTATACAGCGACATCGCTGAAGATTTACAATGTTTTCAACTAGGGCAAGAAAATAACCAACCATACGTATTTGGTTTAGAACACGCCGCAGATGGCTTAAAGTTATTTGCTGCTGCTAAACGTTCGACACAAACACTTGGCTGGGAAAGCGTGTAATACGCTTAATTACAACTCTCTAGATATGCCTGCTTGATACTCGGTTTATGGATTTTACCCATTTCGGTTTTTGGCAGTCTTTTCATCTCAAACAAAATTCGCGGTTGCTGATAGTCAGTAAGTTCTTTGAATAAATGCATTTGCAACTGCATTTTTGCATTCACTGGCGCAGTATCATTACAAACAAAAGATAATAAAATGACTTCTCCAAATTTATCATCACTTACTCCAAAAGCCGCACACTCAGCAATCCAAGGTAAGTAATTAGTTACCAACTCAATATCGCTCGGGTAAACATTGATCCCGCCCGATTTAATAACTTCTTTTGTTCGACCAACATAATAAAGATAATTATCATCATCCAAATAACCAAGGTCACCAGTAAAAAAATAACCATCACTGTCGTAACTCTGCGCAGTTTGCTCTGGTAAGTTATAATATTGTGCAAACGCAGTTGGTGAGCGACAAGCTATTTCACCGATATTACCATTAGACAAAGTATTACGTTCAGCATCACATATTTTTATTTTCAGATTTGGTAAAGGCTTACCTACACTATTGATCGGTACATTCGGCTCGGTTATATCAAAATCACTGATCACCCCCATTTCTGATGCCCCATAACATTCATGGAAACGGCAATTCAAGGCTAATAACAGTGACTTTTTGTCGTCGCTTTCAAGCGTTGCAGAAGATGATACAACACACTTCAAGCTTGTTAACTGCGCTTTTGCTAACTCTGGGATCAAGGCTTTTAGTTGGCTTGAAACAGCAAATAAAAAACTAATCTTATGAGTATTGATTGCATCAAGCCAAGCATTAACTGAGAACTTGGGTAAAATAACTACACTTGCGCCCAACATTAGTGGCATCAGTAAAGAGCGCTGTGCAAGTGAATGGTATAAAGGTGTTGAAACCAACACCACATCGCTTTTATCTAATTGGTAATACTGAGCCGTCGCATCAAATGCGCGAACAATTTTAGTCGCTTGAGTAAATACTATTGGCTTAGGTTGACCAGTAGAACCTGAAGTCATGGTAAGAATATAAGGTAAATTGATATTTTCTACTGGAAACTCATCATATTGCGCCGTGGATGCAGACATTACATTGACCAAATCAATCAAGTTATCACTATTGCCACCTATCGTAATTATATTGTCGGTAGCTAAAACATCATTATTAACAAGTTGTTCAGCCACACTTATCCATGCTATAGCATACTCGCAATCAGCTACTTGTAACGCTTTTGATAAAGCCTGTCCTTTGAGAGTTAGTGGTAATGGCGCAAGCGCAATACCCAGTTTAGCCGCAGCTAATAAACAATATGTAAACTCGAGGTTATTTGGACAAAATAACGCAACTTTATGTCCTTGCTTAATTCCTAACTGAGTCAGGCCAGCAGCTAAAGAATCAACCTTATTTATTAGTTGTTGGTAGTTAATTTGGATCTGTTGATATATACACGCAATTTTCTCAGGTTGAGTAACCGTATGTGATTGAACAAGCTGGTATATATTTTTATTGTGCATTTGGGTCCCACATTACAAAATTAAACTTCTCATCGGCCAAAGGAAATAACTGTTGCGTTACTTTATATTCTTTTGAATGTATTGGTATTGCCACAAATCCCATATAGCGATTTAGCAAATTTACAAATTTGTTGTCTTTGTGGATCACCGCAAGCCAAATAGCATTGGGATGACTCGCTTTACAAAACTCAAGTTGCCATTGTAAGGCGATCATAGCTATGGGCAAGGAAAGATCTTGATTACAAGAAAACCAGCCGCCATATAAATACTTATCTTTATATAAATTATGCCAGATATACAAACTTTGAGATTGCCTACTGCCTTCTCGCTCTGTAATCACAAAGTTAAAACGTGATTGATTAAACCACCATAAATAATGTTCCAATGGCTTAATAGCATTCTGCACAGTCATTCTCACGCTATTGCTAGGTAAGTTTCTAGCCGATAAATAACTATTTATATGGGTATCATCAACTTGGCAAACAACCAAATTATCTGTTAATTCAGTCTTTACTTCGCAGTGCTGCTCAGCAATAGCAAAACAATTTGTTGATATCTTCTCACCGACAAGAGCTTTAGCTATTCGCCGTGCCCCCTCGCCATCAACCGATACTTTTCTTTTGGCTACCAGCAATTGTAATCTTGGTAATTGACTAAGAGCGATATCAATTAACTCTCCTAATCGCAAAAAATCATCAATAGAAACATCATTAATATGGAGGTAGTGACCTAACCACTCCAAGATATCAATATCATTAGTCTGGTTATCCTCAAGAGAAAAAGTAATCGCTGGTGTTTTAGTCGCAGCACATTCATAAAAAGAGGTGCCTAATGCACCCACAAAAAGTGAGGCTCTTTCATAATACTCTTTCAGGCAAGTTACATTCTCTAAAATATTAATATTTGGAAACTCTTGCCCAATAGCATACATAGTATCTTTATTCGTTGCATAGGGACCTACCACTATATCAAAAAGAACATTTGCTTGAATGGCTCTTGGTAATCCATCAAAGATTCTTTTTAGAATAAAAAGATCACCACCGCCACCTAATGAAAATAAAACTCGAACGGGAAGATCTGACTCCGAAGAGTGCTTTTCAACGGTGCGATATGTGGGATCTAAAATACAATAATTCGGGCCTAAAAGACGAACGCAATCAGTCGGTACTAGCGATTCATAACGACTCTTTGTATTCGGTCCTACCCATTTATAATCAATCAAAAAATCGCAAGTATGTTGTCGCTCGTTATCATCAATAACGGTTAAGGTAAAACCGGATTTCTTTATCAACTGCTCGTATTCGTGCGGTAAAGTATAACTATCAACTATTAAATGCGATAAACTATTCTGATGCATATAATTAATTGTTAAAAGTGCGTCCTCTTCATAATTTTGCCAATGAACATCAGCCACTTTAAAATCTGCATACAGCGTTTGGCTAAACTGACATAAATCATCAAGAATTATGTGGACACCTAATTGATGCTGTTTTAATGCAGAAGCCAAATGTTTCATTCGCATTAAATGACCAATGCCATTGTCTTGCTTATTAGTGATACGAATTGCAAACATAATTATTGCTTTGCCATAACCATATCAACAAATCCACTCACATAATTCGTCTTTGGATCAAGCAATTCCTGAGGTTCAATTTTTATACCGAAAGTCAATTCAATCTGCATTACTAATGTCAGAATCTCAAATGAATCCAAAGCTATATCATCCTTGAATGAAAGCTCTAAAATATTATCAATATCAACAGCGCAACCTCTGTCTGTAAAAAACTGATATAAAAAGTTAATAAGTTGATTTTTCATTAATGAGAACCTTTTGGAATACAATACAAAACGGTGCTTAACCCTAAATGTTCATGTACTCGTAAATACATATCGTAATTAGGCTGCAATTGATCAATAAATTGAGGGAGTTCCCATAAATCTTTCGGTTTATGGTAAACACAAATAGCTAGCACAGGCTGTTGGGTTTGAATTAAACTTTTGGCACCTTCAAGAGCAGCTAATTCGGCCCCCTCTATGTCCATTTTTATATAGTTTATATCCATAGCTTGACAAGTTGAGTCTAAATCAACAACAGATACTGAAGAATCATTTATAACTTCACTTTGTATAATATTGCTGGAGCTTGTTTGCCCTTGATTAAAATTAAGTAAATCAACACATTTCCAAACCCCCGAAGGGAATGCTTGAAAAGAAATTTCAGGATTATTTTTCTTTAGCCTGTTTTGTGTATTTGTAAGTGTTTGATAATTATTTGTATCGGGTTCAAATGAGGAAATATGCTCAAGTGTTATAATATTTTTTTTATGAAGTTCTACAAACGCCTCTACTGTATCCCCAGTATAAGCACCACAATCGATAAAACGAATTGGTGATTGAAAATTGAAAGGTATATCATCTGGGAAGTACTCAATTTTTCTATCCGGTTCAGGGTAGTCATCAATAGAAAGGGATGCCCTAAAAGCACACAATTTATCTAATATATTTTTACTTTTATCATCCCCCAAACGCGCTCGTAACCACTTAATACTTGGTAAATTCAACATATCATGATGACTTGTGCGCATCCATAAATGCTCTAGCTGTGCATATTCCTTAAACACTTCTGGGAACTCTCGTGCAGCCTCAAAAAAGCCAAGAACATTATTATAACCGAGCCCTTGTAGGCGCTCTTTGATTTGCCCTCTATTAGAGTTAACTAACGGCGTAACAGCAACAATGACTGTCATATTACGATCAGCTGTATGCTCATCAAAAATAGGTAAACTATACTTCATCTGGCTAACTAAACGTTGATCGATCCACCCATTAACTTGTAGCTTTTGCTTTACTAAAATTCTATAAAAACATTCTCCAAAATGACCAGCTCCGTAAATTAGATAGTTCATTTAATCGCTCCAACGTGATGCCAAGTCAAAGGCATACCTTTTTTAATCGCTTTCGTTGCGAGTCTGCCCGTTATAAATCCTAAATCCTTTGGCATCAGCTCACCTACACCAGGCCTTAGATTGACCACATTCTCTTTGTTCAAAACTTCACCAGCAGCAATATCCCTCACTGCAAATAGGCAACGCCTTGCTTTACTGGGCTCACTAGGGAAATGTACACTGCCAATAGCCAACTCAACTTGCCTGACTCCTTGAACTAAATCTTCAAGTTCATCTGGTGTCATGGAAAAAAAGCTATCAGCCGTTTCATCTTCTTTACTCATCACAAAATGCTTTTCTATAATTGTCCCCCCCATAGCTACAGAGGCGACAGGTATATGGTTACCTAATGTGTGATCCGATAAGCCTATTGGTACTTTAAAAACATCTGCTAAATGAGGGATTGTTTTTAAATTAATGCTTTGCGGGGGAGCTGGGTAGCTACTTGTACATTTCAATATAGCTAAATCTGTTACTCCTGCTTGGTGAGCAACTTTCACAGCTTCGTCAATCTCAGCAAGCGTTGCTCCACCTGTTGACATAATCACCGGCTTTCCAGTCGCAGCAACTTTTCGAATGAGGTCATGATCGATCAACTCTGGAGAAGCTATTTTATATGCAGGTGAATCAAAAGATTCCAATAAATCGACTGCAGAATCATCAAATGGTGAAGAAAAAATAGTGATACCGATTTCATTCGCCAGCTGAATTAAAGGGGCGTGAAAATCCCATGGCATATATGCCCCTTCGTATAAATCATATAAATATTGTCCTTGCCATGGACCTGTTGCTTCAAAATGCGGTAATTTACAATCCATTGTTAAAGTATCTGCGCGGTAAGTTTGTAACTTTATCGCATCAGCTCCGGCCTCTTTAGCAGCTCTAACTAACGCTTTCGCCTGCTCTAAATTTTGACCATGGTTTGCTGACATTTCGGCAATAATATACACAGGATGACCTGGCCCAATTTTTCTACCATCGATGGTAATTTCAGAATTAAACGCCATTTGCGCCCCTTAAATTGCACTGTCAAAAAATCATTAAATCAAAGCAAATTTCATACCTAATTATCTACAATAGCTTACAATTTGATAAACTATATTGATCCAAAAGGATTTTAACTTTTAAGTTATGTGCAAGAGTGTAATGATTTGCTATATTTATCTCAATAATAATTACGATTACCAGTGACCATGTCTGATGTATTAATAATAATTCAAGCACGTATGACATCAACCAGATTGCCTGCCAAAGTGATGTTGCCGCTGTGTGGCAAACCAGTGTTACAAATTATGCTTGAACGCTTACCAAACTGGCACGATCAAATCATTGTCGCAACAACTAATGATGGCACTGAGCAGCCTATCTTGGATTTATGCACACAGCTGAATATTAAAACCTACCAAGGGGATACACAAGACGTACTAAGCCGCTATTATCTGGCTGCTAAACATTATAATGCTCAATCATCTACAACCATAGTTAGGCTAACGAGTGATTGTCCACTGATTGATGAAGAGCTATGTAACAAAGTGATTAATGAAAGAGTGACTCAAACCTATGACATGGTTAATTTAGGTCCTCATAGTGGTTACCCTAGAGGACTTGACTGCTGCGCATTTTCATTTGATTTACTAGAGAATACCCATCTAAAAGCAACATCACCGGACGATCGTGAGCATGTTACGTTAGGCATGGCAAAATTTAATACTATAACGACTCACACATTCAGTGCGTATGAAGATTATAGCCACTTTCGCCTAACACTTGATGAACCAGACGATTACAAAGCAATTACCGCTGTTTATGAGCATTTTTTGAATAAAGTAGATTTTTCCTATAATGATTTAATAAAAACATTAAAGGAAAACCCTCACATCACCGATATAAATAAACATGTAGAGCAAAAATCTACTTAAGTTAGGCATAATAATTGTATGTCATTGAACATTATATTTATGACTACCAAAGAATTAGAGAATATTAAATGAATCCAAAAACAATATTAGTTACCGGTGCAACTGGCTATAAAGGAACTGTACTGGTTCCAAAACTACTGGCTTTAGGCCATCGCGTAATCGCGTTTGACATCCAATGGTTTGGTAATTTTTTGCCCTCTCATGACAACCTCTCAGTCATTAAAGGTGACGTACGCGACACTGATACGATTAACTTAGACGGTGTGGATTCTATTATTCATCTTGCTTCTATCGCAAACGATCCCTGTGGTGATTTAAACCCTAAATTAACATGGGAAGTGAGTGCGTTAGCAACTATGCGCTTAGCCGATAAAGCAAAGCGCTGTGGAATAAAACAGTTTATTTATGCGTCATCGGGTAGCGTATACGGCGTTAAAGATGAAGAGCAAGTAACTGAGGACTTAACGCTTGAGCCTATTTCTGAATACAACAAAACGAAAATGGTTGCAGAGCGTGTACTTCTTAGTTATGCCGACGACATGGCGGTACAAATTGTACGCCCAGCAACTGTATGCGGTTTATCTAAACGAATGCGCTTAGATGTTTCTGTCAATATGCTGACAATGCAAGCTCTAAAAAATGGAAAAATCACAGTGTTTGGCGGCGATCAAGTCAGACCAAATATTCATATTGACGATATTACTGATCTCTATATTTATATGCTGGATAATCCAGAGAAAGTCTCTGGTGTCTTTAATGCAGGGTTTGAAAATATCTCAATTATGGATATAGCAAAAATGGTACAGGCTAAAATAGCATGTGAGATTGAGGTTACTCCTTCAAATGACCCTCGTTGTTACCGTATTAATTCAGATAAGTTACTATCTACCGGTTTTACACCCAATAAAAATGTCGACACAGCCATTACCGAAATTATTACAGCTTACAAACAAGACTTACTTAAAGATGAAGACCATTTTTACAACCTTAAATGGATGCAAAGAGAAGTTTTATGACTAACAACCAATCTGCAACCACTATAGCCAAGGATTCAGTGAAAAACCTGACAACAAACTATGTGAACACCCTAACGGATGTATTAAAACAGTTAGATAGTGAACAAGTTAAGAGTCTTGTTGATACCTTACTTACTATGAAGGCAAATAACGGCACTTTATATTTATGTGGCAATGGCGGCTCAGCAGCAAATGCAATCCACCTTGCAAATGACTTTACATTTGGTATTAGCCCAGAAGGTAATGCATTAAAAGTTGAAGCATTACCAGCAAACAGCTCTGTTTTAACTTGCCTAGGCAATGACATTGGTTATGAAAATATTTTTGCACATCAGCTAAAAGTTAAAGCAAACAGCAATGATATTTTACTTGTTTTATCTGGTAGCGGTAACTCTGAAAATATAATTAGAGCGACTCAACAAGCACTCGACATTGGCATGAAAACAGTGGGCATTTTAGGATTTTCTGGCGGTAAAGTTAAGCCGATGCTTGACCAAGTTTTCCATTTCGAAGTCCAAGATATGCAGATATCAGAAGATACTCAAGTTATTGTCGGGCATATCTTAATGAAAGCTCTATACAATGCATTACGTGAGGCTAATTAATGACCACCATTGTCTACGGAATTACAGCCTCAACAGAAATGTTTATCCGATCAGAATATAATACTGACAATAATATTTTTGCTTGTACAAATGGTGGCGAATCATACAAAGGCACGCCTGCAAAATCATTAGAAGAATTATCAAAACTAGAAAAAAAACAAACGCTCCAAGTAGTAATTTGTTCTGAATTTGTCTTTGATATCTTACAATCTTTAAATAAAATTGGTATTACCACTAATCAATGTTCTTTTTTTAACCACATGAGCGGTAAGCTCATTCCTTGTATACAAATGCAATTTGATATTGATACTAAATCAACGTTATATGCTTTTTATGATCTCTCTTATAATTTGCCCTGCTTTGATGTAACTACTTTTATCGTTTTAGCTGAAATAGAACGAAAAAAACAAAATAAAAAAAATATTCAATTTGTAATTATCCCTAGCCATAGTGACGATACTCCAGGATTAAATGTATATCACGATAACGTTGATGCTAAATGGCGTATCGAAAAGGTTATTAAACCCATGTTTAATTGTCTTGCCTCATGCATAGGTATTGATCAGCCGATTTCGCAAAGTAGCCTTGTATACTATAAAAGCTTGAACCCTAGCATATATCCAAATAACTACTTTCAAAACCCTAGACAAGCAGCTGGAGATTTTAAATTATTAAAATCTTATGCCGAGCAAAATATTAAATTAAGTAACTTAGCACCTCCACAACAAGCTTATACTATTGTTAATGACTTCATAAGACATTACGTGGGCAAAAAAAAGCTAATAACAATTACATTGAGAGAATATTGGGCAAATTCCGAGCACAGAAATAGCAATACAACGGCATGGCTTGATTTTGCATTATCACTAGACCTCAATGAATACTTTCCGCTAATTATTAGAGATACTTATAAAGTAAGTGAGCCCCTTGAAGAAAAATATCAATCGCTTACAACGTATCCCCTTGCAGCTGTAGATTTAAGTATCAGGCTCGCCTTATACCATGAAGCGTATATAAATATGGGTGTTGACAGTGGTCCTCTTTATCCGATTAGCTATCTTGAAGGGGCTCGCTCAATCATTTTTAGATGGTGTTCGAATGATATTCCAAATCTATCAGACAGAACAAATAGCATGCACGGCTTTGAAGTTGGAAAAAATCATTACTTTAATGATAATGAATTTCAAATAAATGCATGGATGGATGATTCATTTGAAAATATTCAAACTCAATTTTCTGTTCTTGAGAATAAAATAAATAAGGCGGCAATCTAAACTATGAATGACTCATCAATTTTAGTTTTAGGAAGCAATTCATTTTCAGGGGCATCATTTTGTGCGCATATGCTTAAAAATGATCAGCAAATTGTTGCTGTTAGTCGCTCATCAGAACCTAATTCAGCATTACTACCATATAGTTGGCAAAAAAATGCAGATAAATTGCAATTTAGCCAACTGGATATAAATCATCATCTGCAAAAAATTATTGATATTGTTAAACAGAAAAAAATTAAAAAAATTTATAACTTTGCTGCACAAAGCATGGTTGGTCAAAGCTGGCAACATCCTGAACATTGGTTTATGACTAACACTGTTTCAACGATCAAGTTACACAATTCTCTCCGACAATTAGATTTCCTTGAAAAATACATCCATATATCAACTCCCGAAGTTTATGGTAGTTGTAACGGATTAGTACCAGAGCATACTAATTATCAACCCAGTACACCATATGCAGTCTCCCGTGCTGCTGCAGATATGAGTCTACATACATTTGCAGATGTTTATGACTTTCCAGTGGTATTTACACGAGCTGCCAATGTTTATGGTGAAGGCCAACAGCTTTATCGCATAATCCCTCGTACTATTTTATATGCCCTACTAGGCAAAAAATTACAGCTGCATGGCGGAGGGCATTCAACACGATCATTTATACATATTGACGATGTATCTTCAGCGACACAACTTATTGGCGAAAAGGGTAAAAATGGTGATATTTACCATATTTCAACAGATCAAATGATCTCTATTCGAGTACTCGTTGAAACAATCTGCAATATGCTTAAGCTCCCATTTGAACAAGTGTGCCAATCGACTGAAGATCGATTAGGAAAAGATGCAGCATATTTATTAGACACAAAAAAAATTCGCTCCGAGCTAAATTGGCAAGACTCTATTTCATTAGAAAACGGCTTAGAACGTACAATTTATTGGATGAAGCAAAATTTAGATGTACTCGCCAAGCAAGAACATGACTATATTCACAAACCTTGAGGCAATCATGATAGGACAAGAAATAGATTTACTAAAAAATTACCCTAAGTCTAAGCGTGATCTTTCTGGTAGATTAGAAGCCAAAAGTGAAGCAGTTAGAGCAATAGCGCGCCAATTTGACAAGGAATTCTTTGATGCTGATAGAGAGCACGGCTATGGTGGTTTTAACTATCATTCAAGATTTTGGCAGCCAGTCGTGCCTGACTTTATTACGCACTTTGGCCTACAAGAAAATAGCAGTTTATTAGACGTAGGCTGTGCAAAAGGATTTATGCTTTATGATATTTTACAACAGCTACCAACAATGACATTAAGTGGAATAGATATATCCCATTACGCATTAGACAATGCCAAACAGGAAGTAAAGCACTTATTACAACAAGGTTGCGCTACTAAATTACCTTTCGAAGACAATAGTTTTGATACTGTCATATCAATTAACACTATTCATAATTTAGACCTTAATAAATGTGCAAAAGCACTGCAAGAAATAGAGCGAGTTTCTAAAGCTAACGCATTTATTACTGTTGATGCATATAGAAATGAACAAGAAAAAGAACGTATGGAAGCCTGGAATCTAACAGCCAAAACAATGATGCATGTTGATCAGTGGAAAGAGTTTTTCAAAGATACAGGCTACACTGGCGATTTTTATTGGTTTATACCCTAATGAAAAAACTTGATGCATATTTCGAATCATTAAGAATTCGAAAAATAGAAGAAATGATAGCCTTACGCTACCCTGAGCAAGAAATGAGATGCCCGACACATCTGTCAATAGGTCAAGAGCTAGTACCTGTCGTTGTTTCTAATTTTTTATCTAAAGATGATAAGGCTTTCAGTTCACATAGAGCACATGCCCACTATCTAGCCAAAGGCGGATCATTAAAGAAAATGATAGCTGAATTATATGGCAAGGCGACAGGCTGCACAGGTGGCAGAGGTGGCTCTATGCACTTAACAGACTTGGATTGCGGTTTTATAGCTAGCACTGCAATTGTGGGTAATAGTATACCACTGGCGGTTGGCAGTGCGCTAAGTCAAAAACTACAAAATAGCAATTTTTTGACCGTAAGTTATTTTGGTGACGGTGCAACGGAAGAAGGCGCTTTTTACGAGTCGTTAAATTTTGCAGCAGTTAAATCTCTTCCTATATTATTCATATGTGAGAATAACCGCTATTCAGTGTATAGCCCATTAGAAGTTCGCCAGCCGGTTAATAGAAGCATTACGGATTTATCGCAATCAATTGGAGTTGAAAGCTTTCACGCTGATGGAAATCTTTTAATACCACTAACCCATGCCGTTGAGAGTGCTATTGAATATATTAGAAAGAATAATGCCCCAGCACTCTTAGAGCTTGATACATATCGTCACAGAGAGCATTGCGGTCCTAATTTTGATGATGACTTAAACTACAGAGCCGCAGGTGAAGTCAAAACATGGCTTGAAAAAGATCCGTTAAAATTATTATTCGCGGAACTATCAGCAGATCAACATTTCGAGAAAACTCATAACGAAATGATTATCAAAATAAAAAATGAAATAGAAGATGCTTTTCTTTTTGCTGAAAATAGCCCTTTTCCAAATCCACAGTTAAACGAAGAGTTTCTTTATGCAAAATAAAACAACAACATTCGCTGAAGAAATAAACCAAGCACAGCACTGTGCCATGGCTGAAGACGATAACATGATTTGTATGGGATTAGGTATTAATGATCCAAAAGCTATTTTTGGTACAACTACAGGCTTACAATCAAAGTTTGGCTCAGACCGTGTCTTTGATATGCCAACATCTGAAAATGCAATGACGGGTGTGGGGATTGGCGCAGCTATTACTGGCACACGTGTATTAATGACCCATCAACGAGTCGATTTTTTCTTGCTTGCCATGGACCAACTTGTAAATAATGCCGCTAAGTGGCACTACATGTTTAATGGGCAAATGACTGTACCTTTAACAATACGTTTAATCATAGGTAGGGGTTGGGGTCAAGGACCCACTCATCAACAAAGCTTGCAATCATGGTTTGCACATATCCCTGGACTTAAAGTTGTTACTCCAAGCTTAACTGATAATGTAGGACAGCTACTTTATCAAAGTATAATGGATAATAATCCAACTATTTTCCTTGAACATCGATGGCTGCATAACCAAAACATCGACAAAGAAACGTGCGTCGATTACAACTCAAACATGCAAACAACGAGAGTCATCAAAGAAGGTGAAGATGTCACTATCATCGCTAATAGCTATATGCTCCTAGAAGCCATACACTGCCACAACTTCCTAAAAAAACAAGGTGTTAACTGCGAGGTAATTGAGGTATCTGAACCGACAAATATTGATTGGCAAACTATTTATAACTCGGTCAATAAGACTCAAACCTGCATATGCACTGATATAGGACATAACTCATTTTCTGTCTCTAGTGAAATTTCAGCAAAAATATATGAAGCATGCTTTACTTCCTTAAAAAAACCAATAAAACGAATAGCACTCCCCTCTTACCCTGAACCTACGAGCTTTGGATTAACAAAAAAATACTACAAAACCAGAACTGAGATTACTAAAGCTGTATCTGAACTCCTTGATAGGGAAATATTTATGACCGAAGATGTAGAATTTCCTCACGATGTTCCTGGTAACTGGTTTAAAGGCCCGTTTTAATGAATCGAGTATTAATTACAGGAATAAATAGTGGTATTGGGCAAGCACTTGCTGAGCGCTTAAGCCAAAATACGATTATTCACGGTACTTATCGAGGGCGAAAATCAAACTTAGATTTTGCTGAACTAACAAAAGTTGATTTTAGCTCACAAAAAAACGTTGACGATTGGTGCCATAAAACGAACTTTTCAATATATGATAGTATAATTTTTGTTCATGGCACACTCGAGCCAATCGGTTCTCTATCAGATTGCTCTTATGACGATTGGGAAAATGCATATAGAATTAATTACTTATCTATAGTGCAAGTGTTAAGTTCAGCAGTTCTAAAAATGAAATCAAACTGCAAAATCCTGACCTTTGCTGGCGGAGGCGTCAATAGCGCCCCGACGAAGTTCAACTCTTATATAAATGCGAAAGTAGCATTAATAAAAATGACTGAAGTTTTAGCTGCTGAATATCCCGATTTAATCTTTCTAAATGTTGGTCCTGGCTGGGTAGATACACCTATTCACCAACAAACACTCCACGCAAAAGAAATAGTGCCGGAAGCATATAAGGAAACAGCCAGAAGATATGAGGAAAATGACTTTGTGTCTATGCAACTGGTCATCGACTCCTTAATTTTTCTTCTTGATAATGCAAATAGTAAGTTTAGTGGACGAAACTATAGCATTGCATCCAAAGAAATTTTTCATGAGGATTTTTTGGAGTCTCTTGAAAACCCAAATATCTACAAATTGCGTAGACTCAATAAAGAGCATACATAAATGAAACTAACGGATTATATTGCATCTTACCTTGCTCAATTAGATATCAAGCATGTATTTGTTCTGCAAGGCGGTGCTGCTTTACATTTAATTGACTCAATTGAAAAACACCCTTCGCTTTCAGCTATTGCAATGCAACATGAGCAATCATGTGCGATGGCTGCTGATAGTTATGCAAAAACACACCATGTACTAGGCGTGACTATAGCCACATCAGGCCCAGGCGCTACAAATTTATTAACAGGTATCGCAAGCTCCTACTTTGACTCTGTAGCTACTTTACATATAACTGGAAATGTAGCTTCATTTAGGCAATCGCATAAATTAGGGGTTCGCCAATATGGTTTCCAAGAAACCGATATTGTTTCTATGGCAAAGCCAATAACAAAGTACGCAATACAATTAAAAAGACCTAATGACATTATCACTGTATTACCTGAAGCTATAAAAGCAGCATTAAGTGGCCGGCCAGGGCCTGTGTTAATAGATATTCCTGATGACTTTCAGCGAGAGATATTAGATATAAAAAAAATACCATTTGAAGCTTTTAATCAATCAACTGTAAACCATAAAGTAATTCAAGAAAACATATTTAATAACTTCATAGTGTCATTAAAACAAGCGAAAAAACCTTTATTTATTCTTGGTGCTGGGTGCCATAACTCAGCAGAACGGTTAATTTCACTTGCAACAAAACTAAAAATCCCCTTTCTATCAACTTGGCCGCTCAAAGGGATTGCAAATCATGATGACGAGCTAAATCTAGGGAATTTTGGAACTCATTCTTTACGTGGGAATAATATCGTTTTACAAAATTGTGATTTTATAATTTCTATTGGGTGCAGACTAGATTCAAAAGCCACAGCAAAATTAGATACTTTTGCACGTGAAGCTAAAATCGCAATGGTGGATATTGACCATAATGAAATAGAGAAATTTGCCCAATTAGGCAAAGTAATCAACTATCAATTTCCTGTATCTGTTCAAGTTTTTTTAGATGCTTTTTCACTGCATTGTGAAGATTTAATTGAAATATTTAAAAATAACGATGTGTGGCTAAATTATATTACGGATGTCACACAAGAGTTTAACTACATACCTGAATATAATTACGGTGGTGTAAACCCATATTTAGCTGTTGAGTTGTTTAGTGGTGCTTTCTGTGATGACCAAAATATATGTGTGGATACAGGTACTTGCTTACCTTTAACTCTTGTCTACGGTAAAGAGAAAAAAGGCCAGCAGTATATTTCTTCATATAATAATACCCCCATGGGCTATGCTTTACCTGCATCGATTGGTGTTGCCCTAGCAAAAGAAAAAGAAGTATTTTGTATAGTTGGCGATGGTGGTTTGCAAATGAATATCCAAGAACTTTCAACGTTAAATCACTTGAAACTTCCAGTCATTATTATTGTATTTAACAATAGTGGTCATTGTATGATAAAACAAACCCAAGATGATTGGCTAGACTCAAATTATTTTTCTGCTGATTGTAATAATGGCTTGCCTCACATAAATTTTTCTGAAGTTGCTAAAGCTTATGGGATCGACTCTGAAAAAGTTGAAAATAATGAGCAATTAAAATTATTAGTAGAACGTTTACACCTTCGCATGGATCAAGAAGGGCCAAAGCTTATCGAATTAGTAATTAACCCAAACTTTAGATATGAACCGATTATCAAGTATGGCAATCCATTAGAGAATATGAGCCCTGAACTTGCTTACATAAAACAAAAAAAAGCTATGCTTATACCCAGTTTGAAGGAAAATCTATAATGATAAACTTACACCAAGAGCTGGTTATGCTAGCTAGGAATACACAATCACACGTACAATCAAGCAGTGATTACCAGCTTCTTAACAAAAAACTATCAAAAGTAATTGCCAGCGCTTATAACACGACATCAACACCAACATTTTTATTAACGGATAATATTACATTTTCTCTTCCGTATTACGATATGGGCAATATTAATACGACTCATTTGTTTGGTATTGATGAGCTAATCATTTTAAGCTTTTACTTGAAAAATAAAAATAACTATAAGAATGTGTTAGATCTTGGCGCTAATATCGGTCTGCATTCAATAGTGCTGAGCTTATTAGATTATCAAGTTACATGTTTTGAAGCTGACCCTGAAACATTCCGCGTTTTAAAACAAAACCTAGAATTAAATAATTGTAAAAAGATTAAGCCAATAAATGAAGCCGCGGCAAGTTTTGATGGCAAAGCTGAATTTACACGAGTATGTGGAAACTTAACTGGAAGTCATTTGAGCGGCGCAAAAAGTAATCCCTATGGAGAGCTAGATAAATTTGAAGTTAAAGTTAATAACATAGGTAATATAGCTAAAGAATTTGACTTAATTAAAATTGATATTGAAGGTCAAGAAGCAGATGTATTAACTTCAATTTCTTCGGAGGACGCTTTAAAAATTGATTTTATGATGGAAATTAATGGCGAAAAAAATGCAAAAACTATTTTCGACTACAGTTTACAAGTCGGCTTAAATATTTTTCTTCAAAAAAATGATTGGAAAAAAGTGAACTCTCTTGCCGAATTACCCCTAAGTCATAGAGAAGGTAGTGTTTTCCTTTCTAGTAAAAATAAGATGCCTTGGTAAAATATGAATATTCCAACTTATTTTAAAGCAGGTGTATTAATAGATATAGAGCAGCCCCTTCAACTACTCGATTTAAAAATACCGTATTTGAAAGATAATCAAGTTCTGGTGAAAATGCATATGGCTGGCTTGTGTAGAAGCCAGCTGATGGAGAGTAAAGGCCTTAGAGGAGAAGACAAGTATTTGCCCCACTTAATGGGTCATGAAGGTGTAGGTGAAGTAATAGCAGTTGGCAATAGTGTTACCAAGGTTAAACAAGGAAATCGTGTCGTTCTTGGTTGGCTAAAAGGCAGTGGAATCGATTCCGGTGGGACACATCTAATTAGCAAAGAGGGTCAAATTATCAATGCAGGTCCAGTTACGACTTTTTCAGAGTACTCTGTTATATCTGAGAATAGAGTAACCATTTGCCCTGAAGGTATTTCAAATGAGTTAGCTGTTTTACTCGGTTGCGCCCTCCCCACAGGAGCCGGTATGGTTCTTAACCAGATACAACCACACTCTAATAGTAATGTGATATTAATCGGACTAGGTGGTATAGGCATAAGTGCACTATTAATGCTTAAACATTTCAGACCAAAAAAAATCATAGTTGTAGATATTGAACAATCTAAATGTGACTTAGCACTACAACTAGGCGCCGATGAAGCTTATTTATATGAAGAAGCAAGCCTAGCTTTACTCAAAGAGCAACACCCTAACGGCTTTGATTATGCTATTGAGAGTGCTGGACTATGTGAAACCATAGAATTCGCTTTTAATAATATACATAACAGCGGTAAATGCTATTTTGCCTCACATCCAAAAACTGGCGATTTTATAAAGTTAGATCCTCATCAACTAATTTGTGGAAAGCAAATTTTTGGAACTTGGGGAGGTAATTGTAATCCAGACAAAGATTTAAAATCGATTGCAGATATTATTCAAAAACTTGAAATATCTATTAATTCTTTGATAAGCCATCGCTATTCTTTGAATCAAATCAATGAAGCAATATCGGCGCTCGAACGAAGAGAAATTACCAGAGCCATCATTACTTTTGAGAATATTGAAGTATGAATAAGCAAGTCCTTGTTCAAGGAAATTTTGACATTTTACACCCTGGCCACATTCGCTTACTTCGTTTTGCAAAAGAGTGTGGTGATAAACTAATTGTTGCTGTTAACAGCGACAAATCTATGGGGTTAAAGAGTCGGGTAAACGAACAACATCGCCTAGAGATGGTTCAATCCCTCGAATGTGTGAATGAAGCATTTTTATCAGATTTAACTCCAGCAGAAACCGTAAAGAGCCTCAAGCCTCATATTGTCGTGAAAGGTAAAGAGTTTGAAAGTAGGCACAATCCTGAGCATGCTCTTGTTGAAATGTACGGAGGAAAGCTTATTTTTGGCTCTGGTGAGTTCGAATCTAATTCCGAACAATATATTACAAGAACAATAAGCCATGGTCATAACTTTGATTACAAAAAATGCCAAAGTTATGCAACAAGGCATCAGTTTGATTATCAATCAATCAACACGGTATTTTCTCAATTTAGTGAAAACCGTGTTGCTGTAATTGGCGAAATAATCGTCGATGAATATATCCAAGGTACTGCGGTAGGCTTATCTCAGGAGGATCCTACCATAGTGATGACACCAGATAGAACGGATACATTTTTAGGCGGAGCAGCAATTACAGCAGGTCATATAAAAGGGCTAGGAGCTAATCAAGTTACGCTTTTCTCGGTACTTGGCAAAGATGATAAAGCTGATTACGTAAAAAATCATATTAACGCATACAATATTGATACTATACTTTTCGATGATGGCAGTCGCCCTACACCATTAAAATCACGATATAGAGCTGGGAATAAAACACTTCTAAGGGTCAATCAAGTTCGACAGCATAAAATTTCTAAAGAAATTCAAACCGATTTATACTTGCAACTTGAAAGTAGTATTAACAACTTCGATTTACTGGTATTTTCTGATTTTAATTATGGATTATTACCTCAAACTCTGGTCGATAAAGTCATTGCTTTATGCAAAGAAAACAATGTACGTGTTGTCGCAGACAGCCAAACCTCTTCTCAAGTTGGTGACATTGCCCGTTATAAAGATATGATGCTAATAACACCAACAGAAAAAGAAGTCCGTGTTGCTCTGAATAACATTGATGATGGTCTACCTATTTTAGCGCAAAAACTGTGTGAAAAAGCTAATCCGATGTCGTTGGTTATTACCCTTGCGGGAGAAGGTATTTTTATCCATCTACCAGATCAAAATGGCCAATGGGAAAATGATATGCTTCCTGCGATTAACCGTAATGCGGTTGATCCTGCGGGAGCTGGTGATTGCTTCTTAGCTGCCAGTAGCCTTGCTTTGTGCTCAGGTGCAACACCGTGGCAGGCATTTTATATTGCAAGTATTGCAGCCGCTTGCCAAGTAGATACACTAGGAAATCAGCCACTGTCTTTTAACACGCTCCAGCAACGAGTACTGGAGTCATTCAAAAATATATGAAAGCGATATTGCTAGCAGCAGGATTAGGCACTCGGTTAAAACCTTTGACTAATACAATTCCAAAATGTTTAGTGCCTATTAATGGCAAGCCTTTATTGGCTTATTGGTTAGAAAAACTCGATAAACTTGGTGTCAGCGACATACTCATTAATGTACATTATTTCGCTGAACAAGTTGAAGAATTTGTATCAACATCCGAATATCGTAATAAAATAACACTCGTTAGAGAGACTAAATTACTCGGTACTGGCGGAACTTTGATTAGTAATAAAGGGTTTTGGCGAAGTAGTCCCACAATAGTCATTCATGCTGATAACTATTGTGAAGATAACCTCACTCGTTTTTTAGAAGTCCATAACAAAAGGCCGAAAAAATGTGATGCAACTCTTCTACTATTCGAAACACAAACACCTTCCCAATGTGGTATCGTTGAATTAGATTCATCGGGTGTGATACACAGTTTTCATGAAAAAGTATCTAACCCACCAAGTAATCTAGCAAGCGGTGCATTGTTTTTATTCTCCGAAGGAGTGTATGAAAAATACTTTGCACACTTTAAACAGAAAAACTTCTATGAGATAAGCCTCGACATGGTGCCTTTATTAGTGGGCAGTCTTTATAGCTATAAAACCCCCCTGAGATATATCGATATTGGCACACCCGAAGCTTATAATAAACTCCAAACTGAGTTGCTTGCTATCAACAAACCTGCTTAATAGTAAGATAAATAAAAACTAGGATATAATGTGAAGTTATCAGAACAACTTAACAATAGCATAGTAAGTTATGCAAACCTTCCTGCACTTTTTGTTGATAATAAGTTCATTACCTATAAAAAACTTGCAAATTACGCTAAGAATATTAACACGAGTGCAATCAGTGAAGCTGAGCAAATTGGTATTTTAAGTTACCGAGATACTCACTATTATAGCGCTGTACTTGCCTGTGCTTTGGATTCACGAACATTTATACCGCTTGGAGTAAAACTCCCAATAGCAAGATTGCTCTCTATCATAGAGCAAAGCAATTTACAGTATGTTTTATACAGTACAAAATATCTATCAATTAGCCAGCAATTAAAAAGCGCTCTCCCCAATATATTATTTTTATGCCTTGAGGATTTAGTTTATAAAGACACTGTACCAACTGAACAATTACAAACTCGCTACCGCCCCTCCTGTATTGCTTATATTTTATTTACTTCTGGCTCAACAGGCGCACCAAAAGGCGTACCTATTACTCAAGCAAACCTTGAGTGTTATGTTCGCACTATGTGTGAACATTTACCGCTAACCAACACTGATAAGGTAAGCCAAGTATTTGATCCTACGTTTGATCTTAGCATGCATGATATTTTTGTTACTTGGCTGCAAGGTGCTTGTCTTTATGTCTTACCTGAAGCAGCTTTATTTGCTCCTGGTAAATTCATCAGACAACACGGGCTTACAGTGTGGTTTAGTGTACCTTCTACTGTATCAATTATGGCTAAATTAGGCATGCTCAAAAGTGATGCCTATCCAAGCCTCCGTGTGAGCCAGTTTTGTGGCGAAGCATTACCACGAACACTAGCTGCTCAGTGGCAAAAAGCAGCACCAAACAGTCAGATTATTAATCTTTATGGGCCAACTGAAGCAACAATTGCCTGTAGTCGATATGTGTTTGATTGTAACGATAGTAGCGGTAGTAATTTCATCCCTCTGGGTAAGGCTTTAAAATATATGGACTTTAAAATTGATCCGCAAGGTGAATTATTAATTTCAGGTCCACAAGTATTTTCTGGTTATTTGAATGATAGTATTAAAACTCAGCAATGCTTACTTACAACAAATAATATTACCTATTATCGTAGTGGTGATCTGGTAAAGTGTGATGATAAGGGGATATTCCATTATATCAGCCGTGTAGATGACCAGGTTAAAATTCAGGGATACCGTGTTGAGTTATCTGAAGTAAATACATTAGCACAAGACTTTTTATCAAACCCTTTAGTACACACTATCGCAACTCCGAGGCAACAACCTCAAAGTTTGACTTTATTTATTTGTAATCCAGCCGATAAAGAAGTTGAACAAACACTGATTGATTACTTAAAGCAACAGCTGCCACTTTATATGGTGCCCAAAAAGATTATATGGATCGATTCCATGCCACTAAATAGTAATGGTAAAATTGATAAAAGCGCCCTACATACCATGATGGAGAAATAATGAGCTTAACAAATTCGATTGAACAAGCTATCAATAATAAATTAATAGAAAAGCATGGTCAGGACATACTCATATCATTAGATAAAAAAAATAGTTTAATAAGTTTAGGTCTTTTAGACTCGCTTGATTTTATTAGTATGTTAATGGAAATAGAAAACAGCTTAAACCTTGATATTGATTTCGAAGAAGCTGACCCTGTGCAATTTACATCTTACAGTGGCCTAATAAAGCTACTTAGTGAGTCTACTAATGCCTAACAAAGTGAATTGGCAAGAAATATATAATACGGAATATGTGAATGCCCCTGAGTGTTGGAAAACATGCGGTGGCTACTGTTGTAAAAATTTTTACGGAGAGCATTTTAATATCCTAGACAAAAGTGGTGTATCTTTACCTCTTCTCGAAAATGAGTATGAGTACTATAAATCTATTGGTGGTATTAAAAATATTACTACACCAGCTAAAAAGCGTACATTTACGCTTTCAAACGGTAAAAGCTTCAGTATCTATTTGCTCTCTTGCCAATGTGGTGGTTTATGCGAACCCCATGGACACAGACCCTTAGTTTGCAGAATATATCCCTATTTCCCTATAGTAGATGCGTTTGGTACTGTTATTGATTTTGAGTACTCCGCTTTAATGGATCTTTTTTACCGTGATCCAGATAATAACCATAAATGTACGCTAGTTAGAGAGCAAGCCATAAAGTTGAAACGTGAACTTACAGTTTCTATGAAACCATTGTTACGTGATCCTGAAGTTGTGTTTATCTTTAGATGTTTAAAGGAACTTGTAGACCGCCTCAAAGAAAAAATGGGGGGCTTCATTGATACCTTAGATGAATCACAGAAAAAAAAGTTTATTGCTAAATATGAATGGATGATTCTATCAGGCAAGCCGTGGAAAGATCCCGCTTTTTCAAAAAGAATTGATACTATCTACGACGAAGTTAAAGCAGCTTTCGGTAATGAGGACTTTTTGTGAGAAGTATCAGCCAAGAACAAATTATCGCAACATTACATTCAGTTGGTATCAACATGAATGACAGTGTGTTTATACACTCTTCATTATTTACACTTGGCGCTATAGAAAATCACTCAGTAAAAGAAGTGCCTAAGGCGCTCCTAAACTGCTTTAAAACTGCAGTTGGTGATAACGGTAATATATTTATGCCAGCGTTTAATTATCAATTTCCACGCAGTCGCAAAGAAGATTTACGCTCACAAAAATGTGTCTTAGGGTATTGGCCTGAGTGGTTTAGACAACAAAAAAATGTAGTACGCTCTGGACACCCTTTGTTCTCTATATGCGGTTTAGGCCCTGATGCGGCAAAAATTTGTTTACCCAAAAAGCCTGAATATTATGCCTTTGCAGAGCACTCAACGTTTAGTAGGTTAATAGAACAAGATACAGTGCTTGTACTGCAAGGCATTGGTCTTAGAGTCGCCACGGTGATTGTTCAAATAGAAGCAATGTTAGGTTTGAACTATCGTTTTAATAAGCCCTTTACCGGTGTGACAACACTCACAAATGGAGAAGAAGCAAACGGTACTTTTTACCACTTTTGCTTCCCTATAAATAATGCCTATAGGGAAGACTATTCCAAATTAGAAGCTGCATTATTAAAATCAGGGGTTATGAAACAAGCCCAACTTGGAAGATCATTTATCTATACAATAAAAATGAAAGAACTTTATCATTTTGTAAAAGACTTTGTTGCTGATAACCAATTTGCATTGCTCAACTGTAACCCATCTGAACTATATCGTTTTGATAATGGAAAAGAAGTCTCTTATTCTGTCGATAAATAATTGTTTATATCGTTATATGCGGCAACAAGTACATCAGCTTGTCGCCATTGTTTACCGCCTGATCTGCCTGAAATAATTATATTATCGACACTGTTTTTTAATGTATCAAAATTAGCTTGATTATTTTTTTCAAATTCTAAAGTTGGCACAGGAAAAGTGCCATGTATGACCTGTTTAATATGACTGATACATGTAGCATCTTGGCCGACAACTTGCATTTTCTTTAATGTATTCACAATTTCATCCACGTCATACTGCTCCACCTCTTCTGGCCTGCATAATATTTCTGCCGACAAGTTCGCATGCTGACTTTTAGTGCTGAGGTTAGGGTATAACGTCAACCTAAATATATCCGTTTGATGATCCCACACCCATAAATAATGCGATTTTTGGTCAAGTAAAAGCAAGTCAAAATTCAGATGAAATACAATAGCAGTTCTAAGTTCTGGCTTGTTATAAATTAAAGGTAAGCCTAATGCTTTTAAAGCAATAAATGGAGGGGCACTCCAAAATAACAACTGACAATCAAGGACTTCTGTTTTATTAATAAGCTTCACTCCCGTGATCTGCCGCCCATTAGTTTCTATCTTCTCTATTGATGAAGAAAGTACAATCTCAACTCCAGCGCTTTTAAGTTTAGTTACTAAATACTCAACCCAAGCCTCAATCCCTTTATTTTCTAATGGATAAAAGTAATTTGGGGTTTTAGAGTTGTCTTTAGTTTGTCGTTCATGAAAATGCGCTAGCGTTTGATATCCAATTTTAGCGTCAAAAATAGGGATATTTTTCAGTGCATTTGCAACATCTGGTTCAAAAGCAAGTATGCGAGTAAAGCCAAACAGTCCTGCAGCGACCGTTAATGTATTTAAATCTGTATGTTTACCATAGAGCTTATACAGAATTGGTTTGATTATATGCTGGGTAAACGTCTTACCTAATGTTTCTTCGCAATAAGGGAGTATAAGCGAACTGCCACTAGAAGAGGTTGCTTGAATAAGCTCAGCACAACCTTGATAATACTCTTCGCTTGGCAGTTTGTGACTATCTGGAAACGGAGAGTTTAAATCCCATTCACCGGCGAAGTAATTACCTGATTGCAGTTTTTCTATTACGTGCCAATAGTAATCACGATTTTCTAGCTCGCCAAATAACAGAGTATCAAGCGCTTCTATGCCCGTTGCGTTCGGTATATGTGATCCCATATCATAATATGCACCTAACTCATCTTTTATAGAACAAAATAATCCCCCAACACGCTCACTTTGCTCAATTATTGTAACTTTTTTAAAAGACTGTTTGAGTAGTAATGCCGCCATTAAACCACATACCCCACCACCAACAACGATAGCTGAATTTCGCATAATAATTCTCCAGAAACTAGTAAGTAGTAGCTATATGATAACCACTCATGATTACGTAATTTGAGCAATAGGTGATTTATATGCAACGATACTTCTTTGTGCAGAAGTGATCTTATCGTTCTGATCATAAGAAACATCATACGATTGCTGCGTTATTGCAAATTTACTGAATAGTTCGCAAACATCTGCTTTAGAAGCAAAAAATAGGCCATCAATGTCAGAGAAATAATCCGGCGAAAATTGTCGCGCAAACCCATCATGCTGATATCCTGAGTTTATAAATGCAGGATGAGTATCAGCATACATAATAGAAAATATACAACCGCCTGGTTTTAACACTCGGTAAGATTCACTAAGGGCAACTAAAATATCTGAGCGAGGAACACAGTTTAAAGCGCTTCTGTCTATCACTAAGTCGAACGAATTATCTTGCCAAGGTAACTGAGTAAAATGACCATTAACTAAATCAGCTTTAAGTTGTAACCTTGTTAGACGCTCTTGAGCAAAATCTAAAGCAACTGAAGATATATCAATACCAGCAACATCAACTCCCTCTTCAGCCATAAAAACGATATTATTTCCAGCACCACAGCCTAACTCTAATGCGCTTAAACTTGAATTAGTGTGCCTTAATCGCATCACCAATGATACGATTGCATCATAAGGGTATTTATTTAATTGCCTGCCCTGCTGATAAATATTCTGCCAATTACCCATTTCACTTCATGACCAAGAGTGTTTGTTGCTCTAGCTTGTCAATTGCAGACGCCATATCTAAAACACTGCATCCATATTTATCCGCAATATCAATAGAGTCGTGCTCTCCATCACTATAATTTAATAACATCTTAATGTGATTAAGCTCATCGAGTTGGCTTACACGCTCTTTACTAAAAAAACTTAACGTTGGATACAACCCTTTACTACCTAAGTTAGGTTCACCAAAAGGTAGTGTATTCTCAAAAGTCGCAGCTTGTTCAAACGCCAAAAATATTTTCTCTAATTGATCAATACTATCAAGCAGTGGTTTTATTCCCATAAACGCTTTAGTATCAAGGGAAGTATGATACTGGTGGTAGCCAGAATGAAAACTACGGCTGACACAGCACACTGGCAATTGAAAGCCGGGAGAATTATATTGCCTTTCATCAGAACCACTTAAAGGACTAAATTGTATGTTTTCATGGTTATAATCATGTTGATTTAGATGATATAAAAGTTTATCTAGCATACCATTATCATTCCGACTATGTTTAAAAACTAATTTTTCAGGTTCTCCACCCATACAATTAATAACCAGTCCAGAAACCATGTTTGCAGTAAAATGCTCCCCCATTAAATGAAGCAATCCTAAACTACCTATTGTTTCAGGGTGTAATGCAAAACGGTAGGAGTAACGACGTTTTGGCCATTTTTTAATACGATTAAATAAGCCTAAAAGAACTAAAGGGCCGCTCAGCTCATTATTCGCCATTGATGGATGACATAGATATGAACTTAGTAATACTTCTTGTTTTGATTCACCATTTAAAACTGATTGGGCGATATCCAACGAACCATCTACAAACTGACTCTTAATTACAGCTTTGTATGTTCCCTCTTTAAGTTGTTCACGTATTTCATGAGCGATACAAAAACCCCAACGCTTTTTATAGTAGCTAGTAACATAAGGGATTGCCGTTGGCTGCTCAGGTAGGCTATATAAGTGCTTTTGAAGCTCTTCAAGGCTAAGCTCTATTTCTACAGATTCTGAGTAATTAACGACCTCAATATTCAATCGCTGCATATCAGCAATTTTCTCTCCATCAGGCCCTAATAAATAAGCATCTTCACAATGCCACTCCTTAGGTACAGTCCAATCAAATATTTTTTCACCAGAAGCAATAGAAGAAATATTAAGTGGCATATACCGCGAGAGAATACTATAACTTTGTCGTAAGCCTGGACCTGTTATAGAACGAAGAATAGGGAAAAGCTCATCAAATAACTCACTGTAGAAAGCCTCTGATTCTTGGTAATCTGTCACTATTATTCCTTTCCTAAGTCACATTTTTCATCATAGTGGATTTTATAATCAGCCATTATCTCTTGGATATAACATTTCCATAACTTATTTAGCTGTTTATATTTTTCTAAACAAAATACTTCGTCTTCATATTGATACAAAAGCGTAATCATCGGGCAGTGATAATATAACAGTGAGCCTTTTATAATGTGAAAAATGTGCCCAAGAGTAGTGCCTTTTAACGAATAAACATATCTTGCTTGACGCTGTAGCTGTTTCGCCGCAGTGGCACGTTCAGTAATATTCTCATCAATAATTGATAATAAATGTTCACAGATCTCTTCAAGCTTATCAATAGCAATGAACCTATCTTCAACATCATCGATTGGCAATTCTGTAAAAAAATCATTCTTTATATTGCTTATAGCCAGATCTTTATCTATCTCTCTTTCTATATCTATCAAATGTTCTACCGCTGTCGGAATAGCCCCTTGAAGCTTGGCACCATGACCAACATTAATACAGCTTGTTACTTTATAATGTGCTAACAATTTCTCCAATTGCACATGAGCCACAAAAAACAAATCATTTGTTATTACACTCTCACTTAGGTTCCCTTTCAACACTCTTCCATCGAACTCTAAGCATGTATACCCTAGCGTATCATCATCGTTATTTACTTTATAGATGCTATCTTTACTATGATGAGAACCAGATAACTGTTTGCCGTTATCAACACCAAACAGATAAATATTACGAAACCCCATGTGTAAAAAAAATGAAAGAGCTGCATTTGCCACAACAGGGTTGCAAAAAGGAATTAGCGGCAAGCCTTGATATATATGGGTAAGACATAAAACTTCCATTAAACATGTCCCCGCCTCATTACCTTTTCCCGCTATTCCTGCCCATTTATAACGTTTATTAGTATCGGGATATAAGGTATTCAGACCCAACAAATTCACTTTTTTATATTCATCAGCAGGGAAAATATCACCAAAAATTTTGTAGTTCGAATATGGCCGTTCAACTAATACGTGGAAGTCAACTGGGATACCCTTATTATATAATGACGCTATGGCCGTTCCCGCAGCAATTACGATCCCTTTTTGATGGTTATTTTTTAAAAAAACTTCAGCCTCATCCAGTGATGGACCATTACCAACGATAAATATAGGCGTATCAAAGTCCATTTCCTGGGTCGTCTTCGTTAGTAACGCAGCTTTATTTCGAATATGGTGGATACAATGGGCTAGACCTGTTATTGCATCGTTATAGAAACCATGACCAAACTGAAAACGAAAGTAATCATTACTCCATTGCTTAATTAAATCGTTTAATTCAACCCCAGGTGTATGTTGATAACAAAAGCTACGAACTAAGGAAAACGCCCCGATATCTTCAGCTATTTTTTCAATATCCGTTATAAAGGATTCATGATCTACACCTAAGTGAAAAAATAGACATCCCCCATCAGTATTGACTTTATTTATAACTTCAAACCAATCAGTGCAAAATAAACTCGCAAAAAATTGTTCAAAATCTGGTTCAACTAAAAAGGTATAATCAAATTGAGTTTGCTCCAAAAGAAGCGGAACATGATAACCGAGTCCGATACCAAAAATAATAGCAGAAGGAAACGAAGAGGGTAATTTACCTAGTCGAGGCTTATCTTCAGCCCTAACATTTTTCATAAATTGAGTTAATTTGGTCATGTATCGAATATGAATACGAGTATCATCATCGTTTTCTGGATAGCCCGTGTAATCAGTAAAACTGAACGCGGGGTTTGAAGTTTGCATATGTATTTGTTTTTTAGTTTGGGCCATTGGGTCTTGTGAATAAAGTAAAGTACTTCCACCACTTGGTATAAAATTACCATGCCCGGACTCTGTAACATGTAAGCAAAAGTCATCTTTGGTTTTAAAGTTTTTTATTGCTATTGCTATATCAGGGAAAAATTCAGCAAAACACTCAAAATTCTTTTCAAATCGCTCATTTGCTTCTGTAGAAAAAATCGCCTCTCTTTCTTGATGTTTAATAGTTTTTTCAAGTTTTTCTGAGATGTGCTCAAGCTCGTTATTAATATCTATATTCTTTATCATGTCGGTTACCTACTTGATATTTTTATACACATTTATTTTTTTTTGCGTATTAATATGAACACCAAGTTCTTTTGCAGCCTGCTGTTTTTTGAGGCTTATTTCTAATACCGTAGTATTCAATTTGATTGAAAAATCCGATAAAAATAACACATCGTTTTCGCTGAGATTCTCAGGTGAGGCAAAGAGTGCTTTCAATGTTCTATCAATTGATAGTAACTTACTTTGAGCTGACTCTATATCACCTTCAGCTAAATATTGATTAATTACAGACAAATCGGGGGCTAACTGAGACAATAAACTAGCCGACATTAGCATCTATACCATTTTCACTAAGTGTTTTTTCTCGAACGTCGTGAGGAATAGCATCCCAAGCAGACTTTATTTCTTTCAATAAATTAGATACTTCTTCAACAATTGCAGGATCATTTTTTATTGTTGCATCAACTAAGCGATCTATCATATAAGAATAAAGTGCATATAAATTATCAGTCACTTCACCACCAACTTTAAAATCTAAACAGCCCCTTAAGGCTTCAATAATAGCAGTCGCTTTAGATAAATGTTCGGCCTTCGCTTCCATATGTTTTCTTTCAATAGCAACTTTAGACATCACCATTTTTTCAATCGCACCCGCCATTAACATTTGAATTATTTCATAGCGATCAGCACCGGCAACACGGGTCTTGAGTGCTTCTTTCTGATAATTTTTTACTTTGGCGTTATACATATTAAAACCCTTTTAAATCAAAATTCATTTATGATTTGTTTCTTGTAAATCCAGGTAAGCTCGCAAGCTGCGCTCCTAAGTACTGTTGTGTTGATTGCATTTGCGCCAGTAACACATCTAAACCCGCATATTGCTTTCTAAGCCTACTTTCTAATTCGGTCATTCTAAATTCATGCTTTAGCACATCATCTTCTAAATCAGTGACCTGTGTATTTAAATTATCTTCTCTTTGCTTTAAAATGCCTTTTGAACTTACGTAATTATCTAAAAAAGATTCGAACTGTTTAGCAACACCATTTTCACCAGCAAAAGCCTTTCCGATATCATCAAAATTTTCATCCATTGCTGTATTTAAACTGCGGACTAAAGTTGATTTTTCTAGATAACCTTTCTTATCAACACCCAAGCCAATATCGAAAATACTTGTGAAAGGCCCTGCATCCGTTAAATTTGTAGAAAGCATATTGACCATTTGCGAGCTCAAAGTACGAATGGTTGCATCGCTATTTAAAGGTTTACCGACTCTCGATTGCAGACCTAACTGCCCTATAGCATTGTTATAATTAGCAATAAATTCATCAATTAATGTTGTAACGCTCTCACGGTCATAGCTAACAGCCAACTTTGCCGTCTCTCCATCAACGCTTTGTCGTTTAGCGGTGATCGTCATATCTTGTACAGCATCTTTAAACGTATTGGTGTCATTGGTAATCTCAATACCATCAACTTTAATTACTGCGCTTTTTGCTTTATTTTCATCTGCTATACCAATACCACCGCTATTAGGAGCTCCACCATTAGCATCAGTGGATACATTATCAAGCTCAGCATTATCATTGGTGATTACCAAGTCATTATTAGCGCCACTTACACTTGAAGTAAGAACCAACTTTGACTCTGTACCAGTATTTATTATATTTGCTGTTACACCAAAATTATCATCCGAGTCATTAATTGCGTCACGCAAATCAGCTAATGTCGCACCTGCATCGAGAGTTAGGTCAAAGCTTTTGTCTCCAGCAGCAAATGACAAGGTGCCTCCAGAAGCAGTAACCACATCATCCGTTGCCGTAAACAAACCAGCATTTGATGTCGCGCGACTGCCTTGAGCAAGTGCTAAAACTTCAATTTTAAAATTACCAGGCGTAATATCTTTTGTCGGTGTAACAGCAATTAAATCGCCGTCGTCACTAGTAGGTTGGCTAATATTGGCTATGCGTTTATTGAAATTATCAGGATCTGCTAGCTTTTTTATTGTGTCTTGTAGCTTGGATAACGCAGACTTTATCTCTCCTATTGAAGATAATTCAACTTCTAACGACTTATCCTTTTTTGCAAAAGCATTCATTTTTGGAACATTTTCGGCATCAACAGTTGCTTTAATGATACTTTCGAGATCCAGCCCAGATCCAATACCTGCAGATGTTATAAGTGGCATACTTCTCTCCTACTATCTGTTCCAAAAAATATCATACGGTTTGATTTAGTAACAAACCTTTGCTAGTAAGTTTATCGGCAAATTCATCTAAAGCTTTAGCAACTTCTCTAAACTCTTCAGTTGGAATTTCACGAATAACTTCTTCGCTTGTTTTATCAAACACTTTGATTATTGGCGGATCGCCCTGCTCATCAAATTCAAACTTCAAATTTGTTGCCGTCACAGGTATATATTTATTTAATTTCTCTAAGTTTTCTTTCACTTCGTCGATCAATGCTTTTCTTTCACTTTCAGAATCAAGTTGCTGACTATCATCAACAAGTGCGGGCTCTCTACCAGCAATTTTTGTACCAGCTTGTTCAACAGTTGCTTTTTTACTTGCTTCGTTTAACTCATTTTTATTTGTAAAAGATGAATTAGCGGTGACGTTTTCACTCGATTTAATTATTCCACCTAAGTCAGCCATAGTAGCTCTCCTTCAAAATACAAACAAAGTATAAGTCATTACCGAGACAATATCTCAATAATGACCTAATTAACCGTCTAGCCTAGTAACGATAATGCTACTTGTGGACGCTGGTTTGCTTGACTCAAAATAGATTGGCTTGCTTGTTGTAATATTTGTGATTTAGTCAAATTAGCTGTTTCGGCAGCAAAGTCAGTATCTTTGATACGAGACTGTGCAGCAGATAAGTTTTCTGAGATATTAGATTGATTTCGAATCGTTGATTGAAAACGATTTTGCACAGCACCGAGTTCTGCACGTTTTTTATCAACTACCGCAATCATTGCATCCATACCAGCAAACACTGCTTGTGCATTCGCTTGTGATGAAACACTTATCCCATCTGCGGTAAACGTTGTAGAGAACGAGTAATCATTAGCAGCACCTGAGATATCACTTATACCATCAGCCAAAGCGGAAAGCGTGTCACCACCAATTGATGCTGCAATCCCCGCAATACCTGAAAGTGTAAATCCGTTATTAACTTCAATAGAGTAACCACTACCATCTGTTTGCGTCGTGTCGGTACCTACATCTTTCATGCTAAAACCGATTGTTTGCACTGCATCAGCCCCGACTTGAAACTTAGCATCATAAGTGCCATCAAGTAAGTTTTGCCCTGCGAATGTAGTATCTTTAGCTACACGATTTACTTCTTCTGATAATGAACGAATCTCTTCTTGGATCGCTAAACGATCTTCATCAGTATTCGAACCATTTGACGCTTGTTGCGCAAGCGTTCGAACACGTTGAAACATTGATGTTACTTCATCAAGAGCGCCCTCAGCAGTTTGAGCTAAAGAAATACCATCATTGGCATTACGATTTCCTTGATTTAAACCGTTAACCTGAGAAGTTAAACGATTCGATATTTGCATGCCTGCAGCATCGTCTTTCGCGCTATTTATACGAAAACCTGATGATAGGCGTTGAAAGGATGTATCGAGCGAGTTACCAGATTTCATCAACTGGCGTTGTGCGTTCAATGAACTCACATTAGTATTTACATATAAAGCCATAATAGCCTCCGCTTTATCATTTTAAATAGAATAACAACGGGATACCCCTACCCTGTTATTACTCCAGACTGAGAGTCCTAGATTTTTAGTTCTCTAAGTCAGTTATCGTCAGATAAAACGGAAACTTTAGCTTTATTTATAAATTTATTTAACTTTTATTTAATTTTAACCCTGTAACAAGCTTAATGCTGCTTGAGGCCTTTGATTTGCTTGACCTAATATTGTTTGGCTCGCTTGTTGTAAAATTTGGTTTTTAGTTAAGTTAGCTGTCTCCATTGCAAAATCAGCATCTTTAATTCTTGATTTAGCAGAGGCTAAATTCTCAGATATATTTGCTTGGTTACGAATGGTTGACTGAAAACGGTTTTGTACCGCACCTAATTCAGCTCGTTTTTTATCAACAACAGCAATTAATGCATCCATACCAGCAAACACTGCTTGCGCATTAGCTTGTGATGAAACAGTAATTCCATCAGCCGTAAATATATCAGCAAAAGTAATTGCTGTAGCAGCAACCCCGCCTATAGAGCTGATGCCAGCAGCTAATACACCGTAACCATTCCCACTAACAGCACTTGCAATACCCGCAATTCCTGAAAGCGTAAAACCATCATTACCCACAATTGAGTTAGGAGTTCCGGCACTATTTTCACCTACTGACTGCATACTAAAGCCAATCGTTTGCACAGCATCAGCACCAACCTGAAAACTTGCCGAATAACTTCCATCTAATAAGTTTTGACCACCAAATGTGGTATCGGCTGCAACTCGATTAACCTCTGCAGATAATTGGCGGATCTCTTCTTGGATAGCTAGGCGATCTTCATCGGTATTAGAACCATTCGAAGCTTGTTGTGAGAGTGTTCTTATTCGTTGGAATGAATTAGTAATCTCTTCCAACGCACCTTCAGCTGTCTGCGCTAGAGAAATACCGTCATTAGCATTACGATTACCTTGGTTTAAGCCTAAAATTTGCGATTGTAAACGATCCGATATTTGCAAACCAGCGGCATCATCAGCAGCACTATTTATACGTAGCCCTGATGATAAACGTTTAAATGACGTATCTAAGTCATTTCCCGTATTTGATAGCTGACGCTGTGCATTTAACGCACTAACATTAGTATTTACATATAAAGCCATAATAAACTCTCTTCTTATCTGTCAAATTAAAGCCATTCTTGTAATGAATGGTGTTTTGACAAAGTGACTCGTTACAGTGGCAAACTAAAGTTGGCCTGGGGCAAAAAACTGCCACTTTGCAGGTTAATTTAAAAACTTAATAAGTATTCAGCAATCTTTAGGCCAACTTTATAGATAGAGTGCATTGAATTATAAAAAACGAGGAAAGGGCCTATAAGGCCCTTTGAAGATAAGTTTGAGAGTGGGTATGTATAACACTTACTATTGGCATAGTTTGTGCTTTAACAATTATGTTCTTACAAATGTTAGAACAATACAGGATTTTTAAGCACCTCCGCTTTATCAATCCGTTTCAGCGCCTTTGTTAATACCCCATTAGACAAAGGCGCTACATTCTCAGTCAATTAATTGACGTCGCTTCACAATTAATAAATCAGTTGTTAACCTAGAAGACTTAATGCAGCCTGTGGACGCTGATTAGCCTGACTAAGAATTGTTTGGCTAGCCTGTTGTAGAATCTGCATTTTTGTTAAGTTTGCTGTTTCTTGTGCAAAGTCAGTATCTTTAATACGCGATTGCGCCGCACTTAAATTCTCAGAGATATTCGATTGATTACGGATCGTAGATTGAAAACGATTTTGCACAGCACCTAGCTCTGCACGTTTTTTATCAACCACGGCAATCATTGCATCCATACCTGCAAATACTGCTTGTGCATTCGCTTGTGATGAAACACTTATCCCATCTGCGGTAAACGTTGTAGAGAACGAGTAATCATTAGCAGCACCTGAGATATCACTTATACCATCAGCCAAAGCGGAAAGCGTGTCACCACCAATTGATGCTGCAATCCCCGCAACACCTGAAAGCGTAAATCCGTTATTAACTTCAATAGAGTAACCACTACCATCTGTTTGCGTCGTGTCGGTACCTACATCTTTCATGCTAAAACCGATTGTTTGCACTGCATCAGCCCCTACTTGAAACTTAGCATCATAAGTACCATCAAGTAAGTTTTGCCCACCAAAAGTAGTATCAGCAGCAACACGATTCACCTCTTCAGATAGTGAACGGATTTCTTCCTGAATTGCTAAACGGTCTTCATCAGTATTTGAGCCGTTAGCTGCTTGCTGTGATAATGTTCTGATACGTTGGAACATTGATGTTACTTCGTCTAATGCACCCTCAGCTGTTTGTGCTAGTGAAATACCATCGTTCGCGTTACGGTTACCTTGGTTCAAACCGTTAATTTGTGATGTTAAACGGTCAGAAATTTGTAGACCAGCCGCATCATCTTTCGCACTGTTAATACGAAAACCTGACGATAAACGTTGAAATGATGTATCCAGTGCATTACCAGAATTGTTTAATTGTCTTTGTGCGTTTAATGCACTAACATTTGTATTTACATATAAAGCCATGATTATCTCTCCCGAAGTAAACTTATCATTTACTCTCAAACTTACTTAGATTAAGCAGTGGTTGTTATTTACAACGCTTTGCTTGGTTAATTAAGTTATCGGTCTGCTCGAAAAATCCTTTAGCTTTTTTTTAAGTTTTTTTAATTATTTTATTATCTTATTGTTATTAATTAACTTTTAGCGACATAAAACAATTATCACACATCGAAAACAACGCAATGCGGTTAACTAAAGATGTTCTAGTGCAGTATCAGCTAAGTAATTAAATAATAAAGGTAAGAGTCTTAGAAGGTGGGAAAATAGCAGAGTAAGGCAATGTTTTGCCTTACTCTTGGTGTTCTTATAGCTTACTTATAAGTAATCAAACAATGAGAGTTTAGCTAAGCGGCCAAAAGTTGCCTGTGAAGCTTGCAGTGCCGTTTCTTGCTTAGTGAGCTCTGTGATTGCTTCTGCCATATCAAGTTCAACTAAATCTGCTCGCGATGATTTATTATTCACATCAAGATCACTATTCGATTGGGTGATTTTTTCAGTGGTATTTAATCGTCCCCCTAACCCTGCTTGAGTTAAAGATACAGTATTTTTACTGTTATCAATTTGGATCATCGCAGCCGCGAGTACTTGATCATAATCGTCTTGACTCAATGTTGGGTCGGTGAGTCCTGCGATTAAGTCACTTAGCGTATTTAACACGTTTTCTTTTTGCGGAGCCTCAAGTGTGAAATCAACTTGCCCATTTGCAACTGGGTTCATACTAATTTCCATACCAGCGACTTTAAGAGTTGAACCATCAAAAGTGCCTGACTCAATAACATTGCCGCCTTGCTCAACTGAATATGAATTTGGGCTGCCGGCGGTTGTAATAATATTAAACGTGTTTGCTCCAGCTGCAGCGCTAGGATCTGCGTTATAGTTGGCTTTATGAAATGCATCAAATTGTGCTTGCTCTCGTACATATACTTGAGCGCTGGTGATGCCACCTGATGCAACACCATCATTAGAGGCAACATTTAAACGCGCATTGACCTTTTCGAAGGTATCAAAGCCGTTATCACTTGATTTTATCTCCACACCTTCGGCTACTTTAATCTTGTGCTGACCTTGGTCACCGCCATACACATATTTGCCAGTTGATGAATCCAGAGAATAAGTTTGCGTGTTATCCTGATAGCCTGAAAATATATACTTCCCATCTTCAGTCTTAGCATTCATTAAATCAAGCACACTACTTTGTATCGATTTAAGTTCCTCTGCAATGCCTTCGCGATCTATATCCGTATAAACCCCATTACCTGCTTGAATTGCCAATGTATAAGCTTTTTCAAGTGAGCCTTTAATATTTTCCAGCACACTATCTTGAGTCTTTAAACGGCTCGTTATCATAGTAATATTTTTACTATACTGTTCATTTGCTTGAATACGGTCGGTATACAATAATGCCCGTGCTGTTGCCGATGGGTCATCAGCTGCGGTCAATACTCGCTTCTGAGTATTAACTTGCTCTTGCGCTTTATTAACATTCTGTTGGTTATTCAAAATAGAGTTTAAGCTATTTTGATACATTTGGTTATTTGATAAACGCATAATTACCTCGCCGCACTAAGTAAAGTGTCGAAAATTGTACGAGCAGCTGAAAGTACTTGTGCCGAAGCTGCGTAAGACTGCTGAAAACGTAATAAATTGGCCGCTTCTTCATCTAAATTCACTCCTGACAGTGACTCATACCACGCCTCTGACTGCTGGGCTAATGCATCAAATGCAGCGCCATTAGTCATAGCTTGATTAGTTACCACCCCAATATCAGTGACTAGCCCTGCATAAGCTTGATTAAATGTTTTATGGTTATCAGCCGATGCGGTTGTAGTCACATTTTGCCGCACTAACTCACCACTTTGCAGTCCTGCCAACAATAAGCCATTGCGGTTATCATCAAATCCGCCTTCGTTGAACTCCAAAGTAAAGCTATCACCTATAGCTGGTGTGCCCTCAATATTAAAATCAAAACCATAGCTATCATAAGGCGCGCCCGCTTGAGCGAGTATGTTCTCAGCAGGAGGAGTGATGGTAAATGTTGCGGTGCCACTTCCATCCGTAAGCGTATATTCATTCGCATTTGCAGTTTTAACAATACTAATATCACCATTGGCCAAACCTGGTGGGCTGGTTGCTGAAAACCCGCCACTCGTTACACTGCTTACTACACCTGCAGATATATTGGCATTACCAGTATTATTGATATCATCAGCTGTACGAATAGGTGATGCCAATGCCAATGCTTCAGGCCTATCTGTGGCGAGTGTCAAACTTGATGCCGCCTGTGCATTTAATTTTACTGAAAATTGATCGCCCACAGCGCCACCACCCGACACATTTAATTGTAAGCCAAACGATTCTCCACCAGTGACAGTCGATGAATCAATAACCCCTGCGACAATATCAGCAGTTGAAGGTGCACCCAATGGCTCTCCTTTATTATCAACAGGCTGTATTTCAACAGTTGTGCCACTGGTATAAGTAACAATAAAGTCACTAGCAGGCATTTCGCTGCCTTTGCCCGGCTCTAAGGTAGCCGTCATACTCGAATTACCCGTATTGGCTTGATAGGCATAAGCTCCCACAGTCGGAATAGCAAAAATATCCCCACCGAGTTCACCATTGCCATCCATACCTAAACGATTTTGCTGATTAAACGCATCCGCAATCGCAAGTCCCATTTGCCCAAGTTGATTTTGCGCAGGGACTAATATGTCATCACGAAACGCCAGCAAACCACCTATTTTGCCTTTTAATTTACTCGCATCCACCTCAAGCGGCACGGCTTTGCCGCCATCTATATCAAGGTGTAATTCTTTAAAATTAGGATCTGGATCACCTGTCATCGAAAATAAATTAAAGGCACCATCTTGCATGACTAATGATTCACCAGTGCCCATGAAAACAAGCTTTTCGCCATTAGGGCCATCCAGTGTTTCTACATCTATTAACTCAGATAACTTGCGAATAGCTAAATCTCGCTCGTTATACATAGTGCTTGAATCTGCTTCGTTACGGGTGCCATTTACGGTCGCTATTTGCTTATTCAAGCTGCTAATATTTTGAATTAAAGTATTGGCTTCATCCGAGAAAATCTCGAGTTGCTCGTTTACAATATTTTTCTGATCAAAAACGATACCTGAGAGCCTATCCATTTGATCGAGTAAATTTTGTGCATCAGTCATCACTAAAGAACGTGCAACTGTTGAAGATGGCTGATTTAAACTTTCTTGAATATTGTTAAAAAAAGAATTAACACTGGTAGACAAGCTATTTGATTCTTCAGAAAACAGAGTATCAACCCGACTTGCCTCAGTAACAAATTGATCAAAAAAGGTTTTATTTGAGGTATCACGATTGAGTTGCTTTTGTGCAAACTCATTTAATAAACGATAGGTTTCTCCACGACCGACTTGGTTATCAATCATGGTCATATGCTCTGTACGCTCGCGTACATAACCCACCGTATTCACATTGGCAATGTTCTTACTGGTGGTTTGCAGTAACTCAGAGTTAGCACGAACTCCTGAGCTTGCAATGTCAAATAAGTTAAATGACATGTTAATTTACTCCTTGGCGAACCAATGATGTCGCCAATGTTTTAAGCTCTGTGTGGTTTAACACTTGCTTAATTTTGTCAGCGTAATTGGGATCTGTGGCATAACCAGCTTTTTGAAGTGAATCTAAAAAGGCTGCTGGTTTTGCAGTATTTTGTAGCGCTTCTTGGTAGCGTGGGTTTTCTGTCAAAAACTGCACAAAGTCGTTCACACTGTCTTTAATAGAGTCGTATGCACGAAAACTAGCTTGTTTTTTAACAGGTGTGCCTTGCTCAAATTCGAGTGTCACTTTATTGGCTTTCTCGCCTTGCCAGCTTCTATCTGATTTGATATTGAACAAGTTAAAGCTGCTATTACCGTCACTTTTATTAATAATATGCTTGCCCCAACCAGTTTCGAGTGCCGCTTGGGCAACCATTACTGCGGGGTTCAAACCTATTTTTTCAGCCGCCGTTTTCGCATGCTCCCAAACACTACTAATAAAATCTTCTGCATTTTCAAACTGCGGTTTTTGTTGGGTCTTTTGGCTATCACTAACAGCGGATGCCTCTTTCGCCATATCGCTACTGTTACCACTGGCACGACGATCACTGCTAAAATTATCAGCTGTGCGAAGTACAGAACTTGGAGTAAAGCCTTTTGCGTCAGGAGAAAGCTGTTGCACAATAAGATCCGCTAATCCCAATGAGCCTTTTGAAGAGAGATCAACAGACAGTTGCTGGTCGTGCATTTCTTCAAAAAACTTTACGCCGCTGGAATTGAACGGGCTGTCTTTATCTTCAAAGGCCTCATTTGCCTTGCGCATGCTTTTAAGCAGCATCTGTGTAAATATAGATTCAAATTGTGCCGCTGCTTTTTTTAATGCTTCTTTTGATGCTTCTGGCGAGGCATCACTTTTTAAGGCATCTTGGCGTAAAGTATTAAGATTGCCTAAATCAAAGAAGTTTTGTTTATCGAGATGATTAGTATCCATCAGCAATTTGACACAGTGATTAATAATGAAATTAACAATGCAATATTTACGCCAACAAGATATTACTATATAGGGTCTTTCATAATTAAATTACCACAAGTTGACCGCTGATGGCCCCTGCTTCTTTTAATGCTTCAAGAATTGCCATTAAGTCACCGGGCGCTGCGCCAACTTCGTTAATTGCGCGTACTAAATCGTCAAGACTAACACCGGGGTTAAATACAAAGGCTCGAGAATCATCTTCGTTAACATCAATTATACTTTGATTCGTAACGGCCGTTTCCCCTTCACTTAATGCGTTAGGCTGAGATACATTTTGCTGTTCCGCAATCGTAACAGTCAAGCCACCATGGGTAATTGCCGCTGCCTGTAACTTTACATTTTTACCTATTACTATAGTGCCTGTGCGTGAATTAACGATAATTTTAGCCGAGGTATCGGCAGGTTTAAATTCTAAATTTTCAAGCGTTGATAAATAAGCAACACGCTGTGATGCATCACGCGGAGCAATCACACGAATTGAGGCTGCATCAAGGGCGTGTGCACTATCAGGACCAACCAACTCATTAATGGTTTGCTCTAAACGTTTCGCCGTTGTAAAGTCAGGACGATTTAAGTTAAAAGTAATATAATCGCCTTGCATAAATGGGCTTTTAATTGTCCGTTCAACCGTTGCTCCATTTGGAATGCGTCCCACTGTAGGCGTGTTCATTACGACTCTGCTACCATCTGCTCCTTCAACACCTAATCCGCCGACAATTAAGCTACCTTGCGCAATGGCATAAGTATTCCCATCAACCCCCTTCAAAAAGGTTTGTAATAATGTTCCACCACGTAAGCTACCCGCGCTACCAATAGAGGAAACGGTAATATCAATAGTTTGCCCTGGCTTTCTAAATGCAGGTAACTCGGCATGCACAGCAACCGCTGCTACATTTTTAATTTTGGGTTTTAAATTCGCAGCCATGGTTATACCAAAACTATTTAGCATGGCTTTAAAACTTTGCTCAGTAAAACGACTTTGCTCACCGGTGCCAGGTAAACCTACCACGAGACCATAACCAACCAGCTGGTTTGAGCGAACGCCTTCAACCATTGAAACATCTTTGATACGTTCAGCGCTAGCACTAAAATGCCAAGCTAATAAACATATACACAGCAACGCTTTCAAGCTATTCATATCAACATCCTTTAAAAAGGGAACAGAGAGCTAGTGAAGAATCGAGTTAACCATCCTGCCGTTTGAGTCTCTTGCATTTGCCCTTTACCAGAATACTGGATCCGAGCGTTAGCGATTCTGTTAGAGGTCACCGTATTATCTGCCGTAACATCTTGCGGGCGAACAAGTCCTTCAAGACGAATAAACTCTTCACCGGTGTTTAAGGTTAGCCATTTTTCACCACGGATCACTAAATTACCATTAGGTAATACCCGCATAACGTTCACAGAAATATCACCAAATAAACTATTAGATTGATTTGATTTAGTATCCCCTTTAAATTTTGCACCACTGCCAACACCAAACTGAATGCTATCGCCACCAATATTAACTGGTAGTGCGCCTAACCCAATGACAGGATCTAAGCTGGCATCACTTTGTTTATCCGTTTCAGTTTTCGCAGCTTTTGATGATTGCGTCGATTCTTGTAGTTTAACTGTAATAATATCTCCAGTACGCAAGGCTTTTTTATCTGAATATAAATCGTTTGACAAATTGCTATCAAATAATGAGCCTGTTGGCACAACTTGCTCTGCGGCAGGCTCTGGGTACATAGGAGCATAGTATGGATCATCTTGAACCACGCTGTGGTTTTGGGTTGTCATACAGCCACTCAAAATAAATGCACCTGTTAATACTATAGATAAATTACGCATAACCTTGCTCCGAATTAATTAAAGTTGCTGACTGATATAACTCATCATTTCATCAACCGCTGAAATCACTTTTGAATTCATTTCATAGATCCGTTGAGTTTCAATCAGGTTAACTAATTCTTCAGTTACATTTACGTTAGAAGTTTCAAGTGCACCTTGCACAACAGTACCGAGCCCTTCTAAACCTGGGTTCCCTTGCACTGGTGCGCCACTGACTGCAGTTTCGGTATATAAATTTTGGCCTACCGGCTCTAGCCCTGATGGGTTGATAAAGTCACTGATCGTTAACTGACCTATCACCACATTCTCTGGCTGCCCTGAGATACGTACTGATACCTCACCATCTTGTGATACAGTAATAGACTGCGCATCATCAGGTACATTCATTTCTGGCTGTACGGGAAAACCAGCACCGGCAGTAACAATACGACCATCTTCATCCGTGGTAAATTGGCCATTTCGAGAGTAAGCGATATTACCATCGGGCTGTAAAACTTCAAAAAAACCTGGCCCCGATATCATCCAATCCAATGAGTTTTCAGTGGTTAACATATTACCTTGAGAAAAGTTCTTCTGATTAGCAACTACTTTGGTACCAGCACCGAGCATTAACCCTGAAGGCATTTCAGTATCTTGTGATGAACGCCCCCCAGGCTGATTAATATTTTGATAAAGTAAATCTTCAAACACAGCACGACTTTTCTTATAACCAACAGTACTGGCATTGGCTAAATTATTTGAGATAACCGAAATATCGGTTTGTTGAGCATCAAGCCCCGTTTTACTTATCCACAATGCAGGATTCATATTAATGTCCTCTCAATAAAGTTAAACAATACGCAGCAATTGAGTTTGACGTTCGTCAATTTCTTCAGCCGTTTTCATTAACTTAACTTGTAATTCAAATTGGCGTTGATGGCTTATCATATCCACCATCTCGTGTACCGGATTCACATTTGACATTTCCAAAGTGCCACTCATCACTTTCACATCATTAGAGATGTTACAAAATCCACATATATCATTATCCAGTAATTCAGGTTTTGGTCGAAATAAACCATCATTGCCTTTTTCAAGCTCAGAATTATTTGCCTTAATTACCTTCAAACGGTCAACAACTTCTAAAAAGTTAGCAGGTGCACCTTGCGGGCGAACTTGGATTGAACCATCGTCACTAAATTCTATTTTTTCCACTGGAACTGGCAAAATAATCGGCCCACCTTCGCCAATAACTTGACGCCCAGAACTGGTGATCAAAGCGCCTTCAGGGGTGATATTCAACGTGCCAACTTTAGTATATGCCTCATTACCTGAAGCATCTTGCACTGTAAGCCACCCTTTATCGCTCATAGCAATATCAAGATCACGTCCAGTCTGCACTATACCGCCAGAAGTCATATTAGAGCCTGGCCGCTCCTGCATGGTAAAAACACGTGTCGGTAAGCCTTCACCAAAAGCTTGCATTGAGCGCGCTTGCGCAAAGTCAGCTTTAAAGCCTGTGGTATTGGCATTTGCTAAATTATTTGCTTTAAGCGCTAGGCCCCGCAAACTTTGCTTAGCTCCTGACGCTGCAATGTAGACCATCTTGTCCATAACATCGACTCACGTTAAAAATCTATAACGTGATAAATGCAAGATAAGTGCCACAATAAAATGGCGTAATAAGTTACAAGAATAATCAAGCACAAACAAAAAAGGCTGCTAATAAATAGCAGCCTAGGTGTCGGATTGTAAAAAATATTAAAACGAGGTTAGCGGATCTGCAAAATAGCTTGCTGTAGTGTTGAATTCACTTCAAGTGCACGCGAGTTAGCTTGGAAGTTACGCTGTGCGCTGATCAAATCAACAAGCTCATTGGTTAAGTTCACGTTTGATTGCTCTAATGCTGATGAGCTGATTTTACCAAATGCGCCTGAATTTGCTTCACCCGCTACAGGGTCACCTGACGTTAAACTTTTTTTCCATGACGTATTGCCTACTTGTTGTAACCCCTGTGAATTGGGAAAACGGACTAACGCAACTTGTCCTAAATAATTAGAATCACCATTACTATAAGAAGCAACAATTTTTCCATCAACACCAATGTCTATATTTGCCAATCGTCCTACAGCAGCGCCATCTTGAGATAATACTTTATTTTCAAACTTGCCTGCATGCTGGGTCGGTATTTTTGAAGATGTACCTGCTTCGTCGCGCCAATTGATAGTTACATTATTAGGAAAGCTAGCACCATTACCTAAAAGCCCTGTCATATTAGTGCCATCTAACACAACAGGGTTAAATGTATTCCCTGTATTTGCGGCTCCATTGGTATTAAGTGGTAAGCCGTTCGCATCAAACTGAAATGTTGAAATTGGGTTAAATGGTCCAGTAGCGCCTTGCGAGCTACCATCAGGATTGAATGCTTGACCGTCTAACGTGGCATAGGTTTGCCACTCATTAGCATTACCTGTAACAGCTGCATCTGTTTTCACAAAATACAATTGCATAGTATGCGGCTCACCTAGCGAATCATAAACATTGGTGGAGGTAGAGTGAGTATATGACCCTGATTGCGTTGGATCAAATGGTGTAATAGTCGGTGCATCTTTGGTCGAATCCAATCTAAATGACGAATATACACTTGTGGTAGCGCGCGGGGAACCTGAAGAATCAGGAATTTGAATCGCCCCAGAGGAGGTTAAACTTACTGATGTTGCATCTCCACTGACTTCATCAACAGGAAAACCTTGTAAATAATTACCTTGTGAGTCAACGATAAAGTTATCTTTATCTAATTTAAATGCCCCTGCACGAGTAAATGTTTTATCTTGTGAGCCTAACTCATTGCTAAGAGCAAAGTATCCTTCACCCCCTATAGCAAGATCGAGTGAATTTTTAGTACCTAATGTTGAACCTTGATGAAACTGCTGTGCTACAGATGCTGTTTGCACACCATCACCATTTTTAGTTTTACCCGAAGTAAAAACCGATGATGCATACACATCAGCAAATTCAGCTCTCGATTCTTTAAAACCGAAGGTATTTACATTAGCGATGTTATTAGCAGTAACATCCAAATCTTTTTGTGCGGCAGCAATGCCGGTTAATGCAATATTAAAACTCATAATTCACCTCTAACCTATAAAATTTAGCCAATAGGCTAAAAAATAAATAAAATTTATCACGCAATTTCTGCGACATCAGACAGCTTAACCGCCCCTTCTTTAGTGTTAATAATAATACCGTTAGCGCCATTAATATTGACGCTATCAATATTTTTATAAGAGGCCATGGGTAAACTAGTAAATTCTTCACCCATACTGCCCTCTGCTTTAATATTGTATTCTCCTGGCGGAAGTCTCTCACCCGCATCATTTTTTCCATCCCAGTTAAAACGTAAGCCACCAGCAGGTTTATCACCTAACTCTATTGTTCTCACTAGTTGTCCGGAAGCATCTGTAATACTGAGCTTTAAATCTTTAACGGGATTTTCAACAGCAATCATGCCCGAGGCATCATCACTGCTGTTAAGATCTAATGTATCTGATTCAACTAAAGCTTTTTTACCTACCAGAGTTGATGCTTGCAACGCTGAGTTAGAGGTCATTGAAGCAGCTAAAGACTCAAACTTTGAATTTAAATTTGAGATACCTTCTGCCATGGTAAAGTTCGTCATTTGTGCAATCATTTGGTCGTTATCAGCAGGTTTGCTGGGATCTTGAAACGACAGTTGCTGCGTTAATAATGAAAAGAAATCCTCTTGTGTTAAGGCATCACTTTTCTTTTCATTTGTAACTTGTTTATCCTGCCCTCGAAGCGAATCTATATAGCTTGACGATGCAGTATTTATGTCGTTACTCATAATCTAACCCTCAATTACCGCTGCCCAAGCAACAGTGTTTTACTTAACATTTGCTTAGCTGCATCAGCAACTTGCACATTGGTTTGATAAGAGCGTGAGGCAGAAATCATATTAGCCATTTCTTCAACGACATTAACGTTAGGTTTGTAGATATAACCATTTTCATCCGCACTGGGGTGATTTGGGTTATATTCAATTTGCAGTGGTTTATTACTCTCTACAATGCCTAGTACTTTAACGCCAACAGACGACCCCTGTGTATTACCAGTTGATTCTGATGCCTTCATCAGCTCAGCTGCAAAAACAGGATGACGCGCTCGATAAGTTTTGTCTTGGCTTGAGCTAATGCTATTAGCATTTGAAATATTACTCGCGGTTGTGTTCAAACGCACATTTTGTGCGCTCATACCACTACCTGAAATATCAAAAACGTTATATAAACTCATGCTTAGGCTCCTTGACTACCGAGGGCTTTTTTAAGGCCTTTAATTTTACTACTCATAAATTGCAGGCTTGCCTGATACTCTAATGAGTTCTTTGTATACAAGTTCCGTTCCACTTGTATATCAACCGAGTTCCCATCACCTGTATCTGCTTGATTTGGCGTGCGAAACATTTCACTATTACCAACATAACGACTGCCACCGGCAATGTGGTTTGGGTTCGTTGTTACCATGTTATTGCCGCCTTGTTGGTGGCTTTTTGCCGCTTTCAATGCTGTGGCAAAGTCGATATCTTTCGCTTTATAGCCCGGCGTATCAGCATTAGCGATATTGGTTGCTAATAACTCAGCACGTTGCGAACGGATCAACATTGCATGAGGATGAACTCCAAATGCTTTATCAAAACTGATAGCCATAACCATCTCCAAAAAATTGACTTAAAGTGCTTAATGCAAAAGGTGAGCCAACTAGATTAGGGTTTTATGATGAGCTTAATTTGTTGATTAAAAAAACGATGTGGAAACACATCGTTTATAGGGGGGACTGAGTCAAATTTTTAATAAAATTTGAAAAATATTGGTATTAGCAGCCTATACGAGTGAACTATTTCTTTTGATAAATAATACCTGGATTACAACGTACCATGTCAAATTCTTCACTTAATCCTGACATAGACTCTGATGCGCCTAAAAATAAATACCCTTTAGGGTTAAGTGCTTGAGCAAACTGAGCAATAATTTTAGCTTTCACCTCTGGAGCAAAATAAATCAGCACGTTACGGCAAAAAATAATATCAAATTTACCCATTAGCGCGTATGAGTCTAATAAATTAAGGTGTCGAAAACTCACTAATTTTTTTATTGAGTCGTTAACTTGCGCCATCCCATTGCCGCTATCTTTGAAGAACTTCTTTCTGCGCTCTACCGACAGCCCTCTAGCTAAAGCAAGAGAATCATATTCTGCATGTTTACACATATCCAACATGGTATTAGAAATATCGGTGCCGATGATCTGCGCACCCATTTTTAATACACCCGGTTGTTTAGCTTGAAACTCAGCGACCGACATGGCAATAGAATATGGCTCTTGTCCTGAGGAGCTTGCCGCTGACCAAATTTTCAATGGTCGACGCAACTCTTTATGCTCTAGGAATAACTTACTTTGTAATAGTTCAAACGGGTATTGATCCCGAAACCATAACGTTTCATTGGTCGTCATAGCATCAACAACTGCGGCACGTAACTGCCGTTCATGCGGACTCAATGTTTTACTGACCAATTGTGACAATGACTCAACATTAAAACGAACCATTAACGGAGCAAGCCTGCTTTTGACTAAATAAAGCTTATTATCTCCCAAAACAATACCACATTGTTGCTCTAAAAAAGAGCGAAACTGATCGTACTCGCTTTGCTGTAAATGCTTATTTTCCAAAGTAACACCGCCTTTTCAAATTAGTCACAATGAACCCATTTCTTCACTGCTGTAGCTAACTCATCCGGATTAAACTTAGCAATAAAGTCATCAGCACCCACTTTTTCAATCATCGCTTGATTGAACACACCACTGAGTGATGTATGCAAAATAACATGTAGTGGGGCTAACTTTGGATCTGCTTTTATTTCAGCGGTAAGAGTATAGCCGTCCATTTCAGGCATTTCTACATCTGAAATCAACAAACCAACACGTTCAGTAATATCATGTTTGCAATCAAGTTCTGCTATTTCACGAAGGCGAATTAATGCTTCTTTCCCGTTTTTAGCAAGCTCTGTCTGCACGCCTAACGGCTCTAAAGCACGCTTTACTTGATTACGAGCAACAGCTGAGTCATCGGCAATAAATACGATGCGCTCACCTAAGTCTTTTTGAATTTCACCATCATCAGCTATTGCTGCACTGACTTCAGTATTTACCGGGCAAATTTCATTTAATATTTTTTCTACATCGAGAATTTCGACTAACTCATTTTCAATTTCTGTCACTGCTGTTAAATACGAATACCTGCCAGCCCCAGACGGTGGCGGCATTATTTTTTCCCAATTCATATTTACAATTCGCTCAACACCGCCAACCAAAAAACCTTGCACGGAACGGTTATATTCAGCAATGATGATAAAACTATCTTTAATATTCTCGATCGCAGGGCCACCTACAGCCATTGATAAATCAATAACAGAAATAGTTTGTCCACGTATGTGTGCGACACCTCTTACATAGGCATCCGACTTAGGCATATTTGTTAAAGGAGGGCATTGCAGTACTTCTCTCACTTTAAACACATTAATACCAAAGCGCTGCCGCCCTCTTAGCTTGAACAATAATAATTCAAGACGGTTTTGCCCAACCAATTGAGTACGTTGGTTAACTGAGTCTAAAATGCCTGCCATTTCAATCTCCTGAAGAAAGCGAATAAGAACGGAACAATAATTGCTTTCTTTCTGTAAAGCTACATAACTACACGGGAACGTCTGTTTATTGACGCTAAATATTTATACCCTGTTTTCAACCATAAGCATAGTCGAAACATTATGAGTTTGTTAAAAAAAAGCCGAAGATACAGTGTTTTTTATTTTCTTGCTAGCTTATACCTAGTTACTCCACTGTATGCGCAAACATATAGCAAAGAACAATTGCAAGAACTTGCTGTATCCCATGTCTATGATCAATTAGACCAAAATACTGCTGATGATAAAGAACTCAACGCCTTAACATTAGATAGCCGGATCCCAGATCGTGGCTGCAACACCGATCTTGTATTTAATATTCCTACCGAACCGCCGTTTAATCGCCAAATAACCGTACAAATAAAATGTGATGACATCAATGGCTGGAGTCAATATGTTCATGTACGTATGATTGAACTATCCCCTGTGATCGTTGCGAGTGAAAATCTAAGCCGGGGCGAAGTTATAGAACCCCATCATTTACGTTTGATTATGAAACCAAAGCATTTCGTAAGAGCACAGTACCTACAAGATGAAGAGCTATTAATTGGTAGCCGCAGCAAACGTAATATTCGCAGTGGTTACCCTGTTGCTTTAAATCAAATCTGTATGGTCTGCAAAGGGGACAATGTCACTATTTTTGCAATAATTCGAGGATTGAAAATAAAAACTTCCGGTTTAGCCCTAGAAGATGGTACTTTAGGGGAGCAGGTAAAGGTTAAAAATGCAAAGTCAGGGAAAGTTTTAAATGCCCGTGTTGATGGTGTTGAGTCTGTACAGGTAATTATTTAAATTTTCGTATTTGTGCTAAAGTTTCTAACATGGTTGCCGATAACAAAGCAAGTGTTGGATAATGTATAGGTTAAAATCATGGTAAGCCAAGTAAATAAAGGTCAACAACAGGCTAATGTGTTGGCCAATGCTAAACAGCAAAAAGTTGATTTACAAAACAATAATGCTAATACTACGCAAGCAGCTACGCCAAAAGCGACTGCTGACTTAGTAAGCTTAACGCCACAAGCGCAACAATTAAAATCTCTGCAAGATAAAGCACAGCAATCTTCTGGTTTTGATAGCAATAAAGTAGCTGAGCTAAAAAAAGCAATTACTGAAGGTAAATATCAAATCGATGCTGAAAAGCTAGCTAAGAATATCGCTGCATTTGAGTTTGATGTGTATGGCTGATCACACCAGTTTGATCAGCTCTAAACTTGTTATGCAGTTAAATTGCTTAACATCCCTTGCTGATATTTTAGAAGAAGAATTAACTGCTATAGCCTCCCGTCGTGGCGAGGGTCTTAAAGATATCGCGAAACAAAAACTTGCCTTTTTGAGTCAAATTCAAACGTTAGATAAAGAGCTCAAAGCCTTATTTGCAGATAATGATATTGAATCTGAGGCTGTAACAAGCTTAACGAGTGATGTGCATAAGTTATTAGAGTTATGTAAAAAAAAGAATGACGTTAATGCTCATGCTGCCCACCATGCACAATTAACTGTCAAACAATTAAAAGATATCTTAATTGGCGTGCCAACCTCTACAACATATGACCAAGGTGGTAGTGTTATCCATGGTAACAGTAAGATCGTCCATAACTTAAAAGCATAGTTGGTTCCTCCTTTTAGTTTTAAAAATTCCCTTTGTTTATTTTTCTTTTCCTTTCCCCTATTTAAAATTATCTCGCAAGTAATAAGGCGCAGGAAAACCCACGCCTTATACCTTTTGCTTAACAATAATTAACTATCAATTTGATTATTGCCGCTTTCTATTAATTTTTTAATCATTTCCTCTGATTGATTTTGCACATCAAGCGCTGGCTCTGCTGTTGCTTTCTGATCGGCGGTAAACACTAGGCTATTACTATCACTGACAGGATCAAGTGCAAGTAGACTTTCTTGCTCATTATCAGCTAGAAGATCTGCTGTTGTTAATTTGCTCAGTTGTGGTGTTAATTCCGACTCAGCGGACACATGGCTAATTTTACTTAAATCAACACCTTCATCGGTTGATAATAATTCAGTACTATTATCACTGCCACTGAATTCCGCGCTAGGTTCAACAACTGCGGAGCTAACATCCTTTCCGTTTATCTCAAGATCATTACCATTGATATCGACCACTCGTACATTGCCGAGTGAATCAGTAATACTAAAACGAGCATCATCTAAACCAAGGCCGAGTAAGTCAAACAAGTTTACATCAACAATACCGATCTCCCAGGTGCCATTATTTACAATAGCCCCACCATCACTTAATAGTGTGATCCCCAGTGCCAGCGCATTATCGAGCCTAACAATAGTACCGTCCTCTGCATCTGTAACACCATCAAAACCTGTAATTACCAAACCTAGCCCTAACAATGAGTTAACATCTAGATTTGTAAGTGTTGGTGGGATAGTATCGATTTCAAGACCTGTCATCTCAGAGGTAACTGTAATATTCCCAGCAGTATCTGACACTGTTGCACTAACAGTATAACTGCCATCAAGCAAAGTATCGTTAGGAGAAATACTCCAACTACCATCACCTTGAGTGGTCGTTATTACTGATGTTTGCGCTATACCATTATCAAATATCACCGTGACTGTACGCCCTGCTTCACTCGATGTGCCGCTGATTTCAGGTGTCGCATCATTGGTTAATATCAGTCCACTCGTAATGGCAATCGTCGGATCAACCGTGTCAATAACTCCTGATTCTTGTACTGTGGTGGCATTACCGTATTCATCCTGCACGGTCACATCCACAGTATAACCACCCGCTGCAAGTGCTGTATTTGGTTCAATCGACCAGTTACCGTTACTCGTAGTTGTAGTTGTAACTGTTTGCGTGTTACCTGCCGCATCAGTAAACAATACAGTAACTTGGCTATTGACAGGTGCACCTGTTACTGTGCCGGTGATTTGAGGTGTTAAGTCATTTGTGTCACTGATCACATCAATAACAATAACAGGTGCCGTTAAATCTAATGTTAGTGTCGCGGTATTGCTACCTTGATTACCTGCACTATCATTAACAGAGGCGGTAATTGCGACACTCCCTTCTGCCAGTGTTTGATTTGATGCAACACTCCATACACCACCTATTTGTACTGTTGTAGTAACAGTATCCGTAGTGCCAACGCTATCGACCAACACCACAGTAACAATTGCACCTACACCAGCATCAGTACTGCCCGATATAGTCGGTGTCGCATCGCCACTTGTACCCGGATCCACAATAGTAATTATAGGCGCTGTTGTATCAATTAAACCTGCAACACTGGTATTTGCCGTAAGTCCAGCTTCAGTGACAACTGCACTAACTGTGTAGCCCCCTTCACTAAGGGCTTGGGTAATTGAAATACTCCATAAGCCATCAACGACGGTAGTATTGTAGATTTGTGTTTGGGCTGCACTATCCGTTACTGTAACAACGACTGCACTGCCATTGACAGCGTCACTACTACCACTAAGATTGGGAGTTGTGTCATTGGTATCTGCAGGAGCAACAATTGCAATGCTTGGTACACTGGTATTCAATAATCCAGTTTCCGACGTTGAGATTGTTGAATTACCCGCTAAATCGCTAATGGTTGCTACTACTGTGATTGCACCATCAGCTAAGGTATCTGTGACATCGATTGTCCAACTACCATCAGCTTGCACTTGCGCTGTGTAAGTATAACTAGTATTGCTATCAGTTACACTTACACTGACCTGAGTACCTGCTGGCTCATTACTTAAACCACTGAGTTGAGGCGTGGCTACATTTATAGTCCCTATAGAATCAACCGAAATAGTTGGCGCACTGGTATCGATCACAGCCGTTGTTGAAGCTGTTGTAGTCAGGGCAGCACTATCGGTCACTGACGCTGTTACTGTGAATGTGCCATCAGGTAAAACTGCTGCCGTGGCTTGCCAATTACCATTACTATCTATAGTAGCAATTAAGTTTTGAGTATCACCATTACTATCCACCACCATAATAGAAACGGTACTTCCTTGTGGCTCATTTGAATTACCACTAATGGTTGGCGTATTATCATTTGACAATGATAATGGCGCTATGGTTAACTCCGGCGCTTCTGTATCTATGCTTAGGTTCGCTGTTTGATTGACGCTATTACCTGCACTATCACTCACAGTCGCATTAATATTATAATCGCCATCAGCAAGAGCCGTTGTGGTGACTTGCCATAAGCCAGAGCCATTTACTAAGGCTGTTAGTGTTTGGCCATCAATAGTTACAGTTACCATTGCTCCTAATTCATTACTTGTACCGCTAATCGTTGGAGTCGCATCACTAGTAATTAATAAAGGATTTATAGTAAGTGTTGGCGCGGTAGTATCAATTATACCACTGGCCGTCTGCTCGGTTAGATTACCAACACCATCGCGCACACTCGCTTTCACTGTATATTGTCCATCACCTAAGTCTTGCGGTACATTTACTGACCAGCTGCCATTCGCTTGCACTGTCGCGCTAAAGGTTTGTGTTGCAACCCCTTGCCCTGTGACCACCAATGTTACTTGCGCACCTTCACCTAAATCAGTGGTTCCGCTAATCACTGGAGTACTATCCATCGTCAGTGCTGGGGTAGATAGCGTAAGTTCAGGCGCTGTATTATCAAAGTCTAAGGTACTGATGGTGGTGGTATTACCCGCAGCATCGGTTGCTGAAGCTTCAACATAAGCGAGTGTTAGCAATGATACAGAGAGATTCAATACGCTCCAGTCACCATTAGCATCAACAGTGGCGGTATAAGGTAAGCCTACAACGCCTCCCACCAAGTGATTTGTAATTGTTACTACGCTACCCTCAGGCAAATCAGAAGTTCCTGACAAGGACACCAAATTACCCAGTAAAAATGATGGGACGATTACCAGTTCAGGTGGCGTTATATCTATTTCCCCGCCGGTTTTACTGTCTTCACCTTGATTGCCTGCCATATCAGTAATTGTTGCTTTAACAGAGTAAACACCTTCCGCTAATGGTGTGTTTGCTGCTGCTTGCCAATCACCTTGCGCATCCGTAGTAACGGTTACAATCTGCTCAATACCATTTGCATCAGTAAAGGTAACCTCAACAGTGGCATTCGCTTCATCTGATGTACCTGTAATCAATGGTGTTGTATCTTGTGTTAATACCAAGCTACTTTGATCAATCGTGATCTCAGGATTAATACTGTCTATAACGGCATTGGCAATTTGTTGCCCAGCATTACCAGCAGTATCAGTGACCACAGCAGTGACTGTATACGCACCCTCTGCAATGGCTTGAGATGCTTCTACTTGCCATGTTAAATCAGCTGCAAGTGTGGTATTGACTGTATGACTTATACCTTGTGCATCGGTAAAGGTAACAGCAACAGTGTTCCCCGCAACAGCATCTAACGCTGCTCCTGATACCACAGGTGTTTTATCTGCTGTGATGCTTAGTGGATCAACCAACACTGTAGGAGGCGTTAAATCTATTACGCCTGTTGTTTGGGCTGAATTGCTGTTACCAGCAATATCAGCAATAGTTGCTGCAACGCTGTAATTTCCTTCTGCAAGTTCAGTTGCAAGCGCAACAGACCATGCACCATTAGCTTTAACCGTTGCCTGCACCGATTGCTCGGTGCCAGCACTGTCTGTGACCAACAATGTAACGATAGTGCCTTGTGCGGCGTCTGATGTGCCACTAATTACTGGCGTGGTATCATTGGTAATAGTCGGTGTATTAACAGCTAATGTTGGGGCTGTTAAATCTATTGCTAAGCTAGTATTTGAAGATCTAGTTAAACCGTCTTCACTGACACTAGCATTCACCGTGTAGCTGCCCTCAGCTAAAGCATCGATAACATCAATAGTCCATTGCCCAGCCGCAGCTTGCGTAGTTAATGTTTGTATAACAACACCCGAGGCAATAATTTCAATCGTCACATCAGTGCCATCTCTGGCGTCTGTAGTACCATATATGGTCGGTGTTGTATCCAATGTAGGTTGTAAACTCGCAATGGAGATAGTCGGCGCATTGGTATCCAGTGTTGCGTTACCTGATGCCGATGCTTGATTGCCAGCAGCATCACTCACATTGGCGGTGATAGTAATTGCGCCATCGCTCAGTGTATCATTAACTTGTACCGACCAACTTCCATTAGCTTGTACAACTGCACTCAATTGATAAGTGTTTGAATCATCAATAACATTAACAGTTACCGTTGCACCGATTTCATCACTACTGCCTGAAATAACCGGTGTCGCATCGTTAAATGTACCTAACCCGTCTAAAGTTAAAGTAGGGTCTAATGTATCAACAGTACCAGTGCCTTGCACTGTGCCAATATTATTAGCTGCATCTGTAATTGTGACCGTAACAGTGTAAGCACCATCAGCAATATCAGCGACTGGACTTGCTGAATAACTTCCATCGACTTGCACTTGGGCTGTAAATTGTTGACTATCACCATTAGTGTCAACCAACACAATGACCACTTCACTGCCTTGCGGTTCTGTTGAAGTTCCTGAAATTGTCGGTGTTGGATCATTAGTGATACCTGGAGCCGCTAACGTCAATACAGGCGCAATAGTATCAATCGACAGCGTAGCCGCTGCTGTTTGTAAGTTACCCGCATCATCGCTAATACTCACTTCAACAGGGTAATCGCCATCATTCAATGCCGTTGGGATGGCTACCTGCCAAGTACCATCATTTGCTACCGTCGCTTGCAGAGTTTGTCCGTCTACCACAACCGATACTTCTCCACCAATCTCATCGCTACTGCCAGTGATAGTTGGTGTTGCATTAGCCGTTGCTTGTAAGTTGTCTATCACTAAACTTGGTGCGACACTATCTACCACGCCAGTGGTTTGTTCCGTCGTTAAATTACCAACACCATCACGCACAGACGCGGTGACGGTATAAGTTCCCTCTGCAATAGCTTGTGGCACAGACACTGACCAGGTTTGATCTGCTTGAACAACTGCGGTAAATGTTTGGCTAACATTATCACTATCAACCACGGTCAAATTAATCACAGTGCCTTGACCCATATCAGTATCACCTGAGATAACCGGCGTTGTATCGTTGCTCAACGCGTCAACACTGACCGTTAAATCAGGAGCTGTATTATCAAAATCAAGCGTACTCACCGTGCTTGTGTTACCTGCAGCATCAGTGGCACTGGCAGTAACATAGGCCAAGTTTAGCAAGGGCACTGTTAAATTAAGAACTTGCCAATTACCATCTTCATCTGTTGTAGCTGTGTAACTAGCGCCAAGTAATCCCCCAACTAAATGTTCAGTAATTGTCACCGTGCTACCGGCAGGTAAATCAGAATCCCCAGACAACGACACTAAATTACCTAGTAGAAATGATGGAATAATTCTCAGTTCTGGGCCTATAGTATCCACCACGCCGTTGTCACTGGCACTGCCTGTGTTACCCGCTGCATCGGTGAGACTGGCAGTCACTGTGTATGCGCCATCAATTAACGGTTGCGTGGCCTCGGCACTCCAATTACCACTGG
>NZ_JABBMT010000058.1 GCF_012927645.1 Pseudoalteromonas arctica | reverse complement strand
TCTCGACATTTAGAGCGAGCAAGTGCAGTTATCTTTGGTTGGATGATATTCTAGATTGCATGGAGCAAACACGGTGCAGCCACAAGATACACCGTGTACTAAAGCTACTAGCGGTAAATTGTAAGCGACAATCCATTGAAAAAGATAATGATATTTGCCGTTTTAAAATAGGAAGTTACGCGATCAATGTTCCTTAAGAACTAAGGTATGAGTGAGCTTTAGGTCTTTGTTTATGATTTACTTGGGAAGGGTACTTTATTCCTTGGCATTGAGTTTCCTGAAAAATATTCTGCCGAAAAATTTTAAAAAATAAGAAGGAGATAGATTTCTTGTTAAAACTTTTAACTACCAATAAGGAAAAGGAAGTATATGAAAGAAGATGATAAAAAACGCTAGAAAATAGTTCTGCTGAAGATATTAGTAATTTTAGTAAAGAATATATTATCGAATCTGCGTTATTAAAAAATGTAACTGGTGGGAAAAGCGCTGCCGAATTACCATGCCGTGGGCGCTGTGTTCCAGCGTGTGGTTGAGGGCCTGATATTTGTGATGCAGGGGGTGTCTGTATTTCTTGTTCATAATAATAATTAAACTGCTTTGAGCGGTAATAATGCTTCATTACTGCCACTTCATTTTTGGATATTTATAAAGTTAAGTTATATAAAATATTTTTATCAAACTCTACTATTTATTGTCTAATGAGTATAAATAGATTTTAAGGAGAGTGACTTCTAAATGCTAAGTCATTAGTCAACAATAAAAAAGGCCAATGCTTGAGTGGTCAATAATTACAAAGATTGGACGTAAAACTGTTAGCTCTTGGAAATTGACGGCCAAAGAATTTGAATAAAGGCTGACTGAAAGTGAATACGACTTTTACAAAGAACTAGTGAGCTTGCCTCTATTATGTAAGGTTAAAAGCTTATATGTCCTCGGTTTTTTTCTTTATTTTTCTTCAATATTTCCAATGTAGTGGCAAGTATCATTATTACTTTAGCTTCGGTGTTTGCTAAGTTGTATGTTGAGTGTTACTTGCTAATTAAAACAATACCTTAATAGAATTTTCAAAGTTTTTGGATGTTATGAGTGAATCAAAGTTAAACTTTACTATCCCTAGGTCGGTGCCGCTTATCTTGCAATCCGAAATAGCCGAATGTGGTCTCGCCTCAATGGCGATGTTGGCTTGCTATCACGGTCATCAGTTGGATATGCCTGCCATGCGCAAGCGCTTTTCGGCGAATTTAAAAGGTATGAATTTACAACAGTTGATTGAACTGGGTGATAGCTTAGAGTTAGCAAGCCGTGCGTTAAAGTGCTCATTAGAGGAAGTACATAAACTGCAAACGCCGTGTATATTGCACTGGGATATGAACCACTTTGTGGTACTGACAAAAGTGTCTGGTAAAGGTACTTCGGCTAAGTTTGCTATTAACGACCCTGCGGTGGGTAAGCGTAGTTTAAGCGCGGAAGAATTCAGCAAGCACTTTACCGGCATTTGTTTAGAGCTCATGCCAACCAGTAAGTTCGAAGCCAAACAAGAACAAGCAAGAATGAAGTTTACCCAGCTTTGGAGCACCATGAAGGGCTTGAAAGCGGGGTTACTAAAACTGATAGCATTGTCATTAGTATTACAGCTATTCGCCCTAATGACCCCTTATTATATGCAGTGGGTGGTGGATGAAGTACTAATCAGTTTTGATGAATCGTTATTAACGGTGCTTGCTATGGGTTTTGCGCTGATTGCGATTATTTCGGTGGTGACTAATGCGGTGCGCAGCTGGCTGATTTTACGGCTTTCAAGCCTTTTGAATATGCAAATGGGCGTGAACTTGCTCAGGCATTTGTTGCGACTACCGATGAATTATTTTGAGTCACGCGATGTTGGCGATATTGTCTCGCGCTTTGGCTCTTTGGCACAAATACGGGAGCGTATTACCACTGGGTTTGTAGAAACCTTGGTCGATGGCGTGATGGCGATTACCGTATTGATTATGATGCTGATCTATTCGCTGAAACTCACTGCGGTAGTGGTTGGCGCAATTGTGCTATATACCTTAGTGCGTTTGGCGCTTTACAGGCCACTGCACCAAGCCACTGAAGAAATGATTCAAAATTCTGCCAAAGAGCAATCAAACTTTTTAGAGAACATCCGTGGTATGCAAACTATAAAGTTGTTTGGCAATGAATCGCAGCGCCAAGGCATTTGGCAAAACCGCTATGCTGAGGTAATAAACAGCGAAATCCGTTTAGGGCGGTTAAATATCAGCTTTGATTCATTTAATAAGCTGTTATTTGGCCTGGAAAATGTATTGGTGATTTACTTTGCTGCGCTATTGGTTATGAGTAACAGCTTGTCGGTGGGTATGGTGCTGGCGTTTATTGCCTATAAAAACCAACTGACTAGCCGCTTTGCTAATTTAATAGAGCAAATCATTCAATTTAAAATGATGCGCTTACACTTAGATCGTATCGCTGATATTGCACTGACTAAACAAGAAGCTAATCGTGACGGTGAAATGGCCTATACCGGTGAGGAAGAGGGTAAAGTAAAAGGTCAGCTTACCCTTGAAAATATCTGCTTTAGTTACAGTGAAGAGCAAGCGCCGATTTTAAATAATGTTAACTTAACGCTGAATGCGGGTGACTCTATTGCGATTACTGGCCCATCAGGCGCGGGTAAAACGACCTTGATGAAAATTATGCTCGGGTTACTGCAACCTACCTCAGGTAAAGTGCTGCTTGATGGTAAAGACATTACTCAGCTTGGCCTTAAAAATTACCGCAAACAAATAGCCGCGGTGATGCAGGATGACACGCTATTAGCAGGTTCAATCGCCGATAACATCAGCTTTTTTGACCCACAGCCTAATTACTTAAAAATAGAGCAGTGCGCCCATCATGCAGCAATTCATGATGATATTACCAAAATGACTATGGGCTACAACTCCTTGGTGGGTGATATGGGCTCAAACTTATCTGGCGGGCAAGTACAACGCTTACTTCTTGCCCGCGCACTGTATCAATCGCCGTGTGTGTTGTTTATGGATGAAGCAACCAGCCATTTAGATAAAGATAACGAGGCAAAAATAAGCGAACAAATTCAGCACTTACCTATCACACGGATTATGATTGCCCACCGCCAAGAAACCATCAATATGGCCGATAGCGTATTTGAGCTTAAAGATGGGGAGCTGGTGAATATGCAACAGCAAACTGAAAGTGCGTAATATTGGGCAGTAAAAATAATTTTAAAATTACTAAATGTAAACAACAAAAAAGACGGCCAGCTTTAGTTAACTTTAGCGAGCAGCTAAAGCCAGCCTATTAACCGCTCACCTTTATGGTAAAGGTTGAGCATATTAACCCCGATGACTTAACTAAAAAGCATCGGATTTATGGAGTATAACAAAATGCGTGAATTAAACGTAAATGAAATTGAACAAGTGAATGGTGGTAGAGGCGGCTGGTTAAGGTGGTTAAGACCCACAAAAATGGGAAATGGAGAGCTTTCATTTGGACAGATGTACGGTGGTCAATGTAAAGCAGGCGTGCCTGTCGAGATGCCTACTAGAATACTATAGTTTATATTAAAAGTTACGGGGCTTTGTGCCCCGTAAGGAGTTGTTTTTGCGTAAATACTTTCTTCCATCCAGCATGCTGATTTTGATTTTGATTTATGTTTTAAGTTTTCGGTTTTTTAAAGTTGCGGATGTTTTTGAGTATATAGGGCTTTGGTTTTTTGGCTTTGTGACTTTAATTTTTTTAACTATAATTTGCTTATTTTTTTTAGTGAAAAAAAAGCGCCTTATTACAATTTTTACTTTTGTTGTTTCAGTTATTTCTTTATGTATTGGCATAAGTCAATTTACTTCTTTTTTCCTTGGTTATTCATACGACATTGCAACAACCAGCTCTAATCAACCAGCAATTAATGTTGGGGATATTGTGTTTTCAAGACATTTTTATCTAAATATTAAAAAAGGAGATTTTGTTGGCTTTAATACATTACATCATGGGATTTTGAGAAAGCGAGTTCTCGCAGATTCTGGCGATTTTGTATTTGTATGTGGTAATGAAGTGTATGTAGAGAACGATTCAGTCAACCAGAGTACGTGCATTAAGCCTCCTATTAAAATTCTACCTGGGGAGTTTTTTGTGTTAGGAGATAACCGTGGGAACAGTCTTGATTCGCGTTACTTTGGGCCTATAAAAAAAGAACAGGTAATAGCTAAAAGCTTATATAAAATAGACAAAGAAGGCCATGTGATAAGGTTTGATAATCACTGAGGCAAAGGTGAACACCACTTGTTACTAAGTTTGGTTGTCACAACAATGATAGATCATGTTAATTTTGGAAAGAAAGTATGCTTTGCCTGTAAACCTAAGGGGATCCCCCCAAAATAATTATTAAGTTTAAATTGCATTGTTCACATTCATATTTTTCCAATTGAGTTTGTTCTGTGCAGAGCTGAGCCTAAGCCGAACCTAACACTTTTTTGATCTCGAAACCCTGCCCCTATCTACATGACTCTAATCAACCAAAATGACAAGATGCTTTTCAGTGACAACAAAATGGCTTAAGCGAACATAAACAGATGTCGATCAATACGTTTAATATCTGTTGTTCCGCACCCCTAATTTGAATTAAACTCGCTCATTAAATAGCCACTTGATTTGCTTTTGTAAATAAAAGCTTGACGCAGAACCCTAGGTTTGATCTATTACTCTCTTTTGAGAGCCTA
>NZ_JABBMT010000057.1 GCF_012927645.1 Pseudoalteromonas arctica | reverse complement strand
GGTCAAGTATTTTAGAAGAAGGAACAGGCATAAAATTAGGCTCTCAAAAGAGAGTAATAGATCAAACCTAGGGTTCTGCGTCAAGCTTTTATTTACAAAAGCAAATCAAGTGGCTATTTAATGAGCGGGTTTAATTCAAATTAGGGGTGCGGAACAACAGATACAGGTACTATAAACATTGCGCTAGGCAATGACTATTTAGCGTCAAAAGGTTTAGTGTCACTAAGAGATATTTGGATCAATATTCATTACGGGAGGTGAACCGCCCATTGCACTACCTGCTAATAAAAAGCGCATGATGGGTGGTGTGTGGGGGCTGGAGGTTAGGGACCTCCCCGGCTACCCGATTATGTTTTTGTATTATTAGAGTTTTCTTGAGAATACTGTGCGTACAATACGTCAGCAAAATCAGTTTCATTAATTTTTCCGATAACTAAATCTCTCACAGCATCAGCCATTAAATCGTTATCAGTAGTTAATTCGTATTCATTTAACGATAAATACTCAAGGCCAACAACTAACCCTGTTCGTTTATTTGCATCCGGTAAAGCATGAGCTATGGCTATACTTGATGTATATTTAGCTGCTATCTCGAATATATCATCCAAACCATCGTAAATAATTGCATTATCTATTCGACCCAAAGCACCTTGTAATTTAGGGATATCGACAACACCTTTCATCCCAGGCTCACTCTCTAAAATAAAAGTATTAATTTCAATAACTCTCTCAAATGGAAAGCAAATTACTTCCATTACATGTGAGCCAATTTAGTAAATGTTTTTCTATGTGTTCTTAAAGCTAACTTAGCTTCAGATTTCACAATTTGCTTACCAGATTCACCTGATAAATCTAAACTTTTAGTTGCTTTAACTCTAGGCCTATCCACAGCTGAAACACCGTAAGCTTCTACTTTTTTATTCATCATAAACACCTTTCGACAACATATTACTTTAGTATACACCTATACTATGAAAGCACCAACGCCTCAATCACGCGCTTGTCGCGTGCATTGAATTGTTAGCCGAAAACTGCCGCGAACCTAGCATGTAAGCGGCAATGCCAAACCAACCCATTGTTGGGATGGCCCACATACGCTGTACCAACCCATTAATCTCTGACGGGATGAAGCCAGCATAAATCAGCCAAAACATGAACACATGCAGAAACGACACTGCTGCTGAAAAAAGTTCAAACGAAGGCGACTTGATGATGTTTTTAAACTCAAGCAAAAACGCAAGAGGTGCGATAATCATGAAGATTGACAGGTTGTAGAGTAAGTGCAGGGGCGTCTCTAACGTCCAAATTCCCGCACTGATCATGCTGAGACCAAGCAGTAAAACAGATGCCATGGAAAAAGAAACGCGACTGGGTGAGGTCAGCTGTATTCCAAGGGCAAAAAAACACATGGAGATTCCGATCACGATATCAGCAATCCTGTGAGTATATGCAAATACAGGCGCTTCAAGTGCGACATGACTGATGCTCTTGGCAAAAACATCAAATCTAGGGATAACAAAGCCAAGGCCAATGTTGATAATCGAAGCGATCCAAATCAGGTGCGCCTGCTTTACTAAAGCTTTTATAAAAATTCACTGGATATCCTTTTCGGCTAGCCTCGTTAAGAGGCAAATAATATGTTGGTTAAAATAAGCGACGCAGGAGCAAAAGCCAACTGTTATTTGTCCTGCTTTAACGACTTGTTAGGCATACATTAACCGTGGTGTCGGCGGATATGCTTTACTAAACCTGATTCGTTAAACTCTAATGAGACGATATTAGTTTTACTATATTCAATGGTTTTATTTAGATGCGCAGGCTTAACTTTACCCATTTCAGTCATTTTTATAAAAACAACATTATAAGCCGCTTTGATCAATTACTAGAATTTTTAATTGATTCGCTAAGCTCTTTCATATTTGGAATTGAGTTTAACATTACTTCTTGCGAATGACGGTAAGAAGCCAGAGCTTCATTAAAGCTAACCTTTTACTCAGCATGGCTTAACGAAAAGAATATTGTCCCTGTTGAAGTTGCTCGTGGCATATTAGATGGTAGCTTACTATTTCTCTCTAATAAGTCTGCCATCACAACTTTTTGAATATGTTCTTCACAACTAGACTTTAACTTTTGCGTAATTTGATAAATTTGTGAATAAACTTTTTCTCCAAATTTAGCCACTTCATCGGGAGTAGGGATATAACCTTTATGAATGATTTTATTCCTGAATTCGATGAGCTTCTTATCAAGGGCGTAAGATTCACCAAATTCAAGTAAATATAAGAATAGAAACCCACCCAATTGACGTTCTGACTGCCTAGATACATCTTTAAAAGTATTATTAAACTCTTTCTCATTTACTCCTTGCTTTGAGCATAGAACCTTAATCGAAAATTCGAAAAAACGCTCATATGCTGAAGATAATGTGGAGGCCGCTTCAAGCGTATAGCCTTCTATAAGTGCATTTGCCGCGGACTCTAATAACACCTCAAACTTTTGACTTTGCAACATTAATGCTGATTTATGACCCCTGTCACATTCAATATAAGCAACAGGTTCATCATAGTAATTCGCAAATATTGGTTCAAAGGATGGATGCCCTAGCTCTTTTAGGCACTCCATACATGATGCAAAAATTTTCATATGACTCCGGTAGTGAAAAGGCTTATAACGCTGCGCTCTGCGGAAATTTAGGAGCGCCAGCGAGTAAATTTTCCGTAGCAGCTCCTTGTTATATTTCACTTCCCTTTTGCTCGCGAAATTACTCCCATCATGGAGTGAGAAAATTGTCCAATTTCAGCTTTTTCATCAAGTTTATCTGAAACATACTTACCTGTAGCTGCAGCCGCACCAAGGGGAAGTAACGCACCTAAGAAAGGAGCTAAAACGGGAAACATAGTTACACCTAATGTACCACAAGCAATTAAAGCTGTGTATTTATGCTTTGCTTGATATTTATCATTAAATAATGAAACTTGCTTCTCATGTTTCGATATTGCTCTTTCAATATGGGAGCACACTTCAGCAGCAACATACCCTAAATCTTCGACCTTGGTATTAGGTAAGCTGTTAACTAAATCTCTTAACTCTCTTCTAAACTCAATATTTTCATCTGTCTTTCTCAATGCCACAAGTTGCGAGTCTTCAATATTAGCTAAATAATCAAGTCTTTTAGATGTAAGAGACTGTAAAATTGCTGATGTAGATGGGTCAAATGACGCAACTTCACCAGCAGATGCATTCTTCATATTTGCAATAAGCTGGTAATAATGCGCCTGCGCATTAACACACAGAAATGGATGACTCCTAAGTTCATCTGCATTTTCTAGTAAATGATAATTTGGCATAATACGTTCAAAGATCGCATTAGTTACAACACTTGCATCACCATTCGAAAACAACTCATTACACCAATCTTCTGACCTCCACTGCCTCATTTCAGCTTTGTAATTTTCTAATTCTACTTTCACAGACTCCCCTGGCTCAGAACCTGGTGAAACAAAAAGTCTTGCCTCTTCTATCTTTTGAAAGTATTGGTCGGGGTGATTTGTAGCGAACTCCATTATATCTTGCGGGTGCGCTATACCTGAATCGACATAATGTGAAAACACATCGGTGATAAGTTGAACACTATTTTCTTGCGTTTGCTGATCGTGTTCTTCAAGTGATTTTTCAAAGCTTGGAAATACAATAAATGGCGGTAGATCAAACTCGTCACCTTTAATGTCAGACAAATGCAATATGAAAAAAGCCATTTGAAGGGGTATGACATGATTAAACTGTTCTTCATCACGTTTTTTCTCTAACCACGGCATGACAGGGTCTGGAATTAAAACTGTATCAGAATAGAGAAGTGATTTACGTGTAGCATTTAACTGTGTTTGTAAAAAGCGACTACTCCCTCCCAAGTTCAATTTACATGCATCTAATTTCTTGGCTGCACTAAAAGCTTTACCACCTTCTTCTGAATATAATTTCTTAAGATTTTTTTCGAGACTTGAAAAAGCCATCATAGACTTTTCAGCTCTTTTAGGGTTCTCTCTTAAAACAGATGCCATTCCTTGAATTGACTCAGAGAAGCTCTCCAATGGAGAAAAATCACGTGGCAAACAGCCTGTAATGCAGAGGAAAAACTCCGTTAATATCTCAAAATACCTATCTTGATAAATAATTAAATAGTGTAATTCCTGCTGACTCACTTAAAGACTCCATTTGAAATATAACGCCTCGCTAACGGGCGCAAAATTGTTGGCTAAAATTAGCGAAGAATGAGCGCAAGCCAACTGTTTTACGTCCACTTTAAGCGACTTGTTAGCATTTTTATGAACCATACTTTCTAATTAGCTCATTAATTTTTCTTCTTACTGGTGCGACCACATCTGATTGGTTCGCCAATATAACAACAACGAACCCGCTATCAAGGTGTATATCTAAACGTGAATCTACGCCTAAATAAGCTCCTCCATGACCCACAACACGATTATTTTCCTCTCCGCTAACTGAAAAACCATAACCATACCAAAAAGCAGAATTATATTGAGTTTTCTCAGTGTAAGCATCCTCGGTTAACTTTTTACCTAGTAATCTAAATTCAGTCAGTGCAATAGCAAATTGATATAAATCTTCAACTGATGAAAAACCGCCTCCGGCTGGACTTCCTTTAATTGCTCTAGCATAAATACTATCGACCCACTGGTCACTATGCATTCTTTTTAAATATCCAGAGGCTAAGTTGGCTGTAACAGAGTCAAGTTCAAAGCTCCCCGAATTGGTCATATTAGCTTTATTATAAATATGCTTTTGAACATAGTCGTAATAGCTTTGACCGCTAACTTTTTCAACGACTAAGCCAAGCATCAACATCCCCGAGTTGCTATAGCGGTTTCGTGAGCCTGGCACAAATAAAAGTTCGCTTTGGGATATTAATGGTTTATATGCGTCTAAATTTCTGTATGCTTCCTTATTACTTTTATTAAACTCATCATTAAAAAAATTACCTAAACCTGATGTATGTGTGAGAAGCTGCCTAATTGTAATAGAATCAGAGTCGCCCTTAGGTAGCCAGTCTTTATCAACAAACTGAATAAGCTTGTCATCAAATTTTAATTTACCCTTTTCTATAAGTTGCAATGCAGCTATGGCAGTGAACATTTTGTTCATAGAGCCCAATGAAAACTTAGTATCAATATTATTTTTTATCTTCCACGTTCTGTTTGCATAACCCACAGAACCTGTAAAAATTACATCATTACCCTTTGCAACCAAAACAGAACCAGAAAAAGCATCTTCAATACTTAGGTTATTAATAAAACTAGATAGCTCTTGAGCGAGCTCTTTCGGTGATATCAACCTTGTGGAGCTATGCTCAGGCTTAGAATTTTGCAAAGTAAAATAGTTGATTTTATAAGGCGCATCTTTTTCTTTGTTTATTATTAGGTTGTATTTGAATTTATTATTGTTAGATATAACTTCAATCCTTTCATTGCCATTACTAGGAGGTAAAACCTTTATAACATCTAAGTGTCCAAATGTGTTTTGGCTATTTAAAAAGACACCAACATGTGCATCAATACCGTATGTTTCAATTCTACTTTTAGACATATGATCAGAAAGGTAATCTATGACTTCAATGCGTGAACCTTCATTAAAAACGGTTATGAATGATGGAGCTAACTCTTTATTGGCTAATGTGGGGAAAGAATAAAGTAACGCGACGATGAGTAAAAAAAATGTTTTCATTAAAAGTCCTGACCTGGTCAACTAAATTCAGTCACCCTAGTTAAGCTACTTTTTCTAACTCATTAATTTTAAATTCAAAATCATTTGGGCTTTGATACCCTAAGTAGGAATGCAATCGGTTACTGTTGTACCACAT
>NZ_JABBMT010000056.1 GCF_012927645.1 Pseudoalteromonas arctica | reverse complement strand
CACGCGTTTGTGGCATAGGGCCATCAGTCGCAGCAACAACAAGGATAGCGCCGTCCATTTGAGCAGCACCAGTGATCATGTTTTTAACATAATCGGCGTGTCCAGGACAATCTACGTGTGCGTAGTGACGAGTCGGCGTATCGTATTCAACGTGTGAAGTTGAGATTGTGATACCGCGCTCGCGCTCTTCTGGAGCGTTATCGATTGATGCGAAATCTTTAGCAACACCGCCGTATACTTTTGCAAGTACGTTAGTGATTGCTGCAGTTAGGGTAGTTTTACCGTGGTCAACGTGGCCGATTGTACCTACGTTTACATGCGGTTTTACGCGTTCAAACTTTGCTTTTGCCATGACGGAACCTATCAGTTTTGTGTATCTAGATTACATATGAAAATAATCCACCAGAGGTAGATTAAGTTAAATTTTTCAAATTTCAAATAGTATTTTCTGACAGATAAAGGAAGTAATCAAGAAGATTCTAAGACTGGTGCTGATAGGCAGAGTTGAACTGCCGACCTCACCCTTACCAAGGGTGCGCTCTACCAACTGAGCTATATCAGCAACACCAGAAACTGGAGCGGGCAGCGGGAATCGAACCCGCATCATCAGCTTGGAAGGCTGAGGTAATAGCCATTATACGATGCCCGCGTTAGCAATCTGTTCTTAAACTACCTCTAACCGTCAAGAATAAAGTGGTGGAGGGAGCTGGATTCGAACCAGCGAAGGCTGAGCCGTCAGATTTACAGTCTGATCCCTTTGGCCGCTCGGGAACCCCTCCACGATAATTCTTTACTAAGCACTTTCGGTAAAAGGAAAGTGGTGCCGACTAACCGAGTCGAACGGTTGACCTACTGATTACAAGTCAGTTGCTCTACCAGCTGAGCTAAGTCGGCACTGCTTTAGTACGGGGCGAGATATTAGAGGAAGGTTCGAGGTGATGCAACAAGAAAATTAAAAAAAATGTGATTTTATGTGCCAAATGCTCACAAATCAGGCAAAAGCGCCTATTTTTGTTAATTTTTGCTCAATTCGTACCATTGATTCAAACCTTTCATCACTAGATGCGGATCATAAATCGCACCACAGAAATGCCTTTGTAATAACTTTGCGTAGCCACCGGCAAAAATTAATTGTGGTTTTTTCGCTGTGGTATGTAATTTAGCTTGCTCAATCGCGCCAATAGTTGCCACTAAAGCACCATTTTTTAATCCGTTAGGTGTATTCACGCCTAGCTGATTACTAAATTCTGCATTCACATCATCAAATACCCGCTGCGTATTTTGTGTTAGTGAGTGGGTCATTAAATCTAAACCAGGCAAAATCCAGCCCCCCAAATGTTGCCCTTGTGCACTCAGTACATCAATTGTTGTCGCCGTACCTGTATCTATAACAATGCAATCTTGCTGTGGCCATAATGTAAAAGCTGCAATTAACGCAAGCCAGCGGTCGATACCTAAATTTTCAAACTGTTGATAAGCACATGTTAAGCGCCCCAGCTCTTTGCTCACTTTGGCTTCAAAACAGGGCACGCAGTACGAATCAGCCTGCGAGAGTATATGGTGCAGCTGCTCACTTTTTCCGACACACGCATAAACCAGCTCGTTAATTTGCCGCCAAGGTAGCGCACTAACATCACACGGTTTGATTTCACCTTGCTGGCATAACGCGGCTTTAAGTGCTGTATTACCTACATCGATTAGTAATCTCATTGAACTGCCTTGCGTAGTGAAATTTCACCACCGTAATAACTTTTAACCTCACCATCTTGGCGAATACGAATACCACCTTGTGGATCTATGCCTTCACAGATACCACGCCAGCTTCTATGCCCAGTATTTAACTCCACACACTGCCCTGCAAAGGCATTGAGTAAATTCCATTGTTGGTACATATCGTGTAAGCCTGTTTGACTGTATTGTGTCAATCGTTGCTCAAGGTGATAAGTTAAATATGCCACCAGCTGATTTTTATCAATCTGTTGCCTGTGCTGGCTCAAATCAGTCCACGCTTGGTCGATTTGCTGGCTGTAGCTTGCGGGCATTTGCAAATTAATACCGATGCCTATTACCAATTGACATGGCCCTTGGGGCTGTCCATCTAATTCGACCAAAACACCTGCGAGCTTTTCTTTATTAAGATAAATATCGTTTGGCCACTTGAGTTCAATATCTAACTGATACAATGCTTTTAAGGTATCGTAAACGGCTAAGCCTACTGCGATAGACATACCCATTGCGGCTTGCAGCCCGTCATCTAAGCGCCAAAAATAACTATAATATAAGTTCGCACCAAATGGAGACTGCCAAACGCGTCCGCGTCGCCCACGCCCTGCTTGCTGCATTTCTGCGACGACGACAGTGCCTGAATCCAGTGTTTGTTTAGCCGCAATACGGCGCATTAACTCACTGTTGGTCGAATCAATGATCGGATGCACCTCGATCTGTGCCGTACTGGCGTTCAAGTCTTGATAATATTGCTGGATCTTATTTTGCTCTAACAAGCCCACGGAGTTATTAAGGCTATAACCCTTACCGCTAACTTTAAAAATATCCAGTCCTATCGCTTGTAAACTTTGCATATGTTTACTCACTGCGGCGCGACTAATACCAAGTTGTTCCCCCAGCAATTGCCCAGAAATAAAGCCACCTTGATTAAGTGCATTTAAGATTGCTAATTTATTACCATCCGGCGCCTTCATGCTAAATCTCCTAAAGCAATATGGCATTCAGCATCATTATTCATCAAGCGAACTTCGTGCTGTAACCTTATTTGATAACGTTGCCATATTTGTTGCTGAATATGTTGAATCATTTTAATTAGATCACTGCCTTCACTGCCACCATGATTAACTAAAACTAGCGCTTGTTGCTGATGTACTTCAATTCCTGCGATCCGATAGCCTTTTAAGCCTGCTTGTTCTATTAACCAACCTGCTGCTACCTTATGATGGTCATCATCATAAAAATAATGAGGTAACGGTGGGAAGTGTTTCAATAATTCATTGAGCTGCTGATTGGTAATTATCGGGTTTTTAAAAAAACTACCCGCATTAGCCAGTACATATGGGTCAGGTAATTTGCTATTACGAGTTTTAATCACTTGCTCAAAGACAGTTTGCGGGGTTACCTGTTCGAGTTGCTGCAAAGGGCCATAACTTAGCTCTGGTTGCCACTGTTTTGGTAACGCCAATGCCACCGTGGTGATCACCGCTTTATTTTTTAATGAGTGCTTAAAGATTGAATCACGATAACCAAACTGACACTGTTGCTTGTTTAAGCGTTTTATTTGCTTAGTCGCAATATCAAAATATTCGACATACTCAACATACTTGGCCAGCTCAACACCATAGGCACCAATATTTTGTACCGGAGCCGCCCCCACAGTGCCGGGAATAAGCGCTAAGTTCTCAAGGCCAAATATCCCTTGTGCCAATGTATTAGTGACTAATTGATGCCAGTTTTCCCCAGCTGCAACAGCAAGCAAATAATCATACTCACGCTCAGTAACCGCCACCCCTCCAGTGGCCATTTTAATTACAGTGCCTTGATAATCATTTAAGAACACCGTATTGCTGCCTTCACCTAAAATACAAAAAGGCGTACTAAATGCTACCGATTGTAATTGTGCAATATCAGTAATTTCAAATAACTCTGAGCACTGACTCGGTAAAGAAAATGTATGAAAAGCTTGCAAAGAGAGAGCCACAAAATGCCCCAAAGGTTAATTGTCACTAATCGCGCTAGTGTAACTCTTAGTCGCAAATGTTGCACTAGATTGTAAAAAATGCTCAAACATGAATCGCAATCATGATATAAAACCTGCACTTTTTATTCGTGTTTAGGGTATTTATGAAAATCAAACCTCTCTTTTTAAGCCTCGCTATGGCTGGAGTGTGCTCTCAAGCAATGGCCAATGCCATTGATCAAAACTCCTATGCCAATCTTGATGACGTAATCACTACGCATTTGAATCTTGATTTAGATGTCGACTTTGCTGACAAGCAGTTAGAAGGTTTTGTTGAGCATACGTTACAATGGCAAAATGCCGACAGCAAAACATTGGTACTTGATACCCGTGACTTAGATATTGATAAAGTAATGTATCAAGATCAAACTGGTGGCTGGCATAAAGCAAAATTTACCCTTGCTGCACGTGATGATGTTAAAGGCTCAACGTTAACTATTACTTTTAAAAACCAAGCAGCAAAAGTACGCATTTACTACAATAGCCGCCCAGAAGCATCAGGCTTACAATGGTTAACACCTGAGCAAACAGCCAGTAAAACGCATCCGTTTATGTATAGCCAATCGCAAGCAATTCATGCCCGTAGTTGGATCCCAGTACAAGATACCCCAGCGATGCGTGTAACTTACTCGGCGCGGATTCATACGCCTAAAGATGTTCGTGCGGTAATGAGTGCCGACAACAAAGACGCGCTTTATAAAGATGGCGATTACATTTTTGATATGCCTCAAGCAATCTCACCTTACTTAATTGCGATTGGCGCTGGTAATCTAGAATTTAAAGCTATGTCACGCCAAACCGGTATTTTTGCTGAACCGACCATTTTAGATGCATCAGTTGCTGAATTTGCAGACACGCAAGCGATGATCGATAAAACAAGTACCATGTACGGTGAATATGCTTGGGGCCGTTATGATCTATTAATGCTACCGCCGAGCTTTCCTTTCGGTGGCATGGAAAATCCACGTCTGTCGTTTATCACTCCGACGGTTGTTGCTGGCGATAAAAGCTTAGTTAACTTAATCGCTCATGAGCTTGCTCACTCTTGGTCTGGCAACTTAGTAACCAATGCTACATGGGAAGACTTATGGCTGAATGAAGGTTTTACCTCGTACGTTGAAAACCGTATTATGGAAGAAGTTTATGGTCGTGACCGTGCGGTTATGGAGCAAGCGCTTGACGCTGCGGGCCTGCGTGCTCAACTTAAAACTATTGCAGCGCCAGATACTCGCCTTAACTTAAAACTTAATGGCCGCGATCCGGACGATGCATTCAGCTCAGTACCTTACACTAAAGGTCAGCTGTTTTTAATCTATCTTGAAAACAAGTATGGTCGCGACAAGTTCGACCCATTTGTAAAAGCCTATTTTAAAGAGTTTTCATTCAAATCTTTGACCACCGCAGAGTTTGTTACTTACTTAAAAGCGAACTTAATTGAACAGTATCCAGGTGTTGTTAGCATGGATAAAGTAAACGAGTGGATTTTTCAGCCTGGCTTACCGAGCGATGCACCAAACCCAACCTCAGATGCATTCGATAAAGTAGATAGTGCAACAGCAGCATGGTTAAAAGGTGAAACAACAGCCGCACAACTACCTACTGCAAATTGGACTGTGCATGAATGGCTACACTTTTTAAACAACTTACCGCGCGATTTAAGCATTGAAAAAATGACTGAATTAGATGGTGAGTTTAATTTAACCCAATCAACCAACGCAGAGCGTGCTTTTGCTTGGTTTATGCTTGCGGTTGGCAATGGCTATCAACCTATCTATCCAGCACTTGATAAACACTTATCGGGTATTGGCCGTCGCAAGTTAATCGTGCCGCTATACAACGCTCTGATCACTAATGGTAAACGTGAATGGGCACATGACGTATACCTAAAAGCGCGCCCGGGTTATCACCCACTTGCACAAGGTACTATTGACGACTTGTTTGCTAAGTAATAGCTAAATAGCTCAAAATTAAACAAGGGCGATTAATTCGCCCTTTTGCTATTTATTGTAACTTTATCAATAAAAGCTTGCTGCTCTTGAGCACTGGCTTGTTGCCACCAAAAATCTAACATGGCGGCAGCACTAGGCGCAGTAGGTGCCTGGCGAGAAACTGGAGCTTGTAAATTAGCAGCATTAGGTGCAGCTCTGGTTGTTGATGCTGCTGTAGGCGCTACTTGCACTGTCGCAACTTGAGAGCTAGCACTACTTGTCAAATCAGGCTCAGCTATAATGGCTAGCGGCGTGCCTAATGACTCCCCTTTTGCTTGTAAGCTCACTTGCGGCGCTTCTGCAAAAACTTCTGCTGCTACCGCATTATCAGCACGGTTAAACTGTTGTTCCGCACCCCTAATTTGAATTAAACTCGCTCATTAAATAGCCACTTGATTTGCTTTTGTAAATAAAAGCTTGACGCAGAACCCTAGGTTTGATCTATTACTCTCTTTTGAGAGCCTAATT
>NZ_JABBMT010000055.1 GCF_012927645.1 Pseudoalteromonas arctica | reverse complement strand
CATTATATATTTACCAGACAAAATTCCTATCGTTGCCAATTTGGAAGCGCGCAATCAAACCATCATTGATTGTTTGGGTAAACAGTATCAGAAAATTTATTCTTAAAGTGGGTGCGGAAGATCGGTTAGTAGCCAAACATTAAAGCTAGATAATGAAAATAAGCTTTATAACAGTGGGGAATTCAAATCTAAAGTTCTTACTCCTTTTATTGGGTATCAATTTAACCAATATGTAGCCGTAGAGACAAGGTTCGGGTTTGGTAAAGGTGATGATAGCGAAGTTATTGCATCACAACCAATTACTATCACAGATGAGTATGAGCTAGATAATCAACAAGGACTGCTGTTAAAGCTTCAGTACCCTATGACACAAAGCTTCTCTTTATTTGCTACTGCGGGTTATTTTAATAGTAAGTTTAAAGTGCGCTCGAAATATGAGCAAAATAATTCTGCACAATATACTGCAGGGGATTATAGAGAAAATGGCGCATCATTTGGTTTTGGTGCCTCATATGCACTTAATCAAAATTGGCAATTGTCTGGCGAGTTTCAGTACTTCGACCAGGGCGATGATAAAAGTGAAGCGTTAACAGCTGCAATTAGCTATCGCTTTTGATAACCGATAACTGTTAATTTGTTAGCAATACACCGACTCCCATTAATGCTAGCAAGCCGCCAGCTAGCATTTTATTGGTAACGGGCTCGCGCTTTATAAAACCAATGCTCATTACAATTAATGGCGCGGTTGCGAAAATCGTTTGTGCAATGGCTGGATCGGTATATTTAACTGCGCCAAGTTGAAGCCATAAACCAAGGAAAGTGCCTAAAAACACAGCCGAAAAAAACCATTGTTTGCCGCTAATTCCCCTTAGAGTTAGTGCTTGTTTAAATTCACTGCTTTTAAACACTGCAACAACTAAGGCCACAGTCATCGTACCGGCTGCTAATCTAATTAATGCCGCCCATAAGCTACTCATATGCTCATTATTGAGTGCGCCTTTAGACATCACCATACCGAGCGCTTGGCAGATAGCAGCTGCAAGGGCACATAAAACACCTTTGCGATAATGTTGATGATCAACCTGTGGCAATGTTTTTTCAGGCTTGATTGCTATTACTACGCCAATGGTTGTAAGTACAATACCGCACCATGCAAATGGCGATAAATAATGATTTAATAGCAGGATATTAAAAACCCCCACAAGGGCTGGAGCAAGGGACTCAATAACTAACGTGCGAGCAGGGCCAATATTTCGCAGCGCAGTAAAATAGGCGCTATCGCCAATCGCAATCACCCCGCCAGCAATTAGCCAAAGCCAGCTTGTCAGATGATGTGGTAGTGCAGCGTCTTGAGTAATCGCAATAGTAGCTAACATCATGGCACTTGCTAACACGCCTTTACTGATGTTTAGCTGCATAGGCGTTAAGTGATGGCTAAAACCTTTATATAAAATGGTCGAAAGCACCCAAACAATAGCTGCTAATATAGCAAAAAGTTCTCCAAAGCCTAGCCAATCAATCACGTTTACCACCTTAAAATAAAATCAACAGGCGCATTATGGCGAGCGGTTTTTAGAATGCAAAAGAATAGCTAAAACAAATTCATTTGGACATCTATACATCTAGAGGTTGAAATTTACTGCTAACCGTTCATAATTAGCCATTGGTTAATGATGCGTGGAGTGAATGAATGCCTATTACAGTGAAAGATGAATTGCCCGCAATTGCGAAGTTACGTCAAGAAAACGTATTTGTAATGCCAAAAACCCGTGCGAAAACGCAAGAAATTCGGCCGATGCGCTTGGCGATTTTAAACTTAATGCCTAATAAGGTTGAAACCGAGGTGCAGTTTATTCGCTTATTGGCAAATTCCCCTTTGCAAGTAAATGTTGAGCTTTTACGGTTAGATACACACCGTAGTAGCAGTAACTCAGAGCAGCATTTAGACACCTTTTACCGCTATTTTTCAGAAGTGAAAGACAACAACTACGATGCCATGTTAGTAACTGGCGCACCGCTTGCGCATTTAGAATACGACGACGTTGCTTACTGGGATGAACTTAAAGTAATTCTCGATTGGGCGGAGCAGCATGTAACCTCAACGCTATTTTCGTGTTGGGCGGCCCATGCGGGTTTATTCCATCATTATGGTTTAAAGCGCGAGTTAAAACCTAATAAGCTTAGCGGCGTGTTTACTCATCATTGTTATTTTGAGCACGCCGCGCTTACACGTGGTTTTGATGACACCTTTGTGGTGCCACATTCGCGCTTTGGTCATATTAATATCGAAAAAATTAATGCCTGTGAAGATTTAGTGGTGCTGGCAGGTTCTAAGCAAGTGGGCGCTTACTTAATAAAAAATAAATCTGGCAGCCAAGTATATATTACCGGGCACCCTGAGTATGATGCCGACACTTTAAAAGGTGAGTATCAACGTGACCTTGCAAAAGAGCCTGACGCGGTAATCCCCGAGAACTACTTTCCCGATAACAATCCAGATAACGAGCCGTCGAAAACCTGGCAAAGCCATGCCTTTTTGCTTTTTTCGAATTGGTTAAATTATTATGTGTATCAAACCACACCTTATGATATTAATCTCGTTAGCCAAGCCGTAAGGACTAACAACTATGCCGAATAATGTAGAAAACAAAAGTGCCGAGTTAATCGAAGCGTTAAAACAGCGAATTTTAATTCTCGACGGCGCTATGGGCACCATGATCCAAGAGCATAAATTAGAAGAAGAAGATTACCGTGGTGAACGTTTTAAAGACTGGCATGTATTAATTAAAGGCAATAACGACTTGTTAAGCCTGACTCAGCCTAAAATAATTGCTGATATTCACCGTGGCTTTTTGAATGCGGGTGCCGATATTATCGAAACTAACACCTTTAACTCGACCACTATCTCTATGGAAGATTACGACATGGCAAGCATCAGCCGTGAAGTAAACTTAGAGTCTGCCAAGTTAGCACGCAGTATCTGTGATGAATTTACCGCTAAAAACCCTGAAAAACCACGTTATGTTGCAGGCGTGCTTGGGCCAACCTCAAAAACGTGCTCAATCTCGCCTGATGTAAATGACCCAGGTTATCGTAATGTCACGTTTGATAAATTAGTCACCGCCTATGTTGAATCAACCCTTGCGTTAATGGAGGGTGGCGCTGATTTAATTTTGATTGAGACTATTTTTGATACCTTAAATGCCAAAGCGGCGTCGTTCGCTGTTGAAGAAGCGTTTGAGCAGGCAGGGCGTAAGTTACCAGTAATGATCTCAGGCACTATAACTGATGCATCAGGGCGCACACTTTCAGGGCAAACCACCGAAGCGTTTTATAATTCAATCCGCCATATTAAGCCTATTTCAATTGGTTTAAATTGCGCTCTTGGCCCAGACTTATTACGCCAATATGTGGAAGAATTATCACGGGTTTGCGAAACTTTTGTCTCTGTTCACCCTAACGCAGGCTTACCTAATGAGTTTGGTGAATACGACTTAGAAGCACCTGAAATGGCTGTTGAGATCATTGATTGGGGCAAATCGGGTTTTATAAATATTGTTGGCGGTTGCTGCGGCACCACACCTGCTCATATTAGAGCATTTGCCAAGGGCCTTGAAGCGGTTAAGCCTCGTCAACTACCTGAGCTTGAAGTGCGTATGCGCTTATCTGGCCTTGAAGCGTGTAATTTAAACTAAGGTAGCCGAGATGACACAACAAATAGCAGTATTTACTAACGTCGGCGAGCGTACCAATGTAACCGGCTCAGCCATGTTCAAGCGTTTGATCATGGAAGAAGATTATGAAACCGCCCTTAATGTTGCCCGTGAACAAGTTGAAAACGGCGCACAGGTTATTGATATCAACATGGATGAAGCCATGCTGGACTCAAAAGCCGCCATGGTGAAATTTTTAAACTTAATTGCCTCAGAGCCTGATATTTCGAAAGTACCCATCATGGTTGATTCCTCTAAATGGGACGTGATTGAAGCGGGCTTAAAGTGTATTCAAGGCAAGGCGATTGTTAACTCAATCTCACTAAAAGAAGGCGAAGAGCCATTTATTCGCCAAGCTAAAACCATCAAACGTTTTGGTGCTGCTGCTGTGGTTATGGCGTTTGATACCGATGGCCAAGCCGACACCGCAGATCGCAAGTATGAAATTTGCGAGCGCAGCTACCGAATTTTAGTCGACGAAATAGGCTTTCCGCCAGAAGACATTATTTTTGACCCGAATATCTTTGCGGTTGCCACCGGTATTGAAGAGCACGACAATTACGCTGTTGAATTTATTGAAGGCACGCGTCGTATCAAGCAAAACTTACCCCATTGTAAAGTGTCGGGTGGGGTATCAAACGTATCGTTCTCGTTCCGTGGTAATAACCCAGTGCGTGAAGCAATTCACTCGGTGTTTTTGTACCATGCCATAAAAGCAGGCATGGATATGGGTATAGTCAACGCAGGGCAATTAGCTGTTTATGACGATATTCCAGAAGAGCTACGTAAAGCCGTTGAAGACGTTATCTTAAATACCGACTCAGGTGCGGGTGAGCGCTTAGTAGAGCTTGCGCCTAAGTTTTCAGGTATGGCACAAGCCGAACGTATTGAAGATTTAGAATGGCGTACGTGGCCTGTTGAAAAACGCCTTGAACATGCGCTTGTAAAAGGTATTACCGAATACATCGACGAAGACACCGAAGAATGCCGCGCGGGTGCAGATAAACCAATTCACGTTATTGAAGGGCCATTAATGGATGGCATGAACGTGGTAGGTGACTTATTTGGCGCAGGTAAAATGTTTTTACCCCAAGTGGTTAAATCAGCGCGAGTGATGAAGCGCGCAGTGGCCTACCTAGATCCTTACATTGAAGCCGAAAAAGAAGAAGGCTCTACCAACGGTAAAGTAGTGATGGCTACCGTTAAAGGGGATGTGCACGACATAGGTAAAAACATTGTTGGTGTGGTACTGCAATGTAATAACTATGAAGTGATTGATTTAGGTGTAATGGTGCCAGCAGATAAAATACTGCAAACGGCGATTGATGAAAAAGCCGATATTATTGGTTTATCAGGCCTTATTACGCCATCGCTTGATGAAATGGTACATGTTGCCAAGGAAATGAAGCGCCGTGGCTTTGAATTACCACTAATGATAGGCGGGGCAACGACGTCAAAAGCGCATACAGCGGTAAAAATAGAGCCGCAATATGACAAAGGCGTGGTGTATGTAAGTAACGCCAGCCGCGCTGTAGGCGTGGTTTCTAACTTATTGTCGAAAGAGCATAAAGCTGAATTTTTAGCAAAAACCAGCGCTGAATATGTGAAAGTGCGTGAGCAGCAAGCCCGTAAAAAACCACGTTCAAAACCGGTGACTATTCAACGAGCTCGCGACAACGCCGTCCAGCTTGATTGGGATAACTACACCCCACCGGTGCCAAAAAAGCTAGGTATCACTGAGTTTAAAGATGTATCAATCGCAACTTTACGTAAATACATAGACTGGACGCCGTACTTTATGACGTGGTCAATCGCGGGTAAATACCCACGCATAATGACCGATGAAGTCGTCGGCGAGCAAGCACAAAGCTTATTCAAAGACGCCAACGACATGCTTGACGACCTTGAAAAATCAGGCAGCTTGCAACCACTTGGTGTAATTGGTTTATTTCCAGCTAATCGTGTGGGTGACGACATTGAAATATACACCGACGAAACTCGCTCTGAACTATTAACCACGTCGTGCCATTTACGGCAGCAAACCGAAAAAACCGACTTTGCAAATTATTGTTTAGCCGATTACATCGCGCCAAAAGGCACGCCTGATTACTTTGGTGCGTTTGCGGTTACTGGTGGCCTTGAAGAGGACGACCTTGCTGATGCCTTTGACGCCAAGCAAGATGACTATAATAAAATTATGGTTAAAGCGGTGGCTGATCGCTTAGCAGAAGCATTTGCCGAGTACTTACATGAGCAAGTACGTAAAGAGTATTGGGGGTTTGCACCGGATGAAAACTTATCGAACGATGAGCTTATTCGCGAAAACTACCAAGGTATTCGCCCAGCTCCAGGTTACCCTGCGTGCCCTGAACATACTGAGAAAAAGAAAATCTGGCAGTTACTTGATACTGAACAACGCATCGGTATGCAGCTCACCAGCTCATACGCCATGTGGCCAGGCGCTGCAGTTTCGGGTTGGTACTTCTCTCACCCAGAGGCTAAATACTACGCCGTAGCGGCAGTGCAAAAGGATCAGGTTGAGGATTACGCTAAACGTACCAACATGACGCTGGCAGAAGCCGAACGCTGGCTATCGCCTAATTTGGGGTATGAGCCGGAATAGGGTTGCTTTAAGCGGTAAGTGATAAGTAAAAACGAGTCAAATTAGGCTCGTTTTTTTACGTTTAAAATGATTAGGCAAATTACAGTAACTAACTCATTTTTATAAATTACGATACTTTGTAGTCTCGTTTATTTTCGAATTCTCTGTACTTTTGGGCTACTTTTTCTTCAGTATAATCACCATCAACTATGTTTGAACCACGTTGATTAGCTACTTGAGCTCCATTTAAACCTTCAATGCTATTGATTAACCGAGCTGTTGTATCACGGCCAGAAGCAGCGTCAATAAATAGTGCTAAATCCGATCTTCCGCACCCACTTTAAGAATAAATTTTCTGATACTGTTCACCTAAACAATCAATGATGGTTTGATTGCGCGCTTCCAAATTGGCAACGATAGGAATTTTGTCTGGTAAATATATAATG
>NZ_JABBMT010000054.1 GCF_012927645.1 Pseudoalteromonas arctica | reverse complement strand
CTGTAAGCCATAAGCTTTCAGCCGTCAGAAAACAATTATCAGCATTTTCAAATTTTAATTAATTGGCTCGAAAGAGCGAATTAATACCAAATTTGCTTGGTGACAATAGCGTTTTGGACCCACCTGATTCCATGCCGAACTCAGTAGTGAAACGAAACAGCGCCGATGATAGTGTAGCATTTGTTATGTGAAAGTAGGTCATCGCCAGGCTCCAAATTGAGAAAGCCCGACTCGAAAGAGTCGGGCTTTTTTACGTCTGTACGAAAGCGATTAGTTTCGAGCCGTCAGCCGCACAGCGTTAATCTTTTATACCTGTGTGAACTGCTATTTTTAAGTTTGAAAAACTCGCGCTCCCATAAGAAAATATAACCTCGTAAACCTAACTATTGACTGCATTTATAGTTACTGTAACTATAAATCATTGCTAATTTGCTGTAGTAAAGGAATTAATTGTATGACAACTGCACAAGTTGTGATCATTGAAGATGAGAAAGCGATTGCTGATACACTGATCCATACTTTAGAAATAGGTGGCTTTGCTGTGCATTGGTTTGCTACAGCGGGTGAAGGGCTTGAGTATATTAAAAACAACATGCCTGCCTTGCTGATTTTGGATATTGGCTTACCTGATGCCAATGGCTTTGAGTTATGTAAAAAGATAAGAGAGTTCTCAGCGGTTCCGATTATATTTCTTACCGCCCGAAATGATGAAATTGATCGTGTAGTTGGATTAGAAATAGGCGCTGATGATTATGTTACTAAGCCATTTAGCCCGCGAGAAGTGCTTGCAAGAGTTAAACTTAGGCATAGCAAACCTGCGATTAAAGCATCTATCTCTCTAAAACCTGTATCAGGGCTTTATGCTGAGAATTTCGATTATTATTTCCAAAATCAAGCATTGACTCTCACTGCGTTGGAATTTAAATTGCTGGATAAGCTAATTACCCATCCTCGCCAAGTATTCTCCCGTGAGCAACTACTACTGTCGGCGCAAAATCATCAAGATGCAATCTATGCCCGTAATGTAGATAGTCACATTAAGGCTATTCGCACTAAACTACGCGCAGTATCGGCTCCTGCATGTATTCATACTAAACGTGGTTTTGGTTATTACTATGAATTCACCTAAGCCAACAAGTACGATATTTGCTCGTCTGAAACGATGGCCTAAGATCCCGCTTGGACTTAGGCTGTTTTTACTCTACTTTGTTTTAGTGATTTTAACTGCTTACTTGGTTAGCTCGACAGTTATGAGAGAGATCAAACCAACGGTACGCCAAGTAAGAGAAGAAGCGCTAGTCGATATGGCAAACATGCTGGCTGTGATGGCAAGCAACCCAATGGCGAACGGCGATATTGCACAGAGTGCTTTTGCTATGCAAATCAATTCTTATGGTTTGCGTGATCCTGGCTTTGCTATTTGGGGAGGTGAAAGAAAGTCAGTTAATCACCGAGTTTATATAACTGATCAACAAGGGATTGTGGTGTTGGACTCATGGCAGCAGGATGTTGGTAATGATTTCTCTAAATGGAATGACGTTTACCTCACCTTACGTGGTAAGTACGGGGCACGTTCAACTGCATTAGACCCAAATGATCCGCTATCAGCAGTAATGCATGTTGCTGCACCAATCATATATAACGATGAGATCATTGGCAGTGTCACAGTTGCTAAAGCGAACCGTTCAGTACAGCCATTTATTGATATTTCCAGGTATCGAGTATTAACTTGGTTAGCGTTAATGAGTGTACTGGCGCTTATAATTGGTGCGTTAATCGCGTGGCGTATAAATACTGCGTTATATAAGCTTGCAGACTATGCTGATAAAATGGGGCGCGGTGAAAAAACTAGCAAACCTACCTTTAGAGTTTTTTATGAATATAGCTTACTCAGTGATGCGCTTGAAAATATGCGTCGTCAGCTCGATGGTAAGCGTTACGTAGAAAATTATGTGCAAACTTTAACGCACGAATTAAAAAGCCCATTGTCGGCGATTAAAGGGGCCAGTGAAATACTACAAACCCCGACGACTGTGGATAAACAGCAATTGTTTGCTCAGAATATTGAAACCGAAGCTACGCGAATGCAGCAATTGATCGATAAGTTGTTAGCATTAACAAAGCTTGAGCAACTTCCAGAACTTGAACAGCGCCAATTAATTGATTTATCTACACTGATTGAACAAATCAAAGTTTCTTGTATTAGCAAGATAATGACTAGACAAGCTGATCTAAGTGTTAATTGCGCTAGCGAAGTAACTTATATGGGGGATCAATTTTTAATTCAACAAGCTTTGTATAATCTATGTGAGAATGCACTGGATTTTGTTTCTGAGCAGGGCTATATCAATATTGTTGTGACTCAAGCTGCTAACGAGCTTTGTATTAACGTTGAAAACACCGGTCCGAATATCCCTGAGTATGCGTTAAAAAGAGTTACCGAGCGTTTTTATTCGCTTGCCAGAAGTAACGGACAAAAAAGCACCGGCCTTGGGCTTAACTTTGTAGAACAAGTGGTTAAGTTGCATAAAGGAAAGTTAGACATCCTGAATACCCCGCAGGGCGTATCCGTTAAGCTGTTTTTACCAACTCCATAAAGACTCCATATAAACACCATTTAAAATCCACTTTTGTCGATTACTCTAGTTCCTATATTAAATATGGAGTAAAGATAACAATGAAACAAAAAATTGAAACGAAGTTGGTGATCATCATAGGCCTAATTGTACTGTTATTAGTGCCTATCTTTATGATCCAAAACCTAATTGATGAACGTGCAGAACTTCAGCAACAAGTGCAAGTTGATATTGCTAAAAGCAGCAGCGGCGAGCAACAAGTCATTGGGCCGTTTATTCAAGTGCAATTTATAGAAACTCACACCGAGGAAGGTAACACTACTGAACAGTTAAAAACGCTGTTGTTGCTACCTGAAACATTGACAATAAACAGTGAATTATCCTCTTTTGAGAAATATCGAGGTATTTATAAGGCGTTGCTATATCGCTCCACGAATCATTTTGTAGGCCAATTTAATACCGAGCCTTTAAATGAATTAGCCGGTAAAAAGATAAAGCAGGTGCGTATGGTGATGGCGATTAAAGATATTCGCGGTATTGGTCAGGGCAGCACAATGCGCATAAATAACCAAGAATATGCGTTGCAGCCTGGCACTAAGCTGGCGCAATTGCCCGAAGGCGTTAATATTGAGCTCGATTATAGTGCTTTGCTAGAGCAACATACATTGGATTATCAAATTGATTTAAATCTACAAGGAATGCGTAAACTAGCTATTGCTCCTGTCGGCAAAGAAACTAGTCTTAGCATGCAAGCCGATTGGCCACATCCAAGCTTTGTGGGAGATTACTTACCTATCGACTCAAGTATTTCAGAGCAAGGCTTTACTGCCAACTGGCAAACAAATTACTTTGCTACCAACTTAAAAGAGCTGTTTCAGCATTGTGTTTTTCAAAATCAGTGTGAGCAATTTAAGCAACGTAGCATGGGAGTTAATCTTGTTGATGGTGTTGATCATTACTTAAAAAGCTATCGTGCTAGTAACTACGCAATTTTAGTGCTGATATTGGTATTTGCCAGCTTCTTTTTACTCGAAGTGCTACGCAGCGAACCTGTTCACCCGGTGCAATATGGCTTTGTCGGTTTAACACTGGCCGTTTTTTACTTATTGTTGATATCGCTTGGTGAACACCTAGGATTTAACCTTGCTTACTTACTATCAGCATTAGCTTCTTCATTATTACTAAGTATTTATGTGGCTGGTATGTTGAAAAATACTAAGCATGGGGGGTTATTTTTGATCAGTATACTGTTTTTATACAGCTTACTGTACGGGCTATTAAGTGCAGAAGATTACGCATTGTTGATGGGCAGTTTGTTAGTATTTATAGTACTGAGCCTGCTGATGTTATTAACTCGTACCGTGAATTGGTATCAATCAAAGTCGCAACCAGAAGAGCAATAATTATTTGTTAAGGGCTGCAACGACACAGCCCTTTCTTTTTTATTAACTCGCGGATAAAAAAACGGTTAGTTTATCACCTATACGTAAGGTATCTGATGATAGGCTATTCCATTGTTTTAGTTTAGCAATACTCACTTTATAATGATTGGCAATTTTCCATAAGCTATCACCCGATTTAACCTGATGTTCAATTTGGGTATCGGCTAATTGAGGGAGCACAAGCTTTTGGCCAATTCTAATGGTGTTACTTTTTAGATCGTTAAACGCTTTGAGTTGGCTAATACCCACTTTGTAGCGTTTCGCTATAACACTTAAGCTATCGCCACGTTTTACTGTGTAGTGTTGCCACTGACTATAATCATTGGAATCAAGATTAGCGAGCATGTCTTTAAATTGTGTTTGTTCAGCAACTGGAACAACAATGTGGGGTGCATCAATAATGGCAGGAAAGCGGATCACACCATGATTTAAAGATTCAAGTTGCTGCCATTGCTTTTGGTTATCTAGAATAACAGCGCCATCAATAGGCAATACTGCAATTGTTGGGCTGTTTGAAATTGTAGGAAAAGCCATTTTTTGGCTTTTTAATAATTGTGCCGCAGCTAGTAATTTTGGCACGTACTGACTGGTTTGTTTGGGCAGTTTTAAGTTGAAAAAATCAGTGGGTTTGCCTTGCTTTTTATTGTTACTAATTGCCCTGAGTACACGGCCTTCGCCTAAGTTATAAGCTGCTATTGCATGATACCAATCACCATCAAAGCGCTTGTACAAGTACTCCATAAAATCCAGTGCTGCGCGAGTGCTATCAATAACATCTTGTCGTCCATCGTACCAAGGCGTTATTTGTACTTTAAAATACTTAGCAATGGCAGGCGTTAATTGCCATAAACCTGAAGCATGTTTGTGCGAATAGGCACTGGCGTTAAAGTCGCTCTCAATAAGTGGCATTAATGCCAACTCTATGGGTAATTCCCGCTTTTCTACCTCAGAAACAATATGATAAAGGTAAGGCTCTGCACGGCGACTTATTTCATCCATATAATGAGGGTGAGATAAATACCAAGCAATGCGTTGCTGAACTGCTGGGTGGCTTGAATTGGCAAATGTTAGCTGTGCGCGAATACGTTGCCATACATCATCAAGTTCTTTTGTGGTGAGTGGCGCTATTTGTGCAATATCTTTGCGCTGTTCACTAACAATTGTTTTGGGGTTAGCCTTAATTTCAGGGGTTGATGTTGGTGTATCGGGTGTGGTTTCACAGCCGGATAAAATAAACACTAATGGCAAAATGCGGATAAATCGATTTGAGAACACGTACTACACTACTCCGAAAATATAAATGCGGCTAACCTAAAGCAGGTAAGCTTAACATAGGGTGAGTTAAATATGAGCGGGAAATGAATGCAAATGTCCTTTGAACTGCTCTTTATAGCGACGTGATAAATTAAGCACTTTTCCTGTTTTTAGTTTTATTTCACTATCACCACTGGGTAGTGGCGTGATTGACTCAACTGCATCTAAGCGAATTGCATGAGAGCGATGAATACGGCAAAACCCTTGCGGTTCTAACTGAGTTATAAGTTGGCTCATAGTTGCACGTAAAGGGTAAATTCGTGTGCCTATATGTAGATTTACGTAATTGCCGCTGGATTCAAGCCAGTCGACTTCAGTTATGCGGATAATAAACTCTTTACCAAGCTTTTTAACCAGCAGCCGGTCAAAGCTAAAAGCTGGCGGGGGATCTTCACCTTGCGTTATTGGAGCGGCTTCACCACTTAATTGGCTAACAACATATTGATAGGTTTTAATAACGACAATTAAAAATAAGAACCCCCACAAATCTTTGCGGTATTCATAAAGTAACTCAAACCACACTAACCCAAAGTCATATTGCATACCCTGCACGGTGTAAATGAGTTTGCGGATAGCGACCATAATACCAATATGTAATAACGAAAAAGCAATGCTCGCTACTAAGTACAGTAATATTGAATGAGAGATTTTTTGCCAATTAAAGGGCTTAGCTTTTAATAACCAAACTAAAGCCGGAAACAATAATAAAGTGCCAATAGCACTCGAGTATTCCCACACAAAGGGCTCCCAGAGCATAAAAGGAAGTGCGCCATCACGTTGGGCTTCCATAATATTTGAGCTGGCATTAATCGTGTTGTTTATAAAAATATAACTACATAAAAATAAAGCCGCATACCAAGTTTGGTAGCGTTGAAAGTGCGTTAAAGTGATCATTATTATTGTTACTCTTTAAAAGACCGTAATTAGATTACCAACATAGCGAACAATCACCAAACTTATCATCCCTGATATCCACCGCTTATCCCTACTGACTGTTTTGTCAGCCTTTTGTGATTGCTTAATGCCGTGTTTTGTTCATAGTTACTATTAATTAGTCACAAGCTAAATCTAATATGAACCTTAAAATAGTCATTAAAAACACAACATGCACGCTATTAAAACCTTGGTTAAATGTGTTTAACCAAGATAAAGAGTTGCCATCTCGCCGTTATGATTTAGATTGGCTGAGAGTGCTTGCCTTTGGCTTATTAATTTTTTATCACACCGGTATGTTATACAGTGAAAATTGGGGATTTCATTTTAAAAGTCAGTACTTATCTAGCGATGTTGAAAACGTCATGCTCTTATTATCACCTTGGCGGATGGGGTTGATCTGGTTCATTTCTGGTGTGGCGCTGCGCTTTATTGTTGCGCGTTTTAATCTAGGTATGTTTTTAACTACGCGAAGTGTAAAAATATTACTGCCTTTATTGTTTGGCATTTGGTTTATTGTGCCTATTCAGCTTTATGCGCAAATGAGCCAAGAAGCCAGTTTAGCTATGGGCTTTTGGCAGTTTTACAGCCAGTTCTTTGATTTAACCAACCCTTTATTCGAGCGCTATCAAGCAGGGATTTGGCCTCATGTCGATGTGAATCACCTTTGGTACTTACGCTCGTTATGGCAATTTACTTTATTGCTGGTGCTAGCAATGCCGCTGCTTCATCACGCTACTGTGCATACAATAATCACGCGTTTATGTGGGCGCTCGTTATTTACAGTTTTTATTGTATTGCTATTGCCGCTGTGTATTTTAAAACTGAGCTGGCCGAGTGATACATTTAGATACCCCATGGGTGCGCTGTTTTTACTATACGGTTACTTGCTTGCGTGGCAGCCTGCATTTTACAGCCAACCGCTACGTCACTGGCAGGCGTTATTAGTGGTATTCATTTTAGGTTATTTAGTTGTCGTGCTGGGTTATCACATGATTTGGCAAAATCCTGCCGCCAGCCAATGGCAAATCACTAGTATTGATATGCTATATACTGCGCAACGATTAGTGGGCGTGTTGTTAATGCTGGCTCTAGCACAACGTTTTTTGAATCACTATCACCCTAAATTGGCTTTATTAAACTGTGCAGTATTCCCTTTTTATCTATTGCATCAAAGTGTGATTATTGGCTTAGCTTATTACTTTAGCCCATTGCAATTAGGCCCTTGGCTAGAGCCAACACTCATTATTTTGTTTACGTTTGGATTGTGTGCGTTGGTTTGTTGGGGGCTGAGTTATGGTGCGCTACTTAGACCACTATTTGGCATGAAAGCCAATTACCAACACGCAAAGCTAGAAACAGCATACTTAAAGCGTATTGGTATGCTTGTTGGTGGAGTAGCTATTTTACCTATGGCACTTAGGTTAATGTTCTAAATGCCATAGGTTTATTTGTTTAGGCTCGGTCAGTAGCGCGTTTAAAACTCGCCACTGAGTGAAATAGTGAGGCTCGGCTCATTGTGTTCTAGCGCATAGTAGCGATAATCTAACTTGCCAGTTCTATCTGGGTAATAAATATGGCGGTCATATAGATACTCTCCACCAAAAGCATCTTCAAGTTCTATATTGATCTGCATGTCATTATCTAAGTCGAATTCGGCGTAAAAACCGTAAGTAGCGCGATCTTTTTGTCGGTAAATTTCTTCTGGATAGAAACCGGTTTCAGTATTGGGTAGAGATGCCAGCACACCCCATGCATACCAATCCCCGTCTTTTCTAAACTCTATCTCGGCACTGTGTGGCTCTAGCCAAGATATGGCCCGATCACCTGTTAATGGGTCATCGTAGTCGGCATCGCGATATTCATAAAATGCATTTATGAGGCTGTCTTCCAGTAACCAATTGGTTTGTATGCTGATATTGAGATCTAAGCCATAGTAATAGGCGTGCCCTGCATTACCGACCCCCCAGTCACCATTATCAAAACGAATGAACTCATGAATATCACGCTGTTTTTGCCAAAAAGCTCGCGTATTTAGTGTCCAGAGATCTTCTGCTTCATAATTTAATTCGTAACTTAACTCGATACTTTGTTGAGGCTTTAACTCAGTGTTGCCCGATTGCTCTCGGTCAAAGTCATTGTCTTGGCTATCCAGAAAGTCAGAGAAGTCAAGCTGGTCGACCTTACGCTGCAAAGTGAATGTTGATTGCAGGCCGTTTTGCGCTTGGTGGCTGAGCTTAATAAGAGGTTTAAGATAGCGACTTTGTGTTTCATATTGGGTATTTGATTTGCTGCTGAGCTTAGCGTATTCACCCGTTAATTTACTGTATAGCTGCCATTGCGGGTTGAGCTTGATTTTGCTGGCAATAAAAGGCTCTGCACGGGTTTCACTGACGCTGGTAGTCGTGATTTTGCTCTCTGCGGTGTGCGCTTCTAACGTATCTGCCTCTAAACGGTTATGACTCACCTCTATACCTAACTCTGGTTGCCACCACAAAGCAGGTTGCTGACTTGCAAGCTTTAATACTTGCTCTGTATTTGATTGGGTTTGCTTAAATTGAGTAAGCGTGAGTTTACTGTCGCTTTGCTCTGTGGTGAACGCAACTTGGTCACTGTCACGCAGGCGAAGTAATCCCGTCAATTGCCATAACCATGATGGTTCGCCTGCAATTGCTTGCTGTTGCCAGTCAAAGCCCAGCTCATACTCATCGAGTTGAGATTTATCTTTTATAGCCTCATTACCCGACTCATCGTTATTGTTTTGCCAATCACGTTTATAATCTTCTTGATAATGCTCTTTAAGTAACAGAGCATTTATTTGTAATACGCTATCAGTCATCACCTTGCTTGATGTAATACCTGTACTGATATTTTCAATGCTTTCTTGATACTGATCTTGACCATTTAAATAGCTGATATTTTGACTGTTAGACTCAGTGTAATCAGTTACAGAGTAAGCAACATTTTTGTCAGTAGAGAGCTTTAACTGGTGATCCCAATTCAGCCATTGTGTACTGACTTGTAGCGAGGCTGCATTTGCTTGGTTAAAGTCTTTATGTGATTTAGCACTAACCTGCCAATTTGCCCTGTTTTTAGAATTATCTCTTATGATATTAACTACTTGCGTATATTGGCTGGTAGAAGAAAATGGATGGCCGGCTAAATAGACTTCCATTTCAGCAATTTGGCTTATGGGTAAATCTGACAAAACCGTTTCTAGGCTTTGCGACTTATTGAGAACGGGCAGGCCATTAATCAATACATTGCCGCTGGCGTTACTCAGGCCTCGTTGATTATTTGAATCAATAAACTGAAAGCCTGCAACTTGCTCAATAATATCGAATGCAGTTTGCCCCTGCATGGCTAGAAGATCATCGCTGGTATAAAGCGCGGCTTTATCTTCAATGACAACCCGCGTGACATTTTGGGCGAGCACTGAAGAGTTACAGTTTAATGAACTGATAAAAAAAGCAGAGGTAAGCCAATTTTTTTTGCGATGCATTGTGCGTCCTTGTAAGTGATTTAAAACGTTGCTATTAGATTTTATTCAAGGGCTGACCACAATATTTAAGTGTTAACTGGCTTGATCTAGCTGTTGTTCCGCACCCCTAATTTGAATTAAACTCGCTCATTAAATAGCCACTTGATTTGCTTTTGTAAATAAAAGCTTGACGCAGAACCCTAGGTTTGATCTATTACTCTCTTTTGAGAGCCTA
>NZ_JABBMT010000087.1 GCF_012927645.1 Pseudoalteromonas arctica | reverse complement strand
GTCAAACGCTTAGAGATGGAGCGTGAAATCTTAAAAAAAGCGACGGTCTTCTTTGCCAAAGAAACGAAGTAAAATATTCGTTTGTTACCCAACATAAGAAGATCTGGCCTGTTACATTAATGTGTCAGGTATTGGGCGTAAAAAGTAATAATTATTATAGTTATCAAAAGCGTAATACAGATAAAGTAAATGATACAACGCACCCAGAAATGCTTGAGTTAGTAAAAGATATTGCCAAATTTAGTGACAATACTTATGGAGAAAGACGCATTAAAGCGGTACTGAATGCGTTGGGTTTCCCCGTAAGTCGATGGAAAGTAGGAAAGTTAATGAAAGAGGCGAATGTTTGGGTTCGTTACAAAAAGAAATATAAATCAACAACCAATAGCGATCACAATAAACCGCTCTATAAAAATGAGCTTGAACAACACTTTACCACAGAGCAGCCGAACCAAGCATTTGTAGGTGATATCACCTACATTTGGACAGCAGAAGGTTGGCTCTACTTAGCTGTTGTTATTGACCTGTACTCCCGTAAAGTTGTTGGTTGGAGTATGGGGTCAAGAATGAAAGCTCAACTTGTCTGTGATGCGTTAACAATGGCTATTTGGCAACGAAAACCCGATAAAGGGCTTATTGTTCATTCAGATCAAGGTGTTCAATATGCAAGCCACCAGTACAGGAACTTACTAAAAGATAATGGTTTTATTGGCAGTATGAGTAAAAAAGGCTGTTGCTGGGATAATGCCGTTGCAGAAAGTTTTTTTGGTAGTTTAAAACAAGAGCGTGTTCATTGGAGAAACTATGAAACACGCTATGAAGCACAGCAGGACGTAATGAATTACATAACCATGTGGTACAACAGTAACCGATTGCATTCCTACTTAGGGTATCAAAGCCCAAATGATTTTGAATTTAAAATTAATGAGTTAGAAAAAGTAGCTTAACTAGGGTGACTGAATTTAGTTGACCAGGTCA
>NZ_JABBMT010000053.1 GCF_012927645.1 Pseudoalteromonas arctica | reverse complement strand
TTATGACGATATTGTGGAGCAAGTAAGTAGGGCGTGGAATACATTTCGCTCAGACATTGATAACGTTAAGCGTATCTGTTCGAGAAAATGGATAAATTTGATCACTTAATAAAAAGCATTGGTATAACAATATCTGTTGTTTGAACTTGTTTTATTAATAACGCTAATGCTTCAGTAACGATCCCCTGCCCCCAATATTCCTTTGCGAGCCAATAACCCACCTCGGCTGATTTACAGTATTCAAGCTCCCCTTTGATTGCACTGACGCAACCAATAAATAAGCCGTCTTTTTCAATTGCAAAAATTCCCCCTGCTTTACTGCCAGTCTCAACCCACCAACGCGCATCACCCATAGTGTAAGGCGACGGTATTTTGGGGGATAAAAACCGTTTTACATCGGGGTTATTTAAGTAGTTGACGAGTAAAGTTTGATCTTCTAATTTGAAATTTCTTAAACGTAGCATGGTATTTTTTATATTTAATTAAAATCTAAAGATGGTTTTTATTACAATAGGTCGCTTTTTCAAAGTCATTTATGTTCATGGCGATATTTGCAACCTCTGGGAACTTATCATTAAGCATGGTAACCACAGCTTTGGACAATGCCGCTTTTTGCTCTGTAGTTCGCCCTTGCATAATGTGCGTAAAAACATGAATAAACTCGTGTTTTTCATTCCCTACTAAATAATTATTAAATGGGTTGACCCTAACTTTTATATCTCCTTCAACAAATAAGCCAGTGCTGTTGGCTACTTTATGTATCTCTTTGTTAAGAGTTGCTTCATCGCATACCTCTAAAATTGAACTAGCACAATCAATCACAAAATGTGGCATTAAAAACTCCTTTCTGGTTGTTTAAAATAAAGCTACTGATGGTACTTGCGTATCATCACTATTTTTCCGCCTTCAACTTCAAGCACATCCATTATCGTTTGTGTGTATTCTATTGGCTGCTGATTTTGCGGGTGAATACCTTTGGCATGATGGCTATAGCGGATTGCAAACCCTGAGTTATTAAAAATAAATGTGTCGAGCAATTTCGCTTTATACTCAGTGTGAGCACCTAAATAATATGCCATGCCTTTGCGCATGTTTTCTTTACCGTCCGGTGTGCGAGTATCATCAGGTTGAAAAGGAATATGCTGACTCCCTACATCATCACTTAATAACGCCAAAAAGGCTTCTAACTCTTTATGCGTTGCGCTCGGCGCTTGAGTTGCGACCATCGTTGAAAAATATTGTTGAGCGAGTGTTTCAAGTTCTTTGTTTGCAGCCGCAACACTGATTGACACACACATTAAAACCACTGAAAGTATAGCTGTTATTTTTTTCATCATGCCTCCACTTATTCAACTCGCATACGTTGCCTACTATACAAACAATAAACGAATGAAATGTATAGCTTTATTTTTTGTATTATGTTTAAAAAAGCAGCTCAGTGAGGTGAAAACTGCCACTAATATAGAGAAAATTAATCAAGGCTCTAACGGGCATTGGAAAATGAGAAAACGATAAATTAAACTTGAGGCTTAGCAGCACGCATACACCCATCAAGCTAAACCAAGGAGTAAAGAAGCATAAAAGCTTCCACTTTATTAGCATTACGGCTAAGTCGTGTAACGCTCCACTGATTGCAAACGTGATGATCACAGCACACCAATGAGGCAAAAATGATGAAACCGGCTTCATCACATAACGAGACAAATAGTAGCTCCAAATGGGGTTCCAATAGCGCCAAAACAAATAAAATGATGGCGCCCCAAAAGAGCGTTTAAGCATATTGTTCATTGAGCCATTAGCACCTAAAGGCACGCCAGTTCGCTTTTTTACATATTCTGTAAGCATTATATGATTAGCCATATTGACTCTCTGGCTGAATTAGCCACAGGTTGGCTATTGAATAAAGTAGCCAATCACTAACCATTGCTGGTGCGACTTTTTTAAAGTAACCGTTTCAGTCGATTCTGGTCTATTTGCAAAATCAGTATTAAATTGCAGTAAAACATATTCACCTTTTGGTAACTGAGGCAGAGAATCAAACGTTTTACGATTGACTTGTTCACGGGATTTTACATCACCCAGCGGTGTGCGAACTTCACCTAGTTTTGATACCCATAGATCTTGGCTTACATTTTCTTTAAAGAATGCATCACTTTGCTGCCAACTCAAGGCGTAATTGCCGTTATCTACTACAGCTAACCACTGTGTAGCGGCTGTTTGTTCTTCATTGGCTTGTAGATTAAATGTGGCAAAAGCCATAAAGAAAAATAAAATACAGTGCTTTTTCATCAAAACTCCTCATTAAGTAATTAGGTATGAAATTTAGACTACAACAGCACTAATAAAAATAAAAGCCAGCTTTCTAACTCGTTAACTTCATTACATTATATTTTGTACTTTTACAGTTAAAAGGAGTACAGGTTTCCTAACCTGTTAAACATGCTAAAGCCGCGTCATTCGATGCGGCTTTAGTCTTTTTATCTTATCCTGAAATGTGTTTACACTTTAGCGCTTATTCTAACCTTCAGCCGTCAATACTCTATCTGCGCTTTTTGATTCTCTGACTTTAAGTTCTCCTTTAAAAAACCAAGGAGCAAATAAAGTAATGACAAATAACGTAACCATACCGCTGATAAGCAGTGATAACCCCACTAATGTACCAAGATCAATCAGTGCTTTGTGCTGAGAAAACAACAAAGCAATAAATCCAATACTGAACACCAATACATTAGCAATAATCGCCCTACCACTTACCCTCATTGCATTTAATAAGGCGTGGTTAATACTGTGACCATTTTGTATTTCATGTTGGATCCTCAAGATGTAATGCACTGAGTAATCAACAATGCCAAGTACTAAAAATGAAATAATGGCCGTCCCGATGTTCAGCTCAATGTTTAATACCGTCATCAATGCAAAATAAATCATCACTGTTGATAGTAAAGGCAAGGTGCCAGCTAAACCAAGACGAATCGACTTAAACCAGGTGATCATAACAAGCAATACGGTTAATAGTGCGATAGAGGCGCTCACAGTTTGGCTTTTCACTAACGCATCTAACACAGCAGTCCATATGATTGGCGAACCTGCGTGTGTAATTGTCACTCCTTCCGGTTTGTTTTTTTCAATCCAGGGTAATGTGTGATCTAAGAAAGATTGATAATCATTTGCCACCGTTGTTCCTAGTGTGTAAAGCAACACAGTTTTAGAAAAGTCTTCGTTTAGTACATTTGTGACATCAGAGCCACGACTATTTTCAAACAGTAAAATAGACTGCCTGATAATATCGCTGCCGGCAATTTCAACCTCATAAGCTTGCTGTGTATCTTCATCAATTTCAGTAAAGCGCTCAACTTCATTGGGTAAACGATTGTACTGAGGATCAAAGTCATTCAATGTGTAATTAATCCGCCTTACATAACGCGCCAAAGAATAGCTGTAATTCACTGTACTGTGCTGATGAATGTGTTGCTCTAATTGGTCAATAAAATGTGCAACTTCAAGGGTCAATGCGCCATTTTTTATGCCTGTATCCACTTCAATCCAACCAGGGCTGGTACCCGCTATGTGATTATTTATAAAATCATCGGAGATCCTAAAGTTACTTTGCTCTGGAAAATAACCCGCTCCCATATCATCAACACGCACTTGCGAAGCCAAAAAGCAAGAGCCAACAAAAAGTCCAATAAAAACCACTGTAAACACTTTTCGATTAGCTATAACAGGTGTTAACGTGCGCACAAGTAAGCGACTAATAAAATATTTCTCACTCACATTATTGCTGCTATCTTCCACTGTTTGCGATGTTGGAATGATATCTTTATTGGGGAACAGAGCGAGTAAAGCAGGGATCAATAATAAAGAAATAATCAAGGCAACAAACATACCAAATGATATAAACAAGCCAAAGTTTCGTAAGCTTTCAATACTGGATGACGTTGACATGGTAAAGGTCAAGCAGGTTGTTATTGTGGTTAATACAACTGGCGACACCATTAAGATCATCGCTTTGCGAATAGCCACTAAGCGAGATTTATTGATTTTCTTCTGATGGTAATACTCAGCCATAACATGTATCGCATCAGATAAACAGATGGTTAATAAAAATACCGGCAGTATAGCAGTGATCACATCTAATGGCGCATTTACAATAGCCATCATGCCCATTGTCCACACTGTACACATCACAACGTTTATTAAGGGGATAACAACCCCTAAAATGGTCTTGAAAAATACCGCTAAAATCACCGTAATTAATAAAATAACGATCGGCAGTAAGGTCGCGAAGTCATGATCTATTACTTGCTTTTGTGCAGCAAAAAATACCGGAACTCCACTGATATAAATATCATCTTTAAGTTCAGGGTGAGCCTCTTGGTAATCACTAACGAGCTGTTTAAACGCCTCATACGCACGCACTTGACCAATAGCATCATCTTCTAAAATACTCAACTCAACAACAATAAGTGCAACTTTTCCATCCGGTGAAATTGAACCGAACTCAATAAGCTCGTTATCTTGAACTGCATTTTTAACAAACTCGATATCTTGATTGCGCTGATTCACTGTTTCTTGCGCAAACATAGTACCATGCTCATCTAAAAAGACATTTTCCGTTGAGGACAACCCCGCCACTTCTCTAACTGGATCAAGGCGTTCAGCAAAAACACGTAAATTTCGTTGCTGCTTATCTGTCAATTGCCAAGTAGCTGATTGGCTAACAAGTTCACGGGCGAGTAAACCGTCATTTGGGGTCATGCCATCCGCCAATATCGTATCAATACGGGTGATTAGTTGACGATTTTCTGGATAAGCAGCTTGCAGCTGTTTAAGCATTTTTGCATCGCTCTGATCAACATAGTTCATTTGTACAGCTACGCGTGATAGGTCAAAAATAGCGTTAATCGAAGCTTGGTTGAAAACTGTATTATCATTGCTCAGAGCGATCAATACAGAGTCGTGTGTGCCCGTAAATTCTTCTCTTAAGTCAAAAATAGTACTGCGAGCAGGGTGATCCTGCGGTAAAAAATAGGGGTTGTTATCTTCACTCAAGTTAGCAGAAGCAACCAGAAAGTAAGCTGTAATAAGGACTAACAAGGCTAATATTGATTTTGGGTACCTAAACACAAAATCTAGATATTTTTCTAACATGTCAATTCCTTATTCTAATTCAGAGATTTTAGTTAACTCAGCAACATCGCTGTCTTTTATGCCTCGTTTAAGTTTCGACTTTCTGAAAGTGGCGTCTGCAATACCTTGGTTATAAAGCGTCTCATGAAACAACAAAGTGCTTTTTTTATTTTCAATAAAATTTGTCATAGTTGATGCCGTAATCGTCCAAAAGCCTTGAATTTTATCAACTTTATCAACATCCAGTTGTTTGAATAAAATACCTTTTGTATCAAAGTATTGCTGTTTTAAAATTAACTTTCGGTCTTTATCAACCCAAGTTATTAACTTGTAGTATCCCGACTTATTTATAACATCTTGTGATTTTGGAGTACGTTCAATAACATGTGTCTCAACGCCATTTACGCTTTCGCTTTTTACAATTTTTGAGTCAAAATCAGTGATGCGCAATTTATCTAAATCGTAATACGAATATTCGCTGCCCATAAAAGCACCACGTTTATCCGTCGCAGAAATACGCCTTACTTTTCTAAAGGCCGGAAGGTACATCCATTGCTCGTCTTCCTGCGCCGTACCTTCATCATAGCTACGCATCAAAAAACTAATATCTCGCACATCTGCGGGGGCTTTGATAGCCAATACCATTACTTCGTCTTGCTCTATATCTTTTTGCAACATATAAAACTGTCGCTGATTAAGCAGACTGTCATCACTTAGCGTTTTCAAAGTCACCGTGGACAAGTAATCTTTACCGTCGTTGCGATCACGCACCTGTTGTAAAATGTTATTCGCGTCATTAACCGAAGCATCTGCAAATACACTTAATAAAATGCCTGCTGTGGCCAAAATATGTGTTAATTTCATTTTTTCTCCTTAAAAATAATATGTTGCAGCAAGCAAAATGCGATCACGCTGCTGCTGTGCACCTAGATAATTCTCTTGCTCACCATCGATGAGATCGAGGTTCAGCTTTAATAGCCAAGCTTGATTGGGCTTGTAAGTCAGTTTTAGCTGGGATAAAAGCCCACCACCTTGGTTATCGACGTAACTTAATGCCGCGCGTAAGTAAACTTGATTAGCAAAGAAACCCCGCTCTGCTGAGGCTGTGTAAATTGGTGCAGATTCAGGGATCATATACGTGGGTTGCCAACCATTGAGTAATTGATTGGTATACTGAACTGTTGCAGTCCAATCTTTATAGCGATAATCCAAGCCCACTAATACTTCCAACTTGTTGACGTCTTTGTGCTGTAACGCAGTATCGTTAACGGTGTAATTATCAAAGTAGGCAAACTCAGTCCTAAGCACGAAGGCATCTATGGGCTTGCTCAAACTAGTTCCTAGCATTGAAAATTTTTCATAGGCATAGTCAGGCCGTTCACTGGTCGTTGCATTCAATACGGGATCATCTTGATAACCGTAAAATGCGTACAAGCTGATATCTGTGTCATGAACAAACATGTTATAACGCAAACCTAGTTCGTACTTCCCCCACTCACTGCTTTCACTATTGGGATAATAGTTATTGCCAAACTCTGCACCCGAGGCTGGGTATTCGTTACTGCGCTGTTCAATAGTGGTAATAAAGTTTAGCGTATCGCCGCTATCGTACTCATAGTCCACTTTTAACATTGGTACAGCCACGCGATAATCGTCGATATCAAACAGCACAAAACTCTTAAAACCCAAAGGGTTAATAACATCAACAATACGTAAGTCGTCGGCTTCGCCCCACACTACCTTTTGATAACCAAATGACCAAAAGCTCAGGCCAAATTCCCCTGAAACATATGCCTCTTCGATGATTGCTCGCGATCCATATTGATCTTCGGCCGCAATGCTAAAACGGTCATTATCACTGTAGACAAAGTCATGCTCTAACCTGCCATCAAAGGTAAAGCTCAACTGCTCAGTGCTGTATTCAAGTTTTATCCCAACCGCAACTCTTTGCTCGGTAGCATAATTTTCTGCAATATTGTAACCAAAGCTACTTGTTAGATTAGGTTGGACATATAAATTGGCGTAGCTACTGCTACTTACACTGCACACAGCAAGTAATACTAACCGGTGCATGAACTACCACCGTCAATAATCACAACGTACTTAATTCCCACTGTAATTTCCTTATAAAGAAACAGACAGTACACACACTAGGTCAACCGACCTAATATGTCAACCCAATGTTATAAACAACAAAATATATTGCTTGATGATAAACCTACTTGATGCGCTATGTTATGATTTGTCGAATGGCAACTGAGCAACAATAAAAGATATGGAAGTCAACAAAGAGAATGGCTGTGATGAAAATTAAATCGAATAAAGAAGTTATTATTAAGACCGCGACAAAAATGCTCTCTGAACATGGCAATCACGGTGTGACATTAAGAAAAGTAGCCGAACAAAGCGGCGTTACTTTAAGTAATGTACAGTATCACTTTGGTGACAGAGACGGCTTAATTAGTAGTGTTATTGACTCATATCTCGAAATTTGTCTCAGCCATATTCGCAGCTCAGTCCAAGAAAATAATGTGAAAAATAACCCTGACGCTATAAAAAGTTATATGATTAATTTGCTTTCTTTAGACGATCTGCAAGGTTGGTGCGAAGTAATTCGAGAAATTTGGGCCATTGCATGTCGTTCAGAAAAAGTACAAGCGAGTCTCGACAATTACTATCAACAATGCAGTAATGAACTCGTCACACTTCTAATCTCTCTCGATTTTCAGGAGCAAAAAAGCAAAGAGTTAGTCTCATTACTTATCCCTTTTATTGAGGGTTTTTCAATTACCTCTAATTTGCTACCGCTAAAGAAGGAAAAAGTTAGAGAGCTAATTATAAATCAGCTGTTTGAAGGTTAGAAAGAGCGCTTAGTTACCCAATAGCTTTACATTCTACTTTTAACTTTACTAGTAGCCACACTGGTGGCGGGGTTATCAGGCCAAAAGTGTTTTGGATAACGACCTTTCATTTCTTTTTGCACATCCCGATAGCTGGTTTGCCAAAAGCCAGCAAGATCTTGTGTTAGTTGTAAAGGTCGTCTTGCTGGTGAGAGTAGTTCCATTAATAAAGATAACTTGCCCTGCGCTAATATTGGCGTGCTGGTCATGCCGTACACTTCTTGCATACGAACACTGAGTTTTGCAGGGCCATCGAGTTGATATTCAATACGAATATTTGAGCCACTTGGAACTGACACTCTCAGCGGGAATAAATCATTTAATGCATTTTGTTGTTGCCAATTAAAACAACTTTGCAAGGCATTAAAGTAGTTAAATTTTTTCAATTGTTCGAGGGTTTTTATATCTTCCAGAAAAGCACCTAACCAAAGCTGTGCGTCATCGATTAAGCTTTGCTTAGTGACGACAGGAAATTGCTCCGGCACTAAATTACTAGCTAAACACATACGAGTAAGTAACTGCTCACTGTCGCTTTGTTCATTAAATAATCCAAAGCCTTGTTTTTGAAATAAAGTTAACCACGCTTTCGCCCGCTCACTTTTATCAAGCGGATGTTTACTCGGTTGACTAGTAACTGTAATTACCCCTAGTTTGATTTCATCTTGATGGATAAAGCGCCCTGTTTTTTCGTCAAATTCACAGCGTGTTTGTGCAGAAAATAAATGTGTCAGTTCATCTTCAATCTCTGTAGGAGTAAACGCCACAGCTGCAAAAATACGACTGCCTTTTTGGCCTCCCATTGAAGCAATTGCAAGGTAGTCATCGTTCTGCCAATACTCGTTATTTAGCTCAGCACCTGCGCCATTGGCAAGCAAGTAACCATTGCCACGCTTTTTAGCTAATCGATCAGGAAAAGCAAACGCCACCAGCAAAGCCAAATAAGTGATTTGTAACTCGCGTACTTCGGTTAACTTTAATCGCCTTAACCAAAATTTCAGTTGCTGTTTAAATACCGGATGTGGCCGAGCATGTTGGCTATGCAATGCTAAGCTTAAATCTGCGGTATGGCTTATCCGGCTCTCTAATAACGCAATTAAATACGCCGCTAATGTATAAATACCTGGCATTTTCGGTTCGAGTTGCTGCGCTTTAATTAACATGTGCGCTAGGCGAATATCCGCGCCAAAACTTAGCATACGAGTACCGAGGGGGGTCAATTTATTATTACTATCGAGTGCCTCTAACATTTGCAGTAATTTTGTTGCTTGCTGTATTTGTTGTACTGTTGGACTATCTAACAAGCTTAGATCGGTTAACTCCGCGCCCCAGCATTTTGCCTCCAATAATAATTGGCTAATATCAGCACTTAAAATTTCTGGCGCATCATGGCTATTACGCCGCTCAAAGGTTTGTTTTGAACCAAGCCTATAAACTACACCGGGCTCAATACGCCCTGCCCGTCCAGCTCGTTGAATTGCCGATGAGCGAGAAATACTTTGTGTGATGAGTTCAGTAACGCCTGTTTTTAAATTAAAACTAGCAGCACGACGTTTACCACTATCAACCACAATACGAATGCCTTCAATAGTTAAACTGGTTTCAGCAACATTAGTGGTCAGCACTACTTTACGAGTGCCTTTTGCTGCGGGGGCAATTGCAGCTTGTTGCTGGTTTTTATCTTGCTCGCCAAACAGGGGAAATACTTCACAATCTGTAGGTAAATCACTCAGTGCTTGTTGGACACGCACGATTTCACGTTGTCCTGGTAAAAACACCAGCGCGCTACCAGTTTGCTCGCTTAGCGCTTGTTTAATAATTTGTGGGATGTCATCAAGCCAGCGGCTTTCATCTTTTATCGGAATGTATATTTCGTCAATTGGGAAGCTGCGCCCTTGTGATTGCACTACAGGGCAATCAAAAAAATCCACATACCGCTGGGTATCAAGCGTTGCCGACATAAGTAAAATAGTTAAGTCTTCGCGCAGTGCGGCTTGTGTTTCAAGCGCAAACGCTAAGGACGTATCGGCGGCTATTGAACGCTCATGAAACTCGTCAAATATCAGTAAGTCAACGCCACTGAGCTCAGGGTCGTTTTGTAGCATACGCGTGAGCATGCCCTCGGTCACAATCTCAAGGCGGGTATTAACACTGACTTTAGTTTCCTGCCTGATGCGTAAACCAACACTTTGTCCTACGGTTTCATTTTGGCACTGTGCTAAATAGTTGGCAATATTACGTGCAGCTAAGCGACGTGGCTCAAGCATTACAATACGTTTAAAGTGCCCGTCGCGCATTAAGTTTAGTGGCAACCAAGTTGACTTACCCGCACCAGGTGGGGCTTGCAGTAAGGTAATCGGATCACTTTGTAATGTAGTAACGACTTGTTGATATATATCTTGAACCGGCAGCACAGCTATTTATCCTAAATTGCATTGCCGATATTGTAACAAAAAACGGTAGTAAATCAGATCCATAAAATTGGTGATTATTGAGTATTTGTAATAATTCAACAAGCATACGGTAAATCGAAAGAAGAAGCTGAGCGTGAAGTTGATGAGTTTGAAAAAGGCCATTAATAAAAGCATTAGGTAACTACAAAACCGCCTAAACAGGCGGTTTTTTTGTTTTAAAACTCAAATAGCTGCTTCATACTGGAGTTAAACTCAAAGCTCCTATCGACACTTCCTAAGATTTAGTTAGCCTTATTAACTGTACTGATCACAGAGTCAGACAATAACAACTTATCGTCTTTGTATACTTCAAGCCAACCTGGTGGTGAGGTGTCACAGCCAATTACCGTTACTCGCAATACGTAGCGATAGCGGCCGTTTTTAAATGTGTAGCTATGATTACCACCACTGCCTTCAAATTCGATCTCACCTTTTAGTAAGATTATATCTGGCTTATCGCTCGGTTTTTTATCAATGCTCCATGACGTATAGCGATAATTGCTATCACCTAAATCATCAATACGAATACGGTATTTAGACGTTTGCCAATCTAAAATAAGTTCTCCAAAGCTATTGATACTTGAATGCAGCGATTGCTTATCAGCTGCAATTAAATTTTTAGCCAGCGACTGCTCTTTAGCTGTTTGATGATTTATACCGATAATTTTACCGTCGGTATCAACCCAAACGACACCGCTATTAAGCATAATGCCTCGCCAGCCCACTTTATCCCAATCAGTATCGATATTTGAACTGGCAATAACTGCGACGAGCTCATCATCAAACACTTCATCAAAACGCTCTATCAACTCAGCTTCATTTTTAATAGCAGGCAGTGGATAACGTCTTTTTAGTGGATAACGAATAAGCGCAGCAATAGCAGTTTTATCATGTGCTTTAAAAGCAGCAATAACAGGTAAAACACTCTCGTGATACTTTTGCTCAAGCGCAAATGTGTTCGATACGAAAAGTAGAGATAGACACAGTAGAATGTGGTTTAGACACTTCATTTGTAGTCCTTTATTTAAGATCATTAACGGGTTATTAATAAAGAAGAAAAATATTCAAGGGGGGTAGGTGATGATCTAAAAACAAGATGCCCTTTCTTGTTTTTCAGCATTCAGAATCAACTACCTAATAACACGACTCAAAACCTAGCCTTCAACCTTGGAATGAATAAAAATTATATTAGTTACCTTATTTATATTGAAGATAACACATCTCTTACATTAAATATAAGTTGAAATTATTTGATTTATTCTATCTGTGGTACCTCTAGCTTACTTTCGGTGCGAACTTTGCAAACTTTGACGTATTTAAGTTGTTGAATAGCCACTAACTCATTATTTTAAAAGAGAAAAGTTTCAATTCCCATCAAGTTAAGCTAAAATGAGTATTGTAGAAATAGCAAATATCGAGACTAATAGTATGAAAGTAGAAACTAAATTAACCTCAGTTCTGCTCTTAAGCGATAACTAATGCATTGAGCTCTACGTCAGTTAAATTAAGGTGTGGCTTATTTTCTTTCAAGCAATAAGCCACCAATCCAGCCACTAAATTCAACATAAAACCGTTCATACTCCGATGCCTCGAATGTTCAATGAAGGATATGTTCTTGAGTTGGTCATTAATTGTCTCGATTATAAAGCGCTTTGAAAGCATCGCTCTATCCC
>NZ_JABBMT010000052.1 GCF_012927645.1 Pseudoalteromonas arctica | reverse complement strand
TCTTCGATAATGTTACGCCATTGTTCAAGGCTACGTGTTTTTCTCATGGCTATCTCCTAATTGAAATTCAGAAATAGCTTAATCGGTTTGACGAATTACTGGCAGGTGCACTTTGCTAGACGCTTACGAAAAAACTTAGCTTGGTTAGACAGCTTTCAAGATGTTAGGTTAGGTAGCTATCAAAAAGATAGAAAGCCAACGGGCAGCTACAACAAAGATGAAGAAATACACATGCAAATATATGAAATTGCGCAACAAAAATATGGAGATTTATCTCCTTTTTCAAATAAATATCGTCTTATAACTGCAATACTTGCTGGTACCCTTGACTCACTTTCTCTGGAAGATATAGCGCATGTTGAATCTGTAATTGAGGAAGTATTTAAAGATGTAACTTATTCAAAGTTAAACGATATTGACTATAGCAATGCTTATCAAAGGTTACTGTTTCAGATGCATTCTTGTAACCGTATTATTCTTATTGGTCACTCACAAGGTAACTTTTACACCAATGCTCTTTTTGAAGAAATTATATCTACTTATCAATATAGTGACGGTTATTTTGCTTCCGATTATCCAATGGTTAGCCTAGCGGCAATAGCAACACCAACTAATTCCCTAGGTGGCAGTTTAGGAAAAGAATACGCACATCAGATATCGCACCTTACACTTGACGAAGACTGGGTCATGCGAGCCGTAAGGATTTTATTTGGTAGTTTACCTTCAAACTATTCTGCTGAGTCTTTATTTGACTCAACTGGTCATGGGTTAATTGATGCATACCTAAGAAATAATGCTGTTGCAAATGCAATAAGTGCTAAAATTGAAGCTTCTATTTTAAACCAAACTCCTTTCCCCTTATTTGAACAACACCCTGTAAATTCAGATGCTTTTTCACACATCGGCTATTCAACGATTAATAAAATTCTTGATCTCAAATTTGAATCAGGAAGTGTTTATCGTTATTACAATATACCCATTTTAGTATGGGATGAGTTTTATTACTCAACATCAATGGGGAAGTTTTATAATGATAATATTCGAGGTCAATACCCTGTTGATAAGTTAGACATTGAAACTATGACTTACCTAAAAATGACATCACTTGAACCAGTTGCAAAAGTTGAAAAATAACTAAACATTGAACTAGAAATAAAAAAGGTGAGCACTTCAGCTAACCCTTTCAAGAGTTATAGTTTAGGAATAGCGATTGGATTCCCAATCTATAAACTCATTCCCAAACTATAATGACTTTGATCACATTTAAAAATTAATCGCGATATGTCTCTACCGCTGGGCATGAACACACTAAGTTACGGTCGCCGTATACGTCATCGATACGCGTTACTGTAGGCCAGAATTTGTTTTTTGCAACAGCTGGTACTGGGAATGCGGCGTAGAAGCGGTCGTATGCGCGATCCCATTCGTTACCTAACACGTCGCCTTGTGTGTGCGGTGCAAACACTAGCGGGTTGTTTTCGATAGACCATTCGCCAGAGATCACTTTATCGATTTCGCCTTTGATTGACACCATTGCTTCGATGAAACGGTCGATCTCAACTTTAGACTCAGACTCAGTAGGCTCAATCATCAAGGTGCCCGCTACTGGGAACGACATGGTTGGTGAATGGAAGCCGTAATCTTGTAAGCGCTTAGCTACGTCCATTTCGGTGATGCCTGAAAGTTCTTTAAGTGGGCGTAAGTCAACAATACATTCGTGAGCAACACGGTTGTTGCGACCACGGTATAAAATTGGGAAGTGCTGGCTTAACTCGTGAGTTAAGTAGTTAGCATTCACAATCGCCATTTCAGTGGCTTGTTTAAGACCTTCGCTACCCATCATGGTGATGTAAGCCCATGAAATAGGTAAAATAGCCGCAGAGCCGTATGGTGCTGCTGATACCGCGCCGTTGCCTACGTTAGTGCCAGGTACGTTAATTACGCTGTGGTTTGGCATAAATGGCGCAAGGTGTGATTTAACACCGATTGGGCCAACACCTGGGCCACCGCCACCGTGTGGAATACAGAACGTTTTATGCAGGTTTAAGTGCGATACGTCTGAGCCGATAGAACCAGGGCTAGTTACACCCACTTGGGCATTCATGTTTGCGCCATCCATGTAAACTTGGCCGCCGTGCTGATGCACGATGTCGCAAATTTCACGGATTGTTTCTTCGTATACACCGTGCGTAGACGGGTATGTGATCATGATACATGATAGGTTTTCTGATACTTCTTCAGCTTTCGCTTTAAGATCAGCCATATCAACGTTACCGTTTTTGTCACAATCAACAACTACGATTTTCATGCTCGCCATTTGTGCAGATGCCGGGTTTGTACCGTGCGCTGAACTTGGGATCAAACATACGTTACGGTGTGCGTCGCCACGTGATTCATGGTATTTACGAATTGCGATTAAGCCTGCGTATTCACCTTGTGCGCCAGAGTTTGGCTGAAGTGATACAGCATCGTAACCGGTAATATTAACTAACCAATCATGCAATTCATTGATCATAATTTGGTAACCTTCTGCTTGGTCTAGCGGGCAGAATGGGTGAAGGTTAGCAAACTCAGGCCAGGTGATTGGGATCATCTCCGCAGTCGCGTTTAGTTTCATAGTACATGAACCTAACGAGATCATTGAGTGGTTAAGCGCTAAATCTTTGTTTTCAAGACGTTTGATATAACGCAGCATCTCAGTTTCGCTGTGGTACGAGTTAAAGTTCGGGTGCGTTAGCACTTCGTCATCACGTACTAGGCTTGCCGGAATTGATTCGCTACCGTTTGCTTCAATGTCAGCAGCAATTGCATCAACACTTAAACCATGGCCTTCACCTAGGATGATGTCGAATAGTTCTGCAACATCTGCGCGTGTTGTGGTTTCTGATACTGCAATTGAGTATTCGCCATCATGGTTAGTTGCAAAGTTAACGCCGTTTGCAACTGCACGAGCTACTACGTCGCCTTTGTTATCGCCAACAACCGTTAGGGTATCAAACCATGTGCTGTGTTTCAGGTTTACGCCTTTAGCTTGTAGGCCAGCGGCTAAAATATCAGCAAAGTGATGAATACGCTGTGCGATAGTTTTTAAGCCTTGTGGACCGTGGTACACCGCGTAAAACGCTGCCATGTTGGCAAGCAATACTTGCGCTGTACAAATGTTTGAGTTGGCTTTGTCGCGGCGAATGTGTTGCTCGCGCGTTTGCATTGCCATACGTAGCGCGTCGTTACCTAAACGGTCTTTAGATACACCGATGATACGACCTGGTAATGAGCGCTTGTATGCATCACGCGTGGCAAAGAATGCCGCGTGGGGACCGCCGTAACCCATTGGTACACCAAAGCGCTGTGCAGAACCAAGTACTACGTCTGCGCCTAGTTTGCCCGGTGCTTTTAATAGTAATAAGCTCATGATGTCGGCAGCAACACAGGCAATCGCTTTTTTGCTTTGTACGCCAGCGATTAAATCAGTGATGTCTACCACCTCACCTGAGGTTGATGGGTATTGGAATAACGCACCAAAAATCTCGTGATTTACAGCATCAGCCGCAGGACCAACGACCACTTCAAAACCAAACTGATCGGCACGTGTTGCAACTACGTCGATTGTTTGTGTGTGTACGTCATCAGCAATAAAGAAGATATTGGCTTTTTTAGCTTTAGATACACGCTTTGCAAGACCCATCGCCTCAGCAGCAGCGGTTGATTCGTCAAGTAATGATGCACTTGCTAAATCAAGACCGGTAAGGTCTAAGGTCATAGTTTGGAAGTTTAATAATGACTCTAAACGCCCTTGAGCAATCTCTGGTTGGTATGGAGTGTACGCTGTGTACCAGCCTGGGTTCTCAAGTACGTTACGTAAAATTACGTGTGGTACATGAGTTGGGTGGTAACCTTGACCAATGTAAGATTTGAACACTTTATTTTTGCTTGCTACAGACTTTAAGTAGCTTAGTGTTTCAACTTCAGTGCGGCTTTCGCCCACTGTAAGGCCCTGCTCTAAACGAATACTTGCAGGTACAGTTTGATCGATCAGCTCTTCAACACTCGATACTCCAAGAGCACTTAGCATATCGCTTACTTGTGCTGGGCTTGGCCCAATATGACGGCGAATAAAATCTTGCGTTTGCTCTAATTGTTCAAGAGATGTGGCGTTTGACATTTGTCCAGATTCCTATGATCCAAAAAATAAATGGTTATCACTAATGGGTGACCAGCAATAACTTAAAAGCTTTTGATTTAGTAACTTACAATGTATGGAAAGGTAAGCGGTAAAATCATAAAAGCCCCAATTATGTTAGGTATAATGGGGCTTTTAATATCGAATAAAACTAATAATTAGTCTTCGTCGATGGTGTTTGCATAGCCTTCAGCGTCAAGCAGATTTTCAAGCTCAGACTCATCAGATGCTTTAATGCGGAATAACCAACCGTCGCCGTAAGCGTCGTTGTTTACAGTTTCAGGTGCATCTTCAAGATCTTCATTGATTGCAATGATTTCGCCACCGATTGGGGCGTAGATATCTGATGCTGCTTTTACTGACTCTGCAACAGCACAATCTTCACCAGCGTCTACTTCGTCACCAACTTCTGGTAATTCAACAAATACCATGTCGCCAAGAAGTTCTTGTGCATGCTCAGAAATACCTACAGTGAAAGTACCATCACCTTCGTTGCGAACCCACTCGTGTGAAGAGGCATACTTTAACTCGCTAGGGATATTGCTCATTTTTATGTTCCTTTGGTTCTGATACCAATCAATTTAAATATTTAACCATTCTAGCGGCCTAAATAAAGCGCTAACAGCGTTATTAATTTATCAGGTAGAACAACTACATATCAAAATTAATGCCTTGTTATCACTCTATTTATCTGTCACTATAAGTGGTTAATAACTCAACATGATTGGCATTATTGGTTGATAACACCAAATTTTAATTAATACTTTAAAGTACAGACTTACCGTTACGTACAAAGCTTGGTTTAACTACTTTTACGTTAACTAATTTTTTACGCATTTCTACTTGGGCTGTCTCGCCGGTTGAACGTGGTACACGTGCAAGAGCAACACTAAAACCAAGTGTAGGTGAGAAAGTACCAGAGGTAATAACCCCTTCGCCACCTTCAACGATTACTTTAGAACCGCTACGCAATACGCCTTTTTCTTCAAGCACTAGGCCAACGAGTTTGTCTGTGCTTTTATCAGCGCGTTGCTTAACTAATACATCACGACCGATAAAGTCACGATCTTCAGGTTCCCATGCAATGGTCCACGCCATGTTAGCAGCAAGTGGTGAAACGCTTTCGTCCATATCTAGGCCGTAAAGGTTCATACCTGCTTCTAAACGTAATGTGTCACGTGCACCAAGGCCTGCTGGTTTAACCCCTGCATCTAGCAGTTGTTGCCAAAGATCAGCCGCTTGCTCGTTCGGGACTACTATTTCGTAACCGTCTTCGCCAGTATAGCCTGTTGTCGCAATAAATAAATCACCAACTTGAACACCAAAAAATGGCTTCATACCTGCAACTGCAGCTTGTTGTTCAGCGGTTAAAAGTGTCGCTGTTTTTGCTTTAGCATTAGGGCCTTGTACTGCGATCATGGCAAACTCTGGGCGCTCAGTCACTGCAACGGCAAAATCGGCTGATACTTTAGCCATATGCGCTAAATCTTTTTCGCGAGTTGCTGAGTTAACCACTAAACGGTATTGCGTTTCAGAGAAGAAGTAGATGATAAGGTCGTCGATTACGCCGCCTTGTTCGTTAAGCATACCTGTGTATAAAGCTTTACCTGGAACAGTTAATTTAGCCACGTCGTTAGCAACTAATTTGCGTAAGAATGCTTGTGCTTGCTCGCCTTTAACATCCACAATCGTCATGTGTGAAACGTCAAACATGCCGGCATCGGTACGCACTGCGTTGTGCTCTTCGATTTGCGAACCATAGTTGATTGGCATTTCCCAGCCGTGAAAATCAACCATTTTAGCGTTAGCTTCAAGGTGCTTTGCATGTAAAACTGTTTTAGAAGTCATAATATTCCTTCACTTTATAATTAACCCAATTGTGAGCGTGGCCTCAATTTAATGAGGGGGAATAACATGGGCGGCGATTATACATAAGTTGTACTGCACTGACACCCAAATTGCGATTTGTTGTTTTAAATAAACTACAAAAAAACTGGCAAGTGTTCATTACACCAGCCAGTTTATAAAATCTGTTAAGCAACCTCAGGGAGTGACATAGCAAAACCACGTTGCTGTAGATAAGTTTGCCATTTTTTCAGCTCAGGGAGTTTAGCCACCAGCTGAAAATACTGCTGTGATTGTTTGTCGATAGCAGTGATGAATACTTCACCACTTTGTGCCCCATAACAACTCGTTGCATCAGATAAACGCAACCCTGGAGTGAGTTTAAATGCATCAACAAGTACATCAAATGCATGCTCACCAGATAAAGTTAGCGTGGCTAAATCGCTGCGAACCACAAACTCAATATCGTAACGCAATTGTTGCTCGCTGATCAGCGCTTGTAACTGAGTTGCAGCGTCTGTGTGCAACACAAATCTAAATGCTGTAGCGCTAAAGTAATAAAGTGCATAGCTATATGTGCTATTTAAATCACCATCTAAGCTGCCTTTAAGGCCTAAGCCACTGGCGGTTAGTTTAGTTAAATCTAACCCTAATATTGTGCTCAAAAATGGGATTGCTTCAGTGCCGCTAAAATCGATCACCACGGTGTTTGTATTGACCTGCAGCATATTACTATCGGCTACTTCAATCTGGCTATGACGAGCAAACATTATTGGGATAAAAGTCATTATCGACACCTATCAATCTTTAATGGCAAAAGTATATTGTGCAAGCTAAGTAACAACAAATTGTAATTATTAATCAATTGATAAATAATACTTATCAATCTACCTCCATAAATTGTAATTTTTAATATGAAAAATATCTCAACAGACAGCTTACGTACATTAGTTACTGTGGTTGAAGTAGGTGGTTTTGCTAAAGCAGGTGATTTACTTGGCTTATCGCAACCCGCTGTAAGTTTACAAATAAAGCGGTTAGAAGAAATGCTCGGCCATAAGCTATTTAAAAAACAAGGCCAGCGCCAAGTGCCCAATCAATACGGTGAGTTATTACTGCCAATGGCAAAACAAATGCTGCTGCAAAACGACACCATATTGCAATTATTCACCAAAGAAAATGTCACCGGTAAAGTACGTTTGGGCATTCCAAGTGAGTTTGCAGCACGCATTTTGCCCGCTATTATTGGTGATTTTGTAGCACTTTACCCAGAGGTATCTTTAGAAGTTAAATCACGTTTAAGTAAGCATTTATTGTCAGTTTCACGAGAAGATCAATTTGATTTAGTATTGGCGTTAAATGAAGATTTAAACTCTGAAAAATTCCCCGTTTTTATGCAAGATCAACTTGTCTGGGTCGGTGACTTATCATTAGCGCAAAACGACGTAGTCACTTTAGTCACCGCGCCAGAAGGCTGCATTTACCGCCGCCGCGCCATCGAGGCATTGCAACTTGCAGGTATTAAGTACCGCATAAGTTATAGTAACGCTGATTTAACAGGCCTTACTGCGGCTTTAAAAGAAGGATTAGGGATCACCGTTTTGGCTAGAAGCACAGTGCCTAATGAACTTTATTATGAGTTAAACACCGCTATTTTACCGAGCTTAGGTAAAATAGGTATTAGCTTAACAAAGCATGCTGAACAAGCTGAGCATGCGGTAGATAAACTCGCTGAGTTTATTGCATTACGTTTGACTTAATGGCTAACAAAAAGCCGCCTTTAGTAGAATAAAATAACTATATTTTCATGAGCTGCATATTGCAGCTCATTTTCTAGGAGTAGATTTGATGGAAACTGAATTAGACCTTGAGGCATTATGGGATGAATGCTTCGCCATGCCCGACGCATCCCCTGATGTAGAATACGCCAAGCGATATTTTTTTAATCGTACAGAACAACAAATATTCGAATGTTTTGATAGAAACGTAATTGAACGTACCAGTGAGCTAAGGGAAATCACTCCACCACTTTTTAATCTTTATTTTCCACACTTTCAAAATTATATTTTAAAATGCAAGCATGACTCTATGGATGCAAACTGTATATCTAGTTGTTATATGGGTCTTTTAGCGGATAAGCTGCAGCAAGGCATAGTGAGTAACAAAGAGATTATTGATAAAGCTGCACTTATTAATAAACACTTTAGAGAAAACCTTAGTTTTTACAACGACTATCCAGAAATATATGGCGACTTGAAGCTTAAATTAGATGAAGCCGATAAATTGTTAGCTCAGTATAAAATTGGTTAAACACTGATTTAAAAAGAAAAAAGCGCGGTATAAAACGCGCTTTTGCTGTGACATAAAACGTAGGATAAGTACGCTATTATAGCGTACCAATTAACATACATGCCATGGCATCTTTTTGCCCTTACGATAGTTGTTCACCATCAGCGACAACACCACTTACAACAACTGCAGCAAAAATGGTCGGCACGATTACACCTGCAAATTTATTCAATAAAATAGCCATAAAATGATTAAATCTCTGTTACTTCCCTATCGCTTGTTTGGCAAACAAATTCTTTATAGGGCCTAGGTTATCAACCATGCTCAAACCGACACCACGAATGAGTTTTTTAAACGGGTGGACACCTTCAAATAACTCTTTTAAGCCTTGCATCATGGCAATGTGTTTTTGTGCATCAAGCTTACGGGTACGCTCGTAATCGCGCAGGGTTCGTGAACTGGCAAACTCTTTTTGCGGTTGGCTTAACAGCTCAATAAGGTAAGCGGCGTCTTTAAGACCTAAGTTCATACCAAGTCCAGCTAACGGATGAATAGTGTGTGCGGCATCGCCGATTAATACTACTTTGCCTTCAACCCACTTTTGCGCATAACGCATTTTCAGCGGGAACGCTGTGCGCGCACTTTGTACTTCACATAAACCGCATTGGCCATCAAGGGCTGCCATCACTGCTTTATTAAAATCGCTGTTATCCATGGCTAGTAACGTTTGGCTATGCTCTGGGCTGGTTGACCATACAATTGAATGCGTATTGGCATCTGGCAGCGGTAAAAATGCCAAAGGTCCTGTCGGTAAGAATACTTGGCGTGCGGTATTGTTATGAGGTTCGGTAGTTTTTACTGTTGCGACTATGGCATTGTGGTCATAATCTTTAAAAGTAATAGGCAAGTTGAACTGCTTTCGAACAGAAGAATTTGCGCCATCAGCGGCAACCAAAAGCTTGGCAATCACAGGCTCACCAGACTCAAGGGTAATAAATACATCGTTTTCACTTTGGTGAATTTGTTGATAGCGAGTATCAAACATCAATGTTGCTTGGCTGTGCTTTTCGAGCTCTTTGATCAGTGCATAACGAATAATGTCGTTTTCAACGATATGGCCTAATTGGGGTAACTCTAGTTCACCACTATTAAACGCTATTTTACCAAAACTATCTTGATCGCGTACATCCATGTGAGTATAAGCACATGCCCGCTTTGCAATAATTTCTGGCCATACATTGAGTGATTCAAATAATGCTTGGCTAGCTAGGCTTAATGCACTTACGCGTAAACCATAGTCATCGCCAGGCAATACTTGCTTTGCTGCGGCATCTATAACAACTACGCTGATATTAGCTTTGGCTAACCCTAATGCAAGTGTTAGGCCTACACAGCCACCACCCACAACACATACTTGTGTCTGTTTCATAGTCGTTTACCTTGTTTAACCTGACCCATTAATTGCTTAGCTAAAGGTGTTTTTAAAGATGAACACAAATCCATGGAGAATAGACCACAGCTGCGACCAAATGCGAGTATTCGTGATGAGTTTGAAAATAACCGCACTAAAGAATCCGTTAGCGTCATTACGGTATTAATATCTTGATTACGTTGTTTGGCATATTCACGTGTAAATGCGTAGCTGCCGATTGCTGATTCACTTTTTACTAATTCACTTGTTATTAACTCACATAATAGCTGTACATCGCGCAGGCCTAAATTAAAGCCCTGCCCTGCAATAGGATGAATAGCATGCCCTGCATTGCCAATTAGTACCGTACGGTGAGCACTTAATGACTCAGCACGGCCAAACACCAGAGTATAGTTTGCACGCATGCCGACTTTAGTAAATTGCCCGCCACGATAACCAAATGCAGTTTGCAAAGCACTTATAAAAGCGCTGTCGTCAAGCTGCATATGCGCGTCAATATCGGCTTTATCCATACACCATACTAGCGAATAACGGTTATTACTCATGGGTAATAATGCCATTGGCCCATGCTCAGTAAAGCGCTCAAAAGCATGATTATGGTGGCCATCTGCCACTTCGATATTGGCAATGATTGCCCCTTGTGAATATGGCTGGGTTGCAAAGTCTATCTTCGCTAATTCGCGCGCTGGCGACTGCGCACCGTCGGCAACAACCACTAACTTGGCATTTAAACTATTACCTGATTGTAAGGTGATCTGTGCATTGTCACTTGTATAGTTTAAGCTCGCGATACTGTCAGGACAAAACAGTTTAATGTGTGAATTGGTGAGCTGATTATGAAGTGAGCGGCCAAATGGATTAACTTCAACCACATAGCCCAGTGCAGGTTGAGCAAACTCATCACAATTAATATGAGTTTTTCCAAAATGCCCACGATCCGATACGGATACTTTTTTAATCGCAGTAGCAAAACCAATATCGGGGTCAAACACCTGCAACCCCTTTAAAAACTGTACAGATTGCTGGGCTAGCGCAATGCTACGATCATCAAAACTAGGGTGATAGTCAGCATTTATTTGATTAGCCTCAACTACGGCAATGCTGAGGTTTGGCGCATGTTTAGCCAAGCTTAACGCACAACTGGCACCCGCTAAACCGCCACCGATAATAACAACATCAAACTGCTCTGCCACGTCCTGCTCCTAGCGGTTAACTGCTTGCTTTTGCATTAACGCTTCAATCTCGCTGATACTTTTTGGCACACTCGCAGTCAGATTTTCGTGGCCTTGCTCAGTCACTAACAGGTTATCTTCAATACGAATACCAATGCCCTTATATTGCTCAGGTGCTTTTGCATCTAGGCTAATATACAAACCAGGTTCAATGGTAAGTACCATACCAGCTTCAAATGGTCGTTCTTTTTCGTCTTTTTTGTAATCACCAACATCATGCACATCAAGGCCAAGCCAATGACCTAGACCATGCATATAAAATGCTTTGCATGCTTGATTATCTAACAGCTCTTGTAAATCGCCTTGCAGAATACCTAAATCAAGTAAACCTTGCGTAAGTACTTTCATAGCCAGTTTATTTGCTTTTGAAAGCGTACCACCGGGTCTTACTTCAGTAAATGCCGCTTCTTGCGCAGCAAGTACAATAGTATAAAGCGCGGCTTGTGGTTCACTAAATTTGCCATTGATTGGGAAAGTACGAGTAATATCCGCCGCGTAACCGTGTAGTTCTGCACCAGAATCAATCAGCACTAGATCACCATTGGTTAGCACATCGCTGTTTGCGGTGTAATGCAATATATTAGCGTTATCGCCACCACCTACAATAGTGCCGTACGCAGGATGGCGTGCACCATGCATTGCGTAATGATGATGAAGCTCCGCTTCTAATTGATACTCAGTAGCACCGGGCTTTGCAAATTGCATAGCACGCATATGACCTTGCGTACTTATTTCACAAGACTCACGCATAATGCGCACTTCAGCTGGCGATTTAAATAATCGCATTTCGTGCACTAAGCCACGAATATCTTTAATAGTGTGCGGTGCTTTGTAACCTTTTTTAGGTGTGCCACGTAGGGTATTTAATAATTCCCACACTTTATCGTCAAATTGCGGGTAGGTGCCTTGTGCATAAAATAAAATCTGCTGGCCGTTCACCAAATTCAATAATTGTTCAGTTAGCTCACTCAGTGCACATGTTTGGTCGAATAAATAATCTTCTTTGGCTTTTTCAAAACCGATTCGTCGGCCGTGCCAAATTTCTGCTAACTTATCTTTATTCAAACAAAACAGCGTACTCGGTGTATCGCTGCTAGGGCTAAGCACTAGCACCGCATCGGGTTCATTAAAACCAGTTAAGTAGAAGAAGTCGCTATCTTGGCGAAACGCATATTCGGTATCACGGCTGCGGGTTACTTCACTTGCCGCTGGAATGATAGCCACACTGTTTGGCTGCATCATGGAAAGTAAACGATCTCTGCGTGCTTTAAACTCTGCTTTTTCTATATTAACTGTTGGCATTATAAACCCTGTTTATATTGTTAATTTTAACTTAGTGAAGTGTTTTTTTAGTACTTTTTGGCGCTTGCTCTTGACCAAGTTCAGCAAAACACAACAGCGCAGAAACTCTCACATATTCAATCACTTCGTGCAATGCTTGGCTGTCTTCTTCGGTTTCATCAAACATGGTATCTAAACGCGTAATTTCACTAAAATCACTGATCACTTCTTTTACGTCAGCTGATAATTTGCCATAGTCTTTTTGCTTTAAGCCAAAACCAAGCATAAATCCAGCGACCCATGACACTAAACCATTGGCTTGATCTACTAAGGTTTCATCATCGCTTGGTAAAAATAAATCAAATTGAAATTCTTCATCGTTAAAGCTCTCTACTACTTGCTTATAAATAACGGCAAAAAATTCTTTCAGATCATGGCTAAATGATTGACCATCATTAAACACATCGCTTAATAAGCCTAGGTACTCTTTGGCTTCAATACTCAAACCACAGGCTAATAACCCACTGATCACGCCATGCGCTTCTGAAGGGGTGACAAATATTTCGTTTTTTTCCAATAATAATTGGGCTTGTTGATAATCTGGTAATTCGTTCATGCTGGCATCTTCACTTGACTAATTAAGTCAATGCTACCACTCGATAAATAGCAACTCCAATGAAAAGTATGATTGAGGTCAAAAAGCAATCCAAAAAGTAAATAGTCAGTTACCAGTGCTGAAAAAACCTTCGAACAGTATAATTATTTTGAATTTGGGGTGTAAGGATTAGCTTATGTCTTATATACTTAATTTGTTCCCTAGGGTGTTGGAGCTTGGTTAAGTCCCTGAGCCGATAAATTTTATGTTAGGGTTTCTGTTCGTCTGCTATTGTGCAAGCTCGGCATGTACCGAGAAGCCTACGGCAAACCGCAGATCCCCGCCCTGAAACCTTCTGGTTTCAGGACTGACACCGAGTGCCGCATACTTGGGGAACACTTTTCTTTCTTTTGAGTTGTTATTTATTGTTGAAGAGAGTGAATTACTACTTAAAAAAACGAATAAAACTGAGTTTAATTACGCATAAAAGCAATTAAATAAGTTAGCGTTTTATCTTAAATGCACCAAGTATTATTCGAACAGTACCACTGTACATACTTCAAGTGAGGTTCTGACATTTAAAATACGATAATTTTCGCATTAACAGAGTCTCGACCCTTAGAAGCTAATACAGTACCAATGATTTCATACATTTAAACTCTCTTAAAATCCAAGTTAATATATAAACTCATTCTAAAAATAAGTTGCAATATCAAACAAGTTTGCCGTACGTGTCAGCATCATAAAAATCGCCATCTTTATAAATCGCTTTTTCTAGTAAAGCTTCATGCTTAAAACCTGACTTTAGTAAAACCTTACTTGAACCTGTATTACCGTCAAAAACGATAGCATGTAACCTAATACCAAACACATTTAATTGATGATCTATTTTAATTTAATGCTATTTGTGATCTAATACTGGTAAATTCACTCATTCTTATTGAGCTTAAATTGTCCAACATTCCAGATTTTCCCTACACCCGAGAT
>NZ_JABBMT010000086.1 GCF_012927645.1 Pseudoalteromonas arctica | reverse complement strand
TTTTTTCTAATAATTAACTTTATAAGTTAATTATTACTCAACGATAGTTGCTACTACACCAGCACCTACAGTACGGCCACCTTCGCGGATTGCGAAACGTAGACCTTCATCCATTGCGATTGGAGAGATTAACTTTACAGTCATCTTAACGTTATCGCCAGGCATTACCATTTCTACGCCATCTGGTAACTGTACGTCACCTGTTACGTCAGTTGTACGGAAGTAGAACTGTGGACGGTAACCTTTGAAGAATGGAGTATGACGGCCACCTTCATCTTTCGAAAGTACATATACTTCTGAAGTGAATGTTGTGTGTGGGTTGATTGAACCAGGCTTAGCTAGTACTTGACCACGTTCAACGTCTTCACGTTTAGTACCACGTAAAAGTGCACCAATGTTCTCACCAGCACGACCTTCGTCAAGTAGTTTACGGAACATTTCAACACCAGTACAAGTAGATTTAGTTGTATCGTTGATACCAACAATTTCTACTTCGTCATTGATACGGATGATACCCGCTTCAACACGACCAGTTACAACAGTACCACGACCTTGGATTGAGAAAACGTCTTCGATAGGCATGATGAATGCTTTATCGATGTCACGCTCTGGCTCTGGGATGTAAGAATCAAGTGCGTCTGCAAGCTCAATAATCTTGTCTTCCCACTCTTTCTCGCCTTCTAACGCTTTAAGCGCAGAACCCGCGATTAGTGGTAAGTCATCACCTGGGAAATCGTACTCAGAAAGAAGTTCACGAACTTCCATTTCTACTAGTTCAAGTAGCTCTTCGTCATCAACCATGTCACATTTGTTCATGAATACGATGATGTAAGGAACGCCAACTTGACGAGAAAGTAGGATGTGCTCACGCGTTTGTGGCATAGGGCCATCAGTCGCAGCAACAACAAGGATAGCGCCGTCCATTTGAGCAGCACCAGTGATCATGTTTTTAACATAATCGGCGTGTCCAGGACAATCTACGTGTGCGTAGTG
>NZ_JABBMT010000051.1 GCF_012927645.1 Pseudoalteromonas arctica | reverse complement strand
AAATGACCTTGTGGTGCATGACTATATCACTACTTGCTTACAGCACCTTGCTGAGCAGCCAGATAACCTTGAGCCACTGCTACCTTGGAACATTAGCAAAGCTAGGTGTCGTTAGCTATACGCTTACACCTCTATCTGTTATTGGATCAAGTACCTTTTCAAAAATTTCACGGCGGGTTATTTCTTTAAGTGTTACTGAAGCTCTAACGAGCCAGAAAAAACAGGCGCTATTCATTAACCACGGGTATATTTATAGCGCGTAGAACATCGATTAACTAAAAAGCCTTTAACGGCGGGTTGAATTAAGGGCTTGGGAACTAAGTTTAACGTTATTGGCTTTAGACGATACCGTGAAGTTCCTTCCAATTTCCAGGGTGCACTACATAACCAAATAGTGCATAGCCACCGTAAACCAACTCGGTTCCTTCGGGTATCCAAAGCATTTGACCCGGATATACATGATGAGTTTCGCCATCTGCCGTGAGCTCAAAACAACCTTCAATAACAAAGATAACCTCATCGTAGAGCACAGTCCATGCAACCTCTGCGCCCTCCCATTTAGCAAAGCCGACACCGATATTAGGTGATATTTCAGTGCTCAGCGCTCGCGCGACATAAGCCATACCTGGATTGTCACCACGTACATTGAAATTAAGTAGTTTGCTGTCAACTAATTTTACCTGTTTCATATTTCACTCCTGCTTTGCCATTTAGCCAACTTGATCCGGCTTTTTACCCCTAAACCTAAGAATGGCTCTGGTGGGTTTAAGCTCGGCATGCCGGTTACTTTTTGTATATCACTCAACGCATTTGACGTTGCGCCGACGACGTAATCAGCCAGTAAACTACCTGATACTGTTCCCCAAGCGACACCCACACCGTTATCACAAGCACTGGCGTAGACCCCATCATCAAGTTCGCCAAAGAAATTGGTGAAATTTCGTGAAATAGCATAGCTCCCTCCCCACGTATGAGTGAAAGGTACATGAGCTAATTGGGGATACCTAGCTAGAAAAACTTTGCGATGTTCGCTCTGAATGTCTGCACGCACTTTATCGTTAATGCTGTTGCCATATTTCGTAACGTGTTTATAGGTATTGCGAATTAAAATGCGTCGATCAGCGGTCATTCTCAAAGTTGTGCCAGCATGGTCAGCAGGTGTGAGCCCCCAATCAAGCGTCCCGCTGTAGTGGTGCATTTCATAATCGGTTAATGGTCGGGTCCAGCTCGCAAAGGTCATCACGGGTAATAGCCGGTTCTTTAAAAAACCAAACTCGCGGGTGAAAATACTGGTGCCTAATAACAGCTTTGCTGTTTTAATACTGCCATTTTCTCCGTGTAACTGCCAAGCTCCCTGCTCTTTTGTTAAACGTTGGATAGGCGAATTTTCAAGTACTTCAACATTGCTTGGTAGACTCGCTGCAAGCCCACAAGCCAACGCAGCAGGTTGAACTAAATAACCACCGGGGGTATAAATAGCACGGCTGTAGTAATCTGTGCCCAGTACTTTAGCTAGTTGATTACTATCAACATGTTCAAATGGCTCACCTAGGTCTGTCATTAAATGCTCAAAATGGTCTAAATAAGCTTCACCTCGCGGCCCTACTGCGCCTTGGTATTTTCCGGCGGCGGACCATTGACAATCAATATTGTGTTTATCAATTAAAGATGACAGCTGCTTAATTGCAGCACGATTTAACGACAATAGCCTTTGTTTATGGGCAGGATCTGGATGCTCTAATGAAAATTTATGCGGCAAATCGATTACAAATCCAGAATTGCGCCCTGATGCGCCTTGGCCAACTTGTTGCGCATCAATTAGAACAATACGAGCATTGGGTTCAAGTTCAGCCAAACGTCTTGCCATTGCAAGTCCTGCGAACCCAGCCCCTAAAACAACATAATCGGCACTTTGAGCGCCTTTTAAGCTCGGCTTTTCAATTTGAGGTGTTAGCGCGTGATACCAGCCGCAAGTATTATCATCATGTGGTAGATTAATCATTTGCTACTCCGTTACAACATGTGTTGGTAAATCAATCTGTCCAAGCCAATAATTGCGTGTCGATTGCACCTGTTTACCCAATAAAGCAAATCCTAATACTTTACCCTCTGCACAGTTAAACACGGCTGTAAACTCTTCTTCTTGCTGCTTAATATGCCATTGTCCTTGTGTTTGCGCTGCAACGGGGTAAATTGATAAAGGCATGATCGGTGTTTTCACTAACACAGGTGACGCGACAAACTCAGCTTTTTCAAATTTACCTAATAAGCTATTAACCAACGCTGGGAGCATTTGATTAATTGGTGCTATATAAGGTTGCCAACCTTGTGATGTTTGAGCACAATCTCCTAAAGAAAAAATAGCTTCATCGCTGGTTTGGCCATAATCATTGACAATTATGCCTCGCTCAACATCAAGTCCTGCTTGCTCTGCTAAGTATGTGTTGGGCTTTAAACCGACCGCAGACAGTACAATATCAACCTCGAGTTCTTCGCCACTGCTTAGTTTAACGATTGAGCCCGAATCATTATTCGGCTCTATATGGCTAATACTGTTTTGAAGAAACCATTGAACACCCAACTCTGACAGTTTTTGTTGTAAAACTTCACCTAAAACACGTGGGATCAAGCGTGACATAGGCCATTGACCTAATCCAATGACAGAAACTTGGTAGCCACTAGCAATTAAATCATTAGCAAACTCACAACCAATTAAACCATCCCCTAAAATTGCAACGCGCTTTTTCCCACCAAGGTGGCGTGTAAATCGATCATGATCCATCAAGTCGTTTACGCTAAATACGTGACTGCAATCTCCTGAAATAGGTACTTCAATGGCTGTTGCCCCAGTAGCGATCACTAAACGCCCGTACTGGTATGTGCCAATACTAGTCAAGAGAGTTTTCGTTTCACGGTTTATGTGTTCAACACGCGTAAATGGATAAACACGAATATTGAGTCTACTTTCCCAATCAAGGGCCGTTTCGCTTTGTAAGTCAGCTGTTTGCTTAGCTTGTGCAAATGAGTTAGACAACGCTGGCTTACTGTATAAAGCACCATCATCAGCTGTAAATACTGTAATATCGACTGTTTTTGATTGTCTACGTAATGCAGCTGCAACGTGATAACCACTGTGACCACTGCCAACAATAACGATAGGTGCGCTCAGTGGTGCTATATCGTCAGATTTAGCCGCAATAGCTTGGTCTGATACAAGCGTATTTTCATCGTCGCTTAACTCCATCATTTCAAAATCAGCTTTACCAACAAGGCAATCAGGGCATACCCAATCCTCAGGTACATCTTCCCAGCGAGTGCCTGGTAAAATTCCATCTGCAGGCCAGCCTTCAGCTTCATCGTAGATCAGACCACAAATAATACAGAGCCACTTTTTCATTTTTTTATCCTACTTATTGAGCTCAAAGTGACCTGTTTACTGTTTATAAGAGCAAATATAAACAGGTCATTTCAAGCTAACATGATTACCCAAGAGCTATAAACGAACGGCTATATTGCGTGTTTGTACATAACTATAAATTGCTTCTTGGCCTTTTTCTCGGCCAAAACCAGACAAGCCAACGCCACCAAATGGTGTTTCAATTCCACCAGCAAACCATTCATTAATAAATACCTGTCCACCACGTAGCTGTTGCGCAATTTGCAGAGTCGGATTCAACCCTTCACCAAATACACCGGCAACTAAGCCAAATTCAGTGCCATTTGCAATATCTACAGCGTGTTGTTCGTCTTCAAAAGGCATCATAACTAATACAGGGCCAAACACTTCTTGTTGAGCAATCGACATATCAGCCGTTGCTTCAATTACCGTAGGGGCGACGAAATAACCGGGTAAATCGGGTGCAAAACCACCTGTGAGTATATTTGCACCTTCTTGCTTTGCTTGTTCAATCATTGCTAATACACTGGTTTGTTGCTCTTTTGAAACCACGGGCGTTAAATCAACTTGATGTTCGCCTGAACCAATCACTAAGCTTTGTGCCATTGCAACCACAGCATTTTTTATTTCTTGATACCGTGATTGGTGAATTAAAAGACGTGACATAGCTGAGCAAACTTGCCCTGCATTAAAGAAAATTCCAGCACGTACACTATTAATAACTTTATGTATATCAGCATCATTGAGAACTATAGCAGCCGACTTCCCACCTAATTCCATGACAGACGGCGTAGCTCGTGCAGCAGCATCTTTTAATATTCGCTGCCCAGTAGGAACAGAGCCTGTAAAAACAATCTGATCCACCTCTTTATGTGAAACTAAGTGGCTGCCGACAGTGGAGCCTTTACCACACAGTAAGTTAACAGCCCCTTTAGGAAAGCCTGCTTTTTGCAACGCTTTAATTAAATACACCATGCCAACTGGAGATATTTCGGGTGATTTGATCACCACCGCATTCCCTGATGCTAATGCAGGTGCTAAAGACCGTGCACAAATTGATACGGGGAAATTCCATGGAACAATTTGAACCGACACGCCCATTGGCACATATTGTGTAAAATCAATATAGTTTTTACCTAAAGGGATAGATGTGCCTTCAAGTTTATCGGCCATCCCGCCGTAATACTCAAAATAACGAGCAGCCTCTAAAAACTCATCTTTAGCATCAATAATTGATTTGCCATTTTCACGGCAAAGAACTAAAGCTCCTTCATCCGCTATATCCCTAATTGCTTGTGCAGCGTTGAGCATCCAAGTGGTGCGAATGGCCGGGCGCACCTGCGAAAGCTCACCGCCTTGCACGCATAGACTTGCAGCTTGCATTGCATTATCTGCATCCTTTATCGTGGCACTTGCTATCGTGGCATATGCCATCGCCGTAGCAGGATTAATGACCGTAAGGTACTGCTCAGCATCGACCCACTGGCCATCGATATAATTTAAATAATGCTTCATTTAAGCCTCCGACACTGATTTAACTTGCTGCGCTAACCAAATTTGGAAAAAATGAGTTGGCGTATCCATTTCTGGTGAAAATGCACCACCACCAAATCCCGGTGAATAACGACCTTGCTGCATCCCTTCAACAGCACCGATATCTTCACCAAACACAACTCGCCAAGATTCAAGTGTTGCAGTACGACACGCAGCATATTCATCTTTAGTTGCTTCATCGGTGATATAAAATATACGTAGCCGCTCAATCGTTTTGTCAGTGCTAATTGGGTCAATCATCATGGCAAATGCATGATCAGCTTGAATGCCAATTAATACATTTGGAAACAACGCAATGTATTCGGCATGGCGCAGTTTATCTTCTGGCCAGCTAGGAAATTTAGGAAGATGGGTCCCTGCAGTATCGGATAAATTATATTTGTAGCTTCCTTGGCCAGAAAAGCGTTCATCAAACATAATATTGTAATGATCTTCTAGCTTCGAATAAGTGTTTAATGCAGGGTGAACCCAAGGTAAGTGATAGGCTTCACAAAAGTTCTCTATGGTTAGCTTCCAGTTACTTTTAACTTCGATTTCGAGGTGACCGCCCATATTCGCTCTGCGTAATAAACTAAGCCCATCATCGCCTAAAAATTCATGCCAACGTTTTTGAAGAGGCGCAATATGTTGCTCAAAACTTGGCGCATCGGCAGATAAGTTAACAAATACCATATCCATCCATATAGCTGAACGCAGTGGTTTTAACCCGTGTTGCTCACATTTAAAGCGATCGTCTTTATGTTTGCCTATACCTCCCACATGAGGTGTGCCTTTTAGACTGCCATTTAAATCATAGGTCCAAGAGTGATAAGGGCAGCGGATCATGCCCTGAACTTCACCCGCTTCGTGCACTAACTTCATACCTCGGTGGCTACATACATTATGAAATACTTGCACATCGCCTTGGCGGTTTTTCATCATCAATAAAGGCAAATCCATAAAATCAACAGGTAAAACATAACCATTTTTTATTAAATCAGATGCAAAACCGACGCATACCCAAGTATTGCTAAAAACGTGATCACGCTCAAATTTAAAATACTCAGGATTTGTATAAGCTTCATTAGGCATACCCGTTGCTTCATGGATAGGGTTTAGTACTCGGTCAATTTGTTGAATAGGAATAATTGTTTGTTTTGCAATGCTCATTGTTGTATCTCCAAATGTGGAAGTGACAGTACATACAATTGCAGAAACACCATGGCTTTCTTTAAACGTTAGACACAACCAACTTCAAATAAGCCTATTCAGCGCAACTACATTTTGTTATCAATTGGGTTGATTTTGATTAACAAAAACGCAGTAAACAAACGATTAATTAGCCTCCCACCTATGAGTTTTTATCATGTATTACTATTTTATACATTTCCAAAGCACACAGTGCTAAACGCTCACATAACCAAAACTCATGAACCAATGAGAATTAATCATTTGTAAAATACTGGTTAATTTTTTAGTTTCTTAAAACTTATTCAACAAGAAAAACAACATCGGGGCACACACATGAAAAAATCCGTCATTAGAGCTAAGTCGGGGGTTCTCAAAGGGCTAAACCCCACGGTGACGATAGCGTCAAAAGTTATACTCATTGCGTTTATATTATTTATTGTGATACTTGCAAATAAAGCGGGGCAATATTTCGAAACTCTATCTACCTTTCTACTTTACAATATGAAGTGGTTTTCTATCGGCTTAGTCACTTTAGTCGTTGGGTTTTTAGCTTACCTTATGGTTAGCCGTTATGGTCATATTAGATTAAGTGAAAATGATGATGATAAGCCCGAGTTCAATTTTTGGGCATGGATTGCCATGTTATTTTCAGGGGGAATGGGCATAGGGTTAGTTTTTTGGTCGGTCGCTGAGCCAATGTGGCACTATGCCTCTAATCCATTTACAAAGGGGCTAACTGATGAAGCGGCCTCAATGTCAATGCAACTAACATTTTACCATTGGGGACTCCACCCATGGTCGTTATTTGTTATTGTTGCACTGGCCCTTTCTTATTTTTCGTACCGTAAAGGCTTACCTTTTACATTTAGATCGATTTTATACCCTCTTGTTGGCGAGCGTATTTACGGACCCATTGGTCATGTTGCAGATATTATTACTGTTGCTGTCACTGCATTTGGTATTGCCCAAACGTTAAGTTTAGGCGTTATTCAGATCAACTCAGGGTTAGAGCAAACTTTTGGTATTGAGGTGAGCTTAATGACCCAATCAATATTAATTATTACTTTGTGTACGATAGCTGTTGGCTCGGTGTTGTCTGGGGTTGGCCGTGGTATTCGGCTTTTGTCTCAATGGAATATGTTACTGTCACTTTTATTAGTATTAATTGTTCTAGCAATAGGTCCTACCCGGTATGTTCTTAATATATTTATGGAAAGTACTGGAAACTACATGCAAAACCTAGTCAGTATGGGCCTATGGACTGACACTCAAAGTGATTCAGGTTGGCAAAGCTCTTGGACTGCCTTTTATTGGCCTTGGTGGATGACATGGGCACCTTTTGTGGGTATGTTTATAGCGCGTATTTCCCGCGGGCGCACGATCAGGGAGCTCATTGGGGGTGCGCTTATTGCTCCAACAGTCATTGCATTTATTTGGCTATCTGTTTTTGGTGGAAGTGCACTTAAAATGGAACAAAATGAGCGAGTTGCTTATCAGCAACAAACAGCAATATCAAGCGCAGAAACTCAAATAGACACTGGCGAATTTGCTGGCGGACAAATATTAAATGCGACGAAGAAAGACAGTACGCGTGCGTTATTCACTCTATTTGATAACTTAGATGGTGCGATCCTTGGTAACTTACTAAGCGTACTTGCTTGCATTTTACTTGCAACTTACTTTATTACATCGGCTGATTCAGGAACTTTAATTTTATGTATCCTAGATGCAGCAGGCGATACTGAACCACCAAAATCAATTCGTATTTTATGGGGTGTTGTTATCGCGCTAATTGCATGGGTTTTAATATACGCAGGTGGCCTACAAGCGATTAAATATGCCTCTATTATCATTGGCTTCCCTATTTCCATTTTTATATTAATGATGGGGGTTACGCTGTTTTACAGTATACGCCGTGAGCCAAAACCTTGGGCTATGCTGCCACAACATGTTCATCCCTGTGAAGAGCAGCTAGATGGGCCTGTTGAGCATCTAAACCCTGCTCATAAAACAGACTAACTTTGATTTTTAATTCGTTATAAAAAAGCTCTCGTAATTTACGGGAGCTTTCTCATCTCATAAGTTATCTCGAACCCTGTTTAAATTAAGCCTGTATCACCAACCTCTATGGGTAATTGTGTTAGCAACCATTCCCTGAACAATTTAACACTTGCTGGGACACGCCCACCATTATTAGGCTCAAGCATTGAAAACTTAGAGTTTGTTGCCAGCACGTGTTCAGTTGGGCGTATTAGTACACCACTTTGTAAATATTCATCAACAAGTGATCCCCATGCCAAAGCAATGCCTTGACCATTAATACACGCCTGTAACAGCATTGGGTAGTTATTTATATTGACTCGATTTTTTGGTTCAATAAAATCAAGATCTACGCCTGTAAACCATTCCTCCCAATTCACCCAACCCATTTGCATTTCATCTAAGTTTAAAATAGTTTTTGAAAATATCTCGCTTGCTGCTGTTGGGTTGCCAATTTTACTTAAATAACTAGGGCTACAGACAGGAAATACTTCCTCACTAAATAAGGGAGTAACATTTACATCTAGAGGAGGCGTTCGACAGTAAAAAAGACCTATATCACATTCTAATTTTGTTAAGTCGAATACATTGTCAGAAGCAAGAATTCGTAAATCTATATCATCATGTAAGTTTTGAAACTCCGCAACTTTGGGTAGTAACCATAATGAAGCCATTGCATTTGTGGTCGCAACCGTGATTTTTTTATCTCCTTGCCATTTTTTAACTTGGCCTGTTATGTCAGCTATCTCTAACAAAGAACGATTTACTGTTTGATAATATTGTAAGCCAGCCGGAGTTAAGTGAATGCTTCTGCTTGCTCTTGTAAACAAGGTCTTACCTAGATAATCTTCTAATTGGCGAATTTGTCGGCTAATCGCGCCTTGAGTAACATTGAGCTCTTGTGCAGCTAAAGTAAAACTAAGGTGGCGAGCTGACGCTTCAAATGCAACCAAACTATTTAACGGCGGTAACGGGTTTATTTTCATTGTGCTTCCTACTTACTACTATTTAAGGAACATGGAAGATGTGGGTGGGCCATTCTCTAAACCGATGTACAGGTGTGCATACCTCAATTTAAAGTATCAATTAGTCATACAAAGTGTAAATGTATTAACTATATATTTACACTCCTATCTTAGAAATAATAGCCAATATTAATGTTGAATCGTTGTTCTACATCGTCACTATCACCGGCAACAGAGCCTCCAACAAAAGGCTGATTCTTCGCGTTTACAAAATCAAAGTAAGTAAAAAGCCCGCCAGCAGCGACTGAAAAACCTGTCACATTCATCCAGGTATCTTCACTATTGTCTGACTTATCGTAAATGACTCCATAGTCATTATAAAATTGTAACCCTGTAACTGGCCCCCTGTCTACGGCTAAATTATAGGCAACATTCGCATTCGATGTTGTCGCTTGCGCAGCAATACTATCGTAAAAAGAGTAAGCACCGACAACTGAACTTTAAGCTGTTCGTACAATTTCAACAAACGCTAAAAACAAACCTAATAAATGAATAAAATCAACCTATCGACTTTAGTCTAATAACAATAAGTAAACCAACCACTTTAATTACCCCGCGTAGTAATCATAAATAACCTACAAACTCCCCCGCCCATATGCCATAATCTAAATAATTCATAAATTTAGTAACTTGGCGTATACCCAAACCACCTCAAGATGCAGAATTCAGCGTTTCACAGGTTCTTAATATCAAGGCGTTACTTTGCAGGAATGGCAATCCCTTTTAAGAAGTAACAACGATGAGAGTAAGTGCCTGTGAAATGCCCAACGGGTTGGTTTAAAAGCGATTTATACTGCGTTATTGATTTTAGCAAGGGAATAACCATTACTTGCAGTCAATGCCTTGCCTAAATCGCTTTTAATTCCAACTGAAGCTCGCATCTTGAGGTGGCTTGGGTATATAGACCGTTGCAAGCTAACTTAAAGGGTTTTTTAATGGCTTATCAAGAGCAAAATCAAGCAACAATCTATTGGCACGATTATGAGACCTGGGGGGCGAGTCCACAAAAAGATAGGCCAAGCCAGTTTGCAGGTATTCGTACCGACCTTGATTTAAACATTATTGGTGAGCCATTAATTGAATATTGCAAGCCGGTGGCAGATTACTTGCCGCATCCTGAGGCGTGTTTGATCACTGGTATTACTCCGCAAGTAGCGATACAAAAAGGTTTAGTTGAGGCTGAGTTTATTGCCAAAATTCATGCTGAATTTAGTGTTCCTAATACCTGCGTGGCCGGTTATAACAGTATTCGTTTTGATGATGAAGTAAGCCGTTATAGCTTTTATCGTAACTTTTACGACCCTTACGAGCGCGAATACAAAAATAATAACAGCCGCTGGGACATTATAGATTTAGTGCGTGCTTGTTATGCACTGCGCCCTGAAGGTATTGAATGGCCGCTTAAAGAAGATGGCAGCCCAAGTTTTAAGCTGGAACATTTAACCGTTACAAATGGTATTGAACACGCTGCGGCACATGATGCGTTATCTGATGTAACCGCGACGATTGCTTTGGCTAAACTAATAAAAGAAAAACAGCCGAAACTGTATAACTTCTTTTTTAGTTTGCGCGGTAAAAAAGCCTTAGCTGAGTTAGTAGATGTATTTAATATGACGCCACTGGTACATACTTCATCACGTATTCCTGCTACCCAAGGCTGTACCAGTTGGATTGCGCCGATGAGTTTTCATCCGCTTAATAAAAATGCGGTGGTATGTTTTAATTTAACTGAAGACCCACAAGTATTACTCGATTTATCAATTGAAGAGTTGCGTACCCGCCTTTATACCAAACGCAGTGAGCTTGCCGATGATGAACTGCCTGTTGGTTTAAAACTGGTACATTTAAATAAATGCCCTATTTTAGCGCCTGCTAAAACCTTATTACCTGAAAACGCCGCCCGTTTAGGCATTGACCGCGAGCAGTGCTTAAAAAATCTTGCGATTTTAAAAGCCAACCCAAGCCTTCGCAATAAAGTGACTGAAGTATTTAACGATAAGCCCGATTACGGTAAAACCACCAATACTGATTACATGTTGTACGACGGTTTCACTAGCCATGCTGATAAAGCAAAGTTTGCCATTATTCGTGATGCCAACCCTGAACAATTAGCGGGTATGAAGCTTAATTTTGAAGATAAGAAGTTTGATAACTTATTGTTTAAATACCGCGCCCGTAACTGGCCGCAATCGCTTAATCAAGATGAACTTGATCAGTGGCGTCAATATTGCCAAAACAAATTAATGCATGGTGAAGATCAGCCCTCGATCAGCGCACAAGATTTTATGGTTACGCTAGAAAATCTCGCCCATGAACATGACGATAACGAAAAGAATCTCACGATTCTAAAAGCACTGTATAACTACGCGCAAAGTATGTAGTTTGCCCGTTACTTATAAAGAGCGCTAGTTTGCAGAACAAAGTACGAGATTTAAAGCTGCGAGTAGAGTTATTCGCGGCTTTTTTTAATAAATAGCAATCCTATTTTTTATGAAGTGCTTCAATTCGCGCCAATAAACTTGATGTGTCAAAACGCCCACCACCAAGTGCTTGCACATCAGCGTAGTACTGATCGACTGTCGCGGTCATCGGTAAAGTGGCACCATTATTTCTTGCTTCATCTAACGCAATACCTAAATCTTTACGCATCCAATCGACAGCAAAGCCAAATTCGTACTCACCTGCCCACATGGTTTTGTAACGGTTTTCCATTTGCCATGAACCAGCGGCACCTTTTGCAATCGTCTCAATGACTTTTTCGCCATCAAGGCCTGCTTGTTTAGCAAAATGTAAACCCTCGGCCAAGCCTTGTACAACGCCAGCGATACAAATTTGATTAACCATCTTACACAACTGTCCAGAGCCGACTTCGCCAAGTAACTGGCTAAAACGGCTAAATGCCGCCATAACTGGTTGTACTTTTGCAAACACTGCGGTGTCGCCACCGGCCATGACTGTTAATACACCATTTTCAGCGCCAGCTTGACCACCCGATACTGGCGCATCAATAAACGCAATACCTTTTAATGCCGCATTAGCGGATACTTCGCGCGCAACTTCGGCTGAAGTCGTGGTGTGATCGACTAAAATAGTGCCTGCTTGCATTCCAGTGATCACCCCGTCAGCACCATAAACGACTGAGCGTAAATCATCATCGTTACCTACACACATAAATACGATATCTGCATGCTCTGCGGCTTTTGCTGGCGTTAATGCCACCTCACCTGCGTATTTTTCTGCCCATTGCTGTGCTTTTTCTGTGGTACGGTTATACACGGTTACTTGATGGCCGGCAGTTGCTAAATGACCCGCCATTGGATAACCCATTACACCTAAACCGATAAATGCGACTTTCATTGACATAAAATTGACCTATTTCAGTGGTAACTTAAAAAGATACTTTGATTATCTCAACCGAACAGTAAAAAAGCGAATGAAAAAGTTTTCATTAAATTTCTTCATGGACGACACAAAATAGGTAACCTATGGATAGCATATATCAATTCAGTGCCTCGCTTTATAACGGCGAAAATTTTGCTTTAAGTCAGTTAAAAGGCAAAACGATTTTAATCGTAAATACCGCCAGTAAATGTAACTTTTCGGTGCAGTTAAGCGCACTCGAAAAACTGTATCAGCAATATAAAGCGAATGGTTTTACTGTGCTGGCATTTCCGTGTAATCAATTTGATTACAATGAGCCAATAGACAACATTGATATTAAAGACTTTTATCAACAACAGTTTAATGTTAGTTTTCCTGTGTTTAGTAAAGTAATGGTCAATGGCCCTGATGCTCATCCGTTATTTAACTATTTAAAAGCACATACCCGAGGAATTGCACAAAATCGTGCTATAAAATGGAATTTCACTAAGTTTCTAATAAACTCTGAGGGACAATTGGCGGTACGTTATGCACCGCGCACTAAACCCGACACCTTGAAACAGGTCATAGAGAGTAATATTAATGATGCAACTAACGATAGCGCTTTTCAGTTCGCAAAAATATGAACATGCATCTTTTGATGCCTGTTTAAACAATCAAACACGCATCAAATTAACCCGTTTTGAACAACCTCTTGATGCGAAAACTGCCATACTTAGCCAAGGCTTTAATGCGGTATGCGTATTTGTAAACGATGTCGTTGATAGAACGGTTATTGAGCAGCTTGCTCAATTTAACGTTAAATGCATTCTACTTCGTTGTGCAGGCTTTAATAATGTCGATTTAGCAGCTGCCAAAGCACACAATATAAAAGTATGCCGTGTACCAGCTTACAGTCCTGAAGCAGTTGCAGAGCACTGCGTGGCATTAATGCTTACCCTCAATCGTAAAACTCACAAAGCCTATAATCGTATCCGTGAAGATAATTTTGATTTAAATGGCTTGCTTGGCTTTAACTTATTCAAGAAAACCATTGGTATCATTGGCTGTGGAAAAATTGGCTTGGCTTTAGTAAATATACTCAATGGCTTTGGTGCAAATGTATTAGTTTGCGACCCTTATGCAGTATCAGGCAATTATACAATTTGTGATCTAGACACTTTATTAAGCCAAAGCGATGTGATCTCTTTGCACTGCCCGTTAACCGAGCAAACTCATCATATGATCAACGAACAAGCATTCGTAAAAATGAAGCAAGGGGTGATGCTTATAAACACTTCCCGCGGCGCATTAGTTGATAGCAAAGCCTGTATTGGCGCACTTAAAACTAAAAAATTGGGTTATCTAGGGCTGGATGTTTACGAGCAAGAATCAGAGTTATTTTTTAAAAACCGCAGCGATGAAATCATGCAAGATGATGTGTTTTCGCGTTTAGTGAGCTTTCCAAATGTACTGGTCACCGGACACCAAGGCTTTTTTACCAAAGAAGCATTAAGCGAAATTGCGCAAATCACCGTGAATAATGCGATTGAGTTTTCGAACAACCAACCACTGAGTAATGAGGTTAAGTAAGGGGTTGATTTAGGTGCTAGGTGCTAGGTGCTAGGTGCTAGGTGCTAGGTGCTAGGTGCTAGGTGCTAGGTCAAAGTTTAAAAACCAAGGCACAAAAAATCAACCAAGTTGGCTGGCAGGCTGCGAAAACCGGACACTGAAAAAGTCAAACTTAGTCCTGCTCTGATGAGTAGGATCCTAATTATGTCCGATAACATTATTAACCGCCGTTTTGGGGTGTTATAAACCACCACAATGGTGTTCAATAAGCGTTATGAGAGCTAGCTATCGTACATAGGTTGGATCTTAAGAAAACTTGAAGTTGAACTCTGTTAATGATCAAATAGTTACGCCAATAAAAAATGACTAAAAACAGAGTTCACATGCAGATTAACCAAGTTTCAAATCAATTAAAAGCCC
>NZ_JABBMT010000050.1 GCF_012927645.1 Pseudoalteromonas arctica | reverse complement strand
TGATAGTTGAGCGGTTATCTTTTACAAGTTCTAAATGGGAGAATAAGGACATAAGGAATATAAAGTTATGAAATTTATAGTATTAGATCATAAATTATAAATATTTACAAAGTATGATCCTGCCCTGTCTATTCAACCGTTATTGGTTGAAACGATCGGAGCTCGGAGCAGGCATTTAGTTCAATTTCTTAAACGAGATTCAGGTTATTTAGTATAATGATGTAATAACAATGAGGTGAATAGAAATAAAACCTTATTTATTAAATCCTTGTCATTTAAACGTTCAAAATTAATTATTTAAAGAGATTGGTGTGAAAACTAATTTAGTCACCCGCGAAGGGTATTTACAGTTACAACAAGAACACGATCATTTATGGAATGTAAAACGTCCAGAAGTCACTAAAATAGTAAGTTGGGCAGCCAGTTTAGGAGACCGTTCTGAGAATGCTGATTATCAGTACAATAAACGTTTACTGCGTCAAATCGATCGTCGCGTGCGGTATTTGCGCAAACGCATGCCGGATCTAAAAATAATTGATTATTCACCGCAACAAGCAGGTAAAGTGTTTTTTGGTGCGTGGGTTGAAATAGAAAATGAACAAAGTGAAGTGCTGAAGTTTCGCATTGTTGGCCCTGACGAGATTTATGACCGTAAAGATTATATCTCGATTGATTCGCCGATGGCACGCGCACTATTGAAAAAACAAGTGGATGATGAATTTTATGTTACAACTCCGCAGGGCAAGAAAGAGTGGTACGTTAACAGCATTAGCTACCCAGGAGCTTCATAAACTCTCAGTAAAGCGATAGATCTCCCCCTCTCATTATTCAGATAAGGTTAATTATTGATTGTCTAAAGTGAATTAGTAGACTATAAATAAAAGTACTCAAGTAAAGCATTTCGCGCTTGAGTTGAATATTAGAAGGTAGTAGTTATGTCAAACGTAATACATCGCATAGTAAGTCATGCCATGTTATTTACACTCTTAATGAGTGTAAGTTTGACTGTACTTGCTCAAGGTTTTGATGACCACGATCATTTATCCCCAACCGCAAACTATGTTGCTTGTGACATTCCTGACCAAGCTAATCTTGACGTTGACTTAGACACACACGTTGACGGGATCTCTATCAGGGTGCTTCAACCACTCCCTGAAAACATTTTATCACTTTATGTGAGCAGCACTTTCGTACAACCTTTTAGCTATGCATACCAGCGTGGACCACCGGCTTATTTTATTTAATTTATCGTTTAAAACTTGATTAAATTTAATAACATAATTGGTGATTACTATGGCTAACTTTAAAGAACTTCGTACTCAAGATATTTCTAAAGGCGTTTTATCTCACACTTACCGTGACACTCAGCCGTTAATTGATTTAACGTCTCCGGCTTTGAAAATGGTCAATAATTTTACTCAAAAAGACCCGCTACGTGCTCATTTTGAAACCAGCATTGTTGATGCATTAAAACAGATCACTAGCCAACATACAGACTTTATTTTAGTAGTAGATGACAAAGAAAAATTACTTGGTATAGCATCTAGTGCTGATCTACAAAGCTCAAAAATTATGATTTTAGCACAGCGCTTAAATGTACCTCGCAACGAAGTTAACTTACTTCATGTAATGGCACCACTTAGCCACTTAACTGGCGTAAGTATGCAAAGCTTAAGTTATGCTTGTATTGGTGATGCACTACAAACAATGGAACAAAACGGTATCATGTTTTTACTAGTTACTACCGCGCATAATGAAATTTGTGGTTTAATTTCAGCTCGAGAAATTGCTAAAACATTACAAATTCCGTTACATATCACCCCTATCGCGCACAGTTTTAGTGAAGTAATGCAACATATTGAACACCCTCATTAAGCACTGATACATGTTTAATTGAACCATCTCTTTAAAAGGCCTTAAAGTATATAAATAGCATACTTTAAGGCCTTTTTATTAAGCCCTGCTGTGATATTATTCAAGCAATTAATTACGCCAAAACTACCGTTCTGGTCTTCAAATTGTTTAATAAGGTTTTTGCATGAGCAATATCTCTGCACGTTTAGCCACTGAGCTGAATGCTCAAGAGCAACAAGTTATAGCTGCTACAAAATTACTCGATGAAGGTTCAACAGTGCCTTTTATTGCCCGCTATCGTAAAGAAGTAACGGGTGGTTTAGACGATACCCAATTACGATTGTTAGAGCAGCGTTTATCGTATTTAAGAGAGCTGGAAGAACGTAGAGCCTTCATTCTTTCGACGATTAAAGCACAAGATAAACTCACCACCAGCTTAGCTGCCGATATTAATAATGCGGATAGCAAGACTGAACTTGAAGATTTATATTTACCTTACAAAGCTAAGCGCCGCACTAAGGGGCAAATTGCTATTGAAGCTGGTCTTGAGCCGTTAGCGAATGCTTTATTTAATGATGCTTCTTTAGATCCTGAGCAACAAGCTGCTGGCTACCTAAATGCAGAAGCCGGCTTTGCTGATGAAAAAGCAGCTCTGGATGGCGCTAAATTTATTTTAATGGAACGCTTTGCTGAAGATGCCAAACTGCTCGCAAAATTTCGTACTCACATCAGTCAGCATGGTCAAATCGAAGCAAGCTTAATCAAAGGCCAAGAACAAGCTGGCGCTAAATACCGCGATTATTTTGAGCATCAAGAAGCACTTAAAAAAATACCTTCACACCGTGCTTTAGCCATGTTGCGCGCGCGTAACGAGGGTATTTTACAGTTAACAATTAATCCTGAGCCAAGTTCAGAAAACCCGGTCCATATGTGTGCCATGATGATTGCTGATCACTACCGCCTTGATATTAACAACCAAGTAGCCAGCCCGTGGTTACTCACTGTAGTGCAATGGGCTTGGAAAATTAAACTAGGCTTACATTTAGAAAACGAATTTTTAGCAGCCATGCGTGAAAAAGCTGAAACAGGCGCTATCGATGTGTTCGCTAAAAACTTAAAAGACTTACTTATGGCTGCCCCTGCTGGCCCTCGTACAACGTTAGGTCTCGATCCAGGCCTGCGCACTGGCTGTAAAATTGCCGTGGTTGATAGCACTGGTAAGTTATTAGCCACACAAACTATCTTCCCACATGCACCACAAAATCATTGGGATAAATCAGCACGAACGCTAGAGCAGTTATGTCGCCAACATAAAGTCGAGTTAATCGCTATTGGTAACGGCACCGCTTCACGCGAATCAGACAAACTGGTTGCTGAATTAATCAAAGCAAATAGCGAGTTAAAACTCAATAAAATTATGGTCAGTGAAGCTGGCGCATCGGTGTATTCAGCATCAGAATTTGCTGCTAATGAATTTCCTGATTTAGATGTGTCGTTACGTGGTGCGGTTTCAATTGCGCGTCGTTTACAAGATCCACTTGCTGAACTTGTAAAAGTGGAGCCTAAATCAATTGGTGTAGGTCAATATCAGCACGATGTATCACAAAGCCAACTAGGGCAAACTCTGACTTCTGTTGTTGAAGATTGTGTGAACTCGGTAGGTGTAGATTTAAATATGGCCTCAGTGCCATTGCTTGCACGTGTTTCAGGGTTAAATAAAACCTTAGCGCAAAATATTGTTAACTATCGCGATGCTAACGGTTCATTCACTAAACGCTCAGAGCTAAAGAAAGTAGAGCGTTTAGGGCCAAAAGCATTTGAACAAGCCGCCGGTTTCTTAAAAATTAGTAATGGCAGCGACCCACTTGATAAATCATCAGTTCACCCTGAAGCTTACCCCGTTGTTAAGCGTATTTGCGAGCAAAATAGCCTCGATGTAAATACCCTAATTGGCAACTCAGAGCTGCTGAATAAGTTAGTTGCCAATGACTACATTGATGAGAAATTTGGTTTGCCAACGGTCACCGACATAATCAGCGAACTTGATAAACCCGGACGCGACCCTCGTCCTGATTTCAAAACCGCTGAATTTAAAGCTGGTGTTGAAAAAATCAGTGACTTAAAGCCAGGGATGATTTTAGAAGGCGTGGTTTCAAACGTAGCTAACTTTGGTGCTTTTGTTGATGTGGGTGTGCACCAAGATGGTTTAGTACATATTTCAGCGATCACTAATAAGTTTATCTCTGATCCGCGTGAAGTAGTTAAGGCGGGTGATATTGTAAAAGTAAAAGTAGTGGAAGTTGACGCTGCCCGTAAACGCATTAGTTTTACCATGCGTTTAGACGAGGACATTGATACCAGCAATAAACCTGCTCCATCAGTCAGTCAAAAGCCGCACGCTAATAATCGTAACAATGCTCAGCAACCTCGCGCTGCAAAACCAAAACGCGATACCGGTAATGCGATGATGGGTAATGCATTTGCCGATGCCTTCGCAAATGCAAAAGTGAAAAAGTAACAGGTAAACAATAACGCCACAAACTCAGTTTGTGGCGTTTGCAATTCTGCTATTTAAATCTGATTTAAAAGTAATAACGAAATACTGCTGCGCGATGTCAGCGTATTCATCTGTGTCACTGTAGGAAGCAGCAAACGTTATTTTTCAGCGACAGCGTAATTTATACTCGCTTTTAACAGGAGGTTATTTTCACTTTCAGCATCATGCAAACGTACATAACCAGCACCTACACCATGTAAGCGCTCATAACCAACTATATGGTTGCAGAAAAGCCAGACTGTCCATAAGGCGAGGTGGCGGCTTGATAAAACTGCGCAATGCGACCTGCACGCTGCTCAACTTCAATATCGCGCTTAGCCGTTGCGGTTTCCGATTCAGCAGTAGCTGCAACTTTCTCATCCTTTGTAAATTCGTTATCTACTTTGAACGATGCTGATTGCGTACTGCTTTCATCATCACTGTCTATATTACTAAGCTCTGCTTGCGCTGCAGCGAGCTTTTGAGTGGCATCCGCGGCAATCGAACGATCAGCACCAGAAGGCTCTGCTGGCGCTAAAGCTGCAGCACGTACCGTTTGCATTTTCTCTATTGTAGCTCGCGGATCACCTGCTATTTCAGCAACGTCAATTTGTACTTCGCCACCAACGGCGTAATTGGTACCATCAGGTCCGCGTTGGTACTCATAACTTGGCGAACCTGCGTGTTGACCACCAACTGATGAGTGAGCTTGCTCATGAATACGTACTTCAGTATCACGCGCTTTTAGCTCTTTGATTTGCTCAGCGTCTTGTTGCTCTTGCTGAGCTACTTGCTCTTTTTGCTTTGCTTCTTTCTCTGTATCTTGTTGTTGCTGCTCATTTTGCTTTGGGTTTTGCTCTGCATCTCCCTGTTGACGCTCTTGAATTACTTTTTCGTCGACAAGCCTCCCCTTGGCATCGTAAGTGCCGGTATCATTGGTGCCGGGTTGTTTAGTTTTTTCATTATCACCGAGCGCTTTGTTTTCAGCATTAGTCGGTTTTGTAGCTGCAGGTGGCGGGATAGCTTCCCGAAGCTGGTTGTCACGCCGAGCGGTTTCCGTATAAACATTTGCGGTGTTTATGTTAATGTTTGGAAATGGCGTGACAATGTTCATGGCAAATTAAACACGAATATCAATCAAAGTCCCCAGCACTTCGTCTGCGGTTTGAATTGATTGCGTATTGGCTTTGGCATTAAACTCTTCAACCTTTAGGTTAACCAAGGCTTCATCAATACGTGGGGGTTGTGACACAGGAGCGGTTACCGCTTCTTCCGAACGAGCAGCTTGCAGTTGGCGCTGTTGGGCAAGCTGAGCGTCATCTTGTTGCTCAATGCTGGCGCGATTTATTTCTGCGCTGGCTTTCTCGATACCCTGACTGGCACGATTAAAACCTTCAACACCGTTATTAAACACAGATCCGATTGGCATACAACACCTCCACCAGTGATATATTGGTTAATTATCGCTCATAAAACAGTCAAAATAAAGCTTTACTGCAGAGTTTTTCAAACCACTGTAAAGTTACTTTTCAAAGCATTGATTTGACGGCAGATAAAAACTCTTTTTTATGAGATATAAAAGGTGCGTGTGACGCTTTATCGATCACTTCATACTCAAAGTCACGTTTTAAAGCTTTCATTTTGGTTACTGCCCGATACGGAACTAATGCATCTAAACGGCCAAATACAGCACGGATCGGCACTGAACAACAGGCAAAAGCATCGCGTAAATCATCTTGCTGTAAAATATCCAAACCAGCCGTTAATGCACACTCTTGTGGAGCCGGAAATTTATTGAGTAACTGTTTAAGTTGTTTAATATCATCTCGGGCATTTTCACTGCCCATCGCCTGTATTGCCAAAAAGCGATCGATGGTTTTCTCACGATGAGTGACTAGCTGCTCTTTAAATGCAGCTAATACATTTGCTTTAATACCTGGCCAATCATCGCCTTCAGCAAACAATGGAGTTGCAGCAACTAATATCACTTTTGCGACTTTTTCAGGCCAGTGCTTTGCAATATAAACAGCAAATAAACCACCTAAAGACCAGCCCATTAAGGTAGTGTTTGGCTGTAATTGATTGCTTAATTGTAATGCCGCGGCATGCAAAGTATACGGCTTTGGCGATGTTTGATTATTACCGTAACCGGGTAAATCAACACTGCGTACTGTATCGTTATGCATAAATTGAAGATCGGGCAAGATCAACTGCCATACACCTTGATTCATCCCCCAACCATGTAATAACACCAGCTCATTTTGCATTTTTTATAACCTTGCTCCAAACTTAGCGCTCATAATAGCGTTTGAGAGAATGAATGCAATGACTGCTTTTCATCAATGTTTTCAACAGCTGGGCGATTGGTTTTTTCCTTCTGTTTGTGTGCAATGCCAAAGTATTATCTGTACCAAACATAGTTTATGCGAACATTGTTTGGCTGATTTGCCGCTATTAGATATAACCACACATGCTAATTTACTGTATCGCCCAGATGTGGTTGAGTTATTTCCTGATTGCCAATTCGATCACCTGTTCGCTTGCGCGTGGTATCGTCCCCCTTTCGATGGTTGGCTCACGCAACTTAAATTTAATAACCAAATTCATTATAAAAACGCATTGTCGTTAATTATTAGCCAACAACTGACTGTTAGTAAAAAAAATAGCGAAATATGGCCAGATTTATTTATTATTTTACCTTTGCATCAGCAGCGTTTTTTAAAACGAGGCTTTAACCAAGTATCACAATGCTGGTTGCCATGTTTAGCAAATGAAAATATTGATTGTCAGTGTTTACAACGTACAAAAAAAACCCAAGCACAGTCATCACTCAGCAAAGCTAAACGAGTAAAAAACTTACATGGCGCATTTATATGTAATACCGATATGAGCGGAAAAACAGTTGCTATCATTGATGATGTGATGACGACAGGAGCAACGCTTAATGCAGCTACCGCCGCCCTTAAAAAGGCTGGTGCTAAGCAAGTTTGGGCATTTGTAACCTGCTTAACACCTTTAGAACATTAATACTTAGCTAGTTAATCGGCATTCGCTCTAAATGTGTGACCAAAAAACAATGCATTGCTCAATAAACGGCTGGTGCCGTACCAATAGCCCCTAAATACCGGATCATCTGTCATACCAATCACACTGCCACGACCATACGAATGTGCCACTAAACCAGCCGCTCCCGCTACTTGCTCAACATTCACATCATCGGTAAAGCCCGCTAGTAATGGCTTTTGCGTATACTGCAACACATTTACAAATGGTGCAGCTGACATTTCAAGTAACCAAGTACTATTTTTAAATACTGGTAATGTGTCACGCTGTAATGAAAAAGTAAGTGGGTGCGTTAAATCGGCTTTAGTATTAAATATCGCTCCAGCAATACGTTGACGCCCAGCTAGATGATCTTTATCACCATAGTTTAAGCCATCCGTTTTGAAGGCACTAGCAACATCTCGGCGTGATAAATAACTGGTTTTTAATAGTTGTTGATCGACTAAAAACTTAGCCCCACCTTTGTGGCCCCAAATAACTCCACCTTTACGTACCCACGTTTTAATTGCTATTTTGTCAGCATCTGAAAGCTTATTGTAATTTCCATGAGCCAAAACAATGTGGCTGTAATCACTAAGTTCAAGCTCACCAAAACGTTCCATTTCCACAATGGTAGGTGCCACACCAACAAAGCGATCTAAGTAATACCACACTTCACCTACTTCATATTGACTAGTCCCTTGGCCACCAACGAGTAATACTTTCGGCGCTTTAACTACCGCTAACATCCGCGAGCCTAAATCGACCCCCTTTGCCGTTAAGCCAGAAGTAATAGGCGTAATCGCAATACCAAACTCATTTTGTGCACTATTTAATAACGACACCCATTGCGGATTTTTTTGAATCCCAGCAGGAATAATAATACTACCCGCAGCAAATTCCTGTGTACTTGCAAGCGATTTAGCTGATAACGGGCTGAGCGCCACACGAGCTTGCACACCTTGCTGTAATAATTTATTAAGCATTTTCGGAGCTAAATAATTATCCCATTTAAAGCCAAACGCATACTGTGCATCTAACTCAGCAAATTTTGGTTTTTCAGGCTGTTGCCATGCATTTTTACTAACGTCTAAGCCCCAGCCACTTTTGATTGCTGCAAACTCCAAGTTAAAAGCGTGGGCTAACGTCCAGCCGGATACATCATAAAAAGTGTTATCAACAAAACGCTTTTGCTCACTAAAAATGGCTTTAACTAAGCGATATTGCGGCTGGGCTAATGGCACAAAATAACTTTTCGCAGAAAAATTCTTACCATCCGCTTTTACTGCTTTATTAAGTGGATAAGCTTTGATCTGATGCTGTTTCAATAAATCTAAAAAAAGTGCGCTACGTGTTGTATCTGCACCGTCTTGCACTACATAACCTTTATAATCTTCATCATTAGCAAGCTCTATAGCATTATTGTAAAAACTAGCTTGGTAATCGAGTAATGCTTGGCGATTATCTATCGCAGCCTGAAATGTAGATAGGCTCGTAAGCAGCTGGTTTTTAATCGTAAATGCAAAACTCAGCGGTCCATTTATGGTTTCTTGCAGATGACCACGAGAACTTGCTTGCTCAAATAAAATACCCACACCACCATTTACATCTGGATAAGTTGAACCTTTGCCATAGTAAAAATCATCAAAGCTTTCTTCGGTAAAATATAACGCGTTATGTTCATCCAATGTTTTGGCATGATAGTTACCTATCGCCTTAGTAAGGCTAACATTTTCATCCGGCGTAATTGGATGCTTACGTGATGGAATACCTGGCTGAAAGAAAAAAGTGCTATTGGGACCCATTTCATGGAAATCAGTAAGAATATTGGGTTTCCAGTAATGAAACTTAGTAATACGAGCACGTGATTCAGGGTGTTGTAGCAGCAACCAATCACGATTTAAATCAAACCAGTAATGGTTAGTACGGCTGTTTGGCCAGCTTTCAATATGCTCCCGAGTGTGTGGATCAGACGATAAGTTCATACCGCGATTACTATTCGCCCAATTCGCAAAGCGCGCTAAACCATCGGGGTTTAATGAAGGATCGAGTAAAATAACCGTGTTATTTAATAGCGTATCAATTTCTTTACCTTGCGCCGCAGCTAAATAATAAGCCACCAGCAAGGCTGAATTACTACCAGAGGATTCATTGCCATGAACGCTATAACCCATCCAAACGACCGCTGGCTGATCGGTTTCTTTGGCTTTTTCTGGATCGGCTAAACGGGCCAAGTGCGCCTTACGTGTTTGCTCCACATTCGCCAACTTATCAGCTGCGGTGATAGTTAGCATAACGAGCGGGCGCTGCTCATGGGTACGACCAATGACTTCAAAATTAATGCGGTCACTTTTTTGTGCCAATATTTCCATATAACGAACGAGTTGATCATGACGTACGTGCCATTGCCCGACTTCATAGCCTAAAACCTGCTCCGGAGTGGGAATAGTTGGATCAAATTTCACATCATCATTGAAATAATAGGAAAGCGGTTGTGCTAAACAAGAAAAGCTTAGCAATAGTGTAAAGATTGTTATTATCAAACGCATATAAAATACTCAGCAAATGGTCAATGTTTGCACGCTACCATTGCTTAAAATAGATGCCAACTTTTTACGCTCAACACTGGCGACAACGCGATGAGCGGAGTATGATAACCAGTATCCGAGTAATGAAGAGCGTGTTGACCTTTCAGGATTGGATTTGTTCAACCTAGGTGTGCCTTAATCGAGGCGCGAGGACTATAGCATAGTTTTTCTATGTAAAGTCCGAGCAACAAAGAGTAAGGCATTCCTAGACAGAACCCTTAGGGCAGCGCGTGTTTGGCTTTTAAATTGCGTTATCACACGATTTATGTAGTGAATGAACTACATTACACGTGTTCCGCCTTGCCTAAAAACCAAACACACTGCTGCAAAGGCAATCTCGAAAGGCCAGCACGCTCTATACAGTATAGTTGTTTTTATGATTTCTATTTCCGAAACCGCACAATCACATTTTGCAAAATTATTAGCTGACCAAGCTGAAAAAACAAATATTCGCGTATTTGTTGTTAACCCGGGCACATCACAAGCGGAATGTGGTGTATCTTACTGCCCTGAAGATGCAGTAGAAGCCACCGATATTCGTCTTCCTTTTAACGGCTTTGACGCTGTAGTTGACACAGAAAGCGCGCCATTTTTAGAAGAAGCTGAAATTGATTTCGTTACCGATAAAATGGGCACCCAGTTAACACTTAAAGCCCCCAATGCTAAAGCCCGTAAAATCGGTGATGACGCAAGCCTTAACGAACGTATTCAGCACATGCTAGAGACCGAAGTTAACCCTCAGCTTGCTAACCATGGCGGCCAAGTAAGCCTTGTAGAAATAACTGCTGAAGGTATTGCTGTTCTTCAATTTGGCGGTGGCTGTAATGGTTGCTCTATGATCGATGTCACGCTAAAAGAAGGCATTGAAAAAGAAATGATTGCTAAGTTTGATGAGATCACCGGTGTTGCTGATATCACCGATCACAAAGCTGGCGATCATTCTTACTATTAATCGCTCATAATCATGTTAAAGCGGCTGATATATCGCTTAGGCTCTGAACCTAAGCTCAGCTTAAAACGCTTTTTACGCGGCCTAGCACTGTTTGTGCTGGCCGTGGTATTTATTGCCATCGGCTATTATAGCCACTACAGCTTACAAATCATCGGCTTAGTAATTTTAGCCATCGCACTATTCTGCGCCGCGTGGGGTTATTTAGGCATTTTTGCAAACCGCTTCTCGCAAGTGCTAGACAGAAAAAATTCCCGTCCAGAAGAAGACCCAGATCTTTGGAAATAAGACTAGTCCTTTAATGTATACACTTCGTTTATGATGGTAATTTTATGAATTGATAACTTATCTTTTGGAAATTTAGCATCAAGTAAAGCTATTTTTTCTTCTTGCTGCCGACATGGTTCACATGGCCCAATCGCTTCATCTATTGAGGTGTGAAATAAAGTGTAATCGTGTGCACTAAAATCAACTTTTGTATTTAAAAGAGTGAGCAAGTCACTTTTTGATTGCTCGCTGTTTGGTAGTACTTCTCTTTTTCTAAAGATTGATAAGATATTTTGTAGGTAACTGTCTGAATAATGGATAAGCTGGCCTTTGCTATTAAATAAAAAAAGCTGAGGTGCAGTGTTATTTATAGGGCTTGCGACTATTTGTCGGTGTGTAAACTCGTAATTTTCAGCCATACAATTGCCCGCAAACAACAAACCAGCTGACATTACCAAATATCTATATTTCATAATTTTCCTTAACTCAGGTTTTTCCAAGATGTATTTAATATATTTTTAATTTCGGTAAAAAACACAATGATCACAAAGGATAGTGCGACTAAGTGAAGTAACGTAATTACAGGTATGTCTATTAAATCGACTTTAAAAAGAAAGGGTTTTAGTTTATCAATATTAATATAAGCGCAGACTAAAATAATAGAATGGGCAACGCACAAGATGAAGAAAAACAGCTTACAAAAAGACCATACTATTTCTTTAGTACGTGCACCGAGAGCCCGCTTTAAGGAAATTTCTGTTGCAGATTTACTAGCCAATTGCTTTACACTATTAAAGCAATACAATAAGGCGCTGAGTAAAAGAACCAATGAACAAGTTATAGTTATAACTAAAATTGCTCTTCTTGGTTGTGCTTCTTTTTTTTACCAATTCAGACAGTTCAACGATTGTTAAGTTTTTTAGGTAAGGACTAATATTCGCAGTAATACCCATCATTTTTTGTGTGAAATTGGCTGGCATAACCCCGCTACCTTTAACGACGATACTTTCAAAACCTGTTATCGCACTAATAAGTGTATAAATAGTGGGCTTCACTGGCGTATCACTACCTTTTATATAAATATTCTCAACGACCCCGACAATCTTATATTTTACTTTTTCATTCCCAAAGTCAGTGAGTAAGTAGGCTTGGCCTAAATCTGTATTCGCAAAGTATTGATCCCAAAGTGCTTGATTAACGACTATATTGCTATATTGCCCCCAAGATAGACTATTGCCCATTATTAGCCGTGTGCCAATCGTATCGAAATAATTTGGGCTAACTCTGTGATTTGAGGTTTGTGCATTTTTACTTGAGGTGACGGCGTTACCTGACAATGTATACCAACGACTAAATGCACTACGGTCAGTTAAAGGAGGGACATTAGTTAATGCGGCTGACTCAATATAATCTAAAGAATTCAGCTGTAGCAGCAATTGCTGTGCTGAATTATCTGCCATAAAACTATGTTCTGGCGAGGATGGAAAGTCAAAACTGGCAATATATAGGTTTTTATTTTTAAAACCTATATTATGATTGTTTAAATTAGTCTGGCTTATTATTACCAAATAACTTACGTAAATACTTGATATTGCAAGACTGATTAAAAATGATAACAAAGTAAACACTTGCAATTTTTCACTCAAAGAAGCGCTACTACCACGTCCAATATGAGTTATGGTCGTTTTATCTTGTAGGAAATTTAATGTCAGCAGGTATACGATAAAGCTCATTAATAGAGTAGTTAAAGTAATAACGTTTGCCATAACGTTAAAAGTGTTGATCGTCGGCATAGTTAAATATGCCAACTTACTTGTTAAAGGTGTAAAAATAACCACCATAAAAATAAGGTAACAAGCTAACAAGATCACTTCGATATAGTTTTGCAACACTATATGTTTTTTATTTGCTCCACATAACTGTCGTATGACGACTTCTTTTTTCTTATCGATACATTGTGTGGCATAAAATGCCGAAAACGATACCAAGCTGAAAGCAAATAAAATACCAAATAATATGGCTAATAAATCAACTCTTTTTGACACTGTTTGAAACTGTTCAGGATCAACACCTACTGACTTACTAAGCATTAATTTTGTATTGTCAAAAATGAATAATTCTTTTTTCAGATATGCATCAAAATTGATTATAAAGTTTTCTAAGTCAGTAATATTACCAAGCACATAAGTGAAAGTATCAGGTGTTAACTCCTGCTCATTAGGCAGTAATTCAGCAAGTTGATGGTAAGGTAATAATAAATCAGTAGAACTATCTCGCCTTAGAGATTTGAAACCTGCATTTAACACCGCGACTATTTTAGTACTTTTACCATTAATAATAATTTGTTTATCTATTACAGCCAGATCACTGTTTAGATTGTTTTTCCAATAGTTAAAACTAACAGCAGTTATTAAACTACTGCCCGTAGATGCCATGCTGAATGCCCTCAGTGACCCTAAATGAGTATCGATAGCTAATTTACTAATAGTATTAGAGACAAAACTTACTTTGGTCGCTTGCTCTTCTTCTGCCATAATTTTTTTTGTACTTAATTGCAGCGTTCTTTCGAACATACCTACTAAATACGGAAATTGATTATGAAGTTCGTCAAATATGAATTTATCAACCGGTAAATTGCTTGTTTGATCATGTATAAATATCTGGTGGATAATTTCGGTATTTTCAATGGAGGTAAATTCGGTTGATAAAAACGTATTTTCAATTGCTTTTAAATTTAAAATGAAACATAAGGGAATAATTAGCAAGGCACTACTTAGCAATAACTTCCAAGATAGAAGTTGATATTTAAACCAATTTAATGTGATGTCGGTAAGTAATTTCTGCATTTAATCTATTAACTTACCATCGTGCATCCGTAACCTGCGCTTCGCATGTTTAGCATAAGTTTCATCATGGGTAATTAAGCAAATCGTATTACCCTGTTCATTTAATTGCTCTAAAAGTTCATAAACAAGCTGGCTATTGTTTGAATCTAAATTCCCTGTGGGTTCATCTGCCAGTATTATTGATGGTTGATTTATTAATGCCCTAGCAATGGCCACACGCTGTTGTTGGCCACCTGAAAGCTGATTCGGTTTTTTATTTAAAAATTCCTCCATCGAAACTCGTTTTAGTGCCTCTTGTACTTTCGCTTTATACTCACTTCGTTTAACCGTATTATTGTAAGTTAAGGGTAACGCCACGTTATCAAATATTGTTAAATGACTAAGCAAATTAAAATTTTGAAATACAAAGCCTATTTCTCTATTTTTGACCGTTGCGATAGAGTCATTTGTTAAGTCTTGAGTATTTATTCCTGATAGTAAGTAATTTCCATTAGAAGGCTTGTTCATAAGTCCTAATATCGAAAGTAGAGTACTTTTCCCGCTCCCTGAAGTACCTGTAATAGCAATGTAATCACCTTTACTTACAGTGAAATTAACATCTTCTAGCGTGTTTTTTGTATTACTAGAATACTTGAATGAAACATTTTCAAATGTTATGAGAGGCTTAATCATGAGAAGAGCCTAGGTTAAAGTCTATTATTTCTTGCTTTGTATATTTATCGGGTATTAGCAGCACATAATTACCACTTAACTTTTCTTCGAAACTCAATTGGCTACTATCAACCTCATGGTAATTAATACGAGTAAGTACAGCTTGGTTATTAGCGTTAACTTCAAAAATATTCCAATGTTTGAAATCGTTGAAATCATGTGGTTTTTGTATATTGTAAGTTGCTTGCTGCTGTGCGGTATAAATATTCGCTTCAATTGCTTGGTCGCTTCGAAGCCAATTAGGCGTTACTGAATTAAGCGTTAGAAAGACATTGATCGAGCCATTTCTAATGACTGTATCTATATAATCCACTTTTGCTTGAATGCGACCCGAAGGTGTTATGATTTCAGCAGCTTGGCCTCTTTCTAATTGATCGGAAGAATACTGTGGAACTTGTACTTTCGCTAATAAGTTATTGGTTTCTATCAACTCAAATAAAGATTGCCCTTGTTTAACAACCTACCCTAATTTACTACTATTTTGACTTATCACACCATCAAATTGAGCAGTTAAAATCAATTTTGATTGTTTTTTGTTTAGATATTCAAGCTGATTTTGAGCAAGTTTGATTTTATTAGCGTATGCGATCAATTGCTGCTCGTAGGCATCTTTAAAAAGAGCTAACTCTGCTTTTTTAGCCTCAACTTCTAATTCATTTTGTTCAAATTGCATACGGATTTGTTTAAAACGAATAGATGAAATAATGCCTTTTTCTGCAAGTGCTTCGTTTGCATTTAGTTCAAGCTTTTGCTGTTTAAGCTGCATGACCGAGTTTGCCAATTCAGACTGAACTTGCGATAGTCGTATCGCTAAATTACTTTTATCTATAGATACTTGTGAAGATATATTTAATAATTCTAATTGTGCAGTATGTATTTTTTGCTCTAAATCATAGTTATTTAGTTCTGCTAGTATATCTCCGCGTTTGATGGTTTGCCCTTCGCGGATATTTAAAAGCTTTATGGTGCCATCTGAAGGCGCAGAAACAAGCTCTCTTTGCGTAGGTTGTATAGTACCAATCCCTTTTAATATTTTACTTTCGCTTGTTGAAGCTATTTTAATCGGTTTAAGATATTCTTCTGGGATAGTATCCTTACTTAACCAGCTAAGGTACAAAAAGGCAGCACCAATAGAAATTATTAACGGAATTAAGAATCTTTTTAACGGTTTTCTTTTTTTTGTAATTAGATGCTGTTTCATAACTACCTGTATGAGTTATGTAAATTTTAACAATAGCGAATTTAGCTATTTCTATTATATCAATTTCAAAATACCCAAAACAATTACAAATGTAAATATTTAATTTAAGTTAGTTACGGGAGCCGGGTTTATGAAGAGCGAACCGACGATCTTCGGGTTATATAGCAACATCAAGATCTTCACTAAATTTCAGACATAAAAAACACTCATTAAGAGTGTCGATTCATTCTTACAATTTATTTCAGTTGGTTGCGGGAGCCGGATTTGAATAGGTGGCCTTTGCTGGCTAATGGAGAGCTGAGACCGACGAGCTATTTATTTCAC
>NZ_JABBMT010000004.1 GCF_012927645.1 Pseudoalteromonas arctica | reverse complement strand
GCCATCTTCGAGTAATTGTTTTTCCCATTGGGGTATAAATACTTTGCAAAAATCATCGACATCGCAAAACAATTCAACTAATTTAATCATGCCTGTTCCTTGTCTATTCAATCGTTCTTGGTTGAAAAATCGGATCTCGGAACAGGCATTTAGTTCAATTTCTTAAACGAGATTCAGGTTATCTAGTTTCGATTCAAACTTTATTTCTAAATTCAATGGTAAAGGTTCAGCATATTTAGAGTCAGGAATAATGGATGAACCATCCGTCGCTTTTGGCTATATTAATAACGAAGTTATATGGATACAGCTCAAGCCGTCTTGGGTTTGTGGTGGAGGTTTTATGTTTTGGGGATTAAAATGTACAGTTGGGTGGCATGAAGACAAGCACTGGTAAATGCTAACACATATGAGCCTTAACTCTGTCAATAGGCAGTAGTGTTTTTTTTGATCGTTTTTATAAATTGACGGTCAATTCTAAATCAACTCTAATTCAATAAACAAATTCGTTTACTTCGCCTGTCGATGCGGCTGTTAAGCAAGTAGCTTACGGCAAACACATATAGAGGCTCTCTTATTGCGATCTCATCGCAGCCTACTTTTTTCCATATCCTTATGGATTTGTAGGGGCACTACGACTAAATGGATTTAGGAGGTAGAGCGAAGCAGGATGCCAGAGCCGAGACATTCATCGGTTAACCTAATCATGGCACTATTCAAGGCGGCTGGTTTCATCTTGGTGATCCAGTTAGTTTCAGGCTCAAGTCAGGTGTAAGCGACTTTGTTTATTGCATTAATGCACGCGTACAGAGCGTCTAATCAAGGCAAGTGACTTAGGTCTGTAGGCATATAATCAGGTTAAACTTTGTTGGTTATTTACTCATCCAATTGATTGATGCTCAGCCTTATATCCAGTTAGATGTTCAGCTCACTCAGTACCGTGACTAACTCTTTAAGAATTTTACTTCATCGAATACTGAGTGCTGGTTATGACAAAACACACTGCTCAGTAACAGAGCGGCTAAAACATGAGTTGATATTAAGCGACGCTTACTTGCCGCTTAATATAAAGCTAACTATGTTCTACTTTAGTCAACCAGACTTACTTTACATTGGTAGGTGTTATCACCCACTGAAAAGCAGCCCTTACCATTCCATTGGTTATCTACAGCAAAGCTCGCTGTAAATGGTGACTGGTAACTACCAATTGCAGGTGGTGGAAAAGACACCACGGCTTGACCTGTAAGCGCACCAACTTTAGTTACATCATTATAGCCAGTTGCATGCATATGGCCCGATGCGCTCGCGGTGAAATGAGGTGAATGCTGCGTTCCTTCTTGGATGCAGCCATTCGCTCGACCATTTAATGCACCTGTTTTTGCATCTACAGCAAACTGTATTTCCATTGAACCACCACCAACAGCACCAGATTGAAACTGTAACTTTACTAAATATAAGCTTTCATCAGACATTTTATTGCTCCTTGTGTAGAGTGTATTCCCACGATTGTGTGGTGAATTACTAAGCAAGGGTAAGTGTAGAGTGGCTTCTAAAAAAGACATATTACAGCCTATTACACTAAGTTGAGTTTAGTGTTTTAATCGTGTCTTTTTAGTATTTCTTTTCGAAGCTAGTTACACAGGCAATAGTATTGTTGCGATTACGCCTTGGTGTTTTTCTTTATTCGCTAAACTTAAACTACCATGATGCTGCTCTATCACGTTACGACAAAAGCTTAGACCAATCCCTTGCCCTTGTTGTTTGGTGGTGTAAAACGGTACGAAAATATTGTCGGGGTTGGCAAGGCCTTGGCCATTGTCGTCAACGGTGATGTAGTTTACTTTACCTTGCTGGTGAGTGCTTAATGCAATTTTCACCGGTGGAGTGCTTGCTTCAATAGCATTTTTTATCAAGTTGATCATCACTTGATGCATAAACGTGCGATCGGCTTTAAAGGTTTTGGCGTTAGCAACGCAGCTAAATTCTACATCAGGGTAAATTTCACAGACTTGTTTTAAAAATGCAGCTGTGTCTATTTCAACTATGTTGAGTGCCAGTGGTCTATTTATATCACCGTAGCGAGTGACAAATTCATTAAGATAATTACAGCGCTCACTTATTACGTTAAGTGCTTGTACTTGTCGTGGTTCGGTGAGCTTCACGGCGAGATTTTCAGCCATTGCAGTAACTGGGGTGAGTGAGTTGCGAATTTCGTGACCGAGTACGCGAATAATTTGCTGCCATGCTTGTAGTTGGTTTTCTCGAAGTGCAGAAGTGATGTCGATCATAACAATAAGTTGATGGCAGCTGCCTTGCTCTATAAATTCACTATGGCGTATTTGCCATTGCTGAGCTGTAATAACATCGCTAAATTGCCAATGCGCGTTTTGTTTTTTAAGCCCTAATTGTTCAGCACTTGAATAGCGTAAAGTTTGCCATTGAGTCTGTTTAAATTCGCTAAATGCATTATTGGCATAGCTGAGTTTATTATGTTGATCGAGCACCATGATAGGCACATTAAAATGCTCAATTAATTGGTATACCAAAAAAACATGCTGATCATATCGCGATTTCTTTTTAAACAACTCTTCACTTAGTGAAATCAAACTTTGCTGTAATTGGTGAATACTCCCTGCCTGATAACTGGGCTTAACGAGCTGGTTATAATCTTCGTTTAAAATGGCATCTAAGTGGGCGTGATTGCGGTTAAAGCTGTTTATTACTTTTTTGTAGGTACGAATAAATAGCTTAAGGTAAATGACTAAAAATAAGATTGAGAGCGCAGCTGAAGTAACAATTGATAAAGCAAAATACTGACCAATTAAGTAGCAGCCTAGTGCGCCAAAAAGAGCGCTCAATAGCGCAAAGCTAATTAAGCTGCGCTCAAGCGATGATTGATAAAGGCAATTCGGTTTCATCGTGTTTTTCATCCAGTAATACCGTATTTTTCTAGGCGACGATACATAGATGATTTACCTAAACCTAATAACTTAGCGGCATTAGGGATATGTCCTTGAGTTTGCTTAAGGGCTAGATCAATTAATTGGCGCTCTGCGTGCTCTAGTGTCATAAGTGGCAACGCGTTACTGTTTTGACTGTTTTGCAGGTTTAAGTCATCGGCAGTTAATATATCGGTTGTTGATAATAATATTGCGCGTTCTATCACATGGCTTAACTCGCGTACATTGCCGGGCCAAGAGTAGTGGTTTAATGCCTGTTTAGCGCACTCACTCAATGTAAGTACAGTACTTGAGTATTTTTTAGTATGTAAGTTTATAAAGTGCTCGCACAAAGGGACTATGTCTTCAATGCGTTCGCGCAGCGGTGGGATCGCAAATTCCAAGGTATTGACGCGATAATATAAATCTTCTCTAAACAGACCTTCGGCTATTAGTGTGGGAATATCGCCATTGGTAGCGCTTATTAAACGTACATGAGTTTTTTTTGTTTGACTCGAACCGACCATTTCAAACTCTTGGCTTTCGAGTACGCGCAATAGTTTTGCTTGTTGTGGCAGCGGTATATTGGCTATTTCATCTAAAAATAAACTGCCGTTATCGGCCAGCTCAAAACGGCCAATACGCTCACTTTTGGCATCGGTAAATGCGCCTTTTTTATGGCCAAACATTTCGCTTTCAAATAAAGACTCAACAATTGCTCCCATATTTACTGCGATAAACGGTTGTGTATGACGCGAAGACTGCTGATGAAGCCATTGTGCTAGCTGGCTTTTACCTGTGCCATTTTCACCTGTCAGTAAAATATTAGCATCGGTTTTAGCCACTTTAGTTAACTGGCTTATTAGTTGTTGCATAGCGCGTGACTGATACACAAATGCAGGCGTGTCATGATCGCTAAGCTGTTGCTGTAACTTTTGGTTTTGTTTACTTAACTTTTTAAGCGTTAGTTGTTGATCAAGTAGTTTTAATAAGCGCTGGTTTTGCCATGGTTTTTCAATAAAGTCACACGCACCGTTTTGCATAGCGCGCACCGCCAGATCTACGCTCGACCATGCCGTCATTGCAATGACGGGAATATCTAATTGTTGTTTATGTAAGTGCTTTAAAAACGCCATGCCTTCGTCACCCGAGGTGGTGTCGCGGGTAAAATTCATATCAAGCAAAATAAGGTCAATTGTCAGGCTGTCTTCAATCAGAGTATGTGCTGTAAAAGGCGAGTCGCACTCGAGTACCTGATAGCCGTTATCCTCTAATATAAAACGCGCGCTTAGGCGGATTTCAGGGCTATCTTCGATGATCAAAATAGTGGCAGACATAAACTTCCAAATAGGTGAATAGGCGCAGCATGATTGTAGCGTATAGCGATTTCTATGCCAGTGATTTTATTATTGTATTTCAGCTTGTTAGTTATTTAAAGATGGTTGTATAAGGTGTTTTATTCCGATTTCGGACTATTTGAGTCCAATTTTGGGATTGTAGTATTAAGTGTATTGAAATCGTTAGTTCCTGACCAGTTTCAAACTGGCACTGAGCAGTCCGGTATCGCCGCTTTATAAGATTTTTTAAATACTGATAATATTTAATTTATTGTATTTGTTAGATTTTAATGTTGGCACGTGTTTCGCTAATGCTTAGGTATACAAAGCATAATACGGTGTAAGATGGACATAGTAAAAACAAAAGTAGTAAAGCAGTTATCGCTTTGGCATAAGCTAGTTTTATTACTGGCTGTTATTTTAATTGTAGGAGTGATTTATCAGCGCAACAGTCAAGGGAGTGTATCTGTATCGCGCAGTAATATAATTATTAGTGATGTACGCCAAGGTGCGCTTTCAATTACGGTTACAGGTTATGGTGAGCTTAAATCTGCGCAGCAGCAATTGTTAACAGCAAAAACACCCGCCACAGTAAAGGCTATTTTATTAAAGCCTGGTGCAATTGTGAGTAGTGATTCTGTAATAGTGCAATTAGCCAATCCAGCGCTAGAACAACAGCTCGAAAGTGCGCAGCAAGAGCTTAATAAACTCAATGCTAATTTGCGTCAGTTAAGATTAAACAATACCCGGGAGCAATTAAACGAACTTTCTCATGTGGCACAAAACCATGCCGCTTATGAAAATGCCAAACTAAAATTAAAAGCTGAAACCAGTTTAGTTGAACAGGGGATCGTCTCAACACTTAATTATCAGCGTAGCAGATTAGACGAGCAACAACTAAGTAAGCAATTAGCTATAGCGAAGCAACGTGCAGAGCAACTTAAAGCTGTCCATATAGAGTCTGAAAATATTCAGCTTGAGCAAATTAAGCAACAACAAGGGGTTGTGGCGATGGCACAAACCCAGCTAGCTAATTTGTCTGTTGTAGCGGGAATCGATGGCGTACTCCAGCGCTTACCGGTTGAGCTTGGGCAAAGTGTAAACGCAGGGCAAGAAATTGCGCTTATCGGCTCGGTTGATTCACTCATTGCGATAATTCAAGTTCCACAAAATCAAGTGGATGATATTCGATTAGGGCAGCTTGCCCATGTCGATACCCGTCGGGGGATTGTTAAAGCAAGGGTCGTGCGCATCAGCCCTGTGGTGGTCAACAATACCGTAGAGGTTGAATTATCGTTGCCTAAAGAGCTCCCTGAAAATGTTCGCCCGCAATTAACAGTTGACGCCAATATTAACGTTGCGCAATTAAAAAATGTTGCTTATATCGAGCGCCCTGCAAACGTAAAACCGCACAGTGTAAGAGATCTGTATCAGGTAAACTCACAGCAGCAAAGCGCACACTTGGTTGATATCAAATTTGGTCGCGAGGCTGGGCGCTTTATCGAAATACTAAGCGGTGCACAGTTAGAACAGCAATTGATTATTTCAGATTTAACCAACCTTACTCGCAGCAATAGCGAAATTCTAATTAACTAATGAACAGGACAAAAGTAATGACAGAGCAAAAAATAACGAACACCCAAGCCGATGTCGTATTAGCAATGAACGGAATTAGTAAGGTATTTGAAACACAAGAGCTGCAAACATATGCACTGCGTAGCATTGATTTGTGTATTTATCGCGGTGAATACTTGTCGATATCTGGGCCATCTGGTTGTGGTAAATCAACATTACTTTCACTTTTGGGTTTACTTGATATGCCAACCAGCGGCGAATATTTTATTGAAGGTAAAAACGTGTCTTCACTTTCGCTTAATCAAGCTGCTGACATTCGCAATGCAAAAATAGGGTTTATTTTTCAGTCGTTTAATTTAATCGACGAGTTGAGTGTGTTTGACAATGTGGCATTGCCGTTGCGTTATCATCACTCTAAACCAAGCAAACAAGTCATTGCTGAAAAAGTAAAGGCGTGCCTTGAAAAAGTGGGGCTTGGGCATCGTATGAGTCACAAACCTAACCAGTTATCGGGTGGGCAGCAGCAACGTGTGGCGATCGCTCGGGCATTAGTGACAGAGCCTGCAATACTATTAGTTGATGAACCAACGGGGAATTTAGACTCAAAATCAGGCGATCAAGTAATGCAGGTTTTAAGTGAGTTACACGCCGCTGGCACCACTATTTGCATGGTGACACATGATCCGCGTTACTGTGATATGGCTTCAAGGCAACTAAAGCTGCTAGATGGTGAGATGTTAGGTGCTTTGGGTATAAAAGAGCAGTTAAGTGCTTAAATAACTTGTTGAGAAAGTAAAATGAAATATCCAAAAATAATAAAATGCCAACGACTATTTAGGTATAACTTAACGGAGTACTGCAATGACGTATAATTTAAAAAATGCATTACTTAATATAGCTAATCATAAAGTTTACAGTTTGAGTATTGTTACAACGTTAAGTATTGTTTTATCGGCATTAATTACGGTATTAACACTTGCTTACATTATGCTATTAAAGCCATTGTCATACCCTGACCAAGCGCGTTTAGTCAAAGCTGAGTACGCTCAAATTGACCAAACAGGCACGCTCAATACCCGCGCTTTTAATTACCCTGCACTAATTGATTTATATAAAAACCATAACTTATTTGAGCAAGTGGCATTGGTGTATTACGGTGAACAACGCTTAGATGATGTAGCGGGCTTACCCATAGTAAACACCTCATTTGTTACCCCGCAGTGGTTTGATATTTTCGCCATTAAGCTGCATTTAGGGCGTGGTTTTACGCAAACTGAAGCCTTAGATAACTTTAACCCTGTTGCAGTGATCAGTTATCAAACATGGCAAAATGACTTTGCCAGTAAAGAAAACATAATAGGTCAAACACTAAGTGTGGGCGGCCAACAATTCAAAATTATCGGTGTGGCTGCCGCAGATTTTAAATCGCCTGCACTGATTAAAACAGGCCAAATCACAGATGTGTGGTTGCCGTGGGATTACAATTTAACTTCAGCAGAGGCTAAACCAATTTGGTGGAATCGTTATTCGCGCAGCCATTTTGTGGCTAAACTACCCAACGATATAAGTATTGAACAGGCGAGTAAAAAGTTATCGCAGTATGTGGATAATGTATGGCAGCAGCATATTGATACAGAAGCATTTTTTGCAGGTTGGCATATCGATCTTGAGCTAAACACCTTGCAAACAGTGATTTTAAAAGAAACGCCACAAAATATTTATTGGCTTATTTTAGCTGTAGCGGGTTTGGTTATTATTGCCTGCGTAAACATTAGTAATGTGTTTATTGTAAGAACAGCAGCGCGCAAGCACACATTGGCACTCAGTGCGGCACTGGGCGCATCTCGGTTTGCTTTGTTTAAACAGTTTTGGCTGGAAATTGCCTTGCTGATTGGTTTGGCAAGCTTTGTAGGGCTTGCGTTAGCAGCCTTTTTTTTAGTGACTCTGAGTGATTTTGCTATGGCGATATTGCCGCGCGCTAATGAGCTTGCTATCAATGAAGTATCACTGCTGATCACATTGGTTAGTGGTTTAATATTTACTACGCTTTTTGCATTTTTATGTACGCGGATTGTAAATTATCAACAGTTAATAACTAGTTTAAAATCAGCAGGTAAAGGTACATCAGTGCAGGTAGGTAAGCGTGTGTGGCGGGGCTTAGTGGCTTTTCAGGTCAGTGTGGCGTGTACATTGTTGTTTATTAACTTTTTAGTTTTTAGCGTAAATAAAAGTAATATTGACGAGGCCTTTACATTGCCACTTGAGCAATTAACAAATTTAAAAGTTAACCTAGCAAGCCACCTTGCAGCAGATAGAGACAAGGTAAATCAATTACTAAAGCAAGTGGCTAACGAGCTTGCTTTATTGCCAGAGGTAGCGCAAGTCAGTCGATCCTCATCACCCATTAATGATAACTTAATTACTTGGTCATTGGTTGAGGTAGCAAGTAATCAAACCCTATTACCCTATGGGAAATCTGTTGATGAACTGTATTTCTCACTCCTGAAGCAGCCCATATTACAAGGGCGTGGTTTTACAAGTGAAGATGTTAAAAGTAATGCGAATGTTATAATTATCAATGATGTACTAGCAGACAAGATGTCAAGTGATGGTAATGCATTGGGTATGCATTTAAGTTTTGATATAACTTCTGGGCGCGAAAACGATTTAGTCGTGATTGGCGTAGTTAAAGCAATGCCAATACCGGGGAAAACGTCGCTTGAGCCTAAAGCATATCTTACTCGCGCAGGTTACAATTCATTTATCATCGAGTTTAAACATACCCAGCACGTAACAAAAAATACGCTTAATACTTTATTACAATCCATAGATTCAGGCTTATCTGTTCATCAATTAGTGCCACTAAATACACAGCGCGATAAAGCGCTATTTCGTCAATATGTGGTATCAGGCACAACGTTGATGATTATTATTGCAACCATTGCTTTAACTAGTATTGGTTTGATAGGCATTATGCGTTATTCAGTACTTTTAAGGCGTGCTGAAATTGGTATTCATTTGTGTGTTGGCGCAAAACCAATGGCGCTGTTTTTGTTAGTGTTTAAGCAAAATGGCAGCGCAATTGTAATAGGGATACTAATAAGTATGGCGTTATTGCTGGCTTTACAGCAACCATTGCAATTCATTGCTGGTGGCATAGCGCAAATTATGCAGTTTGGTATGTTATTTATGACGTTATTGTTTGTAATTAGCCTTGGTGCACTAGCGTGTTATTTACCTTTAAGTACTCAGCTAAAACGTCCTGCAATTTACGGTGTTCAAGGGGGGCAAGATTAAATTACGTAGTTTAAGAGGACGGATTGAGTGACGGGTTTAATCCATCTCTCCTTCAATTAGCCACCTGAAAATATGCTATAAAGGCTGGCAAGGTTGAAAGTTAATGATTGCAAAGTTAGATAATGTAAATGAGGCAGTCGCTAAGCAAATATACACTACTTTTCAACATTCTTATAAAATTGAAGCTGAGGAGCGAATCTCTGCCATCCAGATATGTAAACAATATGCTTGTCATGCCATGGTTAATCGGCTTCACTAAGATAGCTAAAGCGTGGAATAATTTGGCCGTTTTTTTCTATCGTTTCGCTAAACATACTAAGCGGTCTTGCCCAGATACCAAACTCACCATATAAGGCTTGGTAAATCACCAGTTGTTCGTCGGTTTCACTGTGGGTGGCAACATAAAGCACTTTGTATTTTGGGCCTTTGTAGTGTTGGTATATACCTGATTTGAGGGTATGTGGTTTTATTGCTGTAGTCATGTTTTGATCTCTTGTATAATTTGTCTTTGCACTTTTAATGCTAACTAATTTGCCAATACTATGAACTATATTTCGTTAGATGATTACAAAAAAGCGTGGGTTTTTCGTCATAAAGATGCGCCAGTAACAGAACAAGACCTTGCCTTACTTAAACCTATGAGCCATGAGCGTGCCGCTGTTTTATGGACCACCATGGTGAGCCGTGAACATGACCATCCTGATTTTTTTGAAAAAACAGACTGGTGTGGTAACGAAGACAATTTCTCGCAGACTATTCACTGGGAAGCTGCATGGGAAGCCGGCGCTGAGCAACTGCCAGCTGAGATCCTTGCGCACTTAGATTGGCAAGCTAATACTACAGTGTATTTTTGTATCGCCCGCGATAATATTATTGAAACCAGCTTTGATGTGTTTAAACGCAATTGGCAAAATTTTATGTTTTTAGCTGATGGTAGCCTGTTATTAGGTAAGAAACGTGATGAAGTAGTGCAGTTTTTAGCAACTGGCGATGCTAAATTAGGCATAAAGGCACAAGTTAAGTAACCTGAGCTTTGCTTTTGTAAATAGCAGAGCTTAAAAAGCAGTCAATACTGTGCTATAAAACAAGCAACTAGATGTTTTGAGTATGTTCCTTGACTGCAAGCGACCCCTTTCAACAAGTCGATATTTGGCAATCTGATGCACAACGTGTGCTATATGCACAGTTGTGCAATGCTTTTTATGCGCGGGAAATAGGTCAATTAGTTGTTGAAGTTAATGAGCAGCGTTTACGCAAGCGATTAAAAAGTCTTCCTTATTATATAGAACGTGCAGCAACGGCCGTGGTCAATGGTCAGGTTCCTTTTCAGTTAGATCCGCACAATGGCTGTTGGCTTGATAAGCAAAAAGCTCAGCCTCCCAAAGCAAAAAATAATGATGATTTTTATCAAACACATAAAAATGTAGGTTTAATTGTTCCGCTTTTACTCAATAGCGCAAATCAAACCCGTGTTGCAATAGACAGCATCGACCAAGTAAGCGACAATAAACTCCATTGTAACGAGCATGGTTGGTTTGACTGCCAAGGTCAGCCGCTTGAAGGGCAGTCGGTGGTATTATTAACGCCTACAAAGGCAACAATGGCCGCTGCTTGTTGTGGCCATCAGTGGTCTTTTGATAAACGCACGACACCGCGAACGTTATCACTGAGAGAAATGCTGCTAGCAGGCAATATCAATTGGCGTAATTTAAAACGTCCTCATGTTCGAGTTAAAAAAATATAATACCAGTAGCCTTAATCGCATTATAAATTTGTACTGGTAGAGTAAAATCAAGGAGTATTTAATGCGACTGTTTCAATTCACGCTGCTGTGCTTAGCGTTATTTGTACAATATCGATTATGGTTTGGCCACAACGGTGTACAAGATTATAGTCGTTTAAAAGCTGCGGTTACTTCACATCACGATACTAATGCTCAATTGATCAAACGCAATAAAGTGCTTAAAGCCGATATTGAAGATTTAAAGCTTGGTCAAGAAGGGGTGGAAGAGCGCGCCCGTAATGAATTAGGGATGATCAAACCCGGCGAAACATTTATTCGTGTTTTACCTGGGCGACAATAAAATGACAACTAATTATACCCTTGCAGCGATAGTCCCAGCCGCTGGTGTGGGCAGCCGAATGCAACATAGCGCACCAAAGCAATATATATGCTTGGCTGGTAAAACAATTCTTGAACATACACTTGCTAAACTAGCGCAACTCAAACAATTAACGACTATTGTGGTGGCCGTCAGCGATGATGATCCTTATTTTGCTACACTGGAGGTTATTGATCAGCGCATTGTCCGTGCAAGTGGTGGCAAGGAGCGAGCTGACTCAGTGCTTAATGGCTTATTAGCGCTTGCAGATAATCCGCCTGATTGGGTGTTAGTGCATGATGCGGCAAGGCCACTGGTGACATTGGCTGATATTGAGTGCTTACTTAGTGAGTGTATTAGCGCTGATGAGGGCGGTATATTAGCAAGCAAAGTGAAAGATACCATTAAGCGCGGTGCAACTCATAGCCAACAAACAGTGCCTCGGGATAACTTATGGCAGGCGTTGACCCCGCAATTATTTAAGTACCACGATTTAACGCAGGCATTGCAAACTGCGCTTGCTCAGCAGGTAACAATTACTGATGAAGCCTCGGCAATAGAATGGGCTAATAAGCCTGTAAAGCTGGTGGTAGGGCGTAGTGATAATATTAAAATAACCACCCCAGAAGATTTAGATTTAGCCAACTTTTTACTCCAAAAACAACACAGTGAGAATGCATTATGATTCGAATCGGCCATGGCTTCGATGTCCATAAATTTGCTGGCGAAGGCCCGTTAACTCTTTGTGGTGAAAAAATTGCTTACCCACAAGGCTTTTTAGCGCACTCTGATGGTGATGTTGCGATCCACGCACTATGCGATGCTATTTTAGGCTCCTTAGCAATGGGCGATATTGGCAAGCACTTTCCAGATACAGCCAGTGAATATGAGAATATCGATAGTCGTATTTTATTACGTCATGTTGTTGATTTAGCTAAGCAGCAAGGCTATGTACTGGGTAATGCGGATGTAACGATAGTAGCGCAAGCGCCAAAAATGCTGCCGCATATTCAAGCTATGCGTACAAATTTAGCCGCCGATTTAAACGCTGAACTGGGTCAGGTAAATGTCAAAGCAACCACCACTGAAAAGCTCGGTTTTGAAGGGCGAAAAGAAGGTATTTCCAGTCATGCTGTGGTTATCATGAGCAAGCAATTATTATGAGCGAGTTAAATTATTTATACGGTGCACCACTATCTAAAGCCGATTTTAAAGCCACTGCTGAAGATTTTATGGTTGATGAAGATTTAGGTATAGAGTTTACTGGCAGTGGTGAGCACGTCTGTTTACAGGTCGTTAAAAAAGGCGAAAATACCCAATACGTTGCTAAATTACTTGCCCAAAAAGCGGGGATTTCGCCACGTGATGTCAGCTTTGCTGGTATGAAAGATCGCCACGGAGTATGTAGTCAGTGGTTTAGTGTGCCAGTACCCATTAAAAAAGACATTGATTTTACTGAGCTTAATAGTGAATCACTGTTTATTATTGCTCAGCAACGGCATAATCGTAAGCTGCGGACTGGCTGCCACAAAGGTAATAAATTCAGCATTATTTTACGTAATGTAACCCAGCCGTTAGACATTCTTTGTCGGATCAACGCGGTACGCGCCGGTGTGCCCAACTATTTTGGTGAGCAACGCTTTGGCCACGATGGCCATAACCTTGAAATGGCTAAGCGAATGTTTGCCGGTGAGCGCATTCGAGACAAAAAACTACGCGGTTTAATTATTTCTGCTGCACGCTCTTATGTGTTTAATCAAATAGTGAATTTGCGTGTTGCTGAACACGGTTTAGCTAAAACCATGCACCGTGAGGTATTTATGCTCAGTGGTAGTAATGCATTTTTTGAAGATGCTATTAGCGATGAAAACATCGCTAGGCTTGCCTCTGGCGATATTATGATGTCTGCGCCATTGGTCGGCACTAGTGAAAAAGGCCTCACCGAACAAGAAAAAATATGGTTAGCGCCGTATCAAGATTGGTGTGAAGGACTGGGTAAGTTAGGGCTGAAAAATGAGCGCAGAATGTTGCGTTTGATCCCACAAGATTTAACCGTTGCAACGATTGATGAAACCACCATTAAATTGAGCTTTGGTTTACCCAAAGGCACCTTTGCCACGGCATTGTTACGTGAGCTGGTGGATTACACCGATGCAAGCCCACGAGTACATAAAGAACAGGACGCTGAAAATGAAAATCCTCCTAAGTAACGATGATGGTGTTAACGCAAAAGGCATTGCTGTGTTGTATCAGGCATTGACGCAAATTGCAGACGTAACCTTGGTTGCACCTGATCGCAATTGCAGTGGGGCAAGTAATTCACTGACACTACTTAATCCACTGCGTGCTACCACGCTTGAAAACGGCTTTATTTCGGTCAATGGCACGCCCACTGATTGTGTACATTTGGGCGTGAATGAATTACTGAATGAAAAGCCCGATTTAGTTGTAGCGGGTATTAATCATGGCGCGAATTTGGGTGACGATACTTTGTACTCAGGAACTGTTGCAGCAGCAACCGAAGGACGTCATTTAGGCTTGCCCGCAGTGGCGGTGTCTTTGTGCTCAAAAGAAGGCAATCATTTTGAAACAGCAGCTGCGGTGACTGTCAGCATAATTAAAGAGCTGGCGTCACATCCATTGCCAAAAGATCAAATCATTAACATTAATGTGCCTGATATTCCGTTAGCTGAGCTAAAAGGCGTGCAAGTAACGCGTTTAGGTGCGCGTCATAAAGCAGAAACCATGACTAAACAGCAAGATCCATGGGGACGCGACATTTATTGGTATGGGATTTTAGGTGCTGAAAGTGATGCCGGAGCAGGTACTGACTTTTATGCTATCAATAATGGCTACGCATCGGTTACGCCACTTAGTGTTGATATGACAGCGAAAGACAGCTTGGCAGCGGTTGGTGAGTGGCTTAAAACGATGGAGATCAACGGTGCTGGCTAATTATACTCGAAGTGCCCGTGCGCTGGCAGACCTATTACAGCGTGAGGGAGTTGAAGATAAATTGGTACTCAGCGCTATTGCTGATATTCCACGTCATGTATTTGTTGATGATGTGCTCAAGCATAAAGCGTATCAAAATACGGCGTTGCCCATCGGTCAAGGGCAAACAATTTCACAGCCATATATTGTTGCCCGTATGACTGAGTTACTGCGTTTGGCTGGTATTCGCGATAAAGTGCTTGAGATAGGCACGGGTTCAGGCTATCAAACAGCGGTACTGGCTAAAATCTTTACAAAAGTATTTTCGGTAGAGCGCATTAAAGCATTACAATGGCAGGCTAAGCGCCGTTTACATAACCTAGACTTATACAATGTTGCCATGAAACACGGCGATGGTTGGCAAGGTTGGCAGTCACAAGCGCCGTTTGATGGCATCATTGTAACTGCTGCTGCATCGCAAGTCCCGCAAGTATTACTTGATCAACTCAGCGATGGCGGGGTAATGATTGCGCCAATCGGTAATGAAGATCAACAACTGGTCATGGTTGTACGTGACGGCGAAAAATTTACTCAACATGTTATTGCGCCAGTTAGATTTGTACCTTTAGTCCCTGGCGATATTGAATAGGAAATCACTTTGAAATTGTTTACTAAGTTATACGATATGGCATTAGTGTGGGCAAAACATCGTCACGCAGAGCGTTATTTAGCTGGGGTGAGTTTTGCCGAATCGGTTATTTTTCCTATTCCACCGGATGTAATGCTCGCGCCGATGTCGCTGGCACAACCGAGCAAAGCATGGCGCTATGCTACAATTGCTACAATTGCTTCGGTGTTTGGCGGTATTTTGGGTTATTTGCTCGGATTTTGGTTATTTGAACCTGTCGTAGAGCCATTAATAGCGCAAATGGGTTGGCAAGAAAAGTTTAATACCGCTTTAAGCTGGTTTAAAGATTATGGCGTATGGGTGGTGTTTTTAGCTGGCTTTTCGCCAATACCCTATAAAGTATTTACCATTGGTGCAGGGCTTTTGCACATGGCGTTTTTACCTTTTTTATTAGCTTCTGCTGTCGGGCGTGGTACACGGTTCTTTTTAGTCTCTGCGTTAATGAAGTGGGGCGGAGTAAAAATGGAGCAAAAATTACGTCAATATATTGAGGTACTTGGCTGGGGGGTAGTGATTTTAGCTGTGGTTGCATACTTTTTACTACGTTAAGCAGTTAAATACTACTTTTAGCACAAGGAGCAAAACACCATGAATAAACAGTACGTCTGCTATGTTACTTTATTTACAAGTGTTTTGCTTAGTGCCTGTTCATCTCGACACGGCCCCGCACCAGTCAGTAGTTTAAATACCAGTGTTAAACCTTATACTAGTAGAGTTAATATTAGTGGTGATCGCTACACGGTTAAAAAAGGCGATACGTTATACTCGATAGCCTTTAGCGCCCAGCAAGACTTCCGCTCGTTGGCAAAAAATAATGGCATACCAGCCCCTTACATAATCCAACCGGGGCAAATAATTTCTTTTAAGGGTGTACCTAAAAAAACTAAAAAGCGTAAAAAATATACGAAATTGAGTGGGAAGTCTACAAGTAAACTACAAAAAAATAACAAAAAATTAAAGAAAGAGCTTGATCAGCCAAAACAACGAGAGTATGTTCAAAAACAAGCCAATAGGAAAATTAGTAAAAATAACAGTTTGTCCTCGATGAAAGTTAAGTGGTCGTGGCCAGCTAAAGGAACAGTAACTCAACGTTTTTCAACCAAGGAAAGCGGTTATAAAGGGTTACAAATTACTAATAAAAAAGGTGTCGCTGTTTTTGCCGCAGCACAAGGGACAGTTGTTTATGCGGGTAATGCACTTAGAGGATACGGTAATTTAATTATTTTGAAACATAATGATGATTATCTTAGTGCCTATGCACATAACTCAAAGTTGTTAGTTAAAGAAAAACAGGATGTGAAAGCAGGGCAAAAAATAGCCGAGATTGGCAGTTCAGACTCTGACGTAACGGCATTGCGTTTTGAAATCCGTTACCGAGGACAAGCTGTTAATCCTGAGAAGTATTTGCCTTAGCTATCGGCCGGGTATTGATCATAGTGATATAAGATCACTTGTTTGCTTGAGGGTACGCTCATGGGTAACACAGCAAAAATAGAAAAAACGAAAGATGCGATTGATGATAAATTTGATGATGTAGCTGTAGCTGATACAGACTCTGAATTATTAGATGACGTCGATAAAAATGATGACAAAGAAGATGAAATATTTGCCAAAGAGGAGATCACGAAGAATTTAGATGCTACTCAGCTATATTTAGGTGAAATAGGTTTTTCGCCATTATTGAGTGCTGAAGAAGAAGTCTTTTTTGCCCGCAAAGCATTAAAAGGCTGTAGCGCTTCTCGTAAACGAATGATTGAAAGTAACTTACGTTTGGTTGTTAAAATCGCCCGTCGTTATAATAATCGTGGCCTTGCGTTACTTGATTTAATTGAAGAAGGTAATCTTGGTTTGATCCGCGCCGTTGAAAAATTTGATCCTGAACGTGGTTTTCGATTTTCGACCTATGCGACTTGGTGGATCCGTCAAACGATAGAACGCGCCATCATGAATCAAACCCGCACTATTCGCTTACCAATCCATGTAGTGAAAGAACTTAACGTTTATTTACGCACCGCACGTGAACTAACGCAAAAGCTGGATCATGAGCCCACTGCAGAAGAGATTGCAGCGTGTTTAGACCGACCTGTTGAAGACGTAACTAAAATGCTGCGTTTAAACGAAAAAATTACCTCTGTAGATACACCTATTGGTGGTGAAAACGATAAAGCATTGTTAGATATTATTGCCGATGAAAAAGGTTTTGGCCCGGAAGGTGAAGTACAAAATAATGATATCAATAAGCACATTGTAGACTGGCTAGGTGAGCTTAACCCTAAGCAACGTGAAGTACTTGCACGTCGTTTTGGTTTGTTAGGTTATGAGCCATCAACTCTTGAAGATGTTGGTCGTGAAATCGGTTTAACTCGGGAGCGAGTAAGACAAATTCAAGTAGAAGCACTGCGTCGCTTAAAAGATATTTTACAGCATGAAGGGTTAAGCACTGATAGCTTGTTTGATCAGTTTTCATAACATTGAGAAAGCAAGAGGCATAGCAAAAGAAACACACATAGAAACAATTATCAAAAGCTGAAGAGCTAGCTCTTCAGCTTTTTTGTTTGCCCAGCGAAGCAGGCAACCCGATAGGCTGAAAGATGCCTTATCACCCTGACTAAGGGGAAGAAAGATAATCTGAATGGCAAGGCGTCACTGGCTAACGGTGGGGTCTGAAGAAAGCCATAGGAAGTTAGAGGTAGGCACCAACAGTAACCTGTTTCGACAGTACTGGTGGGTCAGCGCGCAAAATAGCGCAACGCCCTATACTTAGTGAAGTAATAAAAAGATTAAACCCAGTGGTGCATGGTTTTGTAAATTATTGCAGTATAGCCAATTGTAAACGAGTGCTAAATATATTGGCGCGGTGGTTAAGACGCCGATTAAGGGCTGTTCAGTTAAGGTTGTGGAAAAGTCCGCCATTTAAGTTCATAAAAATGACTCATGGCGGAACTCCCTATCCCACGTAGTATGCTATAATACGCGCTGATCAATTTATAGGTAATCGTAGTGACGAACAGCTCTTCTTCAAATAACTCAGTACTTACTTTGCGTGCCCAGCAAATTAGCGAGTCTCGCCGTGAGTTTAATGCCCGTGGCGGTAAAATGGATCGCTGCGAGCAATGCTTAATCGCGAAATATTACTGTATTTGTGACGGCGTAGAGCAGGCGCAATGTGCAGCTGCTGTGTGTATGTTGATGTATCATAATGAAAGTTTTAAACCTTCTAATACAGGGCGATTAATTGCTGAGATCATTCCTGATAATCATGCTTTTCGCTGGGACAGAACCGAGCCTGATGCAAAGCTATTTGCCTTATTGAACGACCCGCAATATCAACCTATGGTGATCTTTCCCGCCACCGATGTTGAAGATGTCTCGCGTGTTATTACCGAAGTGCAAACGCAGCTAAATAAACGCCCTTTATTTATCTTTTTAGATGGCACATGGCGTGAAGCGAAAAAAATGATCCGCAAAAGCCCTTATCTCGATAATTTCCCCGTACTGTCGATTACTGCAGAGAAGCTGTCTGATTATCGCCTACGCGTGGCACCACATGCTCATCAACTAGGCACCGCTGAAGTGGCAATTATGGTGTTAGCATTAGCAGGGGAGGCTGATGCCGCAACTAAACTTGAGCAGCATTTTATGAAGTTTCGCGACGCGTATTTATTGGGTAAACGCAATAAAGGCAGGCCTGAGTAACTCGGTTTCCCGCGTTGTACCTATTAAGGTTGCGATATAAAATCACCGCTACGAATATGCAACTGTCATTCCGCACCCTAATTTAGAATTAAAGTTGCATATTAATTGAGCGTTTGATCAGTGTTTGCAGCATGCTCAACCAAATCAGTGATTCGGCAATGTGTGGTGAATAACGAGCTCACGGATTCGCTCAGTCAAGGCGGTTAGCGTCTTACAGGCAAGATAAGCTTTTGAATACAACCTTGAGTAGAGAAACGATCGATAAGCAACGGTGTCGAACTTGAAATCCAGAAGTTTTAGCAAGCTCAATGGGCGTTTTTTAGAGATAAGGGCTTTTAATAGATTTGAAACTTGGTTAATCTGCATGTGAACTCTGCTCTAGGTTAAACGATTATTGGCGTAACTATTTGATCATTAACAGAGTTCAATTTCAAGTTTTCTTAATATCTAAGCTATGAACATTTATTTAATCTTGCCTCTTATATTCAAACTCAAGGTCGATTACAATACCGTCATATCAAATGCAGGTTGCCTTTATCTGCAAGCAACTAGAGTGGATTTTCTTTCTAATGGCAATCAAACTTGCAATTAATGGTTTTGGTAGAATTGGTCGAAATATTGTTCGTGCTCTTTATGAATCGGGCTTAAGCGACGAGATCAAAATTGTTGCGATTAATGAATTAGCTGAGCCTGAGGGCGTTGCTCACTTACTGAAGTACGACACCTCTCATGGTCGTTTTAAATATCCGGTTATCTTAGGTGAAGATTCTCTAAGTGTTGCTGGCGATACTATTGCATTATTTTCTGAGCAAAATCCTATTGAACTGCCGTGGCAGTTGCTAGATGTTGACGTGGTTTTAGAATGTACAGGTGTCTATCATTCTCGTGAACACGCGCAATTACACCTTGATGCAGGTGCTAAAAAAGTTTTATTTTCTCAGCCTGCTGATGCAGATGTTGATGCCACGATTGTCTATGGTATCAATGATGATGAACTGCTTGCTGAGCATACAATTGTTTCTAATGGTTCATGTACTACTAACTGTATCGTGCCGGTGATCAAAGTGCTTGATGATGCGTTTGGTATTGAATCAGGTGCGATTACCACTATTCATGCGTCGATGAATGATCAACAAGTGATTGATGCCTATCATCATGATTTACGCCGTACCCGTGCTGCAAGTCAGTCTATTATTCCTGTAGATACTAAATTAGCCCGTGGTATTGAACGTATTTTACCTAAGTTCCATGGCCGCTTTGAAGCGATTGCAGTACGTGTCCCTACTATCAATGTTACTGCTATGGATTTGAGTGTGACAGTCAACGCTGATGTTGATTTAAATGCAGTGAATAAAGCATTAAAAGCTGCAGCGAGAGACCGTCTAGAAGGTATTTTAAGTTATACCGAAGAGCCATTGGTATCCGTTGATTTTAATCATGACTCACATTCTTGTATTATAGATGGCACACAGACACGAGTCAGTCATAAACGGCTGATAAAGTTGTTAGTCTGGTGTGATAATGAATGGGGGTTTGCTAATCGAATGCTCGATACTGCACGAGTAATGATGGCAGAAAATAATTAATGTAAATAAAATAAAAATATATATATTTCAAGTCAGTATCGTTAATTAAGGAGAAGTTCATGTCGGTCATAAATATGGCAGATTTAGATTTAAACGGCAAACGCGTGTTAATTCGTGAAGATTTAAATATACCAGTAAAAGCAGGTAACGTGACCTCAGATGCACGTATTCGTGCTGCATTACCTAGTATTAAATTAGCCCTTGAAAAAGGCGCTAAAGTAATGGTGATGTCACACCTAGGCCGCCCAACGGAAGGGGAATACAACGAGGAGTTATCATTAGCCCCAGTTGTTGATTATTTAAATGAAGCACTTGAACAAACTGTACGTCTTGAAAAAGATTACTTAAATGGCGTTGAAATTGCTGATAATGAAGTCGTGGTTTTTGAAAACGTACGCTTTAATGTTGGCGAAAGCAAAGATGACGAAGCATTATCTAAAAAACTAGCTGCATTATGTGATGTATATGTAATGGATGCATTTGGTACAGCTCATCGTGCTCAAGCATCAACACATGGCGTTGGTTTATTTGCCGATGTGGCCTGCGCAGGTCCACTATTAGCTGCTGAATTAGATGCATTAGGTAAAGCACTTGATAACCCAGCTCGTCCGCTGGTGGCGATTGTAGGTGGCTCTAAAGTATCCACTAAACTAACCGTACTAGATTCGCTTTCAACGATTGTTGATCAATTGGTCACTGGTGGCGGTATTGCAAATACATTTATTGCTGCGGCAGGCTACCCCGTTGGTAAATCATTATACGAAGCGGATTTAATTGATGAAGCAAATAAATTAAGTGCAGCGGCGAAAAGTAATAACGGTGAAATACCAGTACCGACCGATGTGGTGGTTGGTAATGAGTTTTCAGAGTCTGCCGTTGCAACTTTAAAAGATGTTAGTGAAGTTACAGACACTGATATGATTTTTGATATTGGTCCAGATACAGCAAGCCAACTTGCAAAAATTATTGCAAATGCGGGTACTGTTGTATGGAATGGTCCGTTAGGTGTATTTGAATTTGACCAGTTTGGTAATGGCACACGTGCTATTGCACAAGCGATTGCTAATTCAAATGCATTTTCAATTGCTGGTGGCGGTGATACGTTAGCAGCGATTGATAAATACGGCATTGCCGATAAAATCTCGTATATTTCAACTGGCGGTGGCGCTTTCCTTGAGTTCTTAGAAGGGAAAAAACTCCCCGCAGTTGCTATGCTTGAACAACGCGCTAAGTAATTAGCGTTTGCTCAGTGTAGTTAGCAATCGTTAATTTAGGCTGCTAACTATACTGAGTATGATCAGCTATTAAATACCTCTCACCCTTATTTAATAGCTGGTTGTGTATAACGATAGCTTTGGCAAAAGCCAGTACTATCGAGGTGCAGTGATTGCACCGAACTCAACTATTCCGTTCGAACTAGGTAGTTTTGCGCATGCGCAGCTATCGACAATTTGGAGAATACCAAATGGCTTTAATCAGTATGCGACAACTTCTTGATCATGCAGCTGAACATGGTTATGGCGTACCAGCATTTAACGTTAATAACCAAGAACAGATCCGCGCTATTATGATGGCGGCTGACAAAACTAACAGTCCAGTAATTGTACAAGGTTCAGCTGGCGCTCGTGCCTACGCTGGTGCCCCATTTATACGTCATATGATTTTAGCTGCGATTGAAGAGTGGCCACATATTCCAGTGGTAATGCACCAAGATCACGGTACTTCACCTGGCGTTTGCCAACGTTCAATTCAATTAGGTTTTTCATCAGTGATGATGGATGGCTCGTTAATGAGCGATGGTAAAACACCATCATCATATGAATATAACGTTGATGTAACGCGTAAAACTGTTGAACTTGCACACTCTTGTGGTGTGTCTGTTGAAGGTGAGTTAGGTGTGCTTGGCTCACTTGAAACTGGCGAAGCTGGCGAAGAAGATGGCGTTGGTGCTGAAGGTAAACTAACCACAGATCAAATGCTAACGGATCCAGAAGAAGCGGCTGATTTTGTCAGTAAGACTCACGTAGATGCGCTGGCAATTGCGTGTGGGACTTCACACGGCGCGTATAAATTTACACGTCCGCCAACGGATGATATTTTAGCGATTGATCGTATTAAAGCGATCCACGCACGTATTCCTAATACTCATTTAGTTATGCACGGTTCGTCATCAGTGCCGCAAGAGTGGCTTGAGATCATCAACCAATATGGTGGTGAGATCCCACAAACTTACGGTGTGCCAGTAGAGCAGATAGTTGAAGGTATCAAGTTTGGTGTACGTAAAGTTAATATTGATACTGACTTACGTTTAGCATCAACGGGCGCTATTCGTCGTCATCTTGCACTTAACCCCGCGAACTTTGATCCACGTAAATACTTAGCTGAAGCAACAAAAGCGATGACTGAGATCTGTGTTGCGCGTTATGAGTCATTTGGTACTGCGGGTCAAGCAAGTAAGATCAAACCAATTTCACTCGATGATATGCACCTTAAATATTTAACCGGTGAATTAGACCCAAAAATTAAATAAACTAATTTATTAAGTTATTTAATAAATAAACAGCCAGTAGTGTCATGCAACTGGCTTTTTTATGCCTGATCGTAAAAGATCATTATTTTACCAAGCTGGGACTTTGGGATCATTGATTTACTAACAGTGCTTTGTTGGAAGCCGACTTTTACTAAGGATCAGCTTGATTGACAGAGGTTTTGTCATAAAAATAGCTATTGCAAAGCTTTGTTGTATGAATTATCAACAGCTTATGACTTTAGCTAGGTAAAACACTGATCCCAGATCTAACTCGGTTGGTAAACGAATGATCCCTGTAGTGAAACTTGGTAGGATTTTGATCTCGCTAATGATCGCAGCTGTGAATAGGTGTTTTAATTGAGTTAGAGTGTAAAGGTGCTATCGTGGGTTACATAGTGATGCAGTGTTGTGTAGTTGATTATTAAATTTAGTCTCGGCTACTAAGCTAGAAAATAACGTGTAATATACAAGTGCTATTTAGCGTTTTTATTTGAGTTTAATACTCAGTAATAATCTAATGTAGTAATTATAAGGTACGATTTTTAAATGTGTAATTTGATAATGTATGCCAACTTTGTACCTTTAAGGGGTTTATTTTGTGTTTTTTACCCCAGATTTCGATTTACACGTTACACTTTCATAAAAATGTCATACTTAGTCATAATAATGAAAACTAGTTCGATAACGAAAGAGATATATTGGAATGTCACGTAAAGTACTTGTCGTCGATGACGAAGCACCGATCAGAGAGATGCTGGTTTTTGTATTAGAGCAAAATGGTTTTCAAGCAATTGAAGCTGAAGATTACGATTCAGCCATTGCTGCGATGGTAGAACCTTATCCTGATATGGTGTTATTAGATTGGATGCTACCAGGTGGTAGTGGAATTCAAATTGCTAAAAAGTTTAAGCAAAGTGAATATACTCGCCAAATTCCTATTATCATGCTGACTGCTCGCGGCGAAGAAGAAGATAAGGTTCGCGGTCTTGAAGTCGGTGCTGATGATTATGTTACTAAACCATTCTCACCAAAAGAATTAATGGCGCGTATTAAAGCCGTTATTCGTCGTGTGTCGCCTACTTCATTGGAAGAAGCGATTGATGTACATGGTTTACGTCTTGATCCTATTTCACACCGTGTTACCTCTGAAGGTAGTGAGTTGGATATGGGGCCGACAGAATTTCGCTTATTGCATTTCTTTATGACTCACCCTGAACGTGTTTATAGCCGTGAACAGCTGCTAGATAACGTATGGGGAACTAATGTCTATGTTGAAGATAGAACCGTAGACGTGCATATTCGCCGCTTACGCAAAGCGATTGCACCGCTTGGTCATGATCGTTTAGTACAAACTGTACGTGGTGCAGGCTATCGTTTTTCTAGTAAATTATAAGTGCCATGGAGATGACCAAGCCAATAGCTAATTTTGGCTTAAATTTACTTACTCTAAGGTAAAGTGAGTGTATGTATCGAGTTGTTAATAAACGGGCGTTAGCTAAGCGTCTGTTTGTCTATTTCCTTCCTTTATTATTAATTGGCGTGCTTATTGGTGCGCCATTTTTGCTTTTATTTTTAGGATCTTTTTCATTGCTTGTTTGGCATTATCATCAACTCTACCGGCTCAGTGATTGGCTATTGAATCAACGTAGTTTTAATCCACCTGAAGGTGAAGGAGCATGGGAGCAAGTATTTGAAGGGATCTATCATTTACAACATCGTAACCGTAAAAAACGTAACGAATTAGCTGATTTGATCCGTCGTTTTCGCGATGGCGCAGAAGCGGTGCCTGATGCGGTAATTGTTTTACAGCGTGATTTAAGTATTGTTTGGTGTAATCAATTAGCGTTAAAAGTGCTTGGTCTACAGTGGCCAGCGGATCATGGTCAGCGGCTTGACAACCTTATTCGCGATCCTAAATTTGCGAAATACATGCAAACGGAATCGTTTGATGAAGCATTAGAACTTGAAAGTGGTCACAGTTTTGAGCAAGTTTTAGAGTTTCGGGTAATGCCATATGCCAGCTCACAGTTAATGGTTGTTGTTCGTGATGTCACGCGACTGAAGCAACTTGAGCAAATGCGCAAAGACTTTGTGGCCAATGTATCTCATGAGCTACGTACGCCATTAACCGTTGTTACTGGTTACTTAGAAATGTTTGATGGCGATATGGTGCCACCACCGGGAGTGTGGAATAAAGCACAAGGTACTATGCTTGAACAGTGTAAACGCATGGATAGTTTAGTAAATCAGCTATTGTCGTTATCACGTATTGAAGGCGCTCGACGCCAAGATAATGATAAAGCGATCAATGTACCGCAGTTACTTAGCTATATTAGGACTGAAGCACAATCATTGAATCAAGATAAAGGGCATGAATTGATATTTGATATTGATGGTAACGTCGATATAAAAGGCGCTGAAGAGGAGCTGCGCAGTGCCTTCTCTAATTTAGTGTTTAACGCCATTCATTACACTAAGGCAGGCGGTAAAATAACCGTAAGCTGGCAGCTAAAAGATAATCAAGCATACTTTTCAGTGGTTGATAATGGCGATGGTATTGCACCAGAGCATATTAATCGCTTAACTGAGCGTTTTTATCGGGTTGATAAAGCGCGTAGTCGTACAACTGGTGGCTCTGGGCTGGGTTTAGCCATTACCAAACATGTATTAACTCGTCACGATAGCCAATTGATAATTAAAAGTAAATTAGGCGAAGGATCATGTTTTTCGTTTGCTTTTAGTCGTGAAAAAACAGTGCTATTAAATAATTGAGTTAAAAAGTTGAAGTCATAAAATTGTCATTTTAGAGTAATCTAACTGTCATCCACTCTCTTTAGAGTAGACGACAGTTAAGAAATAAACGAACAAAATCGGAGCAACCTAATGAAATTTAAAAACCTAGTAGCCGCAATGGGTGTGGCAGTAACAACATTTGTATCTGCACAAGCAATGGCTGTAGATACAGTTATTCCTGAGTACCAAAAAACCAGTGGTATTTCAGGTAATTTTTCATCTGTGGGCTCTGATACTTTAGCCAACATGATGACCTTTTGGGCTGAAGAGTATAAACGTATCTACCCAAATGTGAACATCCAAATTCAAGCAGCTGGTTCATCTACTGCGCCACCGGCATTGACAGAAGGCACAGCAAACTTTGGCCCGATGAGCCGCAGAATGAAATCAAAAGAAATCGAAGCGTTTGAAAAACGTTACGGTTATAAACCTACAGAAGTCCGTGTTGCGATTGATGCATTGGCAGTATTTGTTCATAAAGACAATCCAATTGAAGGGTTACGTATTGACCAAATCGATGCGATTTTCTCTTCAACTCGTAAATGTGGTGCTGCCGCAGATGTGACTCGCTGGAGTGATGTTGGTTTAACAGGTGATTGGGCTGCAAAAGATATTCAACTTTATGGCCGTAACTCAGTATCAGGTACTTATGGATACTTTAAAAATAAAGCGCTATGTAAAGGTGACTTCCGTAACAACGTGAATGAGCAACCTGGTTCTGCCTCTGTGGTACAGTCAATTTCTTCATCAGTGAACGCAATTGGTTACTCAGGTATCGGTTATAAAACATCAGGCGTACGTACTGTGCCACTGGCGAAAAAAGGCGATAACTTTGTTGATGCTACACTTGAGAATGTAGCAACAGGTAAATACCCACTGTCGCGCTTTTTGTATGTTTACGTGAACAAGCATCCGAACAAACCGCTTGCACCTATTGAAGCTGAGTTCTTAAAAATGGTGTTATCACAAGATGGTCAAAAAATTGTAGAGAAAGATGGTTATGTACCACTTTCTGGCAAGATGGCAATGAGCGAACTTAAAAAGCTAGGTCTTCTTTAAGCTTAATATCGACTATGAGTTAATAAAAACCGCGCAACGTTAGTTGCGCGGTTTTTTTTGCCCAGCGACGGGTTAGTTAAATAGCCTCTTTTTGAGCTGTTGATGGGCATTTAAAACGCGTTTTCTTTTACTAATGCCTTGTCTTTTAAAGCTCTGAATTGGCATTACGCTTGGTTGCTCTTGCGGCAATGCAGGGATTGAAAAGTTAGCAACATCATCATTCGGTAATGCAATTTCTTGCTCATGCACACGCAAAGCGGCAAGGGTGTCGTTATTATCAACTTCACTCGGACAAATAAATATGCCCATTTTACGTAATTTAACACCTAAGCCTATGCTACTTGAATATCGTACAATTGGCGCGGCTAAAATTAGTCCGACTAAAATTGGCGATAACCACCAAAAGAATACTGGCGTAAAGTAATAAGCAATCCCACCCCAAGCTGCAGCAACTAAAGTTGCTAGTAAGGTGTAACCAATCGCTTCTTGCCAAGGCACCATGCGGCCTGAGCGAGGCTGGGCATCCCAGGTTACTTTTTTACCTAAAAATACACACACCACAAAGTAGCTATGAAAAACCATCATCAGTGGGGCGATAATAATGGCAAACACGGTTTCAATGATTGAGCCTAAAATTAATTTAAATGAGCCGCCAAATTGTTTATTACGATGGATCAGGGTGACAATAATCCCCATTAATTTCGGCAATAATAACAATACAATTGTGACAAATAGCAACGAGTTAATTAATTCTGTTTTTGCTATTTGCCAAGTCGGAAATAATTGATATGGCTGATTAAAATAGACATTACTGTTTAGTGCGCGGGTGACCGCATCTATGGTGCTTAGCACTAACATAGATAACCAAATTAATGATGAAATGTATGCTGTTGCACCGAGTAAAAAATGCAGCTTGCTCATTATTTTTAAACCCGACGCAGGTAACAAACCTAAATGTTGAATGTTGCCTTGCACCCAACGCCTGTCGCGAATAGCGTAATCTAAAATATTACTCGGTACTTCTTCGTAGCTACCTTGTATATCACTGAGTAATAATACATCCCAGCCAGAACGATGCAGTAATGATGCTTCGACAAAGTCATGGCTTAAAATTTCGCCGCCGAAAGGGGCATTACCTTTGAGCACTGGTAAACCGCAGCAATCAATAAACGCTTTAACCCGAATGACTGCATTGTGGCCCCAGTAATTAGCGTGATTAGTCTGCCAAAAAGCTGAACCGGTTGCTAGCATTGGACTATAAAGTACTGACGCAAACTGTAGAAAGCGACCAAAGAAGGTATCTTGCCTAACAGGGATTGGAATCGTTTGAATAAGCCCAGCTTGTGGATTGTTGCTCATGCTGCTGGTGAGCTCGAGCATACATTGACCCGTCATGATGCTATCGGCATCAAGTACAATCATGTGCTCGTATTTACTGCCCCAGCGCTCGCAAAAGTCAGTTAAGTTACCTACTTTACGGTGTTTGTTATTTTCGCGGCGGCGATAAAAAGTTTGTTTGGCTAAATCACCTAGGCGTTCGCTCAAGGCATACCACGCTTTTAGCTCATTGTTAGCTATTTCTTTATCTTGTGTATCACTTAATAAGTAGAAATCAAAATGCGCAAATTGGCCTGTTTTTATCAGTGAACGTAAGCTCACTTCAAAACCTGCAATAACTCGCTGCGTATCTTCATTGTAGATAGGCATAACGACGGCCGTTCTGGTTTTACTCAATGCTTGCTTATCAATTTCGATTGCTTTTTGGCGCGTCAGTGTCAACGGGTCAATTCTAAATAATTGTAAAATAAATCCCATACAGCCACTGCAAAATGCGGTCACAATCCAAGTAAAGGTAATTGAAAACAGCGCAAGTAATGCATACTCAAGCGGGGTCATGCCATTTGAATTTAAAATATCAAACATGATCCACATGCCATAAGCTGAGATGGCTAACACTAATAGTGAAAACAGCCATACACGGGTCTTTTTAAAAGGCATTGCTGTATTGCGCATATTACTATTATTCGACGTCATTTGGATACCAGACATAACTCCATACCTCACTTACTTCTTTGTCACGTAGTGTTAATGATAAGCGCATATCTACAGGCTTACCGCCCTCTGGCGCGACTTTAAAAGCAACACGCCAGCCTTGGTTATTTGGTAATTGTTGCACTGTCTTATCGCTTATTTCACCTGAATTTAGGCTCAAATTAGCAAGCAATTTTAGTTTGGCTGACAAGTTGTTAATATTGTCACCGGTGAAGTCAACAGTGAATTGGCGATGACTTTTTGGTGGTGGATTCTCTTCACCGGGTAATGCAGCACTGCCAATGCGAGTGCGTAAAACTCGGGCTTTATCTTGGCTGGCAAGCGCCGCGTTAAATGTTGACAATTTATAACTAAAACTAAGTGTTTCACCTGCTTTAAGTGGTTGCTCTGGTACCCAATAGCTAACGATATTGTCATTGGTCTCGGTGTCAGTCGGTATTTCTACTAACTCAACTCGACCATTCCCCCATGCCCCTTGTGGTTCAATCCACAGGCTTGGGCGAGCATGATAATGTGCCTCAGTATCGAGATAATTATTAAACTCACGGTCGCGCTGTGCAAGGCCAAACCCTTTTGGATTGTCATAACCAAATGACGTTACACTAAGCTGTTTAGGGTTATTTAGCGGACGCCATACCCATTTATTGTCTTGTGATTGCATTAGTAAACCATCAGAGTCATGTACTTCTGGTCGGTAATCATCAAAGAATTTAGTGCTATTTTCGCCGTGGTAAAACATGCTTGTAAGCGGCGCAATACCGAGTTTTTTGATATCTTTGCGGGCGAATATTTGCATTTTAGTTGTTACTTCAGTTGCTGTTGATGGGCTGATCTCAAAACGATATGCACCAGTAACAGAAGGACTATCAAGTAATGCATATAGCACAATGTGAGTGTCTTCAGGCTTTGGTTTAACTAACCAAAACTCTTTAAATACTGGAAACTCTTCACCAGAGCTGAGTGCTGTATCAATCGCCAGGCCTCGTGCTGAAATGCCATATACTTGATCAGGCCCCACTATGCGAAAATATGAAGCGCCTTGAAATACTGCTACTTCATCTTTGTACTCATTATTATTGAGTGGAAAATGCACTCTGAAACCAGCGTGCCCTAACTGAGTGGTGCCTAAAGCAGTGGTAATTTCCTGCTCAAGTGGTGCTGCGGTGCCATCATAACGGTAGTAATCAGTTTTAAATGGTAGGCTTTTTACCTTAGCATCGCTATCAACAGTATTGATAGTAACAGGGTTTTTATAAAGAAAGCCGGGATGAAATAATTGCACTTCATATAAACTTTCGTCTTTCCAGATTGCATGATCTTGACGAAAGCGAATCGCTCGGTAGTCCTGATAATTAATATTATTTAATGCATCAACAGTAATTACGGGAGCTGCAACATAGTCTTTTGCAGCCAGTTGTTTGGCTCTGGCTGTTACCACCGCAAATAATTTTTCAGAAGGGATTGTAAGTAAAACTGGCTGAGTAGTTGGTACAATATCAGTAGTATCCGCATCAGATTTTGTTATTGGTTGTTCAGCCGCACTGATATTACATGCACACAAGGTCAATAATGCACCTAATAATGCCCTCTTTTTAAATGATGGATACAGAGCTGCCCGCGTTATCGTTTCCATGAGGTTTTCCTGGTTAATTTTAAAATGCTTTAGTTAGTTGAATTCAAGTTCGCAAGAAGTGAGCCTAAAATAAACTTATATATTTCAATGACTTTATATTTATTAGTATCGTAGAGGATGTACTTTCTTTGTGTAAGTTGGAAATAATTACACGCAATGTATGACTACTTCTTACTAATGTGAGTAGATATTACAAAACTAAACCTTGCTCTAAGGTGAATGGCAGAAAAATCGCGATGGTTGGATGTAGAAAGTTTGCCTAAAGCAGATTCAAGGAGGTGTAAGGAAACTTGCCAATCATGATAATTGGCAAGTTAATATTATTTATTGCACATTACCTAATGCTTGGGCATTTTCTTTGCATTGGTTATAGGCTTCAATACATTTGGTATTACATACTTTATATAGCATGCCTTCGCCGGTACTTTGCTGTTCGCAGTTCACTTCACATTGATAATTCTGTTGTGCACATTGCTGCATTTCTGGGTTTTCTATTTGGTTTTGACAGCCGGTTAATATGCCGATACACAGCGAAACACTTGATAATTTTAATAATGAATTCATGCTTATCCCAATTATTGTTATGTAATATCAACGAGCAGATTGTCTATTAGCCTTACCGGCCCTAAGAAGGCTGCTGCCAAAATCACTAGTTGACTATCATTGAGTGTAGCTTTTTTTAAGGTATCGCGCTGAGCTATTTCAAAGTAGTCAACTTTGAGCCCTACCTGCTCGAGTTGCTGCTTTGCTTGTCGGCATATGTCGTCAAAATCACGCTGTCCTGAGTTTAACTGTTCTGCGCTCCAATTAAGGGTTTTAAATAACACTGTCGCTGTTTCTTTTTGGCTTTCTGATAAGTAGCCATTACGAGAGCTCATAGCCAGCCCTGACACTTCACGGCTGGTTGCAACGCCAATAATTTCTACTGGAATTGACAGATCATGCGTCATAGTTTTAATCACTTGCAACTGTTGATAGTCTTTTTCACCAAAACACGCATAGTCAGGCTGTACTAAGTTAAATAATTTAGTAACCACCGTTGCTACACCGCGAAAATGGCCTGGACGTGATCCGCCGCAATAGCCCATTGATATAGTTGGTACATCGACAAAGCTTTGCGCATTTAAACCGTTAGGGTAAATGGCTTCCACACTTGGGGTAAATACAATATCAGTATCAAGCTCAGCCAGTCCTTGCTTATCCGCAGTGAGGGTGTGCGGGTAGTTATCAAGATCTTCGTTGATACCAAATTGCATCGGGTTGACAAAAATACTAACTACGACTTTATCAGCCATATTTTTGGCTTTCTCAACGAGTGAAAAATGCCCTTGATGTAGATTGCCCATAGTTGGCACTAATGCAACACTAAGCCCTGCTTGGCGCCATGCTTTAATTTGACTACGTAATGATTTTATTTCAGTGATCGACTGCATTATTTAAACTCATGTTCCGTGCTTGGAAAAGCACCACTTTTAACGTCGCTACAATACTTTTTAACCGCATCCGGCATATTGCCTGTTTCGAGTAAAAAGTTTTTAGAGAATTTAGGGATATAACCTGCTGAAATGCCAACTAAGTCATGCATGACTAGAATTTGGCCATCAGTTTGATTACCTGCACCAATCCCAATAGTAGGAATATTAACCGCGTCAGTAATTAATTTGGCAAGCTCAGATGGAATACATTCAAGAACTAGCATCTGTGCACCCGCAGCTGCAAGCGCTTGGGCATCGCTAATCATTTTTTGTGCTTGTTGTTCTCCACGGCCTTGGATCTTAAAGCCACCAAACACATGTACCGATTGCGGTGTTAAGCCTAAATGCCCACATACCGGTATACCTTGTTGAGTCAGTGCAACAACTGAGTCGTACAGCCATTCCCCCCCCTCAATTTTAACCATGTTAGCGCCAGCTCGCATTAACTCTGCGGCATTTTTACAGCTTTCGGCTGGGCTTGAATAAGTCATAAATGGCATATCTGCAATGACGAATAAATCACGGCTACCTGCGCGTACGCTGCGAGTATGGTAGGCAATCTCTTGATTGGTGACAGCCAGTGTATCGTCGCCGCCTTGTAACACCATACCTAACGAATCACCGACTAAAATAACGTCTACGCCGTTATCGTGAAATAACTTTGCAAAGCTGGCATCGTAGGCCGTTAATGCCGTAATTTTTTGTTGGTCTGCTTTCATTTTATTGAGCGTAGAAACGGTTATTTTAGACATAGTATCCTCGTAGGCAACGGCCTGAAATTAATTACAGAGGTAATTGTTGTAATTCGTTTAGTGCCAAATTAGCGGTAATACTATGCAGTAATATACCATTTGGCAGCGTAATTTGGGGGGCTATTTCAAGTAGCGGGTAAACCACAAACTCGCGTTCAGTTAGACCATAATGCGGCACAATTAAACGCTCGCTATTAATAACTTGCTCACCAAATAATAAAATATCAATATCTAAGGTGCGCGGCCCCCAACGCTCGGCTTTTCGTACTCGGCCGTGTTCAAGTTCTATTTGTTGTGTTAAATCAAGCAACTGCTCAGGTAATAGCATGGTTTTTAGCGCCACAACAGCGTTAACGTAATCAGGTTGATCTTGCGGGCCCATCGGTTTACTCGCGTAATAATGCGATACATTAATAAACTCACAATCAGCCAATGCACGCAATGCTGCTACGGCATGATCTAGTTGAGTACGAGGGGCGTTTAAATTAGCTCCTAAACCAAGGTAGACGGTTTTCATGATCATTCAGCCGCTGGTTTTGGGCTGCGGCGGCGAGTACGACGACGGCCTTTTGTTGCGCCTTGCGTACCTAGCGCTTTAACCAACTCTTTTTGACCATTGATGTCTTGTTTTAAATAGTCAGTCCACCAATTAACTAATTGCTGATGCTGTTTTTCACCGGCCTGTACGCGCAACAGTAAAAAGTCATACGCAGCTTTAAAACGTGGTTGCTGCGTAAGGCGATATGCACGTTGTCCTGAGCGTTTATCTAGGCGGTGTTGAATATGCCAGATATCACGAGCGCCAAGGGTAAAGCGTTTTGGTACGGCAATATGCTGTGCATTATCGCTGAGTACTTTGTTCATACCTTGAACAAAAGCTTCGTATTCAGATAGTTGCTCTTGTTCTTGCAGTGCTTTAGTGATCTGCAATAATGGAAACCATAACAATGCAGCAAAAATAAATGCTGGAGTTACTTTTTTCTCGGCATTAATGCGTTCATCTGTATTACGGAACATCTGTTGAATTAAAGTGAATTCTAAGCCATCAGGATTATTATCTAAAATACTATCAAGGGAGGGGAATAATGATTTGAAAAGGCCATATTTACGTAGCATTAAAAAGTTTGCTTCGGCCTTGCCATTTAAAAACAGTTTCAGTGTTTCTTCAAATAACCGCGCCGCAGGGATATTATCTAACAGGCTTGCTAATTCATTTAATGGCTGCTCGGTTGCCGGTGCAATCGACATATCGAGTTTGGTTGCAAAGCGAACTGCACGTAGCATACGTACAGGATCTTCACGGTAACGGGTTGTTGGATCACCAATCATCTCGATTTGTCGAACGTTAATAGCTGCTAAGCCATTAGCATAATCATGGATTGAAAAATCATTAATTGAATAATATAACGCATTGATTGAAAAATCGCGGCGTTCAGCATCTTCTTCAATACTACCAAAAACGTTATCGCGCAGCAGTTGCCCTTGGTCACTTGATTGGCTAATTTGGTTTTTATCTTCAGGCGCTTCGTGATGACCACGCATGGTGGCTACTTCGATTATCTCACGACCAAAAACAATGTGTGCTAAACGAAAACGACGGCCAATTAAGCGGCAGTTACGAAATAGCTTTTTAACCTGATCTGGCGTGGCATTGGTGACCACATCAAAATCTTTTGGTTGTTGACCTAACAAAATATCACGAATGCAACCACCAACAAGGTAGGCATCAAAGCCTCCGTCTTTCAGGCGATATAATACCTTGATTGCATTTGGGCTAAATTGTTTACGAGAAATACCATGCTCATTACGTCCAACTATTAAAGGCTGCGCAGAGACTGGGGCATGTTCGGCTGTTACAGAGGCGGTTGGGCCAATAATTTGCCGACAAAATTGAAAAAGCTTGGAAATAATAATCTGTCTCCTACAGAATTCGGTTATTTGATGGACGCCATCAAAAATCTAACCAAGTATAGCTGCACTTTGCTATTAACTGCACATGTATAGTGCTATTGAATAACTTTGTTGTTGCTATAATTGAGTACACCCTTAACGCAATTGATATTAATTAAATGAATTGCACATTTAAGGTGGGCTATCATATACCAGCACAGCTTAAAAATTAAGTTGAAGGCCTTAAAATTCGCCTTTTTAGTGAATTTTTATTTGTTTAAATGCGTAAAGGCGGTTGTATGACAGTGTGGGTTTTGTGAAATTTGAATTTGTGTCACTTTAGGGACGTTTTGCAAGCTGTAATTATCGACTGCCCAGCTCAGCATTTTATCAATTCTTAATTCAACGAGTTCTGGCTGCGGGGCTAAACCTAAAAATTCAAATGCACTGAGCAGAGCTGGTTTAGGGTTATTTTTAACAATCGCTGGCGCATAGTTTTGTTTTGATAATTTAAAGCCGGGTTTAGTTACTGCCAATGGTAAATGAGCATACTGCGGTGCTGCGCTATTTAACTGTTTAAATAAACTTAGTTGACGGGCTGTTGGTTCAAGTAAGTCAGCGCCGCGTACAACATGGGTGATACCTTGGGCAATATCGTCTGCGACCACCACTAGTTGATAAGCAAATAACCCATCACTGCGCTTTATTAAGTAATCTTCGTGGGCGAGATCATGAGCTACATTTACCTCACCTTGAATGAGGTCATGGTATTGGCATGTAGCATGTTGCTGAATTAATCGCAGTGCACTGCTGTTCTGACTATGCTTTAAATGACGACAATGGCCCTGATAAATACCGCCTAGCGCTTTAATTTCTTTGCGTGAGCAGTGGCAAGCATAAATTAGCTGCTGGTTATTTAGTTTATTAATGGTATGCGCGTACAAGTCATGGCGCTGAGTTTGATAGACCACGTCTTCATCCCAGTACAAACCATAGGCTTCTAGGGTATTGAGAATATCTTTAGCGGCGCCGTCTACAACACGTGTGGTGTCGATATTTTCAATACGGACTAACCAAGTACCTTGGTTGCTTTTAGCGTCAAGATAGCTGCCCACAGCCGCCACAAGAGAACCAAAATGAAGTGGTCCAGAAGGTGATGGCGCAAAGCGACCGCGATAGTTGCGCACAGGCGCAGTAACGGCTGTGGTAGACATGGATTAATTACGAGTAATTAACCACGCCCAGATTGTTTTTCTTTGATTTCCGCAAGCGTTTTACAGTCTACGCATAAATCAGCTGTAGGACGTGCTTCTAAACGGCGGATACCAATTTCAATCCCGCACGAATCACAAAAACCAAAATCATCTTCTTTGATTAATTGGATGGTTTTTTCAATTTTCTTGATCAGTTTACGTTCACGGTCACGAGTTCTAAGCTCTAATGAGAACTCTTCTTCTTGTGCTGCGCGGTCAACTGGATCAGGGAAGTTAGCTGCTTCGTCTTGCATATGCGATTTAGTACGGTCAACTTCATTGCGTAAATCGTTGCGCCATGCTTCCAAAATAGTTTTGAAATGAGTGCGTTGTGCATCATTCATATACTCTTCGCCCGGCTTTTCCTGGTATGGTTCTAATCCGGCCTGAGCCAATAACCCTAATTTTTTTTGGTCTGGCATAACTTTCTCCTAAATCCTTAATATAATGCCCAGCATGAGCTGGCGGCTATAAATAACAGAATCCTATGGCCTAGGCAAATTTATTTTTCATTAATTACTCTTATAAACCGCATCAATAAAATTTAAACAGGTACGATAAATGGTTTTTACACCGATTATTTTTAAATAAGTGCTTAAAAACTTGCCTTGTTATATGGGCGTAACCCTTAAAAACAAGTCGCTTTTAATTAAAAGTAAGCTTTTTTGTTAGTGTAATTTCGACGCTCGAAATATCGGCTTTATAAGCAAGGACTTCTACACCTTTAGTTATTGCTAAATCAACTAGTTGGGCATACTTTTCGTCAATGAGACGCGCCGCACTAACTTGTTTAATCCCTTGGTGTAATACAGCAAACAGCAGCACTGCACGGTGGCCTTGTGCAACCATTTCAATTAATTCACGAATATGTTTTTGACCACGAATCGTTTCGGCATCCGGGAAGTAACCTTGGCCACTTTGTGGATCATTTTGATTGAGTAAAGTGACAGATTTTACTTCTACATAACAGTCTGGACGTTGAGGAGCTGTAAGTAAAAAATCGATACGGCTATTTTCATCACCATATTTAACCTCTGGCTGTATTTTAGTGTAGCCGTTAAGTTCGCTGATTAGCGCTGCGTGCAGTGCTTCTGCAACGATTTTATTCGCGATTGCCGTATTTACACAGATCAGATGGCCAAACTGGTTTTGCGTCAATTCTAATGAATGAGGATATTTTCTTTTTAAATTGCTACTGGTGGAATAAAAGGCTGCAAAGTCAGGCTCCGCGCAACCAGTCATTTTGCCTGTGTTGGCACAATGGGCGGTAAACTCTGAGCCATCGCTAAGGCGTAAATCGGCTAAAAAACGTTTGTAGCGTTTGAGCAAAGTAGCGTGTTGGAGTGGCGTTGTATATTTCATTATTTTAGTTATTTGCTCTCAAGCAGTTGGGAAGTTGTTGTGGCTATAGTAAACTCATTGCCACAATTTTAGCGCAAAGAGTATTCTAACATGTCTGAAAAATTTGTTGTTCAATTAAGCGAGCAGGGTGCTGCATCGCATTGGGGCGAAACCGCCACGTTATCTTTTAATGAGCACGGTGCAACGGTTCATTTGTCTGAACAAGAAACATTAGTAAATGTACAAAAAGCCGCGCGCAGTATTGCCAATCAAGGCGTTAAAAATGTCGTGCTAGCTGGTGATTGCTGGTGTACAGAAACACAGTGGGCTTTTTATCAAGGGTTTGTATCGCCTAAGTCATTACACGGTGTTGAATTTGCTGAAAATACTAAAACAGATAGCCAAGAATTAGCTTCATTATTACGCTCTGCTACTTGGGCGCGTGAAATGATCAATGGTACGGCGGATGATATTTTTCCTGAAAGTTTAGCTGGTAAAGCCGCTGAATTTATTCAATCGCTAGCTCCTGAACACGTGAGCTACCAAATCATCAAAGGTGATGCGCTACTTGAGCAGCAGTGGATTGGTATCCATGCTGTTGGTCGTGGTAGTGAGCGCCCACCAGTATTACTGGCGCTTGATTACAACCCAACGGGCGATGACAGTGCGCCTGTGGATGCGGCGCTTGTTGGTAAGGGGATTACTTTTGACTCTGGCGGTTATTCAATTAAAGCCAGCGAAGGTATGTTAGGTATGAAGTGCGATATGGGCGGTGCTGCAACGGTTACCGCAGGTTTAGCATTGGCTATAAGTCGTGGTATTAATAAACGTATTAAACTGTTTTTATGCTGTGCTGAGAACCTTATTTCAGGCCATGCATATAAGCTGGGTGATATCCTTACCTATAAAAACGGCACGACAGTTGAGATTGTTAATACTGACGCTGAAGGACGCTTAGTGCTTGCTGATGGTTTAATGGCTGCAGCTGAAACCGGTGCTCCTTTAATTATTGATGCCGCAACACTAACAGGCGCTGCGCTAGTTGCTGTTGGTCAAGAGTACAATGCCTTATTCGGACTTGATAAAGAGTTTGTACGCGAAGTCGAAGGCTTTGCAGGGCAAGAAATGGAAGGCGCATGGCCACTACCACTTGAAAAGTGGCATCAACAAAACTGTCCTTCACCATACGCTGATACAGCTAATAGCCGTGCCCAAAAAGGTGGTGGCTATGGTGGTGCATCAAATGCCGCTGGTTTCTTGTCACGTTTTGTACCAAGCGACGGCAAAGGGTGGGTGCATATAGATTTAGCGGCAGCGTTTAATATGGGTAGCACCAGTCAATGGGCTGCGGGCGCAACAACAGTTGGGATGCGCACGGTTGCACGTACTTTACTAGAAAAAGCGTAATCTTTAAGATGTTTGAAAAAGCGCCGTTTTAGGCGCTTTTTTGTTGGCTATAAAGATGTAATTACAAACAGAAACAAGCTTTTTTAGTTTATTTACGCTAAAATCCCGCCCCACTTTTGCAGTTCAAGTGATTAAGGTTTGAAGTTATATTTCTTATATTAAAAGCGGTGCTTTTATTTAAGCCGTATTCATAAACTATACTTGAATGATCAACTCACACTGGGAATTCTAATTATGTCAGATAAGTGCTATATCACAGCGCAACAATTGCTCGAAGATTCATTTCGCGTTGCGGCGCAAGTTTACCAAGATGGCTTTCGTCCAGATTTTATAATTGGTATTTGGCGTGGTGGTGCCCCAATCGGGATTGCAGTGCAAGAGTATTATGATTATAAGGGCATAGAGACAGATCATATCGCGGTGCGAACTTCATCGTATTACGGTATTAATAAGCAATCTAAAGAAATTAAAGTGCATGGCTTACACTACATTATTGAAAATGCCAATGCGGGTGATTCATTATTGATTGTTGATGATGTATTTGATTCAGGACGTAGTATTTTTGCACTTAAAGAGAAACTTTCAGAGCTGATGCGGTTAAACTTACCGCAAGATATTCGCGTTGCTTGCCCGTATTACAAACCAAAAAATTCAAAAGTAGATATGAAGCCAGATTACTATATTCATGAATCAGAAGAATGGCTGGTATTCCCACATGAGCTGTCGGGGTTAACACCTGATGAGATTATCGCCGGTAAAACAGATTTAGTGAAAATACACGATATTTTATTAGCAAAATAAATTTATTGAGAAAAATAAAAAAGGCCTTAACTAGGCCTTCTTTGTTTATCAATAGCTAATTTAACACACTATTATTTATAAGTTTCAAACGCTTCTTTTAATCGTGCTAAATGAGCATAGACATAACTGCTCGACATACGATCTTGGTTTAAGAAAGTACTGTCAAGATCGATTGATGACTTGAGTATAGCTGCACTATCAAAGTCTAACGCATTATGTGAGTCACCAATGCGTGTACTCACGCTATGCTTCCAACTTTTCGCACCTTTGACTTGCCAGTTTCCAGCATTCATATCTTTACGTGATGTTAGTGGGATACTAAAAGAAATTCCCACTTTTTCAATGTTGGTATCACTGTATGATAATGCAACATTAGCATCACCAAACCAGAATTTAGTCTCGACTTTATAACCGCTGTCCTCATTCCAGAATTGGCCCCCTGATATATGGAAAGAAACGTCTTTTTCAGCCCATAAATATCGGTATGAATAGATAGAATAATCACGTTTGTCGGTGTTGTAGTCTTTGTATTCAAAGTAGCCTAACTGCGCTTTTAACTTATGGCGACCGGTAGGGCTTTGCCATACGGTTTCATTAGTGATCCCGGTAAAATCAAAATAATCTTGGAATAAACCTATTTGCGTTTGGTTGTATATATTAAATGGCAATGCGAAGGTTTGATAAGCAACGGCACGTTTAATGCCTGTTTCTTGTCGAGAGTTTTGAAAAATCTTACCTTGTTCAAAATCTTCAGAATTATCGACATTTACTTGGCCAGTAACATTAATACCTGCGCCTTGCCATAGTGGCATATGTAAATCAGCTTGTAGAGCTAATGAGTAATCATATACGCCTAGTTCGGTAGCATAAGTTGTCGCTAGTGATGGTGTGAATGAGAGTCTTGGTACGAAGTAAGGGCTATTGCTTGATTCGTTACCTGCCCATTTGATCCCTGGCGAATTTTGATTGCCAAACTCGTTACTGATCATTAAATCTGGTGTAATATTTTCATTGATAAAACGACGATAATTATCTAATCGGCCTTTGATTTGTAACTGTGGAATATCTTGTTTTGATAAACGCACTACAAACTCATTATCGTTGTTGGTAAAGTGCTCAGTAATGCGGCCTAACACGAGCCCAAGTGCGTCAATTTCGTTGCGGTTAAATACAGAGTTTTCAAACTCTACAATAATTAACTGCGAGTTAGAAATACCTACGCGGATATTTTCAAATCCATCGTTTACAAGCGCGTTTTTCAAACCGTGTATTTGCTGGTTGGCATTTGAGTCGGTTTTAGTGTTCTCCACAATCGTACTGTTTGTTTCTAGTTTTTTGTTACTTTTATATTTACTTTCCGGCTGTGGTGTAATGTTTGATTGCTGTGTAACTTTAGCTATTTTTGTAGGTTTTTCTACGGGTTTTAGAGTTACAGGCGCAGGCCTAACGGGTGTGTAGTTAGTCCGCGCTTCATCACTGAGCGGCATGCTTACGTTAATACCCCAATAGACATTGTCATCGGCCAATTTTGTATTTGAATATAAACGGCTATTAAATGAAACAGTTGCTAAATCGTATAACCATTCTTTAGGGAGTGTTACACGCGCACCTACGTTAAATGCCTCGGCATCATGTTCAGCGAGTACAGCAAGCCAGGTGAAAGGTTGGTATTCTATTCCAGCAAAAATACCGTCTAGCTGTCCAGTAAGTGTGTCTGATGCACCCACACCGGCACTAAAGCGAAAATCCCACCACTGCTTAGATGCAACAGCATAAAACGCTTCATAGTTATTGGCAGCTCCTCCGACATCTTTTGCACCAACAGCGATACTGACCCAATCTTTAGGAATGAACGGAATTTGGTATTTGGCATTGAATGATAAATCGCGAATTTGCCCTTTGCTGTCATAACTAAATAAATTGTCATGCATGGAAGATGAAGTAATTCGGCCAGTAACCTCTAAGCCATCAAAAAGTCCTGCAGAAAAAGTGAAGTTATGACCATCCGTGTATTTGCCTCTAATTTCTAGTTGATTGCTGTAGCCAATATCAACTATGCCTTTATCCATCACTTCAGCGGAAGGGATATGAAAAAGTCCGGTAAAGCCGTTATACGCAATGCCGTGAGTCATTGTCTCATCGGCAAGTAATGGTGAGCTGACAGTAAGCGCACAAACCGTTGCTAAAGTTGTTTTTTTATTTATCACGTTGTTAACCAAAATAGATTAAAGTTAGGTTTTAAATCCTTAAAACCAGTCAGTTGTTTTACTGTAGCAAGAAAACCTACAAACAAAAAGTGATTGAGTTTTCAATATACAAAAGCCGCGCATGTGCGCGGCTTTTAGCAAAGTATAATTAATACATTAAGTGATTAGCTACCACCAGTGCCTGTTACAGGTTTAACTTCACAGTTATCACGTACTATATTTTGCGACTCAGCAGTGCCGTCAGGTGTTATAGTGTAAGTTTGCTTAGGAATTACTTTGCTGCCAGTAGGTGTAACCTTAATGTTGTAAGTAGCTGTATCAGCCTTAACCAGATTGTTCAATGTGTAAACGCCATCTGAACTTTCTTTAGCGGTAGCGCTATATTTTCCAGCTAAAGAATACTTAACTAAAGCGCCTGTTAAAGGTAATTTAGTAGTAGTATCTGTAGCATTTGAGCAAGAGTAAGTTAATTTTAAATCTTCACTAACTATTTCAGCTTCATTCTCTAAAGTCGCTGTAATTTCACCACAAATATTGACGTTTTCTTCAAATGCCCATTCATTATCGTTGATATCAAATATATAGAAATCACCTTTTGCATCATCAGCTAAGCCAAGTTTGGCAACAAGTGCTTGCGGTATCAATGTTTGAGTTTCAGGTGTTATATGGCGCACAAAAAAGTTACTTTGTGTTTCTATAACAGTAAACAAACCGCTAGGCGGAACAGCTGCACCATTAAGTTTAAGAGAGATAGGTGATCCACATGCAGTCTTTGATTCAGTCAGCAAGTGTGTTGATAAATGATCAATTTCATATGCCGCTGGGAAGTTTACAGTGCCTTCAGCACCAACAGTTGCGGTCACAGTTTCATTTACCCACTTACGGGTATCTTCATCGTATGTTGAAACAGCAAACGTATCACCAGCTTTAACAGTGTCACCATCTTTATTTACAAAGTCCTTTGGTAGTGATGTTGTTATAGTGATATCGTCAGAAAAGTTCTTGATTTTTGTATCGCCCGCATTCATTGAAACATTTAATACTGCTGCTGGCGTTAGTACACTTGTTGTACTACTGCTGTTGCTGTTTAGTCCTTCAGGTATCAACTGAGCTGCTGCTATTTTACCATCTTCCGATTTCAGCGGAGCAGTAACTACCTTCATAGTTACTTTATCACCAGCGATAGCATTGCCTTCAACATCTTGTAGTTCAACATCTTTAGAGATCTCGATTTTTGCACTGCCATCTTCCGTTGCAACTGATTGGTCTTCAACAAACTTACCAGCTGAAGCCGCAATATCTGCTTTTTCTATGGTTATGGCACTAGCTTCACTCGCTAATGGAATGAAAGTTTCAATCGCTACGCTTTTATCACTTGTATCCACAGTAACGGTTTTAGTTACAAAACCTTCAGCAGTAACAAGTAATGTTACTGCATCAAGCGAGTCGGCAACATTAAATGTGAAAGTACCATCTTCCGTTTCAAGTTCGGTAATCTTCGTTCCATTGATATCTTCAACACCATCTTCTAAAAATGTGACTTTGGCATCTCTAATATCACCGGTAGCAACATCTACAACATTAGCATTTATATAAAACCCTAGAGCCTTAGGCGTATCACCAACAGGTGTAGTTGGTTTTGGTTTTTCCGGCGGCTTAACATAATCATTATTGTCGTTGTCACTAAAACAGCCACTTAGCGTTGCTGTAAGACCAAGTGCAAGAGCTAGCTTGGTGAGCTTGAATTTATTATTTCCCATAATCGTTACCTTTCTTTCCTTTCTCTTTAAAGTAAACAGACTTAATTGCAGTTCTATAAATGTACCGAAGCACGTACCAGATCAGGCTTGCACCCATAATACAATAATTAGTTCATCAAGGATAAACGTACATTATATATACGTCAAGTGAACATTATATATACTTTCATTAATTAAATAAGAAAATTGTTACCCTGTTATGTAATAAATCTCTTATTTAATTTTTACGGATATAACGCAGCTTCATTATTAGCTTACAATGCTAAAGTAGTCGACTACGGTTGTAAATGTAAATAGCTGCATTTTTGGCAGCCAAACATTGTTTTTCGGCTGAGTTTTAATGTGAGCCAACTTCATAGCTGCGAAAAACTATCCACATAATCGCTAAGTTTATCTAAATCAATTGCTTTGAGTCCATCATTTGAACGTGCGACTAAACCTCTTTCCACTAATTCAGATACTACGCGGCGATAGGCTCGCTCTGTGGTGGCAAAACGCTCAGCTTCAGCATTTACTGTTGGGTATGCGCGCAGCAGGGTTGTATTGTTATTCTCGGTACGCAATAAGCAGTCTTTGGCAATATTGTAACCCAATGGCAACAATAGTTTATCTAAATTAATTTTTTGGTTTTCTTGAAACTTAGCGGCAATGGTTTGTGCTGTGTATAAACTCAACTCTGGCTTCTCAAGTAACAAGGCACGCCAGTGCTTTAGTTCTATTAGGTTGTAGCTAACGTCACTGAAGCAGGTAACTGTATAAATGCAGGGGTTATTGTTTAGCGCTTCAATTTCACCAATTAAGGTGTTGTTGCAATCAAGTTGGCCCAACAGTAAGCGGCGGCCATTTCCAACATCATAACTAAACGATACAGTGCCACTTCTGACTAATACTAATTTTGTAAGAGGTTGATCTTGGTGGATCAGTACTTCTTTTTTAGATTGTTGATAACGACTGCCTGCAAAAGTTAGTAGCTGGTCGACGAGATAACTAGAAAAATGATATTGAAACATCAACAATGCCCTTCGGACAATTGTCCTATTTATTACACCTTAATGACGCTACTATTAAGGTTCTAAGAATTTACGCTAACTTACTAGTTTAGTTAACTCGGTTAATTAAGCTTAATACCTAATATCCCGTGTAATGATTATTAAAGTGTGCTTTTAGCAGCTTTGGGTTTTAGTAAGTTAGCCTTTTTATACGGTGTTACATTGTGGAATAACTTTGTCTAAACTACAACATTTGCAATGCTAACCTGCGTAAATATTTATCATTTAAGTAAGCTCAAACGTCAACAACAAAGCCCACAATTATAACATGCTCCATTGGGCTTTACTCTAGTGTATCAATTTGCGCTTTTTGGTAGCGTAACTCACCGCCAATCCATGTTTGATTTACGACAATGGTAAAAATTTCTTGTACTGGGATTTTAAAGTAGTCTTTGTCGATTAAAATAAAGTCAGCCCACTTTCCTTGCTCTAAGCTACCTAATTTAAATTCTTGATGTGCGGCATACGCAGCACCTAATGTAAATGCTCTGAGTGCATCTTCTCTGCTCAGTGCTTCAGTGGCTCGCCAGCCATTAGCGGGTAATTGATTGTGATCTTGGCGAGTAATTGCTGAATATAAACCGTCAAAGGGGTTGGCCAGTTCAACTGGATAATCTGAGCCTGCAGCTACTACTGAACCTTGCTTTAAAAACGTTTGCCATGCATATGCACCTTGTAATTGTGTATCGGTAAGGCGCTGCTCTGCCATCTGCATATCAGAAGTTGCATGCACGGGTTGCATTGATGGAATGATTTTAAGGGCTTTGAAGCGAGGAATATCTGCTGGATCAACTATCTGTGCGTGCTCTATACGGTTACGTAGTAAAATTCCACCGGTTTTTTTAAATACATTTTGATAGGCATCTAACACAATATGATTTGCTTTATCACCGATGGCATGGGTATTGGCGCTAAAACCGTGGTTAAAGCTCAATGCGTATAGCTGCTCTAATTTTTGTTGAGTTTCGAGCATTAAACCTTGGTGATTCTTTCTGTCTGCGTAATCGGCCAGTAGTGCCGCACCACGGCTACCTAGCGCACCATCAGCATATATTTTGACACTACGAATAGACATGAAATCATTAAGGTCTTTATAGCGACCTGCTCTGAGCATATCTTCAAATGCAGGATCTGTTGCACTGAGCATTGCAACAATACGCAGTGGTAACGTGCTTTGTTCAGCTCTTTGCTTGTAAACTTGCCATGTTTGTTTATCAATTCCAGCATCGTGGGTTGAGGTTATACCTAAGCTAAGCAGATGTTGGCCAGCTTGATTTAAGGCATTATTTACGTCTTGATCAGATGGCGTTGGAATATGTGCAGTAATTAAACTTTCGGCTTTATCGACAAAAATACCGCTCGGTTGACCTGCTTGGTTGCGAATAATTTCACCACCTGCAGGCGACTGTACTGTGGGTGTTAACTTGGCTAACTCCATCGCTTTACTATTAACCCAAATAGCGTGACCATCTACCCGAGAAAGTACTACTGGAATTTCTTTAACAACCTTATCTAGATCGGCCGCAGTGGGAAATTGTTTATTAAGCCATAACTCTTGATTCCAACCACGGCCGATAATCCAGCCTTGGTTATTTTTAGCGAATATAGCAAGTTTTTGTTGTATTTCTGCAATTGACGTACTGCCACGTAAATCGAGTTGCGCTAAATTATTACCAAGTCCTATCACATGACCGTGGGCGTCGATTAAACCAGGTAATAAGGTCTGTTGCTCGGCATCAAATACCGCAGCATTAGGGAAACTCGCTTTTAGTTTATCGTCTCCTACTTTTACTACTTTGCCATCTTTAATAACCAGTGTAGAAAATTGCTGTAATTGGCCACTGTAAGTTGGAGTGTAACCATTAGCATTGTAGATCACCGTGGTATCAGCTAGCACAGGTAAAGATAAAGTGATTAAACAGGCGAGTAAGCATTTCATTGTTAGTATTCTTTTTCTGCTTTTGTTAGTTAAACAGTAACAGAGAACACTGAGCCTGCAAATTAAATATAATAAATTATTTATAGGTGTGTACTTCAACTATGCTGATGAATTAGCTGTTCATTATTCTTATTGATTCAGCTAGTGTATAAGTAACACTTTTCATAATCAGGCATTTAACTAAAGGAGTAGCGATAGTGGTCACACTCGCTAAAAAGTACAGTGCATTGCTTAGTTGGCGACCAAACTTAATCGGCCAGTTTTTATTCAGTACCTTGCTGTCCTTACTACCATTATCGTTAGTCGTCATTGTGTTTTTAAACGCGTTGAATAAACAGCTTGCAGTAACTCGACAAATCGTCAGTGAAAATTATCAAATTACCAAGTCATTTAATAACCTTAAACAAGACCTCAATAGTTTAGAGCGCGCAACGCGACAAAACTGGGTGCTAAAAAGCGAATCACTCGATGAGTTGATTGTTGATAAGTGGCAATCATCGTTACAGAGTATTGATGAACTGACGTTTATTAGCCTTACTGGGGAGTATATTAAGCAATGGCAACAGCTCGCACAGGTGTTGCAATTAGCGCATACTCAACTCGTTATTGAGGGACAACAAGATGCGCAATTGTTTATTCCTGTGAGTGAATTAATTGCCCGTCAGACGGTGTGGCTAAGAGATCAAAATGAGTTGCAAATAACCAAAAATCAGCAACAGTTAAGAGCTTTGCAAAGTTCATTTATTAATTGGTTAATAGCACTTATTCCTTTAACTTTATTGGTAGGTGGTGGTTTTTTATGGCGTATAAGTGGTCGCTTAAAAGGGTTAACGTCAGTTATTGATAAGCTTGGGCAAGGTCATTGGCAACAAAAAATATCTGTGCAAGGCTCTGCTGAGTTAGTTGAACTAGGAAATAAATTACAATGGGTGCAAGAGCAGTTGCACCAGTTAGAGCAACAAAAAGATACTTTTTTACGCCATGTTACCCACGAACTGAAAACTCCATTAGCATCAATGGTGGAAGGCACTGACTTACTCGCTGACGAAATAGTTGGGCCAATTAACAAAGAGCAGCAAGCGGTGTTGGCGTTAATTACCCAAAGCATGGTGCGTTTGCGCGCTATGATCGATAGTTTACTTAGTTACAATGCGATTCGCAGCAGCAAAAAAGATTTAAGTGAGCTGGAATTCTCGCAATTAATAACCAAGATAAACAGCCATTTTGAACATCGGTTAGTGGCGCGTAAGCAAAGCTTATGCTGGCATTGTGAGTTACCCGAGCAACCGCTGGAAATTGCTGCTGAGCTTGTTGAAATGATCTTAATTCAGTTGATCTCTAATGGCTTGAAGTTCTCACCAGCGGGACAGGCGGTCAATATTGCTCTGTCATTAGCGGGCCGTTCTTTGACCATGAGCGTTAGCGATCAAGGCACAGGTATTAAAGAGCAAGAGAAATCACATATATTCAGTGCTTTTTATCAAGGTAAGAATGCTAAAGACATAACCGATCAAGGTAGTGGCTTAGGACTTACTATTGTAAAAGAGTCTGTTGAGCAATTAATGGGTACTTTACATGTTGAGCATAATGAGCCACAAGGCTGTCGTTTTATTATTCAAATCCCAATCATCCCTCCAACCAATAAAAACCAAGGAGTTAATTAGCATGGGCGTGCGTTTAAATGCCATTTTAGTGGTTTGCATCACAACGTTAGGGCTCGCAGGGTGTGAGTTAACTGAGCAGCCAGTAAATAAAAGCAATCCTGAAGCTGAACAAGTGAGTAAGGTGACTACACCACAAGGGGAGAGTTTACCGAATCCTAAACCTAGGCCGAAAACCGATCCTATGTATGCGCCTGCCGAAACCGTCATTGGTTGGCATGCAAAGTCGTGTGGTGGTTTTCAAGTGGCGGCGAGTAAAACGGCTTATATTGGTGCTAAAGAGCTTCAAAATTATTTTGATTTTAGTTGTAAAAATAATGTCTTAGCGCCTGAGAAAGTATTAACGCAGCTGCTAAAATTGGATCAAGCTTATTATTGGCCTGATGATATAAAACAGTATTTATGGCTGCAAAAACAACAAATAAAACAGCAGATCAACGCTAAAAAACAGCAGCAAGCCCTGAATAATAAAATGCAAGAAACCCTGTCATCATTGGCAGCCATCGAGCAGCAACTATTACTACGCGAAGAAACTAAGGAGCAGTAATTATGTTAGCAGAGCAAAACCAAGGCGCGCGAATTTTATTGGTCGATGATGATGCAAGTTTATTAAAACTATTGGCTATTCGCATAGAATCTAAAGGCTATCAAGTGACTACCTGTGAAAGCGGCATCGCTGCGCTACAGTTATTAAAAAATAATGTGTTTGATGCTGTGGTTACAGACTTACGCATGGATGAAATGGATGGTATGGCATTACACCGTCAGTTACAAAATCGCTACCCAGCGCTGCCAGTGCTAATGATGACAGCTCATGGCTCTATTCCCGATGCTGTTGAAGCGACGAAGCAAGGTATTTTTGCTTTTATTACTAAACCGGTAGATAAAGATGAGTTATTTGATAGTTTAGCAAAAGCGATTGAAATTCATGGTCTCAGTGCGGATGAAAGCGCATCAAACAGCAATATCGTGACCCGCAGTGGTGCTATGCTGCATCTACTTGAGCAAGTTAAGTTGCTAGGTCCAACTCAGGTCAATGTACTGATCTCGGGTGCCAGTGGTACAGGTAAAGAGTTACTAGCTAATGCTATACATCAACATAGCCATGTCAGTGAAGGTCCGTTTGTCGCAATAAACTGTGGTGCGGTGCCCGGTGAATTACTCGAATCAGAATTATTCGGTCACAAAAAGGGGGCTTTTACAGGCGCGATTAAAGATCACCAAGGGTTATTTCAGCAAGCGCAAGGCGGTACTTTATTTTTAGATGAAATAGGTGACATGCCACTTAATTTGCAAGTTAAATTGCTGCGCGTATTACAAGAAAAAACTATTCGCCCAGTGGGCTTTGAAGAAGAAATTCCAATTGATGTGCGGATTGTATCAGCAACCCATAAAAACTTGCCTGATGCGATTGCTAATCAGCAATTTCGGGAAGATTTATACTACCGCTTAAATGTTGTGAATCTTAAATTGCCGCCACTTTGCGAGCGCAGAGAAGATGTCAGTTTATTAGCGCAGTATTTTAGCTCAACTATTGCTAAGCGTATGAACCAAAAAGAAAAGCGTTTCGCCAATGATGCAATGTATGCATTAGTACGTCACGATTGGCCGGGTAATATTCGTCAGTTACAAAATGTAGTAGAGCAGGTTGTTGCGTTGACCCCTGGCGTGGTAATATCAGCACAGCTGGTTGAAAGTGCGCTTAATAGTAATGCCAGCAATGTTGAGCCGCTTTCACTTAACGATGCTAAAAAAGAATTTGAGCGTGACTATGTGATCAACACTTTAAAGATGGCTGGCGGTAACGTTGCTGAGGGGGCTAAACTGGCTAAGCGTAATCGTTCAGATTTTTATAAGTTGATCAAAAAACACAACATTGACGTTGATACTATTTGTTAGGAGAGAAAATGCAGTTATTTATGGTGTATTTAGGTGGGCGTATTCAGGGCTGCCATATTGAAATGCATGATGTTCGTTTTGTTGTTGGAGAGTCGATTGAACAAACTTATTCAAAATTAAAAGCGCAGTGGGTCGGTGATAAAAGCAGTGTGCACATGGACAGTTACATGGCGGTAAATCATATTGATGGCTTTGCAGTAAACGTGGTTGATGAACCCGTGACCCAATCACAGCGGTTATACTTTGTAAATTTAGGTGCGTATCGTGTTGATAGCTTAGCTGAGCAGCATGATTTTGCGCTATATGTAGCAAGTAGTAGCGATGAAGCTAAACAAAGAGCGAAAGAGGATTTGCTAGCTGGTTTAAGTCATATTCATAAAGATGACTTACATGATGTAGATGATTGCTTTGAAATTGACTTGATCGACAGTCAATTACACATTAAGTTAACCCCGAGCGAGCAATCTCAAGCGATTAAACCTGATTGGTTTGGTTATCATAGCTTATAAATAATCAAGGGGTGTGAAGTGCGACCGTTAATTGTTATTACTTTGTTCTGCACGCTCTTTGTCTTCACTGTTCTTGGCAATTTTAAAAGCGATAATCACTAAGCCAAACATAGCAAAAGGTAACGCAGCAAGCATATACTCGGTAACGTTGCTATCTTGGAAGCTGGCTTGTAGTAAAAAATGCCCAGCAACACACAGTAAAATAACAACCAATAAGATCGGTAATAAAATAAGTTCTTTTTTAGCAGAATGAGTTTTCATTATTAGGCAGCACTTTTACAAGGTGAGCCATTGTAATGAACAAACCGCTTTTAGGTCAAACAACTAGGCTGATAAATTACTTTTGATTGCGTTAAATCATGTTTTTCAGTATCAGAGTTAGGTTCGCTACTGTTTAACTCATCATTATCTTCATAGCTGTATAAATCAAAAATAAAATCAATTTCTTCACGTTTTAGTATCGCTTGCATATTGCCCCCCTATCTTATCAATTTGGTTAAGGAGTAAGCATATGCCTGTTTGACTGAATTATAAATGAACATTTATAGTATAAAATGTGTAAAAATGTAACTCTTAATTATTATTAATAGGCAGTCGAACGGTAAAAGTCACACCGTCAGCATGTTGATTATTAGCCGCGCTAACTGTGCCTTTATGGTATTCACACACTAAACGCACAATATAAAGCCCTAAGCCTAAGTGTGGTTGCTGCTGCAGTTGTTGACTACGTACCGACACCATTGAATCAAAAATATGCTCTGTTAATCCCTCGGGTAAAAATGGGCCTAAATTACTGACACATAGCAGAGCTTCATTATCATGTTGCTCAAGGCTGACACTTATAGCGCTATCTTCAACACTAAACTCTAAGGCATTATTGATTAGTTTATCTAGCAACTGAGCAATAAACTCAGGCGCACCGCTCATTAATAATGGTTGCGAACAAATATTAAGGCTAAATTGTTGTTGTGGATAGGTTAGCTGGTAGCCTTGCATACAACCTATAATTACTTTTTGTAAATCAAAAGGCTCAGGCTCATTACTTTGAATACTTTGCTCTAAACGTGTTGCTTCGCTCATCGTGGTAATTATTTTACCTAAACGCTCAACCCCTTCACTGGCGCGATCAAGGTATTTTTGACTTAGTTCACTTTGTGGCTGTATTTGTAAATTTTCAAGGGAGCTGCGTACGACCGCAACGGGTGTTCTGAGTTCATGAGATAACCGTGACGACATGGTCTCTAAATAGTTAGTATAACCACCCAAGCGACTCACAATATTTGCAAAACTGCGAGATAAGTCGCCAATTTCATCGTTGCTGTCGGAATAATTAATGGTGCCTGTGACTCGTCCTTGGGCATCAATGGCTTGCTCTGCGGTATCTCTTAAGCGACGAATACGGCTGGAGATCCTTGATGCAAAAAAGAATAACGTTACTGTGCCTATTAGCATCACTGCTAAAATCACATTGAATAGTTTCTCTAACGATTTATTGCGCAATGTGCGAACACCATTGGTAGTCTCTTCGGCCACTACAGCACCAATGACCTTGTCTTGGATCCAAATAGGATATGCGGCTGATAAAATAACCGCTTTGTTATCTGGCGTGAGTCGCCAAGACGATGCTGGTGTGCCACTGAGTGCTTTACCTATATGTGTGCCTTGCATGGCCGCGACATCGTGCAATGTGTCTAAAAATTCATTTTCAGGGCGGGTAAGTACTTTATAGTAAAGTGGATGTAAATAGTTTTTCTCAAACCGTTGCCACCATGTTTTTGCTGGTTGCTCATTTAGCCCATCTGCCCAAACGCCATCGGCATGATGAATTGATCCCGAATGCGCTAACACGCGGTGATGATTATCAACCACCCAAATACGGCTGCCGCTGTGACCCATACCTTTTAATATACGATTTATTTCAGGAGAGGGCACCAGCACTGAGCCAATATCATTGAGGTTTTGTAAGTTTGAAGTCGACATGGTTTGCGGCTCAAGTTTACCTTGATCCCAATCCTCAATTGCAAAGCCGAGCTTATTGCCAAGCATAGTTAGCGGAAACCGCAGTTCAATGTTGTAGCCCGTCTCTGTACTGACAAAATAGCCTTGGATTTTTGTTATTGGGGCTTTGCTTTGTGCGTCAAATGCGTTGATCCATCCGTCTTTTCTGGCGGCAACAATATAACGCTTGAATTCGCCATCAGGAGTTTTGAGCATGATCTGTAAGTGATCATTACGGGTTAAACTTAGGGTGTTTTTAGCGCGATAAACCACCGAGTCATCGGTAACTTTAAATACTGCATATAAAAAGTTTTCATATTTACCAACCATGTGCTCAAACGACAGATCCTCAAGCTGATGATCGGGTTTATTGGTTTGTAAATAGCGCTCGTCGTAATGCCAAAAAAGACTTTGATAAGGCTGCCAGTCCGACAGTTTGCCATCAAGTTGAATGGGGTTACTGAGGTTATAGGCGTAGAGATCACGGCCTTTTATAACCTGATCTAAAAAATTGGTTTGCGAGTCAAATAATGCTGGGCGCTCATGCAGAGCCGTAGCGAGTGCTCGGGTAGTGCCGACTAAGGTTTTTTCTTGACCTTGACGCAGAAACTTTTCCATTTCCCACACGTATTCATAGCCAAGCCAAGGCAGTAAAAATAAAAAGCACGACAGCAATATAAACTTGCTGCGCAAACCAAAGCGCAGCATTACACTTGCTCCCAGCGATAACCCATACCGTACACGGTATCTATACAATCAAAGTCAGCATCTAAAGCGATAAATTTTTTGCGAATACGTTTAACATGAGAAGTGATCGTGCTGTCATCAACATAAATTTTTGCATCGCTCATTAATTCATTACGGCTTTTTACGTGTCCCGGGCGCTGTGCCAGTGAATGCAGCATCCAAAATTCAGTGACGGTTAAATCGACTAACTGTTGCTGCCAAAACACTTGCATGCGTTTTGTATCCAGCGTAAGAGGGCCACGATTAATTAAAGCTGTTTCGTCAGCGGGTTGCTCAAGTGCTTCCATCCGTCTAAATAAAGCACCAATGCGAGCCGCTAAGTGTGCCATGCTGATGTCTTTAGTAAGGTAGTCATCAGCACCCATCCGCAGGCCGCAAACGGTATCAATTTCGCTATCGCGAGCAGTCAAAAAAATAATCGGTAATGTTTTAGAAAGCGAACGCAGGGTTTGGCATAGTAAAAAACCGCCATCAATTTCATGGCCTAAACCAATATCAACAATCGCTAAGTCTGGCAATGCGTCATTAAATGCATGTTCTGCACTTTGACGGTTACTATAACCACTGACCAGATAACCCTGCGCGTTGAGCATTTCCATGTAATTTTCGCGGATCGCGGGTTCGTCTTCAATAATTGCAATCTTCTTCATTTACAGCACCTTCTTATATTCTAGTTGCACTATACCTAATTTTTTTGCTTTCGCACTGGCGAAAAAGCAATTGCCATTTTTTTGCCACAATTGCTCAGCAGTTTGCCTTTTTTACTCCCCTTTGTTGCCACTTGAGCTTGCTTTAATAGCGTTATACCAAATCGGGCAGCTACCAACCCATGAGTTGCCAACTATTAAGTAATTAAGCAACAAAGGATTACACCATGAAAAAAATGATTATCGCTTGCACCATCGCCACTATTTTTGCAGCACCTAACTTAGCCCACGCTGACACAGTTGCAGTTAAAGCAAAAGAAACCCATAAAGAAACGGTGATAGGTTTAAGTACGGGGGCAATTGTTGGCGGTATTGTTGGCGGCCCAATTGGCGCCTTTGTTGGTGCATTTGCCGGAGGCTTGATTGGCGAGCAAGAAGTGGCAGAAGATAAAATTGCCGAGCAACAACGAGCTTTAGTTGTGCTGCAAGATAAAACCGATGATTACCAGCATGTACTTGCTCAAAATGCGCAAATGAGTGAGCAGCTCGATAAGCTTGAGAGTAATAACGAACGCCTTGCATTAGCAAAAATACACAACCTAATGGCAATGACCATTCAATTTAAAACCGGTTCAAGTGAGATTGCCCCACATTTTGCCAGCCAACTTGATCAACTAGTGAATTTACTACAAAGCCAGCCAGATTTACAGCTGGATTTAAAAGGCTTTGCCGATCAACGTGGTGATGAGCTCGCTAACCTAGCGCTTTCAAAACAGCGAGTCGCAAATGTACAAAGCTACTTAATAAAGCAAGGTATTAGCCATACCCGCTTAACAACCACTGCATTTGGTGAACAGCAAACGGTGGCCGATAGCGATAATTATGAAGAAAACATGTTTGATCGCCGTGTCACGTTAACAACTCGTCCAAGCACGCAGCCGTATAACCGAACCGCGAGTAACTAATCGCCATTTTGCCAGTAGCCGCCAAGGGAGTGATTTTTATGTTGAGTAAACCAAGCAAAGTGCTGACTCGTAGCCATTTATGGTTACGGGGAAGCCTTTTTACTTTCATTGCGTTTGTTAGCTGTGTGGGTAACGCCAACACATCGCCAGAGCTAAAAATGTACGACAGTAATGGTGCAGCAGTAGCACCAGGCGTTATCTTAAAAAGTGATGCCGCAATGACAGTCACCGGATTGATAAACCATGTTGTGGTAACTCAACATTATCGCAATGAAAACCCGTTTGCTGTTAATGCTCGCTATGTCTTTCCGCTGCCCGATGAAAGTGCGGTTCATGCCATGACTATGCACATTGGTGAGCGGGTGATCAAAGGTGAAATTGATAAAAAAGCACAAGCCGAGCTGCGTTTTCAACAGGCGCAACAAGCGGGTAAACAAGCCGCTTTGGTGCGTCAGCAGCGCTCGAACATGTTTGTCACTAATGTGGCAAACATCGGGCCTGGCGAAGAAGTGCAAATAGAACTGAAATACCAAGAAGTGATTGATTATCGCAGTGGAACATTTGCACTGCGATTTCCAACCACGATAACGCCGCGTTACCATCCGATTAATGGGGTATTAAATGAAACAGCAGAGGATATGATTGCCTCGCAGAATAATGAGTTATTATCAGCTGGTATTGCTGCCACGGGTTGGATAGCACCGATTTACATGGCCACTAAAAATGCAGACTCGGTTCAAGGCGAGTTTAATTTAACGATCAATATTGATGTTGGCCTAGAGCTGGTGGATATTCAGTCTAAATATCATCGTATTAATACCGAAAATCTGGCATTTGGTCAGTATCAAGTTACTTTAAATGAACAACGTGCCGTGAATCGTGATTTTTTACTGGAGTTTAAACCGCTGCAAAAAGAGCAAGCGCAAGCCGCGTTTTTTACTGAGCAGCTCAATAATGGTGAGCGTTATGGATTATTAATGTTACTGCCGCCGGATGATCATTTTACGCAGACACAGCGTCTAGCAAGAGAAATGATTTTTGTAGTCGACACCTCGGGCTCTATGCACGGACAGTCAATGGAGCAAGCCAAAAGCGCACTTCATTATGCGTTATCGTTACTTGATAGTAACGACAGCTTTAATATAGTCGGCTTTGACGATCAAATTATGCCTATGAGCGATAAACCTGTGCCAGCTAATGATTTTAATTTACGCCGTGCTGAGCGCTTTGTATATAATTTACAAGCTGATGGCGGCACTGATATTAAAAGGGCATTAGATGACGTGCTAGATGCTCGTGAGCATCTGGGTTATGTGCGTCAAGTGGTATTTTTAACCGATGGCAGTGTCAGTAATGAAGATGCATTGTTTAAACATATTAGTGCGCAACTGGGTGATAGTCGTTTGTTTACGATTGGTATCGGTAGTGCGCCTAATAGCTACTTTATGCGTCGAGCTGCAGATATTGGCCGTGGTACTTTTACTTATATTGGCAGCAGTAGTGACGTGCAACCAAAAATGCAGCAACTGTTTGATAAGTTAGCTCACCCTGCAATTACTCAACTTGCGCTTAGCAGCGATTTGGCAAACCAAGCGCTTGAATATTGGCCATCGCCGTTACCCGACCTGTATTTTTCAGAGCCGGTAATGGTTGCTATAAAGCTTGAGAATAATGCCGGCGTCACTTTAGCGGGGCAAACGGCGCAAGGACCGTTGTCGATAAAGTTAAATACACAACAAGGGCGACCGGCTCATGGAATTGCAAGGCTGTGGGCACGGCAAAAAATTAAATCATTATTACTTTATAACGAGCAAGAGCAGGTTAAAGCACAGGTTGAGAGTCTAGCACTTGAGCATCAATTACTTAGTCCGTTTACCGCCTTTATCGCGATTGAACAGACACCATCGAGCACTATTGCTGAGCATAATGTGCAAGTGGCTAATCAACGACCTCAAGGACTAGCAATGAATTTGCCACAAACTGATGGGCAAAGCAGACTACATATTTTACTCGGTTGCATGCTGTTGGCTGGATTTGCAGTGTTGAGAGTGAAAAAATGAAAACAGTGATTGGCGCTATATTGTTGATGGTTGGCTTGGCGTTGCTTGGCCATGGTAGTTATATGCAAGCTAAAGCGTGGCTGGCACAACGCCTTATAGAGCAGGCTTGGCAAGTGGCACTGACAACGCCAGAGCAACAAGTTAAACCCTGGTTTTATGCTGATAGTTATGTAACTGCACAACTGAATTGGCCAAGCCAAAAGCAAACATTAACACTATTAGCGGGAGCCAGTGGGCGTAATTTAGCATTTGCGCCCAGTCACTTTTTAGCAAGTGGTGAACTTGGCTCAGAGCGTGGCGTGTTGATTGCAGGGCATAACGACACCCATTTTGCTTTTTTACAAGATGTTAAAGTAGGCGAGCAGTTTAGTTTGCAAACTCAAAATGGTGTGATTGAACAATACCAAGTGCGCGGGATTGATGTTATTCATCAATCCCAAGATGATTTTTTAGCACAAGATGGTTTGTACTTACTGACCTGTTACCCTTTTAATTCAGTGGTGTCTGGTACTGAGTTACGCTTACTCGTTTCAGCAGATAAAGTCTCTGAAGCAAATGCTTCATCTGATAAAGCCTCGTCACTCACATCGATAACTAACTCTTGATGACGTTGGCTTATCATTACGCCAATAAATACCACGAAAATACTTAACCACTGCCCTAATGTAAGGATCTCTCCCCAAATAATAGCCGATAAAATAAGCGTAAAAATTGGAATTAAATTTGAATAAGCCGCAGCCGTTAACACCGACACTTTACTAATTGCATAGTTGTACATGCCATAGCCGCCTAAGGTCACACATGAACCTAAATAGAAAATGCTTAGTAAGGCGGTTAAATCGTGCTGATTTTCACTAGGAAAATCAATAAACAGCAAAAATGGCGCAAAAAATAGACTGCCACTAAAGCCTTGTAATGCAATGAGGGTAAGCGGTGAGTAACGGGCAACTAAGTGTTTAACGGAAATGGTATAAAATGCAGCGCAGACCATTGCCATTAGCTCTAAAAAGTTACCGAGAAATGGATTGGGAGCTTGCTCTGATGTTGGCGATAGCAAAGTGAGTAAAATACTGCCACCAATACAAAAAGTAAAACCTAATACGATGGCTTTGCTAATGTATTCTTTAAGAATAAAGTAAGCTAATAATGCCACAATAATAGGTAAGCACGAGACAATAACTCCCGCCTGCGAGGCCGAAGTATATTCCATCGCATGGTCTTCAAACAAAAAGTACAAGCAGGCATAAAAATCATATGGTTTTTGTAAAAGATGCTCCTAGCATGAATATTTTTTACTTGTTCAAAAACCGATAAATGGTATAAATAAATTCTTCATTTTTGATCCGTAGTAAAAAGCATGCAAAGGGCACAGGTAATAGTGGTAAAACTAGGTACGAGCGTACTTACTGGTGGCACCGATAAACTCGACAAAGCGCACATGGTAGAATTAGTTCGCCAATGTTGTGAACTAAAAAAACAAGGTCATCAAGTCATTCTTGTCTCAAGTGGCGCGGTGGCTGCGGGTCGAGAGCAATTATTAAAACCCTGTGGTCGTTCATTAATTGATAAACAAATGCTTGCTGCAATTGGCCAAGGTCAACTAATACATACATGGCAAAGTTTATTTGCTTTATATAGTGTGAATGTAGGGCAAATGCTACTGACTCGTGCGGATGTTGATGACCGAGAACGCTACCTCAATGCCCGCGATACTTTAACTACATTATTAAGTTATGACGTGGTGCCGATAATTAATGAAAATGACGCCGTTGCGACTGCTGAAATTAAAGTGGGTGATAACGACAATCTCTCAGCACTGGTCGCTATATTAGCTAATGCTGACAAATTATTATTACTAACAGATCAAGAAGGCCTATTTACCAGTGATCCACGTACTGATGTTAATGCGCAATTAATTGACGAAGTGGCACATATTAATGATGAGTTACGCCAGCTTGCTGGTGGTAGTGGAACTAGTTTAGGCACTGGTGGCATGGCAACGAAGTTACAGGCGGCAGACATTGCTCGACGAGCTGGGGTTGAGGTCATTATTGCCAAAGGTGCTGGTGAAAATGTGATCCTTAATTGTATGAGCGAACAGTTACCAGGCACTCGTTTTGTGAAGCTTACCGCCCCCAGAGATGGTCGTAAAAAATGGCTGTTAGCTGGACCTAAAAGTAGTGGCCAAATAGTGATTGATGATGGCGCTGTAAACGCTTTACAGCAACAGGGCGCTAGTTTATTAGCTAAAGGTGTACGCGGTGTATATGGTCAGTTCGAACGTGGCGATTTGATTGATTTAGTCACCAGTGATCAGCAATTAGTTGCCCGTGGGTTAGTACGTTTTAGTCAAGCTGAAATCGATACCATTAAAGGTTGTCATTCAAGTGAAATCACAAAGTTACTCGCTTTTGATTGCGGTAGTGAAGTGATCCATCGAGATGATTTGGTGTTGTTTTAGATTATCAAACTACTGGATTTTGTGCTAAAATCTGTGCCCTTAAATTGTTGTAAACAGGACTCAGTTGATGAAATTAGTTCGTTGGTTATTAGGTAGTTTGATCTTATTTTTTGATTTTGTTTTTACACCACGTAGTAAAAAACGTCCTGCGGGAGAGCAAGCTCAGCTTGATCAACTCACTGCGCAATTTAAATTATATCAATTCAAAGCTTGCCCATTCTGCGTCAAAGTACGCCGTGCAATTAAACGCGAAGGGTTAAAAGTTGAAACGCGTGACGCGAAAAGTAATGAACAGTATCGTCAAGAATTGCTCGAACAAGGCGGAAAAATAAAAGTACCGTGTTTACGTATCGAAAAAGATAACCAAGTCATTTGGTTATATGAATCAAACGATATCATTGCTTACTTAAATAAAGTTGCAGCTTAATATTCATTTTTCAAGCGCATTTGCTATGTTAGCATTTAGCGCATATTTTATTGTCCATTGAAAGAGAACATAACCATGACAATTCGTACACGTGTTGCGCCGTCACCAACGGGTGACCCGCATCTTGGTACCGCTTATATCGCCTTATTTAATTACTGTTTTGCTAAGCAGCAAGGTGGCGAATTTGTACTTCGTATTGAAGACACAGACCAAGTACGTAGCACTTCAGAATCAGAACAAGCGATTATGGATAGTCTTCGTTGGTTAGGGCTTGAATGGGATCATGGTCCTGATGTCGGTGGTGAGTTTGGTCCTTATCGTCAATCAGAGCGTAGCGATTTATATAAAAAATATGCACATCAGTTAGTTGATGATGGCAAAGCATTTTATTGTTTTGCAACCAGCGAAGAGTTGGAGCAAATGCGTGAAGAGCAAATGGCTGAAGGGCTGCGTCCTAAATACGATGGTCGTGGTTTAAACCTTACTGATGACGTAATTAAAGCCAATTTAGCTGCCGGTAAGCCTTATGTTATTCGCATGAATATTCCAGCTGAAGGCACATTTAAGTTTAACGATTACTTACGTGGCGAAATTGAGATCCCGTGGGAAAACGTTGATATGCAAGTGTTACTTAAAGCCGATGGTTTCCCAACTTACTTTTTAGCTAACGTGGTTGATGACCACCACATGGAAATTAGCCATATTTTTCGTGGTGAGGAGTGGATCAACTCTGCGCCTAAGCTGCTAAAATTATATGAAGATTTTGGTTGGCAAGCGCCGGTGCTTGGTCACTTACCACTATTACGTAATCCAGATAAGTCAAAGCTTTCTAAGCGTAAAAATCCAACTTCCATTAATTACTATAAAGAAATGGGTTACTTACCTGAAGCGGTACTTAACTACCTTGGACGTATGGGCTGGTCAATGCCGGATGAGCGTGAAAAGTTCACGCTTGCTGAAATGATTGAACATTTTGATATGAAACGAGTATCACTGGGTGGCCCGGTATTTGACGTTGATAAGCTAAGCTGGTTAAACGGTATGTGGATCCGTGAAAACCTGACAGATGCAGAGCTGGTGCAGCGTTTTGTTGATTGGAAGTTTAATGGTGCAATGCTTGCTAAAGTATTACCAGAGGCGAAAGCTCGTATTAATACCCTATCAGATATGGTTGATTTAGCCGGTCATTTTGTCGCTGGTATTCCAACTTACGACCCAGCGTTACTGACCGCTGGTAAAGCTAATGAAGATGTAATTCGCCAAGCTTTACAGTTCTTTATCTGGCAGCTTGAAGGCTTACGAAGCTGGGAAAAATCAGCAATATTTGCTATAGCTAAAGCGGTGTCTACTTTCCATGAGCTGAAGATTAAAGACTTTTTAGAGCCGATATTTGTCGCTATTACTGGCAAAACATCTTCAACATCAGTACTTGATGCAATGGAAATATTAGGTTCAGACCTATCGCGCGCACGTTTACGTGTAGCACTTGCGCATTTAGGTATCTCTAAAAAGCAAGCGAAGAATATTGAGCGTGCGTATCGTGAGTATCCTGCTGCATAGGTAAAGTAATCTAGCTAAGCTTGAAGATCATTAAAAGCCGAACTTTATGAATGTGAAGTTCGGCTTTTTATTTGAATTTGCTTTACCCTAGACTTTAAACTCATCCACAGATAAGCGTAACTCTTCAGCGAGTTTTGCCACTTCTGAGCTGGAGATATTGGTTTGATTTGCCCCTTCAGCCGTTTGTTCTGCAATCGCTACAATTGACTCAAGGCGTTCGCTGATCTCTTGCGATACTTGTTGTTGCTCTTGTGCTGCGGTTGATATTTCTTCACTTACATCATGGGCTAAAGCAACGGCTGCGGTGATTGAATCCAGCGCGGCATTGGCTTGGTCTGATTGTTCAACACAGGAGTCTGCTTGTTGTTTACCTTTCGACATCGCCGTTACGGCTGCTTCTGCGCCTGTTTGCAATGATTCGATCATGGCTTGAATTTCTTGCGTTGAGGCTTGTGTTTTACTAGCCAATGAACGCACTTCATCAGCAACAACAGCAAAACCACGGCCTTGTTCACCGGCACGTGCTGCTTCAATTGCTGCATTAAGTGCTAGTAAGTTAGTTTGATCTGCGATACCGCGAATAACATCAAGAATACTACCTATTGAGGCGCTATCTTGATGGAGCTTATTAATGACTAATGAGGCTGACTCAACTTCACGAGCTAGCTGCTCAATGGTTGATTTATTATGGCTAGAAATCCCCTTAACACGCTCAGCTTCTTTATCGGCATTTTTGATTTCTTTAAGTGCCTGTTGTGCGCTATTGCTTACTGTTTGTGAGGTACTGCTCATTTGCGTTGTCGCTGTTGCAGCTTGTTCTACCTGCGCTTGTTGATCACGAATTGCTTGGCTTGATTCACCGGTAATAGCAGAAGTTTCTTCTGAGGCCGCAGCGAGTTGGGTGGAGCGAGATATAATGCCTTGGATCAAGCTGCGTAAACTGGCGATAAGTGTATTACAGCTACGCGATAGCTCACCGAATTCATCTTTAGCTGTATCGTCAAGACGTTGTGTCATGTCGCCACTGGCAACAATATCAAGAACACGGTTAACTTCTGCCAGTGGTTTTGTAATGCGATTAACCGTTATATAAGCTACGATTATAGCTAGCAAGGTGGCGCTGATCATACCAACCCAAGTCCATAAGTTGGCTGAGTCGACGTCGATCCTAACCTCTTTTTGTAATTCAAAAGCAACGTTGCTGGCTTGAGCAACTAACTCATTGAGTTGTTTTAGCGCAGTTGCTGTAGCTTGCTCTGCCTCAGTAAGTTCTGTTTCTGTCATTGCGATGACATCAATTAAACGCTTTTTGTTTACTGAAATACTATTGTTGCCGAGAATATTATCGCGAAGAGAAACAAAGTAGTTGTTTAGATCATTATATAAACCAGGCTCTGTGGCTTCAACAGCTGGTTTGAGTAGCTTTAAACTACGCTCAACCTCTTCTAAATAATAAAGTTGCTCATTTTTAACGATATCTAAGGTGTTTTGGGTTTTAACGGTCAGCATGTCAGTGCTGTTAGTAACCAAAGATAAAAAATTATTTTCTAATTTATTAGCCGCTTGATAGGCTCTGCTATCACTGTTTTCTAAACCATCAATATCGATAATATCTAAAACTACAGAATTAGCATCTTCCGCAGCAAGCTCAATCGTTTCTAACTGCGCTCGTAATGATTTATTGAGCTCTAATTGAGTTTTTTTATCTTTTAATAAATCTTCTACTAATTTAATAAAAATTTTGTAAGTTTGTTCAACGCTTTGACTACTTTGATTTAGTTGAGCATTGTTACTAACAACTTGTCGTAATTGCGAGTAAGATTTATCAAAGCTTTGTTTTTGTTCGAATACTGATTTTTCAATTGGCGCAAGCTCTGCAGCTGAAGTGGTATAAAAGCTTGCTTGGGCAGCTTTACTCATTAAGATAAACTCAACCTGAAGTTCAGAACTTTGCTCCAGTGCAGGCAATGATAATTGATTTACTTGCTGCGCTGAATTATTAATATTTGCGATTCTGAACAGTGAATTGCCCCCAATTAAAAGAAGTAATAAGGTGATACAAATAAAACCCCCCCAAATACGCTGGCTGACAGTTAAGTTCATATAAAAATTCCATAAAGAGAGTAGTAATTAGACTTTATCGGCTTTATTGCGGATAAGTTAAGTAATTAAATTTAATTACTTTTAACATTTATAACTTTAAATCTATCAGATGATGAGTTTTTTTTCAGGTTATTTAGATAGAATTGACTGAATTTGTACTGAATAGTTGTTTGTTTTTTAATTCTAGCAAGGTCATTGCTCCTCCCCAGACGCAGCCTGTATCCAAAGCATGGATATTTGCTTGATTAGTGATGCCTCCAAGCGCAGCCCAATGGCCAAAAACAATATGTTTTTTAAAGGTGGTAAAGCGTGAGTGCTTAAACCATGGGATCATTGCATTAGAGTCAGTAATGCCACCTTTAAAAGTGAGTTCTAGCTGCTCATCAAGAGTTAAAAAACGCATGCGTGTAAAGTAATTTACAATATAACGAAATTTCTCAAAGTCAGTAAGTTGCTCATTCCAAGTGGTTGGGTGTTGATCATACATATGCTTGAAATAGTCACGTGCATCGGGGCCTCGATAACAGTTTTGCGCACATTCAGCATACTGCAAAGCCTGTTTAATAGACCAGGCTGGGTTGAGGCCTGCATGACTAATAAATACTTGTTCTTGTTGCAACCATAACGCAAGTGGCTGTTGTTTTAGCAGGTCGATATAAGCGGGTAATTTATCAGAAGCTAGTAAGGCTGAAAGTTTATCTTTCGGATTTGCAGGCTTATCTAACATATAATTGGCAATTAGGTGTAAATCATGATTACCTAAGGTGACGGTGATGCTATCTTGATACGTATATATATAATCTAGACAGGCAAGTGAGTCGGGGCCGCGAGCGACAATATCGCCCACTAAATAAAGGTGATCTTTGCTTGGGTTGAAGTCAACTTGCAGCAACAAAGCTTGAAATTCTTTATAACAACCTTGTAGATCACCTATTGCGTAATTTGCCATTATTTAATGTAAAATATTAGGCTGTGATAAGCGAAAAACATGAATGGGCGCATCAAACTCTGTACCGAACTCATTCTTTAAGGTGTAATAACCTTGCATCGTTCCTACGGGAGTATCTAGCACTGCACCACTGGTGTACTTATAGCTTTCACCAGGGCCAATAGTTGGCTTTTCACCAACCACGCCTTCACCTTGTACTTCGACCTCTTTACCATTTGCATCAGTGATCAGCCAGTAACGACTAATTAACTTAGCACTGCATAAGCTGTGATTTTTAATAGTTATTGAATAGGCAAATACATATTTGTCGAGTTCAGGTTGTGATTGCCCCTCAACGTAAAATGTTTCTACCGATACTTTAATGGGTGAACCTAAATTACTGCTTGTTGTCATAAATCCAATTAGCTATATCAATAAATTGTTGTAACGAAAGGCTTTCAGCACGCAAAGTAATATCAATGCCTATGCTTGTTAACTCTTCTGCGGTGAGTAAATTAGCTAAGCTATTACGTAATGTTTTACGGCGTTGGTTAAAGGCTTCTAAACATACTGTATTAAGAATTTTAGTGCTTTTTGCTGTACGTTGTTCGGGTTTTTTCGGTATTAAACGAATAACGGCTGAATCAACTTTCGGTGCTGGTTTAAAGCACTCTGGCGGCACTTCAATAACTGGCATGGCATTGCAGTAATACTGGGTCATTACGCTCAAGCGACCAAATGTTTTACTGCCAGGCCCTGCCACCATGCGTTTCACTACTTCTTTTTGTAGCATAAAATGCATATGCTCAATGTTGTCGGCAAACTCGAATAAATGGAACAGCAATGGTGTCGAAATATTATACGGTAAATTACCAAACACTTTTAGTTTGTTGTGGTTAGCTTTAAGCAAACTTGAAAAATCAAATTTCATTGCATCACCTTGATGCACAGTAAGCTTTGGCCCTAAGAGCGGGTGTTCAGTTAAACGTTGAGCTAAATCTTTATCTAGCTCAACCACGGTTAAATGGCCACTTAATTCACTTACTGGTTCAGTGATAGCACCGAGACCGGGACCGATTTCAACTAAATTATCTTCAGGTTTAGGATCAATCGCAGTGACGATTTTATCGATGATCATCTCATCACATAAAAAGTTTTGCCCAAAACGTTTGCGGGCGCGGTGTCCTAAATGTACTTTATCTGTCATTGATTTTGTGCTTTTTCATGGGCGAGCTTAATTGCTTCGCGGATCGCTAATTCAAAACTACCAACATCAGCATCACCAGTACCGGCTAAATCGAGTGCCGTACCGTGATCAACTGAGGTGCGTATAAACGGCAAACCAAGGGTGATATTAACCGATTTGCCAAAACCTTTGTATTTTAGCACAGGTAAACCTTGATCATGATACATTGCCAGCACTGCATCAGCTTGTGATAGGTATTTATCTTGGAACAAGGTATCAGCTGGCAATGGGCCGATTAAATTCATACCTTCACTATTGAGCTGTTCAATGGTTGGGGTGATGGTGTCAATTTCTTCACGCCCTAAATGGCCATCTTCACCCGCATGAGGGTTAAGCCCACAGACTAAAATAAGTGGTCTTTCGATACCAAATTTAGTTTGTAAATCATGCTGTAAAATACCAACAACTTTACTCAAACGCTCGCTGGTAATAGCACGCGATACATAAGCGAGAGGAATATGAGTGGTTACCAGAGCAACACGCAACCCTTCTGTTGCCAATAGCATGACCACATCAGGCGTATTTGATTGCTGGGCAAAATATTCGGTATGGCCGCTAAATGAAATACCAGCTTTATTGATAATACCTTTATGAACGGGACCAGTTACAACCGCTGCAAACGTACCATTCATGTTTTTTTCGCACGCGAAACGCAAGGTATCTAGTACGTATTGGCCGTTGGCATCATTTAATACACCCATTTCAACGTCGGCACCTAAATCAACTTGGTGCAGATAAACACTTCCTGCTGGGGCGATTGCTGCTGGTGCATTTTCATCAAATGGAATTAAGTTGATGGTTAAACCAAGCTGTTTGGCTCGCTGTTGTAATAATTGCTTATCAGCAATTACAACCAGCTGTGCAGGCCAATCATGCTGGGCAAGTTGCAACAATAAATCAGGGCCGATCCCGGCAGGTTCGCCGGGAGTAATTGCAATACGTAGGATCATTGGTTATTCATCAATTGGGAAAATTTCAACATGAGCTTGCTCACGCATTTCTTGCTGCCAGTTAAAGCTTTCTTCTTTGAATTTACGATTAAACAGCATGCCGTGAGCACGATTACGTTTCGCGATCTCTGTTTTATCAGCGATGCGTTTATCTAATAATTGCACGATGTGCCAACCAAATGTGGTTCTAAATGGATCACTAATCTCATTTTTATCAAGAGATAATAAAGTGTCTCTAAATTGTGGCACATAGGTTGTAGGGTCTGTCCAATCGTACTCTCCACCTTTTAAGGCTGAACCAGGATCTTCTGAGTATTCTTTTGCAAGTTCAGCAAAATCAGCAGTTCCTGCACGTAAATCTTTAGCAAAGCCATTGAGCATAGTGCGAGCTTTTTCTTCACTTAAAATGATTGATGGCTTGATCAAGATATGGCGAGAGCGAACTTCAGTCGTTTCAACCACCTGACGACCACGAATATCTTGCACTTTAATGATATGAAAGCCAGCACCAGAGCGAAGCGGACCGATAATGGCATCTTTTTTGGTGCCTTTAACAGCTTCAGCAAATAATGACGGCATTTCATTAATGCTCATCCATCCTAATTGACCACCTTCAAGTGCTTTTGACCCACTTGATGATGAAATCGCTATGCGTTTAAACTCTTTCCCGTCTTGTAAAAATTCAATAACTTTATCTGCGCGAGTTTTTGCGCTAGCAATTTCATCCGCAGAGGCATTATTTGGAATATCAATAAGGATATGACCAATGTCATACTCTTCCGTATTTTGACCTTGGCTTTCCATTATTTTTAAGAGATTATCAACTTCTTGCGGGCTAATATAAATACGACGATCTACGTTTGCGCGCATCACTTGTTGAGTGGTGATCTCCTTACGAATTTCTTCGCGATAAGACTGGAAACTCTCGCCTGATGCTTCAATCGTGCGGCGTAAGTCAGCTATTGTTCCGCCTTGCTCTTTAGCCATACCAACCAAAGTTTGATCCAGTTGGCTATCAGAGATTTCTAACCCCATCCGCTCAGCTAATTGCATCATCAACGCTTGATTTACTAAGCGCTCCATTGCTTGAATACGTAGTGTATCATCTGAAGGTAATTCTTGTCCTTGCTCTTTGGCTTGGGTTTTTACGCGGTTAACAATAGTGTTTACTTCACTTTGTAAAATAACCCCTTGGTTTACAATACCAACCACCTTGTCTATTTCAACAGGGGCTGCGAAAGCGCTTTGGCATAAACCAAGCGTCAAAAATGCGGATGCTAATAATTTTTTTAAATTCATACTTTTTCTAATACTCTTGCTAATAGTACGGTAATACTAGTTATTAAGAAAATACGGTCTACGATAGCCAAAAATACCTTGTTGTAATAATTTTTGTGCATCATAACGGCTTTTACTACCTAACCCTTTTAAGACAATATTAAACCCAATGCTTGAATCAAAAGTGGCTTGTTCTTGGCCTATCGCTTGATTTAAATCAGTTTCGATTTGGCGACGACCGGTAATTTGAAAGGCCCAACAGCATGATTCATATTGCAATCCGCTGAACACCTCGACACTACGACCGCTTTCTAAATCACGGTGATAGCTACTTACAAACTGCCATTGATCACTGAGCGGAATGCTAGTAAAAAAGCCAACTTGTTCGATTGTATTGCCTGAGACATCATTTGCATAGCGATGGTTCAATTGTACTAGCTGATTATCGTCACCTTTATAATCTAAGGTTGCATTCGACTGGATAATCTGCTTGCCATCGGTGTCATATTGAATGCCGCCTGATAAATACCAGCGGCGGTGCCAATGTAACATGGTTTGTGCGGCAAACAAGGCATTATAGTTGGTATCTGAGTTTAACCCTTGTGATGTTGGCTTGGCAGAGTCACTTAAATAAAATATTTGGCCGGCACTAAAGTTAAACAGCTCTTCACTTTTATTATTAAATAAACGCGTGGTTGCACCTAATGTAAATTGATTCGCTGCGGCTATCCGATCCACACTTGAGAAGCGACTATCACGGAATAAACCAAAAAAATCATCTTGTAGTTTTGTCGTATCGTATAAACCTATATCTGATTGATCTTTATTTGGTGTATACAAATATTGTACTTGCGGCTCTAAGGTTTGAATACCATCATCAGTGAAGATGGTAGTATCACGCTCAAAGTTTAATTGGCTGTATAAACGCACTTTAGGCAAGGTACGTGAAACTGATTTAGCATAATCGGTATTAGCTAAATCACCTTCTTGCTTATAGTTAGTGTGCAGTACGCTAAATTCAGATAAAAACGCCCAAGCATGCTCTTGATAACCATAACTGGCTTTGGGTTCGATGTGCACCCGAGTAGCTTTTTCTATGATTGCCGTATCATTAGTAAAGTGGCTCAGTTCACCGTTTAGGGTCAGTGCAATATCTTGAAAATTAAATGGTGCTGTTTGTGTAAAGCTAATTTGTGGCCACGCCGCATACGATTCAACATGCTCACCGAGCACTTCAAAGTTTTGTACTTTGATATCAGTACGCCAAGTTTCGCCTAAATGAGATAGCAGGCCAGTACGATAAAGCTGAGTATCAGTACGAGTCGCATAGTTGGAACCTAAATCCGTGAGGTAGTTATCATCACTGACATTGGTGATATCGATATTTGCACGCCAATTTTCACCAAAATAACTTTGTTGCTGCCAATGAAACAAGTAGCGTTCGTCTAAATCAGGCTCCGAATCATCTTTGTTTAGATACTCCAAACCAAGTAAGCCTTGGCTAATCTCATTTAAATATCTAAATTCCCCTTGTAATTGCAAGCCTTTTTTAGACATATAGCGTGGCGTGATCGTGGCATCAAAGTTTGCTGCTATATTCCAATAATATGGGGTAACAGTTTCAACGCCGTAGCGATCTGAACTGGAAATATTGGGTGTTAATAGGCCTGATTTTCTTCGATTATCAATTGGGAAAGTGAAGTAGGGTAAATAAAGTACTGGCGTATCCATAATACGCAATACCATATCATGGGTTTCGCCCCAGCCTTCTTCACGGGATAATAAAATTTGTTCAGCTTGAATTGTCCACAAGGGCGTATCGCTTGGGCAGGTAGTAAAGCTTGCGTTCAGTAGATCTAAGCCAGACTTATTAATAGTTAGCTTTTCTGCACCGCCGTGTGCTTGTTGATCAGTTAGCTTATAATCGGCACCAAGTAGACTGATTTCAGAACTATTTAAATCAGTATTGAGACCTGAACTATTTACTTCACTGATAGTGTCACGGTAAGTAATAGGGCCTGTTGCATTAAGTAACCCATGCTGTTTGTCAATTAGCGCACTTTGTGCGGACAAACTCATAGTAAGGGTGTTAATATCAACATTACCGGTAAATTCTGCGCTTTGAGTACCAAGCAGTTCAATATCATCTGAACGGATATCGATCATGCCTAGGTCAAGGCCAGCAAGCGGTTGCCAAGCTCTGGTTTGCATTGAATTGCCACAAAAGTTGTGTGTCAGTTCAGTTTCGGCGAACGATGGTGCGCTGATCACACTTAGCATCATCATGCCCCAGGTTTTGCTCATTTATTAACCTTAATATGCTGTCGTTGAATGTAAGAATGACATAATAAAGGAAAACAATGGCAAATACAGTAATTGACTTAGTGAAAAATAGATATCTTGTAAAATGAATCGTTATAAAAGTTTACAGCAGTTTTTAAATCCGCACTTCGACGATGAAGTATACCAGCTAGCAGCGATCACAGGAGACGCCAGCTTTCGCCGTTATTTCCGTTTAAATCGCGGTCAAGAAAGCTATATAGTTATGGACTCAGATCCAGCTAAGCTCGATAACACCCCTTATATAGAACTCAACAAAGTTTTTTCTGAGCATGGTTTCAAGCTACCAAAAATATTACATGCTGATGAAAAACAAGGATTCTTCTTATTAAGCGATTTAGGCAATATACATCTTGCTGATATGCTCGATGATAAAGAACGTATCAATCACTATAAACACCTTATAAAACTCAGTGCACAATGGGCAAAAATGCCGCCTGTTGAACACATGGAAGATTTTGATCGTGCATTTTTAGAATTAGAACTAAGTATTTTTTTAGAGTGGTTGGTTGAAGGATTATTAGAGCTAAAAGTCACTGCTGCAGAACGTACTTTATGGCAAACGAGCTGTGAGTTGTTAATTGAAAATATACTCGCGCAACCTAGCGTCACCGTACACCGTGATTTTCATAGCCGTAATATTATGCACAGCGAGCAACAATGGGCAATTATTGATTATCAAGATGCTGTGCAAGGCCCAGTATGTTATGACCTTGTATCGTTATTGCGTGATTGCTATTTTAAACTTCCTCACGATGAACTTGAGTACTTACTCGAACATGCATTTACTGAGTTTGAGCAACAAGGCTTGATTAATAACACCAGCTTTGCAACCTTTAAGCAATGGTTTGATTTAACTGGTATTCAACGTCATTTAAAAGCAGCGGGTATTTTTTGCCGGTTAAATTTACGCGATGGTAAACTCGGTTATATGGATAATGTATTACCAACACTGCGCTACATTAGTGACGTGGCGCAAGAACACTCATCGTTGGTGGAGCTGGGTAAATGGATCAACAGTACGATTATTCCTGCTACCTTAGCAGCACTCAATAAAGTGCCCACTAAATAATGAAAGCGATGATTTTAGCCGCAGGTCGCGGTCAGCGGATGATGCCACTTACCGCAGAATTACCTAAACCTATGTTAAAGGTGCAAGGAAAACCATTAATCGAGCATCATATTGAGCGACTAAAAACCGCAGGGATCACTGATTTTATTATTAACCTTGCTTGGCAAGGAGATAAGATCCGTGCTTACTTTGGCGATGGTAGCCGGCTTGGTGTACATATTGAGTATAGCCAAGAGCCTGAGCAGGGATTAGAAACAGCAGGTGGTATTATGCAAGCCTTACCTTTGCTTGGTGAGCAATTTATTGTAATTAATGGCGATATATTTACCGACTATGATGTTAGTTCATTACTGCATATTCACTTAGATGCGGGCGAGGCACATATTGTGTTAGTTGAAAATCCAGCCCATAACCCTGATGGTGATTTTACACTGCGCCATTTAGATGAAGGTAGCCCAAAGTATACGTTTTCAGGGATTAGTCGTTTTCATCAGCAATTTTTTGCAGGAATTGCAGCGGGTACTCACCGCCTAGGTCCGCTATTAAAAGAAAAGTTGGCTGAGCATAGTGTTTCTACAGAGTTGTACATTGGTCGTTGGGATGATATTGGTACGCCAGAGCGATTAGCACAATTGAATAACTCGTTAGCAGGATAGCAAAGTAATTCATTAAGTAATTCACATATATAATAGGAGCGCCTCATGTGGGGTAAAATTTTAGGTGCCTGCTTTGGCTTTATGTTTGGGCGTATTATAGGCTTATTTATAGGTTTATATCTTGGTCATATGTTTGATAAGAGTTTAAAGCAGAACTTTGACAAAGTCGGTGGCTTTTCAAGCTTATTTAAAGGTGATGATGATATTGATCAGCGCCAAGCGTTATTTTTTACCAGCTGTTTTGGCGTAATGGGGCACATTGCTAAGTCAAATGGCCGCGTAAGCGAAACCCACATCCGTGCGGCCAGTTTATTTATGGATGAAATGGGACTTACCGGTGATGATCGAAAAGAGGCACAAGATGCGTTTAAAGCGGGAAAAGACGCTGATTTTTCATTAAAAGAAACGGTTTTCGATTTTAAAGAGCGTTTTGCTCGTCGCCATGATCTATTGCAACTGTTTTTAGAGATTCAAATTCAAATGGCGTTTTCTGATGGGGTGTTAGCTGCGCAAGAAAAAGAGCTACTCCAAGAGGTAAGTAAGTTACTAGGGATCTCTAAAACTCACTTTGCATTTGTACTTAAACGTTACCAAGCTGAGTTTTCATTTCGTCAGCAACAACAACGCTATCAACAGCAGCAGCAACAACGTCAACAAGGGCAAAGCAGTAGTTATCGTGAAGGCTCAGGGCATCATGTACCGCCAAATAGTGGCATGAGCCGTACTCAAGCTCTGGCTTTGCTGGGGCTCAATAATGAGGCGAGTGAACGAGAAGTAAAAGTAGCGTACCGTAAATTAATGGCACAGCATCATCCTGATAAATTAGTTTCTCAAGGTTTACCTAAACATATGATGGAACTGGCAGTCAAGAAAAGCCAAGATATTCAGGCTGCTTACGAATACTTAAAAAAGGCGGCGTAAAAACCCGTCTACCTCCTTGGTCAAGCGCTCATGTTGCTCAGGCTCAGAGCGCAAACCAAACAGCTCACGTTGGCGGTAATCATATTTACTGTGTCGTTTTACCCAGCGCTTTCTATCCGCCACACTCAGCAGTAAGTCTGGGTTATCTATGTTGTAGTAAATATCCAATAGCGGCGGACTAATAGTCGATATAATCGCGTTAAGTTGTTGGTTACGTTTACTGTTTGGTAAATAACTGCTAAGGCTGACAAATGCATCTATGTTGGTATTGGGATATTCACCATAATGTTCGAGCAATACTCCTGCAGAGGCACCTTGTGCAATAACAACAATTCTCCCATCTTCATCCAATGCACTTTGATACAACGCATTAAAGCGTGCAATTAAGTTGAGTTTATAATTATCTATTATCGCGTTGCTCATATGATCGATAGCATCAACATGTACAACAGGAGTAGGTGTGACAGCTGATGGTTCGCTATTACCTGAATTTGTAGCTTGTTTAGTCGCAGCAGGTTCGGTAGTTTCACTTTCATCCGCAGGTGGCGCTGCTTGCCAATCAATATCGGGTACTGTTATGGCAATTGTGGCATAGCCTAAATCGTTAAGTTGCGTGCGTAAAAAGTTGAGCCCGTTGTTATTGATAGGTAAGTGTTGCCAATCAGGGATAATTAACACCACACCGCGCTGTTGGGCACCCATGTGTTGGCGATATAAGCTTAAAAACTCAGTATCACCAGCAAGGAGCTGTTTTAGTTCATCTTGCGGCATTAGGCGTGATAAATCATTACTGCTGATTGTTGACCATGGTGTGGGTGCAATAAAGTCGACTGCTTGGGCTGACATAGTCAAAAGAGTTCCGTAAACCAAACTAATTAATTGTAATGCTTTAAACTGTTTGCCGATAGACATATAAACCACCATGATGGATCAATAAGTGGTTATCGGCGTGTACAGCAAAAAGTTTAGGGTGATTTTTAGCTCACAATCAAAACTCTGGCTCGGCTTCAAAAGTCATAATTTGTGCTGTTACTGGATGAGTGAGCTGTAGCATTTGTGCGTGCAATTGCAAGCGTGGGGCAGCAGCCAGTGCATCAGGATGAGCATAGAGCCTATCGCCTAAAATAGGGTGCCCCAATGACAACATATGTACACGTAATTGATGAGAACGCCCGGTAATAGGGGTAAGTTCCACACGAGAGGCGTGTGGCTCATGTTCTAGTACAGTGTAATGAGTTAAAGAGGGCTTCCCCTTGTCATGATCAACCATTTGCTTAGGGCGGTTTGGCCAATCACAGATCAGTGGCAAATTAACAGATCCCGTTAATGGTTCGAGCTTAGCGTACACTCGGGCAATATAGCGCTTTGCAGTTTGGCGTTCTTGAAACTGCATACTTAAATGACGATGAGCCGCTTTATTCATTGCTAAACAAATAATTCCAGAGGTTGCCATATCCAAGCGATGAACTATTTTTGCCGTAGGAAAAACACGGTTAACGCGAGCTATCAAACAATCGGCGTGTTTAGGATCTTTTCCTGGCACAGTCAACAGTTCACTGGGCTTGTTGACGATCAGTAAATCATCATCTTGAAATAAAATGCTTAAATATGGATCTAATGGAGGATTGTAGTTAATTAACACGGCCGACCTCAATGATTTATGAGCGCACTATTTTAGAGAAGTCAGCGCTTATACACAATCAATAACGTATTAGAGTAGACTTGAGAGTATTAATGAAATGAACGAATTGGCAAGTAGTCGTTAAGCTTAGGGGCAAAAAGAAAGCGCGAACTATTGCTAGTCGCGCTTGCGGAATCTTCTAATTTTCTGCATCCTGCAATTGAACTTAATCAACTCCTAAACTTTACTAATCCATGTGATCACACGGTTACTTATTCGTTCTGTGTGATATAGGCTATCCGTGCCTCTGTCCTATGTACTTCCTTTCATCCCTTTTGGTAATCTCTATTACCGGTCCTTTACGCATCGTTCTGATGCTATCCCTTCGTTAACAGTTCCATTGTGATGCCCTTTAGGGCCTGTCCGTCTGTCCGCTTTTATAACATCCTGTCTAACAACTCTCTTGCGAGCCCTGTTGTTATTCCCTTTCGCACCATCTTGACGCTGTCCGTATACTTACTATCCTTAGTGCTACTCATCCTGAGCCTGTCCGTGAATCCTTTTTTCCTAAAGTAACCTTTAATTCGAGGTTTATGAGTAATCATTCCTTAGTCCGTTTACTCATTTAAGCGTCACTGCTTAACCGATGAAGTAAGTATAGAGAGTATCTGTAAACAAAATAGGCTAAAAACAGTAATGAAAATATAGTCATTATTTTGAAATATTATAAAAGTTATTATATTTTATGTGGTTAGTTTGTTTTTATACTTTTTTTATGATGCTTTATACTCAATAGCTGTCATAAGCGTGAGATATATCGCACAAGTGATTTCCATTATGGGCGTGGTTGCCTTTGATAGTGGGTGTAAGTGTAGCGTTGCTTGGACAATTTCCAATCGTATACGTGCAGATATCCCTTAAAGGATTACAAACCAATACGTATCAAGGCGCAGTGTCGCAGTGTAATTCTTTAAAATAAATGCTCGTTACTGATAAGCTAGTGATTATGGATTGCGGGAGAATTGCCCAACAAAGCAGGTTTGATCCGCTATTTAGCGTTCCAAGTTCAAAGGTAGTTGCAGAATTTCTTGGTCAGAGCATATACTTAGGTGCAGATGTATTAACAGCAGCTGAATATCATACTGCTTACGGGTGTGCTGAGTTATTTGTTGCCCATCGTCGAGTAAAGTAAGTTGGGTAACTTTATGTTCACCCATACCATCTGAGTTAATACCTTTTCAATCCCAAGACAGTATGCAAATACGGTGACTATTTAGACTTTGAGTTAAGGAAATACCATGGCGCAAGCGCAATCTGGAATTTGTGCTGAAGCAAACTTGCACGGTTTACATTTATTTTTTAATGTATTTGACGGCCACGATGAGTCATTACGCAAAAAGTTAAAATACGTTAGCATTATCCAAGATGAGTTTTCAGATCAGTTTTCTGAATCGATGCTCTCCAGCCTAGTTGCAGTGGGAGCACAGTACTGGCCGCATATCCTGCCTGAATTTCTGCCTACTGAATTACAGAGTTTTCCTAATATTACTCATAATGATCATATTATGGGTGCTCAGCCTTTTGATTTATTTGTCCAAATTCGTTCCGATAGGGAAGATGTGAATCATTTATTTGCTTTGCAAATTCTCAAATTATTTGCCCCTGATGTAGAATTGGTTGAGCAAGTGCGAAACTTTCGATTTTTAGATGGACGCGATTTTAATGGTTTTATACTCGGTGGAGATTCCCCTCATGGTCGCCAAAAGCGTATTACAGCGTTAATCAATAACCCCAACCATTTTGAAGATCAAGGCAGTTACGTGCATATACAGCGTTATAAGCATGATTTAAGTGTGTGGCAAAACCTACCTCTGAGTGAGCAAGAGCAAATAATGGGACGCACTCGTTTAGATAATACCTTGATTATGCCAGCGCCTGAAAATAGCCATGCAGTACGCACTGAGTTAAAAGGTGAGCAAGGGCAACCACTGCAATTAAATCAAAACATGCCTTATGGTGACGTTTACGAACAAGGTATATTAGCGATTAGTTATGCAGCACAGGGAAATGCATTTGAGCAAGTTTTACTAAGTCGATTAGGTGATGGCGATTGCTATGATCACTGGCTTGATTTTACTCAAGCCGATATGGGGTCTGCGTTTTTTGCCCCATCAATTAACTTTTTAAAGCAGCTGTGAAAGTTTTGAACTGGTAGATTTATACCGTATCAAATAAAATACGCACGCGTTCAAGAGTTATATCAATTTCAGATACTTTAGCTGGAGCGATAAAAATAGTATCGTCGCCAGCAATGGTACCTAGTACGCCATCTGCTTTACCTAATGAATCTAATAGTCGAGCAATTAATTGTGCAGCACCTGGACTGGTTCTAATGATGATCATCATTTCGTTATGCATAATATCAATCACTAACTGACGCAAAGGGCTTTTCGCTGTAGGTACGCCCATTTCAGCAGGCAAACAATACACCATTTCTTGCTTGGCATTACGAGTGCGTACCGCGCCAAACTTACTTAACATCCGCGACACTTTACTCTGGCTGATATTATCAAAGCCTTGCTCTTTTAGGGCGTCAACAATTTCACCTTGTGAACCAAAGTTCTCTTCTTTTAAAAGTGCTTTAAAGGCCTTTACTAATGCTTCTTGTTTATCTTGTGGTTGCATATTATAGGTTCTTATTCATAAGTGATGCGCTAATTGTACACAATATTGCATACTTATGCAGTAGTTGTTTGCTTTTGCGATGGGTTTTAGTGCTGTAAACCAACAAGTTTACAACTATGGTCTAAATTATACGTGAAATAAGCAGGATAAATTTGTCTTTAGTCGTTAATTTCATTATCTTTAGAGCCACAAATATTTCCTACCTCAAATTACGGAGAATTCCAATGAAAGTTGCTGTATTAGGTGCTGCTGGCGGTATCGGCCAAGCGTTGTCTTTATTATTAAAAACAGGCTTACCAGCTGGTTCTGAATTATCACTTTATGATGTTGCTCCAGTTGTTCCTGGTGTTGCTGTTGATCTTTCTCATATCCCAACAGACGTTAAGGTTACTGGTTTCGGTGCTGACGCGCTAGATCAAGCATTAACGGGTTGTGATATCGTTCTTATCCCTGCTGGTATGCCACGTAAGCCTGGTATGGATCGCGCTGATTTATTTAATGTTAATGCTGGTATTATCAAAACATTAGCAGAGGGTATTGTTGCTAATTGCCCTAAAGCATTAGTGGGTATTATCACTAACCCTGTTAATGGCACTGTACCAATTGTTGCTGAAGTATTTAAAAAAGCCGGTACTTACGATGCTAAGCGTGTATTCGGTATTACAACACTCGATGTGATCCGTTCTGAAGCGTTCATTGCTGAGCTTAAAGGCGTTGACGTAGCAAGCGTTAAAGTTCCAGTAATTGGTGGTCACTCAGGCACAACTATTTTACCGCTACTTTCTCAAGTTGAAGGCGTTACTTTCACTGATGAAGAAGTGGCTGCACTGACTCCACGTATCCAAAACGCGGGTACTGAAGTAGTTAATGCTAAAGCGGGCGGTGGTTCTGCAACATTATCAATGGGTGCTGCTGCTGCACGTTTTTGTATGTCTTTAGTTAAAGGCTTACAAGGTGAAGACGTTGTAGATTACGCATACGTTGCTGTTGAAAATGGCGATGCAGAGTACTTTGCACACCCAGTACGTTTAGGTAAAAATGGCGTAGAAGAGATTCTTTCTTACGGCGAGCTAAGCGCATTTGAAGAGCAAGCAAAAAATGACATGCTGGATACGCTGAAAAAAGATATTAAAGAAGGTGTTGATTTCATCAACGCTTAATTGCTAAGTCGATTGATGTAAAAAAGCCTGCGTTTGCAGGCTTTTTTTATGCTCGAAGGATTTTTAATACAATTAGGAATTTATTAGTGATTACGATCAACGGCAATACGTGCCAAGCTAACGAGTGCTTCTTTATATAGTGATTCATCTAAGACAGATAAACACGCAATCGCTTTATCAGCTTCTTCGTTGGCTTTACTCATCGTAAACTCAAGTGCTTTGGTTTCATTAAGGGCACTTAGAATAGCTTCTAAGTGATCCATACCATTACTGTGTTCAATGGCATCACGGATCAACTGCACTTGCTCAGCAGTACCGTGGCGCATTGCATAAAGTAACGGTAAAGTCGGCTTGCCTTCGGCTAAATCATCACCAATATTCTTACCTAACTGCTCAGCATCAGCATTGTAATCAAGTACGTCATCCACCAATTGAAAAGCGGTTCCTAAATGCATACCGTAAAGATTAAGCGCTTGCAGCGTAGAGTCGTCTTTTTCGGTAATAATCGCAGCAAGCCCTGTTGCAGCTTCAAATAATTTAGCTGTTTTGGAGTAAATTACCTGCATATAGCTATCTTCGGTGGTATCAGGGTCGTTACAGTTCATTAATTGCAGCACTTCACCTTCTGCAATTACGTTGGTTGCATCAGCGAGTATTTGCATAACTTGCATTTTACCAATGCCGACCATCAGCTGAAATGAGCGGGTGTAGATAAAGTCACCAACCAGTACGCTGGCTGCATTACCAAATTCAGCATTTGCCGTCGGTGTTCCTCTGCGTAAATTTGATTCATCAACGACATCATCATGCAGTAATGTGGCGGTGTGAATAAATTCAACAATAGTTGCTAAAGTAACATGATCTTTGCCTTCATAGCCAAGTGCTTTAGCCGCTAAAATAGCCAACATAGGGCGAACACGCTTGCCGCCGCTGTTTACTATATATAAGCCTAGTTGATTGACTAATGCTACATCAGAGCGCATTTGCGCGTAAATTAGTTGATTGACGTCATTCATATCGTTTTCGATTAACGCCTGGATAGCTTTTATATCCATTGATCTCCGAGCCAATTTTAATGGGTATACGGGGCCGATTGTACAACAAAAAACAGCTTTGCTCGACAGTTTGTGACGATTCGCTGAAAAAACACGGCTAAGCAGCTTAATTTAGGCTTAATTAGTAAAGATAACTTTTTTATTTGAGAAAATTTACGGTAATTCAACATGGTTGTTTTTTATTCTTACTGCGTGTTTGTTCGCGGTGTAATTTATTTGTCATGAAATGCTAAAAAGGCTTGGCATAACGCCAATTTAATATAAAATATATTGCAAATATTGAATCGCTTTCAATGCAGCTATTTTTTATTCATTTAATTAAGAAAACAGGCTTGCTAGTTTTTGCACATTAGCGTAAACTTCGCGCCCTATTGAATAATATTTTAGTTGCGTCGATTTGAGGGCGCACAGACGGAGTTAATTATGTACGCGGTTTTCCAAAGTGGTGGTAAACAGCACCGTGTGACTGAAGGTCAAACAATTCGTCTTGAGAAATTAGACGTTGAGACTGGTGCAGCAGTTGAATTTGATTCAGTACTTTTAGTTGCTGATGGTGAGAAAATCGAGATCGGTGTACCGTTCGTAAACGGTGGTAAGATAACAGCTGAGGTTGTTTCACATGGTCGCGGTGAGAAGATTAAGGTTGTTAAATTTAGACGCCGTAAGCATTCTCGTAAGCAAATGGGCCATCGTCAATGGTTCACAGAAGTTAAAATCACTGGCATTAGCGCTTAATTAGAGGTACTTAGAAATGGCACATAAAAAAGCAGCTGGTAGTACTCGTAACGGTCGCGATTCAGAAAGCAAACGCCTTGGTGTTAAGCGTTTTGGTGGCGAATCAGTTCTAGCGGGTAGCATCATTGTTCGTCAACGTGGAACTAAATTCCATGCTGGCACAAACGTAGGTATCGGTAAAGACCACACTATCTTCGCAAAAGCAGATGGTAAAGTTCAATTTGAACAAAAAGGTCCTTTAAACCGTAAATACGTAAGCATCGTATCTGAGTAATCAGAATCGGTTCTTAAAAAACCCCGCCTTTGCGGGGTTTTTTGTTTTGAAAATAAATATATACCTAAGCCAAGCCTGCAATCAGCTTGGCTTAGGTATATAATAGTGAAATTAACAAGCCAATCCCTAAAGTGAGTAATCATGAAGTTTGTAGATGAAGTAGAAATTCGCGCAGAAGCTGGAGACGGTGGCAGCGGCATCGTATCTTTCCGCCGTGAAAAATATGTCCCTGATGGTGGGCCAGACGGTGGTGACGGTGGAGATGGTGGTAGTGTTTATCTACAAGCTGATGAAAACTTAAATACCCTTATCGATTATCAGTTTGAGCGTTTTCATAGAGCTGAACGTGGTACCAATGGCCGCAGTCGTAACTGTACAGGTAAAAAGGCTGATGACTTATATGTGATGGTGCCTGTAGGTACTCGGATCATGGATGTTGATACCCAAGAAGGTCTTGGTGATTTAACGCAACATGGTCAAAGAATTTTGGTTGCAAAAGGCGGTTTCCACGGCTTGGGGAATGCGCGTTTTAAATCAAGTACTAACCGAGCACCTCGTCAAAAAACATTGGGTACACCAGGTGAAGTACGTAATCTTAAACTAGAGTTATTATTATTAGCTGATGTTGGTTTATTAGGTTTGCCAAATGCAGGTAAGTCTACCTTTATTCGTAGTGTATCGGCAGCGAAACCAAAAGTAGCTGATTATCCATTTACTACGCTGATCCCAAATTTAGGTGTAGTACGGCCAGAGGCTAATAAATCATTTGTTATTGCAGATATCCCAGGGTTAATCGAAGGTGCCTCTGATGGCGCAGGCTTGGGTATTCGCTTCTTAAAACATTTAGAACGTTGCCGTGTATTACTACATATTATCGATGTTATGCCTGCTGATGGTTCAAACCCAGTAGATAATGCATTTGCAATCATCAATGAGTTGCATCAGTACAGCCCTAAGCTGGCTGAAAAACCACGTTGGTTGGTCTTTAATAAAATAGACTTATTACCTGAAGATGAAGCTCAGGCGCTATGTGAGAAAATTGCCGAAGAGTTAGGCGAAACTGAAAATATTTATCATATTTCTGCAATTAATAAGCTAAATACTCAGCCATTAATTCATAACATCATGACGCTGCTCGAGAGCATGCCAAAAGAAAAATTTGTGCCTGCTGAAGATGAAGAAGTTGAATTTAAGTGGGATACCTACCACAAAGATGCTACTAAGAAGAATGATGACGACGATTGGGATAGTTGGGATGATGACGATTATGACGTGGAAGTTGTTTATGAACGTTAGTAATAAATAGGTTATCGAAAAAGGAGCAAACGCTCCTTTTTCTTTTTTAATGAAAAAGTATTAGGTGTTAATGTGAAAATTTCAATGATTGCAGCAATGGCTAAAAACCGAGTGATTGGTCAAAGTAATAAGATGCCATGGCATTTACCTGCTGATTTACAGCACTTTAAAGCGGTTACTATGAATAAGCCTGTGATTATGGGGCGTAAAACATTTGAGTCAATTGGTCGCCCTTTACCGGGGAGACGCAACATAGTTATTAGCCGAAACACTGACTATACTGCTGCTGGAGTTGATGTGGTAATATCCCCAGAGGATGCTATTTCATTGGTGTGTGAGTCTGATGAAGTTATGGTAATTGGTGGCGGAAATGTCTATCAGCAATTTTTAAAAAGTGCTGATAGACTTTATTTAACGTTTATTGATCTTGATGTCGCAGGGGATACTCAGTTTCCTGATTACGAACAATCAGCAAACTGGCAAGTTGTAGAAGAACTATCAAATCAGCCCGATGATAAAAATATTTATGGTTATAAATTCGTTACATTGGATAAAATTAAGTAACATTATTGCGGTTAGGCTTATTGGTTGATACAATATTAAACAACTAAGGTAGTTATAAAGTATTACATAAGGGTCTACAATGATAAAATTATCAACACTCGTTATTGCTGCAGCAGTTATTTCTGGTTCTGTTGCTTTTAGCGCGCCAGTTAAAGCGGATGATCAGTTAGCTGTTTCAATTTGCGAGTACATTGCCGCAGATGATAAAAATCGTCTTCGTAGCAAGTTAAAAAGCTCTCGTGTAAAAATCCGTAATATTTACGACGCAGTGTTATGTAATGGTAATAACTTGCTTCGCCATGCAGTTGCCAGTAATGCATTAGATACCGGTGAATATATTGTGAAAAACTTATCTAAAAGTTATTTAGAAGATGGAGCAGATATAGCATGGGCCGAAGAAAATGGTCATGGCGGTTCAGCATTAATACCAGCAATCAAAGAACGTGCAGGTTTATAAGTTATAATTAATTATTAAAAAGCCGCGATGTCGCGGCTTTTTTGTATCTGAAACAAAAGTTTCACAGATTCGACCTCTATTGTAATTTTATCTGATAGAATAGGTCGGTTATAAGCAGTTTAAGCAGTGAACAACTATGTTAAGTCCTTTTTATCAGCAACATGCTGATTATGTCTCTATTTCTCGTGAACAAGGGTGTCGTTTCGCAAAATGCGTTGCTGATGATTACAATACACTTCATGATAAAGATGCAAAACGTTTTTGTGTGCCTGGAGATTTATTATTTTCATTGGTACTAAGTCGTTATGGTATCAGTGAAAAAATGGAATTTACTTTTGCCGGCATGGTTGATGAGCATTCTAAGCTCAACTTTCCAGAAGGTGCGGACGAATTTAATGTGACTAGCGGCGATAAAGTCATGTTAAAGGTAAAGCGCGAAGGCAAAACTAGCCAGTGTCAAACCCTCACCGACAGTCTAATAAAAAATTATGTTGAGTTTTCTGGCACAACTTTTCCGCATGTGATTATTCCACTTATGGGCAAACAAGATGTAATGATCAATCCAGCTCGCCCTATGGTTATCTATGAGTCAATGTTGATTAATCTTGATACATTAGAGATCCATGCCCCGACGTTAGAATACGCAGAGCCAAGTTTTGAGTATACTGGCAAACGTGGAAAAATTACTTTGCGCTTTAACTTGTTAGAAAATGGCGTAAAAGTTGGCTGTGGTGAAAAGCACATGTTGGTATCAGGTATTCAACAATATTGCCAAGATACTGTGGATGATTTAATTACGTTCTATAATCAACGTAAAGAAACTCTCAAACCAGCCTGAACATTTAGCTAGTTTAAAAAGGCGCCGCAAAAGCGCCTTTTTTGTTATTCGCTTTGGGCGTACAATAGCATCATTATTTGTTACACAAAGCTAGATTTATGTCTGCGACTACTTTCTCTGAGTTAAAACTCGATCCTATACTGCTTAATTCACTTGAACAAAATCAATATCATACCCCTACGGCGATACAGCTAAAAACTATTCCGCTGATTTTAGCTGGTCATGATGTGATGGGCAGTGCGCAAACCGGCACAGGTAAAACAGCGGCATTTGTACTTCCTTTATTGCATAAGTTATTGACCACTAGCAAAAGGGATGAACAGGGCACTACACGGGTATTAATTTTAACGCCAACCCGAGAGCTTGCTCAGCAAGTCTTTACTAGCTTTGAGAAATACTCGCAAGGTACTGATATTAAAGGCGCACTCGCTTATGGTGGTGCCAGTATTGGCCCACAAATTAAAGCCATGAAAGATGCACAAGTTGTAGTGGCAACACCTGGGCGATTGCTGGATCACATTATTAAGGGCAGTATCAAGCTATCTAGTGTTGATTCGTTAGTCTTTGACGAAGCTGATCGCATGCTTGATATGGGCTTTATTGACGAAATTAAACGTATATTGCGCCATGTTCCTAGTGATCGTCAGACTTTACTATTCTCTGCGACCTTTGACGATAGTGTGTTTAAACTGAGTAAAAAGCTACTTAAAGATCCTAAATTAGTTGAAGTTGATAAGCGCAATTCGGCCGCCGTAGAAGTGGAACAGATCATTTACGCGATTGATGAAGACCGTAAACGTGAGCTAGTCTCCCACATGATAGGTATGAAAAACTGGCGTCAAGTATTAATTTTTACCCGTACTAAACAAATGGCCGACAAGCTAGCCAAAGAAATGTGTAAAGACGGATTAAAAACACAGTCAATTCATGGTGATAAATCTCAAGGTGCACGTGATAGAGCGCTGCAGGACTTTAAAGACGGCACAACTCGTGTGTTAGTGGCTACCGATGTTGCAGCACGTGGGTTAGATATTAGTTCATTAAAGTATGTGATTAACTTTGAATTACCTTACATAGCTGAGGATTACGTGCACAGGATTGGCCGTACGGGACGCGCTGGCGAGCAAGGTTTAGCGATGTCATTAGTTAGCTTAGATGAACAGTGGTTACTTGAAGAAATTGAAGTGTTACTTGATACGCGATTGACACCACAGTGGCTTGCAGGTTATGAGCCAGATCCAACCAAAAAGCCTAAAGATAATCGAAAAAATAGTAATAAATCACGAAAGGAACGTGATAAAAAGCGAGTTTTAGGCAAAATAAATACCCACCGTCGCCGATAACTTTCTTATACTTAAATTAGGTATTTGAAGCAGGTAAAAGTATGTTTAAAACCAATCAATGGGTATTTTTAGAAAAAGATAACCAAATAGCTTTACATAAGTGGCAAAAAATAGTCAATTTAATGAGCGATTTATTCTCAGCACCAGCAGGGTTTATTGTACAGGCAATAGAGATGGGTTATCGCGTTGTTATTGCTAGTGAGCAAAAAGACAATCCTTATAAAGCTGGAGTTGTTATTTCTGCTGATACCAATATATTTTGTAAAAAAGTGGTGCAAGACAACCGCGCACTCTATGTAAGCCATGCCAGCAAAGAAAACTACTGGTTGGATAATCCAGAAGTAACTGAAGGTGGTTTCGAGTCATATTTAGGTGTGCCAATACATTGGCCGGATGGAGAGGTGTTCGGCACTTTATGTGTTATGGATTTCGCAGTCACTGATTATCAACGTAATTACATAGAGCTTATCAAACAGTTGCGCGATATGGTTGAAGATGATTTAGCGATGATTAATAGTTTTGTGCAAATGCGTGAAATAGCAATGCTTGATCCGCTTACCAATATTTATAATCGCAGAGCACTGAGTTTACTTGCCCAACAAAAACTAAATTTGGCGAATCGATTAGGCTTTCACGTGTGTTGCTTATTTATCGATATAAATGACTTTAAATGGGTTAATGACAACCATGGCCATGAAGTGGGTGATAGTGCATTAATAGTATTGGCACAAACCCTAAAAAATCATTTACGTGATGCTGATATTATCGGGCGTTTAGGAGGCGATGAATTTGTTGCTGTGTTGCAAATTAGTAGCCGCGACAGTGTTAAACATGTGACAACGAAAATTATTGAAGGTTATAAAATAGCGCTTAGCGAGCATAACTTACCAATTCTAAGTTTAAGTATAGGACATAGTTTTAGTGATAAAACTAAGCAGTCCTTTGAAGTACTATTAGAAAAAGCAGATAAAGATATGTATAAAAATAAACAGAAATTTAAACTATCTAAATAGCCATTCGAATAGTTAGAGCGTTATCATCACGGTTACTAAACTCAAGCAATCTGCTTTTCGGCTAGGTTTAATTCCATTGTCGCTTTTAATAAACGATAAAGGTTTATTGACGCATCAATCTCTTCTTTACGGTTAGTTAAGCTTTCAATATTTAAGCCCAGTGGCACACCTAAATGAGCGCAGCTTTGCAAAATTAAGTCTAAATTTTCACGGCAAATACGCACTGACTCACTCAATGGTTTTTCAGAGTCAAGCATACGCCATTTAGTTGCCTCAGGCACTGAGATACCTAACCACTGCATAAACTCAAGTGTTTTTTCACTGCCACACGGGGTAAACGTTAAGATGATACGGTTTGGTTTAATCCTCTGCGCTTTACAGCTACGTGCGTAACTGGTGATCAAATCAATGGTATCTTGCGCATTGTAAACAGCTTGCGATATAAAAAATTGACAGCCTTGTGCGGTTTTTTCAAGTAAGCGGTCATGTTCGTTACGCTTACTTGCGTGGCGCTCAGCGATGGTCACGCCACCTAAAAAGAAGTTGTCAGCTTGTTTTGATAGTGCTTTGTATGCGTTTGGTAAGCTCAATTTGATGTCACCATTAGATGAGGGACTACCAACGAGTACCAAGTTTTTTAGATCAAAGTCATTTTTAGTTTCGTTAAGCCACTGGTTAAATTCGGCCTCTCCACGTTGCGCTACACTTTTATAAGTGATCACATCTTGCTGTGATAATTGGCGTAGCAAGCGGCTATATTCACGAGGGTCAACGGTTTGTTTGAACGGAAAAGGGCGTGGCTTGTCAGTACGGCTGCTTTCGTCTTGAATGTCGTAAATAATCACGCCATCGTATTCAATTTCATGTAAACGATCTAACAGCTTTTGAGCGATTGTTTCAAGCTGCGCTTTATCAGTACCAATACGTGGCGGGGTAGTACCAATTAAGTACACACCTTGCTTGGTATCTTCAATTTTCTGTTGTAGTGATAAAGCCATAATCCTCATTCCAGCTAATTAGTTTCTATAGCAAACAATATAACAGCCATTTAGACGTCTAGATAGATTTTTTTAATGAAACTTTCTCAATAAATATGAATTTATCTCATGTTGTTTTAAGTTGAACGATGAAAAATACATAACTATTTACAGAAAATCTGCTGCAAGGTCTCTTATCGTGACCGGCTTTGTTGCATAATCAGTGTGGTAAATAAGTAGTTATAACTAAAAAAATATTCAACTAACAAGGGATAACAATGAAATTTAAATTATTAGCAACCAGCCTTGCGGTAACGCTTGCACTGGGCGGCTGTGCAAGTAACAGCGGCTCTAACATGGTCAAAGAAGTTGAGATTGAACAATCAACGGTCGTCAGTAGTAATGATCGCGTGTTCTCACAAGATTATTTATTAGAAGAGCTTGATAACGGTTTACGCGTCATGGTGGTGAAAACGGATTACCCTGATGTGGTATCACTACAAATTCCGGTATCCGTTGGTTCTCGTAATGAAGTAGAAGTAGGTAAAACTGGCTTTGCACACTTTTTTGAACACATGATGTTTAAAGGCTCTGAAAAATTTCCGCAAGATGTGTATTCAGACATTCTAAAAAATTCAGGTGTAGATAACCGCGCATACACCACCAATGATTACACTAACTATCACTTGAACTTTTCAAAGCAACATCTTGAGAAAGTTCTTGAGATTGAAGCGGATATTTTCCAAAACCTTACTTACTCAGAAGAGCAATTCCGTACCGAAGCGTTAACAGTAAAAGGTGAATACCTTAAAAATAATGCCAGTCCGGTTCGTAAGTTACTTTCCGCAGTACGTAATGAGGCCTTTGAAAAACATACCTATAAACACACTACCATGGGCTTTTTTGAAGATATTGAAGCCATGCCTGATCAAATGGCTTATGGTAAGGAGTTTTTTGATAAGTTTTATAAGCCTGAATATGTATCGCTTGTGATTGTCGGTGATGTCGATCCGCAAGCAACCATAGCAATGGTTAAAAAGTATTGGGGTAAGTGGCAAAAAGGTGACTATGTTGCCGATATTCCAACTGAGCCAAAGCAACAAGCAGCCAAGTACATACATGAGCAAAACGAAGGCCTACCAGGGCATTGGTTATTGGTTTCATACAAAGGAACTGCGTGGCAACCAGAGCAAAAAGACCGTGCCGCGCTTGATTTACTGTCACAACTTTATTTTTCAACCAACTCTGATTTATATCAAGAGTTAGTAGTTGATAAACAAATTGCTAGCCAAATGTTTAGCTACAACCCAGATACAAAAGATCCGGGTTTACTACATGTATTTGTAAAAGTTGAAAATGAAGCTGATTTAGCTAAAGCGCGCGATGCCATTAATAACACTTACGCAAAAGCGCGTACCGAACTTGTTGATAGTCAAAAATTAGCTGATTTAAAATCAAACTTAAAATATAGCTTTATTAACGGCTTAGATTCATCACGAGCAATAGCTTCAACCCTTGCAAGCTACATGCATTTTGAGCGCGACCCTGAAGTGGTCAATCAATCATATGCAACGGCCGACAGCATCAGCGCACAAGATATTCAAGATATTGCTAATAAGTACTTTGTCGATAGCAGCCGAACAACAGTAACTATGTCTGCGCTGGATAAAATTGCTGGTTTTGAGCAAGAAGTTGATTTAAATACGCTTGTAGCTAGTAAACACACAGTGCAAGAGCGTCACTTTAAAGTACTTGATAAAACCAACAGCTCGCCGCTGATTGATATTAACTGGTTATTCCACACCGGTGCGGCGGCGGATCCACAAGGTCAAAAAGGCGTGGCTGCGCTAACCGCTGCAATGCTTGCCCAAGGTGGTTCAGCATCTAAAAGCTATAACGATATTAAAAAAGCACGGTATCCACTGGCAGGCAGCTTTGGCTATCAAATTGATAAAGAAATGATTTCTTTACAAGGGCGAGTTCATAAAGACAATGCAGCACAATGGTACGCATTAGTTAGTGAGCAGTTACTTAACCCTGGCTTTAGAGAGGACGACTTTAAACGTTTGAAGAAAGAGCTGATTGACGGTATTAAATCAGGCCTTAAAGCATCTAATGATGAAGAGCTAGGTAAAGAAGTGCTTTATCACAAGCTGTATCAAGGTCACCCGTATGAAAGCTATAACTATGGTGATTTATCTGATTTAGAAGCGCTGACCTTAGATGATGTTAAAGCTTTCTATATTAAAGAATTTACTCAAGCTAAGCTAACTGTTGGTTTAATTGGTGCAGTGCCTGAGTCACTAAAAACCACCATGTTTGCTGATTTAAGCGATTTACCGAAAGGGGGGGAGAGTCGTTTATCAATTCCTGATGCACCAGAACTTAAAGGGCATCATGCCACTATTGTTGAAAAGTCAGCGCAATCAACAGCAGTTTCATTTGGTTTCCCAATTGATACTATTCGCAGCAGCGAAGACTGGACCGCACTTTGGTTAGTACGTTCATACTTTGGTGAGCACCGTAGCTCTAACGCATATTTGTATAATCGCATTCGCCAAACGCGTGGTATGAACTATGGTGATTATGCTTATATTGAATATTTTCCACGGGGTATGTTCCAAACAAAACCAGGCGCAAACTTGGGTCGTTCAGAGCAAATATTTCAAGTATGGCTACGCCCACTGCGTTCAAATAACGATGCTCACTTTGCAACCCGTACGGCTTTATTTGAACTTGATAAGCTGATCAAAAGTGGCATGACAGAAAAAGATTTTAACGCAACGCGTAATTTCTTAATTAACTTTGTGCCGCAAATGGTTGCCAGTCAAAATCGCCAATTAGGTTACGCACTTGATAGCGAGTTTTATAACACTGAGTCGTTTGTGAAGTATGTTACTACTAAGCTTGAAAAACTGACTTTAGCTGATGTAAATCGTGTAATTAAAGCGAACTTACAAACAGATAATATCCAGTATGTGTTTATTACTGGTGATGGTAAAGACATGCAAAAACGCTTAGCGTCTGAGCAAACATCCCCTATGGTTTATAACGCAGAAAAGCCAGCTGAGCTGGTGGCTGAAGATAAAGTGATCGCTGATTACAAGTTATCTATTCCTGCGAAAAACATTGAGGTACTTGCTGTAGATAACGTGTTTCAATAAGTGTAATTAAAAGCTGAATTGAAGTGCCTCAATTATTGAGGCACTTTTTTAGTGATAGTCACTTTTTATTTAGCCATTTGTCCATTGCTTGATCGTAAGCCTCTGTGACTTTTGTATTTGTACAATCAATCGCTTGTATATAGCTTTCAGGTAAGTCACTTTTTAGTATAACACCAGCCCCCATAGATACTTTCTTAAAGCATTTATCACCGTAGCGATAGATAGAAAGCTGCATACTTCGTTTTTCAATTTTTAATGGATCTATGCTGTTTGCTTGGTGTGCCTTTGGCACCGTAATACGCAGTGGTTGAGTGGACGTATTTGATTGAGATTGCGTTGCCGGTAATGTAGTTTGTTGTTCTTTAAGTATATGTTCCAAGCCTAGCTTTAGATCTATCTTTTTGTAGTTGTTAGTTTTTTCATCAGTAGCAGAGAGAGGCGATTTTTTCTGCTGTATAATTTTAACGCTGGGGCTTATTGGCGTAGTTACCGTTTTCGGTTTTGGGGAGGTCGCTTCGATTTGTTGTTTTGGCTTGCTAGGGATAGGCTGCTGGGGCTTTTCAGTCACAGGTAAAGGTTTAGTGTTAGCGGGCACAGTGATCATATATGCTTTAATGGGAGCTGTTTCTTGCTGTGGTAGTTTTGGTATTTTAATGGTTGTTAACATTAAAAAAATTATCCCGTGGAGCAGTAATGAAATAATCAGAGGCCAGCGCCACGTTGTCACAATACATTCCTTATTTGTGCTAGCTATACGATGACTTTATGACCTTTCAAGGCGCAGAAAGTTTCTAACCAAGGTTAGGTTTATTCAATAACGCTGTGGATCAAGCAAGAAAGTTATATCTAATAACCAGAACAAATAATTACAGTGTTAACACATACGTGATGAAATCCGTTAAACTAAAATAAAAGCACACCCAGTATTAATTTAAGGCCGTCCTATGCGTCATGAAATTTGGCAACAGCTTCGCACAGAAGCAAAAGAAGTCGTTACCCGTGAACCTCTACTAGCGAGTCATGTGTATTCATGCATTTTAAATCATGAGTGTTTAGGATCTGCGTTGAGTTTTATCGTTGCTAATAAGTTAGCAGACGCAGTGGTATCAGCATTTACCATTCGTGAATTATTCGATCAGGCGTTTGTCGAATGCGATCGAATGCTTACTCATGTCGCCCATGATATTAAAGCGGTTAAAGATCGTGATCCCGCTGCCGATACTTATTTAGCTGTGATCTTAAATTTAAAGGGTTTCCATGCAATTCAAGCACATCGACTGGCCCATTGCCTTTGGTTGCAAAACCGTAAAGAGCTCGCTCGTTTTATTCAAAGCCGTACCTCAGAAGTATTTGGCGTTGATATCCATCCTGCTTGTAAAGTCGGCCACGGTATTATGTTTGACCATGCAACTGGTATAGTGATTGGGGAAACGGCGGTTATAGAAGATAATGTATCAATCTTACAATCAGTTACCTTAGGTGGTACAGGTAATGAAAAAGGCGATCGTCACCCGAAAATTCGCGCAGGTGTCCTAATTGGTGCGGGTGCAAAAGTACTTGGCAATATTGAGGTCGGTGAGGGCGCACGTATTGGTGCGGGCTCTGTGGTGTTAAGTGCTGTACCACCACACACCACGGTTGTAGGCGTACCAGCTAAAATTGTTGGTAAACCAAATTGCCCCTGTCCAGCGCAAAGCATGAATCAGAATTTTTTAGACGTTGATGAGCCGCAAAACGAATCACACACCAGTGCAATGCTCTAAGTAAAAAAACTTAAAAGGAATTAAGCATGAGTAAAAATAATCCATTGTCGCTGTTGTTAGCATTTATCGCAGGTGTTGTTTTAACGTGGGGTTACTTTACGTTGAGCTCTGACGAAACAACTCCTGTGACTACAACACAAACACAGGTACTTGAACAAAAAGTCAAAATAATGCCTGCCAGTACCGTAGCTGCAGAGCTAGATATTGTATCCCAGTCTCAACAAGTGACAGAGATTACCTCGTCTGCCCAAGATGCATCAGCGCAAACAACGGATGAACAACCGCTTGAGGAACAACTGCAACAACTTAATCATGAACTCGCGCGACAGCGTGCGTTAGTTAAACGTTACGAGAAACAATCTCAAGCGCCTTCTGATTTCGAACAAGCTTTGCTAGACAAGTTTACTAAGCAAAGTCGTAATGAAGAGTGGGCTTATCGTACCGAAACCGCCATGAAGGACTTTTTACAGATTGCTGATCTTGGCATCACCCCTGAATTGGTTAGTGCGCAGTGTAAAAGTTCGCTATGTAAGTTTGAACTTGCAGCACCAAAGGATGTCGATGATTTTGATCATACCCAATGGCGCGAGCTCAATGATAAGTTGGTACAACAAGACTTTTGGCAGCAATTTAAATTAAGTACTTCAAAATCAAGCGATCGCGATTTTTCATTATTATTAAGTACTGAGTCAGAATAACGAGCCTCAGCTGACACGAGCTTGAATGACGCCATCAGCAAGCTCGGTTACAATTAAATCACCTTGAGTTACTTGCTTAATAGACTTAATCACTTGCCCTTGTTCATTTTTAGTGATGCTATAACCACGAGCGAGTACATTGAGCGGACTTACAGATTCTAATCGGCTAGCCTGCATTGCGAGGGTATGTTGGGCGCTGTGTAATTGTTGCTGCATGGTTTGTGTTAAACGCCCTTGCAGTTGTTGTAATTGATGATTTGCCTGAGTGATTTTGCGATCTGGCGAGCGCTGCATTAGTCGTGGTGTTAGGTTATTTAAACGGCGCTCATATTGATAGAGCCGCTGTTGTATCGCCTGTTGCAATGCCACTGTCAATTCATCTAAACGCTGTGCTTGTTGATTTAGTTGATTACGCGGATGGCACAATGTTAAACGGTGCTCAAGTGCTGTTGCAATGCTTTGCTTTGCAGATAACTGATGTTTAAACGCATTAGCTAAGCGATTTAATTGTTGTTGGATTTGATTATAAAGTTCGCTGCTATTGGGGCTAACAAGCTCGGCAGCCGCGCTGGGTGTTGCAGCGCGAATATCCGCCACATAGTCACTAATCGTCGTATCAATCTCATGCCCGACTGCGCTAATGATAGGAACTTTACTGGCATAAATAGCCCGCGCCAGCAGCTCATGATTAAAGCACCATAAATCTTCTAATGATCCACCACCGCGGCCTAAAATAAGTACGTCAACTTCATTGCGGGCATTAGCAATATTGATTTTATCAATTAATTGTAAGTGCGCATCTTTACCTTGCACCATAGCAGGATAGATCACCACTTCAAGTTGTGGTGCTCGACGTTTTAGTACCGTTAAAATATCTTTGATAGCTGCTCCTGTGGCTGAGGTAATAACACCAACACGATGCACAACCCCAGGCAATGGTTGTTTATGGGCGGAGCTAAATAAGCCCTCAGCTGCTAGGCGCATTTTTAGTTCATCAAACTGTTGCTTTAGTTGCCCTTCACCAGCCGCTTCCATGTGTTCAACAATCAGCTGATAGTCACCACGCGGTTCATACAGCGATACTCGGGCTCGAACTGTTACTTGTGCACCGTTTTCTGGACGATAACGTTGGCCGCGATTATTGCCACGCCACATGGCGGCTTTAACTTGGGCGCGATCATCTTTAAGTGTAAAATACCAATGCCCAGACGCAGGCGTAATGAAGTTTGAAATCTCACCGGTTAAATTTAACGATGCGAAACCTTGTTCAAGCACGGTTCTAATTTCTCTGTTTAGTCTAGAAACGGTATAAATCGTTTGCTGCTGGGATGTTATGGCCATAAAGCGACTCTAAAAAACGATGATGGCGGTATTTTATCATAAATATTTGTGAAATCTTATTTACTCATGCCCATAACGCTGATAAAATTTGGCCGCAATTCCTTATACAAGATCCACATGTGAGAAGTTGCCAAAATGCTTAGAATTGCTAAAGAAGCTCTTACCTTTGATGACGTACTTTTAGTACCAGGTCATTCTACTGTTTTGCCACACACGGCAAACATTTCAACTCGCTTAACGCGTGGTATCAAACTTAACTTGCCGCTAGTTTCAGCATCTATGGATACTGTTACCGAAGCTCGCTTAGCGATTGCGCTAGCGCAAGAGGGCGGTTTGGGTTTTATCCACAAAAACATGACTATTGAAGAACAAGCTAAAAACGTACGTAAAGTTAAAACGTATGAAGCGGGTATTGTTTCTTTCCCTGTTACTGTGACAGCGGATTTAACCATTGCAGATGCAATTGTACTTGCTGAAGAAAAAGGCTTTTCAGGCTTTCCAGTAACGGATGCTGAAAACGGCCTTGTGGGTATTGTTACCAGCCGCGATATGCGTTTCGAAACGAAACTTGAGCAACCTGTTTCAACAGTGATGACTAAAAAAGAAAAGTTAGTTACTGTTAAAGAAGGTGCTGCCCGTGATGAAATTTTAGGGTTAATGCACGAACACCGTATCGAAAAAATCCTTGTTGTTGATGATGCCTTTAAATTAAAAGGCATGATCACAGTAAAAGATTATCAAAAAGCCCAAGACAAACCACATGCATGTAAAGATGAACAAGGTCGTTTACGTGTAGGTGCTGCCGTTGGTGTTGGCGCGGGTACTGATGAGCGTATTGCTGCATTAGTTGAAGCGGGCGTTGATGTATTACTAATTGATACCTCACATGGTCATTCTCAAGGTGTTATCGACCGTGTTGCGGCTACGCGCCAAGCATTTCCAGAGTTACAAATTGTAGCGGGTAATGTGGCAACAGCTGAAGGTGCGATTGCCCTTGCTGATGCTGGTGTTGATGCAGTTAAAGTCGGAATTGGCCCAGGTTCAATTTGTACTACGCGTATTGTTACCGGTTGTGGTGTACCACAAATCACTGCTATCTCTGATGCTGTTGATGGCCTAAAAGGTCGTGACATTCCAGTGATTGCTGATGGTGGTATTCGTTTCTCAGGTGATATCGTAAAAGCACTTGTTGCTGGTGCATCATGTGTCATGGTTGGTTCAATGCTAGCGGGTACTGAAGAAGCACCTGGTGAAGTTGAGCTTTACCAAGGCCGTTACTACAAGTCATACCGTGGTATGGGCTCGCTTGGTGCGATGAACCAAAAAGAAGGTTCATCAGATCGCTATTTCCAAAAGTCAAATCAAGCTGACAAACTTGTTCCTGAAGGAATTGAAGGTCGTGTGGCTTATAAGGGCCCAATCGCGACAATCATTCATCAACAAGTTGGCGGCCTGCGCAGCGCAATGGGTTTAACCGGTTGTGCCACGATTGAAGAGTTAAACACTAAACCTCAGTTTGTACGTGTTACTTCAGCAGGTATGGGGGAATCACATGTTCATGATGTGCAAATCACCAAAGAAGCACCTAACTACCGTTTAGGTTAATCAATATACTTTATTGAAATTACTGGGTTAGCACTTGCTAGCCCTTATTTATTTTTAGTCATTCAGATACTCTGAGTGCTAGTTCTTGACTAACGAGACCTCAATGAGCAAAGACATTCACGATTCACGAATTCTTATTTTAGACTTTGGTTCGCAATACACGCAATTGATCGCCCGTCGTGTGCGAGAAATTGGTGTTTACTGTGAACTGTGGGCATGGGACGTAACGGAAGAGCAGATCCGTGAGTTCAATCCACAAGGTATCATTCTATCGGGTGGCCCTGAGTCAACAACCTTAGAAAACAGCCCACGAGCTCCTGAATACGTATTTAATGCTGGCGTGCCAGTACTTGGTATTTGTTACGGTATGCAAACAATGGCGACCCAGCTTGGCGGCAGCGTTCACAGCTCTGATAAGAAAGAGTTTGGTTATGCGCAAGTTGAGAAAGTAGGCAATTGTGCATTATTTGACGCGATTGAAGATCATATTACTGATGGTGGCAATGGCATTTTAGATGTATGGATGAGCCACGGTGATAAAGTAATGGAAATTCCTGATACTTTTAAAACCACAGCTAAAACATCTACTTGCCCTCATGCGGCAATGTCTAACGAAGAAAAGCGTTTTTACGGCGTGCAATTCCACCCAGAAGTAACCCACACTCATCAAGGTCAACGTTTACTTGAACGTTTTGCGATTGATATTTGTGGTTGTGAAAAATTGTGGACAGCCTCAAAAATCATTGATGATGCCATTGAGCGTATTAAAGCGACGGTAGGCGATGACGAAGTCATCTTAGGTCTATCTGGTGGCGTTGATTCATCAGTGGTTGCTATGCTTATTCACCGTGCGATTGGCGACCGGTTAACGTGTGTATTTGTTGATAACGGTTTATTGCGTTTAAACGAAGGTCAGCAAGTGATGGATATGTTTGGCAACAAGTTTGGCCTGAACATCATCAAAGTGGATGCCGAAGAATTATTCTTAGCGGATCTTGCTGGTAAGTCAGACCCAGAAGACAAGCGTAAAGCCATTGGTCATACATTTATTAAAGTTTTTGATGAGCAATCTAAAAAGCTTAAAAATGCAAAATGGTTAGGTCAAGGTACTATCTACCCAGATGTTATCGAGTCAGCAGCGTCTGCAACGGGTAAAGCACATGTGATCAAATCTCACCATAATGTAGGTGGCTTACCTGATGACATGGAAATGGGCTTAGTTGAGCCACTACGTGAATTATTTAAAGATGAAGTACGTAAAATTGGTTTAGAGCTAGGTTTACCTTACGACATGCTTTATCGTCACCCATTCCCTGGGCCGGGCTTAGGTGTACGTGTGCTTGGTGAAATAAAAAAAGAGTACTGTGATTTACTACGCCGTGCTGACGCTATCTTCATCGAAGAGCTGCACAAAGCTGAGCTTTACCATAAAGTAAGCCAAGCATTTACAGTATTCTTACCGGTGAAGTCAGTAGGCGTTATGGGTGATGCACGCAAGTATGATTGGGTTGTAAGTTTACGTTGTGTTGAAACCATCGACTTTATGACTGCGCGTTGGTCACATTTACCGTATGAGTTCTTAGGTCTGGTTTCAAACCGCATCATTAACGAAATCGACGGTATCTCACGTGTTGTTTACGATATTTCAGGTAAACCACCAGCAACGATTGAGTGGGAATAATTTTTAGGCTTGAAACGTCTGGACTAACAGCTACTAAATCATATTTAAGCCCGTGTAATTGCGGGCTTTTTTCTTGGTCATTTTTGGCAATACCAAGCACGGTTTGATCGTGGTGTTTTTATGGGTATGATTCATCAGTAATGCCATAGATTACGCCCGATACCATGCTGAGTGTTTTGGATGGGTATAGTATCAATCTTTAACACCGGATGTTTATGTAGTAACAACTGGATGTCATTAGTAAGCGTGCAAAACTGTTCAAAACTAATAGGCGTTGAATGATTGGCCTTTGATAAGGCCAATCATCGCATTTCTCTTTGCTCACCATGATGTGATGATTGCTTGAGGTTAGGTTGCTCAATCGTGAGTTACTTGAGCGTGTATTTTGATTAAGCGGAAAAGCCACCGTCGATCATCAAATCAGCACCAGTGATATAACCTGCTTCTGAGCTAGCAACGAATGCTACCAAGCTAGCAATTTCCTCAACTTGACCATAACGGGCAAGTGCACCGATTGCTTTTACAGGTTCAGATGTATCGCCATTGTCTGGGTTTAAGTCAGTATCTACTGGACCTGGTAGAATGTTATTGACGGTAATGCCTCTAGCGCCTAGATCGCGAGCAAGACCTTTGACCAATCCGGTTAATGCAGACTTGCTCATTCCATATATTGAACCGCCAGCAAAAGGAATGCGCTGAGCGTTTGTACTACTGATATTAATTATTCTACCATTATTATTCATGTGCTTCGCGGCTTCATGAATAGCCACAAACACACTTCGTACGTTGGTATTAATGGTCTTGTCCCAATTATCCATTGTCAAATTTTCAATACTGTCCCAGACCAGCGTGCCTGAGTTGTTTACAACAATATCAATTTGACCGAGTTGCTCGATGGTTTCGCTGATTGCATTTCTGATATCTTCTGGCTTAGTGCTATCCGCCTTTATAGCAATGACTTTGCCACCTTTTGAAGTTAAGTTCTCCGCAAGCGCTTTTGCTTTCCCCTGGGATGACACAAATGTAAATGCAACAGACGCCCCCTCTAAAGCCAATCTCTCAACAATAGCAGCACCAATACCGCGACTACCACCTTGAATAAAAGCAACCTTACCTTTGAATCTATTGAAGTTATTCATCATGTTTACCTTTAAGTTAAAAAATCGATGTAATTATTTCGTTGATGTACGCAGAATAATCGATTCACATTTACTTATTAAGTCCATATAATGATAATCATAAAGTCCCATAAGGAATTAATCAATGTTGAAAAGTCAGTTTGTGGAAGTTCGCCAGTTTGTGACCGTAGCGCAGCTGGGGAGTTTTACCCTTGCGGCCCAAGCCCTTGGGATGACAGGTTCAGCCTTAAGTAAAAGCGTTGCTCGACTAGAAAAACAGTTAGGAACCAAGCTCCTTCATAGAACAACTCGACGTATCGCGTTAACCAATGATGGGGATTCCTATTTAGCAGACTGCCTTAAAGCGATAACCATTTTAGATGAAGCAGAACAGCGTTTAAGCAATCAACAGCTATTGCCATCAGGGCGTGTGCGTATTGATTTACCTGCAGTTCTCGGTAGAAGAGCAATTTTACCCAAGTTGTTAGAATTAACGTCCAAGTTCGAGCAGTTAGATTTATCTATCACCTTTAATGATCGTCCTACTGATTTAGTTAGTGACGGGATTGACCTTGCGATTCGCGTTGGTCACTTAGAAAACTCGGGCGATATTGTTGCACGCAAAATTGGCGAGCAAAAAAGGGTGATATGTGCCTCCCCCTCTTATTTAGCAACTCGAGAGACGATTACCAAAAAAGAAGATCTCGCCCAACACGATTGCATCGTCGGTTGGCCTATAGGACAAAGGCATAGTTGGCTGCTGAAAAATGCTAAAGGCACAACAGAACCTGTTGATATTTCAGCACGTCATGAGATAGCCGATTGTGAAGGTATTTTGCAATCGGCTTTATCTGGTGCAGGTTTAGCTCAACTACCAGTATGGCTAGTCAAGCAATACCTTGATGATGGGCAATTATGCCCTGTATTAGAGAAGCTCAATGGCGAAGGAGCACCCATCAGTATTGTTTGGCTGAAAACGCCTTATATCCTACCTAAAATAAGAGTCATCATAGATGAAATCATTGCTTTATCGAGTCATCATCCAGATGTTTTTGAGGCTTCATTATAACGATTTTTATTTGAGGCCTAATTTGCCGGCTGACACTTCTTAAAAATACATTAAGTCCCTGTAGGACTGTCTATTGGTAACTAAGTGGACTTAATTAAATTCATTTTATCCGTTACTATGCTGTCCAAGTTGATAATTAGATTTAAAAGGCTACCGCTATATTTCGGTAAGACTTAGAGGTTCGATGTGACGACGAATAAACCCCATTGTCGCCATTAACACGTTGCCTACAACACGGTTCTAAACACATGTCATCGGGTAAGAAAAAATCTCCACCCTTTGATCATACGGATTCTGATACGTTGCCGAATTCAATCGCATTGATACGGCATTTTTATTTGATGAAAAAACAACATTTTTGTGCCACTTTTCCAAAATTTGGATTTAGGGCTCTAACAGCAACTAATATCGACGGTACGCAATTACCGCATATTAATAATTTGAGTTGAAACAATGAAAAAACAAAGCTTGTTTATCTTTGCTCTATCTTTAGCCGTCTTTGGCGTTATCACGACAGAGCTTGGTATTATTGGTCTCCTTCCACAAGTCATGAAAGACTTCAATATTGATGTACAAAAAGCAGGCCTGTTAGTCAGTGTCTACGCCGTCGTCGTCGCGGTGAGTGGGCCTTTTATTACATTAATGATGTCTAGGTGGAATAGAAAATACGTCTTAATTGGCATTCTTTCTTTGTTCGTTCTATCGAATCTGGTGTACGCCATGACGCAAGATTACACGACCATGATGATATTTCGCGTTCTGCCAGCCTTGATGCATGCGGTTTTCTTTTCAGTTGCATTGGTAGCAGCCACTTCTATGGTTTCAGTAGAAGAGCAAAGCAACGCCGCAGCAAAAGTATTTGGTGGTGTCGCTGTTGGTTTGGTCTTCGGTATTCCTATTAGCGCTTTTCTAGCTGAACAGTATTCACTTGCTTATGCCTTTTACTTTGGTTTAGCCGCTTGTGCCATTGCGTTAGTGAGTGTGATGTTCTTGATGGAAAGCGCTCCTGTTGAGGAAAAAATGTCTTTTGGCTCTCAGGTGACTATCTTACGTAGCAAATCAATGTGGTTGTCATTATTCACTGTTATATTCGTATTTGCAGCGATGTTTTCTTCGTACAGCTTTATTACTCAGTATTTAAGTACTGTAACGAATATGAACGGCACGTGGATTAGTGCAATGCTGATGGTGTTCGGTGTGTTTGGTATCTTTGGTAACTTCATCTTTGGCAAATTACTTGGCAAAAACATGAAAAAGACCGTGATGCTTTACCCTATTACACTTGGCCTTATCTATCTTGTTGTATACTTCATGGGTTTCTCGTTCTCCTTCATGATAGCAATGGTCGCGTTTTGGGGGGCTGTACACTCTGCTGGCTTGGTTGTGAGCCAAACATGGGTTATGGATAATGCAGGTGATGCGAAAGTATTTGCAAATAGTCTTTACATCTCTTTTTCAAACCTTGGGATCACCATTGGCTCGATAGTAGCTGGGTGGTTTATCTCTCAGTTCGGTGTAGAAAATCTATTCTTATCAAGCTTAGTCTTTACGATATTAGCGTTGATTAGTATCTTGCTAAATCAGAAGACAAGTTCTGACTTCAAACTTTCAGCAGTGAATTAATCAATCAAAGTGCTGGCTTTCGTGACTAGAGGCTTAATCACAAAAGTCAGCATTATTTTGTTTGCTCGTTGCTCGCTATAGCAGCTTTTTATTTATTCGGGTATCATCTGCGTAACTTTGATTATTAGTTGCTATTTATGACCACGTTAAGTGCTAAGGAAAACATTCAAGCCATTGTTAAGGCGATTAAAGCTGAAGAAACTAAGCTTCGTCAAAAGTATCCGTTATTAGCCCATCAAAATACTATCGGGATGGCTATTTTATTATTATCACTCGGTGCGTTAATTGGGGTTGGTGCGCTTTATTACTTTGCTATTATCCCAGCGTGGCTATGTATTATTTTAGCTGCAATTGCAGCATCAATTTCCCACGAGCTTGAACACGACCTTATTCATAAACAGTACTTTAGTAACCAACCTTTTCTACATAACTTTATGATGTTAACAGTGTGGCTGATGCGGCCTAATACAATTAGCCCATGGTATCGTCGTAAAATGCATTTACACCATCATAAAGTGTCGGGTACTGAGCAAGACTTAGAAGAGCGCTTAGTGGGTAATGGTATTAAAAAGCCATTGTTAAGGGCGTTGGTAATTGTTGATAGCTTACTCGGTTTGTTGATTAACGCTAAACGCTTTAGTAAAGAAATCAAAGGGTTTAGCTTTTTTAAGGTATTTAACGCAGGGTTTCCGATTACCACTGCGTACTTTGCTATTTTATACAGCGTAATTGTGTTCCATTTAGTTAATTTATTTATCCCACTTGCGGCTAATTCGCCGGCGTTGTTGTTGGACATTATGGCGGTGTTTGAGTTTTTAATGGTGGTGTTGATTGTGCCTAATATTGTGCGCTCTAGCTCGCTTAACTTTGTGACGTCATCAATGCATTACTACGGCGGCGTTAATAACATGCTGGAGCAAACGCATGTAATAACCAGCCGTTTATTTGCACCGTTTAACTTGTTTTGTTTTAACTTTGGCCATACCCATACAATTCACCATTTTGTGCCGAATCAGCCATTTTATTTACGCCAAATGATCAGCAAGAAAGTGCTTGAGGTAATGAAAAAACACGGTGTTCGTTTTAATGACTTTGCTAGCATCAAACAAGCAAATCGTTATCAAGCTTCTTAATATCAAGGTACAAATTACTAATTGACCTCTAGTTAAGTTTAGGTTTTAAAGTCGTTATCTAACTCAATATTTTTTAGGTAACGACTATGAACCTTAATCAAATCACTTTACCTGTCACTGACATCGAAAAAGCCAATCAATTTTATTTGGCTATGGGTTTTGCACAAATTGTAAAAACGGATCATTACTCGCGTTTTGAATGTGCAAATAAAGCCACATTTTCATTGTTACTCACTGATAAACAATTTATAAACGGTGCTGTTATATACTTTGAAAGTGATAACTTAAACCAGTGGATTGAATCATTAAAAGCTAAAGGTATTGAATTTGATACAGAGATTATTGAACAGTGTTACTTATGGCGTGAAGCTAAGCTGATAGACCCATCAGGAAATCAAATTAAGCTTTATTGGGCAGGTGAAAATCGCTTAAACCCACCATGGCGAGTGGAAATTACTGATTGATTATCTTCTAACGTATTGGGTATAAACCTAATGGCAAAAGAGTGTTGAATATACCACGTTATTTGGTGTAAAGTGCTGGCCACTTTACGGCTAAAACTTAATGTAGGAATTATTATGCAAATTACCGGACGTTGTCATTGTGGTGAAGTAACTTACACCGCTGACGTTGATGAAAATAAAGTAATAAATTGTCATTGTACTGATTGCCAAATTATAGCCAGTGCACCATTTCGCACTGTGGTTATGTCGCACCTTAACGCGATTACGTTTACAGCAGTTGCACCGAAAGAATATATAAAAACAGCTGAAAGTGGTAATAAGCGGGCACAAGGGTTTTGCGGTAATTGTGGTACATCGTTATATGCAACATCAGTAGGTGAGGGAGATAAAATTTATGCATTACGAATTGGTGCGGTTGAGCAGCGCGAGCAACTTATACCTAAAGCGCAAATTTGGTGTCGTTCAAGCCCATCTTGGTTAACAGAGCTGAACACTATAACTGGCTTTGATACTGTGCCTGAAACACCTATTTCATGATGTATATTTTGTAATACTTAGCGGTATAACGATAACAAAAGACAGGGAACTTGCGAGTCATCAGCACAACAGGGTGTAACTGCTTTACTCTGTTCGTGATTCCCCCCCAGTGCTATAAAGATATCAATGTACTGCGTTTAAGCAGTGCATTGATATAGGTGTGCAGATTAGGTATTGCTGTTATTTGTCATGGTGATATTGCGGCCACCTAAATAACCAAATACGGCGCACAATGCGCTAGCAAAAGCGCATAACCACAAGGTGGTTGTCCAATTACCAGAGTAACTATGTAATGCTCCCGCGATAATCGGCCCAGAGGCAGCAAGTAAGTAACCTAAACACTGCGCCATGCCCGACAGCGAGGTGGCTTGTTGGGTGTCATGAGTACGCAAGCTAATAAACGACAAACCTAAAATAAAGCAGGCGCCTGAGCAAAACCCTAAGGTGACCGCCCACAGTGAGGCAAATGCAGGTAAATAAAGTAGCCCAAGTGAGCATGTTGCGGCTGTTAGTGCTAACAAGCAGGTTAAAATACGTTGATCTTTAAGCTTTGCCAACAGTGGTATTAAGATAATACCAGGTACTGCAGACGCTACTTGAAAGGCACCTTGTAGCGCACCCGCATGCTGCGCTGTATGGCCACCTTCAATCAAAATACTCGGCAACCAACTAATCATAATATAGGTAAAAAATGAGTTTAACCCTAGCAGTAAGGTGATCTGCCACGCAAGTGCTTCGTGCCATACTTTGTTGCTGTTAACACTTGCGAGTAGATCTTTTGTTGGCTTAGTATGAAGTTTTAACTGCGGTAGCCAAACAATAATACTCACTAGGGTAAGTAAGCCATAACACGCAAGGGCTAATTGCCAACCCATACTTTTATACTCAGCCAGCGGAATAATAAGCGCGGCATAACTGCCTCCAAAAATTCCCATTGCTAGTACGTAAGTAGAGGTCATCACTGCCACTTTATGTGGGAAGTCGCGTTTAATTAAACTCGGTAACAGCACGTTACCAATTGCGATACCGATGCCAATGACTGCTGTACCTAAGTAAAGCATTGGCATAGAGTCAATTAGCCGCGAAGCCAAGCCCAATCCAATCAGAATAAGGGCAATAAACAGTGATATTTCCAAGCCTTGTTTTTTAGCAAGACTTGCCGCCATTGGGCTGGCTAAGGCAAAGGCAATTAATGGCAAAGTAGTGAGCATACCGGCTTGAGAAGGAGTTAAAGCAAAGCTTAAAATTATTTGCTCAAGCACAGGAGCAAGCCCTGTAACCGGCGCGCGTAAGTTAGCGGCAATAAAGATAATGCCTAAAATTAAAATAGCAGAAGAAAAAGCAGTTCTTTTAATGGGAATCGAGTTCAAAACTAAAATCATCAATAATAAAGAGGGATCGCAATTATAACTCAGCACTCGTAACGTAGATATTAAATAGGATGAATAGAAAAATAATTAACCCCACTTTTTAAAGTCATCCGTTTATAGCCTTAGAGATCTTCATTTGATAGACGATAAGGTGATTTTATGAATAACAAGATTAGTAATATCCAACAAATTAATTTACGTTTAGCTGTGTTGAGCCTTGCGGTGATAGCCGGCTTAACTGGCTGTGAGCAAAGTGCGCCACGTGATGTTGATGATCAACAAAGCCAAGTAAACAACGCGGCGCAAAACAAACAAAACGATGAACAGCAATTAGAGCTACAAGTGCAAAAAAGGCAGAGGCAAAATGCTATAAGTTATGCAGCAATGCCGCAAGGGGTGATGCATGAAAGTGTTGCTAGGCAGCGACCAGTATTGCAGCCAATGCCGCCAGCTCCAGTTGATAAGGTGGTATTTGAGTCAAAGCAAGATCGCGAAAACTATTTAAAATCCCAGCAAAATCCTGTTAAGCAAACAATCACAGAGCCGGTATCAACTTTTTCAATTGATGTTGATACCGGTAGTTACAGCAATACCCGTAGAATGTTGAATATGGGGCAGCTACCACCAAGTGATGCTGTGCGCGAAGAAGCCTTTATTAACTATTTTGATTATGGCTACAGTGCGCCCGAAAATATTAGTTCACCCTTTAAGGTGCATACTGAGTTGGCAACAGCGCCTTGGAATGAGGATCGTCAATTACTTAAAATTGGCATTAAAGGTTTTGAGGTCGAAAAAGCTGATTTAAAGGCGGCGAATTTAGTGTTTTTACTGGATGTATCTGGCTCGATGAATGTGCCAAACAAGTTGCCCTTGTTAAAAACCAGTTTAACCATGTTAACTAAGCAATTAGATGAAAATGACTCTGTTGCTATTGTTGTGTACGCTGGTGCCGCAGGCGTGGTATTGCCAGCAACGAAAGGCAATTATCAACACGTTATCAGTGCTGCGTTAGATAAACTGGCTGCGGGCGGTTCAACAAATGGCGAGCAAGGTATTGAGCTTGCGTATCAAATAGCACAACAAAACTTTAAAAAAGGTGGCATTAATCGGGTGATTTTAGCCACCGACGGCGACTTTAATGTAGGCGTGCAATCGGTTGATAAACTCAAAGAGTTGGTGGCAGCAAAACGTAAAACGGGCGTTGCTTTGACCACGCTTGGTTTTGGCCAAGGTTATTATAATGATGGCCTAATGGAGCAACTGGCAAATATAGGTAACGGCCAGCATGCTTACATAGATAACATAAACGAAGCACGCAAAGTACTGGTTGATGAGCTAAGCAGCACCATGCAAATTATTGCCAAAGATGTCAAAATTCAGGTGGAATTCAATCCACAGCAGGTCGCTGAATATCGTTTAATTGGTTATCAAAATCGCGTACTCGCTAATGAAGATTTTAATAACGATAAGGTCGATGCCGCAGAGTTAGGGGCAGGGCATACAGTGACGGCACTGTATGAAATAACCTTAGCGAATTCCGAACATAAACAAATCGATGAGCTGCGTTACCAATCTAAAGAAGACAAAAAACTGGCTACCAGCAATGAACTCGCCTTTGTAAAAGTGCGTTATAAACAGCCTGACGCTGAGCAAAGCCAGTTGTTCACTCAAGTTGTTGCAACACCTAAAGGTGAGCTGCCTTTATCGCAAGCCAGCCAAGACTTTAAATTTGCCGCGGCGGTCGCTGGGTTTGCTCAATTATTAAAAGGTGCAAAATATACCGGAGACTGGCAGTATGAAGATTGTGCTAAATTGGCAACCGCTAACAAAGGCATAGACACATTTGGCTATCGTAGTGAGTTTGTGCAACTCGTTAATAATGCTGCGGCATTGTAGTATACCCAACTGAAACACGCATCTTGAGGAGGTTTGGGTACAAGTAAAGGACGTTATGACAGAACTAGCTGATGAGCAATTAATGTTGAGTTACGGCCAAGGCGATGTACAGGCTTTTTCACAGCTGTACCTGCGCCATAAAAATAGCTTATATCGTTATTTTTTACGCCAGTGCGCAAGCCCGCAAGTGGCTGAAGAGCTTTATCAAGAAGTATGGAACAAGCTCATAAAAGCACGCTCGAAATATCAAGTGAGCGCCAAATTTACGACCTGGTTGTATCGTATTGCCCATAATGAATTGATTGATCATTACCGCCGAACTGCTACGCAAAACAAATGGCTAGAGAGCGATAATCAAGACATTGAAATTGCCGAGGTTGCTGATCATAACAATCAATCAGATTCTAAAAAATTTGAGCTGGAGCAACAAGCAACGCAGTTAAAAGCATGTTTAGCGCAATTACCCCGCGAGCAAAAAGAAGCGTTTTTACTTAAACACGAAGCTGATTTGACCCTCAAAGAAATTGCCGAATTAGTGGTTGAAACAACTGAAAATATCAAAAGCCGCATTCGCTATGCCGTAGCCAAGTTAAAGCAATGTATTAAGTATAAACTGGAGACTAACGATGAGTGATAAATTCACCAATCATGATATTGCTTCACTTTATAAACGGGGTGCAACGGAGCAGCCAAGTTCACAACTTGATGAGCAAATACTAAAACGTGCAGCAGATGACGTTACAGCTAATAAAGTAACTCCAATCACTAAACCTAAGCGATTTTATCAAACCTGGTATGGGCAATTATCGACAGCTGCATCACTGGTATTAGTGGCAGTTTTATATGTGCAAAATAGCGCACAGTATCATCAAACGTCAGAGCTGAACGAGCTGAAAATTTTAAATGATGAACAAGACGCTACGTTTGAAATAATGCCAAGCGAAGCGCAAGCTCAAACTCAAACTCAAACAATGCAATTAAGACAATCCCAGCAGCGTCAACGTAGTGAAAAAATGGCAGGAAGGCAATTTGAAGCACAAAGCATGACAGCAAAAAGTGCGTTGTTAGTAGAGCTTGAAATTATCACCGAGAATGTGGCAAATAAATTTAAACTTATAGACACACTCATCGCTGAGGGTGATACAACAGCCGCTAAAGCACAGCTCGTTGAATTATTAGTAGCGCACCCAGAACTCAAGGTGCACTTAACTGAGCAGTATAAACAGCTATTACAGTAAAATGTAATCGATTTATGTTCGCTATAATGGCGAACTCAAAGCTAGGTAGCTACCAAGCGTAACTTGCTGAGAACATTACATTACGTGGTCGCCCAGGAAAATAACGGTCGCCGGTGAAGCTGGTGTAATCGGCGCGTTCAGCATAAGCGGCATCAAATAGATTATTAACTCGTGCTGTTAACTTTAGTTGCTCAGTGATTTGCCAAGCGCCACGTAAGTTAATCAAATCATGGCCGTCGTAGCTGTGTAGGTTTTCAGGGTCGGTAAAATAATCACTAACATGATGCCATTCTAAAGCAACGAGGGTGTTGTTGGTAACTTGCCAGTTAGCTTGTAGATTGGCGATATTACGCGGCGCCGTATCTATATCGTTACCGTTAATGTTCACTCCAGATAAAACTTGGTCGTAGTCGTATGTGTGCACCGCATGGCTTGCTGCTAGGGCAAGTTGAATCGACTGAGTAAGTTGATAATCAAGCTCCAGCTCAATGCCACGATGATGAGTTTGGCCATCATTAATGGTAAAAAAGTCGCTGTCGCGAAAAATCACGTTTTCTTTGTTCATCGCGTAAGCCGAGAAAACATAGTGCAGTTGCTGGAGCTGGCCTTTAAAGCCGAACTCTAGATTATCGGCGGTTTCAGAACCAAGAACTGCCACTTGCTGATCGCGTTGCAACTGATACAATTCGGCTGCTTGGGGCGCACGGTAACCGCGCGAAAGGTTTGCATATAAGTAATTATCAGCACTTAACTGATAACTCAGACCAAGTTTTGGCGAGGTGTTGGTAAATTTATTTTCGCCACTTGGCGGGCGTGAATAACGACAACCGCCAAAGCCACATTCATTGCCATTCTCGTCTGTACGTCCCGCCAACATATTATTGTTGTAGTCGTAATTGAGTTGCTCAAAGCGAGCGCCTAAACTGATAGCGAGTTGCTGCCATTGCCAATCAAGGCTAATAAAAGGTGCGAGTAGTGTGCTGGTTACATCGTAATCGTAATGCTTACCTTGTGGTACTGTAGCGACTAAAAATGCTGAACCCTGAGTTGACTCATCTTGATATTGCAAAAAATCTGCGCGGGTGTATTCGCTGTCTAGCCCTAAATTAATAGTTAATTCATTTGAATACGCATGTTGCCAAAGTGATTGAATACCAACGCCGTTTTGGCTGTTTTCTTCAAGCGGTGTGCCTGGTAAAAAGTGCTTAAAAAAGGTCATGCTCTGGTTGCGAACATAAGGGGTAATGGTGAGTGTATCTTGTGCGGTTTGCCACTGCGCTTTTGACCAAAGCCGAAATGAACGGGCTTTTCTAAATGCATTAGGGTCAAAGTTTTGCTGGGCTATTTCATCGTCTTTATAGCTTTCAAAGCCTTCAATAAATCCGGCAGTTTTTTGAGCTAAGTGGGTGTAGCTCAATCCTGTAGTGACGGATAGATCATCACTTGTATAGCGATGACGCAGGTTGAGTTTTTCTTGGTCGACGCTTTCATCATCACGATAACCCGTATCACGCGTCACGCTGGCATTAATTCCAATGCCTTGATCGTCTAAGTCTTTCCCGCTGCGCAATTTAAATCGACTATAGCCGTACGACCCTAAATCAAGGCCGAGTAAGTGCTTATCATAGGTGGTGTCTGGGGTGATCACATTAATCACGCCATGTACTGCATTTGAGCCATAAAGCGCAGAGCCTGGGCCTTTTAAAACTTCAACGCGCTCGGCCATTTCAGTGTGGGCTTCAAATAGCTCGTTGATATTACAAAAGCCTGCCGCACGCAGTGGAATACCATCTTCAGCCGTTAAGATCCCACCGCATGCGCCAGCCCCAGAAAGTACAGGGGAGCGCAGTGCGGGCAAATATTCTTGGCCGTTACCATGTTGTACATTGGCACCTGCTACTTGTTTTAAAACTTGCTCGATATGGGTCGGCGCAATTAAATCCAACTGCACTTTAGTGATACTGCTTATTACTAAAAGTAGCGGATCGGCGCTAACGTCAACCCGAGACGCTGTGGTGGTAATGCGTTCAATGTTGGGGTTTTGTTGCTGACTTAACCCTTCACAGCTTATAAGTAACAACGGGATTGCAATTAATGAGCGCATTATTTTTCCTAAGCAATTGAATTATTTAATCGAGCGTAAAGGTAACAACTCTTATTCCTAGAGGCAATCATCACAAGGTGAATTGCTGCGTAACGCGGCATTGCTGAACAAACGCTTCATCGTGGCTGACTAAAATAAAGCTGCCAGTAAAGTCAGCCAAATTTTGCGCCAGATGTTGTTTGTTTGCCAAGTCCAAATGGTTATCGGGTTCATCGAGTAACAGTAAATAGTCAGCTGCATTTTGTGCGGCAATGAGCATAGCTAACTGCATTTTCTCTCCGCCGCTAAGTTGGTTTATTGGCCTGTATACATCATCGCCTTTGAAGGCAATATTCGCCAGTAGATGGCGGATTGTTTGTAGCTCAAGTTCGCAATGTACCTCTAGTGCCTTAACTAAGCTGTCAGTGGCGGTTAAAAATGAGCAGTGCTGATCAATATAAAGCACCTTGCTGTTTAGTTGAATCGCCGTTGTTACGGGTAGCTTAGCTGTTTCATTGATCATTCTTAGTAGTGTTGATTTACCCGAGCCATTAGCCCCTGCAATATGTAATTTATCGCCACTGTTAATTTGTAAGGTCACAGGGTTTTTACTACACCCACAAGGTAGGCCAAGTTTATCAATAAACAGTAAGCGTTTATTGCTGGTGGGTTGGTTGAACTTTAACTTTCGTTCAATACTGTCTGGCCGTTGCTGTTTTAGCCGTTGCTGCTTTTTGGCTAACACATCAAGCTTTGCTGAGGCTAAACGCTCATTTGCGCCTTTACTTGCTTGCGCATTGTTTTTGTTAAAATCTAACATAACCTTAGCTTGGCTGGCACTTTTACGATTTTTATTGCCTTGTGCGGCTCGTTGCTGTGCTTTTTCATGGTTAGTTTGAGTTTGTTGTTGATGTTTTTTTTGCTCTTTTACTAGGTGATTTATTTGTTTCGTAAGCGCGGTTTGTTGCAGTGATTTTTGCTGGCAAAAATGCTGATAGTTACCAGTTTCGTAATGGATACCAAGGTTGCTTAACTCAATAATAGCATTACAGTGATCAAGTAATTGGCTGTCATGACTAACAATTACGACCTGTCCTTTAAACGCATGTAATTGTGTTATTAACCATTGTTTTGCAGCTTGGTCTAAATGATTGCTTGATTCATCTAAAATCAGTAAGTCTGGCTGTGCTTGTAGGGCACAATAAAGTGTTAAACGACGCTGTTGCCCAGGGCTTAAATAGTTAACAGGGGTCATCAGTGGTGCCTCAATAGCTAAGCTTAACAGCTGTTGTTGATAATTTTTCTCATATAGCCAATCGTCGCCGACTAGCGCAAAATCAGCCTCAGCAATGCTCCCATGACTGATACGTGCCAGAGCTGCTAACTTTTTATCTATCTCTAATAATTGGGCTATGGTGTGTGAGGAGTCTTGTAAGTAGTGATCACTTAATTGTTGTTGCGACACGACTAACCGTGTACCACTAAACTCAACATGTCCCGTACTAGGTTGTTGTTGGTTTGCCAATATACTCACTAATATTGATTTTCCGCTGCCATTAGCGCCGATAATCGCGGTGAGCTTTTCTTGAATTGAAAAGTTAAGCTGTGTAAATTGTACATAACCATCAGGATGCTGATAACTCAAATTATGGACGTGTAAAGTATGCATAATGCCTCTGTAAGTAGCAGGGCATGGCGCGAAAAAGTAGTAAATTAGGTAATCTGATAGCTAGAGCTATGACGAATTTTGCGCCCACTAACCCTGTAAATTCAAAAAATAAAACGAATTTAAACAGGTGTTAGTTATTCATTAATGCGCAAACTCCATTAGGTAAGTGGGTTAATCATATACGAATATGTTGTGAGCTGTCAGCCGATTTTTATTATTTTTTCTCTTGGCTATAATTAATTGTTAGCTAATAAGCTAAAGTAAGTGCTCACTACCTTTCGGTGTTGCAGTTCCTTTTATCTTTCATTTAGGCTGACTTGTTAGGCTTTAGCTATTCACACAGATCATGCTAGGAAGTAACGATGAATAAATTAATTCTCTGTCTTTGGCTGTACTTGGTTTGAGTCTATCACCGTTTGCAGCAAGTGCTAAGAGTGAGTATGACAGTTATGAACATCGCCATGAGCATAAAAATATTATAAAAAACACGACAAGTCAGCATGTTATAAAAAATCGCCTCCTAGTTGGCAAAAAAAGTACCACAAAGGTGATAGATTAGATTACGATATCTATCGTCATATTCGAGTAGTAAAACCGATAAACAGTGATGGTTGTATTTCTGTTGAGGTGGACGATACCATTGTTCATATGGTGCAGGTACTCGAGTGATACTGTCAATTTTGAGTTGTTATAAAAACACTAAAATAATAAAGGGTTAATGAATGCTAATTTTGCTGGTTTTTATATTGAGTGTGTTGTTAGTTGTAACACTTTTACCTATGTCTTTTAGCCAACATTATTTAGTTCGTGGTGGCGACTTTGTTCGTTTACAGGTTTTTTATCTTGCGTTGTGCGGGTTGCTTTTGGCTGCTTATTTTGCATTGAGTGAACTATCTCTTTTAGTTGTGTGTTCGCTAATAATGGCAAGTGTTATTTTGCTGATTCAAGGTAAATGGATATATCCATATACATGGCTTGCTAAAAAAGAAGTGGCGCAGAGCCCAGCAGGCAGTGAGCATAGTATTCGTATTATGTCGGCTAATGTGTTGATGTCGAATACTCGCTACCAAGACTTAATAGATTTAGTTGATGAACACCAACCAGATTTACTAATTACGCTTGAGTCAGATATTAAATGGCAGCAGCAACTTGCAGTCATTGAAAAAGATTACCCTTATAAAGTTTTTTGCCCGAAAGATAATCGCTATGGCATGCATTTATACAGTAAATATAAAATAAAAAAGCAACAAGTGTGTGAGCTTGTAGAGAGCGACATTCCCTCAATCCACATTCTATTTGAAACCGTTCAAGGGGTTGAAGTACAGGGTCACTTTATCCACCCTGCACCGCCTAGCCCTACGGAAGAAGATACCTCAAGGCCACGAGATACCGAACTTATTTTACTGGCCAAAGCTTTAAAGAATAACAAACGTCCAACTATTGTTGCCGGCGATTTGAATGACGTTGCTTGGTCAAGAAGTACCCGTTTATTTATGGAAATCAGTAACCTCTTAGATCCCCGCAAAGGGCGAGGTTTTTTTAATACCTTTCATGCTGGGTATTTCTTTTTGCGCTGGCCGCTTGATCATTTATTTCATAGCCATGCCTTTACTGTTAAACGCATTAAACGGCTAGAAAAGTATGGCTCGGATCATTTTGCACTTTTAACTGAGTTAGTGCATCAGCCTAGTAACAGTAACCAGCAATTAGATGACGATATGGATATTCAAAAGGCGGTTAATGAGTTGCAAATGGAGAATACATCGAGTCGAGAAGTGCCAACCTTCAATGACAAGGTCAGTAAGATATAGCTAGTACCTACTTTATTAGCAAAGCCAGTTAAGGCAGGTTAACCAAGGCATACTGTGATAACTATCTTCTATTGTAAAAAAAGGGCCAATTAAGGCCCTTTAGAATAATAATTATTGGCAGTTGTTAGCTATTAATCATAATGGTTTTAATATTAACAAACTCTCTCATGCCAAAGCCGCCATGTTCTCGACCGTAGCCGCTGTCTTTTACACCACCAAATGGCAGGTTTGGTTGAGCTAAACCATAGCCGTTAATGTTAATCATACCGGTATCAAAATGCTTTTTTAGCTAGATCAATGGCTTTCTTTTCATCTTTTGAGAATATTCCGCCACCTAAGCCATAGCGAGAGTCATTAGCTATGCGTATCGCATCTTCATTATCTTTCGCTTTTATCAAAGAGGCCACCGGACCAAACAACTCGTCATCGTAGGCTGGCATGCCGGGTGACAAGTTTTCAATCAAGGTTGCTGGGTAGTAGAAACCTGTTTTATCGGGGATTTCGCCGCCTGTAACTACTTTAGCACCAGCATCAACAGACTCTTTTACTTGCTGATGGATTTTGTCTCTTAGGTCTTCTCGAGCCATTGGACCTAAGTCAGTGTTTTTATTCATAGGGTCGCCGAGTTGCAAGGCTTTAAACTGCTCGGCAATGCCAGCTTTGAAATCGTCATATAAAGAGTCAACAACCACAAAGCGTTTTGCAGATACACACGTTTGACCGTTATTGATCATACGTCCTTGGACACAGGTTTTAATTGCCATTTCTAAATCTGCATCATCAAGTACCAAGTAAGCATCGTTACTACCAAGTTCCAGCACAGTCTTTTTAACGCGCTTACCAGCTTCTTCAGCTACTTTTTTACCTGTGCCATCACTGCCAGTAAATGTAACCCCACGGATTGCTGAGTGACTGATAAGTTCACTGGCTGTTTCGCCATCAATTAGTAGGTTTTTAAATACATAACTAGGGAAACCTGCATCAGTGAACATTTCTTCGATTTTTTCAGCCATACCAAACACGTTACCAGCATGTTTTAGTACTGCGGTATTGCCCGCCATAATGTTTGTCACCGCGTAACGAATTACCTGATAAAGTGGGAAATTCCACGGTTGAATACCTAGTAATACACCGGTTGGTTGATAGCTTATGATAGCGCGGCCATTTTGCATTGGGCGTTCTTCATCCGCTAATACTGTTTGACCATGCTCGGCGCTGTAGCGACATATAGCTGCGCAAAGCTCCACCTCTTGTAACCCTTGCTCGTATAGTTTACCCATTTCTTGGGTCATCAGCGTTGCGAGTGACTTTTTTTGTTGCTCAAATACATGCGCTAATTTGTTTAGGTGTTTGGCTCGTTCAGTTAACGAAGTATGGCGCCATTGTAAAAAGGCATCATGACTTTTATCTATCTCATTTTTTGCTTGTGCTAAGTCAAGCAAGGTATAGTCTGCAATAGTTTGCTCAGTGGTGGGATTGATAGTGGTTGTTACGTTAGTCATTTTTATCTCCTTACAAATAGTAATAATTTAAGGTTTGCAAAGCTAACACCAACTCTCAATCAATCTGCTTAAAAAAGGTTTACTATTTGTTATATATCAATTTTTATAGTTTTAAAATTTAATTTTACTACTCAGCTATTCTTTTTATTTCGGTAAAAAATTCTGATGGCTGAAAAAGTTACAAAGAGAAAGTTATGGCATTATCATTATTTAATACTCAGCGGGGACTCATTCAAGCCCCGATGGCTGGTGTGCAAGATTTTCGCTTAGCGGCTGCTGTGAGTAATGCGGGTGGACTAGGGTCATTACCTTGTGCGATGCTATCAAAAGAGCAATTATTAAGTGAGCTTAATGCGCTGACTCAGGCAACTCAAAACCCATATAACCTTAACTTTTTTTGCCACTCCCCAGAGCGCTATACACAGTCGCAACAGCAGCGTTGGCATCAATTACTTGCGCCTTACTTTAGTGAGTTAGGTATTGATGACTCAAGTTTAGCAATGACAGCATCTCGCCAGCCAATTGATGCAGACACTGTGGCATTGATTGCACCTTACAAACCTCCGGTGGTGAGTTTTCATTTTGGGCTACCAAGTTCCGCCATTGTGCAGCAAATTAAAGGCTGGGGTGGCAAAGTAATTTCCACCGCGACGACCCTAGCTGAAGCTAAATGGTTAGTAGCAAAGGGGGCTGATGCCGTTATAGCGCAAGGCTTAGAAGCGGGCGGCCATAGAGGACACTTTTTATCTATGGATTTGGCTTTGCAGCAACCTACCGCGGTCTTGGTCGAGCAATGCATCGCTGAGCTAAATGTACCCATCATTGCGGCAGGTGGTATTGCAACTACTGAAGATGTACAGCAGATGTATGCGCTAGGCGCCGAGTTGGTGCAAGTAGGAAGTGCGTATTTGTTGTGCCAAGAGGCAACTACTTCAGCGCTACATCGAGAAGCTATTTCACAACAGGGAACTGATAAAACGGCTTTAACTACGGTTTTTTCTGGGCGAGCAGCTCGAGGGATTGAAAACCGTATTATGCATGAAATTGGACATACACCGTCACAAGCTCCCGCATTTCCTTTTGCCGGTATAGCAATAACAGCATTGCGGGCTAAATCAGAAGCGCAAGGGAAAAGTGATTTTTCGCCGTTATGGTGCGGACAAAAATACATTGTCAGAGATGCACTCAGCGCCGCTGAGATTACCAAGGAGTTGGCCCCAAGCAATGCATGACTTAACAATGTTGCCTCTTGGCGATAGTTATCAAACTTTGGCTAATGCCTTACTTGATAAATGTCAGCAGCAATTTGCGGTGAAAGTATTTACTCGCAATGAGGTGATCTTACAGCAGGGAGAAAAGCAGCAATATGGTTATTTAATTTTAGATGGCGTATTAGCTGCATTTCATACTTCACAAGGTGGCACACAAAAGTGCAAAGAGTTTTATTTTAAGGATGAATTTGCCCTTTTATTTGCTAATTGGCTAACAAATAGCCCTGCGCTTTATCAGTTAAAAGTGGTTAAATCTGCACGGTTAATTGCGCTTCCCTTGGCTGTATTTGAGCAGCCTGACTGGCAAGAATTAAAGCAGCAACTAGTAACCCAGCAATTAATATTTAAAGAAGCTAAAGAGGCTTTTTTATTGCTTAATACTCCAGAGCAACGCTATCGTTATTTATTGACGCAAAAACCACATTGGCTAGCACAGCTAACTTTAACAGAAGTTGCAATGTATATTGGTATTTCAGCCATTTCTTTATCACGAATTCGCCAGCGCCTTAACTTAAGTTAAGGCGCTGCTAGGGTAGCTCAATTAGACTGCTGTTTTTTCAGGAGTCATTATGTTTTTATTTGCCCAATGTTTGGTTGCCATAGCTACGTTATTAGATTTAGCTTCCTTTCAATTTCGATCTCGACGATTAATTTTACTGTGTCTATTTAGCTCTGTGCTATTAACGGCAAGCCATTTCTTTTTATTAGAGCAACAAAGTGCTGGCTGGTTAATGCTCGTTGCAGCTGTTCGTTATTTATATTGTGTGTTTGCTAGGCAATATTTAGCAATGATTTGTTTTATGGGACTGAGCACACTTGCCGCTTACTTGACGTGGCAAGGAGCTTTGAGTGGGCTTGCCTTAGGCGCAACATTAATTCAGACCGTGGCGTCGTTTCAATCTCAGGATTTAAGGTTACGTATAATGATGGTCGTAGGGACAAGCTTATGGATTACCCATAATATTTTGCTAGGCTCTCCTGTGGCGGTATTAATGGAGTGCCTATTTTTAGCAAGTAACGTGTTGGGCTTGTATCGATTTCATTATTTAAAAAGTACAACCATAACAGCTAAAGAGTCTTAGCTATTTCTTTTAATAGATAGGTCTCGCGAATAATGGATAGCCCTTGTTTATCACTTGTCGCTAGAGTGCGCTCATTGTGGGCAATAGCATCATGAATGTTGACCCATTTAGCGACCATGCCATTTTGTTGCTCATAATGCTCTAGTTGGGCTTGCCCTAATTGCTCATCGATACTGCAAAAATAGCAGTAAGACTTTATATGGATCACTGCAAAATTGTCTTTATACCAAGGGCGGTATTCTTCATAAAGCCCAAATTCACGCAGTACTTTGATATTTTGCGCGCCAGTTTCTTCTTGTAGCTCGCGGATTAATCCTTGCTCTATGCTTTCACCTTCATCGATGCCGCCGCCAGGCAAGCTAAAGTCTTCATAGCGAGCTGTGTACATTAGTAAAATATCACTGCCTTTTATGGTAATAGCACGGCTTGTTAAGCGAGTAAATTGACTAGGTTCGCTGGCACTCACACTGGGATGAATGGTGCTTTTAAGTAAGCGCATCAGAATGCCCCCGAAAATTTAATTTAAAAATTATACCTCAAAAAAGATCTAAATCTATTTAGATAACGTAAATTTTCAGTTAAGCATCGATTTTGTAGAATAAGGCCGTTAAGATGTGGGGCTGGGCAATGATAATAAGCATAGGGATTTATCATGTTAAACATACTGTTAGTTGATGATGATAGCGAGTTTAGTGATGTCGTTTGTCATATCGTAGAGTTTTTAGGACATAACATTAATACTGCTGCCAATTTGGCAGAAGCTCAAGAGTGGTTTGTTAATAATACATTTGACCACGTATTTCTGGATTTCATGCTGCCGGATGGTAGTGGCTTACACTTAGTTGAACATCTTCAGAGTATTGGTAAAACGCCAAAAATCACCTTAATTTCTGGCCATCCTTCGGTTAAAGGAAAACTGGCGGAAATGTGTGCGCCAAATGTGGGGCACTTAGTTAAGCCACTGCAACGAGAAGATATTGAACGCGTTCTTAGCCCAAAAAAGAACACTGAGAAGAAAAAAACTACACCAACTATCAATAAGCATTTTGGTACACTGATTGGTGAATCACCGATTATGCAACAGCTTTACACCATGATTGAGCGAGTAGCAAATACCAATGCTAATGTCATGCTTATGGGGGAAAGTGGTGCGGGTAAAGAAGTGGTTGCTCAAGCAATACACAATGCAAGTAAATGTGAAGGCCCGTTAGTAGCTACAAACTGTGGGGCATTATCAAAAGAGCTAATTGGCAGCGAATTGTTTGGGCATGAGAAGGGAGCTTTTACAGGTGCTATTGCTCGTAAAGAAGGCGTATTTGAACAAGCGACTATCGGCACTTTGTTTTTAGATGAAGTAACTGAAATGCCAATTGATATGCAGCCGAATTTGTTACGTGTGCTAGAAACTAAAAAAGTAACGCGAGTTGGCGGTAATAAAGAGTTACCGGTTGATTGTCGAGTGATATCAGCAACCAACCGTTCACTCACCGATTTAGCACAAAATAATATTATTCGTGAAGATATTTATTTCCGTTTAGCTGTTTTTCCAATTGATATTCCGTCTTTGCGTGATCGTAAAGAAGATATTGAGCTTTTAGCTAAAGCATTTTTAGAGCAGCTTAATGATGAAAATGACACAGATTTTAAGTGGCAAGCTAGCCAGTTAAAAGAGCTCGAAAGTTATGAATGGCCAGGCAATGTGCGTGAACTTCGCCATGCGATTCACCGCGCATTTATTATGAGTGACCCAAAAGGCAAAGTAATTACATTACCTGAAAACTTAGAGTCGCCTTTCTCAAGAGTAAACAAACAAACTCAGGCTAATCAGGTGAGTGCGGGACAAACAATTGAAGAAGTTGAGAAAGAGCTGATCCATGCTACTTTAGACAAAGTACAAGGCAATAAGACCTTAGCAGCGCAAATGTTAGGTATAAGCACTAAAACTCTATACAACCGTCTAAATGCTTATGGTGGCATTGGCGAGTATAACTAAATTAAATTCACGTAATCAGTAAAGGAGTAGCATGGCTAATAACGATAAAATCAATAAGCTGATTCATGATGCGCGGGCGCCTTTGAATCGTATTTCGATGAATGCAGAATTGATCAAATTAGTGCTAGAAAATGATATGCCAAAAGATAAAGCATTGGTAGCACTTGATCAAATAATAAACAGTTGCCAGCAATGTAGTGATTCATTGCAAACAATTTCGGATTTGGACTCTGTAAAGTGATTGTTACCATTAAGGAATGTAGATGAAGCTGCAAAAGCAACAAGGTAAGGTCAAGGTAACCTGGGCCAGTTTTATCGCGGTGCTGCTGTGTATAGTGGTGGGAAATGCGATTTTGGCAATGAATACCATTCAAAGCCTGACTCAAACCCAGCAGCGTTTAGATGATACTAATATGTTAAACACAGCAATTGAGAAGCTTCATCTTTCAATTGTGCAGGCAGAATCAGGGCAACGTGGTTACTTATTAACGGGCGATAAAGATTATTTAGCCCCTTATAACGATGCTATAATGCAACTCAATTCACAAGCTACACTGGTTAAAAATTTACGTACTGAGATTACAGGCCAAGCTGAAAAAGTAGCACGCTTACTATTTTTGGTTGATGATAAAGTTGCAGTATTAACCAGAACCGTTGATTTAGCGTTAGCAGATAAAGAGCGTCGTGCCCATTATTTACTAGAGACCCATCAAGGCCGTAAGCTTTACGAAGAAATTAGAGAGCTTGCTGATGAAATTCAAGATGCTGAGTCTGCTTTTAAGGCTGTGCAGTTTCGAAAGTTAGGGCAAATTAAAAAAGAAGCCAAACTCACTTTTGCAATTACGGCCGTGACCAGTGCTTTATTGATCCTTGGCATGTTTATGCTCACGCGTATTAATTTACATACAGCGGCAAAATATCAACAGGAACTTGAATATCAAAACGAAACACTGGCTAGTAAAGTGACCGAACGTACTCAAGAGCTCACTTTGTACTCTGATGAATTAACTCGCAGTAACCGTGAGCTTGAAGAGTTTGCTTTTGTTGCCAGCCATGATCTACAAGAACCATTGCGCAAAATTCAAGCATTTAGTGACCGCTTAGAAACCATGTTTAAAGACGAATTGGGTGAAAAAGGTGGCGATTACATCGCGCGTATGAAAAATGCAGCGCAAAGAATGTCTAATTTAATAAATGATTTGTTAGAGTTTTCGAGAGTGACAACACGTGGTAAAGACTTTGCAGATACGGATTTAAAGCAAGTACTAGATGATGTGCTAAGCGATTTAGAAATTGCGATTAAAGAGTCAAATGCACAGGTCAAGGTGGGTGAAATGCCAGTAATACAAGCAGATTTGAGTCAAATGCAGCAGCTATTTTTGAATTTGGTTTCAAACGCGGTGAAATTTAGACGTCCAGATGTAGCACCAATTATCAGTATCGAGTATCAGCATCACACTGAGTTTAACGATGATTATAATACTGAGCTGGAATGGCAAATCATTACAGTGAAAGATAACGGTATTGGTTTTGCAGCAGAATATACCGACAAAATTTTTGTTCCGTTTCAGCGGTTACACGGGCGTTCGCAATATAAAGGCACGGGGATTGGTTTATCCGTGTGCCGACGTATTGTAGAGCGTCACGGCGGTACGATAACGGCGCAAAGCGAAGCCGGTGAGGGAGCAACCTTCATCATAAAATTACCTGTGGAAAGTGAGCTTTTCACATTGCAAGGAGAGGCTTAAATGCCATTTTCTAAAGTAAAACCAATTACAATTTTAATGGCTGATGATGATGAAGATGATCGTTTACTAGCACAGGATGCATTAGCCGAAAGTCGTGTACTTAACGAGCTATATTTTGTTGAAGATGGCGTTGAGCTTTTAGAGTACCTTGAGCGCAAAGGTAAGTTTGAAGATAAAAGCTCATCGCCACGACCAGGCCTGATTTTATTAGATTTAAACATGCCACGTATGGATGGGCGCGAAGCGTTGCAAGCGATTAAAGGCAATCCAAACTTAAAAGGTATTCCTGTTGTTATTTTAACTACGTCTAAGCAAGAAGAAGACATGGTTAAAGGTTATGACCTAGGCGCAGCTTCATATATTACTAAACCAGTTACGTTTGATGGCTTGGTTGAGCTGATGAAAACCTTGGGTAAATATTGGGTAGAATTTGTAGAGCTACCTAGTACGTTTAATGATTAAATTATGAATAAAAACTGGAGACGCTATGTTAGATAAGGCAACCAGACTGTTACTTGTCGAAGATGATGAAGATGATTATATTTTAACCTGTGATTATCTAGAGCAGCTGAGTTCGCATACATTTGATATAGAGTGGATCAGTGATCCCAAGCAGGCAGTTGAGGTACTGAGTAAAAATCAGCACGATATTTGCTTGCTTGATTACCGCTTAGGGGCTTCAGACGGCTTAGCAGTATTAAAGCAAGCTGTAGAAAATGGTTTTAATGGTCCTATCATCATGCTCACGGGGCAATCAAACGATGCCATTGATTTAGCCGCATTGGATGCTGGGGCTGTTGATTATCTTGTAAAAAGTGAAATGAGCTCAAGTCGCTTTGCCCGCTCTATTCGTTATGCATTAGCCCGACGCGATGTTGAAGATGAACGTCTAGAACGTTTAAAGGCGGAAGCCGAAAACCGATCAAAAGATCGTTTTTTAGCCCACCTTAGTCATGAGTTACGTACACCGTTATCATCAATTTTAGGTTACACAGAGCTATTGATGCAAAGCGATTTTAATGAGCATGCAAACAATGAGTTAGGTGTTATTTATCGCAATGGTAAGCACTTATTAAGTTTGTTAAATGATGTACTCGATTTATCTAAAATAGCTGCTGATAAATTAGAGCTCAGTTGTAGTGACGTTAATTTAGATAGCTTAATGGCTGATGTATTTACTCTAATGCGAGTCTCGGCGCTGGATAAAGGGTTGTCGCTGCGTTTTGAGTCACTGCAACCATTGCCGTTGGTTATTAGTATTGATGCGACACGGTTTCGGCAAATTCTGATTAATATTATCAATAATGCGATTAAGTTTACTGAGCAAGGCGAAATCATAGTTCGCGCTTGGACAAAAGCAGTTGATGGGCGAGAAATGCTATTTTTTAGTATTAAAGATTCCGGCCTTGGTATCGCCCCTGAGAAACAAGCGCTTATATTCAAGCCATTTGAACAGATAGCTGATGTAGAGTCGCGTTCGGTTGGCGGCGCAGGTTTAGGCTTAGCTATTTGCTCTGAATTATTAAGTCGTATGCAAGGGGGGATTTCATTAGATTCAGCTATAGGAAAAGGATCTGAGTTCACAATTTCACTTTACCCTGGCAATATTGAGCAAGTGCAAAGGCACGTTTTAAAGCTAGATTTAGCGCCAAAGATACAGCAAAAAACTGCACCTTGTAAAGTAAACGGACGCGTTTTGGTGGTTGATGACTTGCATGATTTACGGATCTTAGTTGGCCACATGATTTCTTCGGCAGGTGCGAAAGTCGATTATGCTGAACACGGTAAGCAAGCACTTGATAAAGTTAATAAAGCACAGCATCAAGGTAACCCTTACGATATTATATTTTTAGACATTCACATGCCGATAATGGGCGGTAAAGAAGCCACGATTGAGCTAAGAAGAATGGGCTTTAAAGGGGCTATTATCGCGCTGACAGCTGTAGCAATGAAAGGCATACACAGTGAGCTTTCTGCGCTTGGTTTTAACGATGTGATAGGCAAACCTGTTGATTCAAGCTTACTTTACCAGTGCTTAACTAATTACTCTATTGCGACTAAGAAGCCAGTTGATAAATTAGCGCAACCAGCGCAAGTACAAAGTTGTGCGCGTTTTTTATTGGTTGAAGATGATGCAGATGCGGCGCAAATTACCCAGTTATTACTGGAAAGTTTAGGTGTTGAAACCGTTGTTGCAACCAGCTATGAGCATACTTTAGAAATTCTAAAAAATGACTCTCAATTTGATAAAGTATTATTAGATATGCATTTGCCTGATGGCAGTGGCTTAGATTTAGCGCGTTATATAAAACACCATTACCATCATTTAAAGCGTGTGATAGTCAGTGGTATTCAACCTGATCCCATACAAATAAAACAGCTGGAAATAGACCAAGTTTTACTAAAGCCGATAAACTTAGCGTTACTTGGTCAACTTATTGAGCATTAACCAACACGGATTGGCGAACCACTAATTCTGGTTCAAAGACAGTTTGTATTGGCGGGGTGGTTTTTTTATATACCTCGCTTAAAATCCAGTTTGCGGCCATTTTTCCCATGTCGTTAATTGGGTAGTTAATTGTTGTTAGTGGTGGGTAGATATGACGAGTAAAAAATACGTTATCAAACCCCATTACCGATAACTGCTCAGGTAATACTAAAGCTGATTCGCGAGCACACGCAATCGCCCCCGTTGCCATTTCATCGTTGGCACAAATAAGCGCACTAAATTGCGTATTGTTGTGTAAATATTTAAACCCTTCGGCGCCACTGTCTTCCATAAAATCACCATGGTATAACAACTGCTCATTAAAGGGGATGTTATGTTCTGCAAGAGCTTGTTTATGGCCATTCAAACGATCTTGGGCATCTTTTTTCCATTGCGGACCACTGATATATGCAATATTGATGTGGCCTTGCTCTAGCATATGTTTAGCTGCTAAGTAGCCGCCTTTGACGTTATCTAGAATAATACAGTGGTGAGCAATTTCTGGAATATAGCGGTTTAGCAGGACGAATGGGGTTTTTCCTTTACTAAGTTCAATAAGGTATTCATCACTAAGAGCTTCAACATGTAAAATTAAACCATCGCAATTACGGTTTATCAAAAACTCTATCGCTTGTTGCTCATGTTCAACATCACTATGGCCTGCAGCAATAATGACGTGTTTTGCTTGAGCTCTAAAAGTACTTTCAATACTGCCCATCATAGGACCATAGAATGGTCCATGGATTTCAGAAACTAATAAGCCAACACTATTTGAACAGTTTGATGCTAATGATTGTGCAATAGAGTTAGGTCTATAACCTAGCTCTTTCATTGCTATGGTGACTTTTTTACGAGTTGCGTCGCTGACGTTTGTATTATTGTTCATCACTCGAGACACGGTTGCTAGTGATACTCCTGCGAGTTTTGACACCTCATAAATAGTGGTCATGTGGCTCCTTGTTAAGTACGACTTTTAATTGTGAGCTCAGCTGTTATTTGCTGAACAGTTTGATTATCAAGAATATACTTTTTCATAATTAATGCGACAAATATGCTGCCAATAGCAGGAAATATGGTAAATGACGTTAAAATACCGCTACGGGTTACTTCGCTTATAGGCGTATTTGCCTGATAACCGTAGTAGGCTAAGAGCCACCCCGCAATTGCTCCACCAAAAGCAAGGCCGAGTTTTATAAAAAACACCACGCTGGCATAAACAAGCCCGGTTAAACGGTACCCATTTTGCCATTGTCCGTAATCAATGGTATCGGCCATTTTAGCCCATAATAAGGGGGTTGCCATTTGGGTGAAAAAGCACCATAAAAAGTAAATTACAAATGCCAAAATAAGTTGCTCACCGGGCAACCAAAAAGCGAGGCAACTGGTAATTGCAGATAAATACTGCAGATAGATGTAGGCGGTTTTTTTATCAACTCGCTTACTAAGAGGTTGTGCGCACGCGCAGCCTAAAATATTACCGACCATACCTATGGTGACAAAAAGTGTAACTAGCTCTCCTTCAGCAAGTACATATTTAACGTAATATATTGCAAGAGTAGTACGCAAAACCATACTCGTTAACAGTACTATGGAGGCTGTACAAAGTACTTTAAAGGGCCCATTCTTCCATAGTGTATTTATTTGCTGTTTTAGATTTAGCTGTTTATTTTGCGGGGCAGTAACACGTTCTTTGGTAAAACGAAAACAAAATAAAAATAAGACAACTCCTAAGCAACTCATGATCACCATAGTGAGTTGATAACCAAGCACATTATCACCTTTACCTAACCAATTAACTAGCGGTAAGGTACATGCGCTAACAATCAATCCACCGAGCATACCAAACACAAAGCGATACGATTGAATTGATACGCGCTCAGTAGGGTTTTTACTTAACACCCCGCCTAGAGCTGAATATGGAATATTAATCGCCGTATAAATCAGCATTAATAAGGTATAGGTTACAAAGGCGTAGATCACCTTACCAGATACGCTTAATTCTGGGGTGGTGAAGGTAATGATGCTGATCAGCCCAAATGGAATTGCTAACCACAACAAGTAAGGTCGGTAACTGCCATATTTACTTCGAGTAGAGTCGCACAAAGAGCCCATTAAAGGGTCTGTAATCGCATCAATAATTCGAACGACTAAAAATAAAGTGCCTACCACCGCAGGCGAAATGCCAAAAATATCGGTATAGAAAAAAGTCAAAAATAGCATCACTGTTTGAAAAATGATGTTACTGGCGGTATCACCTAGGCCATAGGCTATTTTTTCTTTTTTAGTTAGCATTGTAGGCACTCATATAGTTGTTATTTTTGACGTTGCTTTAATAACGCTCGATATTGTTTTGCACTTTCCTTTAGTGTGCGCTGCTGGGTTTTGTAATCAATATATACAAGGCCAAAGCGCTTTTCATAACCATAAGCCCATTCAAAATTATCCATTAAGCTCCATGCAAAATAGCCTTGAACGTTAACACCTTGTTCAATTGCATTTTGGACTGCGTTTAAGTGAGTATGATAATAGCTTATGCGATCATAATCGAGTACTTGACCTGCAATTAAAGTATCTGCCATGGCTGCACCGTTTTCGGTGATATACATTTTTGGCAGGTTATATTGATTATTCAAATCCACTAATAATTCAGTTAGCCCTTGAGGATAGACTTCCCAGCCCATATCGGTAACTGGCACATTATCGATAACTGCTTCGTCAAACCAGTTGTTTGCTGTTTTTTTGTAATGAATGCGGGTATAATAGTTTACCCCTAAAAAGTCGATTGGCTGACTAATGACTTGCATATCGCTGGCTTGGATATTCGGTTGTACGAGCGGATCTAACTCATTTAACAGGGCAGGGTATGCTCCCTCTAATACTGCTTTTATGTACCACTGATTATGATATTGATCAGCTTGCTCAGCAGCGATTGTATCGGCACTCGTTAATGGATAAGTTGGACTAAAATTCAATACGATACCCGCTTCAGTGCTCGGGCAGTTTTTTCGTAGCACTTGCATTGCTAAACCATGGGCTAACAATTGGTGGTGCGCGGCTTGCCTGCCTGCTTTTTGGCTTTTTATACCTGGTGCATGAACACCTATTTCGTAGCCTAAATAAGCACTGCAAAATGGTTCGTTGAGTGTTGCGTATGAATCTACAAGCCCTGTAAGTTCTTTACTAACTATATCTGTATAGGCTGCGAATGCGTAAGCGGTATCACGGTTTTGCCAGCCTCCTTTATCTTCAAAGTGCTGCGGTAAATCCCAGTGATATAAAGTGACATAGGTCTTTATATTACGAGTTTTTAAAGCGATTAATAAGTCACGATAAAATCCTATGCCTTGCTGATTAACAGTGCCATCTTGATGCAAAGCACGAGGCCATGAAATTGATAATCGATAGGCATCAACCGCTAAATCGGCAATCATATCTATATCTTGCTGCCATAACTTTACATGTTCACATGCTGCATCGCCATTGCTTTGGTCTGCGATCATATTTGGTTGTTGACAAAAAGTGTCCCAAATACAGTCAAGACGAGAGTCTCTTGCCCCTTCAATTTGGAATGAAGCTGTAGCTACTCCAAATGTAAATGAAGGTTGAAGCATTGGCGAATTTGCTGGCAGGGAAATTGTTTTAATCACGATTAAGGGCGTCCTTTAACTTTCAATTATGGCAATGCGAGTAAAACGTTATTCAGCATAGCTGGTTTATGTAAGCCTTACAGTTTTATTGTAAATGAATTGCTAAATTCGATTTGTATGCTATAAATGTAAGCGCTTACATTTTATGTTGCAACTATTATTTGCTTTTTTAAAGTAATGGAAAAGTACTTTAATAAATGTAACGAACTGATAATCAATAATAATTAGAGATTTTAATATGGCACATGTCACACACAATATGACATCGAATGAACAGAGTCAGCAACCAATGGGCAAACAAACATTTGCTTTAACGTCGTTGACTACATTATTTTTTATGTGGGGGTTTATTACCTGCTTAAATGATATTTTGATCCCGTATTTAAAAGGTATGTTTTCGCTTAATTATACCCAAGCGATGCTTGTACAATTTTGCTTTTTTGGCGCGTATTTTGTGATGTCGATACCAGCGGGTAAGTTGGTAAGTAACATTGGTTATAAATACGGAATTGTTGTGGGTTTAGTTGTCGCAGCAATAGGTTGTGCATTGTTTTATCCAGCTGCAGATGCACATGTGTATGAGTTGTTTTTATTCGCATTATTTGTTTTAGCGTGTGGTATAACAATTTTACAGGTATCAGCAAATCCATATGTGAGTGTCCTAGGTTCAGCTAAAACTGCGTCATCACGTTTAACCATGACCCAAGCATTCAACTCGTTAGGTACAACCGTTGCACCAATTTTTGGTGGTTGGTTAATCCTCTCTGAAGTTAGCCAAGCGACGGCTGAACAAGTCAAACTTCCTTATTTAATTTTATCAGCAAGCTTGCTGATATTAGCCGTGATATTTGCGTTTTTGAAGTTACCTAAACTGGGCAAAGCTGACTCGACAGAAAGTGTTCAAGTAGATGATAGTTTTGTTGATCTAGGTAGTGTTTGGCAGTACCGCCATCTGATTTTGGGCGCATTAGGTATTTTTGTATACGTAGGCGCTGAAGTTGCGATTGGCAGCTTTTTGGTCGGCTTTTTAACTCTTGACCATATTGCCGCGTTAAGCGAACAACAAGCTGCTCACTATATTAGTTATTACTTTGCAGGCGCTATGATTGGTCGTTTTGTTGGAGCTGCAATCATGCAAAAAGTGAATGCACACACTGTACTTGCTTGCCACGCATTGTTAGCCGTTGTACTTATTTTTGTTGCTATGACAGGGCTGGGTGCATTGGCAATGTGGGCTATTTTATTAGTTGGTTTATGTAACTCAATCATGTTTCCGACTATTTTTAGTTTAGCGCTACAAGGCTTGGGGAAATACACATCACAAGGCTCAGGCATTTTATGTTTAGCAATTGTCGGTGGCGCGGTTATTCCACTCCTACAAGGTTTCTTAGCGGATAGTATTGGCGTGCAGCTAGCGCTGTTAATGCCTATAGGCTGTTATATTTATATCACTTACTTTGCGCTATTTGGCTCAAAAGTATCTTCAATTCGTTATTCATAATTAGGTGCAAATCATGATTTTAAAAAAAACATTCACACTTTCGGCGCTGATAATTGCGACTATAGCGATGAGCGGCTGTTCAGGGACTGAGACGATGCAAACTAATAAGTTGGTTGAACAAGAAATTTGGCCAATGATCACCACTGGCATCAAAGATGATGCAGATATGGAAGCTAAAATAGCAAAACTGTTATCAACGATGACGCTTGAGCAAAAAATAGCGCAAATGATTCAGCCTGAAATTCGAGATATTACCGTTGCAGATATGCGCAAATATGGGTTTGGCTCTTACCTAAATGGCGGTGGTGCATTCCCTAATGATAATAAGCATGCAACCGCTGCTGATTGGATTGAGCTTGCTGAAAAAATGTATCAAGCGTCTGTTGATGATTCACTAGACGGTAGCCGCATTCCAACTATGTGGGGTACTGATGCGGTTCATGGTCATAACAATGTGATTGGGGCGACACTATTCCCACATAATATCGCTTTAGGTGCGGCAAATAACCCTGCCTTAATTGAACAAATTGCCGCAGCCACAGCGCAAGAAGTAATGGTAACGGGGATTGATTGGGTATTTGCACCGACCGTTGCAGTCGTGCGTGATGACCGTTGGGGTCGTACATATGAAGGTTACTCTGAAGACCCTGAAATTGTTCGAGATTACTCAGCTGCTATTGTAAAAGGCTTACAAGGTGCAGTAGATAAGGACTTTTTATCAGATGAGCGCGTGATCAGCACTGTAAAACACTTTTTAGGTGACGGTGGTACTCAAAGTGGCGACGACCAAGGTAATAATATTGATAGCGAAACTGACCTATTTAATATTCATGCTCAAGGTTACGTGGGTGGCTTAGGCGCAGGTGCACAAACTGTGATGGCGTCTTTTAATAGCTGGAGTGGTGAAAAAATCCACGGTAGTAAATATCTTCTTACAGATGTACTAAAAGGTAAAATGGGCTTTGACGGATTTGTTGTTGGGGATTGGAATGGGCACGGGCAAATCCCAGGTTGTACTAATGGCAATTGCGCGCAAGCCGTTAATGCAGGGCTTGACGTATACATGGTACCAACTGATGCATGGAAACCGTTATACGAAAATTTAATTGCCCAAGTTAATAATGGCGCAATTGCACAATCACGAGTGGATGATGCGGTAACACGTATTTTACGAGTTAAAATGCGTGCTGGTTTATTTGATAAGCCAAGCCCTGCTAATCGTCCATTATCAGGTAAAACAGAGGTAATTGGCAGTGCTGAACATCGCGAAATTGCCAAACAGGCTGTACGTGAGTCATTAGTATTACTTAAAAACAAGCAACAACTTTTACCCCTTTCACCAACGGCGAATGTACTCGTAGCTGGCCTTGGTGCTGATAATATCGGTATGCAGTCAGGCGGTTGGAGCATCACGTGGCAAGGTACTGGTAACGAAAATAGCGATTTCCCAGGTGGGACGTCGATTTTGGATGGTATTGAATCCACTGTTAAGCAAGCGGGCGGGCAAGTTCAGTATGATTTAAACGGTGAATTCAATACCCGTCCAGACGTAGCGATTGTCATTTTTGGTGAGCAGCCATATGCAGAGGGTAATGGTGACTTAGATAACCTTGAGTATCAACGTGGTAATAAAACAGACTTAGCACTGCTGCGTAAGTTTAAAGCAGCAGGAATTCCGGTTGTATCACTGTTTATTAGTGGTCGTCCAATGTGGGTGAACGCTGAACTTAATGCCAGCGATGCCTTTGTTGCGACTTGGTTACCAGGTACGGAAGGAGATGCAATAAGTGATGTACTATTTGCTGATGCCGATGGGTCAGTTAACTATGACTTTAAAGGTAAGCTGTCGTTTTCTTGGCCGAGTAACCCGGTGGATAATGAAAACCGTGGTGATAAAGGTTACGCACCATTACTACCATATGGTTTTGGTCTAACGTATGCTGATAAAAATACTCTTGCAGATAACCTTGTAGAGCAAAGCCTTTCATCACAACAACTTGAAGACTTAGTGTTATTTGAACGTGCAGTTAAAGCGCCATGGAGCTTAGTGCTACAAAGTGGTGAGCAACAACAAACCATGACAAGCAGCCGAGCAGCTGTTGGTGCGGTGAGCGTTAAAACGTTTGATAAAGATGTACAAGAAGATGCACGTGCAATTGCGTTTACTGGGGCTGAGCCTGCAGCGGTACGGTTAATGGCAGTATTTCCATCTGACTTACGTTCTTACGTTGAAAAAGTAGGGCAGCTACAAATGCAAATTAAAGTTAATCAAAGTGCAGATGCACCGCTTTGGCTTGGTATGCAATGTGGCGAAAATTGCCAAGGTAAGTTTGATATCACTGAGCAGTTAACCGCTGGTAACGAGTGGCAAACATTAAATGTCGATTTAGGTTGTTTTACGCTTCAAGGAGTTAATTTATCACAGGTGTTCTCACCTTGGCAGTTAAGTACTTCAGCACCATGGCAGGTTTCTATTGCTAAGCTTAGTATTACCAGTAAGCAAGCTAACGAGAACGTTATTTCATGTCAGTAAAATCGCTATCACTCATAATTTAGGCAGGTTCGCTTAGCGCCTGCCAAACCCGGTTTAAAATTCATGCAAAGCTACCCGTAGGATAGGGTACGTGGTCTGTAATTTGGATGTTACCAACCGATTGGGAATACGGCATGTGGGCGTCATCAGGTGAAATTGACATAATGGAAGCGGTTAACTTAAAAACCCAAACCGATGATAAGGCTGCACCTGCTGGCACACTTGAAAGTAAGCAATAGTATTGAACAACTCAGCAAGGAGATGGCTCTTTTGTAGAAAATATCGGTTTTGCAAAGCAGATGTTAGTGGATTATGTACGAGTGTTTCAATGCTCAAGCAATTCGAAAACAGGTAAAGGCTGCGCTACTTATCAACCAAGCGCAAAGCAAATTTTAGGTAAACGTAAATAACGAACACTAAGCGATAAATTTTGAGTCTTTAGTCAGCAGCTACATCGCCGAACTCGATGCACTTGCTGGCTTTTGACTCAATTCTCACTTATTACTGTTAACGGTTTAATTTTTGTATTAATAATTGGCGAACTTTACGCGCAGTATGTTCATCAATCTCACCTAAAATACCTTTAGCAGCAGGTGCTATTGCTGTATCTAGCTCACTTTCTTCACTAAACACATAATGTGCAAATAGCTGTTGCCAATGATCTCGTTGAGATTGTGGTAAATCTTTGATCGCCAGCATGCTATGTAGCATGGCATCAAACGGGTTGGCTAAGTAGCCAGGAGCTTGTCGCCACCAGTAATTAACTAATACATTAAACTGGCTTTGTGCGCTTACATGGTGCCACCAAAGCGCAGGAATGAATATCCCGTCACCAGGTTGCAGCTTTGCTATTAGTGCGTTATTTAGGGCGTTTTTAAAACGTGGAAAACGGTTAAAGTCAGGTGCAGCAAAATCAACTAAGCTGACGGCTTGCCCGGCAGGAGTAAACTCTAAAGGGCCAATATACAAGTTATTGACTTGATCTGGGGGAAATAAAATAAACTCTCGGCTTCCCGCAGCTACACACGCAAGGTTGTCAGCGTTATCGTAATGTGCAGATATACGGCTATGATTACCTACCCATAAGCTTTTTAAACAATTATGTGCGGTGACTTCTAGTGGGTTTTGCACAGTAAATTCCGGCGCACAATAATCACAGGCTGTTGAGCCCATATAATGGGAGTCTGGTTGCTGCTGGGTTTTCGATTGTTTTAGCGTGTCTAACAGCTGTTCTAAATTGCTCGTATATTGAGTAAAGTTCAAGCCTGTCATGTCAGTATTATAGAAGTAACGTCCTTGCTCGCTTGATGGTGCCGAAAATGCGCGCACAGGTGAACTACTGGCAATACTTTGTAGGTACGCTAGCGCTTGCTCATCACTGTGCTTAGCGCTTTGTACAAGCGGCCAATGCGTGCAGACATCTCTGATCACAACCGGTGTCGCCTGTTTGGCTAAAAATGTAGGTAAGCCGTTAATATCATCAATATGAAATTGCGGAATTTGCTGCGCTATTAGCTGTGAAGCGCTTTGCATTACTGCTGCGCCCACTTTTTACTTAGTAGCATAGGTATTTGCTCAAGGGATGCAATCACCATATAAATTGCTTGTAAGTAGCCGCTTTGTTGCAAGTTTTGTAGTTGCTCTGGCGTTAAACTATTTAACGTATTTTGGTTGATGGTATAAAAACCACCGACAGTTACTTTTTCAGCATTTTTCTGCTGATATTCAATTGAGAACGCTTCAATTAGATTAAGTGCTAAAAGCGGCTCAAAAAAAGCGGGGAGAGCTTGGCTTTCACTATGTAAGGTATTGAGTACTTGCGCTATGTGGTTTAAGTAATCACTATTCCCACCGTGTTCTAAAAATATCGCTTCACCTTGCTCTTTATTAATGCGTGGGCTGTCTAAATCAATGTGTACTACTAAAGATTGCTCTGGTACACCTTGACTATATTGTGTTTGTTGACCAATTAAAAATGGCTGGCGCTGTATGCTAAGCGGCAGATAACTGAGAGTTAAGTTGCCTTGCTTATCGAGCAAAAGGTTTTCATTATTTTCAAAACCAAATAAAGCCAATGCTTCAAATTGCCCAGTGTGAGGATGTTTACGAAATACGATAGGCTGGCTAGCTTGTACTTTTGTAAATTCATTTGGGAAAATAGTTGTGCAGCTAATGGCATCGCCCCATTTTTCGCCGCGGGAAACATTCACTTTTAAGTCTTTGTGGCTAATGTTATCAAGTAAAACGTGATTGGCCATGTGGCCTCCTAGCTTTTTAAATACGTTAATTCAATTAGTTTAATCAGTTAACTTAAATCGGTTGCAAACCAAACTTTTGAATATGATTAAGTAACTGGCGGTTAGTTGGTAACTTAGCTAAAGTGTGTTTAGCGTCTTGCTGATTATTAGTAAAGTGCTTAATTACTCCAGCCGGCATTTTCATTTCTGGAAACTGAGGTAAGTGTTTCATACCATATAGAATGTATTGATAGCTAGCTGCCGAAAATACCTCTTGGGAGCGATCAAAGTCATTCAACCAAGGGCTTTGATATTGCCACAACGCAAGGTTGGCGAGTAATGATTGTGGCGTTGCACTTTGTGCTCTATGCGCTTGCCAGTACTTGCTGGTGCGTGTTGATAATACATAATGTAGCTTTAAAAAGTCGATGATCCGCTGCCAGCGATAGTGGCATTGTAGGTTAAAGCGTTTTGCAAGCTCTGGCAGGGCATTACGGTGGGTTGGAAAATTTGCTAATAAGTTATTTAAACCCAGCTCTACCATGACTAGCGCCGATGCTTCGAGCGGCTCAATAAAGCCTGCTGACATACCAATAGCAATACAGTTTTTATGCCAAAACTGTTCACGATAACCCGGTGTGAACTTGAGTTCACGTATCGTTAATTCACTGGTATCTAAATCACTTTGCGTGGTTTTTAAATAGCTTATTAGTTTATCTTTTGCGCCTTGGGTTGATTCAAATTTGCTCGAATAAACCATGCCAACACCACGGCGAGTTTGAAGTCCTATATCCCAAATCCAACCGGTATCTTGAGCCGTAGCTTTAGTATAAGAGACTATCTCTTGTTGATCGTTTGCATAGGGCACCTGTACAGCAACGGCACGGTCATTAAACAAAATATGATCTTGCGTGAGCAGTGGTATTTGGTAGTGTTTATCGATTAAACAGCCATGATGGCCCGAGCAATCAATAAATAAGTCACCAGTTATAATACCATGTTCTCGGGTTTTTACTGCGCTAATGTAACCATCTTCATCGTTAATCACGTCATCAACATGTGCAATAACATGATTCACGTTGAGTTTATCAACGCTATGGCGATTTAAAAGCTGAGCAAATTTACCCGCATCTAAATGGTAGCCGTAATTCGCTTGGCTTTGATAATCACTGTGCAAATGGGTTTTTGGCGCTTTGTTATGATCACACAAATATGTTTGACTTGATACCGCATGGCTAAAGCTCACCGTTTGATGTTGCGAAAACCAATAGGGGGCAATATTCAGGTTTTGATAGCCAACAGGTAAGCTAAATGGATGATAGTAATATTCATTGTTTTTACCCTTATGTGAATCATGACACCAACCATCAAACCGAGAACCTTGTTTGAAAGATGCATCACATTCTCGCATAAACTGCGTTTCGCTGATGCCTATAGTTTTTAAGGTTTGGCGCATTGTTGGCCAAGTTCCTTCCCCCACACCTAGGGTGGGCACATTGGGTGATTCAATTAATGTAACTTTCGCGTTATGAGTTAAATGGGATTGAGCTGCAATTAAGCCAGCGCTTAACCAACCTGCGCTGCCGCTACCGATTATAATGATATGATTTATCGTGGAAGTCGCCATTATTAATTACCAAGATTAAGTGTAAATATCGCAGCAAAAAAGCCACATAAAGCGGCTTTTTGACAACAAAATGCTAGAAAGAGTAACGGAAACCGATGTTATATCGAGCGCCATACTGATTAGCACGAAGTAACTGCTCAGAGTAACGAACGTAAGTACGCTGTGTTTCGTCGGTTAAATTTAAACCTTCAAAAAATACCGTAAATTGCTCATTAACTGCGTAGTTAACATTGATATCCCACTGGCCATAGGCTTCAGTGAAAATAGGGGCAGAGTGTTGGTCAAAACCAGTTAAGAATTCGTCACGCCAGTTGTAAGACACTCGCGCAGATAAGCCATCTAAATCATAAATAGCTGAGAAGTTAGCTGAATCACTTAAACCTGGTAGGGCAAATTGGTACCCGATAACGTCGCGGTCTGCTTCAACATCGCCAAATACAAATGTTGCATTGGCAGCTACACCAAAACCGGTGTCGCCAAACATATGTTGTGCAGCAAGCTCCCAACCCCATAAATTAGCTGTTTCAACGTTTGTATCACGTGATACATAGAAGGTCGCTAATGGGTCAGTCGTGTCACCTAAAATAGGAGTACCTGGTTCATTACCGAGGTTGGCATTGATTTGATCGTGTATTGCTTGATCTGTTGGTTGAATACCCGCTTCCGCTAAATCAGCGCGGGCTTGCTCAGCACGTTCGCCAATAAATGCATCAGTAATGTCGCTGATTGTTTCCTCAGTGGTTACATTTACTAAGAAGTTTTCAACCTGTTTACGGTAGTAACCAGTTGATACATAACTGCCTTCACCGTAATAATACTCAAGTGATAAGTCAATGTTATCAGCTATGTATGGTTTTAAATCAGGGTTACCAACGGCTACTTTACGTTGGCCCACTTTAGGGTTACCTAAGAATGATGTTGTTGAACGAAGTGCGCTAACTGGAGGACGCGCTAAGCTTCTGCTGTAAGAGAAACGTGCAATAACATCTTCAATAACTTCAACATTCATATTAAAGCTTGGTAAAAATTCTTTACTTGTGCCTTCACCTGTTGAGAATGAACGCTCATCAGCATAAATATACGACCATTCATTGCCGTTTACCCATTCCATATTAGCAGCTGGGCGCTCTAAGCTGCTTGAGCTTACGTTAGTTTGCTCGTAACGTAACCCTGTTGTGATATTTATTGGCATACCATTAAATTCAGTTTCAAAGTTAGCTTGCATATAAAGTGCTAATGTTTTTTCGCTTATTCTGTGATCATCATCAATTGGACCAGATTGTATTTTACCGTTTACATCCGCAGGCCAACTACAGGCACCTAAACCACCATCAGGGTGATCACAGTCAATGCTTTCAGCAATTGCGGCTATGTCATTAAAGTTTGCATCGTAGTAGTAGTTTAATAGTTTGTCGCTACCGCCACCTGAAAAACCATCGAGTAAACCCGTGCTGTCTACACGAGTAAATAAGCTATCATCGTACCAATCAGCGGATTTAGTCCACCAACCTGCGGCTAGTTGACCTGAGTAAGATGTAGTCGTGCGAAAATCAATTTTAGTATGTGACACACCAAAGTTAATACTGGCTAACGCACCGCTATCTTCATTATACCAAGTACCTTTAAGCTGGTATTGATCTAGTTCGTTGGTGTTTTCGTCTTTACCTACACTGGTAAAAAGGCTACCCATATCACTTGGTAGAATTTCAGCTTGGCCGTTTGTTAAAGTCATATCAATAAGTGGAATTTCACCTTGGCTAAAGTCAGCCGTTTTCTCATCGATATTTATGGTGGAGTTATCACACGAATCGCATGACGTGTTACCTATTAACATAAATGCATCTTGGCCAACACTGCTTGCAGATGAGTTATGTGCATCAAATTCAATGTTAAATGTATCTGTAACTTGCCAATCAATATTAAAACCGAGTGATTTATTTTCGTTTACAGTTTTACCTTGATTTAAATTTGTAGAGTAATCACCACCAACTTCAGTGACTTGTGTATAAGTACCATTTTCGTTGATATTAGCTGCGTTGACGTTACCACCGTTGTTAAACCATAAACCAAAGCTGCGGCCGTCTTTTTCAAATTCAAGTTTTGAGTAGGTGTAATCAACTGTAGCAGTGATGTTATCAGTCGGTGCATATTGCAGCACTAACTGACCATTTGTACGCTTACGGCTGTTATCTGAAAATGCATAACCTGCATTTTGCGGATACCAAGTTGAACCATCAGCACGTTGATTGTTGTCTGTTAGTGCTAAATTTGGAGATGATGAAATATCAACATCAGGGATCCAGTTATCAACCGCCATTGATTGCTCACGGTTGTCACGTTTTTGTACTGAACCAGAGATCAAAATACCAAATTTGTCATCATTAAAAGTATTGCTGTATATGCCTGAGTACTCAGGGGTGATATCGCTGCCGTTTACATTTGATGTGTCATGAACTGCTTTCGCACCAACAGATGCATGCATACCAGGGTTCGATAACGGTTTGGCTGTGGTAATGTTTACCGTTGCGCCAATACCACCGCTAGAAGTGTCTGCACGTGTTGTTTTATACACTTCAACACCACTTACACTTTCGGTAGCGATATCGCCAAAGTCGAATGAACGTCCACCAGTAGTAGGCATTTGACGATCATTGAGAGTCACTAAGTTAAACTCAGGACCAAAGCCACGGACAGTAATTTTACTCCCTTCACCGTTACTACGGTCGATTGATACACCGGTGATCCGTTGTAGCGATTCAGCAAGGTTAGTATCAGGGAATTTACCGATATCTTCAGAAGTAATGGCATCCACTACACCTGCTGACTGTCGTTTGATATCCATAGATTTAACTAAACTGCCACGAATACCTGATACTTGAATAACTTCAATGTCAGTGTTGACTGCGGGCTCTTCTTCGGCGATAGCGGTATGAGGAATTAACGCGCTGATCCCCATAGCCATGGAGAGGCTCATAGCAAGCTGTTTTTTCTTGAAATGTGTGTTGTTCATGCAAATCTCCAGATTTGGTTTTATTTCTTATGTTTATTGTTTTGTAAGCGCTTACATAAGTGTTAAATAAAAATCGCCGAACCCGACTTTTGTTAATGTAAGCGCTTACAATACGTTAGTAGAAAGTAAAACAGTCGTCAATATAATTAATATTTCAATTTGGGTACTGAAAGGTATGTTCATGTAATTAAGAGGAATATTAACGAGTATTTTTTAGTTAGTGTTACAAATGTTACTAATAAATTGGTTTGTTAGTTAATACTACATAGGTTTTCGTCCCAAATTGGAACTTTTAAATGCGTTAAAGTCTGGGTTAGTGATTAATTGCGGGTGTAACGTATGAGATAACTATTATTTATATTTGATTGTATTTTTGTCACTTTAAGTACAACTCTAATATTAACTTAACCTTGTTAATAATTGTATTGTGTTTGTTCAGTGACAATAAATTAGTAACTACCTGAACTCGGAAATTTAATTGATTTAACTGCGATACCCTTTCAAAATAGATTGGCTGCAACATACTTTTAATAGGAAAAATATGAATATGGTACTTCCCTCTCAGTTACCATCAAAAATCGTTTGTATTGGTCGTAACCACGCTGCGTATATTGCTGAGCTTGGTAATCAAGTGGCAGACGAAATGGTGGTATTTTTAAAACCCCCAAGCGCGATAACAGATACCTTGATGAGTACTCATAAGGATGAGCAATTACATTTTGAGACTGAAATTTGTTTTCAAGTTAGCAATGGCTGAGTAAGCTTTAATATCTGTTGTTGATGCTGAAGAGCAAATTCTGCAAAGGTATTGTCAAGAATTTCAATCTAGTGATAAGCCCAAGCATTGATAATGATTGGGACTTTATTGATTAAAATGGCATTGGGTATTGCTTAAATACATTACCAATATCAGTTAGAGCTTGCTCACTTAATTCTATATTGAACGCGGCAATGTCATCTTTTAGTTGTACCAAGCTGGTTGCACCAATAATTGAAGAAGTAACGCCATCAACTTGATCACACCATGCAAGTGCTAATTGTGCTGGGGTTATTTGGTATTGCTGGGCAATTTCAACATACTGGCTGATTGCTTGTTGTGATTGCGCTGTGTCACGAAATAAACCATTACGCTGCACTAGTGTCCAGCGGCTACCATCGGGACGTGCGCCATTTAAATATTTACCACTTAACATACCGCCAGCTAAAGGTGACCAAGGTAAATAAGCAATATCTTCGTGAATACATTGCTCTATTAGATAAGGCCAGTCTTTAGCGTGTAATAAACTAAATTCATTTTGAATAGAGACTATGCGCGGTAAATTATGTTGCTCACTTAATCGTAAAAATTGGCTAATACCCCATGGCGTGTCGTCAGAAAGCCCACAGTGTTTAATTTTACCAGCTTTAACGCAGTCGTTTAAACCTTCAAGAATATCGAGCATGCCCGCTGTATGTTGCTCTGTATTAGCGTCACTAAAACGGAGCATACCAGGCCATTGTTTGCTAAAGTGCGGAGATTGACGATTCGGCCAATGCAGTTGGTATAAATCAATGACATCGGTTTGTAGGCGTTTTAATGATTCGTCAACTGCAGTAACGACTGCTTGACGAGTAATATCGCCGCCATTACGTATCCAATTTAGGCCATTGCCAGCAATTTTAGTGGCGAGTACAATTTCGTCTCGCTTACTTGGATTACGTGATAACCAATTACCGATAATTTGCTCTGTCTTTCCGTAGGTATTTGGAGTGGGAGGAATGGCATACATTTCTGCAGTATCAATGAAGTTTACGCCATGCTCTAAGGCATAAGCAATTTGCTCATCAGCATCTGCTTGATTATTTTGTGCGCCCCACGTCATGCTGCCTAAGCATACACGAGACACATTGAGACCACTGCTACCAAGTGGGTTGTAACGCATAATGATTCCTTACTTTTATGATTCTTGACTGTACTTATGTAATGCAGCCAATAATGGCTCACTTAATTGTGCTTTTTTGCCTGTTTTAAAATTGAACATCACCACTTGCGATGAGCCTAATGTAGTCAAGGTATTTTGTGCTTGGCTAAATACGCTGTAGTGCATCATAAAACGGTCTTTTTGAATATCACTGATGGTAACGCCTACCAACACTGTATCAGGAAATCTAACTGGGCGTTTATAACGGGCGTTATTTTCACTGATCACAGGACCAATACCTGTTGTTTGTAAATCGTTGAGTAAATTTATTTGATTAAAAAAATCGATTCGAGCAGTTTCAAAATAACGAAAATACACCACATTATTGACATGCTGTAAGGCATCCATTTCTCCCCAAGCAACATTAATTGCGGTATGGATAGGATATTGTTCTATAAATGATTGCATATTCGACAGCGCTTTAAAGTAAAAATGTAGATTAGCAATTGGTGCTGTTTAGCTCAAGAAAATTAGGAAAACAGTCGTAATTGGTTTTATTTTAGAGGGGGCTTTTTGGTTATTCGGTGCGAGGTTATTTAATCGTAAAAAATCCTCACAGTAAGAATCATCGAGCTGATGACTTGCTAATAAATCAAACTTAATGAATAATAACTGTTCATTTGTACAGTGCTTGGTTTGAGGGATGAAAAAGTTTATTCATATTGACATGGATTGCTTTTAAACTCTTAGGTGTTACCAGCTGGCATTTATTGTAAGTGCTAGTTCTAAGAGATTATTAGTTATTTTTTCAGCTTGTATAGAGCACATCTCAATTTTTGGATGCGGAGTGATGCGAAAAATAGTGCATGTAGATATGGACGCATTTTATGTTTCTGTTGAGCTCAGAGACAATCCGGAACTCATGGGTAAACCGGTTGCGGTTGGCGGAAGTAGAGCCTCTAGAGGCGTTCTTTCTACTTGCAATTATATAGCAAGACAGTTTGGTATCAAAAGCGCAATGCCTACAAGTGTAGCGTTGAGAAAATGTCCCGATCTTATTCTGTTACCCGGTAGGATGGACGTTTATAAGCAAGTTAGTCAGCAAATTAGAGGTATATTTGAGCGCTATACAGATTTAATTGAGCCTTTGAGTTTAGATGAAGCCTATTTAGACGTTAGCGATTGTAAATTATTCGGTGGTTCAGCAACTTTAATTGCGCAAGACATTTGTCGCACTATTCATCGCGAATTAAATCTAACCGCTTCAGCAGGTGTCGCGCCAATTAAATACTTGGCGAAGATTGCTTCAGATATAAACAAGCCTAATGGTATTTATGTAATTCCCCCCAGTGACGTCGACTCATTCATCGACACAATGGAGCTTAAAAAGATTCCTGGCGTAGGAAAAGTAACGAATGAAAAATTACTAGAAGATAATTTAAAGTTTGGCAAGGACATTAAAGCATCCAGCCTTGAATACTTGTCAATTAAGTATGGAAAACTAGGTCAATTGTTGTGGGAGAGGTGTAGTGGTATAGACAATAGGCCTGTCGTAGTAAGCAGAATAAGAAAGTCAGTTGGAGTAGAAAGGACATTTCCTGAAGACTATTGCGATATTGAGTCATTAGACAGAGTGCTGTTTGATGAACTAGTTCCAGAACTCAAGCGGAGATCCTCTAAATACTTAATCGACAGAGGAATAAGTAAGGTTGGTGTGAAAATTAAATTCTCTGATTTTCATCAAACAACAAAAGATTTTACCGTTGAACGATTAGAGCCTGAAATTTTATCCGAATTGCTCCGTGAGGCATTTCTTCGAGGTAATGGTAAATCCGTTCGTTTACTCGGAGTGCACATTGGTCTATCCGAGTGCAAAAGGGCATCTGAACAAATCTCTTTTGATTGGTAATACCCTCCAAGTATAGAAGCTGAAGTTTTTGCCAGTTTCCCAAACAACCTGTGGGCAGCACTAAATAAACTGTAAGCGTATAGCTAACGACACCTAGCTTTGCTAATGTTCCAAGGTAGCAGTGGCTCAAGGTTATCTGTAAGCGTATAGCTAACGACACCTAGCCTTGCTTAATATTCCAAGGTAGCAGTGGCTCAAGGTTATCTGGCTGCTCAGCAAGGTGCTGTAAGCAAGTAGTGATATAGTCATGCACCACAAGGTCATTTGCCTTTGCGGTTTCAACAAGACTATAAAGTATGGCGCTGGCATGTGCACCACTGCTGGTATTTGAGAATAACCAGTTTTTTCGCCCTATTACGAACGGTTTTATTGCTCGCTCTGCGCGGTTATTATCAATACTGAGCCTGCCATCATCGAGGTAACGCCGGAATTTCTCAAACTGATTTATCGCATAGGTAATTGCTTTACCTAGCGCCATTTGGGGTGGGATTTTATCTTTGTGCTTTATCAACCATTGATACAATTCATCAACGATTGGTTTGGCTTTTTGCTGTCTAACTTTGAACTTTTCATCCGCCGTTTTATCTTTGATGGCTTACCAAATAGTATCGGGAGGACATTGCTTTATGCAGGAAAATCCTCTGGGAATAGCTCAAATAATATTGACTGACAGCTTTCCAAAGGTTATCAAATGAGTTTAAAAGAAGGTATCAATTTTTGGTAAAGCCTTTGGCAAGTAACCCCCTCATGGCGAAAGTATGAGGGGTTTTTATCAGCGAATAGCAACGTAGTGGCAAACGTTACTAATTGATATTGCAAATAATCACACTCATGCACAATTAGTTATTACGCATGCAAGAGTAAGCAACTATTAGATGTTTTTAGCCGTCTAGAAAGATATTAATTGAAATATTTATTCACCCGCCCATAATAGAGCCTTATGTATTTTGGAATGGGGTGTAACTCCTCAACTGTTCCCGCAACTGTAAGTCGCAAGCGCGATAAGTCAGATACAAAATGCGTTAATTTATTACCTATTGAGCGGGCTAACTCTTCTATTATCACCATGATCATAATGGTTTGTAGCGTATTGGGTTTAGCTATTGCTAGCGAGATAACACATTGCAAATACCAGCAGTAATTGATCCCCCTTTACTTGAAGTAACTAATTTATCGTGGTCAGTGGTAAATACCGCCATTTTGCATGATATTAATTTTGCAATAAAACCAGGGCAGTTTATTGGTTTGCTAGGGCCTAATGGCGCAGGTAAATCAAGTTTATTGCGTTGTTTATACCGTTACACTAAACCAGGCTGTGGTGAGGTTATATTTGCAGGGAAAAACATTTGGCAGCTAAGTGCGGATGAATATGCCAAGCAGGTTGCTGTGGTGCTACAAGAAACACCTTCGCAATTTAACCTATCTCTTTATGATGTAGTGAGTCTCGGCCTTACACCGCATAAAAGCTTATTTAGTTCGACGACTAAAAAAGATCAACAAATTATTTTTCAGGCGATTGAGCAAGTTGGCTTGAGCCACCATTTACAGCAATCGTTTGATTCCCTTTCCGGTGGCGAGAAGCAACGTGCATTGATAGCACGTTCAATTGTACAAAGCCCTCAATTATTAATTATGGACGAGCCTACCAGCCACTTAGATATTAAATATCAAATCCAATTAATGGAGTTGGCTAAATCGCTAAATGTAACGGTATTAGCGTCGTTCCATGATCTTAATCTGGCAGCAAGTATGTGCGATGGGCTGTTGGTACTCAAGCAAGGCCGGTTAGTTGCGTCAGGCTCGCCAGAGCAAGTAATCACAGAAAAAATGCTCAGTGAAGTATTTGGAGTGTGCGCTGAAGTATCGCCGCACCCGCAAAGTCAACAATTGCATAAAGTGGTTCCGCGTATTACCTATTTTTATGGTTATGAAGCGGGAGTGAACCATGTCTAGTCATCGCTCTTTGGCTGTTATTGCAGCGCTGATATTCGCGGTTGTGAGTATTTTTGTGGCGTTGAGCTTTGGAGCAGCGCCGAGTAAATTTATTGATGTATACCACAGCATTATTGGTCAAGGGCATGGCTCGTTTATTGAGCGGATCATTTGGCAATTACGCATGCCACGTACATTACTCGCGTTTTTAGCTGGCTCTGGTTTAGCTATAGCTGGTTTAATTTTACAAACCGTAACCCGTAACCCGTTAGCCGATCCTTACTTATTCGGTATCTCATCTGGTGCATCATTTGGCGTAGTGTGTTTTATTACAATCACTGGCGTAAGTGCAGGGATCACTATGTCTGCGGCCGCTTTTGGTGGCAGTTTAGTTACTATGCTATTACTGGTTTTTATAGCTGGACGTACTGGGCGCGGGCAAGTTGAAACCATGCTGTTAGCAGGGGTGGCGTTATCATTTTTATTTAGCGCATTTACTAGTTTGTTATTGTACTTTAGTGATCCACAGTCGATCACGGCTATTTTATTTTGGACGCTAGGAAGTTTTGCTCGCGCTCAGTGGGTAACGCTTTGGTTACCAGCTTTAGTTATATTAAGCTGCACAGCCTTAATGATGAGCTTTCGCCGTCAACTCAATGCTATGCTACTAGGTGATGAAAGTGCCGTGACGCTGGGGATCCCAGTGCAACGCTTTCGACTATTAATGCTGATACTCAGCTCATTGATCACGGCTGTATTGGTAGCGATGTGTGGTGGTATTGGTTTTGTTGGTTTGATGATCCCGCATATAGTACGGTTTTTTGTGTCGCAAGGCACTATTACTGGTTTGATCATGACGGCTTTAGTTGGCGGTATATTTATGGTGTGGGTTGATGTGCTATCGCGTGTTTTACTTGCAAATCAAGAATTGCCAATCGGTGTAATCACATCTGCAATCGGTAGTGTGTTCTTTTTATCGTTACTTTATTTTCGTAAGCGAGCAACGTAACCAAATGTTTAATATACCTAAAGTCACCAATCAATATAGCAGCTTAATTGCGTATAAAATTAATCATAAAAGCAAACACTTTGGTACATTAGGGAAGTTGGAGCAAGGGCATCGACTGATGTTAAACGCACTCGATGCTAAGCCATTGCCGCAAAAGCTGCGCGAGTTGCATTTATAATGGCAGGTCTTACCTTAACATTGAAAGGGCAGTCATGATGAAAACATTAATGGTACAAGGTACGACTTCAGATGCAGGGAAAAGTACTTTAGTTGCAGCGTTGTGCCGAGTATTTGTTGAACGCGGGATCAAAGTTGCTCCATTCAAACCGCAAAATATGGCCTTAAACAGCGCTGTAACAGAGGATGGCGGCGAAATAGGTCGTGCGCAAGCTCTACAGGCGATTGCTGCCAAAGTGCCGCCACGGGTTGATTTTAATCCTATTTTACTCAAACCAAATAGTGATACTGGCGCTCAAGTGATAATTCACGGTAAAGCCATTAGTAATATGGAAGCAGGTGCTTATCATGATTATAAAAAAGTCGCGATGGATGCGGTACTGGTTTCACAACAACGCTTAAGCGAAGAGTTTGAATTATTGGTAGTTGAAGGGGCGGGCAGTCCGGCCGAAATTAATCTGCGTGCTGGGGATATTGCGAATATGGGTTACGCTGAAGCGGTTGATTGCCCTGTAATAATAATTGCAGATATCGACAAAGGCGGCGTATTTGCCCATTTAGTCGGCACACTTGCGCTATTAAGTGAGTCAGAGCAAGCACGAGTAAAAGGCTTTGTGATCAACCGTTTTCGTGGTGATATCGCATTACTGCAAAGCGGCCTTGATTGGCTTGAAGAGTACACTGGTAAACCAGTGTTAGGGGTATTGCCGTATTTACATGATCTCGCCCTAGATGCTGAAGACGCGGTAGCGATAGATAACCAAGTTAGCCAAGCAAAAATTAGAATAGCCGTTTTGCTACTGCCTCATATTAGTAACCACACTGATTTTGATGCACTGCGTTTAAACCCGCAAATTGACATTAATTACATTCGCCATACTCAAGCAATTCCACATGTTGATCTGATCATCATTCCTGGCAGTAAAAATGTTATAAATGATTTAGTCTTTTTAAACAATGAAGGCTGGGGCGAGCAAATTCAGCGTCACTTGCGTTATGGCGGTAAGTTATTAGGTATTTGCGGAGGTTTGCAAATGCTGGGCACAGACATTTATGACCCAGAGGGTGTGGAATCAAGTAAAACACACTGTAAAGCTTTAGGGTTCGCTGATTTTGCCACTCATTTAGGGCAGCATAAAACACTAACTCAAGCTGCAGGTGTGATCCATCTTAGCGGTCAACAAGCAAAAGTCGCAGGCTATGAAATACACGCTGGTTGCAGCGCAGGTCCAGCATTTAAAAAGCCTTTTTTACAATTTACTCAGCATCCACTGCATATTAAGCAAGATGGTTTTATATCAGATGATGATTGTATAGCAGGTACTTACTTACATGGCTTATTTGATAGCAGCGAAGCCACGCAATTAATACTGGATTGGGTCTTACCAAATAGTGGCATTACGCAGTTAAGAGACATAGACACCCATCGCGAGCAGCAATTAACGCGCTTAACCACTATATGTAAAGAACATTTAAATTTAGACAAAATAACGCAAATTTACCAAAACTGGGAAGGAGTTAATCATGAGCGACATACATAACGACAAGCACCAACAGCGCCAACAAAAAGTAAAAGATAAAGTTGATGAACGTATAGCCGCAGCACAAACAGAAAAAGGCGTTTTTCAGGTGATCACCGGTAACGGTAAAGGTAAATCAACCTCAGGGTTTGGCACGGTAACACGTTGTGTAGGCCATGGCATGAAAGCTGCCGTGTGCCAGTTTATTAAAGGCACTTGGCCGTGTGGTGAGCGTAATGTATTGCAAGGCGCAGGGGTTGAATTTGCCATTATGAATACCGGTTTTACCTGGGAGACGCAAAATAAAGAATCAGATACCGCAGCGGCGCAAGCGACTTGGCAAGAAGCAAAACGTATGTTGGCTGATGAATCAATTAATTTAGTATTACTTGATGAAATTACTTATATGATCACCTACGGCTACATTGATTTAGACGAAGCACTTGAAGTGATCGCTAATCGTCCGCCAATGCAATCTTTAATTATTACAGGGCGTGGTGCGCATCGCAAGTTAACTGACTTAGCTGATACTGTTAGTGAAGTGCGCAATGTTAAGCATGCATTTGATGCCGGTGTTAAAGCGCAAATAGGGTTTGATTATTAATGGCTACGTTTAGGTGTGTACTCGTTTTATCGCTGACTCTGTGCTGCTTTAAGCTCGTGGCTGAGCCTAACAAGCAGCAATTAAGAATCGTCGCGCTCGCCCCACATATAGTAGAAAACCTGTACAGCATAGGTGCAGGAGAGCAAATTGTAGGTACTGTGGAGTATGCCGATTTTCCCGCTGCTGCTAACGACATCCCCCGTATTGGCGGCCACCAGGGTATTCAAATAGAAAAGCTACTGGCTCTCAAACCTGATTTAGTTTTAGCATGGAAAACGGGTAGCAAAGCTGAGGATTTAGCACGTATTAAAAGTTTTGGCCTTGATATAATTTACAGTGACGCGAGTGAAGTAGATAAAGTAGCCAATGAACTGCGCCGTTTAGGTGAGCTTACTGGACGTGAGCAATCAGCCGAGCAAGCCGCACTTGAATTTGAGCAGAAAATTGCTGTAATCAAAGCCAAGCAGCAAGGTAAAAATAAGGTTGCGGTATTTTACCAGCTATGGCCAGAGCCGATGATGACGGTGGGCAAAGATACCTGGATCAATCAATTAATCGAAATTTGCCAAGGACGTAATGTATTTGCAAACAGTCGCACAGATTACCCGCAGATCAGCATTGAAAATGTGATCGTAGCAAAACCAGAGGTAATAATATTACCAGATGAGAAATCACAAAAGCCACAAGCTGTGATTGATTGGTCATTATGGCCCGAAGTGCCAGCGGTAAAAAGCAATCAATTTTTGCATGTAAATGCTGATTTATTACACCGTTTTACCATGCGTATGTTGGATGGCCTTGCTGATATGTGTACTAAAATAGACGATTCACGCGTTGTAATTAAGGAGGCACAATGAGTGATTGGCAAGGCTTTTTAAAAACTGAATGTGCAAAAACTTATATGCAGCAGACATTGGATACCGTTGCGCAAAAGCGCAGCGAAGGAGTTGCTGTATATCCGCCAGAGCAGTATGTATTTAGTGCATTTGATGCAACATCATTAAGTAATATAAAAGTGGTTATTTTAGGACAAGATCCATACCACGGTGCAGGTCAAGCACATGGTTTGTGTTTTTCGGTATTACCAGAGGTTGGTAAGCTTCCGCCCTCATTAAAAAATATCTATAAAGAGCTGGCTACAGATATCGATGGTTTTCGCGTGCCTACGCACGGTTATTTACAACGCTGGGCAGAGCAGGGGGTGTTTTTACTTAATACCGTACTGACTGTTGAGCAAGGCCAAGCTCATTCCCATAAACACTTAGGTTGGGAGCAGTTTACCGATAAGGTTATTGCCCATATTAATCAACACTGTGAAGGTGTGGTATTTATTTTATGGGGTGCTCACGCACAAAAGAAAGGTAAAGGCATTGATAGTGCGCGTCATTATATTTTAAATGGCCCGCATCCATCGCCACTGTCTGCGCATCGTGGCTTTTTTGGTTGCCAGCATTTCTCTACAACCAATCAGTTATTAACACAGCAAGGGCAAACAGCAATCGATTGGCAAGTTTAATAATTGTAGGCGGAATATCCCGCGCAGAATATACGTTAATCGAAAAAACAAAGGCCCTTACTTTATCGGTAAGGGCCTTTTAGTTGGTTAGTAGCTATTGTGTTGCTGAATTAAAAATCTAATTCATCAATCGCAATATTGTCTGCAAAAAAGTCTAATTCCTGTAGTTCTTTACGTAAACGTTGCTTATCTTTTAACGCTTCGATTTCGCGCCATTTTCGCTTTTTATTTTTCTGAGAGGTCTTTCTTGTTGTATCAGGACCTTCTAATATCTCTAAAATATCGTCTAGGCTATCCATGAACTTCTCCTATTGAATTTTTTTAACCTCGAAAATACCTATACCACAGGCCACACTAAAATAGAATAAAAAAGTGACATTTATGTTACGGGGAAGTGATGAATTAATGAATTGAGATTATTTTTAGGCATAAAAAAACGCCGCAATAGCGACGTTTAGTTTTTATTAACTAACGAGCCGATAAAAGCGATTACATTGCTTTAAAACGCGCTTCTAGTTGCTCTTGCGCATCAGCAAATGATCGAATACCTTCAGCTAGCTTTTCTGTCGCCATGGCATCTTGATTATGTAACCAACGAAACTGTTCTTCAGTTAAAGGTGCCGGCTTTGGCTCTTTAGCAATATCACTTTCAAGTAAATACTCTTGTGCGCCTTCAAGGTTGCCTAGCTCTTCTAACAGGTTAGGGCTGATGGTTAGTTTATCGCAACCAGTTAGTGCGATGATTTCACCCGTATTACGGAAACTTGCGCCCATAACGACCGTTTTATAATCATGGCGCTTATAAAATTCAAAAATACTGCGTACTGATTGTACGCCTGGATCTTGTAATGGATCGGTTGGTTTTTCCATACCGTTAGCAACGTGCCAATCTAAAATACGGCCAACAAATGGGGAAATCAAAAATACGTTAGCATCGGCGCAAGCACGGGCTTGGGCATCACTAAATAGCAGCGTTAGGTTACACTTAGTGCCTTCTTTTTCAAGTTGCTCAGCGGCTTTAATACCTTCCCACGTTGAGGCAACTTTAATTAAGATCCTATCTTTGCTCACACCTTCTTTTTCATAAAGGCTTAGTAATGTGCGTGCTTTAGCGATTGTTGCTTGAGTATCAAATGATAAACGTGCATCAACTTCTGTTGAAATATAACCCGGCACAATGTCACTGATCTCTTTACCTAGCAATACAGCAAAGTAGTCACAGGCTAGTTCTAATTGTTTAGCAGCGTCTTGCTCGGTTTCTTTAGCATAACTCCACGCTTTATCTAAATACGGCTTATAGGCTTTAATCTCACTGGCTTTTAATAGCAATGAAGGGTTAGTTGTTGCATCTTCCGGTTGGTGCTTTTTAATCGCTTCAATATCACCAGTGTCGGCCACGATAGATGAATGTTGTTTGAGCCTTTGTAGAGCTGAAGTCATTTGCTTTCCTCATTCCAAGCAAGTTAAAAGAAAATCTACTGTAACTACCTTATACTGCAGCACTGTGACAGCGCTTAATAGGTCTTATGTCCGTATCAGTGAAGAACGAAGGTGCATAGCATAATTTACTGTGCTGATAAGGTAGGTATCATACCAATCAATTCTAACTAATTGATATAAACAAAACGTGCTTTTTGTTTCATTTAATGTTGAAATTGACATTAAATAATTTCCAAGTCAATAGCTAACTATGATCACTGTTATTTCACCTGCAAAAAATTTAGATTTCGAGAGCCAACCAAGCACTGATAAATTCACGCAACCTGAGTTACTTGAGCACAGCGAAGAGTTGATGACGGTGTGCCGCGAATTAACGCCGGCACAAATTGGCAGTTTAATGAAAATTAGCGATAAACTAGCGGGACTTAATGCAGCTCGCTTTAGTGAATGGTCGCAACCGTTTACTACCGACAACGCGAAACAAGCCGTGATGGCTTTTAATGGCGATGTATATGGTGGTTTAGATGCAAACAGCTTAACCGCCGGGCAACTTGATTACGCACAAAGTCACCTACGTATTTTGTCAGGCCTATATGGGTTATTAAAACCACTGGATTTAATGCAAGCGTATCGCTTAGAAATGGGTACTAAGCTTGATAACAGCCGTGGTAAAAACTTGTATGAATTTTGGGGCAGTATTATTGCTGATAAACTCAATACAGTACTTGCAGAGCAAGATAGCCAATATTTAGTAAATTTAGCATCAAATGAATATTTTAAAGCGGTTGATAAAAAAGCCTTAAACACACAAATCATTACTCCACACTTTAAAGACTGTAAAAACGGCCAATATAAAATTATCAGCTTTTACGCTAAAAAAGCTCGTGGCTTGATGGCTCGCTACATTATTGAGAATAAAGTTACCCAGTTAAGCGATTTAAAAAAGTTTACTGTTGATGGTTACTACTACAGCAGCGAAGCGACCCAAAAAGAGCTTGAGCCAGTATTTTTAAGAGATGAACAAAACTAGTTATTAATATGTTTAAAAGGCATGCAATGCATGGCTTTTTAGTTTTGGCGCTTTTTTTGCAGTAACCTGACACTATTTATAAAACAATCAAGGTTAAGCAATGCTAAAAATGCCTTCTATCAGCGATGCCGAAAAACTTATTGAAGAAAAACTCGGTGGCTGGTTTGATGTCGTAATAAGTCACATACCTAATTTTATAGTGGCGGTGATCATCGCCATTGTTTTTTCCATTCTAGCGCGCTTTTTAGGCTCAATGATGCGTAATGTTTTACGCCGTTCACTGGACTCTAAACAAATTGCCGACTTAATGGCCTCAATTTTCAAAATGATTATATTGTGCGTGGGATTATTTGTTGCCCTCGATTTTATGGGGTTAAAAGGCACTGTAACGTCATTATTGGCTGGTGCTGGGATTGTTGGTCTAGCAATTGGTTTTGCCTTTCAAGATATGACCGAGAACTTAATCGCTGGTATTGCGATGGGTATTCGCAAACCCTTTAAAACCGGCGATGTTATAAAAACTGATGATGTGTTTGGTAATGTGCGCTCAATAAATTTGCGTAACACGCTTATCGAAAACTTTTATGGGCAATTGATTTTAGTACCTAATAAAATACTTTTTCGTAATGTATTACGTAATTACAGTACCTTAGGTGTACGCCGCATTGAAGTGCCGGTGGGCATTTCATATGGCGATGACCCAGAGCTAGCTGCCAAGGTGATAGTTAAAAAAATCAATGAATTTGATTTTGTAATTAAACAAGATGAAACGGCTGTTTATGCTGAAGCGTTTGGCGATAGCAGTGTCAATCTATTGGTGTGGTTTTGGATTAAATACCCTGGTGAGGCCGATTTTATGACTGTACGTCATAAAGCAATCGTGGCAGTCAAACAAGCGCTGACTGACGCTGATATTAGTATTCCATTCCCTATTCGCACCCTTGATTTTGGTATTAAAGGCGGTGAAAAACTCGATGCGATGATCAGTGAAAAGCATCAGCACCCAGAGCAATAAATGGCACTATCAACAGGTAATATTTACCTGTTGATAGTGCTAATTTACACAAATATACAGCTGGTAATACAGTTGTAGGTTTGCGCATAATAACCAGTAAAAGGCAGTGGTCATAATTTAGTTGTCGCTAGCCGCTCTATGAGCGGCTGAACACAAAGGGACTACTTTGAAAATTCTGGACAAGTTTTATCTTGTATTTGCTTTAAATCGTATTGCATAAAGCCTGCCTCGCCAAATATATCGGTGCCGTTTAAGTAATACTTACCTTGCTCTTCGTTCGGGTTTTTAATGTCATAACCTAATACTTTAGCCACTTGCTGACTAATTAAATAATGGTTCGGCATACAGCCTAATTCTTTTTTAATCCGGGCTATTTCATCTTTTGGAATATCAACACCGTAAAACATAAATGGTACTCGGGCGATATCCAGATCGACAGCGTTATGTCCAAAACGGCCATCTTGACCTGTCAGTTCGCCATGATCTGGTGTAAAAAAAATGTATGTTGGTTTACCAGAATCTTTAAAGAATTCATATATGTTAGCTATCACTTTTTGTGTGTACAGTACTGAGTTATCGTAGCTATTCAACATGTACTTTTCATAGGGTTGCTCATCAACTGGGTACACTGCTTGAGTTTTAGGGTAGTTTGCTACATAAGGTGCATGAGCGCTGCGCATATGTAACGTAATAAATTGAGGCTTATTATAATCAAGATCCATAGACTTAAGTTCGAGTAATAGACGGTCATCATACCCACCATTGAACTGATCTAAATGCTTATCTTCTTTCCAAGTATCAATATCCCCAAGAGAGAACGCATAGGTTAAACCTCCTGCATTTTTTTGTGTTGTAATGTAGTGGGTTGCAAAGCCTTGACGCTTTGCTAAACGAAACAAAGCAGTGTCCATTTTACTGATATGGGCAGCATTATTAGGCTCATATACGGTGTTAAAAAATAGGCTAAGAGAAACTCGTGTCGAAACAGCACTTGAAATTGCAGGCAAGTAAAAGAAAGAAGGGTCTTGTTTATACGGCATTAAATCTGGCGTTGTATCTCTTTTATAACCATATAAACCCATATTGTAATAACTCAGGCTTTCACCCATTAAAATTACAATATTTGCATCAGCAGGTTCGCTTTTGTTCAATTCATAAGGCTGATAGCTAGGCATTTCTTTACGTAATCCCAGAATTATTTTTAACTGGCGAGCACTAAAGAATGACACACTGTATAGGCCATTTTTCATAGCTGAGTGTGCAATATTTGGCTGGTATTTTTGAGAGCTCTTAGAATCTAAAGACTGTAAAAATGGTAACATGAGCAATAATACAAACAACACACAGATATAAGGCACGGTAAAACTGGTTTTGTGATATTTATTATAGGTGAAATACGCTAAGCCATAAAATGCCATGGATAAAAAGAATATTGGTAGCATAAATTTCAAACCATCAGCAAAGCCAATCAGTGCGTCATGCATTTCCCCCATCATTAGCACCATATCAAAAGCACTGTAAAAACCGCCAAAGTATTGGAAATACATCAGTTCAGTGGCCTGCATTAAGGCCATTATCAGTAATACAATATTGTTAAGTTTAGGGGTGCGGCTTAACAGCATGAAGAGCATCAACAGTAAGGTAATGACAATACTTTTGAAGTTATAGCCGGCCAAGTAGTTATGATTAAACAAGCCATAAATGACATCCGGCATCAGTGCGAATGCCCATAAGGCTAAAAGCGTTAAGATCGTATGTTTAAATTGTTGCACATGCAGTTCCACTATTCAGATTTGCAGGTATTGTAATAAAAATTACATATAAAGGCATGAGTATTAAAAATAATGTATGAATTTTAACTATTAGGTTTTATATATCTTCTTTATTTAGCGCAGCCTACAGCAGGCTCACACGTTGGTAATTTGCTTTTGATGGAGTAATTCTGACCAACAAAAAGGTCGCATCACACTAAAACGGTTTGATTGATGATTACTCATCAGGCCCGTTGAGAGTGAAAACTAAATGCTTGCGCATGTCTTTTAAAATAACGCCTTTTTTGAGCATTGCACCACTTAAACGTTTTTGCCACTTTAATAAGTCAGGCTCCGCCGCTGTTAATGTTTGCTGATCCTCAAATTGAAAACACATTAGTAAAGAACCTGGGAACAAGTGATATTCCACATCAAACCAGCATTGCAGCATGCCAGGGAGTTCTTTACGGCCTTGATCTTCAATAACATCAGCAACTTTTAGTACCAGTGCTTGTTGCTTTATTTGCACTGCAGAGAGTTTTTTCATCGATTTAATCCAATTAGAGGCCAAAGACATAGCAGAAGAGCGGATTATAACCGATCCCGACAGTATGCCAAGCAAGGGCTATTACTTAATGGCCTAGCTTCAATGAATTTAAATAGCATCAACATCACAGAAATAGTTGAGCAAACCAAGGCTCAATTGATACTCCTGCGCTAAATGCAGACACAAAAGCGCGATATATACCCAAACCAGGTACTGTATTCTGCTTGCCACATTGGCTCAAAAAGCTGAGCTATCAAAAGTGATAGTGACCAAACTTACTCAGATGTTCCCGCATATCGATAACATTGCGATGAATGTGAGTGACTTTGAAAAGGCCACTTATTGTAATAAAAATCAACTCGAAAATAAGGAAGTATAATACGTGATCAAGCTCAGGTCATTTCAGCCAAACGATGTCTTATTGCTTGTTAAGTATCTTAATAATTTACAAGTTACTCACTTTTTATCATCGAAAATACCTAGCCCATATACTGAAGAGGATGCGCGCTGGTGGATTGAAAAAGGCTGCATATTAAGTAACGATTGAACTCGATGGGCAATGTGTTGGTTGGTTGCAGTTCTGCAGTATGGATATGGCAATGTTAATGATGCTAGTTTTGGTGGGCAAGTTAAGCCACCTACGGAAACAGAGAACCTTTGCGGGACTTTAAACGTTGATGTTCATACCTGCTCACCCGGAAGAGACAGTAACTGGATTTCTTTATTATTTCGATTTTTATGGTCCTCAAAATGGTCAATTTACAGTGTCTTCAAGTTCAATAGCTTCTCCTTTTGGTTATTGGAGTGATTCTATAATTATTTTATAAAAAGAATAGATGTAGATGTGAGGCCATACTTGAATTACGCTCTCACATCTATTTTAGGTGGTAATATATATCCTTGGTAGCTTTTAAGTGCCGATAGAATTTCTTCATAGTTTGTCGTAGGTTCACCAATACTATTTTTATACTCAATTCTTCTTTCTAAAAACCCTAAGTAATCTTTGTTTTCCACACCTTTTAAAGTACTACCATCAAATTCGAATTTTTCAAAAGGTATAAATTGCCAAACACGATCATCACCTGTCGCTTTAGCTAAATCCCTAATTTCTCCACTTGATATGTTTCTCATATCGAGGCCTTTGGGCTCTTCTTTCGTTACTTTTGCACTCGATGGCAATTCACTGCCGTCTTTTGGAGGCATTTTAGGTTGCTGAACTTCTTGATATTGACTGTAAATAGCTGTTTGATTACCGATTATCATCGTGAACATCCTTATTGCTGGTTTTAAGTATATAAAACTAGCAATAAGGATGCCGTTTTTAAGAGGATTCATTTCTAAAATATACTTTGTAGTGGTTTTCAAAGTTATCTGATATATCAAAGCGTTTTAACTTAGTGGAATATTGGAATAGAGAGCAATGATAGGCACGCTGTCGAATGTATACAATTACTGAAATCTGTAATCAAGCAGAATTTAACCATCATCAGTTAGCGCTTGAAGAAATTGATAAACAGTGGCTTAATAAAAAAAATGCTAAGGCATTGGATTTTATGGTGACAGATCGCAATAAAGTTAATATTGACGATGGTGAGCATCGTATATTTATTGCATCTTTAGATGATGTTCCTTTGGCCTATATTTTATTTTCGAGAAGTTACGGTGAGGAAGCTGGTTGGTTTCATAACTTATCTCGACATTTAAAAAGTGCTCCTATGGGCACTATGCAAGCCATTAATGATGTCGCTATAGAAAGATTTCAACATCAAGGTGAACAATACTTACACTTTGGCCTTACGCCAATGGCTGATTTGAATATTACAAGTGAAATTCAAGGTTATTATTCCAAAACATTTTGTTGGTTGGTTCATTTCTTACAAAAACACGGTGATAAGGTTTACCCTTCTAGAGGTCAGCGGCAATATAAAATGAGTTGGCGTCCACAACAGATAATTCCTGATTTTATTGCCTTTGAAGGTGGGTTTAGTTTGAGAGCACTACTTGCTTTTTTAAAAATCACTAATAGCTTGTAATAAAAAAGTTGATAATTAAACCTAGGTATAATGCTATTTAGAAAACTTTACTATAGTAACTAATTTTAACTGATAACGGATAAAACATTATTTCAAAAAATTATTTTTATATTGAAGTTTTGTTTATATATATGAAAGGTATCTAGCATAGTGAATACTGAAAAGTCAGTTCGGTTATTGTCAACATGGCAGTATCCATTGCCAAATGGTGTAATTATTCGCGGCCAGAGAACTCGGCCTTCTGGTAAACCGGTGATCCATTTTGTGCATGGAACGGGGTTTTCTGGGTTAACTTATTGGCCTATGTTATCTCAGTTAACTGATTACTATGATCTGTTTATTCATGATATTCAAGGGCATGGAAATAGCGATGCGGGGAGGTGTTTTTATGGTTGGGACAATAATGCGTTATTTACTTCTTTAGTATGGAACTCCTTTGCAAAAGATTATCCTAATGTTCCTGTGATAGGTGTTGGTCATAGCTTTGGTGGAGTATTGACAGCGCTAATGGCAGCAGAAAACCCTAATTCCTTTCATTCACTAATATTACTTGATCCGGTGATATTCAGTCAGAAGATGTTAATAGGTATGAAAGTATTTAAATTTCTTCGCTTAAAAAGTCCTAACCCACTAGCCCACCGTGCTAGAAAAAGAAAAAATGGTTGGGAGTCTCATTGTGCTGCGATAAGCTATTTTAAAGAGCGCGGTATTTTTAAAAACTGGGACGACTCTGCATTACAAGCACATATTATTCACTCGCTTTATGAACAAGAGACTACACTATTGAAGTTAAAGTGTCCTCCAAGTATAGAAGCTGAAGTTTTTGCCAGTTTCCCAAACAACCTGTGGGCAGCGCTAAAGAAACTTAACGTACCTACACATATAATTCATGGTCAGCAGTCTTATCCTTTTATCAAGCACTCAACTTCACGTTTACAAAAACTTAATCGACTGGTTTCTTCTCAAATAGTATCGGGAGGACATTGCTTTATGCAGGAAAATCCTCTGGGAATAGCTCAAATAATATTGACTAGATTGACTGACAGCTTTCCAAAGGTTATCAAATGAGTTTAAAAGAAGGTATCAATTTTTGGCATGAAAATGGAGAAAAATATATACCGGAGCCTTCACTTAGAGAAAATATAAACGCAGACTTTTTAGTTATTGGTGGCGGTTTTTCTGGACTTTCAACTGCTTTTAACTTGAAATTACAATCGCCTGAGGCAAAGGTTGTATTACTTGAATCAGAATTTATAGGTTTTGGGGCCAGTGGGCGTAATACTGGATTTTGTGTTGCTAAGTTTGGTTTAGACATGCCAACCATAAAAATGCTTTATGGTAGAGAACGCGCTATAGAGGCTCATCATTTTTCTGAACAAGCGCTTGATTATATTCATTACATGGTAAAAAAATATAATATGCAATCAGAGTTTAGAGCATGTGGTTTCCTTCAAGTAGCTTGTTCTGATTCTAGAAGAAAAAAATTACTTTCCACTATCGAAACCTATGAAGCTATGGGTCTCAATGGGGGGAATTGGTTAGAGCAAAGTAAGGTACAAGAAAATATTCATTCATCTTTGTTTAAAGGAGGTTTGTTTCATGAAAAGTCAGCACTTTTGCATCCGCTTAAACATATTAGGGAATGGAAACGACTTTGTTTACAACAAGGTGTGGACATTTACGAATTTAGCCCAGTACAACACATTTGCCATCAATCACAGGTAATAACTAATACACCTTATGGGCAAGTGCAATCTAAAAAGTTAGTGATTGCAACTAATGCTTATATGCATTTAATAAAAGGCCTTGAAGGACACCAACGTAAGCAAACTCCGCTTTGGGCTTACATTATCGCAACTGAGCCTTTAAGTGATGAACAATGGCAAGCTATTGGCTGGCAAAACCGAGAGGGTCTACAAGATAATCGTAACTTTTTACATGCAATAAGACCGTCAGAAGATGGTAGACTCATTATGACAGGCAATATGCCAGGACTTTCTTTTGGTCAAATGATGAATCGTGATAATAACCCTAAAGTTTGGCAAGCGTTGAAAGATAATCTTGCAGCTTTTTTCCCTGTATTGAAACAACTCAAGGTAACCTACGCTTGGGGGGGGGCTATTTCTGTTACTATGGATATGGCTCCCTCCATTGGTTACCTTGGTGATGAACGAATACTTTATAGTACTGGTTGCTTTGGGCATGGTGTTGCTTCTTCACAGTTCAATGGGCGATTGCTTTCGGAGCTGGCTTTGGAAAAAGAAACGGCATTGACCAATTTTTGGATTGTCAATCGACAGCCTCTAGCCTGGCCTTTCGAGCCGTTACGCTACCTGATGAAGAAAAGCATTGTGAAATTTATGTCGTTAGAGGATCGTTTGAAAGAAAATCGAATTAGATAAAGCCATTAAAGAGCTTATTGATAATAGTACGAATCAATTATTTTTTTGATACAGATACTAAACAATTAAATTAGCTTGACTATTCAACTCTTTACACCATTAAGTAAGAGTCTGTAATTATGGCACCCGAACCACCACTATTTGTCTGAATATTCACTCTATTGTAATGGGGTGGGAGTGTAAGCGTATAGCTAACGACTGCCTTTAACCGCTTCACCGGGGGTAATTTCTTGCTTTTCATCTTGAGGCAAATATTGGTCTAAAAGGGAAACAATATTAAGTCCTCAATGACACCAGAAACAATGCTATAACCGTTCGATTTTTAAGTTTATAAACACCTCTACATTAAGGTGATATTGTATCAAATTACAGCAGGGATAGGCTTTTTTAGCCATAAAATTAAATAGAAATTTATGGTTGTGGTCTGATCAATGTCTGCTTGACGAAACTATCTTGGCTGAGCTGCTGAGCAAAGCTTATCAACGAGGTTTACAGCAGCCAGTGCGGTTACTCGGTGTCGGGGTCGGTGTTAAAAATGAACCGCAGCAACATGTATAGTTGAGTATATTAGATTAATATGCTGCGCACTATTTGGTTTAAGCAACGATAAGTGGGCAGTGAAAAACTGCTTTACTTTATACTGTAACTCCAAGTTGCCAGTGTTATCTTGGCTCGTCGTACATTGCTGGCAATAGCTATTTAAATCAATGATAATAAGCTCCTACGTTTTTTGACAATAGGACCTTTTTTATGGCATATCCTCACGCAGTTGCAGCCCCGCAATTAGATCACGCAAAACATGATGCGCTTATTATTATTGCCGATGATTTTTCTAAGTTAGACGATCCGAATCTAAGCCAAGCTATTAAAGCACAAATGGCAGTTGATGCACGCATTGGTAAGCAAGTAACGCTGCTTGTTGTTGAGTCTAAACGGGTGATCTTAGCGCCGACAGGTCCATTAAATCGAGATTATGACGATGTACGTCGTTATTTTGATGCCGCTAAATTAGCTATCAATGAAGCGAAAGCATCAGGCAGTATAAAGCCTGCTATTTACTTACCGCAAGCTAGCCAAGATAGCCGTTATCAGTATGCCTTAGAAGTTGCTTATCTAGGTGCTTGTCAGGCGTTGTGGCAGCCGCTTGAGGCACGCGAGTTTCATGGTGAAAGCATTGAGCCGATCACCCAAATAGCCTTGTTTGGTGCAAATGAGCAAACAGTTAAAGCGGTGAATGCCATTGCCGCAGGACAGTATGCTGCTCGTGATTTATGTGGCACTGAGCCTGAGCGTATGGCGCCGCCGCGTTTTGCTGATTACTGCGTAGATTTATTTAAAGGCAGTAAGGTTAATGTTGCAGTAATTGCAGATATTGCCACCATTGATAAAGAGTACCCGATGATGAGCACTGTGGCGCGCGCTTCATATGCGGTTGAGCGTCATCATCCTCGGGTTGTAAAACTTGAATATGTACCAGAAGGCGAGGTGACACGTACCTTAATGTTTGTCGGTAAAGGCTTAGTATATGACACTGGTGGTGCCGATTTGAAAGTAGGCGGGCATATGGCCGGTATGAGCCGAGATAAAGGTGGCGCAGCCTCTGTTGCTGGTTTTATGAAGTCAGTGGCAGACTTTCAACCACAAGGCGTTAAAGTCATTGCTTACTTAGCGGTAGTGCGTAACTCAATTGGTGCTGATTGCTTTGTACCAGATGAAATTATTACTAGCCGAGAGGGCGTACGTGTTCGTATAGGCAATACGGATGCTGAAGGGCGCTTAGCTATGGGAGATTTACTCAGCGAGATGAAAGATTTAGCAAAAGGAGAAGTAAATCCTGAAATCTTTACGGTTGCAACTTTAACCGGACACGCAGCTCGTGCAATGGGACCTTACAGTGCCTATGTTGAAAATGGCCCTGCACGTGCGGCTAATATTTCTCGTAAGCTGGCTGACAGTGGTGACTTATGGGCTGATGGTGCGGAAGTTTCTCGCAGCCGTCGCGAAGACTATGATTTTATTAAACCGCGTACTTTAGCTGATGACGTATTATCAAGTAATAATGCAGCATCAGCAGTTACCGCGCGTGGTCACCAGTTCCCTATGGCATTTTTAGCCATTGTTGGCGGCCTTGATAAGCATGGTTGTGAGTCAGCACAGCCTTTACCTTATGTGCATATGGATATTGCTGGTAGTGGTGTTGAAGGTGGTGATTGGCAGCACGGTAAACCAACCGCAGCAGGCCTAAGCAGTTTATTTGCTCGTTACTGCTTATAATAAGCTGCATTAAATACAATAGCCCCGCCATATAAAATGACGGGGCTTTTTGTAATTTGTTTTTGTTTATTAACCTAATTTAAAGTGATTAACCACATCAGTCAGTTGTTGACTACTGTGTTTTAGATTATCGCTTGCACCAGAAAGTTGTGAGGTATTTGCCAGGGATTGTTCGGTTGATTGCGATAGTTCACTAATGCGTATATTGACTTCATCAGCGGCGCTTGATTGTTGCTCCGTCGCACGGGCTATTTGACCATTCATATCGGTGATCACCGACACTAGACGTTCAATTTCAGTTAATGAGGTATTAGCAGAACCGGCTTGTTGCACTGTGCTGGTGGATAATTGTTGGCTAGCTGTTACCGCCTCTACAGCCGCTTGTGCGCCTTTTTGTAATTTGGCTATCATCGCCTGAATTTCGTCTGTACTTTTGCCTGTGCGACTAGCAAGAGTGCGTACTTCATCAGCGACAACTGCAAACCCTCGGCCTTGTTCGCCAGCACGTGCTGCTTCGATTGCCGCATTGAGTGCCAGTAAGTTGGTTTGCTCCGCAATACCGCGGATCACGTCTAGTACCGAGCCTATATTATTACTTTCTTGAGCTAAATCAGCGGTAACTTGACTCACGGTTTCAATATTTTTGGACAGTGTTTCTATGGCTTGAATTGTTTTAGCAACGACTTCTTTACCTTCTGATGCATTCACCGCAGCTTGGTTAGCGGCTTGTTCAGCAGCTTCGGCATTGCGACTTACATCATGAATTTGATGGGTCATTTGTTCCATTGCTGTAGCGACTTGCGTAGAGCTATCGTTTTGCAGTTCAATAAAAGAATGATTGGTTTTACTCGCATCATCCACGGTTTGGGCATGCTGGTTAACATCATTGGCATTATTTGCCACTTGTTTTAGGGACTCACGCATTTTGGTGGTAAATAAATTAAAGTGGCGAGATAATCGCGATACCTCATCATTACCATTTTCATCTAAGGTTTGGGTTAAATCCCCTTCACCTTGAGAAATACTTTTCATCATATCTGTAGCAAGCCGAGTTGGCAGTAAAATACTTCTAGCGATTAAGTAACTTAAACTAATTAATAGCAAAATAATCACAGTGGCATTGAGAATAACTAAATTCCGTAAGCTGGCAAAAGCGTCATCAATAGTATCAATATAAACACCTGAACCGACGATCCATTGCCATGGAGTAAAACCTTTCACATAGGCTATTTTATCAACTGGTTTATCTTTACCTGGCTTAGGCCATTTGTAAGAGATAAAACCTTCACCACTTTGCTTAACTATTTTCACCATTTCAACAAATAACGGTACGCCATCGGGGTCTTTACTGTTGCTGAGTGATTTACCGTTTAACTCTGGTTTAAAAGGGTGCATAACCATGGCAGGTTGAAAATCATTGATCCAAAAGTAATTGTCATTCTCATAGCGAATACTTGCAATGGTAGTTAGTGCTCCTTGTTGGGCTTGTTGCACGGTGAGTTCGCCGCTTTGTTGTAATGAGTGATAATGGGTAATAACACTATAAGCAGCTTCAACTAGATTTTTTGTTTTCGTATATTGGTCTGCTTTGAGTGAACTATACTGCTGAGTTAAGCTGGTAATACTTAAAAAAAGCAAACCAACAACGACCAAACTTACCAAGATAGCTAAGCGCTGAAAAATAGTAAAACGGCGTAAGTACGACATAAAAAATCCTTTAAAAGTGCTCGCAGTAGACGCGCATAAATTAAGCGTAGTAAATATTACTTTAAAATCTAGTTAACTGTCTCTTGTTTTGGTTTAAAGTTTTTAAATAAATAGTATTATCATTAAGTCAAAAAAGGCTGGTTTTTCAATCAGCCTTTCGTCTAATTTGGGCAGTAAATACTAACTTACTTTACATCAAAATGACGATTAAAGAAGTTAGTGATAGTTTGATGTAAATGAGTTTGTACTTGTTTACCTCGTAAGCTGTGTTTGGAACCAGGGTAAGTCATCATTTCAAATTGCTTTTCGTTATCTTGCAATTGTTTGAATAACTTAGTGGCATGGGTAAATAATACGTTATCGTCGGCCATACCATGGTAGATCATTAATGGCCCTTTTAAGCCACCTGCGTATGGAAATACCGCGCTGTCTGCATAGCCTTTGGCATTTGTATCAGGGTGCCCTAAATAACGCTCGGTATAGTGAGTATCATACAATGCCCAATCGGTCACTGGCGCTCCAGATACGCCTGCTTGAAAATAATCACTGGCTTTAAACATGGTCATTAATGCCATATAGCCACCGTAACTATGACCATAAATACCAATACGTTGTGGGTCAACATAATCAAGCGTACGTAAAAATTCGACGCCTTTGATTTGATCAGCCACTTCAACCACACCTAAATGTTTGTAAATGGCATCTTCAAACTTTTTACCACGATTATACGAACCACGGTTATCTAATTGGAATACGACATAACCTTGCTGTGCCATATATTGGAAATATAAGTTCTTGCTGCGCCAACTGTTGGTTACGCGTTGTGCGTGTGGGCCACCATAGACATTAACAAGAACAGGATGCTTTTTACCATCATTTACCGTTACAGGTTTAAATAAACGATAGTGCATCACTTGAGCATCATCAGCAGTCAAAGTGCCGTATTCAGGCTCAGCTAAATCTGCTAAATAAGGCGTTAATGGGTGTGTTCTATCTAGCTTGTTTTCCTCAAGCCAAGTAATGAACTCGCCGTTTATTTTACGAAGGGCAGCGGAGCCAGGTTTATTTACTGATGAGCTGTTATCAATAAACGTTTTATTGTCTTTTGTTATTACCACATTGTGATAAGCACCTTGCTCGGTGATCCGTTTGATAGCTCCTTTTTTGAATAGCGGCACACTGTATAAATGGCTTTCAAGAGGGGTATCTTTACGCCCTGCAAAGTAAACAATACCTTTTTTCTCATCAATGCCTTTTAGGCTATCGACAACCCAATCCCCATCGGTAATTTGACGCACTAATTTGCCGTTAGTGCGATATAGGTATAAATGCTTAAAACCATTGCGCTCAGAGGCCCAAACAAAGTGTTTTTTGTCTTTCAAAAACTGTAGATCAAAATGTAAGTTGATCCAGCTATCACTCGTTTCTGTTAAAGCGACTTTTTGCTCTGTTGTTTTGCTGTTATAAAAGCGCAATTCTAAGTTGTGCTGTGAACGGTTTTGCCACTGATATGATAGGGTTTTGTCATCTTCTAACCATTTTGCACGGGCAATGTAAATATCGTCGTCTTTACCTAGATCAATCCAATCAGTTTTTTTATTGTCAAGCTTAACCACCCCAAGTTGAATTTTTACATTATTAGTGCCGGTAAATGGGTAGCGTTGGTTAAACAGTTTCACTTCATCAGCGTAAATTTCATTGCGGATAGCTTCTTTAACTGGACTTTCGTCAATGCGAGTGAAGGCTATTTTTGATTCATCACCAGACCACCAATAACCTGTCATTCGACCCATTTCTTCTTGCGCGACAAACTCCGCCATGGCGTTTTTGATCACACCGCCGCCATCTTTACTCAGCTGAATTTCTTTACCTGATTTAAGATTTAGCGCATAAAGATTTTGTTCACGGACAAATGAGACAAAGTTTCCTTTTGGTGAAAAGCGTGCGTCGGTTTCAAACGCCTCAGTATTGGTCAGTTTGCGGCTTTTCCCTGCTCCTAGCTCGTAATAATAGAGGTCACCATTAAGTGGAAATAACAAGGCTTTACCGTCTTTAGACCATTTGTATTCTAAAATACCTTTACCAAAAATACGTTGGCGTTCACGGCGTGCTTTTTCTTCGTCTGAGAGGTTTTCAGGGCCTGAAAAAAGCTGGGCAGAATCGACTAAAATACGATTTTTGTTATCTTTTAAATTATATTCCCACAAATCATAACGGTTATAATCGTCACTCTTACCTTGCAGGTAGGTAACTCGGCTACCGTCTGGTGAAAATTTAAGCTGTACAGGCGCTTTACCCGCTAAACTTGGATCATCAAAAATACGTTCTAAAGTAAGAGGCTTAGCTTGCACTGTGATGGCTGTTGCCACCAAAGGTAGCAAGCATGAGAGGTGTTTAATTTTTTTTAACACGTGTTTACCTTTGCTCGAATAAAAACTGCAATGATGGTAAAGCCAAGCGTGGGCAACTGCAACTAAATGCTATAAAGTAGCGAAAATGTAATGGACTTAATTTGTAAGGAATAAAAATGACCGTTGAATTTTCTTTAGCCCCAGAACTTGCCCGTGACTGTATTGAACTGGCCGATTGGCCATTATGTAAAGTGTTACTTATGAATGATAGTCAATACCCGTGGTTTATTTTAGTGCCTCGTAAAGCGAATTTAAAAGAGATCATTGATCTAAGCGAGTCAGAACAGGTATTGCTAATGCAAGAGTCAGCGAAGCTAAGTAGGCTACTAAAAAAAGTACTTAACCCAGATAAACTTAATGTTGCAGCGCTTGGTAACATGGTTCCACAATTACACATTCATCATATTGCCCGCTATAAAACCGATGTTGCATGGCCTGCACCAGTATGGGGTAAATATCCCGCAGTGCCTTATAGTGAAGAGCAATTGGCACGTTTAAAAGCATATTTTTAATCGTGGTTGAGTGTTTACATAATAGAGTTTGCTCACAGTATTATAACTTTTAGTTGAGTGAAAATAGACTATGCTTAGGGTCACTAAGTCGTGGCTGTTTATTACATTCAATATATAGGGATCGCAAACTAACGGATGAAAGCTTTTTTATTGTTTACCTTGTTAATTACATTTTCGCATCACAGTGCCGCAAATACATTTTACTTTGTTGGCACCACCTTTCCGTCGGTACTTGAAAAAAATGAACAAGGTCAAATAGAAGGCTTAGGTGCCGACATCGTAGGTGAAATTTGCCTGCGTTTAGGTTGCCAAATTAAAATTGATATTTTGCCATTTAAACGGGCGCTTAAAATGGTTGAGCTTGGTAAGGCTGATGCATTTATAGGTCCTTATAAGTCAAAAGTTAGAGAGCAATATATGGTTTATAGTGAAGCTGCTTTCTATCAAGATTCGCTGGTTTTTTATGTCAAAAATAGTAATGAATTTCAGTGGTATAACAATTTAGAGACATTAAAAGAGTTATCGGTAGGGTTAACCCGAGGTTGGAATTATGGTGATGATTTTGAACAATATAAAAGTCAGTTGAAGGTTTCTGAAGTGGGTACTATGGAGGCTAGTTTTTTGCAATTAATTCATGACCGTGTCGATATTATAGTGACTCACCCAAGAGCTGCACAGCCTGTTATTAAGCAGTTAAGATTAGCTGATCAAGTTAAACAGTTACAACCACCGTTAATTATTAATAAAGGCTATTTTGGCTTTTCAAAAAAACGTAATTTAAATGATTTTATTACCTCATTCGATAAAGAATTAAATAATATGATGGCTAATGGTGAAGTAAAAAAAATGAGTGAAAAATATGGTTTAGCATTCCCGTAATAACAATATTGAATTAAAAAAGGCGGTTTAGGTGAGCCCCTAAAACGCCTTTTTAGTATTAATTATATTATTTTAAACCTAACTCTTTCTTACCTTGTTTAAAGGTGACATCTACCGGGATATTTGCTTGGCTTAGTTTTTCTAAATCGTTAGCCAATTCTTCTTTAATATCACCATGAGTAGCAATCAGTTGATCGACTTTCTCATAATCACCATCACCTTGTAAGGTTAAGATCAAACCAGATAGCTTGGCCATTGCTTGGCCCATTTTTTCCATATTTACGCTGTAAAGACCCTGCTCATTTTTAGAGAATGCCCCTTCTTCTGCGAAAAAGTTAAAGCGGATCATATTTGCTTTACCATGGGCACTTGATGCGCCAAAGCGCACTGAGCGGAAAATACCGGCCATAAAAGTGATGTAATAATCTTCGAGTGTTCCCTCAGTGATCTCACCTTTTTTGAGTAACTGCTCAACCATGTATAAGCCTAAGATATCGGCTTTGCCTTCTTCTAAAGCACTGGCATGCTCTTGTAAAGACTGACGAACCGTGCCTTTGCCTGTGATAGTATTTTTGATCCCTAAACCATGAGCGACTTCGTGGAACATAGTATTGGCAAAAAATGCATCGAAAGTAATGTGTTTTCGCTGCTCAGGAACAATTAACTGCTCAGCGATTGGCACCAATATTTTATCAAACTTAGCGCGCATAGCATTTTTCAGCTGCAAACGGCGAGTGCCTTTTTCAAGTTGTACTTGTTCGTCATTTGGTAAGTTAATAGCAATGGTTTTACTGCCAGCATTAGAATGACCAGCGTAGTAAACAACATCATAGGCATTTAAGTCCGCATCAGAGCCTGGTACTTCTTGTTTGTACTTGGCATCAACAGGGAGGCCTTTTTGTAGTTCTGGTAAAAATGCTGCAAATTTAGCTAGGCGCTCTGACCAAGCTAAATCTTTCACTAAGACATACGATTCAAAGGCTGCGCGAGAGCCAAATAATTGATCTTCATAGGTTTCGATTGGACCAATAACGATATCGATCGGGTTGTTCTTCATGTCCATCCAAGCAAAGTCTGATGCTTGATAATCATCGTTTTGTAGTGCATCTGCACGTAAGTTCAGGTAACTAGCAAACTCTTTATCATCGGCAAGCTTGCTCGCCTCACGTAATAAGTTAGCTGCTTTTTCAAGCGCTTGAGCATATTCAACCGAATAGGCAACGCTATATAGCTTGCCGTGTTCATCTCGTTTAATTACTGAATACAGGCCATTTTTATCTGCTACATCAGCCTTATTTAGCTCTTCTTTAGTGATATCGGCTGGATAAAATTGAGCTCCGGCTGTTTTATCTTCATAGCCTGATAAAAAGACTTGATCGCCATTTAATCTATCCCATGGTCCATAGTTAATATCGGCAAATTTTTGTACTTTAGGATCATTGATTTTGGCTAAAAATGCTGCTTTATCTTCACCAAATGCTTGGCGCCAGAATAGCTCATCCATAATTTTAGACGCATCAATAAGTTTGGCTATTAACGCTTTTTGGTTGTCACTTAAATGTGATAAATCAGTGGTTAAACTAAAGCCGGTATAGATATCAAGACGATTAGTGTCAGCGTTAATAAGTTGTGGGCCGCTATTTTGTACTTGCTTTGTAGGGGCTGCAGCATTTGATGCTTTAGGTGCACTGGTTTGATCTGAACATGCACTAAGAAAAACGGCACCGGTAAGAATAAGTGCTTGGCTAATTTTATTGAGAGTCATTATATTGCCTGTTAAAAAGTAAGTTTAATTATAGATACCCTTGAGAGGGTATTTCGCTTCCTTGTTATGCCAGCATTAAAGCAAATATTACGCTTAAATAGCAAGTTTCCTGTGTTGTGCTGGTCTAAGCGAAGGGATATAGATTGCAGTAGAAAAAATAAACTAACATAATTTCTGTAATTTTCTTAACTTTAGCGGTAACTTAGACAATACTATTACGTATACTTATAAAAACATCGGTTCTTAGCCAGCACTAAGTTGCAGCACGCTAATTCAAGAGGATGGCACATCTATGTCTACAGAAAATGCATTATTGACCATTTTGGTCGACCGTATAAACAATGATACGTTAGTTTTACCAACCTTACCTGAGGTTGCGGTCCGTGTTCGTCAAGCTGCCGATAATCCAGATGTAAATTTAACGCAAATGGCTGATGTGATCTCTCATGATCCGGCATTAGCAGCACGGATGATAAAAGTTGCAAATAGTGCGTTTATGGGACGCACAGTTAAAGTTTCTAATATAAATCAAGCCGTAACGCGCATTGGTCTGCGTCAAATCAAAAATATTGCAACGGCAATGGCGATGGAGCAATTATTTGTTTCAAATAATGAGCTGATCAAAGGTTATATGGATAAGGCATGGCAGAAGACCCTAAAAGTAGCATGTCACTCAATTACTTTGATGGAGTTTTTTCTCAAGGAAAATAAGCAGACCTCATTAAACCGTGACACCATCACACTCGCATCATTGGTTTATAATATTGGTGTATTGCCTATTTTGACTGAGGCGGAACGTCACCCAGAAGTATTTGCCAATCCAAGCTTTTTAGCACATGCAATTCAAAAGCTTAGCGGTAAAGTAGGGGGAGCTATCATGCGCGCTTGGGAGTTTACTGATGAATTTGTTGAAGTAGCGGAAAGTTGGGCCAATCCTAACTATCGCCCTGAGCATATTAGCTATGTTGATTTCATTCGTATTGGTGCGATTATGGAAGGTATTTTACAAGTATCAGATAAGTCAGCGGCATTACAAACTTATATTGATAAAGGGGTGATCCCATCACTGGATATTTTCTCAAGTGATGAATATAACGATATGCTCGATGATGTGAAATTGGTATTTAGTTAAGCTAAATTGCCAGTTAAAAAAAAGCGCCAATAGGGCGCTTTTTTAGTATTTAAAATTTAGTCAAAATTTAGGCTAAATCTTCCTCGTCTCCTAAACCAGCCGTAAGCTCTTCTAGCATTAATTTAATTTCTTCAGAAGCGAGAATAAAGTCAGCATCAAGTTTGACTAACATGTCTTCTTTAGGGATGTCGGCATTTTCTTCTTTTAATGTTTCAGAGTAACTTAAACGCTTAATAGATCCATCATTTTGCAGCATGAACTTCAGACGCTCTTGCCAATCTAGTGCAAGTTTTGTTACGCGCTTACCGCTTTCAAGGTGCGATTTAACTTCATCACAGGCTAAATCATGGCCTTTAAGCTTAACCTGAGCACCGCTATCATCTGCTTCTTCAAGCTCTGCGTCAGAGCCTATAGCAAAGCCTTCGGGTGTGCTGAAGTTAGTTAACCAGTCAGTTAAAAACACATCTAGGTCATAGTTTGCAAATGCAGGAACTACCGGCAATGTGCCCAATGATTTGCGCAGTAGTGCTAGTAACTCTTCTGCTTTATTAAAACTACCACTGTTGACGACTACCCAGCCATTTTCTTGGTCAATAAAGGCAAACTGTAAACTCGACTTTTTAAAGGCTTGCGGTAATAAGCTATGGAGGATGTTTTCTTTGAGCTCGTCTTTCTCTTTTTTCTTAACAGGGCGATTTTCTTCTGCTTCGATAAGTTCTATTTTTTCCGCAAGCATATCGTTGATAACGGATGCCGGAAGTACTTTTTCTTCACGTTTAGCACAGACCAAAATACTCTTCTGCGAGAAATGAGAAAGGCTATCTCCATGCTTACCAAAGGCTTTGGTCCAGCCAAATGTACTTAAATCTTGACTACCGCAAGAGCGAAATAAATCTTGCTCTAAGGCTTTCTCAAAGTCTTCTTGGGTGTACGACACGTCTTGCTTAAAGCGGTAACAAATAAGGTTACTAAACCACATAGGGAGATTGATCCATTCGGTAAATTTGTCCAATCATAACAATAAAAAGCTGATGCGCAAATGACTGATTGGCCAAACGTTTAGCAATTAAGCAAAGCGTTCGGTAAACAGTATCGCGCACTAGTTATTAAATATAGACAAAGGTTTTGGCATGTCTTTAGGGAAACTAATATGATAGTGCAAGCCGTTTCCTGGTGAGCTTGTTGCATCGATTTTGCCGCTCAAGGTTTGCTTGACTAAATTGAAAGTAATGTGGGTGCCCAGACCACTGCCGCCTTGATCGCGTTTAGTGGTAAAAAATGGGTCAAACAGTTTTTCTAGTTGCTGTTCGGTAACGCCATTACCATTGTCTTTAAAGTCGATAATCACTTGGTCATCTTCATTTTTAATAGCAATGTCGATAATGCCATTGCTGACACCATCGAATCCGTGGATCAATGAATTCATAATCAAGTTGGTAAATATTTGACTGATAGCACCAGCAGGTAGATTTAAGGTTAAGTCTGCCGGACAATCTAAATTAATATGATGACTGGTATTTTTTATCTTTGGGTGTAACGAGCGAATAATTTCACCAAGGTATTCTTTTAGGTTGATGGTGCGCACAGCTTCACTGGCCTGATCAACTGCAATTTGCTTAAAGCTAGCAACCAGCTCTGAAGCACGGTCTAAGTTAGTGGTTAATAGGCTGGTACTTTGTTTGGCATCATTGATAAACTCCTCAAGTGCTTTAGGCGAGAGTGTTTTATCTTTGTAAGCATTTTCAATTTGTATTAAGCGCTCTTGCAAAAAGGATGAGGCTGTAACTCCAATACCGACCGGGGTATTGATATCGTGGGTAATCCCGGCAACTAAACCACCTAAAGCAGCCATTTTTTCTGAGCTGACCAAACGCTCTTGCGCCATATTGAGTTCATCAACATAGCGTTGCATTTCAGTTTGTTTAGTCAGTAACTCTTGTTCAGTATGGCGACGTAAATCAACTTCTTCGGTGAGCGTTAATTTTTGTTTTTCTAGCTCGTATTTTTGCTGCTGTAAGTCCATCATAGCTTGACTTAAATTTGATGTTTTACGTGCTACGTCTTGTTCAAGTTGCAGGTTTTGTTGATCGAGCTTTTCGTTACTGATCATTAATGCTTTTTGGGTGTGTTCAAGTTCTTTGCGGTATTGCACAACTTTATCTATTAGCTTATTAAATGATTGCTCCATCACTTTTAATTCGTTGTGCTCAGTTGTTTCAATTTCGATATGTTGACCTTCGAGGTCATCTAATTGAAGATCTTCAATTTGCTCAGTTAGTTGTGTTAGGGGTTCAGTGAGCAGCTTTCTAAATGCCATTAAAAATAAGATGATTAAAAATGTAGTTTTGATCATCGCATTTCCAATTAAAAAATAAATTGAGAGCATAATGCGACTAAATACCACTTCTCGGCTCGAAAATAGCGTGACATCGCCAACTTGGGTGGCGCGACCAGAAAATTCAAAGATCAATGGGAAGGTATAACCGAATAAGCCAGATGGAATATCTTCGATAATGGCTTCTTCTTGTACTAATTGTTGGTCGTATAGCTCAAGAATATCGAGAGAACGACCTAGTTGTGAGATTATTTCGCCGCTATCATCACGTACAATGATACCTTCAATCATTGGAATTGCTAATAAGCCTTCTGCTGTAGTGATGGTTTGTTTAGTGTTTAGCTCCCAAATAGCACGGGTTAAACTACGACTAAATGTTTTTTGTAAGGTCGTCAGTTCGTTACGTATATAATCTTTCGTGTTTACATATTCTGCAATAACTTGCCCGCACGTGACTACAAAAGTTAATAAAAAGTAGACGGATAACACGCTGGTAAGTAGCTTTTTTGATAGGCTTTTTTGTAGCATAGGTGGCCTATAGCTCCTTTATTTTCTTCACAAAGCTTCATTAATACCCTAGCAACGAGTACACCCAGTACTAAAGTTAGCTAATAAATGTTTAAAAATAAATAAAATAATCTTATTTAACAGCGCAAACATTGTTAATTTTCTTTTTTCAGCAAAAACTTAATCTTACCGCTGTTAAGTTTTTGTGTTATAAAATCACAACAGTATTATATCATCATTATTTATTGAGTGATTTATTGTCTACTCAGTAATCTATTATCCGTATTTTAGTTGTCTATATTATGAATTTTTCTGTACTGGTGTGTGATGATTCAACAGTAGCACGCAAACAAGTTATACGCTGTTTAAATGCGTGTATCGCAGCAAATATTATGCAAGCAAAAAATGGCCGTGAAGCGTTAGAGTTAATGCATATACATAACTTTGATTTACTGTGTCTTGACTTAACTATGCCTGAAGTCGATGGAGTACAAGTTCTTGAGGGTATTAAAGCACAAAAGATTGAATGCTTTGTGCTGGTTATCTCGGCAGATATTCAACTTGAAATGAAACAACGTGTCGCTAACTTGGGAGCTATAGCCTTCGTTGATAAGCCGATAGATAAAACGAGATTAAATGAAATACTGCATAAATTTGGCATTCATTAGATTTCTTTATAATCAAAAGGCATAATTTATCTTTTTGTTTGGGGTTGACATAATAGCCCTGTTTAAGGCAGTCTAAAGGCTATGAAAACAAATAATCACGTATTGACCATTATTATTACAACCACCATTCTTACTGGATAGTGGCATAGGTTGGTGCAACAAATTTAAAGGCCTGTGTTCACAACGAACACAGGCCTTTTTTCGTTTTATGGGATGAGGAAACATAAAAAATGCGCGTATTAAAATTTGGTGGGTCGTCACTTGCTGACTTTGCCTGCCTACAACAGGTAGCACAGTTAGTTAAAGCACAATTAAAAGACGAAATGTTATTGGTGTTATCAGCCCCAGGTGGCATGACCGATTCATTGGTTGCATTAGCAAGTGCCGCAGAGCAGGGACTGGATTATAGCGAGCAATGGGATGCACTCGTTGCACGGTGTGAAGGTTTAAAAAGGGCTGTTGCAGCTGACTTTGGAGAAGTGCAGAACTGGCCTGATTTAAATGAACTACAAAATAAGCTAGCGGGTGTCAAACTCATCCAATGTTGTCCAGATCAAGTGCGTGCCTATGTTATTAGTTTTGGTGAGCGTATCAGTGTATCTCTAATGCAGTGTTTATTAAGCTCACATAACGCCCACTACCTTGAAGCCACCGATTGCATTGCATCAACGAATGGTCATATTGATGCTGAAGCTGATTTAGTAGTGAGTAAAACTCGTTTCCAAGCCGCACTAAAAGCTAATCCAGCCACTATTTATATTATGCCAGGTTTTACTGCTAGCAACGAACAAGGTCAGTTAACAACTTTAGGTCGTAATGGCTCAGATTATTCAGCCGCAATTGCCGCGGCCTGTTTAGAAGCGCAAGTATGCCAAATCTGGACTGATGTTGATGGTGTATACAGTGCTGATCCGCGTTATATAAAAAAAGCCACTAAAGTTGATTTTTTATCATATAAAGAAGCGATGGAGCTTTCTTACTTTGGCGCCAAAGTGCTCCATCCTAAAACAATTTTACCGTGCGCTAAAGCTGGCGTGCCGTGTGAAATTAAAAACACCCATAATCCTGATGCACAAGGCTCACTGATCAGTAATGATAATGTGTCATCAGAGCCGGTAAAAGCGTTATCTAGTTTACAAAATCTTGCGATGCTAACGGTTTCAGGCCCAGGTATGAAAGGCAAAGTAGGCATGGCATCAAAAGTGTTTAATGCCCTTGCTCATGATAATGTTTCGATTGTACTGATCACTCAATCGTCATGTGAATTTAGTATCAGCTTCTGTGTCCATGAATCAGACTTGCCATTAGCTCTTGAGGCATTGCAAACTGCGTTTGAGCTTGAGTCACAGGCGGGACTAATTGAACCTGTACAAGTGCAGCGCAATTTAGCAATTGTTACTTTAGTGGGTGACAATATGCGCGCTCATAAAGGCTTAGCTGCTAAATTTTTCGCATCACTCGCCCAAGCACAAGTTAATATTGTCGCTATTGCTCAGGATTCAACTGAAAGTGCAATTTCAGCAGTGATTGACGGCGAACTGTGTAATGATGCTGTAAAAGTGTGTCACGAAAATTTCTTCACTCATATCCCATCAATTGATGTATTTTTATTAGGCTGTGGCTTAGTTGGCCAAGAGCTTATTAAGCAATTAGAGCGTCAGCAAGCATGGCTTGAAACACGTAATATCAAACTAAACTTGTACGGTGTTGCTAATTCTCGTCAATTACACCTTGATAGCGAAGGAATTGCTTTTGACGATTGGCAGCAAAAGTTGGCCGCATCAGAGCAACTATTTGATTTAAAAATGGTTGAGCAATTTGTTAGGCAAAATCATTTAATCAACCCAGTACTGGTTGACTGTACGTCTTCCGATGCTTTAGCTGCTCAGTATGTAGATTTTTTGAATGCCGGTTTTCACGTTGTGGCTGCAAATAAAAAAGCGACAACGAGTTCATATGCTTACTATCAGAATTTAATTACAGCAACGCAAAAAAATAACCGTAAGTTTTTATACGAAACAAATGTTGGTGCTGGCCTTCCAGTTATCGATAACTTACAGTCACTGTTTGGTGCTGGTGATGAGTTACTTGAATTTAGCGGTATTTTATCCGGTTCATTGTCATATATATTTGGCGCATTGCAAGATGGTTTATCATTGTCTGAGGCAACCATTAAAGCAAAAGAGAGTGGTTTTACTGAACCCGATCCACGCGATGACTTATCAGGCACAGATGTCGCGCGTAAGTTATTAATTATTGCCCGCGAAGCCGGTATGAAATTAGAGTTGAGCGATATCGAGGTTGGATCAGTGCTTCCCGCAGGCTTTGCACAAGGAGATAACGTTGACGAATTTATGACGAAATTACCAAGTTTAGATGCTGCGTTTAATGATCGTATTCAAAGTGCTGCAAGTGAAGGTAAAGTGCTGCGCTATGTCGGTACTATCAAACAAGGCTACTGCAAAGTAGGCATTGAAGCGGTAGATGAAAAGCATGCTCTGGCTGTTATTCGTGATGGCGAAAATGCCTTAGCAATTTTGAGTGCTTACTATCAACCACGTCCATTTGTTATTCGTGGTTATGGTGCAGGCTCTGCGGTAACGGCTGCGGGTGTATTTGCTGACATCTTAAAAACCTTATCGCGCTAGGAGAGTATAATGATCGAAGTATATGCTCCAGCCTCAATAGGGAATTTTGCTGTTGGTTTTGATTCCTTAGGTGCTGCGCTTGCCCCTATTGATGGTGCGTTATTAGGTGATGTTGTAGCAGTAAGTCCTAGCGAGCGCGACGAATTTATATGCTCTGGCGATTACGCAGATAAACTGCCAACCGATGCCAGTGAAAATTTAGCGTATCAGTGTTTGGTGTATTTTCGTGAGCATGTTGCGCCAACCATGCCAAGCGTTAAACTGGAATTAAAAAAGAACTTACCAATTGGCTCGGGTCTTGGTTCAAGTGCTTGCTCTGTAGTCGCCACGTTTGCGGCGCTTGATAAATTTGCCGATACGAAACTAAACCAAGTGCAGTTAATTGAATTAATGGCTAATTTTGAAGCGATTGTCAGTGGGGGTCGTCATTACGACAATATTACTCCCTGTTACTTGGGTGGTTTGCAGCTTACTGGTGATTTAGTTCCAAATAAATCAATTGCTTTACCGGTTGATGAAAGTTGGTATTACGTAGCGGCTTTCCCTGGTTTTTCACTTAATACCGCTAAAGCGCGTTCAGTATTACCAAAACAGCTAAATATGCATGCCAGTGTTGAATTTGCGCAGCGCTTATCAGCGTTTAGCACTTTATTGTTAACTAACCGATTTGATGAAGCACTTTCCATTATGAGTGATGAAATAGCAGAGCAGCATCGTGCGCCACTGATCAATGGCTTTAGTGAAGCTAAAGCGGCGCTGCCAGAGTTTGGTGCTGAGATTGTCAGCATCTCAGGTGCGGGTCCAACTTTATTTACCGTATGTAAAACACTTGATGCAGCAAAGCAATGCGCACAGTGGCTTGCACAAAACTATATTAATGAGCAAGGCTTCTGCCACATTTGTAAGCTCGATAACGCCGGCACGCGTCAGCTATAAGAATTTAAGGAACTAATAATGCAATTACATAATTTAAAAGATGATTCTCAAAAAGTGTCGTTCGTTGAAGCGGTTAAAACAGGTTTAGGACGCAATCAAGGAGTATTTTTTCCTGAATTGCTCGCGCCTTTAGCTGATGTTGATAGTTTACTCGATATGGATTTTGTTACTCGTAGCAGTAAGATTTTATCGCACCTGATTGGTGATGAATTACCTGCTGATACGATTGCACTCATGGTGCAAAATGCCTTTAACTTTCCAGTTAAATTAGTTGCAGTTGAAGACAATATTTATTGTTTAGAGTTGTTCCATGGGCCAACGCTGGCATTTAAAGACTTTGGCGGTCGCTTTATGGCTGAATGCTTAGCACAATTTAGCCAAGGTGAAAAAACCACAATACTCACAGCAACCTCAGGGGACACTGGGGCAGCTGTTGCGCATGCGTTTTATAACAAGCCAAATATTGATGTGGTTATCCTGTATCCAAAGGGAAAAATTTCATTAGCACAGCAAAAATTGTTTACTACTTTGGGTAATAATATCCATTGCTACGCTGTAGATGGCAGCTTTGATGATTGCCAAGCAATGGTGAAAAATGCCTTTTTAGATAGTGAAGTTAAATCTCGCTTAGGTTTAAACTCAGCTAATTCAATCAATATAAGTCGTCTTGTTGCACAAGTATGTTATTACTTTGAAGCCATCGCACAATTACCAAAAGAGCAGCGCGCTAAAGCGCATATCTCAGTGCCCAGTGGTAACTTTGGTAATGTATGTGCGGCGATGATCGGTGCGGTGATCGGTTTACCGGTCGCTAAACTTAGCGCTACAACCAATCAAAATGACACTGTACCGCGCTTTATGCTTGATAAAAACTGGGCGCCTAATACCACGATCGAGTCATTATCTAATGCCATGGATGTGAGTAAACCTAATAATTGGCCTCGTGTGCAAACCATGCTTGATAACAAATGGTTTAGTTATGATGATTTTTATTCAACTAGTGTTGATGAAAGTGATACCCGAGCAGTGATGAAAAAAATTCATCAAACAGGCTATGTTGCTGAACCACATACTGCGATTGCTTTCCATGGCCTGAAAGCTAACTTAGCAACTGATTTTGTTGGGGTTTTTCTGGCAACAGCGCACCCGGCCAAGTTTAAAGAGAGTGTTGAAGAGATTTTAAATATTGAACTTGAAATGCCAAAACCATTAGCTGATGCATTAGCTAAACCATGCTTAGCTGAAGGTATCGCAAATGATTACGATATCTTGCGTGAAATATTATTAGCTAAACTAGGTTAGTTTTTATTTTTTGAGTAAAACTAAAAATAAACGGCATATGTGAAAGCAATGTCGTTTTTTATTGCTTTAAATAGTACTTACCCATGATTACATCGGTATCATAATAGTGTAAACAATCGCGAATGTAACAGATTAAGGTATAAATAATGTAAATGTTATTTGCTTTTACTCATTAAAATTCCTGATGCTTTAATAAAAAAATATCATTACAAAAACACTGTGAATTAAATTCAATCCCTGTTTAAATATGTTCATCTTTACACCATAGGCAAATTGACGTTTTCAGCGTATAATTCAGCCTTCAAAAATACCATACACGTTGCCCTAGGAGCCCCCATGTTAGAACGTAGCATGAATATTTCGGATTTCGATCCAGAGTTATTTGCAGCAATCACTAAAGAGACTACTCGCCAAGAAGAACATATCGAGCTTATCGCATCTGAGAACTACTGTAGCCCACGCGTACTAGAAGCGCAGGGTTCACAGCTAACAAACAAATATGCTGAAGGTTATCCGGGCAAGCGTTACTACGGTGGTTGTGAGCACGTTGACGTGGTTGAACAACTAGCGATTGACCGTGCAAACGAATTGTTTGGTTCAGATTATGCTAACGTTCAGCCTCACGCAGGTTCACAAGCAAATGCTGCTGTGTTCTTAGCTTTATTAGATGCTGGCGATACTGTGTTAGGTATGAGCTTAGCTCATGGTGGCCATTTAACGCATGGTTCACATGTAAGCTTCTCTGGTAAGCTTTATAACGCAATCCAATATGGACTTGACGAAGCGACTGGCGAAATTGATTACGCGCAAGTTGAAGCACTTGCACTTGAGCACAAACCAAAAATGATCATCGGTGGTTTTTCGGCATACTCAGGTATTGTTGATTGGGCTAAATTCCGCGAAATCGCTGACAAAGTAGGCGCTTACTTGTTTGTTGATATGGCTCACGTTGCAGGTCTTATTGCAGCTGGCGTATACCCAAGCCCAGTACCACATGCACACGTTGTTACTACAACTACACATAAGACATTAGCAGGCCCTCGTGGTGGTTTGATTATTTCTGCTTGTGGCGACGAAGCTATTTATAAAAAGCTTAACAGTGCAGTTTTTCCTGGTGGCCAAGGTGGTCCTTTATGTCACATTATCGCAGCTAAAGCAGTGGCATTTAAAGAGGCATTACAACCAGAGTTTAAAGTATACCAAACTCAAGTTGTGAAAAATGCTCAAGCGATGGTTGCTGTAATGCAAGAGCGCGGTTATAAGATCGTCTCTGATAAAACAGAAAACCACTTGTTCTTACTTGATCTAATTGATAAAGATATTACTGGTAAAGACGCAGATGCGGCTTTAGGTAATGCTAATATCACCGTAAATAAAAACTCAGTACCAAATGACCCACGTTCACCGTTTGTAACGTCTGGTTTACGTATTGGTTCACCGGCAATCACCCGTCGTGGTTTTAAGGAAGCAGAGTCTAAAGAGCTTGCTGGCTGGATCTGTGACGTACTAGATAATATCAACGATGAGTCAGTACAAGCACAAGTAAAAGAGAAAGTTAAAGCAATCTGTAAAGAATTACCTGTTTACGCTTAATTGAGTTAAAAACAGTAATTTAGATCACAATAGCTTAGTTTTTTGCTATTATAAAGGCCGCCTAAAAGCGGCCTTTTTTGTTTTTAACGGAAGCTGATACCTATGCATTGTCCATTTTGCACCGCAAAAGATACCAAAGTGATTGACTCGCGTTTAGTGGGAGGTGGTCACCAAGTAAGGCGACGTCGTGAATGTAATGAATGTCACGAACGATTTACCACCTTTGAAGGGGCTGAATTGGTCATGCCACGAGTTATTAAGCAGGATGGCAGCCGCGAACCGTTTAATGAAGATAAACTCCTTAATGGCTTGCACCGGGCATTAGAAAAACGCCCCGTCAGTACCGAGCAAGTTGATGAAGTGGTCAATATTATCAAATCGCAATTACGTGCCACTGGCGAGCGTGAAATTTCCAGTCACCTGATTGGCGAATGCATTATGGAAGCGCTAAAAAAACTCGATAAAGTCGCTTACGTCAGATTCGCATCAGTCTACCGTTCATTCGAAGATATTCGTGAATTTGGTGAAGAAATAGCCCGCTTAGGAGAGTAGTAATGACCATGCAAAGCTCGTTTTCAGAGGATGATAAACGTTATATGGCACGTGCCATTGAGCTGGCAAAGAAAGGGCGCTTTACCACCACCCCAAACCCAAATGTTGGCTGCGTATTAGTAAAAGGTGACGCTGTTGTTGGTGAGGGTTTTCACCAAGTTGCCGGTCAAGGCCATGCTGAAGTGAATGCATTAATGATGGCGGGCAGTCAGGCCTTTGGCGCAACTGCTTATGTAACGCTAGAGCCTTGCAGCCATTTTGGTCGCACACCGCCTTGCGCTGAAGGGCTAAAGGCAGCAGGTGTAAAAAAAGTGATTGCTGCTATGGTTGACAGCAACCCACAAGTAGCAGGCAAAGGCCTTAAAATCTTAGCCGATGCAGGAATAGAAGTTGCTTACGGATTACTTGAAGAGCAAGCGCGGGCATTAAATTTAGGCTTTTTTAAGCGTATGGAGCAAGGCCTCCCGTATGTAACATGTAAAATGGCCGCAAGTATTGATGGTAAAACGGCTCTTAAAAACGGCCAAAGTAAATGGATAACCGGGCCCGCTGCGCGCCAAGATGTACAGCTATATCGTGCCCAGAGCTGTGCAATTTTAACCGGTGCTGATACAGTCTTAATGGATGATGCAAAATTAAATGTGCGCCCAGAAGAGTTACCGCACTCTTTACCAACTGATTTACCACTGCGCCAACCAGCTCGCGTTATTATTGATTCCCAAAATAGACTCACTCCTGAACTTGCCTTATTTTCAATTCAAAGTGAGGTGATAATATTCACCACTTGGGTTGATAAATCGCATCAGTGGCCTCATTTTGTTAAACAGATCGAAGTCCCCGAAAAGAACAATAAAGTAGACTTACAAGCAGTGCTGCAAAAGTTAGCGCAATTACAGTTTAATAATGTGTGGTTAGAAGCGGGTGCCACATTGGCCGGAAAAATGGCTGAACTTGATCTAATTGATGAGTTTGTTTTTTACATTGCCCCTAAGTTAATGGGCTGCGATGCAAAAAGTTTACTGAATTTCCCAGAGTTAATGAGTATGCAAAATACCATTAATTTAACTTTTAATGAGTGTGTGCCAATCGGTGATGATTTACGGATCACCGCACTAAAAAAAGCTCATTAATCATTTTTATAAAGAGTAGCACTATGTTTACTGGAATAGTTGAAGCAACAGGTAAAATTGCGTTATTACAAAAAAAGCAAGGTGATTTAGCTATTCGTATCCAAAGTAAAAACCTTGATATGAGTGATGTTAAGTTAGGTGACAGTATTGCAACCAATGGTGTATGCCTCACGGTTGTTGATAAGCATATAGATGGCTTTAGTGCTGACTTATCAAATGAAACAATTAGCTTAACAGGATTTGCACATTACGCTTTAGGGCAAACAGTTAACTTAGAAAAAGCGATGCAACCAGTATCGCGCCTCGGAGGCCATTTAGTGTCTGGTCATGTAGATGGTATTGCCACTATCACAGCAATTAATACCAATGCGCGAGCAATTGAATATTGGTTAGCCACCGACGAGAATTTAATGAAATACATTCCTTATAAAGGCTCGGTATGTATTGATGGTATTAGCCTTACTGTTAATGCCGTAGAAGATAACAAATTTAAACTGACGATCGTGCCTCATACCAGTGAACAAACAACCATTGCTGATTTTAAGGTAGGCACCCAAGTAAACTTAGAAGTGGATCAAATCGCCCGTTATTTAGAGCGTCTGATCAATGGGGCTGAGCAGCCTGCAAGCTCAGACATTTCGATGGGTTTACTTACCCAAGCCGGTTTTATTAAATAAACGCACTCCACAACTTACACGAGCAGATTATGAATTTACACAGCGCACAAGAAATTATTGATGATATTAAAGCCGGAAAAATGGTTATTTTAATGGATGATGAAGATAGGGAAAATGAAGGTGATTTAATTATCGCAGCCGAGCACATTAGTGCTGAAGCGATCAATTTTATGGCCACTCATGGTCGTGGCTTAATTTGCCTAACTATGACGCAAGAGCGCTGTGAGCAACTTGATTTACCGTTGATGGTTAAAAATAATGGCGCAGCATTTTCGACTAACTTTACCATGTCAATTGAAGCCTCAAAAGGGGTGACTACGGGTATTTCAGCTGCCGATCGTGCTCGTACTGTGCAAGCTGCGATTGCTAAAGGCGCAGTACCAAGTGATATCGTTCAGCCTGGGCATATATTTCCTATCATGGCACAACCAGGTGGCGTATTAACGCGTGCAGGTCACACTGAAGCGGGTTGTGATTTAGCCCGCTTAGCCGGTTTAGAGCCTTCATCAGTTATTGTGGAAATTCTGAATGCCGATGGCACCATGGCGCGCCGTCCTGATTTAGAAGTATTCGCTGAGCAACATAATATCAAAATTGGTACAATTGCTGATTTAATTGAATACCGTAATATGAACGAAACCACCATTGAGCAAGTGGCAAAGTGTAAGTTGCCAACTGTGCATGGTGAGTTTGATTTAGTTACTTATAAAGATACCATCGACGGCCAGCTGCATTATGCGTTGTTAAATGGTGAGGTTAAAACGAATGAGCCAACCTTAGTACGGGTTCATTTAAAAAGTACCTTTAATGATATTTTGTTATCTGATCGCAGCGCCGACAGAAGCTGGGGTTTATCAGATGCCATGGCTTATATTGCAAAGCACCAAGGGGTGTTAGTGATCCTTGGTAAACAGGAGAGTACCGAAGAACTAGCAGCGACAGTCAAAGCGTTTGCGGCAGAAGATGCTGGTGAGACGGTAGCGCATCGTAAATTCCAAGGAACATCACGCACTGTCGGTGTGGGCTCGCAAATTTTGGCTGACTTAGGAATAGAAAAAATGCGCTTAATGAGTATGCCTAAAAAGTACCATGCGTTATCGGGCTTTCACCTAGAAGTGGTTGACTACGTTGAACCACAATAAGCACGATGCTTAAACTAGGCTATTTTTTTATTTATATGATATGATGCGCAGCAATTTTTGCGCAATCGCAACCGCTTGAACTTATTTTTTAGGGTTATCGAATGAAAATTATTGAAGGTAATAAATACGCTCCTGGCAAAAAATTCGCTATTGTTATTTCTCGTTTTAATGACTTTATAGGTAGCAGCCTTTTAGCGGGTGCTGTTGATGAATTGAAACGTACTGGAGGTGTATCAGATGATGATATTACCGTAGTTTATGTGCCTGGTGCGGTAGAATTACCTTTAGCGGCGAAACGCGTTGCAGCAAAAAAAGAGTATGATGCAATCATCGCTTTAGGCGTTGTGATCAGAGGTGGTACACCGCATTTTGATCTGGTCGCTGGCGAATCAAATAAAGGCTTAGCGCAAGTGTCGCTTGAGTGCGATATCCCGGTTGCATTTGGCGTATTAACCACTGAAAGCATTGAGCAAGCGATTGAACGCGCGGGCACTAAAATGGGCAACAAAGGCGGCGAAGCTGCTTTAGGCGCACTTGAAATGGTTAATGTGTTAGATAAAATTTAAGTTTAAGGAATTTTTGTGAAACCAGCAGCAAGACGTAAAGCACGTATCTTAGCACTTCAGGCCGTATATTCATGGCAATTAAGCGGCAATGCCATTGCCGATATCGAACAACAAATGTTGATCGAAAACGATGTGACTAAAATTGATGTTGAATATTTTAAAGATTTAGCGCGTGGAGTTGCAGTAAATCACAAGCAACTAGACGAAGCCGTATCGCCACATTTAACTCGTCCATTTGATGAATTAGACGAAGTTGAACGTGCAATCTTACGTTTAAGCAGCTACGAGCTTAAATTTCGTGAAGACGTTCCTTACAAAGTGGCTATCAATGAAAGTATTGAATTAGCTAAAATGTTTGGCGCTGAAGACAGCCATAAATTTGTTAATGGTGTACTTGATAAAGCGGTAAAGCATTTACGTAAGTAATGTGGTCGTAAGAGGAGAGCCGGCATAGGCCGGCTTTTTTGTGTATGAAGGAATTTGAATTAATAAATCGTTACTTTAAAGGTCGTGGCATAACCCGCCGCGATGTTAATTTAGGGATTGGTGACGATTGTGCATTGGTTACTGTTCCCGAAAATTGTCAGTTAGCGATTACCACCGATACATTGGTAGCAGGCGTACATTTTTTTGATGACATCGATCCGCGTGCATTAGGCCATCGTGCCCTTGCTGTAAACTTAAGTGATTTAGCTGCGATGGGCGCTGAGCCTACGTGGGTTTCGGTTGCTTTAACGTTGCCAAATATTGATGTGGAGTGGCTGGAAGAATTCACCGAAGGCATGCATGAAATCGCAGAGTATTTCAATGTACAAATCATTGGTGGTGATACTACCCAAGGCCCTTTAACAATTACTATTTGTGCTAAAGGCACTGTGCCTGCAGGTAAAGCACTGCGCCGAAGCGGGGCTAAAGTAGGTGACTGGGTTTATGTTACTGGGCCGCTTGGTGATGCAGGGCTTGCGATTGAAGCTCGTAAGCAAGATATTAAGATTGCCCCAGAGCACTTAAGGTACGTTAATCAACGATTTGATTACCCAACTCCGCGTGTTGCTGCGGGGCAAGTATTACGTGGTTTAGCATCATCAGCAATTGATATCTCAGATGGACTGGTTGCAGACTTAGGGCATGTACTGGCAATGTCTCAAGTAAGTGCGTGCATTGATGTGAATAAAATACCAACCTCAGATGCAATGCGTGCTACTTTAGATAAAAATCAGCAACTGCCGTTTATCCTCAATTATGGCGATGACTATGAGTTATTATTTACAGTAACTGATAGCAATAAAAATATGCTGGAAATGAAATTGCGCCAGTATGGTGTTGATGCAGCCTGCATTGGACAAATAAAAAGTGGTGGAGGCGAAGTTGAGCTGATGCTTGATGGCGAAAAATTAGCATATGATGATGCTGGTTTTGAACACTTCACCAAGGAGTCGGTTTGAATAAACCTGCATTATTTAATTTAAAGCGCCCTCACCAATTTTTTGGCTTGGGCTTTGGTCTAGGGTTAGCGCCTAAAGCACCAGGTACGTTTGGTACTTTAGCTGCGCTACCGTTTATTTTTATCACTATGTATTGTCCGCTCTGGTTACAAATTGTATTTGCGGTGGTTATTAGTATTTTTGGAATTTGGGCATGCGGTAAAACCGCAGATGACCTAGGAGTCCATGATCATCCCGCGATTGTATGGGATGAAGTTGCCGGATTTTACATTACTATGATTGGCGCGGCATTAAGTTGGCAGTCTTTGTTAGTTGGTTTTTTGTTGTTTCGTTTTTTTGATATCGCTAAACCAGGCCCTATTCGCTTTCTTGATAAGCGAGTTCATGGTGGTGTAGGTATTATGGCGGATGATGTTTTAGCTGGTATATTTTCATTAATTTGTGTTCAGGCATTGTTTAAAATGGGCTATTTGCCCTTTTAACCTTAGTTTTGCAACGAGGTATTGACGTTATGATGCGATTTTTATTGGTTATTATTGTGCTGTTCTGCAGTATGCCAAGTAAGGCGTCAATTACCGACTATGTTGTAAAACAATGGAATATGCAAAATGGCTTACCATCGCAGTCACTTAAAAGTGTCGTGCAAGATAAGCAAGGTTATATGTGGCTGGGCACTCAGTTTGGCCTTAGTCGCTTTGATGGCAATACATTCACTAATTACAACACCTTAAATAGTCATTTTTTACCTAGTAACGGCATTAATAAACTGCTAGTGGATAGCGAAGGCTATTTATGGATTGGTACTAAAGATGGTATTGTGGTCATCGATCCTACCACCATGGCAGCGCAAGAATTTAGCGTAAAAGGCCCTGTACGCGATGTTATCGAAGATGCTAAAGGCAGTATTTGGATAGCCGCGAATGGCCTGTACTTTGTATCTCGCAATCAGATCAATGTCAGCGCAGGGCATGACTTACTAGTTCCTGTGATGAGTGCCAGTTCAGTAAAACAGATTGTTGGTACTGTTAGTCAGCTGGCACTATCGCCAGAAGGGATCTGGCTAGTAAATGAACGGTACTTGTTACGGTTAACTAATTCCTCCTCTGATTTTGCCAAGCTACGCTTAGAACTCACCGCTAAGGTATCGATACCTGAGCGTTTAGCGCAAACTATTATTCACGATTTAGCATGGCTGGAAGGCAACTTATATTTGGCGTCAGAGCTCGGTGCTTATTTTTTAGATTTAGATGACGAGTTAAGGCCTTTTCCACTGCCCAATGCGAATAACTCAGCGGTTTATAAATTTATGAGTGACTCAAATGGAGCACTGTGGATTTCGACCTATGGGCGCTTACTGTTTCGAGATAATTCTGGCGATTGGCAATGGGTTGAACCGAGCCAACTTGACCAAAGCATTTGGTTTGCTGATTTATATCGCGATAATGATAATAATATTTGGCTTGCTAGTTTTAGTGAAGGACTATGGCTTGCGCACGAAGGGCAAATAGAACGTCACTCTGCTATATCAAAAATGACCGAAGCGGTTATGGCTATCAGCCAAGCGCCAGATGGGCGATTGTGGGTCGCCAACCGCAGTGGTGTAGGCTACTTTGATTTAGATAAAAACTTTATCAATCAAATCCCAAGTAATCAATACGGGCGTGCAGCTGTGCATGATTTACAGTTTGATGGCTCACGTTTATATATTGCCACTGGACGTGGTGTGTATATTTATGAAAGCAATACCTTGTTTACTGTCCCTGGACGCGCTTTAAAAGATAACCCGGTGTTTGCGATTAGTCGCTCTAGCAAAGGAGGCTTCTGGCTTGGTACTGGCCGGGGGATGTACCGGCTTAGCTACGGTGGTTTAACCCCATTCGCTTATAACGCATTTTTAGGTAGTAAGTTTATTACGTATGTTGTCGATGAGGCTAATTTTGGTTTAATTGGTACAAGTAAAGGCGCTTACTACTTTACTGATCGTGGTATTGAAAAAATTGGCGACCAAACCAGCCTTGAAAGTGCTTATGTTACTAGCATCTTAAATATTGACGGGGTTGGTGTATTAATCGGCTCATTAAATGATGGATTATTTTATCGAAGCACACAAGGCCATTGGCATCAGCTAGATGCCACCAATGGCCTACCTTACGGTTCTATTTTTAGTTTACGTTACGATGAAAAGCTTAAACGCATTTGGGTTAGTACCATGAAAGGTGTCTACCGAATGCCGGTTGAGCAGTTTAGTAATGATATTGAAAGCTTAAAAGTAGAGCAGGTTATTTCGTCATACGATCGTCAACTTGATGGTAAAGCCAGCCAATGCTGTACCGGTCTTGGTCATGACGCTGTTGCTGAGTTTGGTAATTCAATGTGGTATCCAAGCCTACAAGGTGTCGTGGAGATCCCTAAAGATATTGAGCTATTTGGCGTTAAACCATTACAACCAAAGGTTGAGAGTTTAAATACCGAGATACGTAAACTTGCAACAGCGGCACTGGGAAGTAACCCGGAATTAGAAATCGATGAGCGTGATATCACCCTTAAATACACCGCGATAGACTATTATGCGCCGACCAGTATTGAGTTTCGCTATCGTTTAACGGGTTTAGACAGCGATTGGCGTTATGCTAATACCCGCCGTGAAGCTATTTATACCAATTTACCGCCTGGTGCATTTTTGTTTCAACTTGAGGCTAAACGACAAGGTGAAGGTTGGCAGAAGGCGCAACGTACCGAATATTCGTTTGTGGTGCCAAGACGGTTTGATGAAACAACTTATTTCAGACTGCTTATAACCAGTAGTTTTATTTTATTATTTTATTTAGTGTTTTGGGTATTTAGAAAGCAAGAGCGCCGTAAACAGACTGCGCTTGAAAGTCTGATCACAGAGCGCACTGGGGAGCTGCGCCAAGCTAATGATAAGCTCAATCAAGTTAACTCACAGCTAAAGCTGATGAGCCACTCTGATGAACTTACAGGGCTTAGAAGCCGTCGCTTCTTATTTGATCAACTACCAAAAGATATAGAGCACTTCCAACGTAACTCACAATCCTTACAAGCACAGGGGAAATCCTTGGTGTTGCTAATTATTAATTTTGATAATTTTAGCCGCATTAATGACGCTTATGGACCGATTGGTGGTGATAGTTGTTTGCAGCAAATGGCTGCGTTGCTTAACTCTCGCACGCAAGGATCTGATTATGTTGCCCGTTGGAGTGGTGATGAGTTTTTACTACTGCTACGTGATTTTAAACGTAGCGCTATCGATAGTTATGTAGCAGAGCTTTGCAAAGTAATCGCCGAGCACACTTTTAGGCTTCCAAGTGGAGATACTATAAATCTCACAGCATCAATTGGTTTTTCATTTTATCCTTTACCGTTATTAGGTGGTCAAGTGATAGGCTGGGAAACATCGGTCAATTTAGCCGACATAGCATTACATCAAGTTAAAAAGCGTGGTGGTGATGGTGTGGCAAATATTACCTTTGATGAACAGTTAGATGCTTTTGAATTTGAGCAAACCAATAATATTGAGCAACAACTGAGTGTATTACAAGCGAATGGGTTAGCTGATATCAAAGTGTGGATGCGCTAGCTCTAATCACGCGAGAATAAAAAGGAGCCAGAGGCTCCTTTTTATTAAACAGAATGTTAGCTTATAAAGGCTTTGATTGAGGTTAAGATACCTTGTTCACCTAAGCCCATTTCATTATGCATTTGCTCTTGTGTGCCATGCTTAATGAATTCATCGGGAATACCTAAATTTAGGATGCTGACATTTACTTTTATTGCGGCTAAATATTCATTAACAGCAGAGCCTGCGCCACCAACTATGGCATTATCTTCAAGTGTAACAATCACCTCGTGATCAGCTAATAAGCTGTCGATTAATGCGCTATCAAGCGGCTTTACAAAACGCATATCGATAAGAGTGGCATTTAGCTCATTAGCTGCTAGTTGAGCATTATTAAGTAATGTACCAAAGGATAAAATTGCGATTTTAGTGCCTTGCTGAATAACGCAGCCTTTACCAATTTCAAGCTCAGTCATTTGCTCGTTGATTTCAGTTGTGCCAGCACTACCACGAGGATAACGAACTGCAACAGGGCTATTACAACGATAACCTGTGTACAGCATTTGGCGACATTCATTCGTATCACTTGGTGCCATGATAATCATATTGGGGATACAACGGATAAAGCTTAAATCGTATGCGCCTTGATGAGTCTCGCCATCAGCACCAACAATACCAGCACGGTCAATTGCAAATAACACCGGTAAGTTTTGCAGAGCAACATCGTGAATGAGCTGATCATAGGCACGCTGTAAAAAACTAGAGTAAATTGCAACAACCGGTTTCAGCCCTTCGCAGGCAAAACCAGCGGCTAAAGTAACCGCGTGTTGCTCGGCAATGGCAACATCAAAATATTGCTCAGGGTATTCTTTTGAAAAACGCACCATGCCTGATCCTTCACGCATCGCAGGGGTAATTGCCATAAGCTTTGCATCTTGGCTTGCCATGTCACATAGCCAATCGCCAAATACTTTAGAGAAAGTGGCTGCGCTTGGTTTTGATTTTGGTAGGCTTGAAATTGCAGGATCGAACTTCGGTACACCATGATAGCCAATAGGATCAGCTTCAGCTGGTTTATAGCCTTTGCCTTTTTGAGTTTTAATATGCAGTAACTGCGGGCCTTTTAAATTACGCATATTGCGCAGTGTATCAACCAATATATTGACATCATGACCGTCAATTGGGCCAATGTAATTTAAGCCTAACTCTTCAAAAAAAGTGCCTGGGATAACCATACCTTTTAAGTGTTCTTCCATGCGACTGGCTAATTCTTTTACTGGTGGTACGCCAGATAACAACTTTTTACTACCTTCACGAATGTTAGTATAAAAGCTGCCTGATAAGATGCGAGCGAAATGATTAGTGAGTGCACCAACATTTTCAGAAATCGACATTTCGTTATCGTTTAATATGATCAACATATCAGATTTAACATCACCTAAGTGATTCATTGCTTCAAATGCCATACCTGCAGTAATTGCGCCATCGCCAATTACTGCAACCGTTTTACGGCCTTTACCTTCTTTTTTCGCGGCAATAGACATACCTAATGCAGCAGAAATAGAAGTACTAGAGTGGCCAACACTAAAGGTGTCGTATTTACTTTCTTCACGAAATGGGAAAGGGTGCAGGCCATCTTTTTGACGGATCGTGTGCATTTGATCACGACGCCCTGTGAGAATTTTATGTGGATATGCTTGATGACCTACATCCCATACTAAGCGATCTTCAGGGGTGTTATATACATAATGAAGCGCCACAGTAAGTTCAACGGTGCCTAAACCTGATGCTAAGTGACCACTACTTTGCGAGACTGAGTTTAGTAAGTAATCACGTAACTCATTACTAAAAGCAGGTAATTTGTCTTGCGCTAAATCACGCAACTGGGCTGGTTCGTCAACCAAACCTAATAATGGATACTTGCTACTATCAAGTGTCATGATTTTTAATACATCCTTCGCTAACCAGAGGTCATTATAGCGTAATATTACTCTGATTCTTTAGTTATTTTGTACATCATTACTTGCTCAAGCTAGAGCCTAGAATTAATAATCGCGTTCAACAATGTATTTTGCCAAGTTTTCTAGCTCAGAAGTGTCAGCATCTATTGCTGCTAACGCATCGAGTGCGCATTTTAGTAATGATTGTGCTTTTTGTTTTGCACCTGTAAGCCCAAGTAGAGCAGGGTAGGTCGCTTTATTTGCTGCAACGTCGGAGCCTTGTGGTTTACCTAAGACTTGGGTATCACCTTCGATATCAAGAATATCGTCTTGCACCTGAAAAGCCAGCCCAATTGCATCACCAAACAGTTTTAATTGTAATAATGTTTGTTGATTTGTATCAGCTGCGCATAATGCACCTAAAGTAATTGCACAATTTAACAAAGCACCTGTTTTTAATTTATGGATACGTTCGAGCTCAGCTAAATTGACTAATTTGTCAGTCGCTGCAATATCCAGTGCTTGACCACCGACCATACCTTCAATACCAGATGCTTTAGCAAGTGCTGCAATCATTTTTAACTGTTGCTGTGCAGGAACGTTAAATGGGTGGTTAGCAATTAAATTAAACGCCAATGTTTGCAGCGCATCACCGGCTAAAATAGCATGAGCTTCGCCATAGACAATATGGCAAGTCGGTCTGCCACGTCGTAGGTCGTCGTCATCCATCGCGGGTAAATCATCATGAATTAACGAATAACTATGAATGCATTCAATAGCAGCAGCCAACACGTCTAAATCTTGTTTATTTGCGCCAAGCATTTTCCCCGTGGCGTACACTAAAAATGGTCGTAATCGTTTACCGCCATTTAAAACACTATAGTGGGTGGCTTGCTTGATGCTTCGCTCGGTATCGAGCGGTTGCTCAAAATACCGATTAAGAGTGGCTTCAACATCTTGTTGAGCACATTTTATTTGTTCTGTTATTAACACCCGTTATTCCAAATCATTGTCAAAGTTAGTAAGTGCTGACTGACTACCACTACCCATTAAAATCGCTACTTTTTGTTCAGCTTGTTGTAATTTACTTGAAGATGCGCCTGCTAAAGCAATACCGCGTTCAAACTGTTTCAACGATTGCTCAAGTGAAAGCTCTCCTTGCTCCATTTCTGTGACGATTAAGGATAATTCATCAAGCGCTTGCTCGAAGCTTAGGTTTTCTGGTTTTTTCGTCGCCATACTGATTTAACTTAGATGATAGAAATGTGAGGCCAATTTTAGGGGGAATGCTAAACTAGGTCAAAGGGTGATGCATTTTTTTTGAATAATTAATTGTTTTCTTATCACTTTTAATTATTTATACCTTTACTTAAACCTTGCAGGTTATCAATGGTAGCTTAAAATACTAAATAGGATTGAAAACTTTCATTTCATTTTTTCATTAAATGGTTTAAGTAATTCAATAGATTGCCGATAAACTGTTAATAATAAAAATTTGTTGCTGGTAGCAGCAAAGCATCAATTCCTCTGGAGGGGTAAGTGGATTTAGCAACCATTATAGGTATTCTCGGAGCTATTGGTCTTATTGCTATGTCAATGGTACTAAGTAGTGGCGGCGAAGTGGCTATGTTTTATAACACGCCATCGGTGGTTATTGTTTTCGGTGGTTCGATTTTTATTGTGTTATCAAACTATACGATGAGTCAATTCCTCGGTATCGGTAAAGTCGCGGCTAAAGCCTTCATGTTCAAAATAGAGTCACCTGAAGAACTTATCGAAAAAGCAGTTGAACTTGCAGACTCTGCCCGTAAAGGCGGGTTTTTAGCACTAGAGGAAGCTGAAATACCCAATGCGTTTATGCGTAAAGGAGTTGATATGCTTGTTGATGGTCATGACGCTGATGTTGTTCGTGCCACCTTGCAAAAAGATATTTCTCTGACTTCTACTCGTCATGAATCGGGGGCCGGTTTGTTTAAAGCGCTTGCCGATATTGCACCTGCTATGGGTATGATCGGTACTTTGATTGGTTTAGTTGCGATGTTGTCGAATATGGATGACCCTAAAGCGATTGGTCCTGCGATGGCGGTAGCACTTTTAACAACATTATATGGTGCGTTTTTAGCAAACGTAGTGGCAATTCCTATTCAAGTAAAATTGGAATTGCGTAAAGATGAAGAAGCCATGAATCAGCGGCTAATTTTAGATGCGGTATTAGGTATACAAGATGGCCAAAATCCAAAAGTCATCGAAGGTATTTTGAAAAACTATCTCGCTGAATCAAAACGAAAAGTGGATACTGAGGAGTAAGCATGTCAGATCAAGAGTGCAAATGTCCACCACCCGGGTTACCAGCATGGATGGGCACCTTCGCGGATTTGATGTCATTATTGATGTGCTTTTTTGTGCTTTTACTCGCGTTTTCAGAAATGGATGTACTTAAATTTAAACAAATTGCAGGCTCAATGAAGTTTGCATTTGGGGTACAAAATAAAATAGAAGTAAAAGATATTCCCAAAGGCACGTCCGTTATCGCGATGGAGTTCACTCCAGGCAAACCTGAACCTACCCCAATCGAAACTATTCAACAGCAAACTGTCGAAATGACCCAGCAAATGCTTGAGTTTCAGGCCGGTGATGAAAGCTCCGCTGGCGGTCGTCAAGAGCAACGTGGTAATAAGCGTGGCGGCGAGTCACAAAGTACGGCGCAACAACAAGCAGCAGAACAATCTATATCTGCAGCTGATCAAGAGCAGGTTAATGAGTTAGTTAAAAAGATAGCCCAGCAATTGGAACAACAAATCATGGATGGGGCTATTGAGTTGGAATCATTAGGCCAGCAAATTATTATTCGTATTCGTGAAAATGGTTCATTTCCATCTGGTAGTGCATTTTTACAACCTAAGTTTAAACCAATTATTCGTGATATAGCTGTGTTACTAAAAGATGTGCCAGGTGAAATTACGGTGTCTGGTCATACTGATGATTTTCAAGTTTCGAATGAACTGTATACCAATAACTGGGATTTATCATCGAAGCGTGCAGTTGCGGTTGCAACTGAAATGCAAAAAGCGCAAGGCTTTGATAAAACTAGAATGGTTGTTGTCGGTCATGCCGAAACTCGGCCACTTGTTCCAAATGATTCTGATGCGGATAGACGACGTAATCGCCGTGTCGAAATTTCAATAATGCAAGGCAAGGCTAAAGAGTCAGATCCGATAGATGCTCGTTAAGATACTTGGCAAAGTACCTGATTTAGCTTAAAGTGGTTTTTTAACAAGTGTAATGGAGTGTATGATGAAAAACGTCGATAAATATAGCTATATGCCTGGTAATGGTAACGGACAGGATGAAGATAAAAAACCAGATTAGGTAATTCTATGCCTACATGGTTTAATAGTAGTATGCAAATACTCGAAAATAGTTGGGTGTTATTTTTATTCCCAGCTATTTTTGTATTTTACTTACGTAAGGATTGGTTGGCATTACGCTTTGTCTTTATTACAGCAGTTTTCTTCTTGTATGGCGCTGTGATTTATTCAAGCCTTAGAGAGTTAGATGACCCTTATATTTGGCGTTATGTAGTTTGGGCTTTTAATGATATTGCTTGGATGGCTTTGATTGCTTACTGGGCTATTAAAGATAAAGTGTATCTTTGGCAAAGTGTGATCGGTCAATTGGTTGTAATTAGTGCGCCTATTTTACAATTATTTAGATTAGTGGATCGCCACCTTTGGGATTTATCGTATAGCACTATGCTGTATAAAACGTTATTACCGTTAATCAATATTGGCACTGTCGTTGTGTGCTACCTTCCTCTGTTGTATTTATTTATGCGAAAAAATCGCAGTTTAAAGAGCTAATCATTAACTATTTGTAGATTAAATTACGTGTGCTAAACTACTGTGTAAATAACCAGTTGTTGATAGTGCCCTATGAAACTTTATATAGCCGAGAAGCCATCTTTAGGTCGTGCCATTGCCGATGCGCTACCAAAGCCTCATAAAAAACATGATGGCTATATTGAAGTGGCTAATGGCGATTGTGTTTCTTGGTGTATAGGTCACTTGCTCGAGCAAGCAGAGCCTGATGATTATAATGAGCAATATAAAAAATGGCGCTTTGATGACTTACCGATTATCCCACAGCAATGGCAGTTAAAAGCAAAATCTAAAACTCGTAAGCAACTTGCGGTACTTAAAAAGTTAATCAAACAAGCTGATCAACTTGTTCATGCTGGTGACCCAGACCGAGAAGGGCAATTACTTGTTGATGAGGTGATTGAGCAAGTTAAACTTAGCCAAGCCAAAAAACAGCAAATTCAACGTTTATTGATCAGTGATTTGAATGTTAGCGCGGTTAAAAAGTCGCTGCAAAACGTTCGCTCTAACCGTGAATTTATTCCACTTAGTGTATCTGCACTGGCGCGCTCTCGTGCCGATTGGCTGTTTGGTATGAATTTAACGCGCGCCTATACGCTTGCAGGTCAAAAAGTAGGGTTTGGTAATGTATTATCAGTAGGGCGTGTACAAACACCGATATTAGGATTGGTTGTCCAGCGTGATAACGAGATTGCTAATTTTGTGCCAAAACCTTTTTATGAAGTATTAGCTCATTTAAGTACCGAAAATAAAGAGCCGTTTACAGCAAAGTGGCAACCAAGCAAAGCGTGTGAACCTTATCAAGATGAAGAGGGGCGAGTGCTCCATCGGGGCCTTGCTGAGAATGTCGTATCAAGGATAGCAGGGCAAAAAAGCGAGGTGACGGCGCTTGAACAAAAGCAGAAAAAACAACAAGCACCTTTACCGTATAATTTGTCAGCGTTACAAATTGATGCTGCGAAAGCTTTTTCAATGCCTGCACAAAAGGTCTTGGATATTTGTCAAAATTTATATGAGCGCCATAAGCTAATTACATATCCACGTTCAGACAATCGTTACTTGCCCAAAGATCATCACCAAGAAGCAGCCAGTATAATAAAGGCAATTGCCATCAATGGCGGGCAAAATGACACTCATTGCCAAGGCGCAGATGTGAGTAAACGCAGTAAGTGTTTTAACGACGCTAAGGTAGCCGCACACCACGCCATTATCCCGACCGCTAAGCAGCAAAAGTCAGCAAGCTTGAGCGCTGAAGAAGGTAAAGTGTATGGTCTTATTAGCCGTCATTATCTGATCCAGTTTTATCCAGACTACATTTACAATGAAACAAAGGCTGAAATAACAATTAATGGTGGTATCTTTAAAGCCAACGCAAAACAAGATGTAAGTTTAGGCTTTAAAGCGTTAATGGGAAAAACCACGTTAAAAGATGAGCAGATATTGCCGCCATTAATTAAAGGGCAACAGTTGCAGTGTGAACGCGGTGAGGTAATTGATAAAATGACCAGCCCGCCAGCTCATTTTAATGATGCAACGCTGCTTAGTGCAATGACAGGTATTAGTCGGTACGTTAAAGATCCAGAAATCAAAAAAATACTCAAAGAAACAGACGGCTTAGGAACCGAAGCAACCAGAGCGGGTATTTTAGAGTTATTATTTAGAAGACAATTTTTAAGACGTCAAGGTAAACTCATTTTAGCAACCGATACAGGTAAAGCATTGATCAGTGCGTTACCACATGGTTTAGCCTGCCCAGATCTAACCGCAAAATGGGAAGCATCGTTGGGCGACATAGCAGAACAACAAATGAGTTATCAACAATTTTTAAATCCTTTATTAGCGGATTTAGCGGCTTTTGTGGAACTTGCCAAAAATTGTGACAGCAACGTATTTGCACAATTACCAAAAACGCCGCAAAAGCGGCGTTTTACAAGAAAAACTAAACCAAAAACAAAATCGGCTTAGTCATCATTGCTAAGATTATTGATTAAACAAAGCCACCGCAGCATTACTCATCGCAGTGATACCTGTGGGGATTGCAACTTTATAGTCAGGTGCAAATTTACTTGAATGTAGTGAAGGTAATGTTGCCCCTGATGTTTGTGCCGCTTGATATTGAGCTTGCTCTACACCACCTAACCAAAATAAGGTGATAGGAATGTTTTTATCTGTGCGGCCATATAAACCAAAATCTTCCCCTGCCATAACCGCTTCGGTTTCAAGCACATTACTTTGTCCAATCGCCGAGCTAATCGCACTACGTACAATATTAGTTTGTGCAGGGTCGTTATATGTAGATGGGATTGACTCATCTTCATGTACATAAACCACTGGTATTAAGCTTTCATCCAATCCTGCACTTAATGCAATGCCTCTAGTTATACGTTTTATAGCTGCAATTTGTTGCTCGCGAATTTTAGGATTATAACTTCTAAGTGTCAGCTGTAGCTTTACTTCATTCGAAATTACATTATGTTTAGCTCCACCGTGAATTGAACCCACTGTAATTACTGAGGGTTCAAGAGGTGATAATTCGCGACTGGTAATTGTTTGCAGTGCCAACACTATTCGTGATGCGATAACAACAGGGTCAATAGTCATATGTGGGTAAGCACCATGACCACCTTTACCTTTAACCGTAATATCTACTGAATCTACACTGGCCATAGTGTACTCATTTTTCATACTGACTTGTCCTGCAGGAACACTCGCACTAACATGCAAAGCGATAACGTGATCAGGAGTCGGATATTTACTAAATAAACCTTCTTTGAGCATCGCTTTTGCACCGCCTCCCACCTCTTCTGCAGGTTGTGCCACCATCATTAAGGTTCCTTGCCATGCATCTTTATGTAGCATTAATTGTTGCGCAGTACCAATAAATGAACTCATATGAATATCATGACCACATCCGTGCATCACACCAACGTTTGCTCCTTCATCATTTATAACAGTGACTGTTGAAGCATATGATTTACCAGTTTGTTCTATGATTGGTAAGCCGTCTGTATCAGTACGGATCATTATTGTCGGGCCATCACCATTTTTATATAAGCCGACTACACCAAAGCCACCCACATTGTCACTCACCTCATAGCCAAGCGCACGTAATTTGGTGGCAAGCTTTTTTCCCGTTTCTTGCTCATGGTATGAAAGTTCTGGGGATTGGTGTAAATCTAAGTAAAACTTTTCAATGGCAGGCATCGTTTTATCTAACTTCAGCTCCAAGGTTGTTGAGCTTACTAATGGACTAAGCAGTATAAGTGCAGCGTATAGACTATGAAATTTCATAAAAGACCTTTTTGATTTATGGCTTGTAATTATTATGTTTGCCTCCATATAAAACCCTAAATAGTCTGATATGGCAATCAATAGCAATGAATAATATGGTAAATGTTAATCCACAAAATCTTCAACAAGTGCTGGGTGAAACATCACAACAAAAATTAGTCCTGTTAAGTTTCTTTTCAGCACAAAGCTCAGAGTGTCAATCTCAAGCCGCTATTTTACAGACAATAGCTAAAGATTATGGTGACTATATATTAGTTGCCACATTAGATTGTGATTTAGAACAAGCACTCGCAGCACAACTAGCACAGCAAGTTGGACTACAAACATTACCAACATTGGTGCTATTAAAAGACTCAGCACCCGTTGATGTGTTAGCCGGTGCACAAGCTGAAGCTCAAATTAGAGAAGCGTTAAGTAAACATTTACCGCAGCCTCATGAAATGTTGTTAGAACAAGCCAAGCAAGCACTGATCGCTCAGGATTTAAATCAAGCGTTTAATTTTGCCAAACAGGCTTACGAATTAGACAATACAAATGCGCGTATAAAATTAGTATTGGCAGATATATGCATTCAAATACATAAGCTCGATGATGCACAAGCATTATTAGGCTCGGTGGATGAAATAGACCGAGATGCATATTTTACAAATATTCAAGCAAAGTGTGAGCAAGCTCTTCAAGCACAAGAGTCACCAGAGCTAAAAGCATTACAAGCGAAAGTTGAAAAGTATCCTAATGATTTTGAGTTAAAAGTTGAACTAAGTGCAGCATACGACCAAGCAGGCAAAAAAGAGCAAGCGTTAGAGTTACTATTTATAGTGTTGAAAAAAGATTTGAATTTTGCCGATGCCAAGGTAAGTTATTTAGCTATTATTGCCTCTTTACCTGATGGTGATAGTTTAGCGGCTAAATATAGAAGAAAGCTTTACAGTATCCTTTATTAACGAATTTTTATCTTCTTTATATAGAAAGCGCCGAAGTCAATGGCGCTTTTTTATGCCAAGAACTTGTGAAATATCGATAATAGATAATGCTGAAAATCCTCCCAGATAAAAAAGGCGTTGTTATTTTGTACAGTTAACTCGGGGTTTTAGTGTGTTTAGCTGGTAATTTGAACGAACAGCATATTATTTCAAGTTTTCTTAAAAAAACGCTTGCGTTAAAATCTGTTCTCCCTATAATGCGACCCCACTGAGACGGCAGAGCGCAACGCATAGCGAGGCACGAGCTACTCAGTGAGTCGAGTAAAACTTAGTTCTGAAAACTTTCAAGTTTAGCAAAATTAAGTGTTGACAAAAAAATAGGAAAGCGTAATATGCGCAGCCCTAGCGAGATAAAGTTTAACGCTTTAATCGCAACGTTCTTTAACAATATAAAGCAATCATCTGTGTGGGCACTCGTACA
>NZ_JABBMT010000049.1 GCF_012927645.1 Pseudoalteromonas arctica | reverse complement strand
TGAATCTAATTTAATTTCTTTACATTCAGTAGTGTCTCTTGAAGTATCATCATCCATAAATTCATCTCATATATAGGAAGCTAAAGCTTACTTAGCGAGACATAGTAAGTTTGGAGTTCCACATGTAGAGTCATATTAGTAAGACTCTGGAAATTGTAGTAAAACATACAATAAAATAATTGTTGGCTCTGCACAATAGTACTGGAAGCCGTTAGTGCGCACCTAGCTCTTTGTCAAAGTTCGGCTAAGTGCCAGCTGCCGTTTGTAACGCCCTGATGTTACTGTCCCAGCGAGCCGATTGACTCTTAAAGTGGTTATTAGGCTTTCGCCTCTCCAGGTGAAGAGTCCACATCGAAGTGGCTAAAGGTAAACCAAAAGGTTAACCCCACCGAGTCTGTGCATTAGCAATTGACGATAACACGGTCAGAACGAGAGAAAATAACTATCAGTTACGCATTTACGGGGGGATTACCACGGGAGAGGAATATAGTTTAAAACAAGCGGTATTAACAACCGACTGAAACACATTTGGACAATTATGAGTTAGGGTCGACGGGCAGTTCTGTGCCCAGACTTTGTGAAAACTCTAGATGTCTGAAAGACATTTATCAGAATAATCATTAATATTTAGCTTAATATACCTACCAAGCATACTCTCGTTATTTTGGATTCGCTTAAGGTTATGATTGATAAACTTTTCTAGTCTATTTTCTTTAACAATATAAGAACTCCCTTCATAGATGATTTCATTACCATTGATTGCAATTTCAAATAATAGATTTTTTTGCTCATCGATAAAAAGGAGCCGATCAAAATGGCAAATATCTTCTAAAGTAGTAGCTTCAAGAGGTTCACTCATAAGAGTTTCCATTAATTAAGTCTTTGAGTATATGAAACACTTCGAACTGGCTATAAATTATTGCATTCTTTGTATCTGTATTAATCCAGTAAATAGTCTCGCTTTCTTCAATATCTGAGCCTCTAATTAACTGGTTTGCCAATGAATTGAAAGATATTAAACCAATAAAAACTAGAGATACGAATAATTTCATGAGCAATATTCCATTTTTCTTTAATACTAGCTAGTTATGATCAATTAATCTATATGAATTGTTTATTTTACATACTGCGGTTTGTATAATAAGGCTATTGATTCAATCGAGGGTTGAGGCAATATGTCAGAGTTTAAAAGCGGTGAAAGTCGTGACCAAAACGCTATTTCCAGAATCGCTGGAAGATTACGTCAGTGAAGATAATACGGTTATCATACGCGGCCGATATATGGAGAAATATCAATGACCCCCACAGACCCTTTATGAATTTCGTAGTAATCTCTTACTACTTTAATCGTTGAACCGTACTTATCTGATATACCTTTGTATATTGCTGGTTGCTTTGATAGCACACTAGTTAAGGCTCTTCCCCCATTCAAGAATTTCAGAGGATAATGAGTGCCTACTACGTAGAGGTTTTTAGCCTTTTTAGTATCATATTCCGCAAGTTGATAGAAATCTTTGAATAACCCATTCTGCCGTATTGACTCAGCCCCACCTTTCCAATCGATAAACTTAAATTCAGCTACTTGAAGGTTTGTTTCGAGATCAAATTTTCGACCAGTATTTCCCGCTCCTAAAGAAACACTTTGAACAACTTCCCCTTTTTTTAGAATATCTTTAAGTGAGTGCAATATTCCTGAGGCATGAATAATAATATTAATCTCTCCTGCAACTTTTTTTACAGCCAAGGCTGAAGCAACAAAGTCATCATCTATTTTTCTCTCAAAGCAATACTCTAATGAGTCGGCAGCGCTAGCGCCGATAATGTCTTCTTCCAAGCGAGAAAGACTTTCAGTGAGAGAATCTCCATGAAATTTACGAATTGCTTCAATTGCACTTTCAATGCTCATTTGTACCTTTACGCTTAATGAAGTTAGGCCGTATCTATACCCACAATACTGGTATTACAGAAAGTAAGTCAAATGATGCTTTGGTGAAGTGCGTGTTCAATAGGCCGAAACAAACTTTGGGACAAAGGTGAGTTATATTTATAGCCCGTGGATGGACACTAACGATTTAGTGAATAGCTCTAAATCGTTAGTGTCAGATTAGAAAAAGTATATTAAAACTATTAACGGCTAGTTATGTACTGCGTGGAGCGAACATTATTATTGCCATACCCACAAGTGCTATTACAGAACCAACAATATCCCAAACCGTTGGACGGATACCATCCACAGCCCATAGCCATAGAATAGCCATAAAGATATAAACACCACCATAGGCAGCATAAACTCTACCTGCTGCTGTTGGGTGCAACGACAACAACCAAGCAAATACTACAAGACTAAGAGCTGCAGGAATTAGCAACCAAACTGATTTCCCCTCGCGTAACCAAAGATATGGTAGATAACAACCAATAATTTCAGCCAAAGCAGTAATTACAAAAAGTCCTATAATTTTTATTTCAGGCAAAAGGTGCTCTCTCAAAGCCATAACTGTGTTTAACACATATAGCATTTTGAGTTTTTATACACAACACACAATATAATTAGTCTGCCTTGGGCCACTGCACTGTAAAATCAGCGTTCGATGACTCCAACGTGAGCAATAACAAGTTACTCTAAGGTCTGATTTACAGAATTTTGGGTATACTTTCGTAGAAAAATGAAAGGTTAGTTATCGCTCCAATCCGAACTTCGTAGTGTTCTATTTTCATTGCTTGTGTGGCGAGCGTTTAGCTAATTCTCTCTAATCTGGTTCTTTCCCTTGTATACTAAATCAAGCTTGCAATGTATGCAGGGTAACTTTACATTGGACTTAGGTTTTTTAAGTAATTAAGTATTAAATGGCTTTTTTATTCTCGCCCAAGATTGGTCCCTTTTTTGATGAATCGCTAGAAAGCTATTTATTGCGAGTAGTGTCAGAGAATTTTTTTGACTCGTATGAAGGGCTAAGCTTAGCTATTCGTGAAGAGCTTCATGAGCTTGATTTTGAAGCGCATGGTGCGTTTCCGATCGACTTGAAAAGACTCAATGTTTATCACGCCAAGCATAATAGTCACTTTAGAATGCGGGCTTTAGGACTGCTCGAAACATTATTAGACTTACCTCGATACGAGCTACAAAAGCTGGCTTTGTTAAAGTCAGATATTAAATTTAATTCCTCAGCGGCCTTATATAAAGGTGGGGTAGATATTCCCCAAAGATTTATTTGTTACCACACTGAAGAGGCCGTTGATTCGATTCCGGTATGCCCACAATGTCTTGCAGAAGAAGCTTACATTAAACAAAGCTGGCATATAAAGTGGGTAAATGCATGCGCCAAACATCAATGTACTTTGGTCCATAAATGCCCAGAGTGCTGCGCTCCAATTAACTATATCGAAAATGAGTCAATTACTCATTGTTCATGCGGTTTTGAGCTGTCTTGTGGCAGTACCTCGCCTGTAAACACATTAAGCATTGATCATTTAAATAAATTACTGAATAAAAGTGAGCTCGATGATAACAACCCGCTATTTAAAAATACCACTCTTACAGAGCGCTTTGCTGCGCTCCTTTGGTATCAGGAGCGGTACTCTAAGGAGGAAACCTTTTGCTTAGACGATGTTGTGAATTATTTTAATGGGTGGCCAGTAGTATTTTATAAAGAGCTTGATGAATTGAGTAAGAATGCAGCAATGAAGCTAATAGACCTGTTTAATAAAACAGAGTTTAAGTTTATTTTTGGTAACGCTATTTTGTCTTGTCCCAATACTCAAAAGCAGAGAGAACCTCACTTTATTTATAGTACTCTGTTAGATTATTTAGCTACTTTGGTTGAGAGTAACCCTAAAACTAAAAAGCCAAACGTAGCTGACTTATTAGTAAGTGTATTGGAGGCTGCAACTTTGCTGAGTATTTCAATAGAGCAGGTTTATAGATTGTATCAGGATGGTATTTTGCAAACGGCATTTCGTCATAAAATGAATCAGCGAATCAACCCTTATAAGGGCGTGTTTTTTTTAAGGCATGTAATTGAGTACAAAACTAGTTTTGGAAATGATAAAGCTAGAATGTATTTGTCGGCATGGTAAATATATGCATTTAAAAGAACTTCTAGATATTACAGACACCACTGAGCGAGATAGGTTATTACGTCGTGCTTTTAATCCCTACACAACAACGATTGATATAACAGGCTGCGAAGCCATTGCTCTGATTATTTTGTTAAACCTGACTTACCGCAAAAACCACGTTGATGATTTACTGGATAAGCAGTTAGCAAAACAGGCTTTAAAAAGTGAAGACCATATTAATAAATGCGTTCAGGAAATAGCGTGGTTTCATACTCATAATTTAAAATATCCTGATATTAGAGTAAGTAAGCAAAATCTAGCTGTAGAGCGGCCACTACTGCACTCCTACGTTTTGAGTAGTGCTAACTATCCTAAAGCCTATGGCTGGGCACATGACTCTGCTAAAGTGAATGTAGCTAAGCTATTTGTTAGTTACTTTAAATGGCAAAACGAAGACTATTGTTTGGCACAAATACTATCTTTGTATTCGGATAACTGGAAAGCCGCATTTACCTCTCTTGGATTATCCGTTAAAGCTTTTAAAAGCTTATGTGCAACAGTTCAGGAAGCGTTGCCCGAAGAAGTAGTCCCTGACTCGGTTGATCGCTATTCTCGCCAAATTAGAATGCCTAATCATGATGGTTATGTAGCTGTTACGCCCGTAATTAGCCATGTGGTTCAATCAAAAGTTCAGCAGGCGGCAATTGATAAACGAGCTCGATTTAGCAATGTAGAGTTTACGCGACCTGCTGCTGTCAGTATGTTAGCTGCTTCCTTAGGTGGGGTTGTTAATGTGCTTAACTACCCTCCTGATATACGAAGTAAATATCATGGTTTAAGTAACTCACGAGCATTTAAATTAAATAATGGACAAACAGTATTTAACGTTGGAGCACTATTAAAGCCGGAATTCATTAAAGCTTTAGAAGGTATTATATTTAGCAATAACGCCTTGGCTCTTAAACAACGCAGACAGCAAAAAGTTAAAAATATTAGAGATGTAAGAAGTACGCTTTTAGAGTGGTTTTCACCTGTATTTGAATGGCGCTTAGACGTTGTTGAGAATGGAAGTGACTTAGAACAACTTGAGAGTGCTTCAAACCAACTAGAGTATAAAATACTATCGCTGCCCGTCGATGAACTCCCGTCGCTAACTATTCCTTTATTTAGGTTACTAAATGAAATGCTTGGCTGTGTGAATATGACTCAAAGATATGCTTTTCACCCTAAATTAATGAGCCCTTTGAAAGCAGCTTTACAATGGCTACTTATCAATCTTACAGATAAAAAAAACGAACCGATTGAAGAGGATGATAAGTGTTTTCGTTATTTACATTTAAGCGGCTTGCGTGTGTTTGATGCGCAAGCATTATCTAACCCTTACTGCTCAGGTATTCCATCTTTAACCGCTGTTTGGGGGATGCTTCATAGCTACCAAAGAAAGCTTAATGAAGCACTTGGGACGAATTTACGGTTCACATCTTTTTCTTGGTTTATCAGGGATTACTCTACTGTAGCAGGAAAAAAGCTTCCTGAACTTAGCCTTCAAGGCGCTCAGCAAAATAAGCTTAAGCGCCCTGGGATTATTGATGGCAAATATTGTGATTTGGTATTTGATTTAATAGTGCATGTTGATGGCTATGAGGATGATTTGCAGGCATTAGATCGTGAGCCAGATATTTTGAAAGCGCATTTTCCATCTAACTTTGCAGGTGGTGTTATGCATCAACCCGAGCTTACTTCAAATGTAAATTGGTGCTGTTTGTATAGTAATGAAAATCAGCTGTTTGAAAAGCTAAGACGGTTACCTTTATCAGGTTGCTGGGTTATGCCGACTGAACACAAAATACAGGATTTAGATGAACTACTCTTATTATTAAAGAGTGACTCTAAATTGAGCCCATCTATGATGGGGTATATGTTACTCACTGAACCGAAAGTTAGAGTAGGTGCGCTTGAAAAGCTACATTGTTATGCTGAACCAGCAATAGGAGTGGTGAAATACGAAACGGCCATTAGTTTGAGATTAAAAGGTATTAGCAACTATTTTAATGAAGCTTTTTGGATGCTAGATGTTCGAGAAAAGTTTATGCTAATGAAAAAGGTTTAACCGGAAGATACTTAATGGAACTATGTAATATATTAAAATATGATCGCTCACTTTATCCTGGTAAAGCAGTGTTTTTTTATAAAACGGCTGACTCTGATTTTGTTCCTCTAGAGGCTGACGTTAATAAGATTAGAGGCCCAAAATCTGGTTTTACTGAAGCGTTCACTTCGCAGTTTTCACCAAAAAACATCTCACCTCAGGACTTAACACATAATAATATATTAACTCTTGAAGAGTGTTATGTCCCTCCAAATGTGGAACATATATTTTGTCGGTTTTCTTTAAGGATACAGGCTAACTCGTTGGCTCCTTCAGGCTGTAGTGACCCTGATGTTTTCTCTTTATTAAAAGAGTTGGCCGCGACGTTTAAAGAGTGCGGGGGTTATAAGGAGTTAGCCGTAAGGTATTGTCGAAATATTCTATTGGGTACATGGCTTTGGCGTAATCAAAACACCGGTAACACTCAAATTGAAATTAAAACCAGCAAAGGGAGTTGTTATTTAATCGATAACACCCGTAAGTTGGCTTGGGAAAGTAAGTGGGCTTCTGATGATCAAAAAGTATTGGAAGAACTAAGTAATGAAATTGAGAGCGCATTAACCGATCCCAATGTTTTTTGGAGTGCCGATATAACCGCGAAAATAGAAGCCTCATTTTGCCAAGAAATTTACCCAAGCCAAATTCTTAACGACAAGGTTAAGCAAGGAGAGGCTTCTAAACAGTTTGTAAAAGCTAAATGTGCAGATGGCCGTTATGCTGTAAGCTTTAATTCTGTAAAAATAGGTGCCGCGCTTCAGTCAATTGATGATTGGTGGGATGAGGATGCAAGTAAAAGGTTACGAGTGCATGAGTTTGGTGCAGATAAAGAAATTGGCATTGCCCGACGCCCTCCCGATTCTGAGCAGAACTTTTATTCTATTTTCAAAAATACTGAATGGTATTTATCAGCCCTTAAAAATTGCATTACTAATAAAAATGAAAATATAGACCCAGCTATTTATTATTTATTTTCTGTATTGATTAAGGGCGGAATGTTCCAGAAAAAAGCAGAGGCTAAAAAGGTGTAGTTATGCAAAGGTATTACTTTTCAGTCCACTTTTTACCAAAACAAGCAAACCTGGCGCTGCTTACTGGTCGTTGTATTTCTATTATGCATGGATTTATTTTGAAGCATAATATTGAAAGAATGGGAGTTACGTTTCCTAATTGGTCGGATTCATCAATTGGTAATGTAATTGCTTTTGTTCATCCTGACAAAGGGATTTTAAACACCTTTATAGAGCAAGCTTATTTTGTGGACATGCAAGATTGTGGCTTTTTTAAATTAAGCCAAGTTTTAGCTGTGCCTGAAAACTGCCAAGAAATACGTTTTATACGTAATCAGGCAGTAGCAAAAATATTTACAGGTGAAAGCAGAAGGAGGTTAAAGCGCCTGCAAAAAAGAGCGTTAGCAAGGGGGGAAGATTTTAATCCTAAAAAGCTCGTAGCTCCAAGAGAGGTTGATATTTTTCATAGGGTAGCCATGACTAGCAAGAGCTCACAAGAGGATTATATTCTTCATATTCAAAAGCAAAATGCCGACTGCCAAGCAGAGCCAGTCTTTAGTAATTATGGTTTTTCATCAAATGAAAAGTTTAAAGGCACGGTTCCTGATTTATCACCGTTTATAGAAAGCAATTAACCTTTATTTTTGTCACAATTATAAGTTATTGATATTAATGCGATATAAGCAAGCATTTTAAAAATGGGTAAAATTGAATTTGCTTTTTAATTATATGAATTATATAAATAAATTTAGCTATTTTGATAGTAGCCTGCTGTATAGGCATCTGAAAATTAAAATCCTCGGTCAAGTTATATTGGCGCAAAGTAGCCTGCCGTATAGGCAGCTGAAAATAGTTGTGAAATCGCGTGGTCTTACTCATTAAAGTAACCTGCCGTATAGGCAGCTGAAAATGTCGGAATTATTGCATGATGAGACTCTTTTTCGTAACCTGCCGTATAGGCAGCTGAAGATAAAAACAATCGATTCGATGTTTAAGTTAATGTAATTCTGCCGAAAAGGCAGTTGCTAGCAATATAAAACCAGCCTTTTATTTGAGGGCTGGCATTTTATTTTTGCTTTAATAAGTAGATTTATATTTAAGGTTATTCACTCTGTTTTTAGGAGAGTATTAAGTTTCCTAATTAATAACGGTGGGCTAACATCCTATGAAAAAGTAAAGCATACTTGCCCCGCAATGAGTTGGATAGTAAAGTAGAAAAATAAAGGCCAAAATAAAAAAACCAAGAAAACTTGGGTTTTATTTCCCCATAAAATGGGGGACGAAATTATAATAACTTAAAAAACTTAGGTCTAAGTTAATCACCTGGTTTGTGATCATGTGGTTTTAAAGGCTTATGTTTATTTGGTGTGTTAGTACGTTGTCTTTTATCCGGCGTTCCATCATCATTTTCTCTTTTCGGTCCTGGTTTAATGAACATATGCATACCTTTTGTAATGGTTTAAGTTGTTTATTCACCTTTATAATAACTATAGACTTAAAAATTTAAAACAGTAAAGAAATTTATTGATAAGGGGTAGAAATTTAACTAATTGTGTTCATCATTGGCTTGTTTTTCATTTCGAATTATTACTCTCTGTTTAAAGCTGGCTTATCGATTAAAAATCTAATTCTAATATACTATTTCATATAAATGGTCAATATCTCGAATGTGGTAGCTACTGCCCTTATGACGTTGAATTTAGCCATGTAGAATTTTTATTCTATGATATTGCAAAAAGGACTGTTTAGTTCGCATTGGGGACGTTAGCCTTAAATTTTCTAAGGGCGGCTTTGAGCGAAAAGCGGACGTAATAGTATTGTCCGCTTTGTAAAATTTTATGAAATTTGGTAGATGGCGTTCCCTCCTTCTATGGATCTGAAGATGCCACTTTTACCTATTAGGCTACATTCATGGCTACTATCAACTATTGTAAATTCGCTTGATGCAACCCCACTTTCAAATTTTCCATCATGCTTTAATGTGAGTACAACTTGTTCATCGTTTTTATCATACGTAATGGTTTCAAATCCATTGAACAGAGCATCACCATCTTCACTGTAGTAAAGCTGATACCTTACTTCGCTATTACCATTAATATCACCTGAGTAAGCTTGTTGTACTAATGCAGTGCTAAATTTTTGACCCTTTTCAAATTGTTGTTCAACGGTCTCTTGCCACTTTGTAATTAGAAATGTACCTTTTAACTCCATAGTTTTTTCCTTTTAATCAACTTAAAAAAAGGTTACTACGTTATTAGTTGATTGATATAGTAAAAACGCGACAATAAACAAAGACAGATCAAATTTGAAGATAAATAATGAAGAAATAAAACATTATTAACCACCACTTTGGTGCAAAATAACAAGCGTAATTCCCAGTCATTTTAATTACTTGTTTACAAAAGTAATTATTAGTGGAATTACGGAGCTATGTAATATACGCCGTTTTGGTGTGTTATAAACCACCACAATGGTGTACAATAAGCCGTCTATGGGGTTTTGTTTAAATAATCGAGTAGTTTTTACAGGTGGTTCAGAGAAGACTTCAGTTATCGAATTTCTGCGCCAGATGGGGTACGCAAGTGCACCTGAAGTTGGGCGAAAAGTCATCCAAGCCCAAGTAGAATTGCAAGGTACAGCATTACCTTGGTTGGACAAGGCTGCATTTCGCGACGAAATGGTTCTTGAAGAAATCGATAATTACGAAAACTTTAGTGGTACTGAAATTACGTTCTACGACCGAAGTATTATCGACTCGTATGGGTACAGCAAGCTTGAGCGCATACCTATATCGGATCTTTTGTTAGCGAAATGTGGTGAACTGATTTATTGCCGTAAAGTTTTCATTTTTCCACCTTGGGAAGAAATCTACGAAAATGACGCTGAACGAAAGCAGGACTTCCTTGAAGCAATAACGACATATCGTGAAATGGTGAGCGCATATATTAAATTTGGCTATGACTTAATTGAAGTTCCTAAGGTTTCAGTTAAAGAAAGAGCACAGTTCATCGTCAGCAAAATGAGCGACAGCTAACAAAGCATTTAAGAGTGATTCGCAGTTTAATCAATGCAGGTATTATGATTCCGAGTAAAAAAATATCTCAAACTGTCTTGGAGTTTGGGAAAAGCATAATCGCAGGGTTACCTGCCAGTCATACAAAAGAAGAATTTGAGGCAACAATGAAACTGGTTGTAACAGCTTGGAATGCTGTTGTAATGGATTCTTGGGAAAACGGTTCAAAATTTGAATTAGAGTTATTGGCACTTATGGAAACAGCCCCTAAAATTGTAAAACTAGAAATCAAGCGCCTAATTAAGCGTAAAAAAACTAAATTTTACAATGATCCAAGAGCTGTTGACGATTTTTGGGTTAGAGAAAACAACGGGGAAATTGTTTTTGGTTGTGAAGCACGTTTAAATGTTGATAATGCTCCAGCAAGCAATACGAAACACTAGTGTAATCAACTGCTAACACATATGAGCCTAAACTCTGTCAATAGGTACTAGTATTTTTTTTGACCGTTTTTATACATTGACGGTCAATTCTAAATCAATAAACAAATTCGTTTACTTCGCCTGTCGATGCGGCTGTTAAGCAAGTAGCTTACGGCAAACACATATAGAGGCTCTCTTATTGCGCTCTCATCGCAGCCAGGTTTTTCCCATATCCTTTAGCTGGGGTACTACGACTAAATGGATTTAGGAGGTAGAGCGAAGCAGGATGCCAGAGGCGAGACATTCATCGGTTAACCTCATCATGGCACTATTCAAGGTGGCTGGTTTCATCAATATGACTATGCATCCAGTAATGACGTCGTTTGGTGTGAATATGCACCAGTCACCCATATGAATTTAGGCGGTTTAATTAAGCATCATGGATGATTAATTAGGCCCTTGGCTTTTGCCTCAGTCATCGTTTAGTACCAATGTCAGTCCAGTTTTTGGCAGAGCTTATACCCTGCGCTATAAAACTTGACTTCAGACATTATTCTCCTGACTGTCTGCAAATGGCACTTTTACGAAGTTCGGTTTGAGTGAAAACCAAGTATTAGGATAGGTTGAAATTCAGTTCTACAATCGTAAATACTGAAATTCTACCTATACCTTTATTTACGTACTGACGATAGCTATTTGCCAACGATAGCCTAAAACCATGTGTCCACACACATAAGTTTTAATTGCTATGTCATCGTATGGTTGTATTTTATGTCAGTGAATGGTTGCAGGTTATCTGTAAGTGACTGATATAATTATCTAGCGCTTGTCACGGTTTGCTTGCAGCGACAAATTGTCGCTGAAACCATAGCTTGACATAATACAACCTAGGGCATAAAAGCACCGTTGAATTACTTAACCTCAGTTTTGCTTAAGCGATAACTAATGCATTGAGCTCTACGTCAGTTAAATTAAGGTGTGGCTTATTTTCTTTCAAGCAATAAGCCACCAATCCAGTCACTAAATTCAACGCCTGTGGGTTTACCTTTAAGTGAAATAAGCGCACATCGGCACAAGTACCCTCGGCATAACGGCTAAAAATCGTGTGTAACTGAGCAAGTTAGGAAATTCATTTTTGTACATAAGTGAGACATACCCAAGATAGTAACTTTTGAAATCACGGTGATGTGACATATGAAACCTAATAACAATAGTCATAATTTCACTGGTCGTCATACGCCCTGAACGCTGACGTTTTTGGGTGCCATCTTCGAGTAATTGTTTTTCCCATTGGGGTATAAATACTTTACAAAAACCATCGATATCGCAAAGAAATTCACTAATTTAATCATGCCTGTTCCTTGTCTATTCAATCGTTCTTGGTTGAAAGGTCGGATCTCGGAACAGGCATTTAGTTCAATTTTTAAACGAGATTCAGGTTAATTAATAATGCAGAACTAAAATAGAGAGAACTAAAATAGACACCCACTTTAAGCTTTTCCTGTTTTCCCGCACCTAAATACAATCCTTACTCATTTATATGCCAACGACAGACGAAAGCAGTGAAGTTCATACATATAAACGTGAATTACTATGTCATAGTATGGTTTTATGTCAGTTTTCATTAAATTGTCATAAATAGTTAATAGTATACGCGCAGTTACCCAAAGGAACTTATTTCATGCGCGTGTCATCATTCACTCGGTTGCTGGCTATTTTGCTGGCATTGGCTAGCCTGCTGTTAGGTGGAACCTTATACTGGGCAAGTCAAACCTTAGTTAAACTCGAACAACAAGACCAATCTTATAATCAATTAAAAAATAAAATACTCGTTGATTTAAAAGGCTTATTAGAAGACTACTTAGCACAGGGCGATAGTCAGTACTTAGGGAAAGCGTCGGATTTAATTAGCCAAGTAAAAGACAAACAACTTGGCATTTTACCAAGTGACTTAAAACAACAGTTAAATAGCCAATTAACCCAGCTCGATACAGATATAAAAGGTAAATATCGTGATTTAGGTAAACTCTCAGGTAATGAAACTGCATTGCTTGATAATGCGCTTAGGCAAATGGCGGGCTCTGCATCTTCATTAGTTGGTTATGCCAACAAGGCAGCACAACAAAATATACATGCGCTTGACTATTATCAGCTTGCTAGTGACTACTATCGCGAAGTCACTACCTTGTCGTTATTTACTTATCAATTATTACTTAGTTTTGATCAAGATACACAAACCAACTTACAACAAAGTATTGCTAACTTAAACCGTTTAGCAAAGCAGATTGACGAGCTTGAAAACTTGGGCGTGATGAGTGAAGTTGATGAAGATAGTTTGTTTATAGGTGAAGAAGCTGAAGATTTAGCAGGTGAAATTAAGGCTGAGCTAAGAAGTTGGCCGAACCGCTATCCTCGTGATTTAGAGAATACCATTGAGCAAGCTCAGCAGCGTCAAGTAGGTATGCAAGCTCTGCGTAAACAGATCAGTACACTTTCTGGTACAGTTATAAATGCCGAGCAGCAACTTAAAATTCAGCAAAGTACGTTAAAGCAACAAGTATTAGTAGTGTTTTGTATCGCCATTAGCATGTTGGTTGTATTGGCGGTTGGGGTTTATTTTGTACAGAGAAATCAAGTATTAACGCCGCTTCGTCAATTACGTGATGGCTTTGCATTTTTAATCGAAAGTAACGAGTTAAAAAATATTGAAAGTAGTAACTCAAAAACAGAAGTTGGCGAGATAGCTAGTTATTTTAACCAGTTAATTGAGCGTCAACGGTTAGAAGCTGAAGATCGTGCACAAATGCTTAAAGTGATTAACGACTTTATGCAAGAGATGAGCGAGCATTTACATACAATAAGTCAGCAAACAGATGCCAGTCATCGTCAAGTTGAACAAAATCAAGAGTTATTGACTGATATTCAACATATTGGTGAGCAAGTAAACGATATAAACGGCAAAGTCGCAGATAACGCCAAGCAAACGTTTGGTGCGATGGAACAAAGTTTAGGGTTTGCCCAAAATATGCTCAGTGCAAGCTCAAATACACAACAACGGGTAGAGCAAGGTTTACATAGCTTGCAAGAGTTACTCAGTGGTGTACAAGATGTAGGGAAAATTATTGAAGTGATCCGCAATATTGCAGATCAAACTAACTTATTAGCACTTAATGCCGCGATCGAATCAGCACGTGCTGGCGAACATGGCCGTGGTTTTGCTGTGGTTGCAGATGAAGTACGCAAGTTAGCTCGACAAACACAAGGTTCGTTGAGTGATATTAATAATCAGCTCAACCTATTGAGTGAAAACTCAACCATGGTGTCAACGCAAATATCAGCATTAGCCGATGATGCTCAATTGCAAACTGATAATGCTCAAGAACTGAAACGAAACTCCGAAGGGGTTGCTCACAATGCACAGGATGCTAATAAAGTCGCTTTTGATGCAATGGAGTTAGCAAAGCAGCAAAACTCATTGTTAGAGAACTTTAGCCAGTCAATGCAAAGTATGAAAGGGCAGGTGAGTGAATCCAGCTTATTAGTGGCTGATATTCATCAGCGTTTACAGCAGCAAATGCACACTATTCGTAGTAGTTTAGGATTGTAAATTTGCTACAATTGCAAAAAATTCCTCATGAGACGAACAAATGACCCAAGTAGATGTAATAGTGATCGGAGCCGGCGCCGCAGGTTTAATGTGTGCTGCGCAAGCAGGTTACCGTGGCCGCAGTGTTACAGTGCTTGATATGGGTAAAAAGCCTGGTCGTAAAATACTCATCAGCGGCGGCGGACGTTGTAACTTTACTAACGAAAACGCCAGTCCTGAAAACTATTTATGTAGTAACCCACACTTTATAAAATCGTGTTTAAGTCGTTATACCCAACATGACTTTATTGAGTTAGTGGACAGACACGGTTTGGCGTATCACCATAAAACCCTTGGCCAGTTATTTTGCGACAATAGCGCACAAGATATCGTTGATATTTTGCTAACTGAGTGCGAGTGGGCTGGTGTTAATGTTACGCTGCGTAATGAAGTATTGAGTGTTGAAAAAGCCGATACAGGTTATCTTGTGATCACAGGGCAAGAGTCATACAGCTGTGAGTCACTCGTTGTTGCAGCTGGTGGCTTAACCATGCCAAAACTAGGCGCAACACCAATAGGGTATAAAATTGCCGAGCAATTTGGCTTAAAAGTATTGCCGACCATGGCTGCGCTTGTACCATTTACCTTGCACCAACATGATAAAGAACGTTTTACAGGGTTATCGGGTATTAGTGTCCCATGTATCGTCAGCAGTGAAGACGGCACTAGCTTTAAAGAAAACATCCTATTTACTCACCGTGGTTTATCAGGCCCCGCGATATTACAAATCAGCTCCTTTTGGCGAGCAGGGCAAGTAGTAACCATAAACCTGTTACCAGAGCTTGATTTAACAGAGAAACTAGCAACATGGCGAGAAACTCAAGCACAAAAATCATTAAAAAATAGCCTCTCGACCATTTTGCCAAAACGCTTTATTGAAATGCTGCATGAGAGTAAAACAATCCCCGACTGCAATGTTAATCAGCTTACTCATAGCCAAATTGACGAACTTGCTGATTACATACATAACTGGCAAATTAAACCCAACGGCACCGAAGGTTATCGCACTGCCGAAGTAACTCTAGGTGGTGTAGACACCGACGAGCTTAGTTCAAAAACCTTTGAAGTGAAAAAAGCCCAAGGCCTGTACTTTATTGGTGAAGTAACCGACGTAACGGGTTGGCTAGGAGGCTATAACTTCCAATATGCATGGAGTTGCGGTTTTGCAGCAGGACAATATTGTTAATTTTTGAGGTTTTAAATAAAAAACCATTTGCGACTAAAGTCACTACTACGTGGTATAAATACCGCTAAGAAATGGCTTTAGCCATCAATATAGTCACTTTGCGATTACTATTTAAGCAGTTAGCTTGTTGATTGTTAAAATAAAGGTTTTTGCTAGTGACAAGCCAGTAAAAACTTTTTATACTGCAACCCGCTTTAATCGCTTAGGTGGTTAAACACTTCAAAAATTTAGCCCTGTTTAAACAGACGCTAATACAAAAACAAAATGGCCCCTTAGCTCAGTTGGTTAGAGCACACGACTCATAATCGTTAGGTCCCCAGTTCGAGTCTGGGAGGGGCCACCACTTTTACAAGCTTTCCAAGTAAATACCTACTAACAGAAATTACCCTGTGCTACCTCTGTGCTACTTTTAATAATATTAATGAATTTAAAATGATGCAATAATTACCTGATTTATTTTATCTATTGAGATACTCTTCTAAGAGAGTAAATTAAATGGAGTGTTTTTTACTTAGTTGCTTATGAAAAATATTGCCCTATCCAAATATGACTTTCAGTTGATGAGTAAAGTCTTTAATCAAAATATATTACTTGAACTTGCTAAGTTTGGTGAGAGTCGCTCTCTTGAAAAAATCGTTTCAGATTTAGATACAAATTTAATCAGTCTTGATTATACAAACCTCACAGCATTTTTTGATAGAACATTTCATCTCTTAAGAAAGAACTATCCAAATGAATATATATATAAAAATGCGATTGCTGAGAAAATTGTTCGTGGTCGACATAAGTTATCAAATGCAGTTTACGTAACTGAATTCAGAGTTAATAATACAATTGCGGACGTTGCTATATTCAATGGTACTTCTACTGCTTATGAAATTAAGACTGAATTCGATACTTTTCAAAGGCTAGAAGCTCAGTTACACATGTATAAAAAAGCTTTTGATAAAGTGTACCTCGTAGTCCCTAGTTCAGATATAAAAAAAGCAATGGCTGCTATAGGTGGAACAACAGGTCTTTATGAGCTGACTGATAAATATAGCTTAAAAATGCGCAAAGAGGCGACGACAAATAGCGATACATTCTGCCCTGAAACAATGCTAAATTGCTTGAGAGTTCCTGAGTATATGAAAGTAGTCTCCAATCACTTTAATTATCAAGCAAATATAAGCCCGTCAAAACGAAAACAAGAGTGTATAGAAATGTTTAGTACTCTAGATAAAAATATACTTCATGAAGAGTTTTTAAAGCAAATTAGATCTAGAGAGTATACGGAAATAGAAAAGAGTGTTTTTAAGGGGCTGCCAAAATCACTTACTTCATTGTTATTAGCTAACAGGTTGAACAAAAAGCTTTTATTAAATTTACAATCCTGTATTGTTGGTTAGTAATTATACACAACAAGGATCGTAAAATGTATCATTCCTATCTTCGGGGCAAGCAATTTGAGCTTCTAGCTATTCGCTATGTTATTAATAAAATAGTTGCTGGAAATTTGACTCCAATCATTGAGCCAGTCAGAGAGTCTAGTCGAGATATTTTGAAGTGTATTGAAATATTAGACGAGAATGACTCAAACTATATTATTATTGCTAACCCTAAAGTGGGTGATTTAGCGAATAATTTATTATCGAGAGAGCAGCTTATGGATGGGATATCGAATACTTATCCTAATTCTGAGTTTGGTATTATTCTTACAGATACCTCCACTCGAACAGAAGTAAGTACGATTTTAGGCCGGTATCCAAATCATCCATTTTCCTTTATACACTTCGGGCAATTTTAAGATGTTCAATTTTTACAACAACTTTCCTCTTCACAATTATTTCATAAACATATCTTCATAGAACATTCTTCTAGTACTATTTATCAAGATCAGTTCAGTGCATTTGAGCGGGTATTAATTGATGATTGTTTTAATCGAAAATCAACAAACCGTGAATATAGAGCTCAATTGGAAGAGTTTTTTACAGATTTACATGTTCACTATGAAAGACGAGGATTTCAAGGATATGGTGATTTCTCTGTTGTTGGAGATTACTTCGCAGAGGGTGGGGGACAAGCTATAACCGCTGCTCTTCATATTACTTTTGATAAGCCGACCCTAGAAATATATATTAGGCATTTTTTGTCTGAAGAGAGAAAAGTAGCTGATGAAGTGCCAATTCTGCTTGAAGAGGCCATTTCAGAATTAGAATCTTTTATAAGAACAAAACCTGAAATTTTAATGTGGTCAAAATCACTCAATGAAGTTCTAGAAATTTATCAGGGTGGTTGTAAAACCAGCTTAGCGTATATTAAAAAACTATCAATTGCCCATCACTTTGAGTTAATGCATAAAGTAGCAACCAATAAGTAGCTTTATCTTAAATAAACCTCAGTAATTTCAGCCCTGAAATGGCCTAGCTCTTGCGACACAGTTTCGAGAGCTACTTGCCTATTAAGCCCTAAACCTTTTAGTTCAT
>NZ_JABBMT010000048.1 GCF_012927645.1 Pseudoalteromonas arctica | reverse complement strand
ACAACAGCAAGCAAACAGGTGTTGTTGGTTGGGAAGCTTTATGGAAAGGTTGGTTTTCACTGAGCCAACTGCTAGAAGGCGCTCGATTCATGCAAGCGCAACAACAGGAGATGTGATCAAGAGACAGGTGTCAAGATAGTTGCCGCTTCTAATATACTTGAGGCGACAACTAACTTGAAAAACTCCGAAACACCCACGCCTGATATTTTTAGGGCTTTTTTGTTGTTCTCAGGTTACGAAAGTCGCTTTTTTGCAATTCTAATCCATTACCATGTTGGGTTTCGCTACGCTCTAGCCAACCTACAACACGATAATGCTCGTAACTAGGTAAGCTACGAAGGTTAAGCCACCCGCGAATAATGCATACGGCATTTGGGTTTTAACGTGAGTGAGTAAGTCACAGCCCGAGGCGATGGCCGACACCGCACTGGTATCTGATATTGGCGAGCAATGATCGCCAAATACGCCGCCCCCTAAGATAGCTGCAATCACTAATGATGGTGGTAAACCCAGAGCTTGTATAAGCGGCACACCAATTGGGATAAGTATGGCAAATGTGCCCCATGATGTGCCTGTTGTGAACGAGATCACTCCACCGGTAACAAACAATACAGGCACAACTAAGTAAATGGGTAAGTAATCGCCCACCAACCCTGCCACAAATACACCTGTGCCCAAGTCTTTTAAGCTAGCGCCTAAAGTAAGAGATAGTAGTACGATGACGACTAATGGCAATAATTCACCCATGCCTTTAAAACCAATATCAACCAATTTATGGTGAGTAAATTGACGAGAGGTTACCATTAATAAGTAAGCAACAACGCAAGCTAAAATAGTGGCATACAATACTGATTTAGAACCGCTGCCACTGGCAATATCACCATTACCTGACCAATACATAAAGCCAACCATGCTACCAATTAAGGTAATAAGCGGAACGAGCATGTAACGTGCTTTAGTCCCTTTTACTTCTTCTTGTAGCTCAGTTTTTTGATGCTCTAATTGCTCTTCAGCCTTTTTAAGCGGGCCGTGAACTTTATCAAATGAGATGGTATAAAACACAATGAGTAAAGTGATGATGGCATAAAAGTTATAACCGATGCTGCCCCATAACACCGAGACTGCCGACTCTGACAGTTCATAATTACCAAGTAAACCTAGTATGTACGCCCCCCAGCCATTAAGTAAAATCAAAATACACACAGGTGCACTGGTACTATCAATAATGTAGGCTAAACGTGCGCGGCTCATTTTAAATTTATCAAATAAACCTCGCGATAAAATCCCCGCAGTCAGTACACTTAAATTAGATTCTATAAACACTGCAATGCCTGAAAACATGGTTAAATAACCCACTTGGCGCTTGCTCTTTGCTACACCTTTGTTCATCAACATATTAACTGTTGCTGCTACACCGCCAGATTCACGGATGTAGGCAAGTAATGCACCAATCAAGATACTAAAAATGAGGATACGACTATTACCCGGTGAGCTTGCCACACTCACTACGCGCTCAATGGTATTTATAAATGTATTAAAAAGTGTATTACCGTCACCTTGCAAGGCCAGCAAAAACTCTGAAGAAGCAACAGCGACGAGTAGCGCCATAATGACTTCTTTGCGCCAAAATACGATTAAAATCGCAATTAGTGGCGGTAAAATTGAATACCAAGACATACTGTAACCTTTTTTGTGGTGAGTCTATGACTCACTCTAATTATTATCAGGCCTTTGCTATAAAGGCTGGAACAGACTCATTAGCTTAATCTGTTCGTCAATAAACACAACTTAAATCGATTAGCGCTAAGCTGAACATTGCCATTTAGATCAATGCTTATTTAATATTGCTTCATAAATCAACGAAACAATTGAACCATATTTACCGGTTTCAAATTTTTTCCCCATAAATTCATAATGTATTTCATTACCTTCAATCGGTGTATGGCGAGCATTGGTAAGCAAAATTATCGCCAAGTCATAAGCTGGATCAATCACAGTAACCGTGCCCGTCCAACCGGTATGGCCATATGCTTGCGGGCTCGCATACGGGCCAAAATGCCATTGTAAAGCACCGTTACCGGCACGACGCCAACCTAAACCATAGCTTTCATCACTGGCTTGCGGGGCGATGAATTGCTCTAATACTTGCGGAGTAAACATTTGTTTATCACCATAACCACCGCGATTTAATAACAACTGTGCAAGCACACTTAAATCTTGCCCTGTACTAAAAAGTCCTGCGTGACCTGCGACCCCGCCCAAGGCATAAAATGCTTTTTCGTCATGTACTTGCCCTTGTAAAACGTCGGTACGTACATTATCAAAGTTGATCCGTCCGTCACGAGTGTTACCTTGTAACTCAGTCGCGGCAATGTGGTTTTTTATAAAGCCCTTTTGCAATGGATTATAAACGGTGTGGGTTAAACCAAGCGGTTGATAAATTTGCCCTTCAACATAATTATCCAGCGACTGCCCTGAAAGTCGCTCCACTAATACACCGAGTAACATGTAATCAATATCTGAATATAAATGCTTAACGCTACGACCCGCCACAAATGGCACGCCTGTCAGTAATAAGTTTTTAGTGCGCAGGCTATTTTGTGAAAAAAATCGCTCACCAAACTTATTATCTTTACGATGAAAATCAACTACCGCTGGATAACCTGCACTGTGGGTCAGTAAATCTTTGATTAACCGCTGCTCACGGCCCGCACCACGAAACTCAGGTAAGTAATAAAATAGCGGTTTTTCTACATCAACTTTACCTTCACTGGCTAATTTCATTAACGCTAAATTTGTAGCAAACATTTTCGAATTAGAGGCAATATCAAATAATGTATCGCTTTTCATCTGCTGTGGCTGCGCTAATAATGAACCATCTGCTTGGTATTTTTTAGCATCGCCATAGTGGCTTAATTTAATTAACTTACCATCTTTGATCACTGCCAGTACGGCACCAGGAAACCCTGCCGCGACCTCTTCATTGATCAACTTATCAACCAGACTAAATGTAGTTGACTTTAACGGTTTGGTTGCAAGGGTTGGGTAAGGAAAACGTAATGTTAAGTTTGATCCTTCAGGTTGCACATTTTCAACTTTAAAGGTATTTATACCATTATGCGTACGTTTAGATAAGCTATATTCATATACTTCATTAATCGTAAGTGGTTGCGCAATATTTATTTTTTCACCATTAATGAAAATATCTGCACTCGTTGCGGTGTTATTCTCAATGATGATCTGGCCTCGGCCTTTATAGGCCTTAAATGTACCCCGATCATTCACTAACGTGCGAGAGCTTGGATTAGGATTTGGAATTTTCATGACCACTTGCGCATTTCCTAGTGGCTTTACTACCGGCTCAGGTTCTGTTTGCTGTTGCTGATATTGCAACATTAACTTAGCTACTTTTTTCGGAAAATACTTTTCCATCAAAGCAAACAATACCGCAGCGCTGCGCGCATCTGCATTACCGCTGACATGCCAAGGTAAAAAGTGCATTTGAAACGCGCTCAAGGTATCCAGTGTTTGTGGGTCAAGCTGATTAGTTGCATGTATGTCATAACCATAAGCGCGTAACGCTTTTTGCATTAAACTAATGGATGGTTTAACTAAACTAAATTGCTGCCAGTATTTATCAACCGTGTCACTGTCATACCATGCACCAATACCGGCTTGGTACAATTGATACCATGGAAAACGCGGACCTGGATCGTTTTTCCGAGTAGGTGCTATATCGGAGTGGCCTACAACTTGAGTTGGGCCAATATCGGGGTTACGCGCTAAAATGCCTTTGCTTAATTCAATCAATAATTCTATTTGTTTAGCGTCAAAATCGGGGAAAACACACAGTTTTGAGGCGTCATTTTCTATTTGCTCATCAGGTTCAACTTCAGGATAATGACAGCTTGGGACGTTAACAATTTCGATACCAATTGACTGGTCGTTTAAATCTTCACGGTCTTGCCAAAAGCTTATTCCGGCATGCCATGCTCTATCATGTTCATCAACCAGTTGCATGACTTTTAATTCATCTTCAGGGTAACTAGGATCATTTGACTCTGGTAATAAATAATGAGCACTTAAACCACCTTCATCGACTAAAGCACGCATCGATTTTTCATAATCAATAGCGGTGTAATGCATCACTAAAAACTTAATTCGATGACTGTAATTGGCAGATTGCGTAAACTCGTAAGGTGTTGAAGCGCAACTAGTCAAAAGTGCGGCAGTTGTAACTAAACAAAGTTTTTTCAACCAAGATAAAAACGTCATAGCCTTCTCATTGCTGATCAAAGTAAATAAGCGCAATCCCAAAACCACGATTAGCGGCATGTGCTTTTAGTAAACAATACATTAAATAAACCCAATTCTCATATTGTTATTATAATTTGGACAACTCGACTTGGGTTTTATAAACCAAACCCTATCACAGCAGAATGATTTGTAAATAATTTATTTCAACAATAATGATAGTTCAAGATACTTTATCCCACCATAAAAACAGTGCCCAAGCGACTAGCAAATAAATCTGTTAGTTCGTGCTATTGGTGTTGTAAAATTAGATAATTAAAACTATATTATTCCAATTATTCTTAAACAATATTCCAAAGCTTCATTGCGGCTATTGGGAATAATTTATTTTTTGTACGCATAGGAACAAGAGTAAAAACAAAGGTGGTTACATTTAAACCTAAAACAAGTACAAATTTATTTCGATTAATGCTATAAATACGCCAAATATAAAAATAAGCGGGTAGTATGTCTACATTTGTAAAAATTAAAGCCTTACGTCAGTCTCTGTCGAGCAGCGAAGCCAAACTAGCCGACTTCACATTGAACTCCGCTAACGCTATTCGTAATCTTTCGTCTGTAGAGCTGGCTAAAGTTGTCGGCGTGAGCCAATCAAGCGTTGTTAAATTTTCGCAAAAACTGGGCTACAAAGGCTTTCCGGCATTTAAGTTGGCTGTCATTGATGCGCTCAATGATGAAACTTCAGAACCAAAATTGCATGGTAAAATCACTTTAAGTGATTCACTAGAGCAAATAGCTGAAAAGCTACTCAGTAGTAAACTTGCTGTGCTTACTGAAACAAAAAATCTCAATGAAACGGTAGCCATTGAACAGGCTGTTAGCTTGTTAAAATCAGCTAAGCGAATTTTAATTTGTGGTTTAGGGGGCTCAGCCCTGGTGGCTAAAGACTTTTCTTATAAACTGCAAAAGCTAGGTATGCCTGCAATTGCTGAACCTGATGGGCATGCCCAGCTCGCCTATGTGTCAACCTTTGCAAAAGGCGACTTAGTTATTGCGATCAGTGAATCGGGTGTCACCAGAGAAATTGCTGAAGTGGTAAAGCAGGCTAAGAAAAACGACAGTTACGTGATCTCTGTCACTAAATTTGGTAGTAATCCAGTTGCTGATCGAGCCAATGTTAGGCTTTACTCTGTCGCAGAAGAAGAGTCAGTCCGTTTATCATCAATACTTGCTCGTACCGCGCAAGACTTTGTTATTGATATTCTATTTATCGCTTTAACGCAATCAAGTCGTCAAGGTCGTAAATTACTAGAACACTCAAATGATGTTGTTGGTGAATTTAGAAATCACTAACCAATATCATCCTAAAGAATTAAGGCTACAATTGTGGCCTTTCTTATTATAAAAACCACTTTAACAAAGCCATGCATAAGCTTATAAATTATTTCTTCATCCCATGTCAAAAAAATTTAGTTAATAATCAATTATTGTTATTGTTACTCCAACAATATTGCTCCAGCCCACTCAAATATCCTCCTGCTTTAGTAATGAAAAACAGAGAAACCACTCCCCCAGCCTTGTGCTTATATTGACAAAAAATATAACGGAATCAGTTTTTATATATTTTATTTATAAACATAAAGAAAATAAGGAAGAATTTATTCTTGACCATTGATGGCAACGCATGTTTAATACAATGGCAACAATTTATTAAAGTTTACAACTCTGTTTGGGGAATTAACAAAGTTCAGGGCGATAAGCTAATTATAATAAGGACGGGGAAAACAATGAAAAAACATGTACCAACCTTCACTATAAGCTCGTTAGCGCAGGCCACACATCGCGCTCTGCGAGTGCCAAAAATTGCAATAACCACCGCTATAATAGCTGCCTCGCTGGCAAGTGCTCCTGCATTCGCAAATTTAAACGGTAGCATTAAAGGTAAGGTAAAAACCGAACAAGCAAACCAACCACTAGCGGGTATTACCATTACTGCACGTAGTAACGTCATGCCAAAAGCGCGTACTGTGGTAACCCGTGAAGATGGCAGTTATGATCTCCCACAACTAAAACCAGGCACTTATGAGCTGACCTTTGAAGACAGCAGTGGCATTACACAAACAATAACTGTTGATGTACTGCTAGAGCAAACCTCAAATGCTAATGTTGTACTTGGCGGTAAAAAAGATAATGTTGAAGTAATTACAGTGACAGGCAGTAAACTGTTTCGACAAGGTAAATCAGCACTCACAAACTCATTAGGTGAAGAGGGAATTAATAATGTCCCTGTAGGTCAAGATTACCGAGACCTTTTAAAGCTTGTCCCTGGTATAGAACTTTCGGCAAATTCAACGTTGGGCCCATCAGCCGGTGGTTCTGGTGTTGATAACTCGTATGGCTTTGATGGTGTTAATGTGTCATTGCCGATGTATGGAAACTTAGCTTCAGAGCCATCAACACACGATGTTGCCTTTGTTACTATGGACAGAGGTGGTGCAAAAGCGGTTGGCTTTAACCGTTCTGGTGGCTTTTCAATTGACACAGTATCAAAGTCTGGTACGGATGAGTTTCACGGTAATATAGAATACAAAATACAACCAAAAACCTTTGTTGCGACACCAGTAGGTGAAGAGAGCTTTGAACTTGATAAAAATTGGTTAACCGCAAGTTTAAGCGGCCCACTTATTGAAGATACATTATATTTTTATACTTCTTATTACCGTCCTGAAGAGACCAAAGCAAACAAAAACACAGCCTATGGCGAAGTAAAAGATTATGAGAGTATCCGCGACGAATACTTTGGTAAATTAACCTGGGCACCAACTGATGATATTTTGATAAATATCTCACAACGCACCTCAGATAAAGAAGTTAAAGGCGATTCGATTGGTGCTTACGAGATGGACACCGTGTCTGTCGGTAGTAAAGCTGATCAGGATATCTTTACTTTAGATGGTTCATGGATCTTAGGATCAGCAACCACACTTTCATTCCAATACAGTAAGTTTAAATTAGAAACAGGTTCACAACCTGATACACCTTTGAGTGTGAGCCCCTCTTTATCAAGCCAGCTTGATATCAATAACTTAACGCAAATGGGTTATTTTTCAGTACCTAGCTTAAGAGAATATGATCCCGAGGAAGGGTTTAGCGAAGCACAAATCGCCGCATATAATGCTGGTGCAAATGCACTAATTAATACCTATGGCTATCTTGAAGATGGAGTGATGAAAGGCAGTGGTGGTGTTGGTGCATACGCAACTTATGACAATCAAAACTTTTATCGTGATTCATTTGAAATTAGTTTAGAGCATGAACTTAGCTGGGGCGATGCATACCACATACTTCATTTTGGCGCGAAATGGGAAGAAGGCGAAGAGCAACTAACCAGGCTCTCTAACGGTTGGGGTTCAATTGAATACATTGGCGGTTTAGTTGATGCTGATGCAAACACTGATGGTTTTGATCCTGCAAATGCAATCTATCGTGCTCGTGTCCAACAAATGAGTTTAACAACTGCAGATGGCTCACCTGTCTCTAGCATTAACTCTGAAACACGCAGCCTAAACTTTGAAATTAACGATACAATAGAATTAGGTGATTGGACTTATAACTTAGGGTTATTGGTCAGCCAAGACACCTGGTATGGTCAAGGCTTAAAAGCTAAATCAGGTACTATTTCTGGTTATGAAGTTGCTCCTGGTCACAAGTACCAAATGTATCAAACCGACTGGAAAGATATGCTACAACCTCGTTTAGGTGCAACATGGACTTATTCTGACGAAGATTCCGTATTTGCAAACTTTGCGATTTATAATCCTGAAGCAAGTTCATTATCGCGCGCAGCATCATGGGATCGAAACACCCGTGCCGAAATTGAGTTATTACTAGATGCAGCCGGTAATATTTTATCCTCTTCACCTAGAAACGGTTCGTCTGGTAAAGTATTCCAAGATGATATGAAACCACGTCGTATTAACGAATTTACTATCGGAACCACTAAGTATGTTGGTTCTGACTTAGTATTACGTGCCCATGTTCGTCATCGTAAAGGCATGCACTTTTGGGAGGATATGCCAAACAATGCGCGCCTGACCGATTACTCAGATGTTGATGCTGAAGGTGTACCGCAACACATTGCAGATAAAGGCTTATATGTTGCTAACTTAGCTGATATTCGTGACGAAATTGGCGGTTCATCGTATGTTATCGCTGAGGTTGATGGCGGTGAAACCAAATACTGGGAAGCCAGCATAGAAGCCGAGTATATGGGCGAAAACAGCTATGTAAACGCTTCATATGTATGGAGTCACTACTATGGCAACTTTGACCAAGATAACACCACAACAAGCAATGATGCGAACAGCTTTATTGGTTCAACTTATTATGGTGATGGTCGTGGTCGTTATCCTTGGGATAACCGTTATGGCACACTTTCTGGTGATAAGCCTCACCTGTTAAAAGTATACGGTTACTATACTCTTCCTTGGGAAGCTAACTTAGGGGCATACTTCGTATTCCAATCAGGTAAAGCATGGGAAGCATGGGATGGAACAACATACGGCTATCCTACAAGTCACACCAGCCGTTATGCAGAACCAGCGGGCTCTCGTCGCACTGCTAGCCATTGGCAACTTGACTTAAACTATACGCAAGACTTTAAGTTCTCTGGTGATATGGAACTACAATTTCGTGCTGATCTCTTCAACGTATTTAATCGTCAAACAGGGTACAACAAAAACCCGTATGTACTTGATGAAAAATTTGCTGAATCGCGTAGCCATTACAATCCACGTAGCTTGCAGCTATCAGTTAACTTTAAGTTTTAATCTTATGGTAAGGCCACTTTTGTGGCCTTTTTTATTCCAAAAATACACGTATTACTGCATAAACCGCTGTTCGTCGCTAATTTCACAGTGTGCTATTTCTATTGGTTGATTACTTCTATCAACCATCCAACACTCGTCATAAATAGAGCAATAGCACAACTCGATTGCAATTTGTTCATCCATTTTAAGAATTTCTGTTAAATAAGCCTTATCTTTTATGGTAATCGCACTAATATTCGCTTGACTTGGTAGAATACGTGTACCGATATGTGATTGAACTAAACGCGTCCCAACTATAAAGTCAGACCATTTTTTAACCGGTTTATCATTGTGAGTAATTTTGGCATATTTAATAACTGCCGGACCTGTGCCGTTATTCATCACGCCGTAGCTAAAATGCCCCTTCTCAGGTGAAAAGCTGCGAAAGAGCTCAACTCTTGGCCAAACCGACGCTCTTGCATAGGAGCGATCAATCATAGTGGAGTAAATACCAATTATTGTTGTAACAACGCTTATCAACAATGCTGACAGTGCAACTATCATTTCAGGCTTTTTATACCATGCTATTTTTGTCATTATTATTCCTTTAAGTTTATATCCCTAAACCATACAGTTAGCTTTTTTTAAGCGCAATAAAAAACGCAACCTAAGCTGCGTTTAATGATCAAAAACTGTTCTTTATCATTGATATAACAAATAAGGGTCGCGTTGTTGTTTAAAGCGCGCTAAATCTTGCTGCCAGCTTTGTTTAATTTGCTGCTCTGTTTGCCCTGCTTTGATAGCTAAACGTAACTTATCTGTGCCGGCTAGTTTATCCATAAAGCCTGCGCGCTCAAAAAATGTTTGCTGTTGCGCTGTTAAGGTTTTGTAGGCTGAAATAAATAGGCTTAAATCGAGCCCCTTAATTGTACTGTCACGTAGGTCTTGGCCAAACACTTCAACCCCTTTGAATTTAGGGTTCATTGATGCGCCTTCAATCGCACGAGGTGTAAAACTAAACTCCCCTAACGGCGTTGGCGAATAACCCACCACTTGAAATGGAAAGTCTGTACCACGGCCAATTGTAATTGGTGTTGCTTCAAAAAAGCATAATGATGGATACAACGCAATTGACTGATCATTCGGTAAATTAGGGCTCGGCTGAACAGGCAAGCTATACGTCATATCACGGCTATAATTAGCTACTGGCACAACGGTTAAATTAAGTGTTTGAGCTTGCTCTATCCAGCCCTCACCTTTGATCATTTTTGCCAGCTCGCCCACTGTCATACCATGTAAAACAGGGATTTCATGCAAGCCAACGAAGGACTGAAACTTCAAATCTAAAACTGGCCCATCAACATAGGCGATATTCGGGTTTGGCCTATCAAGTACAATAAAATCAATATTATTCTCAGCCGCAACTTCCATCATATAATGCATTGAGCTGATATAAGTGTAAAAACGCACACCAACATCTTGAATATCAAAAATAATAACATCTAGATCATTCAAAACCGCAGCATCTGGCTTTTTTTTGCTGCCGTAAATAGACACCACATCAATACCGGTCTTTGCATCCACCGTACTTTTTACATGCGCCCCGGCATCGTGGTCGCCACGAAAGCCATGTTCAGGGGCAAATATTTTAGTAACATTCACGCCTTTATCACGCAGTAAGTCGACTATATGGGTGCCATTAACTTGTGAAGTTTGATTAACGACTAAGCCAACTCGTTTGCCCGTTAGTTGTGGCAGATACTGCTGATACTGCAAAGCCCCGACACTTATATCAGCCTGAGTACTTACTTGTGCAGGCTCTACGGTGTTATTTTCTGCGCATGCACTTAAAATAAGGCACTGTAAAATAACCACTAATCTAATAAGCATTTAAAGTTCCACCGCTTTTCGCAAAAAGCCATCAGCTTGGGTTAGCATTTGCTCAGCTTGCGCGGCATCTTTGCCCGTTAAGATAATTAAAATTGCCAGTTTCGCACTTTGCTTTGCTTGGGCAAGCGCCTCGACTCCTTGCTGATGAGTGCAATCGGTTGCTTGCATTACGATGCGGATCGCACGAGCATGCAGCTTTTCATTGCTGGCATTTACATCAACCATCAAATTTTTATAGACTTTACCTGTGCGGATCATACTGGCAGTACTAAGCATATTAAGTACTAGCTTTTGTGCAGTACCCGATTTCATGCGTGTTGAACCTGTTACTGCTTCAGCGCCAACGACTGGGCAAATGCCAATATCAGGCTGTTTCATTACCGCAGAATTAGGATTACAGGTTATTCCAACGGTGGTACATCCAATTGATTTTGCATACTCAATGGCTGCTCGCACATAAGGTGTACGGCCACTGGCCGCAATTCCTACCACGACATCTTTAGCTTGTAGATTAACGGCTTTAAGATCTTCTACACCTAATTTTAAGCTATCTTCGGCTCCTTCAACTGCTTTTTTAAACGCCGTTTCGCCACCAGCAATTATTCCCATTACTTGTTGATCGCTAACACTGTAAGTTGGCGCGCATTCCACAGCATCTAAAATACCTAAGCGGCCACTGGTGCCAGCACCAATATAAATTAAACGACCGCCTTGCTTAAATGCCGTTACAATATGATCTACCGCTTTGGCTATCTCTGGGATCACTAACTTTACAGCAGCGGCAACTTTTTGATCTTCCAGATTTATTTTGGTTAAAATTGCGCGACTATCGAGTAAATCTATATCCAAAGTATCTAAGTTTTGTCCTTCTGACACAATCCCGTTCAGCTCTTCTAAAAGTGCACGCTGCTGATTAAAATTAGACTCAGGGCTCATTGTGTAATCCTTGTGTATTCAGTTTGTTTAATGCGGTCGCCGGCTAAAATCACCACACCGGCTAACGAATCCCCTTAACGGGGAGATAAATTCAATTATGTATTTTCATTTAATAATGAGTCAATGTTCATGCCTATTGGGCTCCTACAGCTGACTGGCCGCGCTGGGCAAGTTGAGGTTTACCTAAACAACACACTAAAGTCGAAAACGCAGTACCAATACATAATTGCCAAGTAAAGCCTAAATAGAAGCGATCTGATGCCGGCAATAACCAATCAATCATGTATGGTTGCATGAATAAAGTGATCATAAAACCAACAATTAACGCCGCTAATACTGAGCCTTCACTGCCACGTTTAGTAAATAGTGTTGTAAAATACACGCCCAGTAAACCACTGTACGAAAATACCATGACACTCAGCGCAAATTTTAATAGTGGCATATCACTGTATTGTTGCCAGAAATAACAAACTATGGCCATTAATGCTAATGATAAGCTCACAACCGCCATGCCTACACGTCCAGCTTTAACAAAATGATTATCAGTAACGTGCTTATTTTTAGCCGCTAAATAAGGCCGATATAAATCCTGCACAATGACCGATGACATCGAGCTTAAACCGGAGTTTAATGTGGAAATGGCCGCAGCAATGATTCCCACACTCACTAAACCTTTTACTCCGGCTGGCGCTTCATTTAATACGTAGTACATAAAAATAGTGATTTTTTCACCATTAAATTCTTGTACGACTTGCGCACCGTCACTGTTCATTAATGCTGGCTGCTGATAAACGATATAAAGTAATAAACCAATAAAGATAAATACCAACATCACAGGAATAACCATCATGATAGAAAGTAGTAATGCTTTGCTGCCTTCTTTTTCACTCTTACACGTCAATAGACGCTGTGTCATATCTTGATCTAGACCAAAGGCGGCAATATTAAGTAACACAAAGCCGGTTAATACCGACGCCATATTGAACACCCCACTTGGGCCAAAATCTAAATCAAATTTGAAAATCGCCAGCTTTGGATCAGCACCGGGGGTTGGCTCATTTAAGGTTGCTAAAATAGTTGAAAAATCAGCAGGGATCAGCACCAACAAACACCAGATAACGGCAATCGCAGCACTCACATATACGACACTTTGCAGCACATCAGAATAAATTACACTGCGAATACCACCAAATACGGTGTATAACAAACCTGCTAGAGCGAGTAGTAAAGTCGCAATAATCACACTTTCTGCGGCTATATTACCGTATAAAATCATCGCTACTGCAATCGCGGCCATATATAGACGTGCACCACTGGCGAACACTCGACCAAATAAATACATTAAGCCGCTGCGGCGTTTGGCTTTTGGCCCTATGCGCTTTTCAAGCAGTTCATAAACGGTGTACACTTTTTGTTGATAAAACTTAGGGATCAGAAAAATAGAAACAATAAATGCAGCTATAAATGCGCCAATGTTCGTCGCTAAATACGATAAATCACCTTGATAACCCTGATCAGGTCCACCAATAAAGGTGGCAGCGGATTGTGAAGTAGCCAGTACCGAAATAGCCACCATCCAGGTCGGCATACTATTACCGCCTAAAAAGAAGTCTTTACTTGAGTTGGCGCGTTTACGGTTAAACCACCAACCACTGAGTAATAAAATTGCTCCGTAGCTTGCGAATACGAGCCAGTCTAGCAAAGTGTATTGTGCACTCATTTATTATCCCAATTTCAAATCAACCGACGGAATATATTATTCCTTAAAAATAATAAAAATAAAACAATTTTATTATTTATTTTGTAAAGTCACGTAATCGCATGGCTGTACACGTATCATTTAATCGCTGGTAACTTCCAAAGCAATTGTTTTTGTTGATATTGTGAGCTAGGTAAGCTCACTAACAATGGTTTTTTCTGTTCATCTAACCAAGCTAACAAGGTATCCATGTTCTGCTCAGTCATTGCAGTACAACCTGCGGTTGGCTTATTTTCTGCGCGCCATAAATGCATAAAGATACAACTGCCTGCACCATCAACATTTTGACTATTGTGCTTAACCACTAAGCCTTTTTTGTAAAGGTTATCTTGGCTATAAATATCACGGCGCATCCACTCTGACGAGTCTTTGACAGCAGCCTCCCCTACCACTGACTTATTAACTAACTGGTTATAAAATGGCGAACCTTTGACATCAACACAATAGTCGTCAGCAGTCATGCCTTGGTAAGTCAGATTGGTATTTAATGAATCTAAATAACCAAACGCGGTGCCCAGTTCAAAAATACCAGCGGGAGCTTTACCATCGCCTTCTTGTTTTTGTACGCCCGCTTGTGCTGAGTGTAAACCAATACCCCACGCAAGACCGGTGCGCCCAAGTACCACCTTGTGACCTTGGCCTTGTTGTTGCCATTGTCCTGCAACACGGTCAAATCGATACAATTGTGCGGCAATAGCTTGCCAATCATCTGCAACCACGACCACTAACTGTTGGCTTTGCTGTGGGATAACTGTAGTACTTGCGCTGTTTGCACAGCCGCTGAGGGCTGCAGTGGTGATTAATGTTATTATTATTTTTTTCATAACGGCCAAATTCCATCGTTTATCGGTTTCAATTAACACCATTAAGTCTTCAATATAGTTCACTTCACGCAGCGCTGTTTTTAACGGAGTAACTAATGGCACTTTAAGTTTGATCGCCGTGATCTTCATTTTTAACTCCTAGCGAATACGCTTAATATTATAAGTGCGGTCTAAATAGCTCTGAGTTTTTGATAAACGCAGTGGCAATAAAGGCGTTACCGACACCCCATTAAGTGAACTTGAATAAAAACTACCATCAGCCTTGTTATAACCCAACCCTTTAACATCATGGATCACATACGGTTGACCGTCTTGTTCACCTAAGTACATCATTACATGGCCCGGTATATAAATTAAATCGCCCACTTGCATGTTATTAACCACCGCTAATTTATCGCTTTCATTGCTTGTTTTATCAAAACGGTGATTAGTACCATACTCCCCCTTTCCCTGCTGACCTGAATTACGCGGCATTAATAGACCAAATGACTTATATATTTCACCAACAAAACCAGTGCAGTCACGGCCATTATAGTCGTGTCCCCAACCGTAGCGTTCGCCTAAAAATTTAAACCCTTGTTTTATTAAATGCTGTTGGGTGTAAGGTAAATACCCTAAATGCACATCACTGCTGCGACTGATCAAGGCAGGCTTGATAACTAACTGACCTTGTTCCCCGCGGGTTGGCAGTTGCACAACATAATTAGCGTAGGTGTTTTGGTCATTTAATAAGTGAGGAGTTTTATCAGCAGGCATTAAAGGCAAACGAACGCCCATGTCCAATTGCACTTGCGATGTAGTGGCATCATCAGGCACGTAAGCGGTATTTACTTTGGCGCCTGTTATTAATAAAAAGTCATCGTTATTTTTAAATTCACGAAGTGTGCTTTTATTCGATATTGCAATATCAGCTTTGGGCGCCCATGCTAGATAATTATAAGCGCGCACAAGTAACCATTTCTTATCGGCACTTTCATGCAAAATAGCCACTGTGTCACCGGGAAATAAGCCGCTTTCTTGAAAACGATCTAGGTCATTATCTAAGCCACTATTTAATACTCGGTCCCACGTTGGAAAAGTACGCAGTACTGAGCGCTTTACCACCATAGCATAACTAACTTGATTATTATCTGCCACAGCGTCTAAATTCAAGTTGGCTAGATATTTCGCAAAATGCTTATTACTTAATGCCACGCCATTAGGGTAAAAACGCGGGCTTTTTGGTACCGCACTAATACTGAGTATATATGCCTTTAACTGCTCACGAGTTAGCTGAGAGGCAAAATCGAGTGGATCGACAATATGTTCATTGTCAGCAATCAATTGTTTATTAAATGCCGCGATTTGCGCTGCACTCATCAGAGCTTTATCAGTCACTTGGCTTAACCAGTGCTGCGGGGTTAATTGAGATTGAGTGACCCCGATGACATCTGATTGCCACGCGTTAGCCGCCGCAATGACGGGTGCCATGGTCATAATACTTACTAATGAAATACTCAGGGCGATAAATGTATGTCTCATTCGTAGGTTCCCTATTATCAATTTGCTTGGTAAGTCGTGTTGTGTGCTACTTATTATTGCTTTTGCGGTATCAGTAACTGTGTAAATGCATGCGTAAAATTAGCCTGCATTTTTTTTAAGCCAACCACCGCTAAATTTTTTCACTTGCACCTGACACACTCTTTTTTGCCGCCAAGTAAATTCTTTGTTATTTTTATTTCTGGAATATTTTATTGAAAATAACATATTTTCCACAGCAAGCAAATATTTGCATCCGATTAACACCTTAAACGTACTAGTATTAAATATAAACACTTCCACCTATTTATAAGGAAATGATAATACGCACTTTTTTAATTCTATTCGGTAGCTCACTTCGCACAACTAAATAGCCATAGTGCACTTATACGTAAACATTACATAATCACCTGTTAGCCTTTAAAACTCTGCCATGGCCCCGTGATCGCTAATGTTTTAGTTGGTGAATACACATTAACAAATAAGGTGTTGCCATCAGCAGAAAAACAAGCTCCCGCCAACTCGGTTTGCGCTGTTAAGCGGGCAAAATTATATACCTCGCCACTAGGTGTTACGCCACGTAAATGGTTATCAACCACGTCGGTATATTGATCTTCACAAACGATCAAGTGCCCGTTAGGTGCAACAGTAAGATTATCACCAAAGTTAAATAACGACTTATCTGTGCTTTCTACAAATAGTTGAACGTGTCCTGGCGCTAAATGCTCTTTATCTGTTCCTTCAAATGCTGATGGTTGATATTTCATTACTTGCCCAAGCTGCTTTTGACCACCATTAGTGCAACAAAAATAAAGTTCTTTTTCACCCCAATGTATCCCTTCACCACGAGCGAAAAGTGCAGCACCTTGTTTGTGACCGCGTATTCTTAAATCGTCTTTTGGACTTTCAGGTTGCGCTAAATCAACCCATTCAACGGCCATACTGTGTTGTAAAGGCATTGCCCCTGTAACCCAATTACGAGTATCAAACTGTGGCTGTGCTTTAATCACCATAGCTTGGAGCTTACCGCCTTTACTCAACTTACCGTATTCATTAGGAATAAAACGATAAAATAAACTATCGCCTTTATCTTCTGTCAGATAAACAATACCGCTTGTTGGATCAACAGCTGCTGCTTCGTGGTTAAACCGCCCCATTGCCTTGAGAGGTTCGGGCTTTACCAGTCCTTTAGCGTTGGCAGGTATCTCAAAAATATAGCCGTGATCTTGCTTAAAACCATCCGCTTTAGTCAGAACACTCTCTTCGCAAGTAAGCCAACTACCCCATGGGGTAATACCACCCGCACAATTGCGGATCGTGCCTGTGAGTGACAAATATTCTTGTTCTTTTTTACCGGTTTTTAAATTATAAATAATGTGGCTTGTGCCTCCTGGCAAAGCAACACCTTGCACAGTAGTGTCATAAGCAAATGACGTTTTATGCGTTTGTAAGCTAACATCTGCTTTTGCTAAATCAGTTGGTTTTAATTCATGATTTCGAACTAATACAACCCGATCATCATCAAGGGCAATGCAACCCATACCATCGGCTTTATCTGGCACTGTAAAGCCATCATCCATTTTATCACCCAGTTTTGATATAACTTGATAGCTAAATCCTGCAGGTAAATCGAGTAACTTGTTAGGATCAGTCACTAACGGACCATAAGCACGTAAATGCTTACTCACTTCAAGAAATGGTACTTTGCCAAAAGCACTACGAGAAAGCCCCATAAAAGCGAGTGTACCTGCACTAATAATAAATTGTCTTCTAGAGATCATCATAAAACTCATAATGTGATAAAATAACAGGCTTATGATAAATGAAATTATCCTATAAAAACGGCCTCCATAAAAAGTTCATATAATTGTCATATCTCTAAGAAAGTGGTGGGCGCAGGACGTATCTTGTAAGAGTGAACCTCCGACTGTTCGGTGGTTGTAGATTTTTGTAAATACGAGACAAATTTCAGGCATGAAAAAACCGACTTTCATCGGCTGTTGCTTTCTTATACCAATGCTATTTATTAAGTGATTAAATTTGTCCATGCTCTAAAGCACATATGCTTAACGTTAGTAATATTTGAACGAAACACATTCCACGCTCTACTTACTTGCTCCACTATGTCGTCATAATC
>NZ_JABBMT010000047.1 GCF_012927645.1 Pseudoalteromonas arctica | reverse complement strand
GCGCCATACTTTATAGTCTTGTTGAAACCGCAAAGGCAAATGACCTTGTGGTGCATGACTATATCACTACTTGCTTACAGCACCTTGCTGAGCAGCCAGATAACCTTGAGCCACTGCTACCTTGGAACATTAGCAAAGCTAGGTGTCGTTAGCTATACGCTTACGGAAAATCACGAGACTGGTCAATGATAAAGGAAGTAAATTTAAATCCTGAGAAAAAAGAAGAAATGCGGGCGGCATAAAATTTAACTTGAGGCGACAACTAACTTGAAAAACTCCGTAAGGCAGCTATATCGTAAGCGTCTAGCAAAATGCACCTGTCAGTAATTCGTCAAACCGATTAAGCTATTTCCAAATTGGAGCTCTCTGCTTCTGATGTTAAAAAAATTAAAGAGCTTGAACAATGCCAGCATGGTATCGCTGGCATTCATGTTTGTGTGGCTGTCTATATAATGCTGAGTGAGTATGTACAGCAAATATCAACAGCCTCTAACCTACTTGGTGTATTTCTTTTGTAATAATGTCCAGTTTAGTATCAGATACATTTATACCCAGACCTGGTTGTGAGAGAATATCCTTAACGACATAGCTTCCACGATGACCAAACTGAACAGAATGAGAGCAAACATCGTTTTGAAGCAACATGCATCCAAATGCGCCTTCATGAAACAGAAACCCCCCCCTTAGGGCAGCTACGATTTGTCCTGCCCGGGCCAATATAGAAGTTTCACCAACCTGATTCCCTAGTTGACAAGAAATCCCGTACTTTGACGCAATGTCAGCCAATTTTAAAGTATCTAAAATGCCGCCGTTTTTCGATACTCGAAGATTAAATACCGAAACAGCTTTGTTTTCGGCCAACCAAATAGCATCATCTATCGTACAAAGCGATTCGTCCGCACATAAAAGAATTTGCTCACCAAATTCCTTATTCAATTTTGGTAAAAATAATCGTTCTTTGTGGTGGAGCGGTTGTTCACAACAAACAACACCTAAGTCTGCAAATTGAGGCAAATATTCTGCTGCTTCCTCAAAACTCCAACCACCATTAGCATCAATGCGAACTTGAATATCATTACCAAAGTCACTCCGTAATCTAGCTACCATTTGTAGCTCTTGCTGAATATTTAACCCTACCTTAAATTTGAATTGTCTAAATTGAAAAGGAGAGAACGCATCATAATATTGCCTGTAAGTAGCTTCTGAGCCAGATGAAAAAATTGCACTATATTCAATATTTTTCAAGCTATTATCATTGCCACCAAGGCAAGATAGCAGAGATTTCCCAACCGACTTCGAAAATAAGTCGAGAAGTGCTATTTCAACAGCCGTCTTAGCACATGTTTCATTGGTTTCTAATTCTGAGTTCGTGTAATAATAGTTATTTATCCAAGCGACAAGCTCTTCGTAGTCAGCAATCTTCAAACCTCGCATTTTTGGGAAGATATTGTTCAAAAGATGATAGCAAACACTTTCATGGGTCTCTCCTGAAACATAATCTCTGGGCAAAACCTCACCATATCCAGAAAAGCCATTCGACGAATGCAATTCGACTATAATACCTTTAACATGATTACGGCTAAATGTTGCATGTGAAAACGAAACATTGAAAGGTATATAAGTTTCCCTCAATATACATTTAGAAATAGTGAACATTAAAACGCTCCCGAAACTTGATCTTCCATAATAAAGCTATGTATATCGAGGAGTGCTGTTTGCATACTTGGGGTAAAAGTCAAATAGTGGAAACCTCCTAAACCTTCATTATATATCTTGGTTAATGAATGACCGCCAAGAGTTGTTATATAAGACAATGTTTTTTCATTATCCATCATCACATCATCTTGAACTAACATGTACAACCTTGGTAAATCTTGTAAAAACTGATTGTCATCAATAAAGCGTTGGTTGAAAGTATTAAGGCTTTGAATTTCAAAATAAAACTCTCTTGTAATTTGCCTGATAGAGTATTTGTCATTTTTTATAGCGTAAAAATAGAATGGGTCAGATGTAAACATTCCCGCACCATTGTCACCATCAACACTTGGTATAACAGTATCAAAATAAGTCCCAACTTTGGAGGTAATTAACTCCTCAATGGAAAAAGGTAAAGGTAGCTTTGAAAAAAAGGCTGGCGCCATAAAGATAGCCTTTGACAAGTGGTTAGGCTTGTATTCTGTTATATATGCTGTAGAAATATTACTACCAAAGCTATTTGCCAATATGTTTATCTTCTCCCCTTCATTTTCATGTGCAGCTAAGGCGACCATTCTATCCAATGTTTCTGTAAAAAGTTTCCAAGTTTCAATATTTCCTTTTTTCTTTATATAATGCTGACTTAGATTACCTTCCTCATCTTCCCTCCAGTCAATTGAAACACCATCACTTGATTCACCTGATCCAATTCGGTCAAATGCATATACCGTATACCCAAGAATGGAAAGATATTCCGCGCTTGCATTAAACCAAGCACGATGACTCTGTAGGCCGTGGTTATAGATAATTATATTTCCATTGCTTATCTTTGCATCCCATTTAGTATATTTTATCTTGTATTTATGAATGTCATCTTCAAAAACAAGATGATTATATTTTCCAGAATGGTTCTGCAATGGAAAAAATTGTACATCTTCAGCGTTCACGCTTGATAGATGGAATAAAAAAGAAAGAAATAAAAATCTTATTAATCTCATATCAAATAACCTCACAGATTTCTTCTGGCGATAGGTTTCTAACTACCTTTAGCATAGATACCGGACTCTCATCAATTCCCAAAACAGAGTGCTTAAATTGACCTTCCCTAACTCCCTTGCTAACGTAATATTCTTTTGTCCTTTCAAAGGAGCGCTCACCAAGAACTACGAGCTCCAACATACCCAACCTCATTGAGTCTCTTTTTGCAGTATACTCAATATTTACTTTTCGTAGTTGGCATTCAACCTCTTCAACAAAGTTTTTAAGCATCGATGAACTCAAGTTATCAGATAGAAACTCACAATATAGTATGTACTTACTCTCTTTGACCGAAGCCATTAAATAATAAAATGCAGTTTTTAAATCTAACTTCCTTTCAGCTTCTTTTATTGCCTCTATTACTTGATTCTCATATAGCTTTTCGCCTGTAATATTTGTAACTCCTTTACCCTTCTGTATAAATTTTATTTTTGGAGTTGTTCCGTGGAAACCTGTTACTTCAACAATGTCGTTAATATCATAACGATATAAACCAGAGTTATTGGTAAAGTAAATATAATATTGCTTCCCAATTTCCAGTTCATCCGCTAATAAAAAAACCTGATCATTTGTATTAACCTCTTTAAACTCAAAAAAGTTTTCATCTATTGTCAACACTCCATCAGAGCTATTTATATCCAAAGGTATAGTACCTCGTATTTCAGATGCAAGGTAACCAAGGTCCTTCAAAGGTAAGTTACCATACCAGGATGGAAGCTGACTTACATAAAGCCCACAATTACCCCCTTGCCAACAAGTGATAACATTAAGATTTGGCCAAAAATGAATAGGTCTAAGATACTTTTCAGGGTCTTGCTCAATACACTCTTCAAGCCTTTTAACCAACAACGGTGAAGGTTTTAACTTGCTATTAATTATGTTTCTTGTATGAATTGGAATATCTAGAGATAGATCTATGTAACCATTTATTAAGTCATTAAATAATCGCTGTTTAAATTCATTGCACTTTTTGGCTAATATAAGTAGGGTAGATGGGTTTGCTGATGATAGCATTGTAGTATTAGGTTCAATTATCCCGAGTAAGAGAATTGCATGGTATCGTGCAGAGTAATCTTTGATTTCAAACACTTCGTATGGAACCACGTATCGTTGCTGAAGAGATTCATTGAGGTTCTTCACGTATTGTCCAGAAGTAGAGCCAAATGGAGTGCCATCCGGTACAAAACCTTCTTGAGCGGAGGATACAATTACTACCATTTTTCCATCAAAAGCACCGACTTTGTTTTTATATAAAGAGTATGACCAAATCCTTGCACTAACCTCATTACTACACTTGATGGTCTGTGCTGTTGTTGGTATATATTTAGGTTTTCCAGTAGTTCCGCTAGTAGTTGCATAAAAGGCAACTTTATCACTAACAAGAACGTTACTTTCCCCTTGAAGATGCCTTTCAATGTAAGGCATTAAATCATCATAACTCTGGAGTGCGATATTAGATCTATACTCTTCAATAGTACTTATTCTGCTGAAGTTGTGCGCTTTTCCAAATTCAGTTGCTTGATTATCTTTCAATATTTTTGCTAATAATTTCAATTGGTAATGTCTGCAATTTTTAGTCTTTGCATTGAATTTACCTAAACTTTTTTCTCCTCCTGCAGCAAAGTCAGATTCCATTTTGATCTTTCTTATTGTTAATTCAATTGTTTTTAAAAACTTTTCTCTGATAAAAAGGCTAGGTAATCCTAATATTGCCCTAATTGAGATAGTGGTAAAAATTAAGCAGTATTTAAAGTTTAATATCAAATCTAATAAAAACTCGTTTGTTACATCTTTAATTCCGGTTTTCTTAGAAATTTGCGTTCTGTTATACCGTTTCATATTTATTTCCTACTCACCAAATAAGCTTTTTTGAATTGTTTTAATTAATTGAGGTGTCAATGAATTTATAAAAAAGTGATCTCCACTAAACACCTCCAAGTTCGGCTTGTCTTTAAAATAACCCTCCCAAGCAGTTATTTGTTCTATCGTAGCAAAAGAATCCTGATCAGAAGCTAATAGAGTTGTAGCCGTGGGATTTAATTCAAGTAGACTTGAAGGTCTATAATTCTCTAACATTGCATAGTCAGATCTAATAGTAGGAAGTAGAAACCTCATAGCATCATTATCATGAAGTAGCCTTGAATCAGTGCCTCCCAGCAGCTTAATATGGTTTAGAAGATCTTTATCAGACACCTTTGACCATTTGCGTTTTTGCTTAAAAGACGGCGCAGCTCTAGCTGATAAAAAAAGGTGTTCAACTTTCTTCCCTGATTCAAATAGCCTTCGGCAAGTTTCATAAGCAATGAGAGCGCCCATGCTATGACCAAATATTGCTATTGGTTGGTTAAGAGTTTTAAGAGTATCACAGAGCTCTTGAGCAACTTTATGAATACTTATCGCATAAGGTTCCTGCTTCCGCTCATCTCTACCTGCCAATTTAACACCACATACACTTACTTTTTCACCTAAGTGCTTTTGCCAGTCCTTAAAAGTACTTACGTTGCCGCCCGCATAAGGGATACATACAAGCCTAATGTTCTCGTTGGGTGGGGTATGAAAATACTGCAGCCATCTATGTTGATTTATCTTACTGATAGCGCTGTCATTCATATCCATAGTTTTTAAGTCAATCATAAATTTATCCTGCAATTAAAGAACAAGTAACGCTTCCTTTCGCTATCACTTGATTGTTCGAGTCTAATATTTTTGCATGGGCAAAACCTACCGTACGTCCAACTGAATCAACATCTGCTATTGCTGAAAGTGTCGAACCTGGGGCCGCAGGTTTATAAAAATCGCAACGTAAATCTAATGTCACAACAGCGGTATTAGGGCCAAGCAAGGTGAGTAATGAACTGGTGGTTACTGTATCGATGATTGTTGCTAAAAATCCACCATGCACTGTTCCTTGTAAGTTGATGTGTTCTACAGTTGGGTAAAAGGTAAAGCCAAATTTCCCTCTAGCTATTTTTACTTGAGAAAAGTTAACATTGGCCATTAACCCCTTATTTGGGATTTCGCCGTCAACCATGGCTTGTAGCAATTGTAATCCTGTTAAGTTTTTCATTTATAGTCCTTAAAAATAAGCCTCTGAATACAGAGGCTTTATGAATTTAAGCTGGGATAATTTTTTCACCAAAGAATTGTTCTAAATGGATCTTCGCAAGCTGAGCGATAGATGGGCCACTTAACAACTCCATACTAGTAACTCTTATATCCAACATTTCTCTTAGTTGAACACTTAGTAAATTAGTTGTTAGTGAGTCAACACCCAAAGTACTGAGACTTTGTGAAACACTCAGTTGAGAGGTTTTCAAATTCAGCAGTTTAGCTACTTGCTCCGCAATCGCGATTTCAAAGCGTTTCTGTCTGCTATCTGCATCAAGACTTTCCAGCTCTTGATATATTGCATGGTATGGGGATGTCAAATCGCGTGTACTGACAACAGATTTTAGCTGCTTTAATCTAGTGGATTTTAACGCTGTTGGATTCGAGTTGAACCAACGCTCCCAATCAACATCAAGAACACCTACTTGAACGTCATTATTAGCGATCGCGAAATCCAATTGTTGTAACGCATACTCGCTTTTAATAGTATTAATACCCTGTTGCTTCAGTATTTCTGCCACAGCCTTATCTCTGGACACCATTCCAGCATCAGCTAATGCTCCCCAATTGATTGTCGTGGCAACTAATCCTTTACTTCTTCGGTAGAATGCAAACGCGTCTAAAAAGCAATTCGCTGCAACATAATTTGATTGACCTGGATTCCCAACAATTGAAGAAACAGAAGAAAACAACACAAAAGTTTCGATTTCACCATATTGTAGATTTAAAGATGCATTGTGCAGATTTAAAGCTCCTTCAACTTTTGGCCGTAATACTTTTTGATAATCCTCCTTTGATATCTTAGACAACTGTATGTCATGCAATACTCCAGCGCTGTGAATGATGCCTTTAATTGGTGATTTAGAATTGTCTAATTCTGCGAATAACTTGTAGACCTGAGAACTATCCGCTATGTCTATCGCTCTGGCTTCTACCTGACAGTTCAAATTTTCAAACCATGGGAGTTCACGTAAGTACTCTGCGCTTTTACCTCCTGAACGACTAAGTAGTATTAACTTTCGACAACCCCAAGCTGCAAGTTGCTTAGCAACATCTAAACCAAAGCCAGACGTTCCACCAGTAATAATGTAAGTACTATTATTGGTTAGCCAATGTCTCGACTTTTGAATTCGACTTAAAATAGTTTCTTGGTCATATTTGATAAGGCAATGGCTCAACACCTTGCCAGATTTCAACTCTTCAATCGCGAACTGAACTTGATCAGGCTGATAAATTGGAACTTCTAAAGCTTGGATCCGGTTTTGTTCTATATACTCAATTGATTTCGATAATAACTCTCCAACTTTGTCCGTCTGATATGCAAACAAAGTTGTCATGTTGACAACGTTATATGCGATATTTTTCCAAAGGTTTTTATCTGAAATTGTTAGTGCGCTAGCTTGTTCTAGGACGTCAATATAGCGGCCAAATGGAGCTAAAAGGTCAATGCTTAGATTTCTAACCTCGGGAGCTGCGCTTCCAAAAATTAGGTTCAAGCCAGATCCACATAACTCCTCACTCAAGGTATCTATAAATTGGAAGGAATCAAGACTGAATACCTTCTTAATCCCCAGCTCAGAAGCCGTACTAAGAAGCGATTCATTTAAAACTGTAGCGTAAATTTGAGCATTGCTCTTGCGAGCAATATTTAATGCAGCCATCCCTATACTAGACGTGACATCATGAATTAAAAGGCGCTGATTTGACTTCAATTGAGCTATTTCTATCAAGCCATAATACGCCAACATGAACGCTGAAACACAGTAACTACGAGTTAAACTAAAAGAAGCAGGAGCCAAGTGAACCACTTCCTTTGCTACAACAACTTCAGTTGCAAGTCCGCCATTTGGGCAAAGAGCAATGACTTGATCTCCAACAGCAAAACTATCACAGCTCGATCCGGTTACCCAGCCTATAATTTCCGTGGATAATTCATTCACGAACTTTCCCCGTTTTATTTTATCGAATCCACTTGAATCAATATTCAAATCACTTTTTTCTAATAGAGACGTTGCAACGTGGATCCGTACGAAGCCTGGTTTTAATCTTTGCTGTATAATATGTTCGTAATACGAATGTGGACCAGCATTTACATAACGGATTGGGTGTTTAGACTCAATTCTATCCTCGTAATATTCAAGAGTATCAGCTTTCTTTTCAACAATTCGCTTAATGTATTTAGTTCCTCGTCGGATTACTATTTCATTTTCTACATTTTCGGCAACCAAGTAGTCTAATAGAGACAATAGTTCATCACCACTTAAATCAACGTCCAGATCAATACTAACCGCATTGATATTAGAATATTCATTCATGATTAAAGGTAATTGCCCAATTAAAGCTGCTGAGCTGAGATCTAAGTTTTCACTCTGGAAATCTATTGGCTGGGCGAATTTAGTAAACTTGACATATTTAAATTCGTTCCCTTGAACAAAATCATCCACAGATAAAACAGAGTTTCTCATGTTAAAGCAATGTGTTGATATTATTTCAGATAGATCCAAGTTTGACTTTAATATGTTAAAACTCCAAAAGTCCAACACTAGTGTTGGTGAAAAGTAAGGAACTAATTCCAAGGCATCATCTATTGAGCTCTTTGATAATGTCTCTACATATTGGTCTAAGAGAGCGCCTTCAAACTTTGAAGTAGAACTTGAATTAAGTACAACATAATTAACGTTAAGCTTATTAAAAGTTTCAGATATCATCCTGCACATCAGGGAATTATCGGCGAGTAACACTACCTGATGGCTTGTTATTCCCGCCGTATTAGTGTTCCCTTTTTCTAATACATGCCATTCCGGATAATAAAGGCAATTTCCTTGTTCTTTGCTTGTCGGCAATTCATTTGCTAACGCTGTACACGTTACATTTTTCGCTTTAAAAAACACTTGCCCATCAGAGTTGAGAGCACTAATATCACAAAATACACTGCGTTCGTTAGATCCAGCTAACTCTGCAACTATCCAACACTCACCTTCTGGTATTTCGATAAGATCAAGTGATTCAACACTAACAGGTACATAAGCCCTATCATCAGCTGTCAGCATAATCAATGATTGAAAAGCTGCATCCAAAATCGAAGGATGTAACCTATAATCTCCAGCTTCATTCTCAATTTCTTCGACCGGAACGATTTTTGCCACTACTCGATTATTGTCAGTATACAACTCTCTGATAACTTTAAAGTAATGACCATATTGCAACCCTAATTTATTTAATCGAGCATAGAATTCATCGACATCAATCTTCTTAGTTACGCTGCTTCTCAATGTCTCCAAATCATAAGTTGTATTTAATATCGCTCTTGGTTTACTTAGTAATAATGCCGTTGCGTTTGTACGCCAAGAAGCTTCCTCATTAGCAATATTTCTACTGCAAATACTCACATTATTTGAATTTGAATCGAATTGTATTCGCATATTTGGAAGTTCATCTGGCGCCACTATCAACATGGACCCAATTTTCACATTGGAAATTGAAGCATGATTTGTATCAAATACCTGACTGTGCATACACAAAATTGCGTCAATAAAACCAGCTCCTGGAAATACAACTTTATCATTGACTCTATGATCATTTAGGTATGGCATTAGATATCTATTCACCTCAACCTGCCATGTTTCTAATGGATCATCGACTTTTTCATTTAAATATACATAGCCATTATTTCCAACTCTGTACTCAATTGAAGCTTTAGTCTCGTTCCAGTAGTAATCACGTTGCCAAGGGTAATTAGGTAGAGAAACAAATCGAGCGTTACTGGCTGCAAGTGAACTCCAGTTGAGTGATACCCCAGCACAATGTAGTAGCCCTAAGTTAGAATAGAATGTTTCAACTTCTGGTTTATTCCGGCTTAAAGTACTCACAATTGAAGATATTTTTCCTTCCGATGAAGTGATTTCCTTTAGTGATCCTGAAAGAACTGGATGGGCGCTAATTTCAATGAAGCATCCTGTATTATCTTGCATTAACTTTTTGGCTACAGCATTGAATAAAACAGGTTGGCGAACGTTTTTCCACCAATAGTCAGCATCTAATTCTTGCCCACTGATTAGCTCACCAGTTACGGTGGAATATAGAGGAACAAGACTCCTAGTTGGTTTTATCCCTGACAAGACGGATTTTAATTCTTGCTCTATTTCAGACATATGTTCGCTGTGATAAGCAATTTCGACGCGCAAGAATTTATAAAACACCCCAGCTTCTTTTAATTTCTCGGATAGAACATGGAGGTCAGATAGGTTTCCTGCTAGTGTTAAGGATGTCGGAGAGTTCACAGCCGCAATATCTACACCTTGCTGATCTTGTAGGTACGCTGTAATGTCTGACTCTGATAAACCAACAGCTAACATGCCCCCATCTAACCCAGCACATTTTTGCTGGAGCCTGCTTCTATGAAAACTAACTAGACAAGCATCATGTAATGTCAATGCCCCTGATATATAAGCTGCACTGACTTCACCAACACTATGTCCAACAATGGCTGACGGATAAACTCCATGAGACTCAAGAAGTTTGCTGAGTGAAACTTGAAGGGCAAAGTTTGCAGGCTGAGCTATCTCAGTTTTATGCATTAAGGAAGCAGATTCTTCTTTCAGCATTTGCTCTTTGACTGACCAACCAGCGACACGTTGGAAAACTTCATCAATTTCATCAATACTGGCTCTGAAAACGTCAGAATTATGATACAATTCTTGACCCATTTTCCACCATTGCGGTCCCATACCAGAAAATACATAACTGATTTCAGGCTGATTACTTGCGTTGAACTCACCAAGTATATTTTCATGCTCTTGATCCGAGGCAAATTTATACAATTGTTCAAAAAAGTCTAATTTGTCTGTCACGACAAAACAGGCTCTGTGTGTTAAATGAGTTCTCCGCTCATTGAGAGTATATGCTAAGTCACCAAGTGAACACTCACTACTATCATTCATTTCACTTGCAATAAACTCTGCATATTTAAATGCCAGTTGCTTTAGAGCTAAGGACGATTTAGCTGAGATCGAAATTAGATAAAAAGGTCGCTCAACGGCTTCACCAAGACGCGGATTTAATTCGCCCTCAGCGAGGTTTCGCAATAGCACATGACCATTTGCACCACCATAACCAAAAGAGTTGACACTGGCATAATGGACTTTGTTTTTTTCTAGGTGGTGAATGTTTGTGGGGACTTCAAGTGGAATGGAATTAAATGGGATATCAGGATTTGGGTTATTAAAATGCAAATTTGGTGCAATTTTTTTATCTCTTAAAGTCATTGTGGCTTTGATGATGCCTGCAACACCAGAGGCTGCTTCCAAATGCCCTATATTTGTTTTTACAGAACCAACAAAGCATTTGTCATTTCGAGTTTCGAACGCTTTAGCTATTGCTGATAACTCTACAGGATCCCCTGCTTTTGTACCTGTTCCGTGAGCCTCTATGTAACTGATCTCATTCGGTGTGATCCCACTGCGTTGATACACTTGCTCTATCAAATATTGTTGTGATATCGGATTTGGTAAAGTAATTCCAGGAGTACGACCATCTTGGTTTACACCAGAATCTACAATCACCGCTTCGATGTTATCGCCATCAAGAATTGCTTGATCCAAATGTTTTATAATAATAACCCCAGCTCCTTCAGCCCTAACGTATCCTGCAGCATCAGAGTCGAAGGCTTTACATCGGCTATGTGGTGAAAGAAACTGACCTTTACTCATAGCTATTGGATAGGAAGGCGACATCATACTGTTTGCTCCACCAACAATTGCTAAATCACAGTCACCATTTCTCATACTCTGTAAAGCATAATGAAGAGCAACAACGGAAGAAGAACAAGCAGTGTCAATCGTTAAACTAGGCCCCTTCAAATTGAACACATGGGAGATTCGGTTTGAAAGCAGTGCGAGCGTTATACCCATTGGTGTATGCGAATTAATTGTGTGTTGATTTAAACTATCTAATTGAATTGTTTTGCTATCTATTGCGAAGCCGCCAACAAACACTCCTGTTTGGTAATTTTGCAGTTGTTGCGTCGTTAGCCCCGCATTTTCGAAGGCTTCCCATGTCACCTCAAGTAACATGCGCTGCATAGGATCCATTATCTCAGCTTCACGTGGTGAGATACCGAAGAAAAGTGGGTCAAATGTTCGCAAATCTTGATTAACAAAACCTGCTTGAAGCGTATGCATCTTGCTTGGCTTATTTCTATTTTCATCATAGAACTTTCTAATGTCCCACCTATCTTTAGGTACATCACTTATACAATCAACACCATCAAGAATATTTCGCCAAAACAAATCTGGGGAGTCACATCCCCCAGGAAATCTACAACCCATTCCAATTATGGCAAATTGATGATTTAAATTTTGATGTTCTTTACACTCTTTCATCGCTAACTAATTCCCTTATTCCGATTGCTGCATTTAAAAAACAAAACTATTTTCAACAAAAAAATAACCAATTGAAATTAAGGGGCTTCCGCATTAATTCCTTTTGACTATCATTGCATAATATAAAATAAAAAGTTTTCCAGAATCTTACAAGCAATCAAAAATTGTACCTTTTGTGGCTTCATTGTTATAAATCTAAAAAATCACGTAATGAAATGTGTAGAGAAAGTGAGTAGGGTCTTTCTTTTTGACTTTTATAGTAAAAGGTAAGTAAGCGTCTAGCAAAATGCACCTGCCAGTAACTCGTCAAAATGATTAAGCTATTTCCGAATTTCAATGAGGTGATAGTCATGAGAAAAACATGCAGCCTTGAACAATGGCGCAGTATTATTGAAGAACAACAAGCCAGCGATTTAACTATTACTGAGTTTTGCCAGCAACATGCTTTATCAAAAACAACGTTTTATGCGGCACGAAGTAAGCGGAATGAATCATCAGGCAGCTTTGTTCGCGCTAAAGTCACGAAACACGTCGATGTCATCGAACCGCAACAGCCAATAACCCTCAAAGTCGGTAAAGTAAAAGTCAGTTTGCCTCCCGCAACGCCTGCATCTTATCTAGGCCAATTACTACGCGAGCTTGCCTGATGAAAATGTTTGTTGAACCCGCGCGTATTTACTTACACCGCGATGCTGTGGATTTTCGAAAATCCATTGATGGTCTGGTCGCACTCGTTGAGGGTGAGCTTGAACGTGATGCCTATACTGGCGCTTTATTTTTATTTTGCAACAAAGCGAAGGATAAACTCAAGCTGGTTTACTGGGATAAGACGGGCTTTGCTTTGTGGTACAAGCGGTTAGAAAAACAAAAGTTTAAATGGCCAAACAAAGCCAGTCTGCAAGAATTTGAGCTCAGTCCAGAGCAACTGGATTGGTTGTTGTCGGGATATGATGTGCTTGGTCATGAAGAATTGCAGTATAAATCGATGATCTAATTGATCATATTGACAGTAAATGATCGTTGCCACACCGTCTGTTTTATCTTTGCCTCAAGCAAGAAAACAACGTCAAATTCTGTTAAATTGCGAACATGAAAATTGATGCACACTCACTTCCTGACGACCTAGAACAACTCAAGCGCATGGTGCTTGAGTTGCAACAAGTCGTTGCTGAAAAAGACGCGCAAATTCACGAATTACTGCAAGCTTATAACGCAAAACTTGCCAAAGAGTATGCCAAGAAATCTGAAAAGATGCCGGGTGCAGGCGAAGTATTCAATGAAGCTGAAGATATTCTTGATGAACAGATAAAGCGCTATCAATGAAAAAAATAACTGTAGAAGGAGAGTAGGGCTATAACAAGTGATTATTGGCGTGGTAAAGGTGTTGAAGTGGAAAATGTATACTTTCAGTTGGGTGGATATTGGGTACAGCTTTATGGCAGTGATGGGCGCTCATATGTTTATTATTGAGGAGGCTCGTGACATTGCCTTTAGTACGTGATATGTGGGTTACTGATTAGCTACTCACAGTATAAATTGGCTTTGAATCACTTTTTCTGCAAACCTTCAACATCAAAATAGAGCGGCTTTAAGGTGCCACAGTTGGCAAATTTATAGGTTAATTCGCTAGCATTTGGGACGCGTTTTGATGTGCGAAATTTTTGCAAACAGGCATTGGTTAAATCTGCAAAAATAAGGTGATTAAAACTCGGTGCTTGGGTTATTTTATGGATATAAATTCGCTCATTATTTTTGAGGGTGATCATGTCGTATTCTTGCCACTGCGATGATTCGTTCAAATCAGTTAATTCCCGCGCATAAAGTAATTTACTCATTACAATAGGTCTATGTTGATAAACCAAACTGCCATCGCGCTGGTAGTGTCCGGCATACACCTCTGCCGTAATTGTTAGTTCTTCGCCGCGCATTAGGCGTTGAATATTAAACGGTTGTGGTTTGATAGTAATAAGCTCTGCATCACGTATCAGGCTTAAAAAAGCGACATCTGGGTTTTCAATTTGATAAACAATTTGCACATCGTGAGGTAATTTATAAGTCGGTAAGTTAACTGCAAAAATACGCGAACCTTGATTAACGAGCACCATAGCATGCTCTGCATTGTAAGCTGGGTTAATCGGCGGGAGTTCTTCTTTTACAGCTTCTTCTTCGGCGCTGGCAATACTCGACATAAATGCAAGTAACAAAATAAACAACAGTCGCATAATGCTCTCAATAAAGGTATGAATTAAAAGTGTAGTCAAAAATACTGTTTTAGTAGTTTTATACTCTGCTTTTAAAATTGTGCAGCTTGCTCTACGACAATGGAATGGCGTTTTGCAAGGCGCAAGTGATCTCTGTCATAACCTCCGCCAATCACGCTTGCCACTGGTGTATTATGCTCAATACAGCGCTTAAACACTAAGTGATCACGTTTTTCAATGCCTTGCCAGCTAATATCAAGTTTGCCCAAACCATCTTGCTGCCAAATATCGACACCTGCATCATAAAGCACTAAATCAGGGTTAAGTTCTCTGAGTAAAAAGCGCAAGGTATCATCAACAACCCCTAAATATTCATCATCTTGCATATTATTAGTTAAACCAATGTCGAGATCGCTGGTTGATTTGCGAAATGGAAAATTCTTTTCACAATGAATCGAGCAGGTATAGGCATAAGGTTGGTGTTGTAACATGGCTGCGGTGCCATCGCCTTGGTGTACATCTAAGTCAAAAATCAATACATTGGTTATTTCGCCTGATTGGATCAGTGTTTGTGCCGTAAAGGCTAAATCGTTGACCATACAATAGCCAGAGCCAAAATCGGTGTGAGCGTGGTGTGTACCGCCGGCTAAATGGCATGCAATGCCGTGCTCAAGAGCTAAGCGCGCAGTTTGCAACGTGCCTTGAGGTGCGGTAAAAGTTCGTGCCATTAATTGTTCAGACCAAGGTAGCCCAATACGACGCATGGCTTTATCATCTAAACGGTTATGCCATAAATCTTGAATGTAATTATCACAATGTACCGATTCAAGCGCCTCAGGGCTGCCAAGTTGAGGTATTATTAGGTTACTATTCGCCAAACCAAGTGTTTTTACTTGTTGGTATAAATGGGCAAATTTACTCATTACAAAACGATGGTTAGGATCAAAGTTAAACGAATAGTTAGGGTGATAAACTAGCGGTAAGTGTTGATTAAGAGCCATAGTCAGATTGTGTTGCGAATTTTCTCTAGGGTAACCTACAGGGCAATTTCAATCCAGTTACTTGCTTTACGCACCATGGATCAAACCCTCAAGTTCACGGTGCAGTAGTGTATCGTCAGCGAGATTTAACTCAATTAAACGCTTTAAATGGGTAATACTATCTATATCAATATGGGTACATTTTAAGCCTATATGTTGCTGTTCAATATGGCAAATAGTAACAGTCATCGCGATGATTACTTCACTTTGCGGGAGTTTAAAGGCAAGAATAGCACTACTGTTTTTTGTAAAGTTAAAGTCATTATTGCGACTAACCAGAGCGCCATTTAATGATATATCGAGCAACTGGCAGGGGTAACTATGGGTATTATTGGTTAAATGCGCGGGAGTTGAAAATAAAATGCGCGTGTAATGTCGGCGGTTTTCCATCATTATTCCTTTTAGGAGTATTGGGATTAAGTATAGCCTGTTTTTTTCTCGCTTGTAGCAAGCGTTTATTTCTTTCAAAAATAAAAAGCCCGGCATAAATGCAGGGCTTAAAATATGTTTAGAACCTAGAGCCTAGCCTATCTTTTTATACTTAATACGTTTAGGTTGCGCTGCTGCTGCACCTAAGGTCTTTTTAAGCCATTCTTCATATTCAGTGTAGTTACCATCGAAGAAGTTAATTTGGCCCTCATCACGGTAATCAAGAATATGCGTTGCAATACGGTCTAAGAACCAACGGTCATGCGAGATACACATCACATTACCCGGGAACTCTAAAATAGCATTTTCAAGGGCACGTAATGTTTCAACGTCTAAGTCATTGGTTGGCTCATCCAGCAGGATAACGTTGCCACCGGCTTTTAATAGCTTAGCTAGGTGTAAACGGTTACGCTCACCACCTGATAGGTCTTTAACAAATTTTTGCTGATCGTTACCTTTGAAGTTAAAGCGACTCACATAGGCACGGCTTTGGAATTCAAAGTTACCAATTTTAAGTACGTCTTGGCCGTTTGAAATTTCTTGGAAAACAGTATTGCTGTCATCCATATTGCCACGGAACTGATCAACAGTTGCCAGTTCAACCGTTTCACCTAGGTTAATTTCGCCGCTATCTTGTTTGTCTTCACCGCTGAGCATTTTAAACAGCGTTGATTTACCTGCGCCATTGGCACCGATAATGCCAACAATTGCACCTTTAGGCACAGTAAAGCTTAAATCATCAATTAACACGCGATCGCCAAAGCTCTTCTTCAAGTTTTTAACTTCAATGACTTGGTCGCCTAAACGCGGGCCAGGTGGAATAAATAGCTCGTTGGTTTCATTACGTTTTTGGTAATCAGAGTGTTGTAACTCACTAAACTGCGCCATACGCGCTTTTGACTTAGCTTGACGACCTTTTTGGTTTGAACGTACCCACTCAAGTTCTTGTGCAATTGATTTTTGACGCGCTTTTTCAGATTTTTGCTCTTGTTGTAAACGGGCATCTTTTTGCTCAAGCCAAGAAGAGTAGTTACCTTCCCACGGAATACCTTCACCACGGTCAAGCTCTAAAATCCAACCTGCTACGTTATCTAGGAAGTAACGGTCATGGGTTACTGCAACAACGGTGCCTTCATAATCATGTAAGAAGCGCTCAAGCCATGCAACTGATTCAGCATCTAAGTGGTTAGTTGGCTCATCGAGAATAAGCATATCTGGCTTTTCAAGTAATAAACGACAAATCGCGATACGACGACGCTCACCACCTGATAACACTTCAACTTTAGCATCCCAAGGTGGCAGACGTAGCGCATCAGCGGCACGCTCTAATACGTTGTCAATATTATGGCCGTCATGGGCTTGAATAATTGCTTCTAGCTCGCCTTGCTCTTTGGCAAGTGCGTCAAAGTCAGCATCTTCCATCGCGTATTCGTTATACACTTCATCAAGACGGCTTAATGCGTTTTTAACTTCGCTGACTGCTTCTTCCACAGTTTCACGAACCGTTTTACTTTCATCTAGAATAGGCTCTTGCGGTAAGTAACCAATTTTAGTGCCCGGTTGAGGATAAGCCTCACCTTCAAACTCTTGATCAAGGCCGGCCATAATACGTAGCAACGTTGATTTACCAGAACCGTTTAAACCAAGTACCCCAATTTTTGCGCCCGGGAAAAAATGCAAAGAAATATCTTTTAAGATAGTGCGCTTAGGTGGCACAACCTTAGATACTCGACTCATCGAGAAAATAAACTTATCAGGTAAAACCATGGAAGGAGCCTTCAAATAATAATAAAAATTTCAATGTTGTATTGTAGTGGTTGATAGGTGAAACAGTCAACGCATGGCGTAGCTAGATTACGGACTCATTCTGGTCAAAGGAAAGAGCTAGCGGCGCTATTTAAAAACATTTTTCTTTTTTAGGAATTAGTTATAGAAAGGATAATGTAAGTTTTTGTAAGCATTTGTTTTTTAAAGTAGGTTGTCTTTTTTTTGTGCTAGTTTTAAGGTACAGTTTATTTTCAAATAAATTAAAGGAATAAAAATGATTAAATCAACAGCTAGTTTAATACTATTTTTAACTCTATACTCAACAAATGCATTTGCTCAAGATGATTATAATTATTATGCTGGGGTTGCAGTTAGTAGCTGTTGTTCCGCACCCCTAATTTGAATTAAACTCGCTCATTAAATAGCCACTTGATTTGCTTTTGTAAATAAAAGCTTGACGCAGAACCCTAGGTTTGATCTATTACTCTCTTTTGAGAGCCTAATT
>NZ_JABBMT010000046.1 GCF_012927645.1 Pseudoalteromonas arctica | reverse complement strand
TTAGGCTCTCAAAAGAGAGTAATAGATCAAACCTAGGGTTCTGCGTCAAGCTTTTATTTACAAAAGCAAATCAAGTGGCTATTTAATGAGCGAGTTTAATTCAAATTAGGGGTGCGGAACAACAGATACAAGGAAGGATATTTTAGTATTGTTTGGTGTCATGATAATCAGCATGAGCTGCCGCGTTTACCTAAGCTGCTTGATAGCAGTCATGACTCGGGCGTTTAGTTGAAAAGCCAACTACTTCTATTGCTAGCGATTTAAGTCAATTTAATTAACTGGATTAGCTAATATATTCAGAGCGTATGGCACAAATGCTCAATTGTTTTAAACCTAATGCCGACTAGTTCTCGCATAACTTTAATGCGATTTTGATGAAGTGCTAAACTTGGGTTAAGCAAATTAAGGTGCCTTCAATGGCTCGCACATAGGCATAATGCCGTGTTCCTCTGCAGCTTGGTGGGCAAAGAGGCTCTGCATCTGCTAGCACTGCTTGATCATAACTTTCACTGAGATTAGTACAGCTAAAGCGCAGCTCAAAACCTAGCGCTGGTTGCTTTGGGTGAGCGCGGATATAACCTTGTTTAAAATGGGCTTGAGCGTACGGGTGATTCGCAAAAGCAATTTTTACATCGCCAGTGGCAAGCTCTCCATATTCGGCATCATCACTGAGGGCATGGGTGGCAAAACCAAACGCCTGATAATAAAAGTCTAAGGTTTCTTCAACGTTATCAACATAGATAACCTGATTAATTAATTCCATTGATGACTCTATTTAAGTTTACATGTTTTAAATAAAGCACAGTTTCCTAAGATTTGCGACACCAGGCAAAACTAAACACTTAAATTTGTTTATAAAAAAACCTTGTATGGGTGTGCCCAACAAGGTTTTACAGCTTACAGCTCTATCATTTATTGCGGTTTTCTTTACTAAATGCGCGGATCTTACGTTTTTGCGAAAGAGTCACTTTATTAGTACGTCCTGCAAATGGGTTATCACCTTCTCTAAACTCGATTTTGATTGGTGTGCCCATAATTTTTAGAGCTTTACGGTAGTAGTTCATTAGGTAGCGTTTATAACTATCAGGTAAATCATGTACTTGGTTACCGTGAATTACGATACGTGGTGGGTTATAACCACCCGCGTGCGCGTATTTAAGCTTAACGCGGCGACCACGAACCAGTGGCGGCTGGTGATCAGCTTGTGCCATGTCCATAATTCGGCGCAGCATAGCGGTGCTAATACGCTTAGTTGCTGATCCATAAGCTTCGTCAATTGACTCAAACAAATGACCAACACCTGTACCATGTAAAGCTGAGATAAAGTGTAAGCGTGCAAAGTCAATAAAGCCTAAGCGACGGTCAAGCTCAGATTTGATACGATCTTTCACGTAATCATCAAGGCCATCCCATTTATTTACGGCAATAACCAGTGAGCGGCCAGAATTTAAGGCAAAACCAAGTAAGCTTAAATCTTGATCCGAAATGCCAGCGCGGGCATCTACAACCAATAGCACCACGTTACAATCTTCGATTGCTTGGAGGGTTTTGATCACTGAGAATTTCTCAACCACATCGCTGACTTTTTTGCGTTTACGCACACCTGCGGTGTCGATCAGCACGTATTCTTTTTCGTTACGGGTCATTGGAATATAGATAGAGTCGCGGGTTGTGCCTGGCATATCATAAACAATAACGCGTTCTTCACCTAATATACGGTTAGTTAGTGTTGACTTACCTACGTTAGGACGACCGATAATAGCCAGTTTTACTGGCTTATCCGCAAATGCTTCATGGGCTGTAGAATCTTCATCATGTTCAGAATATAAATCGATTAACTCGTCGTCATCGCCTTTACCATCATCATTTTGCGCACTCAGCTCTGCAAGCAGAGGCTGTAAGGTGTGTTCAAGTAATAAGGTAATACCACGGCCATGAGCGGCTGCAATATGGTGTACTTCGCCCAGTGATAATTGATAAAACTCAGCACAATTTGAGTCAGCATCAATACCATCAGTTTTATTGGCAACAACAAAGCTTTTCTTTTCTTGTTTACGTAAATGGTTGGCAATAGCTTGATCAGCCACTGTCATACCTACGCGTGCATCAACTAAGAATAATACGATGTCGGCTTCTTCAATCGCCAGTAGCGATTGATCAGCCATTTCGATTTCGATGCCTTCTTCAGAGCCATCAATACCGCCCGTGTCTACCACGATAAATTCATAGCCATCGTAATTAGCTTGGCCATATTTTCGATCTCGCGTTAAGCCTGGAAAATCGGCAACGAGTGCATCACGCGTACGTGTTAAACGGTTAAATAATGTGGATTTGCCCACATTGGGTCGCCCAACTAGAGCGATCACGGGAAGCATAAACTACCTCTTAAAAAAACAACAAAAGGCTTCGCAGTGCGAAGCCTTAAAAAAATAAATTAACTATTAATAACTTATAGCTATTTAGCAAATTAGTCCGGTATTTTTACCGCACTAACTTCACCATCTCGGGTGTATAGAATCAGTTTGTCGTCAGCAACAATTGGCTCGACAAAAAAGCCTGAACTGTCGAAGTCTTCACGCGATACAAGTTCGCCTGATCCTTTATTTAGCCAATGTAGATTACCTTCTTGGTCACCCATGGCTAAGTAATCCCCTGCTACCGCAGGTCCTGTTAAGTACCAACCACGCAGGGCTGGCTGACTCCAGCGTTCAATGCCAGAGGTTTTATCTAATGCATAAACAACACCATTACTATCTACGACGTAAATAGTTTGGGTATCCATGGCAATTTCACGGTAACTGCTGTATTCGCGTTTCCATACAACATTACCAGAGCGAATATCTACAGCTGCTAAGTTACCATTATAGGCAATAGCATATGCATAAGGACCACTGATCAGAGGTTGTGTATCAACATCGACTAAACGTTCGAATTCTGATGCGCCTTTTGGTGTAGCGATTTCAGCACTCCACGCAGAGTAACCACTGTCAGAGATCAGTACGCTTAACTTGCCTGTTTCAAGGCCAACTAATACACCACCGTTAGCAACGGTCGGAGAGCTTTGTCCACGTAGTGTTAATGCGGGTACTTCTTGCTCATGGCTCCAACGCTCTTCACCGGTATCAGGGTGAAGGGCTAATAATTTACCTGAGCCTAGGTTAACATATATAAGGCCATCACCCGCGGCTGGTTTTGATAGCACTTCACCAGGTACTTTTTTGCGCCAAACAACATCACCTGTTTCACGGTCAAGGGCAACCAGATAGCCATGTTCAGAGCCGATAAAAATTTTACCATAAGCCTGTAAAATACCGCCTGATAATTTTGCACTAATGTCACTTTGCCATGGCCAAAAGGTCAAATTTTCGCGAACATCGGTTTCCCAAAGAGTATTACCGTTTTCAAGCGATAGCGCTTCGACTTTACCAGCACGGCTTGCTACAAAAACACGGTCTTTGTAAACAGCAGGTGTTAGGCGAGAAAAGTAATGCTCAACACCATCACCAATGCTTTCTTGCCAAATTACTTTGGTTTCAAACTGATTAACGATTTCAGGCAACACCAGTTCGTCTTCGTCATCGCTAGATGAACAACCGACTAAGGTCGCCATACATAGCGCTATGGTTGCCGCTGTTAATTTTTTCATGGTAACCCCCTTACGCCGTTGGGCTAGTTACTGCTAAGTCATCAAGTTTGATTTGCAATAATGGGTTATTCTCAAGACCGCCGGCATCAGCAGCAGTCTGATAAGCAGTGCGAGCTTGGTTTGCATCGCCTTGAGCTGTGTAGATATCGCCTTTTAGCTCTGCGACTGTTGCAGTGAATGAATCTGCAAGTTTAGCGTTAAGCGTTGTTATAGCTTGGTCATATTGCTGTTGGGCTATTTGCACACGAGCTAAACGGGTGGTCGCCGTTGCTTTTAAATCTGCATTGGTAACATTAGTCATGATCCAGCTGAGCTTTTCATTGGCAACATCAAGTTGACCTTTTTCTACGGCTTCTTTAGCAGCAACAAAGGCTGCAAGTGCGCTGTAGTTTGTGTCTTTGTGCTCTGCAATAAATGTATCTGCCGAACCTAATACTTCACCACCTTCAACCAGCTGAGTATACGCATCAGAGGCACTTTCGGCAGTTGTAATTTGATTTTGGTTATATGCTTTCCAGCCATACAGGCCGCCTAATCCAAGCACTACACCTAGCGCTAGTGATACACCATTTTCACGAAAAAAACGTTTGATCGCTTCAGCTTGTTGTTCTTCTGTTGAATAAATATCCATTACTACCTCGTCTTTTTTAGCTGTTTATTAGCTCAGCTAAAAGCGTTTTAATTTGTTCTAATTCTAAGGTGACCTGTTCTTTACGTTCACGTAAATACTTAACTGTCACTACACCTTGTGCTAATTCATCTTCGCCGATAATCAATGCAACGAGTGCATCGCTTTTATCTGCGCGTTTCAGTTGTTTCTTAAAGTTACCGCCACCGGCATGTACCATGATACGCAAGCCTGGCACTTCAGCGCGTAATTTAGCTGCGATAATAGGGGCTTGAATACTGGCTTTATCACCCATTGCTGCCAAATATACATCAGCATTGCGACGAATGTCACCAACACATTCTAATGCTTGTAACATTAACACTAAACGTTCCAAGCCCATAGCAAAGCCCACCGCTGGTGTTGCTTTACCGCCTAATTGCTCGACTAAGCCATCATAGCGGCCACCTGCACATACAGTGCCTTGTGAGCCGAGACTATCTGTAACCCACTCAAAAACAGTGCGGTTATAGTAATCAAGGCCACGGACTAACTTTTCATTAACCGTGTATGTGACGCCTGCGGCGTCTAAACGTTCACATAAATTTTCAAAATGTTCTTTTGATTCAGTATCTAAGTGTTCAGACAGTTTTGGTGCATCAACTAAAACCGCTTGTACATCAGGGTTTTTGCTATCTAGCACGCGCAGTGGGTTGCTGTACATACGACGTTTTGAGTCTTCGTCTAGTGTATCAATATGTTGCTCAAGGTAAGCCACAAGTGCATCACGGTATTGCGCACGAGCTTCATTTGAGCCTAAAGAATTAAGCTCTAAACGAACATGTTCGCTGATGCCAAATTGTTGCCATAATTGCGCTGTTAATAAAATAACCTCAGCATCAATATCAGCACTGGCAATACCGAAGGTTTCTAAACCAAATTGGTGAAACTGACGATAGCGACCTTTTTGCGGACGTTCATGACGAAACATCGGACCCATATACCAAAGGCGTTGCTCTTGGTTATATAGTAAGCCGTTTTGATTACCAGCACGTACACACACAGCAGTCCCTTCTGGACGAAGTGTTAAGCTGTCGCCATTATTGTCGGCAAAGGTGTACATTTCTTTTTCAACGATATCGGTGACTTCACCTATTGAGCGTTTAAAAAGATCGGTTGATTCTACAATTGGAAAACGAATTTCTTGATAACCGAACGATGCTACTGTCTCGCGTAAGATGTTTTCTACTTTCTGCCAAACTTGGGTATCGCCCGGCAGACAATCGTTCATTCCACGTATTGCCTGAATTTGTTTTGCCACTGCTAAATCCTAAAAACTGTTTTTTTGTGTAATAAAAGATGACTACACAACAAGAATGCTAAAAATTGACCCGTCATTATAGCTGGCATGCGTGTGGCAAACCACCCAGTTTACCTACTATATTAACTTTATTCGACGATTTTAATGTCAATAGGGGTCTGTTGTTCTTTTTGTGCGATAAAGTTGCGTACATAGCCTTCAAGTTGATCAACAATATTGTTGTTATCAATGCGGGCTTTTTGACGTTCGCCATTAATATAAAGGCCAGAGCGACGATTTGCACCGGCTAAGCCAATATCACTGACTAACGCTTCACCTGGGCCATTGACCACACAACCAATAACCGATACTGACACCGGTTCGATGATATCTTCCAAACGCTCTTCAAGTTGGTTCATGGTACTAACCACATCAAACTCTTGACGTGAACAGCTCGGACAGGCAATAAAGTTAATCCCGCGTGAGCGAATGCGTAGGGATTTTAAAATATCAAAACCGACTTTGATCTCTTGCACCGGATCAGCCGCCAACGATACGCGTAAAGTATCGCCGATACCTTCCGCAAGTAACATGCCTAAGCCTACGGCTGATTTCACTGAGCCTGAACGCATGCCACCTGCTTCTGTGATCCCTAAATGCAGAGGTTGGTCGATTTCTTTAGCCAGTAAACGATAGGCTCCCACAGCTAAAAATACATCTGAGGCTTTTACTGATATTTTAAATTGCTCAAAATCTAAACGGCGCAAAATATTCACATGGCGCATGGCTGATTCAAGTAATGCTTCAGGCGTTGGTTCGCCGTACTTTTCTTGTAAATCACGCTCTAATGAGCCGCCATTAACACCAATACGAATTGGAATGTTGTGCTCACGGGCAGCATCGACTACTGCGCGAATACGTTCTTCACTACCAATGTTGCCGGGATTAATACGTAAACAATCAACACCATATTTTGCTACTTGCAAAGCAATACGATAATCAAAATGAATATCTGCAACCAGTGGAATGGTGACCTGTTCTTTTATGCTCCGAAATGCTTCGGCGGCGTCCATAGTCGGCACAGAAACACGCACTATATCGGCGCCGGCATCTTGAATAGCTTGAATTTGTGCAACAGTTGCATCAACATCCATGGTATCGGTGTTGGTCATTGATTGCACGGCAATAGGGGCACCATCACCTATCGGTACGTTACCGACATTGATACGGGTTGATTTTCTGCGTTTAATGGGAGATTCTGAAAACATAGTGACTACTCTGTTAACGGTAAATTAAATTTAGCTAAACGATTTTTTGGGAAACTGGAAATATCAATCTTTTCACCGTCAAGAGTGATATCAACAGCTTGATGCTTACCAAGCACGATAGAAAAAGGCAGGTGACCTGATATAGTCATATCATAACCCGCTTTTTTAACACCAAACGCCACTTTATCACCTTTGCCGTCATGAATTTCAATCCAACTTTCTTCATTGAAATGCATCACTAGGGTGCCAAGGCCATCATTTTGTGGCTTGCTTGACGTTTCGCTCGGGGTAACGTCTAGTTCGGTATCAGCTTGTTGCTCCATTATTTGCGACGCAGTGGGATCATCAATCGCTTCATCAGAGCCCACTTGTTCTAGCTGGCTAATTGACGCTGCGTTAGGCTTTGTCTGCGCGACTGCAACTGTCTCTTTGGTAAAGTTATTTAAAGATTGTGTTACAACGTGTTCGTCAAGAGGGGTTGAGTTTTGCCACCACCATAGTGCGGATGAACCAATAACAATTGCCAGAATAACGTAACTCACTAGCATCAAGCGACTATCATGGGCTTCTTTTTCTGTTCGTCTAGAAAAGCTTTGCATGTTGGTTTTTTTTACGGTTTCCTGCGGTTCAGGGAACAACACTAAAACGGCCGCAGTATCTAAATTAAAGGCGCGACAATAACTTTTTGCATAACCTTTAACAAAGGTAGCAGGGCCGATTAAATGGTGTTCGTCATTCTCAAGACGTTGTAATTGCAACACCGATAATTTTAAATTTTTTGCCAGTTCTTCTAAGCTGACATTCGCTTGCTCGCGGCTACTTTTTAAAGTTTGGCCAAGAGTGAGCGTTGTTGATTCTGTATTTTCATCATTCATAATGAGTATGATTCAGGGTCCACTAGTAACAGTCTATGCCCAGGTTTAAGTGCAACATCCGGGCTTAATTTATTCCATCGCATTAACTGATCAATTAACAAGCGACGCTTGGTAGCAATACTATACAAAGTATCACCGACGTTAATTTCGTAATAAATGTTGGGGTCGTTGAGATAAACTTTCGTCCCATTGACCACCCGATCAGATTCTTTCAGACCATTCCATTGGAGTAATTTTTGTAGTTTAACATTGTATCGTACTGAAATGCTAAATAGGTTTTCATCATCTTGCAAAACATGGTAAGGCGTAGCTAATTGTGGGATCTGTGAGTTTAGCAACGGTGCTTGAGTACTTTGTTGCGGATCTTGAAAGTGGATCTCAGGTGCAGAGCTATAGTTTTGCTCCGCAAACACATCTGTATTACGTTGTGGCTGGTAAAAAACAACTTTTTCATCATCAGCTAACTTATTAGTAAACGCTGTTTGACTTTTATTTACTTGATCGTTTTTTGTAACTGCTTGGCTATCTATTGGGGCGCTAAAAGAAACTATTTTAACTCCATCTTGTGCTTTGCTCGGAGTTTGTGTAACCGCCAGAGCAGACATCACTGCAGCAGGATCATTATTTCTTTCAGGGGCACTGAGCTGTACAGCGGTAGTATCAACGCTTGCTTGCGCCGGCGTTGTTACTGTTGTGGTACTTAAAGCCGCTAAAATACCACTCGTATCGACAGGCACTGATGCCGTTGCTTGGCTTTGCGGACCACTTTGTAGTGTTGTGCTTTGCGCCGACGTACTAGTTGCTGGCGCTTTTTTCTTTTTTATAATGCGTATTTTGGGTGCAGAGATTGCCTCTCCTGTAGGGCTATTTGCTTGTAGCTCATCTAATTTTGCTTGGAGATATTGTGAACGCAGTATTTCAAACTCACTGCGTTTGATTTTTTGCTCGCGAATGATCCCCGCTTCACTTGAGGTTGGGTAGGTTTGCAGTATCGTTGCTGCAGTGGTTTCCGCTTTTTCAATGTGTCCCATGCGCTGCTCAACTAAATAGCTTAATAGTAATGAACGAGACGATACTTGGCCACTATTCTCATAGCGTTCGAGTATTTCTTTTGCTCTATGTAAATCACTTTTAGCGTAATACAAAGCAGCTAAACTGATCAGTGATGAGGCACGCATTGAGCTGTGATTAATGGCCGATTTGAAATATTTTTCAGCGTTGTCAAAATCATCAAACTCAATGGCACACAGGGCTAAATTTTCATAGCTCTCAGCGACCCGTATATAGCTTGGGATGGCAATGGCTTTAAGTAGTTGCTCTGTGGCGCGGTCGTACTCGTCAATACCGCATAAAAATACCCCATAGTTATTACGGGTATTTGGATCGTTGGGAGCAATTTTTATGGCTTTTTGGTAGGCTTTGTCTGCCAGCACGTTTTCGCCAACCTGTTGATAATAATATGCAAACGAGTAGTGGACTTCAGGAAGATCGGGAGAGAATGCGGCGGCTCGCTCTAGGTTGTACTTTGCTTGTGAGCTATTACCTGTACTTAAATACTCTAGTGCTAAGGCAATACGGGTGCGTGCTGCGCCGGTATTATTGATTTTATTTTCAACAACGGGTTTGTCATTGCCATCATAACTATTTTCAGTTACACATCCTGTTAAAGCCAGTGTACTGATAGTTATAGCAAGTAAAGATCGCATTACTTCGTCTCTTTATTAGTGTCCATGGCGCTATATTACCGAAAAGCCCTTATGTTGCATCCTTTATTTCAAAAATAAATAGGCATAAAGGGCTTTAGATCGTTTTAAAAATTAGGCTTGCTGAATATTTACGGCAATCGCATTATCTGCACGCATTTTCTTTTTCGCTAAACGCTTGGTACGGTCAACAACATCACCCGCTAATTGCCCGCAGGCTGCGTCAATATCATCCCCACGGGGACGGCGTACAATACAGGTAATGCCAGCAGCTTGTAATACTTTAGAGAAACGATCGATGCGGCTGTTGCTTGAACGTGTGTATTCGTTACCCGGGAATGGGTTAAACGGAATAAGGTTTACCTTAGAAGGAGTACCTTTTAATGTTTTAACCAGTTCATGTGCTTGATCGGTGCTGTCGTTAACGCCATTAAGCATCACGTATTCAATTGTTACGTCTTTATTGGCTTTAGAGCCATCAATGTAGCGACGACACGCTGCTAAAAACTCTTCAATTGGGTATTTTTTGTTGATTGGTACTAAAATATCACGAAGCGCGTTATCAGGTGCGTGTAGAGAAATAGCCAATGCAACGTCGATTTTTTCTTTTAATAAATCAAGTGCAGGCACCACACCAGAAGTACTTAAAGTAACGCGGCGTTTAGATAAACCAAAGCCCCAGTCGTCCATCATCAATTCCATTGCCGGAACTACGTTTTTCACGTTGAGTAACGGCTCGCCCATACCCATCATTACCACGTTGGTGACTGGGCGTTTTTCGCTGTTGCCATCAAGGCCAATGTCTTTGGCTACGCGCCAAACTTGGCCAATAATTTCTGACACCTTTAAGTTACGGTTAAAGCCTTGTTGTGCGGTCGAACAAAAAGTACACTCAAGGGCACAGCCTACTTGTGAAGATACACATAACGTTGCACGTTCTTTTTCTGGGATCCACACGGCTTCAACTTCTTGGCCACCCTCAAGCACTAATGCGTACTTAATTGTACCGTCACTTGCTTGCTGACGAACAGAGATTTCTGGCGCGACGATTTCACATTCATTTTTTAGCTTTTCTTTAAGTTTTTTATTAACGTTGCTCATTTCGTCAAAGTTATCAACGCCAAAATGATAAATCCATTTCATCACCTGATCGCCACGAAATGGCTTTTCACCGAACGATACAAATAGTTCGCGCATTGCATCTCGGTTTAAATCTAATAAATTAATTTTTTTTTGCTCAGTGGTCATGAAACAACCTTAATCAGTGACGGTGACGATAAAAATTTATGGAGATGAATTGTACACAATTCGACCAGTTTAGTCATTAGCTAAACAGCTGTTTAATTGCTTAGATAATGACTAAAAAAGGGCCCGAAAGCCCTTTTCTTACTTTGCATCACAGGGTTAGCTGTGAAACTCGCATTAACGAGTGCGTGGGCAAAGCTCTTCATCTGCGAAGAAGTATGCGATTTCGCGAGCAGCAGATTCAACAGCGTCTGAACCGTGAACAGCATTTTCGTCGATGCTATCAGCGTAGTCAGCACGTAAAGTACCAGCTAGTGCTTCTGCAGGGTTAGTAGCACCCATGATTTCGCGGTTTTTAAGAACAGCGTTTTCGCCTTCAAGAACGGTAACCATTACTGGACCAGACGTCATGAAAGATACTAAAGCACCAAAGAAAGGACGCTCGCTGTGCTCTGCGTAGAAACCTTCAGCTTTCTCTTGTGAAAGGTGAACCATTTTAGCTGCAACGATTTTAAGGCCAGCAGTTTCGAAACGGTTGTAGATAGCGCCAATGTGATTTTTAGCAACTGCATCCGGTTTTACGATTGAAAAAGTACGCTCTAAAGCCATCTTTATGCTCCAATAATTTTTAAGTAAAAGTGTGAATATTAACGGGCGCGAATTATACGCGTTTTAGTAGGCAATGCCTAGTTTTATTAAAAACTAGCTTGATGACAATGGTGTGATTTTTAAATAGCTCGTGGAGCGAGTATAGAAAATAAAGCTTTTATTAACAGGAAAATTGTTATTGCGCCGGTAAATGCTCTATAAGTTTTCGTTGTGATTAGGAAATTCAATCTTTTATGAACTAGCATTCTAAACGTCAGGTGTAAGTGTTTATATTAAGATTAGTTCAGGTAATGGCGAACAATTGTTACTAGTAAGCTCTGAGTTAGTGCTTGCTAAATTACTTTAAGGTGCAACCAAAAGCAGCATCTGTTTCTTTAAAAGTAATAAATTTATTTGCAATAATTTACTTAAAAAAATCACTAAATTTGGGTACTTGGTTTACACTTTGCTTCAGACTACAGAATAAAATTTGTTTGTGTTGTATTTTGGTTTTATCTTATCCACTTAATTAATAGCAGGTTTGTATGTTTTTTAATAAATCTTTAAACGCTCAAATAACTGAATTAAAAAGTAAGCTTTTCAGGTTAGTACAGGTTAAAAAAAGCTTAGATGAAGAAATGCTGGTATTAACGATGGATAAAACTGGACTCATTACTTCGCAAAATAAAAATTTTGCAAATGAGTTAGGATATTCAGATCAGCAGCTGCTAGGTAAAAAATTACTGAGTTTTGTACCAGATAACGCTAAACAGACTGCACACTTTAATAGTTTGAAAGATGCACTTGCGCAGCGTGAACATTGGGCTGGTGCATTGCAGTTTGTTCATGTCAATGGCGAACAAGAGTGGTTAAGAAGTATTTTGCAACCGGTTGTTGACGAACAAGGCAAGTCTATTGAGTTTACTCTGCATTCAAGTGTGTTAACGCGCACGATTGAAACCTCCCGCGAGCATCAAGATTTAATCAAGGCGTTACACCGTGCTATGGCAGTTATTGAGTTTGATACCAATGGCATTGTATTGACTGCAAACGAAAACTTTTTAGCTGGCATGGGTTATTCAAAAAAAGAGATTGTTGGTCAACACCATCGTATTTTTTGTGAGCCTGAAGAGGCAAGCTCTGCTGAATATGAAGCCTTTTGGAAACAGCTCAAAAGAGGTCAATATGTTTCAAGCCGTTTTAAACGCATAGATAGTCATGGCCGAACGGTTTGGCTTGAAGCTTCTTATAACCCGATTTTCAATGAGCAAAACGAACTGTATAAAGTGGTTAAATTCGCAACTGTTATTACTGAGCAAGTTGAGCGGGAGCTCGCAATCGCAGAAGCGGCTGATATTGCCTATAGCACTTCAACTGAAACGGATCACCTTGCTGATCAAGGAGCCGCCGTTATCGAGCAAACAGTCAAAGTGATGAACGAGCTTGCGGTGCAAATGTTGCAAGCAGGGGATGAAATATCAGCATTGGATAAACAATCACAGTTAATAGCGAGCATAGTACAAAGCATTAGTAGCATTGCCGATCAAACTAATTTGTTAGCATTGAATGCTGCGATTGAAGCAGCAAGAGCAGGTGAGCAAGGGCGAGGTTTTGCGGTAGTCGCCGATGAAGTTCGTCAGTTAGCATCTAGAACCAGTAAAGCCACAGAGGAAATTGTTGAAGTGGTACAAAAAAATCAATCCTTAACGCAGTCAAGTGTGAAAGCCATTAAGCAAGGTGAAGATAAAGCACAAGAAGGATTAGAGCTATCAAACGAATCTGGCATTGTGATGACTAATATTAAAAGAGGTGCTCAGCAAGTGGTTGATGCAGTGAGTCAATTTACCAATCAATTAAAGTGAGTTTTATGATTTCGATCAAAACATCCCTATTTAACTAACGCTATACTGCCGCGCTTTATTACCAGTTCATGCAATCGGCTTGAACCCTGTTCGATGTATGGAGCGCGCATGTCGTCAATTATCACCCCGTTTACCCCAGAGTTACTTTCGCCCGCAGGTAGTTTAAAAAATATGCGTTATGCCTTTGCTTATGGTGCAGATGCCGTTTACGCTGGGCAACCTCGTTACAGTTTAAGGGTTCGCAACAACGAGTTTGATTTAGATACATTACAAATAGGGATCAATGAAGCGCACGCGCTGAATAAAAAGTTTTATGTGGTTTCAAATATCGCGCCACATAACGCGAAAGTAAACTCTTACCTGCGTGACATAGAGCCCGTTATAGCTATGCAGCCCGATGCGTTGATAATGTCTGATCCGGGTTTAATCATGCTAGTACGTGAAAGGTGGCCCGATATGCCAATTCACCTTTCAGTACAAGCCAATGCAGTAAACTATGCAAGCGTATTGTTTTGGGCAAAGCAAGGAATTGAACGAGTGATTTTATCCCGCGAACTATCGCTTGAAGAAATAAGTGAAATTCGTTCTCTATGCCCAGAAACAGAGTTAGAGGTATTTGTGCACGGTGCTCTGTGTATGGCCTATTCAGGGCGTTGCTTACTTTCAGGCTATATAAATAAACGCGATCCAAATCAAGGCACGTGCACCAATGCGTGCCGCTGGGAATACGATGTTAAACCAGGCACTGAAAACGAAACAGGTGAAATGGTGCATAAAATTGACCCTAAATCGGTTATTCCAACACTCGGAGAAGGGGCGCCGAGCAACGATGTATTTATGCTTGAAGAGCAAGGCCGTCCCGGTGAATACATGCCCGCATTTGAAGACGAGCATGGTACTTATATCATGAACTCAAAAGACTTACGCGCCGTGCAATACGTAGAGCAGCTAACAAAAATGGGGGTGCATAGCTTAAAAATAGAAGGGCGTACTAAGTCATTTTATTATGTTGCGCGTACTGCTCAGGTGTATCGTAAAGCGATTGACGATGCCGTCGCAGGTAAACCATTCGATGCTGATTTATTCAAAACTCTTGAGAACCTAGCACACCGTGGTTACACCGAAGGATTTTTAAAGCGCCATGCTCATCAAGATTATCAAAATTACCAATACGGCCACTCGGTATCAACTAAGCAGCAATTTGTAGGTGAGGTACTAGGGCGTAATGCTAATGGTTTGGTTGAAATAGATGTAAAAAATAAATTTTGTGTTGGTCATTCATTAGAGCTGATGATGCCTAAAGGCAATATTAGCTTTACCCTTGAAAGTATGGAAAACAAAAAAGGCGAAAGTATTACTGATGCTAAAGGCTCTGGCCATATCGTAAAAATTCCACTGCCTGACACTATCGATTTAGAGCACGCGATAATTATGCGCAATTTAGATGAGAACCAAGATACCCGCAATCCTTTCAAACAAGCTGTTTCATAATAGAGAGGTTAATCATGACTTTATTAATAGACAGCAAATGTATTAACTGTGACATGTGCGATCCAGAGTGCCCAAATGAAGCAATTTATATGGGCGCTAAAATTTACCAAATAGACCCTGCAAAATGCACTGAATGCGTAGGCCACTACGATAAGCCGACTTGCGTCAGCGTATGCCCCATTGATTGCATAAAGCCCGATCCCGCTCATCGCGAAAGCTTAGATGAACTGGCCGAGAAGTATGTAAGGTTGATGGGGTAGTTGTTTAAGAAGTAGATTAAGTATAGTTTTTTAGAAAGCTAAGTGCATTACAACTAATTAGTTACGCTGATTGGTGCCCGCCTTGATTTTCAGCAAATGACCGTAGCTTAAATAATTTAATAGCTAAAGAGTAAAAGTCTCAAATATACAATGTTATATGCTATTATTGGCGTCTAATTCACGCTAGGTACTCGTTATTTAGGTACTTAAATATATTAAAGAAGACGGTAGCAATGTTGAGTATTTCTCTTGGACCTTTAGTTATTTCCATTTCTCAGTTAATTATTTTTTTAGGGTTAGGCATCTTTTGGGGGCTTACCTATTTATTAACACGCCAACATCCATTACAAAAAGCGATTTTAGACACGGTCTTCAAAGCGGTTGTGGTGGGTTTTTTAGTTTCTCGGTTAGCGTTTGTGTTTACCATGTGGGATGCCTATCAAGGTAATTGGTGGCAGCTTTTTAATATTAGCGATGGTGGCTTTATTAGTTATTATGGTTGGCTCAGCGGTGTAGTCGTTTTAGCGTTTTATGCGCGTGGTAAAAAAGCGGTAATGAAAAACTACGCTATTGCTGGGGTTGTTGGCTTTTGTTCAATGATTATTCCTAACTTTGCGCTATCTATTTATCAAGCGGGTGTACAGTTACCGCAGTCTGTTGTGCATAATATTCAAGGGCAGCAAGTTAACTTACAAAACTTAAAAGGTAAACCGGTGGTGATTAACTTTTGGGCGTCGTGGTGTCCGCCGTGTCGAAAAGAAATGCCGGTGCTACAAGCGGCTCAAAAAAATAATCCACACATTACGGTGGCATTTGTCAATCAAGGCGAAGACTTACACACGGTGAAAGCGTTCCTTAATGAACAGCAACTCGAACTTAACCATGTGTTTTTTGACCAAAGCAGTAATGTGAGTCGTGAATCAGGTGCTGCGGGGTTGCCAACCACCCTATTTTATAATAGCCAAGGAGAGTTAGTCACCAGCCATATGGGCGAGCTTTCTCATGCGAGTTTAGGTTATTATATTCAAGCTATTAGTGATAAAAAATAACGATGTCTGTTGTTTAGTCTTGCTACTCCTTTTTAAGCAGCTAAATAGCTATTTTGCTGCTTAACTTCCAGTCTTTATTTAAATTGACTATTTATTGACAAGGTATTCAGCTACTTATCAGTTTACATTAACAAGCTATTAAGCTTGGTTGTGTAAAATACAGCTACTTTTTTCGTACCATCTTTAGCTAGTACGATCATCTTTAAGTATTAACTGTATTTTAAATGGAACTGTTAAAGCTATGACCGCTCATCGGAAAACCAACGCTTCACATCACTCACTCCCATTTTTTATTAAATCAACGCTGTGTATGTCTATTTTGTCTGTGATTAATCATGCATATGCGGATGAAGCTGAAAATAAAGTACTAAAAAGCAAAGATATGGAAGTAATAGAGGTACGTGGTATTCGTTCCAGTATGGCGGCTAATTTAGATATAAAGCGTTTATCAAGTTCAGTAGTTGATGCCATAACAGCAGAAGACATTGGTAAGTTTCCTGATAAAAATGTCGCTGACTCATTACAACGCGTACCTGGGGTGGTTATTGACCGTGACGGAGGCGAGGGCTCATCGGTTAGTATTAGGGGGTTATCATCTGAACTCACCTTTTCTCAGCTAAATGGTAATTTTATTGCTTCATCTCCAGGCGAGCCGTCTCGTTCATTTGATTATACATTACTCCCCTCTGCCATGATTGAAAGCGTGGAAGTGTATAAATCGCCAGAGGCACGTTTAGATGAAGGTGGAGTGGGCGGCACGGTATTAATGCATAGTCGTAAACCGCTGAGTATGGAGGCAAACTCAGGAGTATTTAACATTGAAAGCACTTATGCCGATGTGACTAAAGAATCTGAGCCGCAAGTAACCGCACTTTATTCTTGGAAGAACGAGGCTGATACCTTTGGCATGTTGTTTGGTTATACCTCACAAAAACGCACTAACCGAACTCTTTCGGGTGGCACCGATGCGAATGTGTGGCGCTTTACTGGTGAAAACCCGGTAGATGCCAATGGCGCACCGGTTGAAAATAATAATCAGTGGGGCTCAGTAAGCGATGCTCAGGGCAATAATTATGGCAATGTTTGGTTCCCTCAAGTAGTTCGTGGCTCAATTGTAAACGAATTACGTGAGCGAGAAGGCGTGCAATTTAGCACGCAGTGGCGCCCAACTAGCCGCGTTGAAATTGGTTTTAACTACTTTGGTTTTTCACTTGATAAAAATAGAACTGAGTCGGTGATTGATATACCTGAGTGGTCTTTAAATCCTGACTTTTTAACCGATGTAAGCTTGGATGAGTCGGGCACGATAGTTAGTGGAATGCAATTTGATGCAGCTGCAAGTGGCATAGAAAATGATATGCAATTGCCTTGGATGCGAGGCAGTTATGTACGTGAAGAGTCAACCTCTGACACTTTTGATCTCAATTTAACCTACGAAGGCGATTATTTTAAAGCCCGTTTTGTGGCAGGTAATACGCGCTCTGAAGGTGGCCCGAAAGAGAGTTGGGAAGCGGCCTATAAAAGTTCAAACGCTGGTGAAAATGAAAACTGCATAGAAAATGCTGCGCAAACAGCGGGTTGGCAAATTAATGAAAACAACATTAGTTTAAATATAGACCCAAATACGTTAGCAAACCTACTTAATGGCGTGGGCGGTGGTCGCGATCCAGGTTCGTCAAATTCAAGCTTTGTACGTAGTGAACTAGAAGAAGATTATTACCAAGCTGACTTTGATATTTATACTGATTGGGGCATTTTAAGAACAATTAAAACTGGGGTTAAGTATCGAGAAGCTACGCTACACCGTGAAACCGGTAATACCTTCTTTTTAGATCCTAACTTTGATATTGCCGCAGGAGAAGCCCGCGAGGGTGGGATCACACGCTTTGATAGTTACCAGTGGAATAACGGTATGCCACTAGCACAAGACGTGTTTATCAACGAAGGTAATATTGCGGGTGGTTTTAATATAAACCAAATGCCCGGCATTGATTGGGATAAATACCGCGATATTGTGACCAGTAATTATGTGCCGTATACACGCAAAGAAGATAACTTCATTTATGATATTGAAGAACAAATAGCGGCATTTTATCTGCAAGGTGATTTTGAATTTGAGAGCGTGCGCGGTAATTTAGGAGTGCGAGTTGTACGCACGAAAACCATGACGTCATCAACCGATCTATACACATATTTACTGGATCATACTGATGATGAAACCGGGGAGGCGGTAACCGGAGACGATAGATTTGTTGAAGACTATCAACTCATCACTCAAGAGAATACCGATACCCAAATTTTACCTAGCTTTAATATTGCATGGGATGCCAGCGACGATATTGTTGTACGCGGCGCGCTTGCAAAAGTAATGTCGCGACCTGATTATGCTGATTTAGGTGCGCAACAACGCATTACGTTTGTCTCAGATGAGTGGGCAGACGATAGAGCTGAGTTTAATGAAATTCCGGGTTTTAGTGGCAGTGGCGGTAATAAAAATTTAAAGCCATTTGAGTCGGTGCAAGCTGATTTATCTATTGAGTATTACTATGGCGAAGGCTCTGCCGTTGGTTTAGCACTGTTTCATAAAACCGTTGATAACTTTGTTGTACCACTAGTTATTAATGTACAACGTGATTTTGCTGGTAAGGAGGGTATAGTTGATTCGGGAAATATTACTGTATCGCCATATAGCACAGTAGGCAATGGCACAGATGCTGTATCTAAAGGGGCTGAAGTATTTATACAGCATGCCTTTGATAGTGGTTTTGGTTTTTATACAAACTACACTTATAACAAAACCAATAAAGCCGATGTAGAAGTAGATGGTAAAGAGTTTGGTAAATCGCCTTTAATTGGCAGTGCTAAATATCAATACAACACCTCGATATATTATGAAGGAGACACCTTTAATATTCGTGCTTCTTATAACAAACGCGGTGAAACAGTGTTGGGTTTAAATAGCGGCTTAAATGTATACCAAGACCCATATGAGCAAGTTGATGTAAACGCATCAATTACTTTATTAGAAGACTTGAGCCTGACAGCCGCTGTGATTAATTTAACTAAATCTGAGTCAGTAACCCGACTGGGTAACGACACCGACTCTCGGTTATTAAACGCTAGTTACTCTGGTAGACGTTATTATGCCGGCATAAACTACCGTTTTTAATTGTAGGTTAGGGTAAACAAGTCGTCTTGTTGCTGTTTTAGCTTTTTCCTGTAAGCTATTGCTTTATAATGAAGGTTATAAAAATTACGAACAGGATTGAAATGAGTGATTTAACTGCAATAGCCAACTTATCTATTTTATTAGTAGAGCCTTCTGAGGTGCAGCAAAAGCTAATAAAAAAATCACTGGCTCAGTGTGGGGTTACACAAATTGAAACGGCCAGCACTCAAGAAAACGCGCTGGCTGCTTTATCAAATTATCACCCTGATTTAGTGATCAGTAGTATGTACTTTAGTGACGGTACTGCAGACTCTTTATTACAAGCAATACGCAGTAATAGTAACACTGAGCAGCAGGCGTTTATGCTGGTGTCGAGCGAGCGTAATAAGCGCCATCTAGAGCAACTTAGGCAGTCGGGTGTATTAGCTATTTTACCAAAACCGTTTAGTGCCGACGAGATCACCCGTGCGCTAAAAGCTACTTTGGATATTATTAGCGAGCAAGAAGTGGAGCTGGAGCACTTTGATGCCACTTTACTTCGCGTGTTAGTCGTTGATGATAGTCGCTTTGCACGAAAACATATAATACGTGTGCTAGCGGGAATGGGTATTCCTGAACCTGTAGAGGCAGAAGACGGTAAACAAGCGATTGAAATGCTTAATAACCAATCATTTGATTTAATTGTTACAGATTACAATATGCCAGAAATGGATGGCAAAGAATTAACTGAAACCGTAAGAAGCTCGAATGCTTACTCGCATATTCCTATTTTGATGGTGAGCTCAGAGGCAAACGACACTCATTTAGCTAATATTGCTCAAGCCGGTGTAGATGCCATTTGTGACAAGCCATTTGAACCTGCCACAGTAAAAGAACTGTTATTTAAAATAATGTCTTAGACATTAGTTAGCTCAGATAGGGGGCTTAACATACAGGCCGGTGCCTTAGCTTTGGCCGTTACAGCGCTGATTGTTACGCTGCTTTTTAATGGCAAAAAACGCTTACGGTATGTAAGTATGGTTTGCTCATTAGTGTGAAACGGCTCTACACACTAACGTTGAAATGGATACACAGAGCCTAAGTGCAGATGTTGAGTTAATTCATCCAGAGCTTGCCAGCTTTCACGCAACAAGTTTGGATCTGCAAAATCATCATTACTAAGTTTGTCACGGTAGTGTTTATTCGCCCAATCACACAGTTGTTGGTACTTACTATCGTTTAAAATAACCGCAGAATTGACAGCCGTGAGTTCTTGCTGATTTAGTGCTACACGTAAACGTAAGCAAGCAGGACCACCACCATTTTGCATACTTTGCTTTAAATCAAAAAACTGTACTTGATCAATTGGATTGTCTGCTAGGATCATTTCTTCAATATAATTATTAACTGCCTGATTATTTTTACATTCTTGTGGAGCAACCAGTAACATTTTGCCATTGTTTAAACTAATCAGCTGGCTATTAAATAAATAGCTTGTTACGGCGTCCTGCACGCTCACTTTGACCGTTGGCACTTCTATAATATGCAGTGTTTTATCGCCAATATATGCATCTTTTATTTGTTGCAGGGCGAGAGGCTGATTTAAGAAAGCTTGCTCGTGACAGAGTAATACATTGGCGTTACCCACCGCGATTACATCATTATGGAACACCCCTTGATCAATCACCTCTGGGTTTTGTTGGATTATTAATTGGCTAGATGGTTTTAGCTGATGTAGCCGGCAGATTGCTTGTGATGCTTCAAGGGTCTGCCTTGCAGGGAATTTATTTGGCTTAGGCAGTGTGCTGTTAAATGCGCTGGCACCATATACAAACAGCTCCAAACCTTGAGCGCCATGTTCGTCGCCTAAGCGAGTATGGTTAGCCGCGCCTTCATCACCAAAAAAGCCTTGATCTGGCAAATGGGTATGATGACTAAAGTAGCCTTCATTATTAAACATAGCTTTAAGTAATCGTGTTGTTGTGTGGGGCTCAAGGGAGCGATGAAATTTGTTATTCAAATTAGCAGCAGTAAAGTGAACTTTGCCATCAAGTGTGTCGGCTGATGGAGACACTGTACCGGCATTGGCAGTCCACATTGCTGATGCTGAATAACATGCACGAACTAACACAGGATCAGCTTTAAATGCTTTACTGATCACTTGTTCAGCAGTGCCTGTAAATCCTAAACGACGCAGTACATTTATATCAGGGCGGGCATGTGGGGCAAATACACCTTGAGTTAGACCCAAGTCATGCATCGCTTTCATTTTCGCTAAGCCTTGTAGTACCGCCTCTTTTGGATTGGAATAACTTGCCGCATTATTTAATGAAGCTACGTTACCGTATGATAATCCCGCGTAGTTATGAGTCGGGCCTACCAGGCCATCAAAATTAACTTCTACAGCTGTCATAGTTATCCTCAATTTGACTAATTTTAGTGTATTTTAACTATACAGAAAATAATCTGTAGTAGGTTAATTAAAATTAGCTAATTCTAGTTCTACGCTTTGCAATTTTTGTTGCAAACGTTTTGTGCTGTGAGTAGATAGCTTTTTTTCTGTACTATTTTTGTTTTTTTATTGGAAACATTAAAAACGCATTTGCACTCTTTAATCAATTACTTTATTCTTGCGCGGAAAGTAAATATACCCCTTTTTAAAACAAGGAAAAAATCATGAAAGAACTACTACAAGTCGCATATACAGCTAACGCAACAGCAACGGGTGGCCGCGAGGGAACTGCAAAATCTGACGATGGCCGTTTAGATGTTGCACTTTCAACACCTAAAGGTTTAGGTGGCGATGATGGTCAAGGTACAAACCCTGAACAATTATTTGCAGCTGGTTATGCAGCGTGCTTTATTGGTGCATTAAAATTAGTAGCAGGCGAAGCTAAAGTAAAACTACCTGCAGATACCCGCATTGATTCAGAAGTATCAATTGGTCCTATCGAGGGTGGTTTTGGTATCGCTGTTAAATTAGCTATTTTTGTTGGCGATGTTGATAAAGCTACAGCAGAGCAATTAGTGGCTAAAGCGCATGAAGTTTGCCCATATTCAAATGCTACTCGTGGTAATATCGCAATTGAATTATCGGTTATCTAACTTATTGTAAATTTAGATAATTTATATTTTAAAAGGCGCATTATTATTGATAATGCGCCTTTTTTATAACCAAGAACGCAATTGGGGTAATTTGTACTTAACAATCGATCCTCAGTTCGTGCTACCCGACAGCCAACACCTCTATTTGTTCCATATTAATGCTATTTACAGAGTGAAAAGTAATTGTCAAGCATTTGCACAAAGAGTTCAGTAATAATCACTTAATAAATAGTATTGGTATAATTGAACTGGAATGTAAATGTAGTTTTCATGTAGTTGAATCTCTTCGGGTTTATTCCCCGCCGCTTGCGGCGTAGTATTGAGTAATGAGCAAATTTATACATAAAAGCCACAATGTGACAGTTTTACTTTATCACTTAGTTTTCCCTGCAAAATATAGAAGAGTAGTTCTTGATGCGGGAGTTGATAGAGCAATCACAGAAATTTGTGTCGAAATAGAAAAATGTTACGAAATCAAATTTTGGAAATTGGGATGGATGAAGATCATATTCATTTTTTAGTTCAGTCAGTTCCAACTGACGTGGTTTAATGGACCACAACTGATTTTACGCTCAGGCGCAGCGCCACTTAAGGCACTATCAATAATGTCGGCAAATCCTAGGTCGTGACAAAAGGCAGCAACAAGTCCGTGGTGGTCAAGTATTTTAGAAGAAGGAACAGGCATAAAATTAGGCTCTCAAAAGAGATTAATAGATCAAACCTAGGGTTCTGCGTCAAGCTTTTATTTACAAAAGCAAATCAAGTGGCTATTTAATGAGCGAGTTTAATTCAAATTAGGGGTGCGGAACAACAGTTAAAAAGCAGTTTTGGTCTGATGGTTATTTTGCAAGTACGGTAGGAAAACATAATGATAAGAAAGTATGTGAAAAAAAACCAAGGAAATAATTATGACCAACTTCATTTGGATCATCAATTAGCTATGTTCTAACCAAATACCCCGCTCACGAAGTGAGTTCTGCGTTAGCAGAAGGGCTTGCCCCGGGGATGTTTATTTAACTGGTTGAATATTTACTTGATAAGTATTAGTGCTAAAAAGGATAAGCATCCTAAGGGATCCCCAGAAATAATCACTAAGTTTCAATTACATCACTCACATCCATATTTTTCCAATCGAGTTGCACTACCACCTGTACGAAATAGGCTAGTCCTGCCAAATAATCTCGCCGTCGCAGT
>NZ_JABBMT010000045.1 GCF_012927645.1 Pseudoalteromonas arctica | reverse complement strand
TCCTCCCTACTCACCCGAGCTGAACCCCATTGAGCAAGTGTGGGCATGGATGAGAAATAGAGAGTTATCTAATCGTACATTTGCAAGTTATGACGATATTGTGGAGCAAGTAAGTAGGGCGTGGAATGTGTTTCGTTCAAATATTACTAATGTTAAGCATATGTGCTTTAGAGCATGGACAAATTTGATCACTTAATAAGTAGTATTGGTATAACGAGTATAGGTTGGTTGCCTTTTTGATAGGTGGTTAAATATAGATACTGTAAAAGAGTGGTAAACGAGATTTTTTATTTCAAAAAATATAAAAAACCAGCTGAATGAAGCTGGTTTAAGTTGAGCTATTTATACCCATTAGGGTTGCTGCTTTGCCAACGCCATGTATCTTGCATCATCACATCGATACCACGCTCTGCTTGCCAATCAAGTTCGCTAAGGGCTTTTTCAGGTGCTGCATAACAAGCTGCAATATCACCTGGGCGGCGAGGTGATACCTGATACGGAATATCTTTACCGCAGGCTTTGCTAAATGCGTTGAGCATTTGTAGCACCGAATAACCATTACCGGTGCCAAGGTTGTAAACATGGGCACCGGTATCTTGGTTTATTTTATTAAGTGCTTTTAAATGACCAAGCGCTAAGTCAACAACGTGGATGTAATCGCGCACACCTGTACCATCAACCGTATCATAGTCATCACCGAATATACCCAGCTGCTTTAATTTACCCACTGCCACTTGTGCTATGTAAGGTAATAAGTTATTTGGAATACCATTGGGATCTTCACCAATTAGGCCTGACTCGTGCGCACCTACGGGATTAAAGTAACGCAAAATTGCAAATGCAAAGCGCTCATCTGATTTAGCTATGTCTTGCAGCATCATTTCAACTATTAATTTGGAAGAGCCATAAGGGTTGGTTGTACCACCGACTGGGAAATCTTCACGAATAGGTAAGCTTGCTGGATCACCGTAAACTGTGGCGGATGAACTAAATACGAGTTTAAACACACCTGCATCGCGCATAGCATCAACGAGAGTTAGCGTACCTTGCACATTATTTTGGTAATACTCAATGGGTTTCATCATTGATTCACCGACAGCTTTTAAACCGGCAAAATGAATAACACTCTCAATCGTATGTTTTGTAAAAACGCTGGCCAAAAATGTTTTATCAAGGATGTCACCTTGATAAAAGTGCACAGTTTTACCAGTGATTTTTTTTACACGCTCAAGTGATTCCACACTCGAGTTGCTTAAATTATCGATGATAACAACATTATTATCTTGTTGTAATAATTCAACAACAGTGTGTGAGCCTATGTATCCCGCGCCACCTGTTACTAAAATTGTCATGAAATCTCCATATATAAGGTGAAGGTGTATAGTTGTAATTTCATCATAAATAGCACTTTAATACATGCTTTATCTGATCTTTTTGCTGTTCCATGATGTTGCGGTATCAATTAATCACAGTTAACTGGTTGCTGATCACATGTTTTAGGTAAATGATAACAATGATGGTGAATAGTATTAAGCTATAGTTAAGTTGTGAATGCTATTGTTTCAATTAGATTAGCCCTCAGGCATTTTGGAGATAGACAATGAATACATTTAAAAAAGTAGCGATGGCTATAGTAGTTATTCTGCCTGTATTTGCTCAAGCAGGTGAAGTTGTCGTTAAATGGCAAGACTTCAATGACTACCGTGATGTACGTCCTTCAAATGAACCGAAAGGCTCATACCATAAACATGTAGCGAGCAGTTTTGAAAAGCACTTTAATAAACTGGCAGAAAAGCTGCCTGAAGGGTATAAGTTTAATGTAGAAGTGACTGAGCTGGATTTAGCCGGTGATGTACGCTTTGGCGGTATGAATGATTTACGTATTGTAAAACCAATTTATTTTCCACGCATTGAGTTCCAATATTCGGTTACTGATAAAGACGGTAACGTGATTAGTCACAGCGATAAAGTCGAATTAAAAGATATGGGCTTTATGGATAAAATTAAAATGGGTCGTGATGAACAGTTTTACTATGATAAACGTTTGATCACTGATTGGTTTGATAAAGAATTACTGCCAGTCGTCATCCCAAGCTAAATTAACAGTAAAAAGCGCTACAGTTTAATGCTAGCGCTTTTTAGTTACTTGAACGTTGCTAGTAATTGCAGTAACTGTTGTAATTTAATAACAGTGGTTTTTAGCTTTTCTTCACTAAAACCTTCTGAACTTAAACTTTCTACATCTGCAGCTACATCTAATACATAAGGTTTGAAGCGCTTTGCTTCAAAGGTAAAACCAGCATCGGCAGGAAATAACGCTGTAAATTTACCTAAGCCCTGTTGTTGCAACTCATCTAACTTTTTATCTGCGTCAAGTGACTGACGATAAACAATTTTTAAGTTGGCATTGAGTTGTTCAATAATTGAATCCATTTTTTTCCTAAAGCTTTAGACCGCAATGCCGATATGATACGGGTAATAAGCTAAAAAGTCAGGTATGAGCTATGAATATATCAGGTGGAAATCTACCGGCCATGAGTGGCGCGGGTCAAAGTGGTGAAGTGTATAGTGCAGCATTGGCAAAAAGACAGCAAAAAGCGGATGGTGCAGCAGCACTGGCACTCATTGAAGGTGCCGCTAGTTCGAGTGCTGCACAAACTCCAGCTAAATCAGTCACAGCAACACTTGGCAATAACGTTAACGTATACGTTTAAGCCTCGTGTTTATAAAAGCTTGAGGTCAATCGGCGTTTTACTTTTTTGACCGCCGATTTCGCGCATCAGCTTTGGCACTAAAAATCCTGGCAATGCGATAAGCATTTCAGCCATGATTTTTCGTGCCTGTGATTCGTCGATATCAAAATGACTCGCTCCTTCAACTTTATCAAGTAAATATAAATAATAAGGCAGTACGTCGGCATCAAATAGCGCTTCGCTTAATGCGACTTGCGCTTCACTTGTATCATTTATATCCTTTAATAGCACCGCTTGATTGAGCAACGTGACACCTACCTTTTTGAGCTTTTGCATTGCTACTTTAAAATCATCATCAATCTCGTTGCCGTGGTTAATGTGATTAATAAATACAATTTTAAGCGGGGACTTTGCAAAACGTTCGCACAGTTGGTCAGTAACGCGAGATGGGATCACCACAGGAAGGCGGCTATGAATTCGCATTCGTTTAATTTGTGGCAATTGTTCAAGCTCATCCATAAACCAACTAATCGCATCGTCTTTGGCCATTAACGGATCACCACCACTTAAAATCACCTCGTTAATATTAGCATCCAATTTTATGTAATCGAGCGCTGCAATTAAGCTGCGTTTATTTAGCTGGTTTTCTTGGTATGGAAAATGGCGACGAAAGCAATAACGGCAATTAACGGCGCAACCGGTTTTAAACATCACTAAAACTCGGGATTTATATTTGTGTAATAATCCTGGTTGAGCGTTGTTTTGCTCTTTTAATGGATCTTTATCAAAACCTGTTTTAGCGATAAACTCTTGGTGGCGCGGCATGACTTGCAGCAATAATGGGTCATTTATATCGCCATAACGCATTTTTTTGATAAAAGGCATAGGCACACGTACCGGGAAAAGAGCGCGTGCTTTGAGGTGTTTTTCGTCGGCCATGCTTGATAAACCTAGCATTTCTAGCAAGGTGCGTGGGCAAGTAACAACATTAGCTAATTCTTTTTGCCAGTTTATATGCAAATTTGCTTCATTTCTTTGTATCATTGGTAGGTAGATTACTCGAAATTATTAGATAGAGGAAACGATGGCGAATTATAGCACCAACGAGTTCAAGGGCGGCCTAAAAATTATGATGGACGGCGAGCCTTGCAGTATTTTAGAAAATGAAATGGTAAAACCGGGTAAAGGCCAAGCGTTTAACCGTGTTCGTATTCGTAAACTTATCTCTGGCAAAGTCCTTGAAAAAACCTTTAAATCAGGTGAGTCAGTAGAGGGTGCTGATGTAATGGATACCGATCTTGCGTATCTTTACACTGATGGTGAGTTTTGGCATTTCATGAATAACGAAACATTTGAACAAATCGCAGCTGATGAAAAAGCGCTTGGCGATGCTGGTAAATGGTTAGTTGAAAATGATGTATGTACTATTACTTTGTGGAACGGCAATCCAATAGCTGTTGCACCGCCTAACTTTGTAGAGCTTGAGATCACTGAAACAGATCCTGGTCTTAAAGGCGACACCGCAGGTACTGGTGGTAAGCCAGCAACGCTAAGTACTGGTGCTGTTGTACGTGTACCATTATTCGTACAAATCGGTGAAGTAATTAAAGTTGACACCCGTAACGGTGAATATGTAAGCCGTGTTAAGTAACTTTAATAGGGCTTAATAAATCCCAGCTGAAGCTGGGATTTTTTTTTGGAGAAAATATGTTAGCAGATCTTTGGCAACCAAGCGCACAAGTAAATACTTTGGCAAAAAGAGCCGCAATTTTACGTACTATTCGGGAGTTTTTTTATCAACGTCACGTTATGGAGGTTGATACGCCTAGTTTAAGTGCAGCCAGTGTTACTGATGTTCATTTAGCTAGTTTTCAAACACAGTTTATTGGCCCCGGTTTCGCTAAAGGCTTACCGCTTTACTTACAAACATCACCAGAGTTTGCCATGAAGCGATTATTGGCAGCTGGCAGTGGTGCTATTTACCAAATTTGTAAGGCATTTCGTAACGAAGAGGCGGGCAGTCACCATAATCCTGAGTTTACCATGTTGGAATGGTATCGCCCTGGGTTTGATGAGTTTGCGCTGATGGATGAAATTAATGAATTAATGCAGCTTATCTTAAATGTTCCACCTGCAGAGCGTTTAAGCTATCAAGAGGCTTTTACTCAAGCATTAGGACTTGATCCGCTCAATGCCACTCTTGAACAGTTACAAGCACTTGCCTGTGCACAGGGGTTTGCAGGTATCGCTAAGCATGAAACTCACCGTGATACATTACTACAATTATTATTTTGTATGAAAGTTGAGCCAACAATTGGCCAGCAAAAGCCTTGTTTTATTTATTACTTTCCTGCTTCGCAAGCGGCACTGGCGAGTATTTGTGAGCATGATACTAGGGTCGCGGGGCGGTTTGAGCTTTATTATCAGAATATGGAGCTGGCGAATGGTTTTAATGAGCTCACCGATGCACAGGAGCAAGCTAAACGTTTTACTGAAGATAATGCATGCCGTAAAGCGAATAACTTAACACAAGTACCTATGGACACGCGTTTAATTGCCGCTCTTGAGCATGGTTTACCACAATGTGCAGGGGTGGCATTAGGGGTTGATAGGTTAGTGATGTTAGCAACGCAAAAAAACACGATAAAAGAAGTCATCGCATTTGATGTAGATAGGGCTTAGTAGGTTTAAGACTCAAGAAAAGGTAAAAGTAATCTTACTTTTACCTTTAAACTTGTTCCTTGAGACTCGTTTTTATAACTCGTAAATAAAGGTGACGCCGGCAACCATTGGTTCGCCAAGCTGAGTGTAGGTATGAGTTGCATAACCATCACGTGGGTCGTTACCAAATTCAAAACCACGTGTTGGCACTTCTTCATCAAACACGTTACGTGCCCAAGCGCGAATTGACCATTGCTCAGCCTCGTAACCAGCAGTTAAATTAACTAGATTAACATTGGACGCTTGTGAATTGTGGCTATCAGAAAAGTAATAGTCGTCTTTACCTTCAATACCTACCGTAGCAAATAACTCATCAGTAAAGTTATAACGAGCGGTAAATGCGTACTGGTATTTAGGTGCTTGAGCTTGCTCACGACCGTCTTGATCTAATGGAGGTGAATAGAAGCTTGTTCTAGCTACATAATCATTAATCTTAGTATCTAAATAACCAACACTACCAGTAAAAAATAAATCATCGGTTAGCTGGTAGCTGCCTTCAATTTCTAGACCGTAGTTCTCACCAGATCCTGCATTATCAAAATAGCTAGTAAAGTTTTGACCTTCTACCAACCAAGACTTTAATTGCATGTCTTCACGGTACATATAAAATGCCGCTAAACGCAGCACAAATTTGTCATCGAGAGAACTACCTTTCACGCCGAACTCACCATTCCATAAGTATTCAGGTTCAAAGGTTGTGTGTTGTTTAAAAAAGTCGGCTCCAAGCTCGAATTCTTGTGCTTTTGCGAGCGCTTCAGAGTTAATCCCTCCTGCTTTATAACCACGGGTTAAACTAGTATAGATCATCGTACGGTCAATCACTTGGTATTCAAGTGCTAGCTTACCACCGACCATGACATCGTCAGTATCAACAATAAATCCATTGCTATCAGTGTAATCACCTTGGTATTGCTCAACTCGCAAGCCAGTGATTAAGGTGGTTTTCGAGTTGATTGGGATTGCTAGTTGACCGTACATAGCGACATTGTTCACTTCATACGTTGAATTAAAGGCTTCTAGTTCAGAAAATTTTCTACGCTGGCGATCCAGATCTACGTCTCTTTCTTGATAATAAATTCCAGCCACCCAATCGCGAGACTTACCATTGAATTGTAATTCAGCAGTTTTATCTTTGCGGTCACGATAATAAGAATCTTGGTAGCTATAACCATCGGGGTGTAGTCCTGCACCACATAACTGCGGCTTATTAATATCGTTACATACCCAGTCTTCATCAAAGCTATAAACTAAATCACTATCAATACCTGATAAGTTTAAACTGACATCAAACCAATCAAAGCCCGTGTAAATATTGGCAAGGCCTACGGCAATACTTTCTTGGTTATCTTGGCCTGGTTCATCAGCTACACTATTACGGCTATTATCAAGCGTAAATGCATCATAGCCGTTATTGATATCAATATAATGAACGCTTAATTCAGTGCGCAAGTGATCGGTAAGTTGGCTGTGTAGTTTAAAACGACTAACCAGTTCATCTTGTTGTTGTGTTGACTCGTTTAAATATAGGTTATTAACATAACCATCAGACTCACGTTGATAAATACTAGCGCGCACTGCGGTGCTGTCTGTAATACCAATACCTGCGGCAACACCCGCTTCATAACTGTTGTAGTTACCTGCGCCAAGCTGCACTTTGACACTTGGGTCAAAAGTTGGATCGGCTGATTCCATTTGGATAATACCAGCGATGCCATCAGCACCAAAACGAGTACCTTGCGGACCGCGATAAATCTCAACTTGGTTAACATCAAATAATAGTGAACTGCCGCCTAGGCCTGAATAATTAATGCCATCAATCACTAAGCCAACAGAAGGGTTAATAGGGTCAACAAATTGTGAGCGCATTCCCACGCCACGAATTTGGATGTAACGGCCACGAGATGCACCCGAGGTAAAATTTACATTGGCGGCATTGGCAAGCATTTCGTCTAAAAAACTAGCACCTCGGTCATTAATTTCGCGTTCGCTAAATAAACTGGCACTGGCACTAAGGGTTTGAATGCTTTCTTTTTGAAAGTCTCCGGTGACGAGTATTTTTTCAAGATCGGTATCTTCAGCAAAAGCTGGGGCGCTTATCAAAGGTAAAAGCGCGGCAGTAATTAAAGACAGGCGTAGTTTCATTCTATTACTTAACTCCATTTTAAGGACTTTCATGATAGCAACTATTCTCATTAAAGTCGTGATACTAGTTATATTTATGTGCTATAAACGCGCACAGTATACATAATAAGGAATACAAATATGACCTTTAAAGTTGATTTTAAGGTACGCGACTACGAATGTGATTTACAAGGCATTGTAAATAATAGTGTGTATTTTAATTATCTAGAGCATGCGCGTCATGAATTCTTGCATGCAAATGGGGTTGACTTTGCTCAGCTTACTCGCGATAAAATTAATTTAGTCGTAATGCGTAGCGAGATGGATTATAAGCAATCATTAATGCCCAGCGATGAATTTTATGTTGCTGTAGAGCCTGAGCGTATTAGTCGTTTAAAGTTTGGCTTTCGACAAACTGTGGTACGAAAGCGTGATAAAAAAATAATGTTAAAGGCACTGGTGATTGGCACTGCTGTAAATGAGCGAGGTCGGCCATTTTTGCCAGCACAAATAGATCGGCTGTTCACAAACGCGTAAATTGTCTTTTTACTATCTTAGAACATTTTTTTACATTAAAAACATGCATTATTAACGGTATAAACTGTTATTTATTGTTATCATATTACAATTGAGTTTTAGGTTAGTAATGACATGAAATTAGCAGCAATTCCGATGCTTATAATCGGTTTATGTATTGGCTGTTCATCGACAGGGACAGTCACCAGTGAGCAATTAAAATACACTAAGTGGCAACTATCACGGGTTGATGGTTTAGCAATCCCTGCATCATATTCAGCATCATTAAGTTTTATTGAAGCTTTGCAAGTAAATGGTTTTGCTGGTTGTAATAAATTTTTTGGAGAAGGTCAACTTGATGATAACCATTTAACGGTGAATAAATTAGGCATGACCCGTAAATCATGCGGAGATGAGTTAGATGCGTTTGAGCAGCAATTTTTAAATGCGTTGAAGCAGGGTGTGCCGTTACAAATCCAAAATCAACAATTGCTTTTAAGTGGCGAACAGACATTTGCGTTTATTCCTGCAAGTTAATCCCTTGCAGGCTAATTACATCTAACGTACACTCGTCAACGAACAATATATAGAATTTTTACTTGTCGGAGTGCCTTGAGTTTTTAACTTAAAGGCTGAGATCGCGAAAGCGGGATCCGTGAACCTGATCAGGCTAACACCTGCGTAGGGAACAAGCTGCCTAAAACGGGTGCTTGTGCGCCAGTTTGGCGTATAATACCAATCGACTTAAATATTTAGCCATTCTAGCGTGCTAAATAAAGCGCTAACTGCGTTATAAATTTCTCATGTAGAATAACTACATGTCAAAATTTATGCCTTGTTATCACTCTATTTATCTGTTGCTATAAATGACTAATAACTTAACACGATTGGTATAAGCACTGTGGCTGCCAAGGTTGGGTGTACTTTTTTGTAACACCAATCTACGATCCATGTAGCATTTGCTACTCTCTATTGCATTGCAATATCTGACAAGACAACCCTTTTAGCAATGAGGTAAGTCATGTCAAACACATCAAATAAACCGTCTCGCCGAGAAACTCGTGCGGCTGCATCAGATTATATTTATAACCTTACCGGGCAACCATTTCCAAGTTCACACAAAGTTTATGTACAAGGTATGCAAGATAATGTGCGCGTTGGTATGCGTGAAATTACCCTAAGCGATACCTTTATTGGTGGCACTGATGAACACCCCGTGTATGAATCAAATGCGCCACTGCGTGTTTATGATACCTCAGGCCCATACACAAATCCTGATTTTACTCTGGATGTTCGCAAAGGGCTGGATAAGTACCGCGAACAGTGGATTGAAAGCCGCGGTGATACTGAAATATTAGAATCAGTGACCTCACAATTTTCGCAGCAGCGTATGGCTGATGAGGGCTTAGATCACATTCGTTTTGAGCACCTTCCTAAAATTCGTCGTGCTAAAGCGGGCAAAAATGTCACGCAAATGCATTATGCTCGCCAAGGTATTATTACCCCTGAAATGGAATATGTAGCGATCCGTGAAAACATGGGTCGAGCACAAATTCAACAAGAACTGTTAGCACAGCAGCATAAAGGCGAGTCGTTTGGTGCAAGTATCCCTGAATTTATTACCCCTGAATTTGTACGAGATGAAATTGCCCGTGGTCGTGCGATTTTACCTAACAACATTAATCACCCAGAAACCGAACCAATGATTGTAGGGCGCAATTTCTTAGTGAAAGTGAACGCTAATATCGGCAACTCATCAGTCAGCTCATCAATTGAAGAAGAAGTTGAAAAAATGGTGTGGTCAACCCGTTGGGGTGCTGACACAGTTATGGATTTATCAACAGGTCGTTATATTCATGAAACCCGTGAATGGGTGGTGCGTAACTCGCCGGTGCCAATTGGTACTGTGCCAATTTATCAAGCGCTGGAAAAAGTAAATGGCGTGGCAGAAGACCTGACATGGGAAATTTTCCGCGATACCCTAATTGAACAAGCTGAGCAAGGCGTTGATTACTTTACTATTCATGCCGGTGTATTATTGCGTTATGTACCAATGACCGCTAAACGCGTTACCGGTATTGTGTCACGCGGCGGTTCAATTATGGCTAAATGGTGTTTAGCGCATCATAAAGAAAACTTTTTATATACTCACTTTGAAGATATTTGCGAAATTTTAAAGCAATACGATGTGTGTTTCTCATTAGGAGATGGCCTGCGTCCTGGTTCAATTGCGGATGCTAACGATGAAGCGCAATTTAGCGAGTTACGTACTTTAGGAGAGCTTACCAAAATAGCTTGGAAACACGATGTACAAGTGTTTATTGAAGGTCCTGGGCATGTGCCAATGCATATGATCAAAGCCAATATGGAAGAGCAAATTAAGCATTGTGATGAAGCGCCATTTTATACGCTTGGACCACTGACTACCGATATCGCCCCAGGTTATGACCATATCACTTCAGGGATTGGTGCGGCGCAAATTGCATGGTATGGCTGTGCAATGCTCTGTTACGTAACGCCAAAAGAGCACTTAGGTTTACCAAATAAAGAAGACGTAAAAGAAGGTTTGATCACCTATAAAATTGCTGCTCACGCTGCCGATTTAGCGAAAGGTCACCCAGGCGCTCAAGAGCGCGATAATGCCCTATCAAAAGCGCGTTTTGAGTTCCGCTGGCATGACCAATTTAATATTGGTTTAGACCCCGTTCGCGCGCGTGAATACCATGATGAAACACTGCCACAAGAATCTGGCAAAGTGGCACATTTTTGTTCTATGTGTGGACCAAAATTCTGCTCAATGAAAATCACCCAAGAAGTACGAGAGTACGCTAAAGATCTTGAAGCTAGGGGCATAGATCCTAATAACGTGGGTGATGCTATTGAGATCAAAATGGTCGATGTTGAAGCCGAGATGCAAGCTAAATCAGCTGAGTTTAAACAAACCGGCTCAGAGATTTATCACAAAGCGATATAAGCGAAGGAGCTAGGTGCTAGGAAGAGATTAGGCTCTAGCATATTGTTAACCTAGAACCTAGAACCTAGAACCTAGAACCTAGAACCTAGAACCTAGAACCTAGAACCTAGAACCTAGAACCTAGAACCTAGAACCTATAGGGATTCTTATGTCTTACAATATTGCGGTAATTGGCTTTGGTTTAACGGGGCGTTTAGCCGCGCTTGAACTGAGCTTAAAGCATAATGTCACTGTTTATGAAGCGGGGGATGAGCAAGCACTGGATAGTGCCGGGAGAGTCGCGGCTGCGATGCTTGCGCCACTGGCTGAATCGGTGTTATGTGAGCAAGACTTAGCTTTGCTAGGGCTGGACTCAATTGCGCGTTGGCCAAATATTTTAGCGCAGCTTGATGGTGAAGTGTTTTTTCAGCAGCAAGGTTCCTTAGTGGTGGCTCATCAACAAGATAAGGGCGACCTGCAAAGCTTTATACAACGCTTAAAACCTTTGGCTGAGCATCAAGGGCATCAGTTAACGGGTTTGCAAATTAGTGAATTAGAGCCAGAACTTGCAGGACGCTTTAATCAAGGTGTGTATTTACCTTGTGAAGGACAAATTGATAATCAGGCTTTTTATCAAGCGAGCTTTAATACTCTGAAACAGCGAAAGGTGAGCTTTAAATTTGCACAAAAGATCGATGTAGGTTGTGAAGAATTAAAGCAATCATTTGATTATATTATTGATTGCCGTGGTCTTGGTGCTAAAAGCACAGTCTGTAAGCTGCGAGGAGTACGTGGCGAGGTAGTGCGTTTGTATGCCCCTGAGGTTAATTTAACTCGTCCGGTGCGGCTAATGCATCCGCGTTATCCAATTTATATCGCGCCTAAACCTAATCATCAGTATGTGATTGGGGCGACAGAAATTGAATCACAAGATAATGGCCCAGCGACGGTTCGTTCAACCCTTGAGTTGTTATCGGCAGCGTACACGGTACATAGCGGCTTTGCTGAAGCTCGCGTGTTAAATATTCAAACCGGTTTGCGTCCTGCTTTTAGAGATAACCGTCCGCAAGTAACGCAACAACACCAGGTGATCAGCATTAATGGCTTATATCGTCATGGCTACTTGCTTGCGCCGAGTTTAGTGGCCGATGCCGTGGCACGGATAAATTATGGCTTACTATAAAAATAAGTATGAAAATAAGTATGAAAATAACAATTAATGGTCAACATTTTGAGTTGGCAAATTACGGTAACTTAACCCAAGCATTACGCGAATTTGCCGCGAAAGAACCTTTTGCGGTTGCGGTTAATGGTCAATTTATCCCGCGTAGTCAGTGTGATACATACTTACTTAACGAAGGTGATAGCATTGAATTACTATCACCAATTCAAGGTGGCTAATATGAGTGGTGTACTATCAGATAGTTTTAGTATTTATGGTGAGCAGTTCACTAGTCGGTTATTAATTGGTTCGGCATTGTATCCGTCACCAGCGATTATGGCAGATTCTATAGTCGCCTCGGGTGCGCAGGTGGTGACTGTGTCATTACGACGCCAGCAAAGTGCCGCCGCAGGAGATGATTTTTGGCAATTGATCAAAGATACGGGGTTAAAAATATTACCCAATACAGCAGGTTGTCACAGTGTAAAGGAAGCCGTTACGCTTGCGCAAATGTGTCGCGAAGTGTTTGCCACCGATTGGATCAAGCTAGAGTTGATCGGCGATGACTATAACCTACAACCGGATCCGTTTGCATTACTTGAGGCAACTAAAATATTGTTGGCTGAAGGGTTTAAGGTGTTACCTTATTGCACCGACGATTTAGTACTATGCCAACGTTTGGCTGATGCGGGATGTGAAGTGCTAATGCCATGGGGAGCGCCGATTGGCACAGGTAAAGGGTTATTAAATCAATATAATTTAAAAACCATTCGGGAGCGCCTACCTGATACCACATTGATTGTTGATGCTGGCCTTGGCTTACCATCACACGCCTGCCAAGCGCTTGAATTAGGTTATGATGCGGTGTTATTAAACTCAGCTATTGCAGGGGCGGGCTGTCCTGTTACCATGGGTCATGCATTCAAAACAGCCGTTGATGCGGGTCGTTTTGCTTACCGAGCGAAGGCGATGCCAGAAAAAGACGTCGCTGCGCCATCGACCCCCACTATGGGTATGCCTTTTTGGCATCAAGAATTTGGTATTAAGAATAAAAATTAGGAAATACGTAATTATGAATCATGTTGTTTGGACAATTGCTGGCTCTGACTCTGGCGGTGGTGCAGGTATTCAGGCGGATATTAAAGCGATGCAAAGTTTTGGTGTCCATGGCTGCACAGCTATCACCGCATTGACTGCGCAAAATAGCTTAGGTGTTGAAGCACTTAACCCGATTTCAACCGAGGTTATTGAATCGCAACTACTCGCTCTTGAAAGCGACATGAAAGCCCGCGTTATTAAAATTGGTATGTTGGCTAATGTGCAGCAAATTCAATTGATCAGTGAGCATCTAAAGCATTATAAAGCCACTTGGCCGGTTGCGCCTTTGGTCGTATATGATCCGGTGGCAATTGCCAGTAGTGGTGACTTACTTACCGAAGAAGATACGGTTAGCGCAATTAAAGAATGCTTATTACCGCTGGTGGATGTGATCACCCCAAACACTCATGAGACTCAGTTATTGACTGGCGTGTATTTAATTGGCCCCGGTGCTGTCAAAGAGGCCGCAGCCAAATTACAAAGTTGGGGCGCAAAAGCGGTGGTGATCAAAGGGGGGCACTGGGATTATCCAAGTGGTTATTGCATTGATTATTGTATAGATGGCTGCATCAATGAAGGGAACGAATACTGGCTCGGTAATGAAAAAATTCAAACCCCTCATAATCATGGCACCGGGTGTAGTATGGCGTCGGTGATTGCTGCCTGTTTAGCGAAAGATTACCCATTAAAAGATGCTTTTATCTTAGCGAAAGCGTATATCAACCAAGGTTTAAAAGCGGCTGTACGCTATGGCGAAGGGATTGGTCCTGTGGCACAAACGAGCTTCCCAGAAAATCTTGCTGATTATCCGCAAGTAATAGAGGCAGGCAGTTGGCTTGGTGATGAGCTAGATTTTGAACAACCGAATGAGTTTACGATGGCGGCAGGCTTTACTGAGTGTGCAAGTAAACAGCTTGGTTTATATGCAGTAGTTGATACTCTCGACTGGTTAGAAAAGTGCTTAGCGCAAGGGGTTAAAACCGTACAGCTAAGAATGAAAAATGGCACTGAAGTCGAGCTTGATCAAGCGGTTGCAGCGGCGGTTACGCTTGGTAAAAAGTATGACGGTAACGTGTATATAAATGATTATTGGCAGCTAGCTATTAAGCATGGCGCTTATGGCGTTCACTTAGGGCAGGAAGATTTGCTTGAAGCTAACTTGGTTGCCATTAAAGAGTCCGGCATGCGATTAGGGCTTTCAACTCATGGTTTTTATGAAATGCTACGCGCTCATAATTACCGCCCGAGTTATATGGCGTTTGGCGCTATTTATCCAACCACGACCAAAGATATGACAGGGCATATTCAAGGGCTTAAAAAGCTCAAACATTTTGTGCCATTAATGCAAGATTACCCAACCGTTGCCATTGGTGGTATTGATTTAGCGCGAGCCAGTGATGTGGCTGCAACTGGCGTTGGTAGTGTGGCAGTGGTAAGAGCCATCACAGAAAGTGATGATTACCAACAAGCTATCGCCGATTTACAAAGCGCTTTGAGCCATTAACTAATGGTTGAGTTATCTGGCAAAGAGCAGCTGCGTTATAGCCGTCATTTAATGCTCAAAGAAGTGGGGCTTGAAGGGCAGTTAAAATTAAAAGCAGCCCATATCGTGGTAGTTGGCGCAGGTGGCTTAGGCAGCCCTGCGTTGCTGTATTTAGCTGCCGCTGGTGTTGGCGTATTAACCTTGTTAGATAACGACAAAGTTGAGCTTTCCAACTTACAGCGCCAAGTGCTCTATAAAGTGAATCACTTAGGGCAAGATAAGGTCAGTGCTGCGAGGAAAGTATTAGGTAGCTTAAATAATCAAATCAAGATCAATGCAATAAGCGCAAAACTAACTGCTGATAATGCCCAACAGATATTTTCAGGCGCTACTTTAGTACTTGATTGCAGCGATAATTTTAACACTCGCTATGTGGTGAATAGGCAATGCTTGGCATTGGGCATTCCGCTTGTTTCTGGGGCGGCAATAGCAAGCGAAGGTCAGCTGATGTGTTTTGATTTTCGCCAGTCTCAAAGCCCTTGCTACGGCTGCTTATTTGGTGAACAACCACAACAGCAAACGCTTAATTGTAGTAATGCAGGCGTGCTAAGTCCGTTGTTAGGTGTGATAGGTTCGATGCAGGCATTACTGGCGGTTAACATAGTGCTTGGTCATCACCAAGGAAGTCAGTTTATTCGTTTTGATGGGTTAAGTTTAGCGCAGCAGCAGTTTCAATTAACTAAAGCACCAGCGTGTTCAGAGTGTGCTGTACAAAGCGATTAAATAAAAAGCGCGAAATGACTCTAGCCTTTTCGCGCTTTTTATTAAATCTAGTCGTTAACTATCAATCATCAATCTTAGCGAATGGTGTGCCCATGCGAGTCACAGTGCCCGGTTTTTGATCATCAAGGATGTCTGCTTTATCTGCACCCCAAGCTAAAATAACCGTTGAGCCTAACTTAAATCGACCCATCTCTGCACCCTTTTTCAAGGTAATGGCGTTTTCACCTGAGGTTTTGTAGTTCCAGCTAAATACATCTTTTCCCGCTGGTGGCGTTACCGTACCTGCCCAAATAGTTTCGATGCTGGCTACAATCGTTGCTCCTACTAATACCATGGCAAGCGGGCCAATTTCAGTGTCGAAAATAGCGACTACGCGTTCGTTACGTGCAAATAAGTTTGGCACATTTTGCGCGGTAAGCGGGTTCACAGAGAATAAATCACCGGGGACATAAATCATTTTGCTCAAGGTACCGTCAATTGGCATATGAATTCGATGGTAGTCTTTTGGCGCCAAATAAATAGTTGCAAAGTCACCACCTAAAAATGGCGCTGTATCTTGCTCTGAGCCGCCAAGTAGTGCTTGTAAGCTGTAGTCATGGCCTTTAGCTTGAATTAGCTGACCTTCAACAATTGGGCCTAACTGGCTAATTGCACCATCTACTGGATGAGCAATGATGTCATTATCTGCTGTTAATGGGCGCACACCGTCTTTTAGTGGGCGAGTAAAAAATTCATTAAAGGTTTTATAATGAGCTGGGTCGCTATATTGTGCTTCACTCATATCTATTTTGTATTGTTTAATGAATAGTTTGATCAAGGTTGTGGTTAATGCACCGGCTTTTGCTGCGGCTAATTTACCTACCATGCGCGATACAAAGTGTTTTGGCATTGCGTATTGCATTGCGATTTTGAATTTATCTAAACTCACTGACTTCTTCCTAATTTATACGCGCGGAGCACGAGCTCCGGCACGGCCATCGGCCATTGTTTCTAAAATTCTGTGGTAACTATCAAAACGTAGTTGCGAAATATCACCATCATCAACTGCTTGGCGAATGATACAACCAGGATCGTTTAAATGCTTGCAGTCTCGAAAACGACAGCCACCGATAAACTCACGAAATTCTTTAAAGCACCAAGTCACACGTTCAACATCTAAGTGCCATAAACCAAACTCACGAATACCAGGGGAATCAATTAAGTTACCGCCTGAAGGTAAATGGTGAAGTCGTGACACGGTTGTTGTGTGCTGGCCAAGACCGCTGTTTTCAGAGACTTCTTTAGTGAGTATTTCAGCATCAGGTAAAACAGTATTCACTAAGGTTGATTTACCCACACCACTTTGACCAACAAAAATACTGTTTTTATCAACTAAGGTTTCTTTTAGTGCATTAATGCCGTAACCGGTTTTATTACTGACTAGTAATACTTGATAATCAAGTTTACGGTAAATATCGAGCACTTGGTTAATGTCTGCTAAGCCTTGCTGGTCAATCAAGTCTATTTTATTGAGCACTAAAATAGGCTCTATACCCATGTCTTCACAGGCAATTAAATAGCGGTCGATAATGCTTGGCGTAAACTCTGGTAATACTGCTGACACCATTAGAATTTGGTCAATGTTGGCAGCTATGACTTTTACCCCGTCGTAAAAATCAGGGCGTGTTAATTGCGAGCGGCGATCGTGCATCGCTTCGATTACACCAGCTAAATCACCTTCACTGACTTTGGTGCGGCGAAATTGTACTTCGTCACCACAAACAATGCCTTTAACGGTGCGGCGTATATTACAACGCAGTACATCGCCGTTATCGGTTTCGATGTCAGCATGTTGACCAAACCGACTGATCACCACTGCATTTTCCGCAGCGCCCAAATTGTCAGTTTGCCATTGCGCTAATGTACCTTTAGTCGAGGTAGTATCAGCGTTAGACAAGCGCTTTTGGTGATTAGCCTTGATCCGGCGGGATTGGCCTTTACTTAATTTCTTCTGTTTTGCCACTTGAGGCCTATAACCTTAGTTAAATGTCGGCTTTTTTATAAAAAAGCTTTAGCTCGACGATTGATGCTAATATGATATAACTAAATGCGTTGGATCTAAAGGAAAGCACCGCTTAGGTATTATGACTATTAATCAATCAAATTTAATTTGGCTCGATCTTGAAATGACAGGGCTCGAGCCCGAGACCGATAAAATACTTGAAATCGCCACCGTTGTCACTGACGCTGAGTTAAACATCTTGGCTGAAGGGCCAACTATTGCTATTCATCAAAGTGATGAGTTGCTAGATGGCATGGATGAATGGTGTACTACTCAACATGGCCAGTCAGGGTTAACCGCCCGTTGTAAAGCAAGCACATTCACAGAACAAGATGCTGTAGAGCAAACGTTGGCATTTTTAAAGCAATGGGTTCCTGAGGGGGCTTCACCTATGTGTGGTAATTCAATAGGCCAAGATAGGCGCTTTATGAATAAATACATGCGTGAACTTGAAGATTACTTCCATTATCGTAATTTAGATGTCAGCACAATTAAAGAACTTGCGCGACGCTGGAAACCAGAAGTGTTAGCGCAAGTGAATAAAAAAGGATCACACCTTGCTCTTGATGATATCAAAGATTCCATCATGGAATTAAAAGTCTACCAAGAAAAATTCTTTAATTTGTAAAAAACACTTGCAAACACATCGGATTATTGTAGAATCCTGCCCCGCTTAAGACGATAACCCCCGCGGGGTTAGTGTGCTTGAGTAATTTGAATGCGGCATTAGTTCAGTTGCCGGAACGTTCACCGCGACCTGTCGCGGACCAACGGAAAAATTACTGACTATTTTGAATGCGGCACTAGCTCAGTTGCCAGAACGTTTACCGCGACTTGTCGCGGACCAACGGACAAATTACTGACAATTTTGAAATGCGGCACTAGCTCAGTTGGTAGAGCGCGACCTTGTCGAGGTCACGAGTTCGAGCCTCGTGTGCCGCTCCAATTTCTCACCAAAGAAATTGCAGCAAGTTTCAAATTAAAAGCTATAAACTTTTTTAGAACCTAGAACCTAGAACCTAGAACCTAGAACCTAAAAATTATAATGCGGCACTAGCTCAGTTGCCAGAACGTTTTACCGCGACTTGTCGCGCACCAACGGACAAATTACTGACTATTTTGAAATGCGGCACTAGCTCAGTTGGTAGAGCGCGACCTTGCCAAGGTCGAGGTCACGAGTTCGAGCCTCGTGTGCCGCTCCAATTTCTAACAAAAGAAATTGGAGTAATTTTAAAGTGAAAAATATTATGCGGTACTAGCTCAGTTGGTAGAGCGCGACCTTGCCAAGGTCGAGGTCACGAGTTCGAGCCTCGTGTACCGCTCCAATCTCTTTAAGTAAACATCCAATCTCTATTAATTCACTAGCAGATAAACACATGTCGTCATCTAAAAGACGTTCTAAGCGTTATGTTTAAGGCTTTAGCTGATTTCTAAGAGACACACGGCTTCCCACATCAATTTAGTGTATTCAGTCCGTTTATCAGCCACTTTAAGTTTTATATTTTTTGAGTAATTCCCTTTTTTTTGCTATTGTAAAATATGGGAATAACTCAAAAGGGAATTTATTTATGAAATATTTAATGTTAATGGGTTTTGTTTTTATTTCATTCGGAGCATTTTCTGCGCCTTTAGATGATTGTGATAAACCTAACCAGCCTGACCACTATTATGAGGTGTGTCCAATAAAGGTGTTAATCACAGGTAAAAGTAAAATTGAAGGTGAAGAAGAGTTATTGATATCAGGCAAAATGTTTGAAGTAAAATATTATGCTTCACTATTTACAGAGACAAAAAAGCAAGGAGCATTGACGCTTAGTACTAAGAAAAATGTGAAGGTAAATAAATTAGATATTAATTTACGTTTTGAAGATTGCGATCAAAAAAATTGTAACTTAAGTGATTACAAAGAACATTTACAGCATCTAGTTGGAGATATAAGCATTTTTTTTAAAGCAATGGTTGGAAATGCGAATAGAAAGAAAATTGAGGATAATCTTAAAAATAGACTATTGGAGCTAGATCGCTCCATTTCATTTTCTGATATCACCACAGCTGTTGACCTTTTTTTAAAAGCTAGTAATAAGCCTGTATTTTTTAAGTTTTTGAATCCGCATGGGAATGTTATCGCATACATACGTGCCGATATAGATTTAAATGGGTATGTAAAGCTTTCTGAATTTATTTATAGAGTCGTAGAGGGAAATGAAACAAGCTGGTTGGGGAATAGAGACTATGACTTAAATGCCAGTGATGCTATGTGGGACTTTTTGTGGGAAAGACAATTAAGAAGAGTTAAAAGATGTGTAAACACGATTGTTCAAGTTAGAAACATGAATGGTAATCTAGAAAGTTTTCCAAGCACTCAGTGTTGGTATATATACAACTAAAAAAAGCTAAGATGGATACTGTTTTCTAGTTAAAAACTCGCTTATAGCGGGTTTTTATTTTCAGCCCCTAAACCACCTACTTCAGTAGATGGTAAACGAAGAAACAATACGAAGATATGTCAGGCATCAGCAGAAAGGGGGAGACAAGAGCAAGCTCCGTTAACTCTGGAGTAAACAACGCTCCCTTTTAGGGGGCTAATTCAAAACCACCTTCTTTAGAAGGTGGATCTTTAATTGAATGGTTTTTTGCAACCAACTCATATTTTATCGAAACTAACTTCGATATTGGCATTACCGGCATCAGAGGTAAATGGGATTAATATTTTTGGCCCTTCACTTTTATGCGTTATGGTATGACCGTTACCAGACACAACGATTGGTGTAGCCATATTAAAGTCATAGCCTTTTTCACCAAGTAGATTTTTTGCCCCACCAGTAACCATATTGGTAATTTCACCAACCATATCAGTTACTTCTTCATTTATTGAATCTGGGCGTTCACCAAGCATTCTTTCCATAATAGTAAGTGCAAGGTTCTCATCAAATGTGATCGAAAATGAACCTTTAGTTTGTGGTCCTACCATGCCAATTAATCCCGAAACGTCGCCACAGGCAACTTCATCTTTTTTTACTTTCGGCTTGCCCGGTTTTAGTTCGGTTTGCGCCATAGTGCTGAGCACATTTAATAAAGATGATAAAAAAGGATTGATGAACTCTACATTCATTATTGTTGATCCCTCGAATTTAGCAGTTTAACTGCGGTTATACGTTAAAGTGTAGAGAGTTATTTTAGCTCTGCACTTAATTATTCTTTACAACTCCCACATTTACCATGGGCTTCAATAGTTTGCCCAGATACAACGAAACCACTCTCAGCAGCAAGATTATTAAGTTCATGCGAAATCACGCTAGAGTGCAACTCTTTGACAAAACCGCAATTATCACAAATTAATAATTGTACAGGGTGAATATGATCAAAATGATGACACAACATAAATGCGTTAGTACTTTCAATTTTGTGAATAAAACCTAATTCAGCTAAAAAGTCTAAGGCACGGTAAATTGTGGCTGGTTTTGCTCCTGATTCAGTGAGTTTTAGTTGCTCTAATAAATCATAAGCGCCAACTCCGCCTTGCGCACTGGCTAATAGGCGAAATACTTTTTCACGAATTGGAGTGAATCGCGCACCACGATTGTCACATACTTGTTTGGCTTTACTAACGAGTGATTCTATTTTCATCTTCTCTTATCCTTACGCTACCGTGATATACTAACATACTGTATTGTAGTTGCAGCGTTTTTATTAGACAGTTTTATTCTAGGAAGGCTAACAATGAATGAATTATTAGCAGTATTTATTTTCTTTTTTGCGGTTATCGATCCAATCGGTACTGTACCTGTTTTTATAGCCTTAACACGCGGTGATAGTGATAAATTCAAACGTAAAGTCGCGTTGAAAGCTGTTCTGGTATCTGCTGGAGTATTATTGTTTTTTGTTGTCGCTGGAGAGCTACTTTTAAATGCTATCAATATCCCCTTGTCAGCGTTTCAAATCGCAGGTGGTATCGTGTTATTACTGTTCGCTTTGTCGATGATCTTTGGTGAAAGTAAACCTGAAATGGAAATTAAAAGTGTACGGGATAGCACTGAAACGGCCATTTTCCCTTTAGCTATCCCATCAATCGCCAGTCCAGGCGCGATGCTTGGTGCTGTATTGATGACTCGTAATACTGAATACACATGGGTTGAGCAGTTAATTACTTCATCAATGATGTTAGCTGTACTTGCTGTAGTACTTACTCTGTTACTGTTGGCAACCCATGTTCACAAATTAATAGGTGACAGTGGGGCGAGTATCGTCAGCCGGATCATGGGTTTGATCCTTTCATCAGTTGCGGTGACAAATATACTCGACGGGATAGCCCACTATTTTGGATTACAAGTATTTGCATAAAGACTGTGTAGCGCTGTGAAATAACAATTGTCATATATATTTTTGAATTATTGCCTAGAATTACCTAGATTAAATATAACGTAATAAAATTTAAGGAGTGAAAAATGTTATTAAAAAAGATTATCTTATGCGGTTTCCTCGCTTTGGGGTTAACGGCCTGCGTAGAACCGCCTCAAAGTGAAATGAAGGTTATTCAAGTGACTGACTATGATTTTAGCCATAATGACAATCATGCTGTTACCGTATATTTCGGTCATACGGGAGGAGATCATTACACCTTTACCTTATTACGAGATGAAATTAAAGAAGGAATGTTTATCGAATCTTCCGCTAAAAATGCGCCTAATCTAGTGTTCGATGCCAGTTGGGCTGGGGAATATTATGTACAGTCAGCTAAGCATGATACTCATTCATCTTTAAAAATACTTGAGCTAAATAATGAAGCTAAAGTTGCTAAATTTGAAGTCGCAGCACGTCTAGTTAACCCCAAGCAAAAAAATGATTATATAAGTTTAGAAAAAACTACAATTACAGTGCAAGGTCAGCACTTTGATAATCTAACAAAATCGTTTTAAGTATATTATCTAAAGCGCAGCATACATTTTGTTGCTGCGTTAAATAACTCAATCTCTGCTACAGACAAACAACAATTGGCTTACAATTGAAGCTCGGCTTTGATTTGTGTAAAATGTAGCACCTTCCAATGAGGGATAACTCTTATACCTATATATTATCTGAGGATTTTACTTTGAATAGACGTTTTTCTGTGGCACCTATGCTTGATTGGACTGATAAGTAAGTATTTAAAGGGTTTAAGTGATGTGAGGGTGCTTATTGGGGGCTCGTAAATTAAAAGGGGGACTGGTAAACATATATTTTCCAGTCCCCCCCTTTTAAACAGAGTAATACATAATAGCTACTTACTATTTTGTTTCAATTTCGATAAAGTCTAAGCCCGTTAAGTCATTTTCTTTTATTAATTGATATAAACTGTTTTCGGCGTCCGTAGTAAAGTACCTAAGTGTTGTATCTTTTGTTCTAAATAAGGCAGTATTATTAATTTTCGCTTTATCCATTACCAAACGCTTAAAGCGTCTTGTTCTGCTAACTTGACCGCGCTTATTATAATTAAACTCTGTAAGGTCATGATCTACCGCATCTTCAAAACCTAATAAGTTTAAAGCAAACCAACGCTCACCTTTTAAATCACATTCTAGATATTCCACATTATCGCCTAAATGAGGTTCTAAAATGTTTTTAGCTTTTTGCGAAAGTACAAAAGACGTTGCCCCTAAGCCAGCAATATCAGGAATTTCTAACCCCAAATCTTTGTTTGAATCATGAATTAACCAATTGATACCTAGAGTACGCCAGTCATCAAGCATTGATGAACCATCAAAGGTAAGAATCTCATTCTGGGTTAGCTGCATGGTTTGTTCGAACCCCGTTTCATTTAAGTAAAGATACTTATCAGGATTAATCGTGAAACGGTAAACCTTATCTATATTCGGCATATATATACTCTTGTAATTATTATTCAATTATAGAATGTAATGGAAACTGACCATCCTGCATATCATCCGCTATATCTCTTAGTGTATCTACTATACCGCGGTGGCCTAAGCCCTCTAAAACCGATTCTTCTATCAAAAATTCTACATTTAAATAGTATTTTTCGGTATGTACTGTGCTATGTGCATAAGCATTAGGTAAGGATTTCATTGGAATGTGTGCTTTATGAAGTGGTAAATATACACCATTTACTTCGTTATCGATGTCAATACCGAAAGCTGCCAATCGTAATCTTGCTTTACTCGCCCGTTGGTCATTCCATGAAACGATATGATGAGCAGCAGTACTACCTGGGCGCTCACCTCTCCCAGTACTTTGCATATTTTCAGCAAGTTTTTTTTTGAATGGGCCTTCATATGCTCCCACTGTATAGAGCGGGAGTATTTCAAATCATCTTCTGTGATAAGCCCTTGTCGGAACCGCACAGAATCAATGACTATATTGCGATAGTAAATAGATAAAGCTTTAGCTTTAGCATCAATTGGATTACCCGTAACAGACATTATATCTTGTTCAATCTGTTGGACTGTTACTTCTTCATATGGTTGGCTCATTATAAATCCTTTTAAAGTGTTATTACGCGCTAATCCTTCAGAATATAATAATTGAAGTAAATTGCCCACCCATTTAAAAAAGTTTATTAGAATATGAGGTTGAGTATGTAGAGCATTCATTATATTTAGCGGGCTAAGCTAGAAAGATACTCCCATAACTTAAATAAAAATTATCCTAAGGTCAGATTTTTTCTATGCATTCTAATCGACTGGCCAACAACACCTTCAACGCTATATTCATCATACTCAGTTATTTTCACTGCAGGGTGATCGGCAGGGCAGGATCATACTTTGTAAATATTTATAATTTATGATCTAATACTATAAATTTCATAACCTTATATTCCTTATGTCCTTATTCTCCCATTTAGAACTTGTAAAAGATAACCGCTCAACTATCAACCAGCATCATAATCTTGTCGATGTGCTTTTCCTTATTATTAGTGCTGTAACGTCTGGGTGCGA
>NZ_JABBMT010000044.1 GCF_012927645.1 Pseudoalteromonas arctica | reverse complement strand
GCCACAAGATACACCGTGTACTAAAGCTACTAGCGGTAAATTGTAAGCGTCAATCCATTGAAAAAGAAAGTGACATTTGCCGTTTTAAAATAGGAAGTTACGCGATCAACGTTCCTTAAGAACTAAGGTATGAAGCAAAGCTAGGTGTCGTTAGCTATACACTTGCCTGTATTGGGTACGCCTCTCGCCTCTCGCCTCAAAGCCTATTTTCCAATGATCATTGATTGTGTAGTATAAGCAAGACGAAATGAAATATTTTCCTATTCATACATACTAATAATATTTTTGCTATGATCGGTGGTGATTATTTTGGCGATAAAAAGATTTTTCAGTAGCAAGAGAGTGAACAACAAATTTAGGGGGGTAATTTCGTTTTATCATGAACAAAGTTTTCATTAGTAAACTGAAAACGCCAGCGCAGGCTGGCGTTTAAATTTGGTTTTATAGCGAGTTATTACGCTTTAGGTCCGGCATTTTTGATTTCATCTGAAACATCGTATTTTGCGAAGTTTTCAGTGAAGTCTGCTGCAAGTTTAGCTGCATATTCAGCGTATTTTGCTTTGTCTTCCCATGTATTAATTGGGTTAAGTAGTTTACTGTCTACGCCTGGTACTGTAACTGGTACGTCTAGGTTTAAAACATCAATATGTTGTGTTTCAACACCAGCAAGTTTACCTGATACGATTGCATCAACAACAGCGCGGGTAGTTGGAATATCAAAGCGCTTACCTGTGCCGTAAGGATCACCAGTCCAACCTGTATTAACTAGGTAAACTTTAGCGCCAAACTCGCGTACACGCTTCATAAGAAGCTCTGCGTAAACACCTGCAGGACGTGGGAAAAATGGTGCGCCGAAACAGGTTGAGAAGGTTGATTCAATATCACTTGTAGAACCAATTTCTGTTGAACCTACTTTTGCAGTGTAACCACTTAGGAAGTGGAACGCTGCTGCTTCTTCGCTAAGGATTGATACAGGCGGTAATACACCACTTACATCACAGGTTAAGAATACCACTGCTTTTGGTTCACCTGCGCGGTTCTCTACTTTACGCTTTTCAACGTGCTCAAGAGGATAAGCTGCGCGGCTATTTTGAGTTAGGCTTGTATCGTGAAAGTCAGGAATACCTTTTTCATCAAGTACAACGTTTTCTAGGATAGTTCCAAAACGGATTGCATCCCAAATAACAGGTTCATTCTTTTGCGATAAGTCGATGCATTTTGCATAACAGCCGCCTTCGATGTTAAATACACTACCAGGTGCCCAGCCATGCTCATCATCGCCGATTAGGAAACGCGTTGGATCTGCTGATAACGTTGTTTTACCTGTACCAGATAAACCGAAGAATAAAGCGGTGTCGCCTGCTTCACCTACGTTAGCAGAACAGTGCATTGGTAATACACCTTTCGCTGGAAGTAGGAAGTTCTGTACAGAGAACATCGATTTTTTCATTTCACCGGCATAACGCATACCTGCTAGCAATACTTTACGTTGTGCAAAGTTGATAATAACTGTGCCATCGCTGTTTGTGCCATCACGTTCAGGATCACATACAAATGAAGGAGCATTCATTACCTGCCACTCGGGTAAATCAGATGTATTATAAGATTTAGGTTCGATAAACATGTTTTTGGCAAAAATATGATGCCATGCAGTTTCAGTTGTAACAACAACTGGTAGATAATGCTCAGGATCAGCGCCAACTTCAAGGTGAGAGATGAAGTGGTCATTGCTTTGCACATGTGCTTCTACACGTGCCCATAGAGCGTCAAATTTATCTGCATCGAAAGGGCGATTTACATTACCCCATTGGATATCATTTTCAGTACTTGATTCTTGAACAATAAAACGGTCTTTTGGAGAACGACCAGTACGACGACCGGTATTTGCAACAAAAGCTCCATTGGCGGCTAAAGTCCCTTCGCCACGACGGATCGCGTGTTCGACAAGTTCAGCTGCAGTTAGATCGACAAAACGAGTAGCGCTTGAAGTCATGTTTATACCTAAATTGTGTGAGATTGAACGGGATAGCTCTGGGGTTCTAAAGACCTTTAAGCTGCATTTATAGTAACAGATGGATTAGGGATATTCGAGCTTATCAAAGGCCTAAAAACACATATATTTAGTAAAAAACATGAATAATTTCAATGATACCGGTGTCATAAAAGTAATGCAACTCATGACACCGGTATCAATTTTTTGCATAAAAAAACCGCAATAAATGCGGCTTGAGTTCTGTTGGTTTTTTGAATAGTGAGATTAGTTGAAAATACTTTTTACATCTTGTTCATTAAAAACGTAATCTTTTAAGCAATAATGGCAGCTAATTTTTACTTCACCATTTTCAATAACGTCATCTAATAAAGTTTGTTGACCTATATTAACGAGCGCAGTGATGGTTTTCTCTCTACTACAACCACATTTAAACTGGATTGCTTGCGGCTCGTACACGCGTGGATTGTCTTCATGATAAAGACGAGTAAGCACAGTTTCAGCATCAAGTTCTAGTAACTCTTCAGCTTTAATCGTATTACTGAGTGCTTCAAGGTGGGTAAAGTCAGTAATCGACTTTTCTTTATTAACAGGTAATACTTGTAATAGTAGACCTGCAGCTTTAGCATGACCTTGTGTTGTATCAGTTGCAAACCAAAGACGTGTTTGTAGTTGTTCTGATTGTGCAAAGTAGGCTTCAAGACATGCCGCTAATGTGTCGTGCTCAAGCGGAACGATACCTTGATAACGTTCACCTTTAGTTGGGGTGATTGTCAGTACCATCACACCGTTACCTATTTGTTCCTGAATGGTGGAACCTGTTACTTCACCTTGCAGACGGGCAATACCGCGCATATTTTGTTGATGATCGCCGTTGATAACCGCATATTTTACCGGACCATCACCTTGCAGTTGTACTGCTATATCACCTTCAAACTTTAATGTAGCTGTAAGTAGGCAGGTTGCGACCAGTAACTCACCCAATAAAGCTTGCACTTGCGCTGGGTAATTATGATCGGTAATCATTTCATTATAAGCTTGCTCTATTTGTACGAGTTCGCCGCGGGCGTCTAGTTGATCAAATGTATAACGATGAAGTAGATCTTGTTGCATGGGGCTTTACCTAACTTGATTTCATTTTTAAAAGTTCGCGTCTTTGCTTTTTGTCTGGTTTACGATCCGGATGAGGAGCAAAAAAGCTATTATTCTTGCGCGCGATGCTATTGGCTTCGCGTTTTTCGATACTTGCATCAGACTCGTGATACAAGGTTTGAGCAATGGAGGCACTTAAGCGTTTATCAAGCAATTTAAGTACAGTGATAACTTTTTCGTCAACTCCTTGAGCAAGTTTGATCACAGCATCTAGTTCGACTATTTTACTAGGTTTAGTGCGCTGGCCATTATAATGCACTTTGCCACCTTGCACCATATCCCGTGCGATGGCGCGGGTTTTATAAAAGCGTGCAGCCCACAACCATTTGTCTAAACGGATACTAATAGCTTCATCTTTTGACGTGGTATTATGGGTGTTACTTTTTGACACAATTATACTCAATTAAAAGCGCGGCTCTGTAAGGCAAAATTTAGCATGAAACTGACCAACAAAGAAATAGTCGAAGTTTTTACGCTCAGCTTGAGCGTTAATTTACCTAGATTATAAAGTTTCATATTAGTGCGCTTGTTGAATGAAAAATGAAAAGGTACTATAGGCCAGCGATGAAGCAGCAAATTAAAATAAGAAACGTCATTTATGGAACAGCGATTACAACAGCTAAAACATGTAGTAAGTAAATTACCCCACGCTAAATTGAGTTGGGCAATAACGCTTTTAGTCGTTGTTTATATTGCCTTCTTAACAGCAAAATTATTTTGGCTACTATGGCCAACCCCAGTTTATTCTAGCCTTTCTCCAAGTTATATAAATAGCGCTACAGGTAAATCTGGACGCGTAAATACGCAAGCAATTTTAGCACAAAACTTATTTGGTAAAGCTGATGCTGCGCCTAAAAGATCAGCAAGCAAACAAGCTCAAGTCATTAACAATGCACCAGAAACTCGATTAAGCATTAATTTAACCGGTATTGTTGCGGTCAGTGGCAACGATCAAACCGGTTTGGCAATTATTGAATCTCAAGGCCAACAATCAACCTATTTAGTAGATGATGTTGTACAAGGCACTCGTGCTAAGCTTGCTCAAGTATTACCTGACCGCGTAATTTTAGATGTCAGTGGCCGCTTTGAAACGTTAATGCTTGATGGCGTGGATTTTACCAAAACAGTATCAATGCCAGTACTTGCCGAACGTGAAAGTGATGAACCTGAACTCGATGACGGTCCGCAAATGGAAAGTGATCATCAGATTGATGTAACAGCAAATCAAGAAGTAAAAGAAGCAATTATAGAGACCCGAGAAGAATTGTTAAAAGATCCCGGTAAATTATTTGACTATATTCGAGTATCTCAGGCTATGAAGGATGGTGAACTTATAGGCTATCGTTTAAGCGCTGGTAAAGACCCTGCATTATTTACGCAAATGGGGTTACAAAATAACGATTTGGCTGTATCGATTAACGGCTATCAATTAACAGATTTAAAACAGGCCATGTCAGCCATTAATGAGCTGCGTAATAGTACCGATGCCAACATTACAATTGATCGTGATGGCGAGCAGATTGATGTGCAATTTAGCCTGCAATAACCTAGCTTTGGAGTTTTAATATAATGGTTCACGCGCTACACCTCAAAAAAATCAGAAAAGGGTTAGCTAAGTACGCAACACTTTTTTTTGTGGCTAGCTTATCTCTATCGGTGTCTGCCGTTGAGTATGCTGCAAACTTTAAAGGGACTGATATCAACGAGTTTATTAATATCGTTGGTAAAAATCTGAATAAGACCATCATTATCGACCCGAATGTACGCGGCAAAGTAAATGTGCGTAGCTATGAATTGATGGACGAGGCACTTTATTATCACTTCTTTTTAAATGTGCTAGAAGTTTACGGTTATTCAGCTGTTGAAATGGATAACGGTGTTATAAAGATTGAAAAAAGCTCTGATGCTAAAAAATCAAACGTACCATTAGTCACTGAAGACGACCAAGCGCGTGGTGATATGATGATCACCCGTGTCGTACGTGTAAAAAATGTTAGCGTACAAGAACTCGGTCCATTAGTGCGTCAGTTTAGCGACCAAAAAGATGGCGGTCATGTTGCCAACTTCAACGCTGCAAACGTAATGATGTTGACCGGTCATGCTGCCTCAGTAAACCGACTGGTTGAAATTATTCGCTCAGTTGATCAGGCCGGCGATAAGCGGGTTGATATTGTTAAGCTAAACTTTGCCACCGCAGATGATGTGGTATCTGTGGTTGATAATATTTACAAAGATAGCGGTAAAGGCAGCATCCCGGAATTTTTGATCCCTAAAGTCGTTGCAGATGGCCGTACTAATAGCGTGATTGTTAGTGGCGAAGGCCAAGCAAGAACGCGTGCTATTGAATTAATTAAACGCCTCGACGGTGAGTTACAAAGCCAAGGTAACACTAAAGTAATTTACCTGAATTATGCCAGCGCTGAAGATTTAGTGAAAGTGTTGCAAGGGGTTAGCAAAACGCTTGGTGAAGAAGGTCAAGGCGGGGCAACTAAAACTCGTAGTCGCAACCAAAACGAAACCAGCATCGAAGCTCACCCTGATTCAAACTCATTGGTCATTACTGCTCAACCTGACACTATGCGTTCATTGGAATCAGTGATTGAACGGCTTGATATTCGCCGTGCCCAAGTACTCGTTGAAGCAATCATTGTTGAAGTAATGGAAGCTGATGGGGTTAACTTTGGTCTGCAATGGATTTCAGAGAAAGGCGGTATGATGCAGTTTAATAACGGCACAAATGTTCCTATAGGTTCTTTAGCTGTGGCAGCTGAACAAGCCCGTGATAAAACAGTGACTAAAACAATTATAGGTCCTGAAACGGGTACGCCAACGGAGTACGAAGAAACCATTGCAGGGGATTTAGGCCCGTTAAGTTCATTACTTAGTGGTGTTAATGGTCTTGCGATGGGGATTGTTAAAAACGATTGGGGTGCGATCATTCAAGCGGTCTCTACCGATACTAACTCAAATATTCTTGCTACACCTTCGGTTACTACTATGGATAACGAAGAAGCATCAATGATTGTCGGTCAAGAAGTACCTATCATTACCGGAGCTCAAACGGGCACTAATAATGATAACCCATTTCAAACAGTTGAGCGTCAAGAGGTGGGTATAAAACTTAAAGTAACGCCACAAATAAATGATGGTTCAGCTGTACAGCTAACCATTGAGCAAGAAGTCTCAGGCGTTAGTGGTAAGACTGCTGTTGATATATCTATTAATAAACGTGCCATTAAAACCACGGTTATGGCTGATGACGGCGGCATGGTTGTGCTTGGTGGTCTAATTGATGAAGATGTACAAGAAAGCGTCTCGAAAGTACCAATATTAGGTGATATTCCCATCCTTGGTCAGTTATTCCGCTCAACCAGTAGCAGTAAGCAAAAACGTAATTTAATCGTGTTTATTCGTCCAACCATTATTCGTGATGGAATTACAATGAATAAATTGAGTCACAGCAAATATAACTTTATTCGTAGTGAGCAGTATAAACAAAAAGAAGATGGTATTGATTTAATGCCTTTAACCGATATGCCAATCCTACCTGAGTGGAATGATGCATTAGTATTACCGCCAACGTATGAAGAATACATAAAACAGCAAAGTACCGATGGGCGCAATAATGACTGATGCACTCACTGAGATCACCGCAGAGCTCCCGCAGCCACAAAATAATAGCGAGCTGTTGACCAGTAATGATTTAGTTGAGCTGCCTAATAAGCGGCTACCATTTTCATATGCACGACGTACAGGCATGCTATTAAGTAAAGATAACGATGACCGGGTGGTTTTCTATCGGGGGGAGCTTGATATTGATGCTTTGTTAGAAGTTCGTCGCATCGCTGGGCATGGCTTTACGCTTGAACATTTAGCTGATGACAAGTTTGAGTTATTATTAGAAGCATCATATCAACGCGATAGTTCTGAAACTCAGCAAATGATGGAAGATATCGGTAACGAGGTAGACCTATTTTCGCTTGCTGAAGAAATGCCACAAACGGAAGACTTACTCGCCGGTGATGATGACGCACCAATCATTAAACTGATTAACGCGATGCTTAGTGAAGCAATCAAAGAAGGTGCGTCAGATATTCACATCGAAACCTTTGAGCAAGAGCTCGTTATTCGCTTTAGGGTTGATGGCGTACTTAAAGAAGTACTGAAACCAAACCGTAAACTGGCATCGTTGTTAGTCTCACGTATCAAAGTAATGGCGAAACTCGATATTGCGGAAAAGCGTATCCCACAAGATGGTCGTATAAGTTTACGTATCGCAGGGCGTGCAGTTGATGTACGGGTCTCAACCATGCCATCAAGTTTTGGTGAGCGGGTTGTATTGCGTTTGCTTGATAAAAATAATGCGCGTTTAAATCTTGAAGATTTAGGTATGACACTGCGTAATCGTGAATTGTTCTCTGATTTGATCAGTAAACCGCACGGAATTATTTTGGTGACCGGCCCAACTGGTTCGGGAAAAAGTACCACGCTTTATGCGGGTATGAGTCAAATTAACTCTCGCGATCGTAATATTTTAACGGTTGAAGATCCAATTGAGTATGAAATCCCAGGCATTGGCCAAACTCAGGTAAATACTAAAGTTGATATGACCTTTGCCCGTGGCTTACGGGCAATCTTACGTCAAGATCCAGATGTCGTAATGGTTGGTGAAATACGTGACCTTGAAACCGCACAAATTGGCGTGCAAGCCTCACTTACGGGTCACTTAGTGATGTCGACATTGCATACCAACACCGCAGCAGGTGCTATCTCTCGTATGGAAGATATGGGCGTAGAGCCTTTCTTATTATCATCCTCTTTACTTGGCGTCCTCTCGCAACGGCTAGTACGTACTTTATGCAATAGCTGTAAAGAAGCACATGTAGCCGATGAGCGCGAGTGTGAATTGCTTGGCGTACCATTTGATAATCCGCCGACCATTTACCGAGCCGTTGGCTGTGAAGAGTGTAACTTTAATGGTTACCGTGGTCGTACCGGTATTCATGAATTACTGGTCGTTGATGAAACTGTTCGCGAACTTGTTCACAGTGGTAAAGGTGAGCAAAGTGTTGAAAAGTACATTCGCAAACATACCCCAAGTATTCGCCAAGATGGCTGTAGTCGCGTATTAGCTGGTAAAACCACCCTTGAAGAAGTATTACGTGTAACGCGTGAGGAAGGTTAACAATGGCAGCATTTGAATATCGCGCGCTCGATGCTCGCGGTAAAGAGAAGAAAGGTATTCAAGAAGCGGATACCGCCAAACAAATTCGCCAATCGTTACGTGAACAAGGTCTGACGCCGCTCGAAGTTGTGCTTGCCGGCGAAGGCGAAAAGCAAATTAAAGGCGAAAAAAGCTCGCTATTTGGCAGCTTTTTTAAAGCGAAAATATCTACCTCAGATCTCGCTTTGATCACTCGCCAACTCGCTACACTCATTCAATCGGCGTTACCGGTTGAAGGGGCGGTAATGGCGGTGGCTGAACAGTGTGAAAAACCACGTATGAAACGCATGTTAATGTCGGTGCGTTCGAAAGTTGTTGAAGGTTATACCTTGGCTGATGGCATGTCTGAGTTTCCACATGTGTTTGATAATTTATACCGTGCTATGGTGGCTGCAGGCGAAAAGTCAGGTCACTTAGATGCTGTATTGAATCGTTTAGCCGATTACACGGAACAACGCCAACACATGCGTAGTCAAATCACGCAGGCGATGGTATATCCGGTGATATTAGTAATATTTGCCATTGGTATCGTGTCAATATTACTAGGGACAGTCGTGCCGAAAATATTGAAGACATTTGAAAAGTCAAAGCAGGTTTTACCTTGGACGACGGAATGGGTCATGGCGGCGAGTAACTATGTACAAAATTATTGGTTTATTACTTTGGTGTTATTTACCGCCACAGTGATTGGTGTTAAACATGCGCTCAAACAGCCTAAGATCCGTTTTTGGTATGATTCGAAAATTTTGATTATGCCGGGCATTGGCAAAGTTGCTCGTAGTATTAATACCGCCAGATTTGCTCGAACACTGAGTATATTGTCATCAAGTTCAGTGCCGTTACTAGAGGGGATGCGTATTTCTGGTGGCGTATTGATCAACGAGAAAATTAAAAAAGCAGTGGCTGATGCTGCAACCCGCGTTAGTGAAGGGGCAAGTTTAAGAGCATCTTTACAACAAACAAAATTATTCCCACCGATGATGCTGCATATGATCGCCAGTGGGGAGAAATCAGGTGAGCTCGAGCAAATGCTAGAGCGTGCTGCAAACAATCAAGACCGTGAATTCGAAACCATGGTAAATGTCTCGCTAAAACTCTTAGAGCCTGCGATGATAGCGTCCATGGCGGTTATTGTATTGTTTATCGTAATGGCCATATTACAACCTATTATGGCAATGAATAAAGCGATTGGACTTTAACTATTTTAGGGATTTCGTAATGCATTTTCATCGTGTTACGATAGTGAATTATTAAGAACAACAGAGGTATGTACGTGAATAAACAAGCAGGTTTCTCATTACTCGAAGTTATGGTGGTGCTGGTTATCATTGGCATGATCATGTCAATCGTGGCACCTAACATTATGGGTCAGCAAGAAGAGGCAGCATTAGATAAAGCGCATCTTGATATACAGCAGCTTGAAGATGCTATGAGTCTTTATAAATTAAAGAACAAAGCTTACTTAACTACTGAGCAAGGCCTTGAAGGGTTAGTGACTAAAACAAGCGTAGAGCCAGTACCAAAACGCTTTCCTGAAGGTGGCTTTATTTCTAAATTACCAGAAGATCCATGGGGTAACCCATATCAATTAATCAGCCCAGGTGAAGTGGGTAAATTTGATTTGTTCTCAATGGGACCGGATGGCGAAGTGGGTACTGATGACGATATTGGTAACTGGGACGAAGAAAAATAAAAATGCATCTTGATATAAAAGCATTTTTGTCCCCAGCACTGAGCTTAATATGCTGTTAAGTCGAGCTAAGTTGCGCCTTGTAAAGCTAAAGTCACCGATGCGTGGCTTTAGCTTAATTGAAATTCTAGTTGTGCTGGTGGTGATAGCCTTCGCCACAAAAATGGTGGTATATAGTCTTGATGGCGGTGTTGAAGATGAATTGGATACACAAGCACTGAGACTGCATACCACCATTAATATGGCCTCTGAATTTGCAATCTTAAATCAGGTTGAATTAGGTTTTTTGCTTGATAAAGATACGTTGGAGTTTTTAGTATTTGATGGTGAAAAATGGATCACTTTCGATCGAGAAAAGCTGTTTGCACCGGTGACTGTTGATGAACGTCTCAAATTGACACTTAATCTAGAAGATCTCGCCTGGGCTCAAGATAATCTACTCGAACAATCTAATTGGCGCGAGTTAATGAGTGGCGGTGATGAGGATGATTTTTTAGAGCTTAAACAACTTAAAATCCCGCAAGTCCTTATTTTATCTTCTGGTGAAGTTAGCGCGTTTCAACTTATCTATGCATTAAAAGATGAAAAAGAACCTGTATATTTCATCGAAGGGGAATTTTCCGCACCGGTTAACCTACGCAGAGAGCCAGAATAATGTATCGCAGGTCTAAAGGTTTTACCTTACTTGAGGTTATGGTAGCGCTGAGTATTTGTGCCATGGCAGGAATTGCGGCCATGCAAGCAACAGCCGAGCATATTAATCACTTATCAAGCCTTGAAGAGCAAACCTATGCCTCTTGGGTAGCTGAGAATGTAATGATTGAACAGCGTACCTTAGGCGATAAATGGCAAGGCAAAAATGGCGCAAAAGGCACTGAAACAATGGCTGGTATAGAATGGTATTGGCGTCAAAATATCGCAGCGACAGCAGATAAAAGTTTTGTCAAAGTAACGATTAATGTATTTAGTGATGAAAAGTTAGAGCACTCGGTTTATGAGCTCATCAGCTATTTAAATAAAGGTAGCAAATAAGTGAAGCAGCGCGGTTTTACACTCTTAGAAGTGATGGTAGCGCTGGGGATCTTAGCATTCGTCGTGTTGGCTACTCACCAAATTCTTGATTCGACCACCAAAGCTAAAGGTGCATCAGACGAAAAAATTGCAGAATTGAATGGTTTGCAAACGACCTTTAGATTAATGGATCAAGACTTCAGCCAAATGACTAAACGTGTCGTGCGTAATGAAGCCGGTGATGTGCAAGAACAATACCTACTTGCTGGGCGTTACACCATTGATAGCCAGTATGACGGTATTGCCTTTGTGCGAGATGGCTGGATTAACCCAATTAATTTATTACCGCGTTCAGAACTACAAGCAGTGGGTTATCGTGTTATTGATGACAACCTTGAGCGCGTATATCGGGTTTATGTTGATCAACTCGATAACCTTGAACCGCGAGTGCAAGTTATTCTTAAAGATATCGAAGATCTTAAATTTGAATTTTTAGATGAAAAGCATGAATGGCAAGAGCAGTGGCAGGGCAAAGCCTTGCCAAAAGCTGTGGCAGTTACATTGCAACAAATTGATGAAGAACCGATAAGACGCGTTTTTTTAGTTCCAGGTAATGGGAAGGCGGGAGGTTTAAGTGAACCATAAATCTCAACATGGCGCCGCGCTTATAATTGTCTTGTTTATTGTTGCCTTGGCATCAATTTTAGCCGTAGAGATGAGTACTAACTTGCTTGTTCAAGTGCAAAAAAGTACCAATATACAAGGTCATCAGCAAGCTAAGTGGTATGCCTATGCCGCAGAAGAGCTGGCTATTAAAGCGTTATTACAAAGCAAAAAAGATGACCCTGACAAAACCACTTTAAAACAAATTTGGGCGCAACAAGGCGATATTCCTTATCCGGTTGATAATGGTACTTTGCAAGGCAAGATCACGGACTTACAGGCTTGTTTAAATCTCAATGCATTACGTGTTAAAGCGCCACAAACTGGTAGTGCTGATAAAACCAATCCTGCGCACACCGCGTTATTAGCGCTATTAGAAAATATTGAAGACTTGCCAGCAGAAGAGTCGGAAGAAGCCATGGCTGACAGTGTTTACGACTGGCTCGATGAAGATAGTATTACTTATCGTTCTGGCGCTGAGGAAGATGAGTATTTATCGCGTAAATCCCCCTATATGACAGCGAATAGTTTTTTTGCATCAAGCTCAGAGCTGCGTTTGGTTAAAGGCTTTAATCCATTAGTGATGGAAAAAATCTTGCCATACGTATGCGTGATCCCAGATAGCGAATTGTTAGCAATTAATGTCAATACAATCGCTCCTGAACAGGCATTATTATTGAGTGCATTGATTGATGGTTTGAGTGAGTCAGGTGCGCAAAGTGTACTATCAGTCCGACCAGAAGAAGGCTTTAGTAATATTGAAGAATTTTTTGAACAAGTGAATCAACAAGGGGCTCAAAATGTTAAGTCTGTTGAAAAGCTGTTCACCATAAATAGCGAATATTTTAAACTACAAGCGCAGGCTAAATTTGTCGATCTGCGTTTTTCGATGACCACATTACTGCATGCCAAAGATGGCGAAGTAACTATACTGGCGCGAAAATTTGGAGGCGTACAGTGACAGAAATACTGTTGATCCGCACGGGTCAAACTCAACAAGAAAGTATTAATTGGCTGATTTACTCACCATTAGAACAAGAAATAATTGCCAGTGGCGGATTGCCGAACGCTGAGCAACTGGGTGAGTTAGTTGAAAAAGCACAGAGCCGTGAAGTTGTGGTATTACTTCCGTGCGATCAGGTGCAATTAAAAACTGTAATCCTGCCGACCAAGTGGAATCGTAAGCTTGAGCAAGCGCTCCCATATATGCTTGAAGAGGAGATTGCATGTGACGTAGATGACTTATTTATCGCGATTGCTGAGCCTACTATGGTCGGTGACAAGCACGCCATTAAAGTTGCCATGACTGACCGAGAATGGTTTGAAACTTGGTTAGCTGTATTTGCTGAACATGAAATCGAAGTTTTCAAACTGTTACCCGATGCATTATTGCTTCCTACTGCGGAACATGAGGGATTAAGCGTTATTGAGCTTAATAATCAATGGTTATGTAAGCAAGGTGCATGGCGGATCAGTGCAGTAGAGCAAAGCTGGTTGGCGGAGTATTTAACTGCTTTAGGCCACCCTAATGTTGCACATTACAGCCCTGCCTCGCAATTTCCAGAAACGGTTAATCTTATGGCGCATACCGATGCTTATGATTTACCGCTGGCGTTATTTGCTAAACAATTACCTGAGATAAAATTCAATCTTCGCCAAGGTCAATATCAACTGAAAAAGCAAAGCACATTATGGTGGGCGTATTGGCAAAGTGCCGCCATTGCAGCGAGTGTCGCGTTAGTTGGCTCTGTGGCTGTAAAAAGTATTGAATTGTATCAGCTAAATAGTGAGCTTGAAGTCGCTAAAACACAGGTGGTTGAGCGTTATCAAACTGCCTTTCCGGGTAAAACAGTACGCCCGCATTTGATCAAAAACCAAATTCAGGGTGAATTGGCTAAATTAGAAGGGGGCAGCAGTGCCAGCTTCCTAGATTTAACGAATGCGCTGGTGGGGGTATTTAGCCAAGTACAAGAGTTTACCCCTGAGACATTGCGTTATGATCAACGTCGCAATGAACTTAGAGTTCGTGCTCGCGGAAAAGATTTTCAAACCTTTGGCAAAGTTAAAGCAATTCTTGAACAGCGCGGATTAACCGTAGACCAAGGCTCATTAAATAATGATGGCGACTTTGTAGTCGGTGAAATCAAACTACGAGGTGCAGCATGAAGCAACAACTTTTAAAACATTGGCGTGGCTTAAAAGAGCAAGAACAACAGTTGGTGATGGTCGCAGGGGTTATTTTTGTTATTTTTATATTAGTTATGGGTATTTTTAGACCACTAAACAACGCGATAACTGAAGCTGAAAAAAACCAAGTTAAACAGCAAGAATTATTAGCGTGGGTTGATAACAGTATTGTTAAACTCAAAGCAGGGAGTGCGCGTGCTGTAACAAGTGACCAAAACTTGAGTCAAATAGTTAATGCTAGCCGTGGTCGCTACGATATAACTATCAGCAAAATGCAGCCTAGCGATAATTCATTAAGATTAACCATCGACTCGGTACAGTTTAATAAGCTTATAGAATGGCTTGATGAACTGGTAAACACTAAAGGCGTATTGATTGAAAATTTAGATCTCAGTCGCGATGATAAACCAGGCTACGTGCGCGTTAGCCGACTGGTATTAGAGAAGTAAAGAATGAAAAAAATAGCGATGCTTATAGTAATATTTTTCTTCGGTTTTATCTTTTTTGCACTATTAAAAACGCCAGCTGCAGTTGCGCTTAATTTAGCAAATCCTTATTTACCTAAAGATCTGCAAATAGGTAAAGCATCGGGTAGCATTTGGCAGGGGAGAATAATGCAGCTGCGCTATCAAGATGAACAGATTAATAATTTAAACTGGGATATTTCTGGTTGGGCATTATTCACCGGACAGCTGACAGGCAGTATAAAGTTTGGAGATCCGCGACAGACTAGTGAATTGTCAGGTCGCAGTGACTTTAGTTATGGTTTGCTTGATCAAGTAGTGGCATTAAATGATGCTACATTGCGTTTGAGCGTTGCACGTGCGATGCAGCGTTTGCAGTTGCCATTACCTATTAATGCTAAAGGCAGAGTAATTGTTGAGTTAGATGAATATCTCTCAGGAGCGCCTTATTGTGATGCATTAAAAGGTGAAATTGCCAGTCCAAACATCGATGTGCAAGGATTGTCTGGTTGGTTTAGCGTTGGTCCATTAAGTGGCAAGTTAAGCTGTAAGTCGGGCGATATAGCCGTGTTAGTAGATCCTGAGAACCGCTTGGGCTTAGCGGCTGATGCAACCTTGAAAGCAAACATGGACTTTAAAGTGGCTGGATATATCAAGCCAGAAGCATCACTACCAAAAGAAGTACACGATGCCGCCAAATTTTTAGGCCGTGCAGATAGTAATGGCCGTTATCCATTGAATTTTTAAACAAGGCTGAATTGTTTTATGCAAATTCCTGAATTTACACAGCAACATGGTCAGCAGTTAAGTGCGTATTTAGCGAGCCGTAATGGCGCCATGACACTTGTGCAGAGCCAAGGTTACTTATTTGCGGTTATTTGCTCTCCTGAGCCATTAGACGTACACGAGTGGCTTGAACGGATAGTGCCAGATACACACGATCAGCTAGAAGAACAAACATTATTTGCATTGATGGCTTTGTATCATCAGATCAGTGAACAAGTTTATGAAACAGGCTTTAAGCTCCCTGTAAGTTTACAGGTGAGTGATCAAGACGACAGCTACCTAGATTTGCATGAATGCCAGCAATGGTGTCAGGGTTTTGTTCAGGGAGCACAGGTATATATTAATAAGCTAATGCAAGCTGATGCACTAACAGCTGACTTAACTGATACACTGCAAACCGCTTACGCCAGTTTAGGCTTTTTTGCTTTAGAGCCTCAGCTTATTACAACAATTGCCCAGCAAAATCAGCTTAGTGAAATACAACTAAGCCAGCAACAGTATGAACTAATGGGAGATTTTGCATTAGGATTTGCTGAGTTAATAGAAATTATCGCGGTACAAAGTGGTTTATACGCTGATGAAGAAGATGGTTGGAGTTAGCATTATGCTAAATCCAACACAATTTCAGTACAGCCATTCGGGCATTTAGCAACCCCTTTGGCAGGTTGCTGAGTCTTTAAATCTAACGTTAATATGCCTTGGCATACTTCACATTTTACCGCTTGTCCTTTCGCCAGCTTCTTCAGTAGATTTTTATGTTGGTTAAACGATGCGCTGCTTCTTTTTGTTAAAGCTGAAAAATCCACTATTTACCTCTGCGCTCAGCCAATGCTGTTGAGACGATGTCACACACTGTATTTAAACGATCTTCGTAAAAATATAAGTTGAGATCTTTACTGCGGCAGTAACGAGTATGGAATAGCTGCAGTTGTTCATCAGTTTGCATGGTTTCTTCTAAATACTCTAACTCGCTTTCTGAAAGTGTTAGTTCTGACTTGATGCGGTTTTTTGCCATGCTCGCCGCGGGCCCACGGTTAATGTTGCTAGCACTACTTAATAGCCCTACACCTTCCCCTAATAATTTTTCTCGAGGTTCTTTTATCATTGGGTGATCAATTGTGAATAACGCAAGTATCACTACAACTAGTACAAGGAATTTTTTCATATGTGAGTAAACTTTGATCTGAACGGGTACGAATTAGACACCAGTGTAATAAAATGCCCCTTTGTAAAGCAAGCAAGTTAGGTGAATAAATTATTTATCAATGAATGTCAGCTTTTTTTAGGAGAGTTGGTATAATGACAGAGAACAATTAGATTTTTCAGAAATTTCTGAACTTTTACGGCGCTGTAGTTTAGTTAGCACATATTTTTATATGTAAGCGTAGTTGTTAGCTATCTAAATAGCGTTATATGATTGTTTGACTTTCATTCTCCAAGCGGCGTTGAGGAACTTCGATGGACAAGCAAATAAAAGTAAAAAATATTCCTAGTGAGGTTAAGATCGAAAAGCCCGATCTATATGCTCAACAGGATAGATTTAATCCCCGTAATCGCATTTATGTACGTGCGGTTAAAGGGTTACATCAACTATTAAGACAGCGTATTGGTTTTCTTGGTATGTTGGCGTTCATGGCACTGCCATGGATAAATTTTAATGACCAACAAGCGGTATTATTTGATCTCATTGGTCAAAAATATAACATTTTTGGGCTCACTCTATGGCCACAAGATTTTACTATTCTTGCTTTTATTCTGATGCTTGCAGCATTCGCATTATTCTTAGTGACCACCTTTTACGGTCGGGTTTGGTGTGGCTATACATGCCCGCAAACCGTCTGGACGTTTATTTTTATTTGGTTTGAAGAAAAGTTTGAAGGGACTGCTAATCAACGCAAAAAACTTGATCAGCGACCAATGAACTTGGATAAATTTTGGCGTAAAACAGCCAAACATACCAGTTGGATAGCTTTTTCTTTATACACCGCATTGACCTTTGTTGGTTATTTCACACCTATTCGCGAACTACTCCCTGACTTCATAACTTTCAATGTTGGCGGCTATGCGCTAGTGAGTATCATCGGCTTTGCAATATGTACTTATGGTAATGCTGGTTGGATGCGCGAAATTATGTGCTTGCATATTTGTCCGTATTCGCGTTTTCAATCTGCAATGTTTGATAAAGATACTTTCACCGTGAGCTACGATGAAAAACGTGGTGAAAATCGTGGTCCACGTAGTCGTAAACAAGATCGACAAGAGCTTAGCTTGGGTGACTGTATTGACTGTAATTTGTGCGTACAAGTATGCCCAACAGGGATCGATATTCGCAATGGTCTGCAAGCTGAATGTATTAACTGTGGCGCCTGTATCGATGCCTGCGACGGGGTAATGGATAAAATGAATTATCCGCGCGGGCTTATTTCATATACCACTGAGCGTAACCTGCAAACGCCAGAGAACAAAACCAATCCTCTGCGCGCTAAGATTATTGGTTATATTGTTATATTAGTGGTGCTCAGCGCAGCGCTGTTAACGAATATTGTGATGCGTAAACCAATGGACTTGGATATTATTCGTGACCGCAATCAACTCTATCGAGTCGATTTTAATGGTCTTGTCGAAAACACCTATACACTTAAAGTGATCAACAAAGCGCAATATGAGCAAACGTTTAATATCAAAGTAGAAGGGTTAGAGAATTTCAAATACATTGGTAAGCAAACCTTTACCGTGCAAGCTGGTGAATCACATAATGTGCCATTGTCTTTAGTAATGGACCCGTATGACTTGAAAGCACCTATAACCAAGTTTAGCTTTGTATTATCGCCAGTAGATGATCCAAGCTCGCAAATTTCGCAACCGAGTAACTTCTTTAAAGCGCGATAGTTAAGTACACTGATAATAAATAAAAAGCGGGGTTTTCCCGCTTTTTTATAAGTGATGAGAATTATGAGTAAATTTAGTTTTGTTGACCTCACCCCAGATTCGATTTTAGATGCGGTCGAAAGTATTAGCATTTACGCAGAGTCTGGCTTATTAGCACTGAACAGTTACGAAAACCGTGTTTATCAATTCAAAGCTGAAGATGGCCTACGTTATGTGGTGAAATTTTATCGTCCCGAGCGCTGGAGTAAGGCGCAAATACTCGAAGAGCATAGCTTTGCATATGAATTGGCTGATGCTGAGGTGCCTGTAGTTGCGCCGATACAGCGCAATGGCAAAAGCTTATTTGAGCATAATGGTTATCTATTTACTTTGTTCCCAAGTGTCGGGGGACGTATCTTTGAAGTTGATAATCTTGATCAGTTAGATGTGCTTGGTCGTTTGATTGGCCGGATGCATCAAGTAGCGAAAGGAAATGTTTTTAGCGAACGACCGGTCATAGGGTGTGACGAGTATTTAGATACAGCTAAAATTCAGTTACAAAAAAGTAATCTGGTGCCTAGCAGTTTAACTACCGCATTTTATACCATCTTAGATATGGTAATCGATAAAACGAAATCGCTTTATCAGCAAGTGGATACTATACGCTTACATGGTGATTGCCATGCCGGTAATATTCTGTGGGCGGGAAATGCCTTAATGTTTGTTGATTTGGATGATAGTCGCCAAGGGCCCGCTATTCAAGATTTATGGATGATGCTCAGTGGCGATCGGAACAATCAACTGTTACAGTTAGACACCTTAGTGGCAGCCTATGAAGAGTTTTGTGATTTTGATCATACTCAGCTCAAATTGATTGAACCGTTACGTGCAATGCGTATGATTCATTATATGGGGTGGCTAGCTAAACGCTGGGAAGATCCGGCATTTCCGCGGAACTTTTCATGGTTTGCTGATGACAAATACTGGGAGCAACAAATTTTAGCGCTAAAAGAGCAGTATTCTGCACTACAAGAGCCGCCGCTGACGTTGCTGCCTAACTAATTATTAAAAATATCTGAAACGAGAGTCCAATGCTTAAAAAATTAAAACTGAGTTTACTAATCTTATGCCTACCGTTTGCTGCCATGGCTACAGATTTTAAAGCTGGTGAGCACTATGACGTACTAAAAATTGAAAAAAGTAAAACCTCACAAGTAACAGAATTCTTTTCATTTTATTGCCCGCACTGTTTTAAGTTTGAACCAGTAGCTAAAGCAATGGAAAAAAGCTTGCCTGCAGGTACTGAGTTTGTAAAAAACCATGTGAATTTTTTAGGTGGTTTAGCGCCAGAAGTGCAAAGTAATTTGAGTTATGCGTATATCATTGCTAAACAGCATGACAAAGGTGAGCAAGTTGCAGATCAAATGTTTGACAGCATTCATATAAAACGTGCTCCACTCAATAATATTAAAGACGTTAAAGCATTACTTGCAGTAAATGGCATTGATAGCGATACCTTTGATAAAAATATTGCCAGCATGCCTGTGATTGCGGCGGAAAAAGCCATGCAAGACAAGCAAAATAAGTTTTCACAAATGGGAGCCTTAACCGGTGTGCCAACGTTTATAGTTAATGATAAATACAAAATTAATATGAATACCATCACAAGCCAAGAACAGCTTGATCAGTTAGTTACCTTTTTATTACAACAATAAGCTATTAAAACAATAATTTTTGGAGTTTTTACCGATGATAAAATTAGTTAAAGCAGGATTACTAGCGCTGCTATTACCATTAGCTGCAAATGCAGCAACGACGTACGAAGAAGGTGTGCATTATGATGTAGTATCTGAGCGTGCCAGCAAAAAGCCAGAGGTCAAAGAATTTTTCTCATTTTATTGTCCTGCTTGTAATAACTATGAACCTTTACTAGCTGATGTTAAACCTAAGCTTGATACAAGTATTAAGTTTAAAAAGAGCCACGTCGATTTTATTGGTGTTCGTGATCCTGAAAATCAACAAATGATTTCACAGGCACTTGCAACAGCTGAAGTACTACCACAAAAAGATGCCATTATTGCAGCCATGTTTAATCATGTTCACGTTAAACGTGCTAAGTTTAATGAACTAGCTGATGTTAAAGATGTATTTGTCGCGCAAGGTGTTGACGGTGATAAGTTTGATAAACTGTATAAAAGTTTTTCAGTACGCACTATGAGTTCAAAAATGAAGCGTGACCAAGATTACTATAAAGATAAGGGGGCACTGCGTGGCGTACCAACATTTATCGTAAATGGTAAATATAAGCTTAACCTAGGTCGTGAATCAGGTATTACTGAGCCTGAAGATATTAGCAAATTGATTAATTACTTAGCTGCTAAATAGAGCTGTTTAGTGTTTATTGTAAAAGCTCCGTACGCGGAGCTTTTTTGTTACAGGTGGTAAGAAATGCATAAAATACTGGTTTCAAGTTGTTTGCTTGGCACGCCTGTACGCTACGACGGCACTGGGCAGCAACTGCTTCACCCTGCAGGCAACAGCAAGGGGGTGTAGTGTCCTTCTGCCCTGAAGTTGCTGGTGGTTTATCTACCCCGAGAGATCCCGCTGAAATCAACAATCATAAAGTAATTACTAATACTGGTGAGGATGTGACTGCTGAATTTAAGCTAGGTGCTGAAAAAGCACTGGCATAGATACTTTACAATTTACGTTGTAAAAATACCCCTGATTCAATGTGGTGGGTATATGGAAATTGGTCAAAAATCGCAAACCGTTTGACTCCATGAGTGCGAGTTAGGTGCTCTAAATCGCGTTCTAGTGTCTCAGGGTTACACGAAATATAAATAATGCTCTCGTAATTGGCGACTAAATCACATGTTAATGTATCCATGCCTGCGCGTGGTGGATCTACTAAAATAGTTTGACAATCGTAGCTGGTTAGATCAATCCCTTCTAACCGAGAGAATGTACGCTCGCCGTTCATTGCTTGCGTAAACTCTTCGCTCGACATACGAATGATATCTAAGTTAGTTACGTTATTTTTAGCAATATTATACTGCGCCGAGTGTACTGACGATTTAGAGATTTCGGTTGCTAATACACGATCAAACGACCCAGCTAAGGCAATTGAAAAGTTACCGTTACCACAATAGAGTTCTAGTAAATCATTTTTTAGTGGTTTACATAAGTCTTGTGCCCACTCCAGCATCTTAATGTTTACTTTAGCATTTGGCTGCGTAAAGCTGTTTTCAACTTGTTGGTAAATAAGTTGCTGGCCATTAACTGTTAAACGCTCAGTAACAAAATCATCACCGAGCACTTCTTTTTGTTTGCGAGCACGACCAATAAAATCAATTTTAAAGCGTTCACTCAATGATTCTTTTAGTGACTTGATAGCTGCTAGCCATTCTTCGTCGAGTGGTTTGTGATAAAGCAAACTCACTAAAATTTCACCGCTTAAACTAGCAAGATAATCTATTTGGAATAATTTACGACGCAATACTTCACAGCCTTTAAGATTATCGATCATTGCCTGCATTACCTCCCCAATTAGCGGCGCTGCAGGGTCAAACACATCGACTCTGATTTTATCTTTGGTAGCTTGATCAAACATAATGTGGAATAACTCATCGCCGTCGTGCCATACTCTAAATTCAGCGCGTTGACGGTAATGAATTGGCTCAGAGGCAAAGACTTCTAATTGTTCAACACCAAAGCGTTGGAATTGCGCAATGATACGTTGCTCTTTTTCATTTAACTGTGCGTCGTATCCTGTTGTATCGATCTTTATAACCGCCATTACCTACTACCTTATTTCATTATGCTGTTTATCGGCGCTATTGTAGGGGGCAGGGATTATTTGTCTAGTTTTGCGTAACGAATGATGCTGTTTTTTTGTACATTTTACTTTAGTTATTTATTTTTGGGCCGATACTTAAAGTAAGTAAAAATAGGAGTCGGATCATGAAAATTGGCAACTTTGGCTTTGTTCCAAACAACAACGTCAATAAATACAGTAACAAAGCTGCATTACAGCAACCTACAATACAGCCGCCCCAAGATAGTTACCAGCAACGTGGTAAAGAATTAGCTGCAAAAGTATTAGGTGACAAAATGGCTGAGGCCTTAGGCTTACCTGTCGCGGAAGAGAAAAAAGACAAACCACTGTTTGATTTTGAAGAAATCGTCAAAAACGTTTTGGACTTTGTAACAGGTGCCGTTAAGAAAGCGCAAGCCAATGGTGCCGATAATGAAAAACTCAAAGGTATGCTTAGTGATGCACGCAAAGGTGTACAAACAGGTATTGATGACGCCTATGGTGAATTAAAAGATACCGGTATTCTAAACGACGAAATTGAACAGGGCATAGAAAAATCCAAAGAGGGTATTTTTAATGGCCTGGATGAATTTGAAGAGAATTTATTTAATCCTAAATCGGATTCTATCAGTGTTACTCAAGCACAGTATTTAAGTTTAAGTAATAATGCGCAATATAACTTCACCACAGCAGAAGGTGATGAAGTGAGTATTAGTTTTGCTGATGCATTTAAACAGCAATCAGCCAGTAGTTATCAGCGTAATGGTCAAAATGAAGGTTATGCCAGTGCATCATCACAATCGCGGGAGTTATCATTTAGCATGTCAGTAAATGGTGATTTAAACGAAGATGAACAAAAGGCTATAAATGCAATGATGGAAGACTTGCAAAATGTTAGTAAAACATTTTTTGGTGGCGATTTAGAACAAGCCTTTGAACAAGCACAAGAGCTGAACTTAGGCAACGAACAGCTAGTCGCGTTTTCAATGGAGTTAAAACAAACTAAAACGTTTGCAGCAATAAAAGGCTATGAAGAGAACAAACCAACACCAGAGAAAGCTGTGGCTGAAAAAATAGCGCCATTTAATGACGATCTAAAAAATGCCTTTAATAAAGCAGGTGATCTTGGTTTGCAAAATGAATTGTCAGGCATTTTACAATGGTTAAATCAAGACCAAGCAGAAATAAGCAAATTAGTCGACTATACAAAATCGATGTTTGAGCAAATGAATAAATTGCGCTCAGCTGCACTAGAGAGTGAAGCATAAGCTTTATTTTCAGTACATCGCGTGGCAAACTGCTCAGCTTAGTTATTATAAGGAGCGAGTTGTTTGTCACCTCATATCATGGTTTTTGATTCGGGCATTGGTGGTACCACAGTGCTGAAGCATATTCAGCAATACATACCTGATGGCCGCTATAGTTATTTTATGGATAACGCCTACCTACCTTATGGAAAACTGAGTCAACAAACCATAATTCAGCGCCTCAGCGGATTATTAATTTTTATAGAAACACAACAATTACACGTTGATGTGTTAGTTATTGCTTGTAATACCGCATCTACTTCAGCACTGAGCGCACTTCGCGAGTTAACCACGATACCGATCGTCGGTGTAGTACCCGCAATTAAACCCGCCGCTTTATTATCTAAGTCACAGCATATTGCCTTATTGGCCACACCAGCAACAGTAGAAAGTAGTTATACACAACAGTTGATAAGCCAGCATGGTCAAGCTGTTACAGTACATTTATATGCGAGCGTTGAACTTGTAGCGTTGGCGGAGCAAACATACCAAAGTAAAAAGATTATGCAAGACAAACTAGTTGCAGAGCTCGATAGTCTCGCTATTGACAATAGAGTGGATGTAATCGTGTTAGGTTGTACGCATTTTCCAATTTTAGCAAAAGGTTTGAATGAGTATTTTAATAGTACTGTACTATTACTTGATTCCGGCGTAGCAATAGCCAAACGTGTGTGTGCAATACTAACAGAACATAATATTGATTGGAGTAATGAGCTTGATACTAATAAGTGTACAGGCAAGAAAAAGCCGCTACGTTATTACGCAACGGCTTCTATTTATGTTGATAAGCAACCGGTGGAGCTAGTTACGCTGATTGATCCGACTCAGAACGAAAAGAGTTAGATTCATCATCTTGTTTTTGTTTTGCTTCACGAACTTTCAATGTACGTTGTTGAAACTCGCTATCGTTTAATTTTGCAATAGCATTATCAGCATCTAACTCTGCCATTTCAACAAAGCCAAAGCCACGACGTTTGCCAGTATTTTTATCCTTTAATAAGCGTACATTAAACACTTTACCTTGTTCTTCAAATAAAGCGCGAACTACACCTTCATTTGCACGATAAGGAAGATTGCCCACATAAAGTGTTTTTGTTTTTACTTCGGCTTCTTCTACATCGCCAGATGACATTGCAGCTATAACTACACCACCAATTAATAAACCAGCACCAAACAACAGTGCGGGACTTAATTGTAGGCTCGAAAGCGCAAAATTAACTATAACGAAACCAATAACAGCAAGGATAACTGAAGAGATAAGAGATTTTTGATCGGGTAATTTCATTTTGATCTACCAATAAACAGGAAATAAACATTAATTTAACATTGTGAGCTTGCTATCTTAACGCGATAAATGAACATAGCAATGATATTTAGGTGAAATAATTTAATTTACATCAAAAAAGACTCGAAAAAGCATCGATTAAGTGTTCTTTTAAAATGTTTTGCATGCTTTTTGAGCGAATGGTCAAAAGATTGCAAAAAAGTGTTGATCTGTTTTTGGATCTCCCTATAATGCGACCCCACTGAGACGGGAAACGCCAACGCATAGCGGGGCACGAACAACTCAGAGAGTTAAATAAAACTTGAGTTTTAATCATCGTAAGAAAGTTTAAAATTAAGTGTTGACTCGAAAAATAAAGGATGTATTATACGCATCCCTAGCGACAATGTCGCAACGTTCTTTAACAATATAAAGCAATCATCTGTGTGGGCACTCGTACAGATTGAGTTCTAACAGCCAAGCTTAGTTTACTAAGTGAGGCAAACAAATTTAGAGTATCAATTGAAAACTGAGTGACCAACAGCAATAACTACTTAGGTAGGAATTGCAGCACAGTCAATTCAATATCGAAAGATATTAAATAAATTCAGAATTCATTGAGCTGTCGAAAGACATAAAACTTTT
>NZ_JABBMT010000043.1 GCF_012927645.1 Pseudoalteromonas arctica | reverse complement strand
GTGGTACAACAGTAACCGATTGCATTCCTACTTAGGGTATCAAAGCCCAAATGATTTTGAATTTAAAATTAATGAGTTAGAAAAAGTAGCTTAACTAGGGTGACTGAATTTAGTTGACCAGGTCATATCTTTTGATATTTTTCCTTTATTATAAAGTTGTAATGTCGGCACATCATCTTTGGTTAACCATTTAACACCTTCATCAGTTAGGCTACCTATTCGACAATCTCCACAGTGTGCTAAGGTTATTTCTTTTTCAGAAACAATAGCTATACAGCAACAAAAAGAGAGGCCTTCGTGCTCAGGTGACATTAAGTGAAGTGCGTTAAGAATGTTATCCTTTAACAGCTGCTCAGGATTATCAATGTTAATCCAGCTCGATTCAGATAAGTTTTGTGTGAAACAATTAACAGCAGCTAATGTATTATCATTATGATTAATACCATCACATACAAGGTAAATATCACCATTTGGAATTTTCCACTCTTTCACTGTATCAGCATTTATTGGCTGAGTCGGACCTTTACCCGTAAAAATTATATTTGCCATTAAATTAAAGCCTTTCCTGACGCTAATTGATGAAACCGCTCCAAAATCATATCTATTCGTTCCGGTTCTTCACCATTTAGTGCATTGGCGAAAAGGTATTCGAATTGGCTATCTGCCATAAACCTTGTCATATTGCTTTGAATATATGTAATCAACTCGGATGGTCCTTCAAAAACGTCATCAATTAATGAATCTCGACCATTAATAAGAATACATATATCTTCTGCATCTTTGCTTTCTAATATATCGATATTGCGCCCAAAGAAAGCAGCTAGCTTAGTTGCTAATAAATACTTAGCTTTAACTATTTTAATTTGAACTCCATGGGGCAAATCATACATTACGGGGTCTTCTTGGCTAGGTTTGAACCACTCATTACTAAAACCAAGAATATTCTCATCATCTGGCATTACATCAACAAGAATACCGTCACAAACAAACCTGCAAATAGGGGCTACTTCATCATCATCTGGAATATATTCTTTAAATCCAACATCTCTCAATTTTTGACTGAGTGAGTAGTAACCGGCGGTACTAGTAACTGAAACAATAAAATCGACATCTTTCGTGCTTCTAATATCTATTGGTTGCGCATCATCAAGATGTAAAGACACTGTTGCCCCACCAACAAAAGTGACTAACTCTAATAGCTTTTCACCTAATACATCGGCAACACTCATTAACATTATTTCATGCTCTGTTGGAGTTCTCATATTTTTCCTTTATTTAATTTTTCAAGAAAAGGAAGGGCTTCTTCCTTCTCTCTAGCGGTTCCTATTCTGAATATGTCCACTAAAGCTAGTTGTTTGTATAGCCAACTATCAATCATTACGGCTTTTGAAACAGATTTATATAATGGATTTATTGCTACTCCTTTAGCAGTACCTCTTGCGCATGGCCAAACGGGAGGTGTTGAATTAGAGCTTGCAAAGATTTCTTTAAAAACAGGGGCTGCGTATGATGTAGGTATTCCACGAACTATACGACCGGGTTCAGTGTAAAACGAAACTCCTGCGCCATAACGAATAAAATTAACAAGCACAGGACGGTTTACTTTAATACGCTTGGCTCCGAGTTGAAATAACAAACCCGCAGCTATACAACGTTTTACTGCATTATTTGCTTCACTTAAAGATATAAAAAGGTGTTTAGCCAATTTACGGTAAGTCCATTGGTTATCAATTTCATATTTAGACTCTTGTAGAAATTCATCAATAATTAATAACTCTTTTGAATCAAAATCATCTAATTCATTTGATACAACTAAGTCCTCTTGCTCAATATCATACTTACTAATTTTTTCTACGTCGTTATCGATGTGCATCCACGCCTTGCCTTGCAGCTCCTTTGTTAGCAATAAAGACTCATCATTCGACTCCTCATAACTAAGAATTTTAAGTGCTACAAGTAAATCTTGATTTTTTAACATAGATCACCTTTGAAATGTTCGCTGTTCGCAAACAGAAAACATATATTTATCACCTTTTATTTTTGATCACAAGAATAAAGTTTAATTATGTGATCTTTTAGTTAATTGTCTTAACAGAGTGGTAGATATTCGCCCACTTAGTCATATTTCATACTGATAATCTCAGGAGAATATATTTTAGATTTAAAACAACCCACTACCACCTTCCGCAGATGGATGAGTAGCCTCATAAACTTCAGACAGTTTTTTACGGCTAACGTGGGTATATAGCTGAGTGGTAAGAATGCTGGCATGGCCAAGCATTTCTTGAATGTGACGTAAGTCAGCGCCATTATCTAACATAGTGGTTGCGGTATTATGACGGAATAAATGGCAAGCACCTGTGCGGTCAAATCCTGCTAGTTTGACATATTGTGAAGCCATATCTGATAGTTTACCTGGTACATAGCGTTTACCGTTATTCGCTAAAAACAATGCTTTTCCTGAGCTGATAAAGGCAAATCTTGGGCGTATTTTACCAATATAAAACGCAAGCCATTCACACCCACGCTGACTTATAGGCACTAGTCGCTCTTTCTTACCTTTACCATGTACACGCACCATTTTTCCGGTAAAGTCGATATCATCAACATTGAGCTTAACTAACTCGCCACGGCGAATACCGGTGGCAAAGAATGTTTCGAGTATAGTTCTATCTCTTAATCCCTTAACGCCAAACAATAACGGCTGCTCTAAGATGACTTCTATTTCTTCAACACTGTATAGGGCTTTCGGTATCTGCTGTCCTTTACTTGGTAATTCTATATCAGCTAGCGTGTTTTTCGATAACAACCCCTTTCTGTGCATATACTTCACAAAAGTTTTTACATACGTCAGTAAGTTACGTTTTTGAGCAGGTCCTAGTGGTTCGTTATCCAGCTTTTTACGATAGCTATTGAGGTAAGCAGCATAGTCATCCATCAAATCTAAATTAACGTGGTCAATCGTACTGATGTTGTGCTCTTGGCACCAAATAATGAACTTCTTAAGACCTCCTCGCTTATTGCGAACGGTATCTGAGCTTTGCCCTTTGGCAAGACAAAGCTCTAGATAGTACTCCACACAAGGCCAAAATAGCTTAGTGGTAGGTTTGTCCATGAATTAGTTCCTTCGCATAGGCTATGCCTGAATCAACAAATGCTTTTGGCTCTGGTTTATGCCAGTAAACTATCGCTTTGTCGCCACTTCGAGTACGGCCAGTTCGGTAGCCTGTTGCTGAAACAATATGACCATCTTCAAACGTTGGAAAAACTATACAACCACGGAATAATTCATGACCGCTTGAGCGAACTAAGCCACTACGTTGTAAACTGCCACGAATAGCAGCCCCTTCAGGTGTGCGGCACTTAGGAATGCACTTCCCCAAGGTTCGGTCACAAAAACCAACATCATCAATATGCTGAGTATGCTCTTCAAATAAGCAATTCATGTGAACGAATTGCTGGGCAATATCACTGCATGCAAACTGCCGCTGATAATGTTCAAACGCTTGCTGTATATATAAATCATCAAGGTTAATCTGACCTAAAACACTGAGGTAGCTCTCATTACTTGTTAACATTTTTGCCTCCTTGTTGCGCATTGATTTTGCGAAATGAATCACTTCCTGCTTCGAAAATGTATTTGAATTTCGTATGGCCAATACGGTCAAAGATAGAATCTCCAATATATTGTTCACCCACAGCCTTATGCCAATCGCCTACATCAAATTGAGAGGTGATAACCCAAGAGCCATTACCTTCTCGCTCTTCTACCAAATTAAACAACAGTAAACGCTCTTCATCTGTTAATGGCGTTAAGCCCCAGTCATCTACTATTAGCACTGCCATGCGGTTAAGCTTTTTAATGTACTTATCAGTTTCGCCATTAAGCTCTGCCTCAACTAACACTTTAATAAGATGTCGGTACTTTAAAAACTTAACTTTAAAGCCCTTAATGATTGCCCCGTTACCGACAGCTGAGGCCGCAGTTGTTTTGCCTAAACCTGAAGCGCCAATAAGTAAAACATTTTGCATATTATTTACCCATTCGCATGAACCTAATACTTGGATATCTTCAAGAGAGAATGGTGACTCATCATTTATGGGTAAGTTCTCCAACATAGCCTGCGGCCATTTTAAGGCAGCATTTTTTCTAGCTAAGCGTTGAGAATTTTCAAATCGTGATGCTAATTGAATGTCAAAAAGCTCTTCAATTGCCTTATCCAAAAGCTCTCGCTCTATGTCGTGATTTTCAGCGACCTGCTCATATCCACTCATCGCTGCTGATAATTTTAATTGCTGAAATTTCTCGGTTAATTGCGGACTGATCATGTGACCTCCTAATGCGAATTGTAATAATCAGCACCACGAAGATGCTTATTAGAAAAAGGAATTTGAACTAATGAGTTAACATCACTCAAATCAACGTCATAAGCCTTACTAGCAATAACATCTCTTAATCGTGTTGGTGACATTTGGTTGTACAAAGCAGCGAACTCACAGGCTTTTTCAAACTCCTCATTGGATAAATTAGAAGACTCAGCAAGCTTGATGATCTTACGACAACGGTCATTAGCTAAACGTGACTTTTTATGGACACAATCAAACTGAGCAGCAATAACTTTTTTAGCATATTCGCCATATACTTCCGCCCATTCCCAATAGTGTTCAATGTCTTTATCTTCGAAATATTGATGGTTAGGTGGCATGTGTTCAAAAACACGAGTAAGTTCACCGATTGCATAGCTACGTGTATGAGCCGCTATCATTTTTCCTTGGTAAAATATTTCAATATTTTTAGGCTTTACATGAATAGAAACAGGCTTATTAGCATATGTAAAAGGTACAGAATAATAATGCTCTTTAACTAAAACGCAGTAATCTGTCGGCACATTCATTTCATAGACATTTTCAATCAATTCAAAGGGTTTATCTGGCAGTGCTTTTAGCATTGGCTTGTCTATTCTTTCGAATAATTCTTGGCGACAGGTACTGAACTTTTGAAATTTTTCACTGTTTAACTTTTTGCACTCTGAAAGCAGGTATTGATTCATCGCTTCGATGCTACCAAAGTGCATGTCCAACATATTCGATATGATTCGATTAGTGATAAAGCCAACACCATTTTCAGCTATTGCTTTATCTTTAGGTTTTCTTGGTCGCCCAGGTAAGATATTTGTGCTGTACCACTTACCAAATACTTCATAGTTCTTATTGAGGATTTTCTCAGGGTTTGAAGAGGTCACGAGTGCTTTAGGGTTATCAGGAATAATAATTTCAGGCACACCGCCGTAAAACTCGATCATAGCGACATGTGCTTCAATCCAGTCCCTGGTCGTTTGTCTTGGTGTAGCGTATATAAAAATATATGATGAAACGCCTACAGTGCTGACAAAAATACTAGCCATTAATGGGTCGGTTACATTTTCTGGCGAATAAGGAGCCTGAGTTCCTGAATAGTCAACATAAGCAATTTCACCCGCATTATGATTAATTTTCATTGATAGCTTAATCAGCCCCTCGTGCTCTCGAATAAACTTGTAAAACTGAGTCAGTTTATACGCTGCGCCATCAGGACAAGTAGGTAGGTATATTTGGTAGTAAGCATTTCTCTTCGTTTGCTTTGGCTTACTAATGAACTCAATAACATCGTCCATATTAGGTTTAATTTTTTGAACATTTCTAAATGGCCAATTTGGAAAGAAAAGTACATTAACTTTTACTTCTTCCATTGTTTCCATTGATTGCCACGAGATATTATTTTCTTCCAATACCTTCTTTGTTTTCATCACGGTAACGTGGGAACAATCAGTAGTACGTCCTATCGCTCTTAGTGATAATTTTGTTGTTTGTAATAGCCTGGCTATCAAACATCGTTTGCTTTTCGACAACATAGTCATTCCTCATGATTCATTTTCATAAGGCGCAGCTAGCCGCAGACTTCACTTGATGAAACCTTGACAAAACGACTATTGGAGACAATGCTTATAGCTGTCGTGTTTGAACCAATCGACAAAGCAATTTAAGCCTCAAAGTTACCAGCTTTGGGGCTTTGTCTTTTCTACGCCAACCTTTTATTACGTCATTTATCCTCCCTTGCTTGCTCTGCTAACCACCTAGCAATATCTTTAACTAATGCATGCGTTCCTCTACGGTTAGGCACTATAAATGTGGTGATAGGTAGTGTTTTTCTTACTACTGCCTGTCTCAACGCATATATCGAACTATAACCAAGCGCCTTTTGTAATTCAGCGCCCTTTAAAACAGGGCTGCCGTACATTTTTAGTAAGTCCTGCTCTAACTTTTTTGCCAGTTCATCAACTTCATCTTCACTCATGCCATCCCCTTACAAGACCAACTAAGACAAGTTGACTAATAAATAATCTAATTAAGACTAGACTTAATGTATTTATGCGTCAGTGCCATTTTTTTAAGATTAGTGTCATCCCTTGGAGGGCTTATGCCTTTTAGAAAAATTCAAAGTCATTACAGCAAAGGGAAAAGCTTTAGTCAGTTTCAGCAATATCGTTCGCTGCCAAAGCGATTACGTAAAATAGCGGCAGTGTTCTGGGTTAGTTTTTTATGTGAGGAAAAAAAGGCTGATAACCATTATCAATTAACCAAATCTATTATTGATGATGACTCTATCGATAAAACCCATTCAGAGTTTCGGTCAATTTATCGGTTTTTAATGCGTAAATCGAAAGGTGAAATATGCTCTAGGTATCATCCGATTCAGCATATTGAAAGCTATGAACAAGAATGTACTCGTTTGCTTTATCACCCTATATGGCCATTATTGGCATCAAACAAAACAAACCATTTAGAATTAACTGATATCGTTGCTCAGCTTCCTCCTCAGATTACATCGTGTATATCTACAGATAACGGTTTCTCGCTAGATGCAGGCTGGGAATCAATTTGTAAGCAAACAAACCTAGATGCTCTATGTGGATTGTTGGCTTTGGCTGTATGGGTAAACCATGAATGTGATGGTATTAATACTCAAGAAAAATTAACCGTTCTCTCTCAATTGAACGAAAGCATTTTCAAAATGGTTTTCCGTATGTATACGCTCTTTATATCAGAGGCTGATTTTGAACCTTTTGCTTTTAAATATTTAAGTTATTTGTGCCAACTTATAGAGAGAACTTGCAGTGAATTTCTCATGCATGAGCCGAGTAATATTAAACTCAAGGTCCCAGCGTTAGAGTTATTTTGCAGCTTTGAAAACAGGGAGACTGAACTAATGATCCCATCAGGTTTTTCAGCCAAACATAACCCGCATATTTTATTCTCTGGCTCTGCACCTACAAACATAAACTACCTAGCCTTATATCGTTTATACCAGGCACTTACATCACTTGTTTCTTTACCTAAATATAAGCAATTACTGCCAGGCGTAAACAACAGTTCAAATGCAGCTTATTTTTTATCTCTAATTCAGCATTCATCTATGAATCTTTATTTGTACTTTTTAAGAGGAAAAGCTTTTTGCCTCTCTCACAACATCCCTATTGAGCAATATGAATATGCTCAGGTTCAATTTAACAAGTCTTGCGAAACTTACCGAAACAATCTTTAAAACTCACCTGTTAATTTTCTAACGTTTTAGTGGTCATTGCTAAATGGGATCTTGGTTATTAATAAATGAAACTAAGGTACAGTTTTAACGGAATATGCACATGCATATTACGCTCCTAAACAACCATTGCTCCGCAAATAAACCACTAAAAACCCAAATAAAAATGACCACAAGAACGCTTGGTAATAACCACTTTTGGCTCTTCAAATTAATCTAATATTGGGTAACAAGGCACGAACCTATTTGAAAGAGCAATAATGAAAAATCCACTTTGTTCAAAAGCAGTTAATATCGATGGCAAATTGATGATTGAAATACCTGAACCAGTTATTAAAAAATTGGCTATTTCACCAGATGATTTTATTGAATTTGGCAACGCTAAAACTGTCAGTATTTGGAAGAGTGAAAATGTCGATGTCCCCACCGATGTTTTCGAGATATTAATCGATATATTTAAAACTGAAGATTATGTGTTTCAGTGGCTCAATAAAAAGCAAAAATACTTGTTAGGTAAAACACCGATCACACTACTTAATACATCAGCAGGTAAAGAAGAAGTTCTAGGATTGATAGAACGACTAAAACGAGGCGATTTTTCTTAGATGTTATGTGTTTTCTTTTAACCAAACTATGGCAAAGTCAAATATAGGGGCAAATATGAATATTCTTTTTCTTTGTACGGCAAACAAACAGCGCAGTAAAACAGCACAAGAGTTATTCGGTGCTGCTGATAAAAGTAATCAATACAAGTCTGCTGGTTTAAGCGCCAAATACGTGAATAAAGCAGGCACAACTCTTTGTACACCTGAATTACTCGACTGGGCTAACAAAATTTACGTGTTTGAAGCGGCTCATATTGAACGCATTCAGGAACACACGGGTGATAAATTTTTAACTAAAATCACAAACCTGCAAATTGAAGATAAATTCCAGTATTTTCAGCGAGAGCTTGTTCTCTTGTTATTAGAGCGGTTCGAATTGGAAATCATAAATACTAGCCAGCCGCTATCCCAAGAAGAAGTGAATAAAGCTATCGAGAAGTGGGCTAAAAAGGGGACCGGCTCACCTAGTTTGCTTTTGTGCCAAAATGATGGCTCATACCATGTCAGTTATTACTGTGGAATGGGAAACTCAGACCATACCCCAATTGATAAATTTGAACCGCTGTTTAAGAAAACAATCGACCAACTTTATCAATCTGATGAGCTTCAAGTCTTTGGTAATAAATTTTCACTATATCCAGGGAGTGGTTTTTTCAGGAAGTTAGTGCTCATTGATAACTAATCCTTATTCAGAGCAAAGTCCCTTAAAAATTATGGATTTTAGCGTAAAAGTTACAGTAAACAATATTGTTTACTTGAGGTACATATAATTGAATGCCAAGGAGGGCTTTACCGTTAGTAAACAAAAATGTTTACTCGCTATGAACGGTTAACCCTTTGGCTTCAAAAGCAGCCAAAAATAAAGCCCCTTGCATATGACTATATGGGTCATTGCGGAAGGGGCTTTGGATTCAAATTTTTTAAATAACTTTAGCTATATTACTTAATGTCTCTTTTTCCATATTTTGAAATACTTTTACGGTAAGAAAAGTATGAGATAGAGGTTAAAAAAACTAGACAGACCACAGTAAAACCTAATCCACGAATTAAACCATTTTCAATTGATATTACTCCTCCGCATATTAATGATAAGAGGAAATAAGCTATTAATTGAACTTTATATAATCTAAAAAAATTCATTCACATTTAACCTTTTTATAAGTTTTCTTTTACTTTCTTATCCGCAACGGAAATCCCTAGATCTGTGGCTTTATTTGCTAAGCCTGTTGCAGCAGAAGTAGTTTGCCCAGCAGTATTACCAACCATAGCGCTTCTTGTAGTGCTAGAGATTTGAGAAGCAATTCCTCCAGCATTAGACATGCTATCTAACTTACCAGCAAAAGAATTACCAACCTTACCACCGACTAATCCACCAGCAGCACCACTAACAGTACTTATAGCTGCTTTAGAAACAGAAATAGAATCTCCATTTGCTACATCTTGTCCCATAGAGCCAACACCACTTGCAGCAGCACTCACAGCCGTTGTCTGTTTAACTGCTTTACTAGCAGTTATAGCTCCTTTAACAGCTTGAGTTGCTGCTCTCCCTGCAAAGCCTCCTGTAACAGCACCTACAGCACCCGCTATTGCTATATCTGTCATATCTATATCTTGACCTGTCGAAATTTGAGCGACTAACTCTATCCCTGCTCCAATCACAGCGCCCCATAAAAACTCACCGTTAGGATCGGTATATTTATACGGATTATTATTAACATACATGTAGCGGTTAAAAGACATAACAGGGTTTGCAGCGGTATAACCAACCGGATCATTCGAGTAAAAACGACCTATGACTGGATCATAGTATCGTGCCTGCATATAAATTAGTACGAACTACGATCCAGAAGCTTAAGTCTGCTGTCTAAGTTTTATTTACCTAAATACATTGTCTGACCAAATGATTCATCATCGTATGACGGCAACCAATCTTTATCACCATTTCCAGATTCGTATTTATATTCGGTAGTCGAGAAAACCACTTGAACATTATTTTCATCAGCCAAAACTTTCAGAGCCTTAATAAACTGATCTAAATCTTCTGCACTAATATCATGCTGTCTTGGAGTATCAAGAATCAAAAACCTTATACCCATAGGATTTGACTTAACAATTTGTTCAAACAAAGCAGCGTGATAAGCTAAAACAACTATTAGTTTCGTACTTCCTTTTATTTGATTAAGCTTTTCTCCACCAAAACTAGCTTTGAATCCATCATATAAATCTATATTGTCAGAAACATTTTTAGTGTTAATCACATTCTTCCAGTTTGATATTGAACTCTTTAGATTAGATTGGAACCTGATCAACTCAATTGAAGATTTGTTAATTCCAGAGCTTAAGGATTCCTGCTTACTTATGGCAATATCTCTTTCTCTCTCTGCGGCCATATACTTTTCTTCGAGTACACTAATATTTTCTAATTCCCGCTTTTTAATTTCTAAGGAAACAATCTCAGATAGACTTATATGAATCGACTCTACCAGCGCAGATACGCCATCATCATCTACAGCATTTTCTCTTTCTTTATTGAGGGTTTCTATATCATCCAAGTGTGTTTCTAATTCAACTTTAATAGCCTCAATTCTTTTTTCGGAACTTACGCTACTAATTTCTAAATCTTTTATTTGATCTTTTAGATAAAGCAGATTTTTACCGTATGACTCCGAACTACCAAGAAACAGGCCGCACCCATCAACCGAACAAATATCAGCAAAAGATTTAAAAACCCTTCTGGCCTCTTCATTTAAAGATAGCGTATTTATTTCTACTTCAATCTCAGATCGAATAGTCGATATACTGGCACATTTACTTTCTAACAAATCAAGCTCTTCCTTTAACAGCCTAACTTGTTTCATTTTGGAAGAAAGCAACCTGTCTATATTATCCGTAGCATCAAGCGTTAAGTTCTTACTTGACTTTAATTCTTCAATTTTTGCCTTCAGTGAATTTATCTGGTTATCAACTTCAACAATATTTAATTTACCACTCTCACTTTCATTTAACGCATCTTCATACAAACCTTTTAAGCGATGAACTTTATTATCCAATCGCTCAACAGCCTTTTTCGCATCAATGGCACTTTTTTTCTTATCAAAGGAATTCTTTGAAGGTAAATTTACACAAATCCTGACAGCCTCTGAAAATTGATCTCTAATGAAATTACTGCCCGGAGACTTATAAAAATCTGTATATCCAATATCTTGGTCTAAGTAAAAAATTGGTAATATTGTCGATAAATAAGGGTGCGTGTGTGTATTGGAGTTAGTCACCAAATGAGGGAATTCATATCCAAATATTTCAAATAAATAACGGCTATAATCGCCTTCTTTAAAAAATCGTTGTTTAGTACCTGTTGGCTCCAAAACTTGAATGTCAAACTCTCGCGAATATTGGCGCTTTAATTTATATTTTTTCCCATTTAAAGATACTGTTAACTCAACACTTTCACAGTGAACATAAATATCATCTCTAAATTCGCACGGGTAGCCTAAACAAAAGGCTATTGACTGCACTAGAGGGGTTTTTCCTGAGCCATTTGGCCCGTACAATTGAGTGATAGATTTAGCAAATGTAAGCTCGCTTGATCCCCATCCATTGCTGCCACGAGCATACACTTTTAGACTGTCTAACTTCATGCTAATTCAAGCTCCATTTGTTTTTCTCTGCATATATTTCGATAATTTCTTTGAATTAAAAGCAGGTTGTAAGACAAATCTGATTTCTCATCTATGGCCTTGTTAATTACCTTTTTGCCTAATTCAGTAGCTTCTAATTTAGTCTTTCTGTTATTAACCGAAACCAAGTTCGCTATTTCCAAAAACGAAAGCGCTTTTACCGTTCTCACTCGGAGATTTGCAGACCAGCCTAAATGCTGAGAAGAACCTTTAAACTCTTTAATCGATCTTTCTATGCATTCTCCAACTAATTGCCCCAATTCTGGAGTGTTAGGTTTCCGCCTCTCTTTTGCCATCAACAAAACAACCATAGAAATAAAAGGTAAGTGAAATAAAGCTTCATTACTTAGCCTATGTGACCTAACAGTCTTTACTTCATCAAGTTGAATTCTAAGATTTGAAGCTTTGGCTACCTCAAAAAACTCTTCTATATCCATAATTTATTGAGACCTCACCATTACTGAGAACAATCCACCTAAAACAATCTCTTCACTTAAAGCTGTGAAGCACTTTTCCTTTTTTAAGTCACTAAATATTCTTTCTACATCTTCTTTTAATTCAGTAAATCCAAACCCTGTCACTATTCTCTGTTTTACAGCGTCCGATAACCTAGATTCCAGCATCATTAAATTAAAGTCAGGTACATCGTGCCTGTACTTCCTATACCAAATGTCCCATTCAGTTTTGCATTTTGCTGCATAGTCAATGAGTTGCTTTGGTGTATCAGTTTTCTTTAAAATCCGCTGTAATATTGAAAGGCTTTTTAGCGCCTTTGTGTCACCACCACTAGTTAGCATATCGTAGCCAATTTTCGATAAACTCAAAACTTCCAGCAATTCATCAATTCCAACCCCAGCTAATTCATCCAAGGTTTTTTCATCTAACGATTTCGGCAACACTCCCACAGATTTGCTTTCTACCAAAGCCATCAAGTTATCAATAATCTCTCTTGCTTCCATATACTGAAGATCAATTTCGCTGTACTGAAAGATTTTTTCTCTGGCAATAGATTCGAATATAGCGCCTTCTACTTTTAAGTATTCGACACCCGGATCTATTCCAAACTTTGAGATTAAAGATTTAACTTCATGCTCTTTATACAATTGTGTTCCATCACTGAAACAATTGTTAAAATGCTCAACGAGAGCTGCTAAGGTTTTATTGGTAAAATCTTCTTCATTTAACGCTTCCAGTAGATCTTCAACTTCGTCTTTTACATGGATGTTTGTTAGAAAAATAACTTTTTCACACGAAGCTGAAAAATTGACAGTATGAATCAACAGTTTTCCAGCAAAGCTATCCGTAATTCTCTCAACGATATCTTCAGGTTTTTTCTTATTATTTATCCCAAAAATATCTATTAGCGACCATTGTGCGTTTCTTTTTTTCTTAGTTTTAACCTGAAAAAAGTGATAAAACGTTTTCCCATCAATAATCTTTCTGACAACGAAATCGTCATGCCAATCGCAAAACACTCGATCTACAGTATTATTTTCTAGAATTTCTAAACTGGCTAAACTAGCTGCTCTAGTTTGGGCTTTATACCTAGATAACGTATCTCTACCGTCCTGTTCTCTAGGATCTACTTCATGTAACTTAACCAACTGTCAGCAACCTCTCATTATTGGAGTTGCTTTGCAGGAAAGATTTGTGATTGGATATGCATCACTTTCTATCCATGAAAGCTTATTATTAATATTTTTAGTGATTAATAATGACAGTTAAGCCGACTCAAATCGATACTGTATATTATTACAGTGTCTTAACCGATATCAAGTTTCAGTGGTAAATTATTGAAACAACCCACTACCGCCTTCAGCAGAAGGATGAGTTGCTTCATAAACTTCAGATAACTTTTTACGGCTAACATGCGTGTAAAGTTGCGTGGTGAGAATACTGGCATGGCCTAGCATTTCTTGGATGTGACGAAGATCAGCACCGTTATCTAACATTGTTGTTGCAGTGTTGTGGCGGTATAGGTGACACGCGCCACTGCGGTCAAACCCCGCTAATTTCACATACTGTGATGCCATATCAGACAATTTACCCGGCACATAGCGTTTGCCATTGTTAGCCAGAAACAATGCCTTTCCTGAGCCGATGAACGCAAACATCGGTCTAATCTTACCTATGTAGAAAGCTAACCACTCACATCCTCGCAGGCTAATTGGCACCAAACGTTCTTTTTTACCTTTGCCGTGGACTCGAACTAACTTACTGTTGAAGTCGATATCATCAATATTCAGCTTAACTAGTTCACCTCGTCTGATGCCTGTCGCAAAAAAGGTTTCAAGAATAGCGCGATCACGCAAACCTTTAATCCCGAACAGCAATGGCTGTTCTAATATGGTTTCTATCTCTTCGACACTATAAAGTGCTTTGGGTATCTGTTCACCTTTTGATGGGAGTTCGATATTTTCTAGCGAATTCGTTGGAAGCAGCTTTTTGATATGCATGACCTTTACGAATGTTTTAACAAACGTAAGTAAATTTCTTTTTTGAGCAGGGCATAGCGGCTGGTTATCTAGCGGTTTGCGATATGCGTTTAGATAAGCAGCATAGTCATCCATCAAGTCAAGATCGATTTGGTCAATGCGCGTAACATTGCGGTCTATACACCAAAGAAAAAACTTCTTAAGACCGCCTCGTTTACCTCGCACTGTATCTGAGCTTTGCCCCTTTGCGAGACAAAGCTCAAAGTAGTACTTGGCACATCGCCATATCCGATTAGTGGTAGGTTTGTCCATGTATCAACTCTTTTGCATATGACATACCTGTTTCCACATAAGCTTTCGGCTCTGGCTTGTGCCAATAGACAACTGCTTTGTCACCATTTCGGATGCGGCCTATACGATAACCAACAGCAGATATGATGCTGCCATTGTTATCTACAGTGGGTATTACAATGCAACCTCTGAATAGTTCATGCCCTGTTGCTCGAATTAACCCGCAACGTTGCAAGCTACCGCGAATAGAGGCCCCCTCAGGTGTTCGAGCCTTAGGGATGTTTGTGCCCATCGAGCGATCACAAAGACCGATACGTAAGTCAAATTTAAATTCATCGTCAATTCGACAACTGCTAACAACAAATTGTTGTGCCAAAGTGCTTGCCTGATAACGCTGCTGGTAATAATCGAATACCTGTTTGATATTGAGGTTATCAAGATTGATTTGGCCTAAAACGTTAAGATAACTATCTAGTGGAATAGAGTTCATTTTAAGCCTCCTTGAATTCCCATTAACTTTCTGAACGACTCACCTTTCATATTGATTTTGTGAGCGCTGTGGACAATGCGATCTAAAGTCGAGTCCGCTATTGTCTCGTCCCCAAACGCATCATACCAATCACCGACTGGGTACTGAGAAGTAATAATCAAAGAGCCTTTTTGATCACGCTGTTCGATTAGCTCAAACAATGCATGGCGCTCAGTGACTGTAAGAGGAGCAATTCCCCAATCATCAATGACTAATAAAGGTACTTTTTTAACCTTGTTCAAAAATGTCGTGACTCCTTTTTCTGACTTATCGGCAGAAAGCTTAATGATTAGTTCGCTGAAGCGGCATTGAAAGGCTTCAACTGATTGCATAATAACTTCGTTTGAAAACGCACTAGCCAAATATGTTTTGCCCAAGCCAGTAGCGCCAGTGATTATGATGTGACGGTGGTTATTTAACCATTCTAACTCGGCTAACTCCTTTATTACTGCTGGCTTTAATGACGTTTGAATTTTGTAATCAATCTCAGCAAGTGAAGCGTGTTTCCAACGAATGTTGGAGCGCTTTAGCAATCGAGCTATATGAGAATTTGAAGTTAAAGTAAGTTCTTCTAGTGCTAAGCCATGAAGCCGCTCAAGAAAACTCATATCTTCATATTTATCATTACTGCATTGGCGCTCTAGCTCTGCATTCATGCCATTAAGTTTTAACTTAAGTAATATCTCGGAAATCTGTTTTTTAAGCGTCATAATCGCCTCCAAAGTAATCTTTACCACGAACATTTTCATGCTTACGCACATATGCTGGTAGCTTATCGAAACCACCTTCGAGCTTTTGTGCGCTGATAATTAGATTGAGATCTGTTGGTCTATCCATCTTATGTGCTAAGGCATACTCAACAGCTTTGGTAACAACATGTTCGCCACGTTTTTGCACCATATCCATTAATGCTTTGCAGCGTTTAGCTATTGGTCTGGATTTCGGATTGTTAGTTTCCGAATACCACTTTTCAACGATTGCAGTCACTGGTTCACTAATATCCCGTGCCCATTCAAGATTTAGTGCTTTGTCACACATGTTGTGATCAGCTAAATGCTCAACTGGCATATGTTCTGGAATGGTTGTAGCCCCCATGATTTCTTGGCTCATTACATGTTTATAAACGAACTCATTTTGATAGGAGATGGAGAGGTGAGATTGTGTGATAACAACATCAACAATCTCGCCAGCAAGTGCATAGGGAACTGAGTATTCATGTTGCTTGTATTTAAAGTGGTAATTAGATTGAACACGAATAAGCTTGCGTTCTACGACCATTGCATATGGCAGCGCAGGTAAACCTCTTTGCTCTAAAATTTCACGCTCACCGAGGGCGAAAAGGTCATTTCGGGATATATCGAATCCTTGAAACTTCTCGTTATTCAGCAGCTCTACTTCTCGTGCTAAATGACGATTGATTTCGTGTAAGCTGAAGAAAGACATCTCCAACATAGGCACCAAAATGCGTTGAGTTACAAATTTCACGCCTAACTCAACCAAGGATTTATCTTGAGGGCGACCCACTCGGCAAGTATCCATCAAACAACCGTAGTGTAATCCCCACGCTTCAACATTATCGACTAAATTAGCGATAAGTCCGGCTTTATTGACTAACGCTTTTGCGTTGTCCATAGAAATAGTTTCAGGGCAACCTCCGTAATATTCAACAGCACGGGTCATCCCATCTATCCAATGAATCGTTTTCTCACCCGCAGTCGCAAAAGCAAAAATCTTCTTAGAAGCACCAAGTACAGCAACAAATACTTTAACCCAAACTTTTTCACCATTGTCCGTGTAAAAGACTTGCGTCCCGCAGTAGTCGATATACAAGGTCTCTCCTGCCGCATGGTGCTGCTTCATCACAATTTTTAAGCGCTTCATGACTTTATTTAGTTTTCGGAAGTATTGTGATTTGCTCAGCGCTGTTGATGGATCTTCGGCTTGATACTCTAAGAAAAGTATTGTGCGCGATTTACGTTTACCACGAGGCTTTCCAAGCTCCTGTAATGCTTTATTGTAATCAGGTTCTCGTTTGTCGTGGATTCGCTTAGACTCAATACGCAAAGCTTCTTTCGCTTCTGTATCATTGAATTGCTCAAGTAAAGGGTGGTCTACCCCGTAGCGCTCACAGCGTTTGTTTATTCTGTGAGTTGCAGATGGCGAAGCACCTGCAATTCTTGCTTGTTCTCGAACAGTGATGTGAGGCATGACAAATTTGGCTCTCACTGCTGCTCTAATGGTTGTTACTGGCATCATTATGATGTCCTCTTTTTAGTTGAAAAAGAGGCGCAGGCGGCACTGGCTCTCACACAATTAAGGTGAAAACTTGACAAAAGCCGCATTCAGAACAATGATTAAGCATCGAGAGTTCATTTCGATGTTAATTCAGAAAGCCTTTAGAGTTGCCGCTCTGAGGGCTTTTGTTCTTTCTACGCCATAATTTATTGTTAAACCAAATAAAACTACATCGAATTAGTCCTCTTTCTTAAACGCTTGTGCCGCTAAAAAAACACCAACATCTTTTACAAATGCAAACCAACCCCTTCGATTAGGTAATCGAAATATTGGTATAGGTAACGTCTGCCTTTGAATGGCCTGTTTAACAGCAGCAATGCTGCGGTAATTCAAAGCACGTTGTAACTGGCTTGTATTGAGAATTGGTGAACCATACAAATTCAATAAATCTTGCTCTATTTGTGTCGCCAACAATTCCCGTTCTTCATCACACAAGGTTTGTATTCCTCCGTTTCATACAAGGGGTAACTTTTAGCCTATACTCATTTACTAAAAATCACATTGTCGCTTTTTTATACAATTCGATTTTCCAGCAATATGACAAAAGGAGATGTATCACAATGAATTTACATGTAATTTTTGAAAGCACAGTAGAAACTGCTTTATGACTTAAAACAAAGAATGAAATACATAATTAATTATTAAATGCCAATCATCTAATGAACGAATTAGCGAATTTCAAAGTCAGGGAGAGTAAAAGAGATAAATTAGCGAAAATGTACTTAACGCTTTCACCAGCAATACGTTCAGTAGCTTCTCAAACTACGATTCAACATCACCTAGCTGAATGCAGATTTGAAAACATGGCAATGTTTATCAAATCTCTTGAATATAACGACAGAGATCCGTTAACCAAAAAATACGGAAATTTTTGGTACAAACTACTGTCTGGCAGAGGTATCAAACACATTGGCAACTTGAAGCACTTTATTGAATCAATTTGTTGGTATTCCGCGCTTATACTGCGCCATGATCTATGGCTTTTCATTGATGGAAAACTGGAAATAAAAGATGCCATTAAAAAACTAGATCGAGACTTAAAACGACAACTTTTTACAAAAAAAGCTCTTAAAAGTAGAAGCTTTGAAGATTCGATTGGCTCATTTAAGCAGTCTTACCATAGGCAGCGCCTTAATTTATATTGTCAACAAACGTTAGGCTCACTAGAAGCACTAATGATTATTGCAATGCTGCAAACCCAAAAGTACCAACATAGCAGACCATCTTCAGCAGAGAAGTTTGCCTACGGTCAATTCTTGTATCTGTTTGGATACAAATACCAAGCGCTCAAAAAAATAGAAATAGGACATAAAATTGCTTTGCGTTTTTCAGGAAAAAGCTCGTTAGGTACAAGTGATACTTTGCGTCAGAGACTAACTTATGATTTTGAGAAGTTAGATGAGATAATTGCTATTGGTAGAAACAGTAAAGTTGAAAACTTAGACCAATTTGTTAGTGACGAGATCTTAAAAAATATTCTTTCAAAACCCAACCATCTTTATTTTTATTCATAACCACAGATGCAATTACGTTGATCATTATTCGAAGGCGAACTTTAGCTTTGTTCCACTTATATGCTTTTTCTGTTTCGTCTTAATAAACACGTTGTTACACCTTAAAAGATCAAGCTGTCTTTTTTGATGGGAATATATAATTGTAAATTCGCATTCGAATGGCACACCAAACATCACCCTTTGGCACAACAGACATTTTTAAGCTGAAACACGATTTGTATTACCGTGGTACAAGCTTGTTTTAGCCACCGAAATTTTAATTAATATTCGTAAAATTAATGACTAACAAAAAGTGCAAATATCTGATCATGACCATAGCAGCAGTCTATTACCATTGCTAATTTTGGGATAAAAAAGTCGTTATTAGATCCATGCTTTCAGTATGTTTTTAACTGAAATTTATCTATGATCATCTTAAATTCTTATATGGATTAGGTCATGAAAACAACAGTTAAAGATTGGTACATCGTTTCCGTTTTTGACGATGAGGAATTGATTGGCAAAATCCTCTGGGGCACTTGCGAAGAAGATGAGACTTACAGATTTTCACCGGGGAGCTATATCAGTACATCAAAGGTTGAAAAGATTTTTCCAAACAAAAGATTAATCATTACAGCGAGTGGCAGTTGCTATAAATTGATTGGCGAAGGCCAAAAATCGCTAGTGCAATTAAAAGACTTCGAACTCCTTCGGCACGGATTTTCGCCTGAGCAAATCACCCAATTGAATTTGGCACCAAACGGAATTTTTCATTGAGCTGCCCAGCCAGAATTGAAAACAAATTCAAAGCGCCAAGCAAGATAAAACAAAGCCCCGCGAGTGCGAGGCTTTGGATTCAAAACATTATTTTAATTATCAGAACATTTTTGGAGCCTTATACATATACCTCTTATCAATATAAAGCACTTTGCTTTCCATTGACCTTGCTATCACTAGATATGCCTTTTTATACTCTTTAGTCTCATTGAATCCTGCATATACCATGTACGAAAGGTAATCACTATCCAATTTAATGTTCGAGCAATTTAGAGGTTTATTGTCAATCTCATAAGGCTCGTAGACCAAACTTTTACTGCCAGCTAATGCTAAAAGTTCATGCAGGCTTAAAGATTCCGTGCCTACTAAGCCTAATGTTTCTCTGGCTTCTTGTTCAATTTCTGGGGGGCAAAAATCCATAGCTTCAGCCTCTGTACTATTACAACCTGTAACCATAAATAACATAGATATGATAAAAAGTTTTAATTCGACTCTCATTTATCCAGCTCCTTCTCTAAGGCAGGCAAAGCGATGTCTGTATTGTTTACTGGTTTTTGACCAGTAAGTTGTTGATATGCGTTACCAGCGTAGGTGTTGGAATTTTGACCTCTTGGCTGATATGGAATATTCGCTCCATTGACTTCAGAGTTCAATTTTTGAACTTGCCCAGTTACTTCACTCATAGTTTTGTCTACCGTAGTTGACATTAATGTTTCGGTTCCGGCTTCACCAAAATCAGCACTTTCAGATGCAGGTGTATCATTCGCTATTAAGTTAACACCGTCAAAACTACTGTCCATTATTGCATCCGATGCACCACCGGGATAAGACTTACTTGGGCCTCCACGAGTAATTCTCGATTCACCAGTATCGGTATCCCTATATTCAACAAATGCATGACCATATTTCCCGACTATTGGAGCTTGACCAATTGGGTAAGCTTTCAAAGTAACCTCAACAGCCATCCCTGTTGGATCAACAAATCTATATGGATTGTTATTAGCATATGCATAACGATTGAACCCATGAACAGGTCCATTTCCAGTTTTGAAATGACCAATGGCGCTTACCGGATCATTGGAATAAAACCGCCCGATAACTGGATCATAGTATCGTGCCTGCATATAACTCAACCCTAAGTCAGTGTCGAATTTATGCCCTGTGTACCCTACGTCATCTTTGGGTGCTTCTATCGATTCACCAAATGGGCGACTGTGTTGACGACTTGCATTCACGGTTTGCGGTGTAACATCACCATATTTAGCAATCAGTTTTTTACCTAAGTAAATATAGTTAGTACCGTTGCCTGTTATGGTGCTTCCTTTTTCTCTATATAGCAGCATACCATCTTGGCTGTACATTGAATAACTGGTGCCATTGCCATCGCTCTGTTTTACTCGGCGGTTATGGCCATCGTATAAGTAACTATTACCTTTTGCAGTGGTAAGTTGGTTTGCTTCATTAAAATCTAAACTATATGCCCCATTATTGGTGATATTACCACGGCTATCATACCCTATTGACCCATACCGCCCACTAACACCGGTTACTTTTGATAAACGATTTTTAGCGTAGTCATACGTATAGTTAAGTGTTTTACCCTTATTTTTATAATAAGTGATATTACCAAAACCATCATAGCGTAATGTACTTGAGCCTATACCTGTGCCACCCGTTGTACTGGTTAACCGGTCAAGGTCGTCATACCCGAGGTAAGTTAAGCTGTGTGCACTGTTTTGCCCATCAATGATTGAAGTAATATTCGCGTTGTTGTCGTAATCATACGTCAACGCCATAACGGTACTCGGTAGATTACTGCCTGCGGGACCGGTATCTTTTAGCTGCTTAGGTAACAAACTATCTGAATATAATGTGGTTTTATGCGTTACACCATTGCCATAAGTGAATGAGTCAAGCATGCCATTTGCATAGTATTTAGCGTCTTTGGCAAAACTTAGTTCAACTGCACCGTTTTTATAAGTTTGAACCTCAGTTGGCTCGCCAAAGCCATTGGGCTTGAAGTTAACAATCGTGCCATCTGGATACCCTAATTGCTTACGCTGCTGTAACGCATTGTATTTATAACTAAGCATTAACGGTAATTGATTACCAACAAAAAGCTGCTCTTCTTCTAATAAGTTTTGATTATTATATGTATAGCGATGGGTAACATCCCCTGCTGTTAAGGTAAGCACATTGCCATTGTTATCACGCTCGTAACTGACATCACCTGAGTTATCTGGGTAATTAACATATTTGAGGCCGCCTAAATTATCATAAGTGTAATTAGTAGCCCCGACAGGTGTAGTCGTTGAACACTGGGTGTTATTAACGCCGGCTTTATGCCAACTAAGTTCACCCAACGCATTGTATTTATATATCGTATTACCAACATCTGGTCGCGTTGTTAAACATAGCTGCTTCGTATTGTCATAATAGCGATGCTCGGTAACACTAACGGTATTTCCGTGTTGATTAGCCGCTGTTTGCGTTATCGAGTGTGTTAAACCAAATATATCAACATCCATTTGTGTTGTTACATCTTCAGGGGATTCTATTTTCAACGCTTGTGAGTAACTTGGTGAGCCAAACGCTTGATAAGTCGTGGTCGTTACGTTGTCTTTAGCATCCGTTACTTCTATACGATTACCAGATAAATAGGCGTAATTAACGGTGCCCAATCCACTTGTTGTTACACTTTGCTGCCTACCCAGTGAATCATAGACGGTTGTAGTGCCTTTATTTTCACTAACATTTGCGCTTGCATAAGATTGGAACGTTGGTTGATTCAAATAGTTATATTCGAAACGCTGATAACGGGTACTATTTGCTGCTGAGCTATTGACTAAGTCTTGGCTTTTTATCTCTGTCAGTCGCAGTAAGTTGTCATAGTACTCTGTGGTTTTAAATACAGCGTTACCTGCACATGCTGTCCGTGAACTATCTAACGTACACGTTGACGCAGTGCGGGTATTGGTATCGTTGTTCCAAGTATATAACGTGTCGTACCAGTTGCCATTAGCCGCATCATTTGTTAAATCTACGGATTTAATACGACCTATGTCATCATAGGTGTAATTAGTTGATATGCCATTATAATCGGTTGTACGCGTTACCCACCCGTTATTATCAACGACTCTACTCGCACTCATATTTCCTGAAGTTGACCTATTGGGCACCGTTATTAGCTGCGGTAAACCGCGCTTGTAGTTTGCATATTCAATAAATCTATTCATGCTACCTGCTAAACGCTTAGTGTTAAACTCGATTCGTTCCACATTACCTTCATTTGTATAATCGGTGAATGTGCGCTGTAGCTGACCAAACACATAAACCTCTGAAGGTAATTGCTGATTCGAAAAATAACTATTTGGAAAAGTGCTATAGTTAATTAGTTTGACTTCTGTATAGCTTTGCCCATCCCCAGATACTTTAGTAATCGTGGGTAAATTGAGTATCCAATTAGATATATCATGTTGATAAAATTGTTTCTTATAAAAATGCCCCGATGGGCCAGATAAATTTACTTGTTCAGGCGCTTCATAATCGTTATAAATATAGGTGCTTACAAAAGTATCACCATTAACCTGTTGAGTAACACTCTCTTCTTCTACTGCATAAGAAATTGTATCAGTATTTGTGATTAAGAAAGGGTCAGTTATTTCACTTTGGCCTTTGAAACTGCTTTTCCAATACGTTGTCAAGGTGCGTTCCTTAACAGCTCCATTTGGGCTATGCTTTATTTGCGCTATAACTTTACCATCGGTTTCATCCCAGCGTTTACTGATGTAACTTACAATATTGCTATTATCAGGTTCTGTAATTGTTAGAACCCTTAAATCATAAGGGGTCATCCCTAAATTTTTAGGGATGTTCGCGCAGTCACTTTTAGCTCTACAGGTTGACTCTTTTTGATCTCCTAGGATAGCTATACCTTTTTGAAAAGGTCTACTACTTAAACCCGTAGCATCAAAGTGCCCATAATCATTACTATAATCATATACCCAAGAATATTCTCTATCATTAAAATTTATTGATTTTTGTGTAATAGATAGGTTTGCATAGCAGGCATTATAATTAATAGGGTCACCTTGCCTATTATTAACCTGTTGCCTAGCAGGGACTTCTGTACGACCATGGACTCTTAGCTTATAACTAAAGCTAACGTTTGCACCATTAGGATGTTTAATGTGTAATGAATTATAGGGGCCCCTAACAGGGTTTGTATGGCGATATACGCAGTCATGTGCTTTATCGCCTGATGCTATATATATTTTACTTGCGTAGTCTATAAACTCGGGAAATTGATACTCCCAACTCTGCCCTGATGGTAAGATAACTGCAGTTAAATTATAATTTACGTAATTTTTCTCGTACAGGTACTCCCACACTCGGTTCTGACTTACAATCTGGCTAATTCGTCCTTGTGTTTCGTATGAAAAAGATACAAGTTCTTCTTTAGATGCTGAGTCAGCGGGTTGATATTTTATTTTATCTAATTTACTACCATTAAATTCATAATGGATCACATTACCAAACTTATCCTCTACAGCTGTTGCAACATATAGCAACTTTGACCGCTGCACTGGTTTGGTTTTTACCAGTGGAAGTCCTCTTCTCTCAATACGATGAGCTAAAGTATAAGTTAATCCATTGCTTGTTTTAACAATAAAAAACTCATTGCCATTATCAATGCCACATGTAATTGATGCATTAGAATTCGTTTTATAACGATGCTGCCCAGCACTTCTCAATAGTTTACCACTAGCACCAGGTATATTTACATCAGCACCATTCCAGTACTCATGTTGTTCATAAACATCGCCATAGAATGAAATAGGGCCAGGTGACAAGGCTCTTGAGCAAGCTGTGCTCGAATAATAATTGCTAGTATAGCGGTTAGTACCTTTTAAATAAGTACCTTCAATTCTGGGGAGCTCAAGCTCCCAGTCGCCAAACTGTGCGGGAGATTTATCATTTTTACCTGCCAACCTATTGTACGTGCGCGTAATATTAACAGGGATCGATGAGTTAGTTTTAATGCTCAAATCTGTAACGCTGAATGTAAGCATTCCATCGGCTAGTGATATATTTTCACCTGCTAGATTATGAGTAAGCGCTTCAATATCACGTTTAACTGCAAAACGTTCTAAATTATATTCAGATGGAGGCGCAATAGCTTCAACACCGCCTTCTCCTGGGGGCAATGCCGCAAAAGTAAATATTGGAGTAAATATTATTAAAAATAAATATCGTGTACAGTTTTTCATTTCTCACCTCCTTGAGTTTCGACTACTGGACTACCTAGCAAATCCGTATGTATAAATATTATTTGTTTTTTCAAAGCCACGCTATTACTCCAAAGCCCACTGTTATTACAAGAGGTATAGCTACACGCCATAATCCTAATGCTCGAAATACCAACTGGTAGAGGCGAAAATGTGACTGAATTAGAATCAACTTCCCTTAGCAAAACCCAATTACCGTTACTATCTAATCCTTCAACACGATATTTACTTGCATGCTGAATATCATTCCAAGTTATGGTGACACCATTTGAAAGTTTCACTAGAGTCACATTACTCGGTTGGTTATATTTTTCACTAGGAATAAACGGAATTATGATAAAATTACCGCCATTACTAATCGGTATCCATGTAGTTCCTGCTTTTAATGTTCCTGTAAAAAGTAACATTAGCATTAATATTTTTTTCATAGTCCCTCACGGATAAATTTTGGGTGTTTCATAGTTAATCCTTAAAACGTTATTCGAATAATTTTTCTATAAACATTTGGCGTAACGCCCCAAGTATCACAATTATCGATATCATTATATGCAAGCATTACTGTTTGGCCTGCCATTTTTGCAGCCAATAAAGTACTATACATTCTATTGCGTGCTTCTTCTGAGTATGTTGCAGGTATTATAAATGATGACTTATTACTACAAGCAGCTACTGGAGCACCATTATTATCTTTTAATTTCACTATAATTTGGTTTCTATCATATATTCATAGGTTGGATCTTAAGAAAACTTGAAGTTGAACTCTGTTAATGATCAAATAGTTACGCCAATAAAAAATGACTAAAAACAGAGTTCACATGCAGATTAACCAAGTTTCAAATCAATTAAAAGCC
>NZ_JABBMT010000042.1 GCF_012927645.1 Pseudoalteromonas arctica | reverse complement strand
TTATGACGATATTGTGGAGCAAGTAAGTAGGGCGTGGAATACATTTCGCTCAGACATTGATAACGTTAAGCGTATCTGTTCGAGAAAATGGATAAATTTGATCACTTAATAAAAAGCATTGGTATTATTAATGATACCAAACATATTTAATGCTTAATCTTTCATGGATAACGTCTCGTTCTAAACATCCTAAACAGTCAATTGAGGCACAAGAAGACTTTAAAAAACTTCCATTATAATACGATCATCACAATTCCAGGCCACGTGGCGCTTGATAGAGTGGATGTGTGGTTTCAAGATGAAGCGCGATTTGGGCAACAAAATACCACCTCAAAAATTTGGGCAAAGAAAGGTTCAAGGCCCCGCGTGGTCAAACAACAGCAATTTATTTCTATCCACTCATATTTTTGGTGCAGTATGCCCCGCAACAGGGCAAACAGAGGCGATTATAGCCCCTTATTTGAGTAAGGATATATGAAGCAACACTTACAACTCATTTCAGATGCTACGCCATGTGGACGGCACGCAGTAGTTATTGTTGATCGCGCAAGCTGGCATATGGGTAATGTTAGTGAAGGGATTAACAATGTGTCGGTGATACCGTTGCCTCCTTACTCACCAGAACTTAATCCGGTTGAGCAAGTAAGTAGAGTGTGGAATGTGTTTCGTGTCCGCTTAATCATCATTTGTTGCAATTTCATCCTTGGTTTACTTTCTGTCCTGTGTAAAACTAGATAGGTTAATTTAGTAAATCAGGTGACATGAATGTCGAATATAAAAGCTTGGAAACTTATCAGTTTATTTTGTTTGGTAAGCTTACTTATGGGCTGTCAATCGAAAGAAGAGCAGTTACAAGAAACAATTAAACAATCTATAGCTAAAGCTGAAGTTGAGTTAGTAGGGCTTGGTAGTGCCTTAGATAACGGCTCAATTCGTAATGCCGCTTTATTAAGCGAATATGGCCGTATACTTAGCAATGACAAGCCAGAGCTAGCTAAAATTGCTGGCGTGCTCGTGCAAGATGCAACTCGAAAAGGCGCGCTTTACTCAGGTTTGCAACAACGCTTAGCTGATATCAAAAGTACTTACCTTATACCTCCTTACGATGCGACACTGCAAAATATTGATCTGTTGAGAGATGCTGCAAAGCCCGCTTTATTTTCGGACGCTTTGACCGATCCTATTAACATGCTTGCTGATATGTCGGGTGGCTCGCTTGCGCGTGTCGGTGCAATCAGTCAGCAGGCTGAAGGGGTTGGTGAAGGTAACCAGTTAGTCGGCAATCCAAATTACGGCAACTGGCAAACTAATAGTAATGGCATTAGTTTTTGGCAATGGTATGGCATGTACCGTATTTTAGGTGATGTACTTGACCGTGTTGAATATGGTAGTTGGAGCAAGCGCCGTAAGTATAGTTACTACAATGATTATGGTCGTGCGCGTTACTCTAGTCCTAAGCAAATTAAAGCACAAACCGCCGTTGAAACACGTACTAAGCAATCGTATCAACGCCAAGGTAAGCAATTCACAAGCCCTTATGCGTCTAAAAAAACCGGGGCTTCTGGGTTAAGTCGTAGCAGTTATACACCGCCAAAAAGTCGCAGTAGTTACTCCAAAACCAGTAGCTATAGTAAATACTCGGGATCGGTAAGAAACAGCAATAATAGAACCTCTCGCGGTGTCAGTCGCGGTAAGTAAACGGCTATTTAAAGATTTAGTGTTGGAGTTTAAAGAATATGTACGAATTTAATGGAATAACTATGTGGTCACTACAAGCAATCGCGATTGATTTTGCGATTATTATTGCACTGTTTGTTAGCCTTAAATATATCAAAGGTTGGGTGTCTAACTTACATGCCAATGATGAGATCACTGAGCGTGATAACTTTGCGTTTGGTATTAGCTTTGCTGCCGGCTTAGTTGCTTTAGCAATTGTGCTAACGGGTGTAAGCAGTGGCGCATTTGCAGTGAGCTTACAGCAAGAAGCATTACAAATGGCAGCTTATGGTTTGTTAGCTATTGTGCTAATAAAGCTTGGGCACTTTTTTCAAGATAAAGTGGCACTGCGCAAAGTCAGCTTACATGATGAAATAGTGAAGGGTAATGTAACTGCCGCGGTGATTGATTTTGGTCATGTTGTGAGCGTGGCAATCGTGATTCGCTCAGCGCTATTTTGGGTAGCTACAGAAGGCTGGCATGGTTTACCAATCATTATAGCAGCGTTTATTATTGGTAGCATTGCGTTATTGCTCGTGAGCCAGTATCGCGTGCAACTATTTAAGCGTACTAACCGAAGTGGAGATTGCCTACAACAAGCAATCGTTGATGGTAACTTGGCTGTTGGTATTCGCTATGCTGGCTTTTTAATCGGTAGTGCGCTTGCGCTTACTGCGGCTTCTGGTATCGCGCCTTATGCTGCAGATAGCATTAACACTAGCTTGATCTTTTGGGCGATTAGCGCTTTGGTTAGTTTAGTCGCATTTATCGTACTGCATTTAATTACGATTAAAATTATCCTTTCAGGTTGTGATATATCAGACGAAGTGAACCGTCAAAAAAATGTGGGTGTAGCAACTATTTCAGCGGCAATCTCGTTTGCTGTGGGCATTACCATGGCAACTCTATTAGGCGCGTAAAACTTGTCACATTCTAAGCAAAGCCCAAGTAAGTACTCCTTACTTGGGCATGATTTTTTATTAATTACTGTGATGGCCATACTCGCTGGGTGTGGCCTTATTTATGAATATCTGCTATCTCATTATGCTGGACGAGTTTTGGGCTCTGTAGAGAGCGCTATTTATGCAATGATAGGCACTATGATCGTAGCAATGGGTATAGGGGCTTTTTTAGCGCGTTGGTTTAAGGATGCCTTTACCGCCTTTGCGTGGCTTGAAAGTCTTATTGCAATCGTAGGTATGGGCTGTATCTTAGCTATAGCCAGCGTTATTGCTGTTAGTTATTCTTTACCGCATATTTTTTCTGACATTTTTAATCTACCAGCTGATGTAATTCTTAACGGCTATATATTTCAAAAACTCCAAGAGTGGTCACGATTCCTCCCTTATGTATTTGGCTTATTGTTAGGTCTATTAATCGGTATGGAAATTCCACTTATCGCTCGCATACGTCAGCATGTTTATGGTCGTTTCTTAGAAAATAATGCTGGCACGATCTACGGTGCCGACTATATAGGTGCAGGTATTGGGGCGGCTATTTGGGTCAGCATTATGTTGGCTATGCCAATCATGCAGGCTGCAGCATGGACTGCGCTATTTAATATTATCGCAGGTTTGGCATTCTTGTGGCGTTATCATAGCTATGTCCGTTACGCGAAACTATTATTGGTATGTCATATCGCTTTACTGGTGTTATTTGGTTTTATTTTAATGCTTGGTAGTAGCTGGATGAAAGATTTAAGTAATGTGCTTTATAAGGATAAAGTTATTTATTCTGAGGCAACTAAGTATCAGCATCTGGTGTTAACCGAGCGATTGAGCCGCAATCAACCCGATCCAATTACCGATCTTTACTTAAACGGTCGCTTACAGTTTTCTAGCATTGATGAGCAAATTTATCATTCAATGCTAGTGTATCCGCCATTATTAGCGTCGAACCGTCACGATAATGTATTGATTATAGGCGGTGGTGATGGGTTAGCGCTAAGAGACGTATTGAAGTGGCCTGTCAAAGAAGTCACCTTAATTGATTTAGATGCCCAGTTACTTAGTTTATTTGGTCATGATGACGATGAATTTAACCCTCCGGCTGCTATTCATGAGCGCTTAACTAAACTTAATAAGCACTCAATGGCTGATCCTCGATCGTATATTAAAGTGGGTGATGCTTTTCTTGAAGTAGAGCGGTTACTTGATGAAGGTAAGCGTTTTGATACCATCATTATTGATTTACCGGATCCGAATCATCCCGATTTAAACAAAATGTACAGCGACTATTTTTATAATCATATCCGTCAATTACTAGCCGCAGATGGGGCAATGGCTGTGCAATCAACTTCCCCTTATCATGCTAAAAAAGCATTTTTAAGTATTGGTAAAACAGTTAAAGCGGCAGGTTTTAAGCATGTTGAGCAATATCAGCAAAATATTCCATCATTTGGACAATGGGGATGGACGATTGCAACCACCGCAGGTCAATCTGCAAGTGCGAGAATTAGCGATATAACAAGCTTACCGGTTGCTTCTAGGTGGATCAGTAAAAAATATTTATTGGCAGCATTTGTATTCCCTAATCATTATTTTGAACAAATAAATGATATTGAAGTCAACCAATTAGGCTCAGGTACTTTATATGATTATTATCGCAGTGCATGGCAGATAGAAAGCGAATTATATAAAAATTAATAAATCATGGTTGACATAATATGTCTGCCATGCGAATCTTAACTTAGACATAATATGTCAAATGACAAAAGGCAGAGACATGGAATTAAATGAACTTTCAATAAAACTAGCATCTTTTGAAACTGAAGGCGCTAACTTTGAGTCTTTCTTGATTGCCAACCCAGGCGAGCAAGATGTGTTGCAAGTCATAGTAGATGGCAATGATGAGCTTCCAATTTTTGTTACTCAGACACAAGAGCAGCTGTTATGTATTAGCTATTTGTTTGCTGATGAGGAAGTGAAGCCTGAACTACGTGATGAGTTGAATGAAACCTTATTACGTTTGAATGTACCAATCCCACTGAGTGCATTTGCGAAGGTTGATGATAAATATGCGATCTTTGGTGCTTTGTCGGTTAATTCATCGTTTGATGATATTACCCATGAGCTAGTTACTTTAGCTGATAATGCCATCGATGCATTAGAAGCGGTAACCATTTATTTAAACGATTAACAGCTAGCTATTTTAAGTGGAGTTAAGATTATGAGTATTTTAAAAAAGTTATTTACAGCAGTACGTGGCGGCGCGCGTGAAGCGGGCGAAGCAATTGTTGACGCGAATGGTATTCGTATCTTTGAACAAGAAATTGCTGATGCGCAAAATGCGCTGCAGCGTGCTAAAAAAAGCCTAACTGAAGTGATGGCTAAAGAAATGCAAACGAAGCGTAAGATTAGCGCATTAGATGCCTCAATTGCTGAGCACGAAGCGTATGCAGGTCAAGCACTTGAAAAAGGTAATGAGGCGTTAGCACTAGAAATTGCTGAGAAAATTGGCGACTTTGAAGCTGAAAAAGCAGAGCATGATCAAGTGTTAGCTGGTTTTAGCAATCACATTGTAACGTTGAAGCAGCAAGTAAAAGATGCTGAAAAGTCTATCAAAGAAAACCAACGTCAGCTTACCATGGTTAAAACCACTGAAAGCGTGCAACAAGCAACAATGGCAGTAAATAGCACACTTAATACTAATAGCTCGTCGATGACGAATGCACGCCAATCACTTGAGCGTATCAAGCAACGTCAGCAAGATCGTAGTGACCAGCTTGGTGCTGCTAAAGTACTTGAAGCTGACACTAATGGTGATGATCTTAAAGCTAAAATGGCTGAAGCTGGAATTGGTGATAGCAATCCAAAAAGTGCAGATATCTTAGCGCGTATTAAAGCGAAGCAAAACGGCTAACGCGCAATTACGATTATTAAAAGGTAACTTATTATAAGTTACCTTTTTTGCTTATGAGGCAGTCTATGTTTAACTTCTTTAAGTCTAAAAAAGCCCCTGAACGTCAATTGAATCACCCTAGTGAACTTAAAAAAGGTGATATGTTCACAGTGATTGATTCGTTTGCTTACCCAAGTTGGCTAAAAGGCCAAACATTGCGCGTTACCGATGTGCAAACTTATCAATATCAGCACAGGGCTGATTATGAGCTAGTACTTGAAAGTGATGCTGGCAAGGTGATTTTTTTGCAAATAGAGCGCAGCGATGGTGAAGAGTGGGCGAATTTTTCAATCAAAATCCAACGTGATGAAGTGGATGAAATATTCACATTGGATGAGTTTGCACGCATCTTTGACGAAGACGATTTAACCTACTTAGAAGTGAAAAATACACCTGAGCGTTACATGCAGTTTTTAGCAAAAAGCTATCAACAAAGTGAATCACCGTTTGTGTGTTATTTTCATAATAAAGATTACCGTAGCCAGCCATTACCACGCTATGAGCAAGAAGGTGGCGAGCCATGCGAAATGATTTGTCTTGAGTCGAGCGATGGGAGTCATGGTTTAAATATTGAGATTTGGGATGGTGGAGAAACTGAGGTATCACTCACTTTAACCCGACCAATCACAGACATTGTTGATCTGTTCCCTGGAGATGCGCAGTGAGTAATGCAAAAGATAAATGGTTACGTCAGGAGCAGGCAGTAAGAGCCACGCAAATGGCGTTTGATCTTAGCAGTGAAGTGCAAAAATCGATAAAAAAGCAAGCCATTGATCAAGAGCTAACGCCATCCGATATGATCCGCAAAATTTTATCACTTGAGGTTAAATCAAAAAAAACGCGTCAACGTTTATCCTTTAACCTTAATGATGAAGAAATAGCATTACTTGCTGAACGCTTTGGCGTTGCCCCAGATGATAAGCGGGCAGTAAAACAGCAAGTTGCTGAGTTGCTGATTGCTCGAACTAGTCAACGCTAGATTTTGCCTTCTGATTATTAAGCTCTTACACTTAGGGCTTAAATTATCAAATAATGAGTTGTTGTGAATATTATTTTAATCGCCTATCTACTAATTTTTGCTTTGTTTGGCACGGCAGCGAGTTATTTCTTACGGTTTATTTATGCCTATTGGGTTAAAAAGCAGGTGCCGATGCATTTTATTTTTAAAGCGGGGATTTGTATTGTGGCGGTGGTGGTAATTTCCGCGCTGATCCCATTATTGGTATAGCGCGGTTGCAGAAGAGCGACTATTTTAGCTCAAACGACTGGCATTGCTGATCAATGCATAATGCTTGCACAGGTAAAACCGGTAAACAATCAGTTAAACCATTGGTTTGATTATCGGCAGTTTCTTGCTCAGTAATTTGATCCGCTAACTGCTCTGCATTTTCTTGTTGTGTGTGCAAGGTTGAGTACACTACATAGCGACTTGGGCCACCACAGGCACGTTGGCCTACTTCAAGCACCTTACATTGAAAACTCGCTGTACAGCTATTATCTTGCACCAACTCAGCCAATGCGCTATTTAATTTAGATACATTTGTATTGTCGTTTGCTGGTGTTGAGTCAGAAGTGCTGACACAACCGCTGAGGATCAGCAAACTGGCTGTTGTTACTAAAAATTTAGAATATGATGAACGACTCATATTGGTTTCCCTTAATAAACACTTGTCGCAGAGCTTTCTAGTTTAACACATTTATTTTCAATACACTGAGCCGCAGGGGCAGTCAGGTGCTGACAAATACTGATCATCTTGTTCTGTGCATTAAACTGGCTTTCAAGTCTGGTGATCTGCTGAGTTAACTTTTCAACGGCTTGCTCATTGGCCGTTTTATTAGAGTAAACAATATAGCTACTAGGACCGCCGCACGCACGGCTACCAACCGGTAATACTTTACATTGAGAGCTGTTATCGCAGTTTAGATCTGCAATTTGTGTCTGTAATTGCTGGTGGACCTTTTTAATGTTATCTCTTGTTGCCGGAACTTCTGTTTGCGGATTTAACTTAGTTGCTTGATTATTTTTAGCTAGCGTCGCAGGAGTTGGGCTAAGTTGATTGTTATTCGGGGTGGCAGCATCAGAACAAGCCGATAAACATAACGGCAGTAGAAGCGCGATAATAAATAAGCGCATGATAAACCTTTACAGTGATGAACAAGTAATCACCATCATACACTTTGCAGATAACACAGCAATAAAAACTATGACATTCAAAGGTTAAACCCGACGCTAAGGACGGGTTTAATATTCTTATAGCCCGCCTTGGGTTAATTTTGCGGGATTGAGCAAAGCTTCCAGCTCACTACGTGATAGGTCAGTTTCTTGCTCAGCAACATCAAGAATTGGACGGCCATCTTGATATGCTTGTTTGGCAATTTTAGCCGCTTTAGCATAACCAATGACTGGATTAAGCGCGGTCACTAATATGGGGTTTTTGGCGAGTGCTTTGTCGATATTTGTGTGTTTCACTTTAAAGGATCGAATCGCTTTATCAGCTAATGCTTGGCTACTATTTGCCAGTAAATCAATACTTTGCAAAATATTGTAAGCGATTACAGGTAACATTACATTGAGTTCAAAGTTACCAGATTGACCTGCAACAGTAATGGCTGCGTCATTACCAATCACTTGTGCACTAACCATGGCTGCCGCTTCAGGGATCACAGGATTTACTTTACCGGGCATAATTGATGAGCCGGGTTGCAAGGCTTCCAGTTCGATTTCACCAAGGCCAGCGAGTGGACCTGAATTCATCCAACGTAGGTCGTTTGCTATTTTCATTTGTGCGACGGCGAGTACTTTTAACTGCCCTGATAAAGCGACAATGGTATCTTGCGAACCTATGTTATAAAAAAAGTTCTTACTTGGCACAAAACGTACACCGACATTGGCACTGAGATTTTTACAAAATTGCTCAGCAAACAAGGGATCGGCATTTATACCAGTACCAACGGCTGTGCCTCCTTGCGCTAAAGCAGATACCCCTTCAAGGCTGTAGCGGATCCCTGCCATTGCACTATCAACTTGGTGTTGCCAAGACCCTAGAGTTTGCGCAAATGTCACTGGCATGGCATCCATCAAATGAGTTCGACCCGTTTTTACGATTTCACCTATTTCTGACTTTTTGCGCTCCAACGTCTGTGATAGCTGATCCAGCGCCGGAAATAGTTCATACACCACGTTAATTACACTGCTTACAGCAATAGTGGTAGGGATCACGTCGTTAGAGCTTTGGCCCATGTTTACGTCGTCGCTGGGGTGGATAACCTCATCACCATAACGACTTGCTAAGGTTGCAATTACCTCATTAGCATTCATATTAGTGCTAGTGCCTGACCCTGTTTGAAATACATCAATAGGAAAGTGTTCTAAATGCTGGCCATCAATAATCTCTTGGCATGCGCGCTCGATTAACTGTGCTTTATTTTTACTGAGATGACCAAGCTCGCAGTTGCTTTGCGCTGCGGCCTGTTTGATATAAGCAAGCGCGGTAATAAACTGTTTTGGCATTACTAAATCGCTAATGCGAAAGTTATTTACAGCACGTTGAGTTTGCGCTTGGTAAAGTGCATCTGTAGGGACTTGTAATTCGCCCATACTATCTGATTCGGTTCTAAATTCGCTCATGAAAACTCCTAGAAAGGGTTAAATTCGTGACTGAGAATACGGGCTTCGCGCTCTAGTATCAGGTATTTCTTGATACTATTGTGGCTGCTATAAAAGCGCTTTAATGCCAGTAACGGTTTATAAAGTTGCTCTAAACATTGTTTGCGAATTGCACAATGGACTAAAGGGTCGCACATTTTGTTGAGAATTTCATGGAAAGTGCTTCTTAGATAGAGCTCTTGCAGCAATAGGCTATGGTTTTTTTCGTAATTACGTGCAGCACTCAGGCCAGCTTCAATATAGTTTGCCACTAGAGCTGGCGCATGTAGCCCTGGTCGCGGGCAAATACATTTCATTTGCTGTTGATAATAAAGCATAGCGTGATATTCATGCATAAGAAAAACCGATTAACTGTAATGGTAATTGTTATCATTACAGTTAATCGGTTGCGGTGCAAGTCACAAATTGTAAATATTGGAGGAAGGTGAGTTGTTTAAGTATAGCCAGGAATAAATATTGGTCTGTTTCATGTATTAATGCTTGATTTGGTTGCGATAGTAAATCAGTTACAGTGACACGTTCATCGCAACCTATTTTATCTATTGCTTTGAATTATATCGTTGTTATATAAAATTAAGTATTTAATAGCGACATCTGTTGCAAGATTTGCTTTACTAATGGACACACTTTACCAATCTTGGTGCATCTGTATTGAGATGCTTGGAAATATATATGACGAAACCTTTCTCGCAAGCGTGTGAAAATAATAAGAATCCAATATTAAGCGTTATCACAGCATATTTAACACAAGTCGAGAGTGTGTTAGAGGTGGGATCTGGTACGGGTCAACACAGCGTGCACTTCGCTGCTAATTTACCTCACTTACAATGGTATACCAGTGATCGCTTGGTTAATCATAAGGGTATTAAACAGTGGCTTGATGAAGCAAAGCTAGGTAATTTGCACGCACCAGTAGAGTTAGACCTAAATCGCCCTTGGCCAGTAAATACCGTTGATGCTATTTATACTGCTAATACGTTACACATCGTCAGCAAACCGTTAGTTGAGCAATTTTTTACTGGTGTTAATAAGCATTTAGCGTCAAAAGGTCTCGTGTGTATTTATGGCCCATTTAAATACAACGGCAACTTTACCAGTGAAAGTAATCAGCGTTTTGATGAATTTTTAAATCAGCAAGAGGGTCAAAGTGGCATTCGTGATTTAGAATGGGTACAGCAATTGGCTGAGCAAGCAGGGTTAATGCTTGTTGATGATATTGCGATGCCCGCTAATAATCAGTTATTGATTTTTAAACGCCATTAGCTATCAATCTTAAAAGGTAATAATTCAGTGCATTGCTGATGATAAATGCGCATATGTTGGCGCTCTCGTTGTAAGTAATCTGCTATCGCAGGACTAAAAGTAGCATCCATTACGGCATGTACGGAGTGAGTAAATACCGGTGCAAAACCTCGTGCTATTTTATGCTCGCCCTGCGCACCTGAGTGAAAACACTGAAGCTGATGTTTAATGCAATATTCAATGCCTTGGTAATAGCAAAGCTCAAAGTGCAGGCAATTAATTTCTGCTATAGCTCCCCAATAGCGCCCGTATAATGTGTGATTATTTTTAAAGCTCAGTGTTGCAGCGACCACGTCGTGATCATGGATGGCATGCATGATCACCAGTTTATCGGCCATTAAGGCATGTAATAAAATAAAAAAGTCATGATTTAAATAACCCATGTGGCCAGAGCGTTTTAAATAAGTGCGTTGGTAAAATTCGCAAAACTGGCTCATCGCAGCTTTAGTTATTTGTTCACCTTGCAGCCATTCAATACTAATATTTTGCTGGGTTATTTTATTACGCTCTTTTTTCAATACTTTACGTTTTCGCGCGGTTAACTGCGCTAAAAAATCGTCAAAAGTAGCGTAGTTTTGATTTTGCCATTGAAACTGCACGCCAATTCGATGCATGCATTGATGTGGTGTGAGTTGAGATACTTGCTGTTGCGAGCAAAAGTTAATGTGCCAGCCAGACCAATCTTGTTGCTCACACTGAGCTGTTAAAGTCTGTGTAATGTACTGATACACTTGTTCCGGGTGTGAGTGTGCAATCGCAAGGCGTTGACCTTCTATAGGGCTAAACGGTGAGCCAGATAACCACTTAGGGTAATACTCTAAACCGTGTTGCTGGTAAGCTTCAGCCCATGCCCAATCAAATACATATTCGCCATAAGAGTGACTTTTTAGATAGCCAGGTGCTAATGCCACCAAAGTATCATTTTGGTAAATGGCTAAATGCTGCGGTTGCCAACCAGTCGCGGCTGATACGCATTGGCTTTGTTCTAATGCAAATAAAAAAGCATGATCAGTAAATGGATTATCGGCAAAAAACTGCTGCCAAACAGCGGCATCTATTGCACTGATACTGGTTAACCAGCGGTGACTAAATATACTCATTATTGATTGCCCTGCGAGCCTTCACCTGCTTTTTGCTGTTCATAATATAGTTTAAATCAGTTAACTGAGTAACGCAGTTGGTTTGGCTGATAGTAAAGTTAGAGGTTGTTAATAAAATGAGAGTTAGTAATATTCCATTAAGGCTCATAAACATCAACATAATTGATTAGGCATTCAGTTAGCTTATCGAGTTCGAGGGGTTTTGCAAGATGTTGATTAAAACCAATTGCTAAGGCATTGGCTTTATCTTCAGGCATAACATCAGCGGTTAAGGCAATGACGGGTAATTGTTCAGTACTTTTAATTTGACGTATTAAGGCGGTGGCTTGGTAACCGTCCATAATCGGCATTTGGCAATCCATTAACACTAAATCAAAGTCATTTATTTTAACTTGCGCTACTGCCAGTTCGCCATTTTCAACCAGCGTTGGGGTGATCCCCAAAGAGCTAAGCATTGCTTTTATCACTAATTGATTGACGCTGTTATCTTCTGCAACCAGTATTTTTAGTTTGCTTAAATCAACATGTTGTTGTGTGTACTTTGCTGTTACTTGTTGCGCAGCACACGTATTTAACTCGACAGACAGGGTAAATGTGGAGCCTTTATCTGGCTCGCTCTGTACACTGATGTCTCCAGACATTAGTAAGCAAAGTTCTTTTGCGATTGTTAAGCCGAGCCCCGTGCCACCAAACTTACGTGATGTTGAGCTATCTGCTTGGGTGAATGCATTAAATAATTTACTTTGCTCTGATGGGGCAATGCCGATGCCAGAGTCCTTAATAGCTAGGATAATTTGCCTACGTTTATCGGTTATCTGTTTGCTGTATGCGTTAATACTTACTTCACCTTCGCAGGTAAACTTAATGGCGTTACTACACAGATTTAATAAAATTTGCTCAATTCGCATAACATCACCTTCAAACCAAATATCGGTTGGTAATTGGTTATCAACTTTCCAGTGAATGCCTTTTTGTTCTGCGCTTTGTTCGAACATACTACTAATGCGAGCAAGTAGAGCATTTAAATCAAAAGGAGCAACTTCCAAGGTGAGCTTTTGTGATTCAATTTTAGATATATCGAGTACATCATTTATCAAACTTAACAATGACTTAGAAGCTAGGTTGATTTTATTTAGATAACCGATAAGAGTTTCAGAGCTATCTTCATTTTTAGCTAAGGTTGAAAAACCGATCACTGCATTAAGTGGTGTACGAATTTCATGACTCATATTTGCTAAAAACCGGCTTTTAGCCTGATTAGCTAAATCAGATTGCTTTTTAGCTTTGACAAGCGAGCGAGTACGCTCCGCTACTAAGCGCGATAGAGCAATCTGTTGATGATTGAATAACAGTAATATCAGTAAAATAAGCGAGCTTACAATGACCTGTAGAATAATTAAAAAAAGTGTCATGTGATTAGTTTGATGCGGTAGGAACTCATCTTTAACTGTTAAATCAACTAGCCATGTTTGCCCTGCAAAATTAATCTTGATAGTTGTAAGTTTATTACTTTTGGTTGGCACATTTTCGGTGTTTTTATAAAACGGGTTGGTAGCATTGGCTTCATAAACAGAGATATTAAACATCTTATTTTGTGCTTGCGTAAGCGATTGAGCAAGTATGTTTTCCACTAAAAATACACCTGTTGCATAGCCTTTAATTGAGGCAACCTCATTATTTTGTTGATACACAGGAGCAAATAATAAATAAGCGGGTTCAGGTTTTTGTGCTTGAATTAATTGAATTATTTTAGTGCCTACAGGGCGGTTTTTGATGCGTGGATCGAGTAAAGTCTCACGACGATCTGTACGAGAATTGAGGTTAAAACCAATAGCGGATTGGTTTTCTGCAAAAGGAGCGATATAGGTGATAATCACTAAAGGATCGTTGTTTGATAATGCGGCCCCTTTAATGCTCGGATCAAAGTTATATGAATTATAAATTTCATTGAGTTGATTGTTAAAATCACTGACCTGAGCAGGAGAAATTTTGCGGTTCCATGAAAATGCTTTAATAAATGCATGCTCAGCCAGTAATTGGGCACTGTAGCTATCAAATTCTTGCTTGCTCAAAGTCGGTGTTGATTGGATTTGGCTTGCAAGGCTTTGCACGGTTATTTGGCTGAGGTTTAAATTACGTAATAAACTGTTTTCAATGATAGATGTTTCACGCTTGGCAATTTGTATCGCATTTGAATAAGTCTCTTGGTTGTATAGCTTTGTGGTGAAGGCTACAGAGACGAACAATACTGAGCACACTGCAATGGTAGGCAATGGGGTGACGTAGTGTCGTTTAAATTTAGGCTGTAGTAACGCCAATAAAAAAGGGGTTGCGATCAGCACGCCGAGTGAGTCACCTAACCACCAAAAAGTAACATTTTTCCAGTGATTATCAATGCTGTAGGCGGGATTAAATTGACTTAAAGCATAGACGCCAATATTAGCTGATATGAGGCTGACGATAATACCGACGATAAAAATAAAATAAATAATAGATTGGCGTTGTTTTAAATACAGCGGATGACCTACCCAGTACTTTAAAAGAGCCGCGCCAATCATGCCTTGTAGCACTGCACCTAAGCCGATTAGCAGTACTTGTTCTAAGGTATTGCCAATTAAAACCTGATCAGTGATCGCGTTATCACCGATACTTAAATTAAAGGCGACAGAGGCAATAAATAATGCCGGAATAAAACGCCACCACCAGATAAAACAGCCAACTAAGCCAATACCAGCAGGGAGCCAAATAGGGATGACTTGTGATTGAAAGGCAAAATTAGTCAATAACTTACCAGTTGCAAGATAAGCAACCGTAAACAATATGTAGAACACAAAAGAGCTGGATGTTGAACGAAAAATCTTCACATGCATCCTTGTTAAGTATGATTTTTATAGTGATGTTTCAGTATAGCGAATTGGCACTAAATCGTATTATTTTTTAAAGTGGTAGCTACTCTATATTATCTGTTAACATAAATGCAATGAACTTTGGTGTGGAGTAATATCTGTGAGTAATAATACCCAGGCATTTGATGAGTGGCTTAGAACCCGCTTTGTAGAAATTAATAGTCAACTAGAGGCTATTTATTGGCAACAAGAAGATAAAGCCAACGTAGAATTTGTCGGGGAGCAATTTAAGCATCAGTTAGAAACTGAAGGTAATGCGCACATTCATAAGCTACTGGCAGAAGGCAATACTGATGAAGGATTTGATCGTGCGTTTGATTTACTTGGTAATGTAGGGTTATTTATGGCGGCTTGTCGACGTCATGAGATCACTGAACCATCGCGCGAGACAACCTCACCTTTAATTGAGGCCTCGGCACTAGCCATGCATATTGGTGCATCAATAGGGGTTACCCCACGCTTTGCGACGGCTCATTTAACCACCCATAATAAGGCGATTAATGGTCTTTATAAGCGTTTTACTGATCTACCTGATGAAAAATTATTCATAGATTACAATACCAAGGGGATTTTAGCCTATAAACGAGCAGCTGATGCATTGTTAAAAATTCAGCCCTTAGGGATTTCACACCCGCTATGCGGTGATTTGCTTAAAGTTGCTAAGCAGGCGTTGGTTGATGTGATCGAATCGAATACGGCTTTATATAATCAGTTAGATAGCGAGCGGTTCTTTTTCTGTGTACGTCCTTACTATAAGCCGTATCGAGTTGGCAAAGAGGTTTACCGTGGTGCCAATGCGGGAGATTTCGCCGGGATTAACGTTATAGATATGCTGCTAGGTTTATGCTTTGCCAACGAACCGAGTTACTCGCAAATGCTGGTGGATAAATTTTTATATATGATGCCTGAAGATCAGCAAATTCTGCGAGAGTCTATGCGTATGCCAAGCATAATGGATGACTTCTTAGCGGCAGGAGATGCCCGCGATAGCTCGTGGTTTAAAACCAATGCCAAGTTGTTTATACAAGTATGTAAACTGCATGGCGATACTGCCATAGGTCACCACAATCAACTGGTTAGTAAGTTTATAGCTCAGCCAGCTCAACATATGCAACAGCAACATATGAATAAAGTGACTGCTAGCGGTCCGCCATTGCATGTATTATTGGATTCTCTTGAACAATTAAGAGATCGTCGAGCAGCAGCAAAGCGTGATGATATAAGAACTCGTTATGATGATTTAGTACAATTAAAGCAATGGGTGAGTAATTAGCATGTACAAAGATGACTTTGATCTTGCGGTTGGTTGTTACTTACTAAATCACTCTGTTGGCCGTGCACTGAAAAGCAGCCAAGATGATTTTAACCAACATTTTTTTGCTCCTTGGCAGGCGAGCAATAAAGAGCCATGGCAACAGTGGCTGCCAGCCATTGAGCGCTTTACTCAGGCGCTAAGTGTATTGTTTAATTCACCGAGCAGGCAATTTTGCCCACAAGTAAATTTATCGAGCGCTTTAACAAAGTTAGTTATGTCGCACCCTCGCTTACAGCAAGCTAATTGTAAGGTGTTGATGGCGCAAAGTGACTTTCCTAGCATGGGGTTTGCAATGCAAAAAGCGCTGGCAAGCAGCGCGGAAATAAAGTTTATTCCTGAACATATAGATTTAACTGATAGCGCACAGTGGCAACAATATATTCAAACAGATATTGATTTAGTCTTTATCAGTCACGCTTATTCAAATACTGGTCAGCAAGCGCCCGTAGCTGAAATTACGCAACTGTGTAAGCAAGTGGGCTGTTTGAGTCTTGTTGATGTGGCGCAGTCAGCTGGTGTATTGCCGCTAGATTTAAGCCAAGTTGGTGTTGATTTTATGATTGGTTCTAGTGTTAAGTGGTTATGCTCAGGTCCCGGTGCGGCGTATTTGTGGGTAAACCAAGCGCAACTAAATGTGTGCGAACCGCAAGATGTGGGATGGTTTTCACATCAAAATCCATTTGAGTTTGATATTAATCACTTTGCATATCATGATAGCGCATTGCGTTTTTGGGGTGGTACTCCATCGATTGCACCATTTGTCCTCGCCGGACATAGCATTGGTTACTTTGCCAAATTGGGTGTAGCAACAGTGCGAGTGCATAACTTGGCGCTACTTGAACAATTAAGTGCAGAGTTTAGGCCATATTTAGTGTCACCAACAACACCAGAAAAATGTAGCGGTACAGCTATTTTAAATTTTGGCGAGCAACAGTCAGCGGTATTAAGTGCACTGTCTCAGGCGAATATAAGTGTCGATGCGCGAGCATATGGGATGCGAGTTTCACCGCATATTTATAACAACAGTAGTGATATAACACAGCTAATAAAAGTGGTTCAACACACCCTAAGCTAAATTTATTGGCTTAGTTGCGCTTTAAACGCGTTTAATGCATTAATTTGCTGCTGATGCTGCTTTATTTTCGGCTCAATGCGTTGCTCAGCTTGTGCTGTGCGTTTTGCTATCGCATCAGCAATTGAGTTTGCCCCCATTTTATTTGCAGAATCTTGCGTCATATAGTTTATTTTGGTTTTTTGTTCTGCAAGCGTATTTTGAAGTTGCTTTATTTCTCGTTGATAAACTGCAATTTCACGATCAATTTTTTGAATCGCAACATAACTATCTACAGATCCCATAAGCTCTTTGCTCGGTTGCGTATTTGTTGCTTGAGTTACATTAGTTGGCGGAATTTTGATTTCTTTAGCATCGTCACCACAAGGTAGTTGACTAAAGGTAGCCACGCCATCAACCGTGCATTGGTAAACAGCTGTAGCCTCAGCAGCTGGTGGTATCAGCATCGCTACAGCAGACACCATTGTTAACTGAAGTTGTCGCAAGTACACTTATTAATCCCTAAATTCGCATGAAAAAATCCAGTACAGCTAGTTTAACAAGTTTGTTAATTTGAATCGCCAATTAATTGTTGCGATTTTATTTACCTTATAAAGGCGCCTTTTGCAGTGAAAAATACCCGAGTAAGTGACGCATAGTGTTAGCTTGCTCTGCCATTTGTTTCGCCGCAGCCATAGTTTCTTCAGTCATCGCTGAGTTTTCTTGGATCAAGGTTGTTAGACGTTGTACCACAATATCTACCTCTTTAATTGCCTGCTGTTGAGTAATCGAAGAGCTATTGATTGACACGATCATATGGTTAACGTCAGCCACAGCACTGACAATTTGCTTTAGTTTCTCACCGGATGAATTAGCCAGAGCTGTACCGTGGCTAATTTTTTGGTTGCTGTTGCTTATTATAGTTTTAATTTGTTTCGCCGAGGTTGCGCTGCGTCCTGCTAATTCTCTAACCTCATTGGCTACGACCGCAAACCCACGACCATGCTCGCCAGCTCTGGCTGCTTCTACTGCAGCGTTGAGAGCTAATAAATTGGTTTGAAATGCTATTTCGTCAATAACAGAGACAATCTCATTAATATCCTTACTGGAATTATTGACCTCAACGATGGCATGAACCGTTTGTGTGGACAGCTCGCCCCCTTCAGTTGCGCTTATTTTAGCGTTTTCTGCAAGCTTAACCGCTTCGTTTGCTTGCTTAGCTATCGCCGCTATTTCATCCAGCATGTTGCTGCTGCTGGCACTGGCTTCTTCTAAATTAGCTGCTTGCTCTTCAGTGCGTTGACTTATTTCGGTGTTACTTTCTGCTATTTCTGCGGCGCTTTGTGACACTCTTGAGGCAGACTCTTGAATACTGCTAATAACACTAGTAAGTTTTTCAATCGTTTGATTTACATCTGCTTTTAATGTAGCAAATACACCTTGGTAATCCTGCTGTACTTGTTGATTTAAATTGCCTTGAGCAAGCCCGCTTAATACCTTAGTTACTTCTGCGATTGCATCTGCGGTGATGGTCAAAGAACTATTCACATCATTTTGCAGTTGCGCTAATTGGCCTTGCATGTTTGTTTCTAGTTGTTGATTAAAATCACCGCTACGCATAGCTGCCATAACGCGCGCAAGCTCAGCAATAACAATACTTAAATTACTAATCGAGCTATTTACATCATCTTTAAGCACATTTAGCTGGCCATTCATGTCGCTATCGATTGTCTGTTCGAAGTTACCTTTACTGATCGCCAGCATAACGTTTGATATTTCACTTACAGCAGTGTCTAAACCCATAATTGAGTTATTAATATTGTGCTTTAAAGTTGATAATTGGCCATTGGCACTGCAATTTACTTGTTGTTTAAAGTTGCCTGCATTTACAGCCGCCATAACATCGTTAATATTTTTAATGATTAACGCGAGATTGTCGACGCTGGCATTGATATCATTTTTAAGTGTGGCTAACTGGCCTCGCAGAGGTTGCTCAAGGTGTTGTGAAAAATCTCCATCGTGTAGTGCGCTCATTACGCGGCTGATATCACTTACTGCTCCGGCTAAACTGTGTACTGAATTATTCACACTGTTTTTTAATTGCGCCAAAGAGCCTTGTGCGGCTACCGTAACTTGTTGTTTAAAATCACCATGTTCAATATGGCTCATCACCCCGACAATTTCAGTAATGGTGCTATTTAGCGATTGCAGTGAGCCATTTATATTTTGTTTTAAGGTCGCTAATTGTCCCTGCATTGGAGTCTTTATTTGGCTATTAAAATTTCCTTGGCTCATTTCATCTATAATATGATTTAGTTCACTCATTGCTTGCTCTAGCGAGTCTGCGCAATTATTTGTGGCCTGTTTTAAGGAATCTAATTCGCCTTTGCAGGGCGCACTAATTCGGTGGTTAAATTCACCTGCGGCCATTTTATTCATAACTGTATTGGTTTGGGAAATAGAGCTTTGCAGTGCATCAAGCAGGCAATTAAAAGCACTTGCCGATGAGCCTATTTCATCATTCGAAAGCACTGGCGTTCGTACCGAGAAATCACCTTTTTGTTCAACGTGACGCATTGTGTCGACCAGTAATTGCACCGGATGGGTGAGTGAACGAGCAAACCAAATTGCGACCAGAGTGATGCCAATAATCGATATGATTAAGGTGCTAACAAGAATCGTCGTTAAATGACTGACCGTGGCAAAAGCTTCGTTTTTATCTATTTCGGCCAGTAACGACCATTGCATGCCTAATACGTTAACGGGTTGATAAGACGACAGTACTAAGGAGCCACTATAATCGGTGATTACTTGCTGACCTTTTTTCCCTTGCTGAGCAAGCTCAGTTGCCAGTGTTTTTACTTTACCGATGCTTGGATAGCGAAAAGAATTTACGACCGAATGGTTGTCGGGGTTAAGAAAGGAGTCAGAGCGCATTAAAAAATCAGGTCCGACTAAATATGTTTCGCCACTTGTACCTAAACCTGCCCGCTCAGTCATAATGACGTTCAGGGCATCAATGGATAGTTGAAAAACCAAGGTACTGGTATGTACGCCTTGGTTATAAATCGGGGTGGCGACAAAACTGGCTGGTGCATTATAAGATGGCAAATACTGCTGATAATCTACAAAGGTAATTTCATCTTCATTGATCATTTTTGCTTGTTTAAATGCCAATGCTAGGTTGCTACTAGCATAAGGTCCATCAAGTAAAGAGGTGGCAAAGTCAACTTCTTTGTAAACAGAGTAAATCACTTCAGCACTGCGATTGTCGATGATAAAGACATCGTAAAAATCAAATTTCTGCGCAAAGTCTAATAAAAAACCATGGTATTTGCTGTGTAGTAGATTGTAGTTATTGTCTGCACTTGCCTGGGCTAATTTTGCTTTCTCGCCAAGTGGATATGGATTATCTGCTAGGTATTGTGATTGCCAATATTTAGCTGTGGGCGAAAGTATAGAAAGCAGCTCAGGGGTTGGCAATTTATCTTCGTTTTCAAGCCGGTATTTAGTATTAAAGTCATTGTGATAGTAATCTGCCAGCTGTTGCTCTGCGGTGCTGTCGAGGGCGGTTGTATAGGGCTCTTTAAATGCACGGCTAAGTTCATCAGCTGCGGTGTGGAGCAAAGGGCTTTGTGCTAAAAATAATAATTGCGCATGTATATCGGCAAAATGCCTTTCAATGGCGCTTTTTTTTATTTCACTAACCGCTTCTAATTGAGCGTAAGTTTGTTTATTTAAAGCTGTCGCAGAGTTATACAGTGCAAGACTGATGGCAATCACCAAGGGAATTAATGCAACGAGCAAAAAGGCAATAACAAGCTTTTTAGTCAAGCTGATATTACGTACAAAGTCTCTGAATGAACTGGTTTGGCTAACCATAAAAACATCCTTATCAAAGTAAAGCTGTAAACCTAATGCGGTAATTAAGATTTAGTGTAGAACAGCTTGAATTAAAAGCGAGTCGATGACAAAAAATAGATTTTTTAGATGCTGTAATGGGCTCGCTATACTCTGTTAAACTACGGGCATTCAAATTAAAGTGTGTTTGCTATGAAAAACTCCATTATTCCAGTTGTATTGGCCGGTGGTATCGGTTCGCGGTTATGGCCATTATCACGCCAAGCTATGCCAAAACAGTTTTTACCTCTACTGGGAGATGAGTCATTATTGCAAAGTACCTTAAATAGAGTCTCTGACTCATGTTTTACCGATCCAATCTTGGTTTGTAATGAACAGCATCGCTTTATTGTCAGCAGTCAATGCCAGCAAATCGATGCTGCAACCATGGCGTTACTGTTAGAGCCCGATGGCAAAAATACAGCTCCCGCCATCGCATTGGCAGCACAATATGCATTACAGCAAGGGCTTGATAAACCTTTATTAGTGATGCCAGCCGATCATCAGATTAATAACTTTGAGTTGTTAATAGAGCAACTTCCTGATGCGGTAAACTTGGCGCAACAGGGTAAATTAATTACCTTTGCAATTAAGCCAGATTCAGCTCATTGCGGTTACGGTTATATTAAAAATGGCACAAAAATAGCGGCTTCAAACTGCTATAAAGTGGATGAATTTAAAGAAAAACCCAGCCTACTATTAGCACAGCAATATCTTGCCAGTGGCGAGTACAGCTGGAACAGCGGTATGTTTTTATTCACTCCTAGCGCATACCTTGCTGAACTTGAGCGTTTTGCACCAAAAATCGCCAGTTGTATTGCAGCAGCCGCCAACTTTAGTCGCGACTTAGGTTTTACCCGTGCCAATAACGAAGCCTTAAAAAGCTGTCCAAGTGATTCAATCGATTATGCTATTTTAGAACGCAGCCCCAATGTGGCGGTGCTGCCTTTAGCGCTGAATTGGAATGATGTCGGCGGTTTTAATGCGCTATGGCAAAGTGTCGATAAAGACGAGCAAGGCAATAGCCTAAGCACAGATGACGTGGTTTTACATAGTCATAACAACTTGCTCAGCGGTGAAGAAGGTCATAGCATCGCTGCCCTTGGGGTGAGTGATTTAGCGATTATTCACACCCATGATGCAACTTTAGTCGCGAGTAAAAGCCAGTTAGATCATCTCCCAGAACTATTAAAGCAATTAGCCGTCAAGCACGAAGATAAATTGCTCCATCATCAAGCTATGTATCGACCTTGGGGTAGTTACCATGTGCTAGTAGAGGGGAGTGGCTTTAAAGTTAAAAAAATCACTGTAAATAGTGGCAGTAGACTCTCTACTCAACGTCACCAGCATCGGGCGGAGCATTGGGTTGTAGTTTCAGGCGTGGCAGATATTTGTATTGCTGGTGATACACAGATTTTAACGTCTGATCAGTCTTGTTACATCGCACCAGGTCAGATCCACAGCTTAGCAAATAGTCAAATTGAGCCGCTGATCGTGATTGAAGTACAAACAGGTAGTATTTTAGATGAAGCAGATATAGAGCGCTTTGATGATCAATATGGTAGATAGCCGATTAGGCATTGATCAACCCCGCCAAATCACGCTTTGTAATGTTGCCATACCAGTACTCGTACAACGTTTCTCCGATTGACGAATTTTCAATTCCGCTATTTTTTGCAACCAAATAGAAGTCCTTATTAAGATCAAATTCGAGCATAAGTTCAGATATGTCATCTGATTTAATGCAGGTGTACAAATATTCGTCAAGTGTTTCCTGTTTTGGGCTTGAATCAGAAGACAGCTCAGTTCGTAGATCGGTCTTGCGAGTTATTATCTTCGCAAGCCGTTGTAGCTTCCTCTTAGCGATCAGTTTGCGTATAAATCTTATGACTTCTCCTGATACCTAACTGCTTATAGAACAACATGTTGGTAGTTTATAACACACCAAAATGGCGGTTAATAATGTTGTCGGACAAAACTAGGATTCTACTCATTAAAACAGGAGTAACTTTAACCTTGCTACTTTTTCCTTGAAACTTCACTCTCGCTAACTCATCTGCTCTCTTACGTACTTTAAATATTGCTCCAAGCTATTTTGCCATAACACCAATGCTTCTGTGAGTGACTCTTTAAGCGGTTTGTTATCGAGTAAGCGTCGTTCTATTTTTTTTAACTCTATACCGTAGCGGTTAAAACCGAGCTGTAAAGCGGTGCTTGCTTGGCGATGCAGTAGCTTGATACATTGTTCTTTATCGTCGTTTAATAATTGCTGAGCACGGATCAGTTTGTTACGAGCAGACAGTACAAACTCGTTGTATATAGAAGATATTTCGTCTTCGCTAAAAGAACTTTTTAATGTTTCGGCAGCGGTGTCATCATACAGAATGTCACTGAGTTCTACCGCAGCACTTGGGGCTTGGCTGTTTTGTGAGTCACTCAATGCTTGGCGTAGCTTTTGTTGCTTTATAGGTTTACCAACAATATCTTTGATCCCTAAAGTAAAATATTCTTTTATTTCGTCAGGACTTAAACTGGCAGTAAAGGCGAGTACTGGCGTACGTTGATTTTTATGCTCCATACCTTTGAGGATTTTAAGTACCTCTTGACCAGTAAAGTCCGGTAAGTTCATATCGAGTAGTACCACATCAAAATGGTAGGTTTGCATTAGCTCGATAGCGCTTTTACCATCACGGGCTAGTTTGATTTTATGTTCGTCATCGGCCATAAATTCTATGGCTATTTTTTGATTTAAATCTAAATCCTCGACCAGTAATACATCTAATCCAGTTAAATAATCTTTTGATTGATGGCGCTGTTCTACAAGGCTGAGTTCGCCAAGCACAAGCGTGATATCAAAGCTAAACGAACTGCCTTTATCTAACTCACTGGTAATATCAAGTTGGGAGCCCAGTTTGGCTAGTAGGCGGCTGGTGATAGCAAGGCCTAAGCCTGTTCCGCCCTTTTCTTTACCTGCGCTACTTTGTACGTATGGCTCTGTAAGGTATTCTATTTCATCATCTTCAATGCCAGGCCCCGAGTCAATTACGCTAATACGAATATGATGTTCAAGTTGGCGCTCCTCTAATAACTCTACGCGAATTTTAACTTCACCTTTGTCGGTAAATTTAATCGCATTACCAACGAGGTTAATGATGATTTGCCGAAGTTTTTGTTGGTCGCAGTAGTAACAAGCTTGCTCAGGAAGATTGTATATTAACTCAAACTTTAAACGCTTTTGCTCAGCTAGTGGGCTAAGTAATAAACATAAGTTATGCAACCAGGTTTTAAATTCTACGTCTTCTTCATAGAGTGATTCGTTGTGTTGGTCAAGGCTGGCGTAATCAAGTACTTTATCAACCAATAAGTTAAGTGATTCTGCAGAGTTTATAATGGCTTCGCAGTAAGGTTTATCGCGGTGATCGGTTGATTGATTCAAAATTAGTTGTGCACTGCCTAAAATACCATTGAGGGGGGTGCGAATTTCATGGCTAATAGTTGATAAAAATAGTCCGCGAATTTCTAAATCTTTTTGCGCTTTGCTCGTTAGTTGGTTGAGATTTTGCTCTCTACGCTCATTACACAATAACGCCATCCCAGTGGTATAGAATATTGGCGCAATCACACCATTGATCAATAACGTAATGCTAAACCAGTTTTCTTTCAGTAGTGTTAGGTTGTTTACGCCTTCCATTAAAAAAACTCGCCCGGTAAAAATACAGCTGATAATCGTAAGGATCAAAATATAGACGATGCTACCGTTAGGGTAAGGTTTGCGCGCAAAGCGAATAAATAAATAAAGTAAGAAAAATGCTTCGCTTATATGCTGTAAATCAGAGGCCAGCATACGGTTACGTAGATTAGAGTCAACTACGGTAAAGTACATTAGCAATGCTCCGCAGAGCAAGGTTGCTAATACAAAAAACCGAAACTCTTTGCCGCGGTAATCTAAGAATTGGCTGATTGCTAACGTATGGATGATGGATGCACTAAACCATAAACTATTTGCAAGTACAATAGTGGCGATGCTATCGAAATGACCATGTAAGGCAAAGCTCATCAAGGCAATAAATAGCACTAAAGGATAAAGTATATACAGTACTGTGCCAGGAGTGTGTTTGTTAGCGCGCCAAGTTAAAAAATTGAGTAATGCCATGACGCCCATTATGGCGGCGCTGGCAAAGTAGAGCGTGAGGGAGTCGAGCATTCATATTCCAAGCAGATCTAGGTGACGAGTTTAGGATAATGGCAATTGTGTTTGTTAGCAAATATCGCGCTTGAATAAACAAAAAACAGGCACAAAGTACCTGTTTTTAATATTAGAATAAGAGTTGCTAGGCTAGCGAATTTCGTCAGGAATATTTTGTTGTGCCCACGATAATAACTCAATACGATTACGACACTTTGTCTTTCTAAATGCACTGTATAAATGAGTTTTTACAGTGTGTGGGCTAATACTTAACGCTTCAGCTATTTCTTTATTTTTAGAACCGTTACTCATTAAAGAGATAATTGCTTTTTCACGCTTAGTTAATTTTACTGGTTCAATATCACCGTCAGTAAGTTTATGTAATGCGTCTTTATTAAATTGCAGCATACGGTTTAACGCGTTGCACATGATATCGCGACGATACCATAGCTGGTCTTCCAGTAATAAACGAATGCCTTTCATTAGCACATCAGCGTTGTCGGTAGTATAAAAAACACCACGAATGCCGCTTAACAAGGCACGATTAGCAAGTTCTGGATTTTCGTCTAAGTTGAATAGCACGATATCGCATTTAACTCGTAGATTGACCAGTTGCTCTTTCAATTTTCCCCAAGCGCCTTGACTTGATGTTTCGATAAACAATAAGCGCGTTCCCTCCGGAACGTCAGCTATGTTTGTTCCGTTAGTAACATTGAGCCCTTGGGTTTTTAATAAAGGCTCTAATACATTAATACCAATTGTATTAATTGGCTCTAGATCTAGTAACAAAAAGGCTGTACTACTCATACTTATTATACTCTTGAATAAAGTTGACCAATCAATCCTAACATGAAATCCGCTCCTTTCGTATTAGAAATTTATTACTAGGGGGGTAAGATATGCATAGCTTTATAACGTTTTTCGTATTTTTTACAAAGAAACGATTTAAAAAACCTTGTAACAAATTGAAATTAATAACAAATAATATTTACTCCAAAACTAATATTTTTTACAAATATTTACAGTAAACTAGTTTAAATTAAACCTTTTTTCTTATCTTGGTAAGGAGGCCATCCCATTATTTTACCAGCTAGCATATGTAAATGAATATGATAAACAGTTTGCCCGCCGTGTTCATTGCAGTTCATAACCACGCGAAAACCATCCTCAGCAAAGCCTTGTTGTTTGGCTATTTTCGCAGCAACCACATACAGGTGGCCAACAATTGGCGCATCTTGCTCAGTAATATCATTGATGGTCGCAATTGCTTTTTTTGGGATAATCAGTGCGTGAAAAGGAGCTTGGGGATTGATGTCTCTAAACGCTATACTAAGCTCATCTTCGTAGATGATATCAGCTGGGATATCGCGGTTAATAATTTTAGTAAAGATAGTTTCTTGGCTCATTTAAAAGGCTCTTTGTTGGTTGTACTAAAGTCACTAATGACAAACTTTGCTTGCAGTGTCAAACTGAAATCAAACAACAAGGAGCTATTATGTGTAAACAGATATTTTTAAGCGGTATTGTGTCATTACTTTTGAGTGCGACAAGTGTGGCTGAAACCGTTAATTTTCCTGAAGAAATAGTCCCATTACAAGTGGGCGATAAGAAAATTGAACATTCATTTTTCAATCGTGTTGATGAAATCGAACTAGTCCCTGGCGTATATCAATTCAAACTTAAATACACTGATCTGTACGAGCAAGGTTACGATGAGCATCAAGTTGTCGACTCAGAACCATTTTGGGTAACGATGACCATTGCTGCCAATACAGATTATGATGTGGTGTTTAACCCGATCTTCCGCACCCACTTTAAGAATAAATTTTCTGATACTGTTCACCTAAACAATCAATGATGGTTTGATTGCGCGCTTCCAAATTGGCAACGATAGGAATTTTGTCTGGTAAATATATAATGCT
>NZ_JABBMT010000041.1 GCF_012927645.1 Pseudoalteromonas arctica | reverse complement strand
GGCTTTTAATTGATTTGAAACTTGGTTAATCTGCATGTGAACTCTGTTTTTAGTCATTTTTTATTGGCGTAACTATTTGATCATTAACAGAGTTCAACTTCAAGTTTTCTTAAGATCCAACCTATGAGTTATTGTTATCTAACCGCTATAAACATTCCGAAAGACTTTCCGATTGAGCTGCATAAATTAGATTCTGTAGAGGGGTATAAATTCAGTTTTGTTAATCTATATCCAGAAAAATTTGGAAGGATACGAAGAATAGAAGAAGACAGCTATAAAAAAGTACTTATTTGTTTAGATGCAGATTCACCTGATATAGCATTTCATAAAGCGCACCAGTTCTTACTAGCTAAAATAGCTTTGTGGAGTTTGTTATATACGAAATATATTTTTAGTTTAGAAAATAATAAATCACTCAACCCTTTTACTCTCGGAGAAGTACATACCTTGCATATTGAAAGCAACGGTGAAGAGATTAGAGCATATATTGAACCGAATTATATTCGCAAACCAAAATGGAATATTCAATATAGAGGTTATGCAGATAAGATTTCATTTGAGAGTAGTGTTATAGAAGAAAAGTTACATAAACTTACTTATTCTAAAAAGATAATTAACGCTATGTGTAATTATACAATCATAGCTAGTGAATTTAACAATATGAATTTACTTAATGAACTTTGGACTGCTATTGAAGTTTTAAATAAAAAGGAGCAACCAAAAAGTGTGCCGAAAAATATTGTTGGCAGAAGCGGGGTTAAGGAAAGTAATACAGCAAATAGTGCTATTTTAAGGTGCTGTGAAAGCATAGGTCGAGATGAAGAATTACTATTACACTCAGCTCGTATTGTTAGAAATATTTCTACACATGACACTTATAAAAGCGATTATGCTAAATATATGTGTCAACAGCTTTGTAGAGTATTTTTAGATGTATTACTTTACCACAGTGATATCAGTGTTGGAGTTAACTTTGATGATGCATTACCTGAAGTCGAACAAGAGTATTGTAAAGTAGGCGGATCCACAAAAATACCTTGGAAATTATAACCCTTTCTTCACCAAGTATCTATACGGTACGGCATCTACTTCTTTTGCTATTAGGGTGTGATCCATGAACGTGCAGAAACTAGGGATATCACGGGTGGTTGAGGGGTCGTCGGCAATAATTAATAATGTTTCACCATTTTCCATTTTACGCACGGCACCGCGGATCATCATGACTGGCTCTGGGCAGCGTAGGCCGATGGCGTCTAATTGGTGATCGGGGTTATCAAAACTCATGGCGGTGGACCTTATCAAGTAGCGCTTAACGATTAATTTAAGGCTGCTAGTTTAACGGCCTAATCACAATAAATAAAGTCACATCACGAATGCTTATTCGGCCATAAAGGTAATTTGAAAAAGCACATAAAAAAGCCGCGTTGATTTATAAATCAACGCGGCTTTTTATCACCAAGAGTTGGTTACGTGTATAAGACTAATTAGTCTTGAACACGTTCAAATACAGTTGCAATGCCTTGGCCTAAACCAATACACATAGTCGCTAAACCGTATTTTGCGTTCTTGTCTTCCATTAAGTGAATTAATGATGTGCTAATACGCGAGCCAGAACAACCTAGTGGGTGACCAAGGGCGATTGCGCCGCCATTTAGGTTCACTTTTTCATCAACCACATCAGCAAGACCTAAGTCTTTTAATACTGGTAGTGATTGCGCTGCGAATGCTTCATTTAGCTCAGCAACGTCTATATCATCAATAGTGATGCCCGCTTGTGCAAGTGCTTTTTTACTCGCTGGTACTGGGCCGTAACCCATAATTGATGGATCGCAACCCGCAACCGCCATCGCTTTTACGCGGGCACGAATTGGTAAGCCTAAAGCTTTAGCTTTTTCCTCGCTCATTACTAACATTGCTGATGCGCCATCTGATAGCGCTGAAGACGTACCGGCAGTGACTGAGCCTGATGCAGGGTTAAATACTGGGCGAAGCTGTGATAAGCCTTCTACCGTTGTTTCTGGACGAATAACTTCATCATCTTCAACTAAAATCAGTGAGCCGTCTGCGTCATGACCTTCCATTGCAAGGATTTCGCGGCGGAAACGTCCTTCAACAGTTGCTGCATGAGCACGCTGATGCGAACGGTAGGCAAATTGGTCTTGCTGCTTACGGCTAATGCCGTGAAGTGTTGCAAGGTATTCAGCAGTTAAGCCCATTGAGCCAGACGCTTGCGCTATTGAAGTTGCAAGACCTGGATGAAAGTCATTACCGTGGGTCATTGGTACATGGCCCATATGCTCAACACCACCAATTAAGTAAGTGTCGCCAGCACCGGTCATAATTGCGCGAGCGGCATCATGGAGTGCTTGCATTGATGAACCACACAAACGGTTAACCGTTACCGCAGGTACAGTATGCGGAATGCCGGCAAGTAAAGCGGCATTACGAGCAACGTTAAAACCTTGCTCTAACGTTTGTTGTACACAGCCCCAATAGATATCGTCAATCGATGCTGGATCAACGGCTGGGTTGCGATCAAGTAAACCCTTCATTAAGTGGGCGCTTAAATCTTCAGCACGCTTGTGTTTGAATACGCCGTTTTTTGAACGGCCCATTGGCGTGCGGATACAATCTACAATTACTGGAGTATTCATGGTCTTATCCTTCCACCTTATAGAAAACACGGCCTTCTTCAGCCCATTTGCGAGTTTGCTCTGATACTTGGTAAATCGCACCTAGGTGAGCGTATTTGTCAGCTGTTGCAACAAAGTTAGCTAGTCCAGTTTGATCTAAATAACGGAACGCGCCACCTCTAAATGGAGGGAAACCGATGCCGTAAATAAGTGCCATGTCAGCTTCTTGTGGAGAAGCAACAATGTTTTCTTGTAAACAAAGTAGCACTTCGTTGATCATAGGTATCATACAGCGGTCGATAATTTCTTGTTTATCAAACTCTTTCGGTGCATCAGTGATTGAACTCAGTAGCTCAACTGCTTGTGGATCTTGGGTTTTTTTCAAGCGGCCGCGTCTATCTGGTGCGTATTGGTAGAAACCCGCTTTGTTCTTTTGACCAAAACGCTTTTCGTTAGCGAATATTGTTACCGGATCTTTTTCGGCACGTGACATGCGCTCAGGGAAACCATCAGCCATCACGCCAGTACAGTGGTAAGCCGTATCAATACCAACAACATCAAGTAAGTATGCAGGACCCATTGGCCAACCAAACACGTTTTCCATTACTTTATCTACTTTTGCAAAATCAGCGCCTTCAACAACTAATTTACTAAAGCCGGCAAAGTATGGGAATAATACACGGTTTACAAAGAATCCAGGGCAATCGTTAACAACGATAGGTGATTTACCTAGTTTTAAGGCGTAATCAACAACGGCGTTAATCGTTTGCTTTGAGGTTTTCTCACCACGAATAATTTCTACTAGTGGCATTTTTGGCACTGGGTTAAAGAAGTGCATACCACAGAAATTTTCAGGTTTTTCAAGAGCTGTGGCTAATTCATCAATACGAATAGTTGATGTGTTAGACGTTAGGATAGTACCTGCAGGCATGTCTTTTTCAAGACCTGCTAAAACGGCTTGTTTAACTTTAGGGTTTTCAACAACGGCTTCAACGATGATATCTGCGCTTTGTAAATCGCTATCATTAAGAGTTGGTTTGATTTTACCTAGTGTTGCTACCATTTTGTCCATTGCCATGTGGCCGCGCTTAACTTTAGCGCCTAATAGCTTAGATGCTTCACCCATACCTAAATCAAGCGCACCCTGTTGGATGTCTTTCATTATAATAGGCGTCCCTTTATATGCTGACTGGTAAGCGATACCGCCACCCATAATACCTGCGCCTAATACAGCGGCTTGTTTGATTTCTACATCGCTGGTTTTAGCAGATTTACGTGCTTTACCCTTGATGTATTGATCTGCTAAGAAAATCCCCGTTTGGGCTGCGGCTTCAGGAGTACGTGCTAATTTAGCAAAGTTGGCATTTTCAATCGCCATTGCATCATCACGAGTACAGTTTGCTGCCGCTTTAATAGTGCGAACTGCCATGATAGGAGCAGGATAGTGGCCTTTGGTTTTACCCATTACCATACCTTCTGCCATTGCAAAGCTCATGCCTTGCTCAACGCGGTTTAATTTAAGCGGTTGTAGCTTAATGTTACGTTTAGCTTGCCAATCTAGCTTGCCAGCAATTGCTAATTCAAGTGTTGAAATACCTGACTCTAAAAGTTTGTCAGCACTAACTACTGCGTCAACCGCACCTACTTTAAGGGCATCTGCAGCGCGGTTTTCAGTACCTGAAGTGATCCAAAGCATAGCATTATCGGCACCAACGATGCGTGGTAAACGAACTGTGCCGCCAAATCCAGGCATTATGCCTAGTTTTACTTCTGGAAGGCCAATTTTAGCATCAGTGTTAGCAATACGATAATCGGTAGCAAGTACCCACTCACAACCACCACCAAGTGCTAAACCATTGATAGCGCTTAGAGTTGGAAATGGTAAATCTTCTAGTGCGTCAAAAATATCAGTAGCATCTTTGATCCAGGTTACTAATTCAGCTTCTGGTTTAGTAAAGGTAGGTAAAAATTCGAAAATATCGGCACCAATAATAAAATGTTCTTTATCACTGGTAAAAATCATGCCTTTGATATTGCTGTTTGCGGCTAATTCTTTTAATGCAGAGGCGCAATCTTTCAAGGTTTGCTGAGACAAGGTGTTTACAGAACCTGCAACACAAAATTTGAACTCGGCGATATTATCCTTGATGAAAGCAACTTCAAAGGAATCGCTTTTATATAACATTATTATTCTCCCTAGTTAGTGAACTAAGACTGGTACGATGAGTTTGCATTTCAATCAGTGTGCTTGCTTTAAATTAAAAATGCAACGAAAAATTTACTGTGGTGTCTTACTACTGGTTAAAATATAGCTTGTTTGGTGCTAAGGTGTAGGCGAAGTGTTTGTCTTTTATTTACCTTTGAATATTTAAGGTCATCATGAAAAAACAATTTTTAAGTGTAACGGCAGCAGCATTATTATTTCCTTTATTTTCTGCCTACGCGAATACAGAGCATGACGTATTTTTAGATGCTGAAAAAAAAGTTAAATATGCTAATTATCAAGAGTTTAAGGAAGTTGTTGCACAACTAGATCATCCATTAAAGCCTTATATTGAAAAAACTTATTGGCAGCGCCATCCTGATATTGAGCATCAATCTGAAATTGAGCGTTATTTAACTATTTATCAAAGTACGCCTTTAGAGTGGCCGGTGCGCAAAGCATGGCTGCAGAATTTGCAAAAGCAAAACCGTAAAGCTGCTTTTATTAATAATTATCGCGAGACTACAAATAGTGAGCTGACTTGTACTTATCTGCAGTATCAGCTCGATTTAGGAGCGCCAGAACAAGCGATAATGAGTCAAGTAACAAATTTATGGACTGTCGGGAAGTCACAGCCAGAAGAATGCGATTCACTATTTAATGTTTGGCGTAAAAAAGGGTATATGAGCCAAGAGCAAATATGGCAACGGATTACTTTATCGGCACAAGGTGGCTCGCAAAGCTTACTGCCATACTTAAAAACCTTATTACCGAAAAATGAGCAATACTTGGCTGACTTTTACCGAAAAGTTCGCAGCGATCCCAGTGCAGTAGCAGGAATGTACCGCTATAAGCATAAAACTGTTAAAGAAAGTGAAATTGCGCATTACGGTATTAAGCGGTTAATTTGGCGAGATAAAACCTTAGCGCTTAAAGCATGGGAAAAGTTAGACAAAATGTTTAACTATTCTGACGAACAAAAAGCTGATGTTTATTATAGTTTTGCTTTATCGCTGGCATCAAGTGGTCACCCTGAGGCGCGCTTTTGGTTGAGTAAAGTTCCCAAAGATCGCCAAGACCGTAAATTAATGCAATGGCAACTAGGCAATATGCTAAAAACTCAAGATTGGCCAGGCATCGTGGCGTTTTTTACAGGTAAAGAAAACCTTAGTCTGGGTCAGCAATATTGGTTAGCGTATAGTTTAGAACAACGAGGTGATACACAACGTGCTAAAGCTATTTGGCAAACAGTCGCAAAAGAGCGTGATTATTATGGCTTTTTGGCTGCTGCGCGGTTGGGGTTGCCAATTGAGCTCAATAGTCAACCTTTGTTAGTGAGCGACAAATTGATGCATGAGGTAGCTAATGCCCCCGGTTTTAAACGTGCTAAAGCAATGTATGAACTTGAGCGGTTTACTTCGGCTCGTCGCGAATGGAATTATTTAACAAGCACTTCTAGCGATGAAGAAAAGCTCGCGGCTTCAAAACTCGCGGCTGAATTAGATTGGTACGACAGTACTATTTATACTTTAGCGCAAATTAAGGCATGGGATTATGTAGAGTTACGTTTCCCATTTGCTTTTCAAGATTTATTTGAGCGTTACAGTAAACGTAATCATATAGATGTTACTTGGAGCATTGCTATTTCGCGTCGTGAAAGTTCTTTTGCACCTGATGCGCGTTCTCATGCTAATGCGCGAGGCTTAATGCAGCTCTTACCAAGTACAGCAAAGTATGTAAATAAAAACACGGTTTCAGGAAACCGTTTAAATCAGCCGAGAACAAATATACGTTTAGGCACAAAGTATTTAGAATATTTAAAAAAGAAAAACCATGGCAACGAAATACTAGCAACTGCCTCGTATAACGCCGGTTACCATAGAATCAAAAAGTGGCTACCAGATGAAGCCATACCTGCTGAATTATGGATTGAGCTTATCCCGTACCGTGAAACTCGGGAGTACGTAAAAAATGTATTTGCCTATCGTCAGGTTTATCACACGCGTTTAGGGCGCGAAGGAAACATATTGGCACCAATATTGGACATGAAGATGGGTGGCTAAGGCGCAAGTGCTTTAGCGCATCTGCATTGGGAAGTTTGGGTATAAATGAGTCTATGATAGACTCTTATACAAGTAAAATTTAACAGATGGGTTTTCTATGGATAAATTAGCCGTTTTATATGCCGAACATATTGCAACACTGCAGCAGCGTACTCGTACTATTATTGAACGTGAAGGATTAGAAGGTTTAGTGGTCCATTCTGGACAAGCTAAACGTCAGTTCTTAGACGATATGTATTATCCGTTTAAAGTTAACCCGCATTTTAAAGCTTGGTTACCGGTCATCGATAATCCGCACTGTTGGATTGTTATAAATGGCAGTGATAAACCAAAACTAATTTTTTATCGCCCAGTCGACTTTTGGCACAAAGTGCCAGATGAACCGCGAGATTTTTGGGCCGATTACTTTGATATCGAGCTATTATTACAGCCTGATCAAGTTGAAAAACTATTACCTTACGATAAAGCGAAGTACGCTTATATTGGTGAATACCTAGAAGTTGCGCTTGCGCTAGGCTTTAGCGTTATGAATCCAGAGCCGGTGCTCAATTATTTTAATTACCACCGCGCTTATAAAACTCAATACGAACTTGAATGTTTACGCCAAGCTAACCGTATTGCGGTTGATGGTCATAAAGTGGCGCGTGATACCTTTTTAAACGGTGGCTCGGAATTTGATATTCAGCAAGCGTATTTAATGGCTACCCGCCAAAGCGAAAACGAAATGCCGTATGGTAATATTGTTGCGCTTAACGAAAATTGCGCTATCTTGCACTACACTCATTTTGAGCCTCAAGCCCCAAAAGTACATCATTCGTTCTTAATTGATGCTGGCGCTAACTTTAATGGCTATGCTGCAGATATAACCCGTACTTATGATTTTAAAAAGTCGGGCGAGTTTGCCGAATTAATCGCCGCAATGACACAACATCAAATTGCATTGGGTAAAGCATTGAAGCCAGGGTTGTTATACGGTGAATTACACTTAGATTGTCATCAACGTATTGCTCAGGTGCTTAGTGATTTTAATATTGTTAAATTACCAGCCGCTGAGATTGTTGAGCGCGGTATTACATCGACTTTCTTCCCGCATGGACTGGGTCATCATCTTGGTTTACAAGTACATGATATGGGTGGTTTTATGGCTGATGAAAAGGGCACGCATCAAGCGCCACCTGAAGGTCATCCATTCTTGCGTTGTACGCGCCTGATTGAGAAAAACCAAGTATTCACGATTGAACCTGGTTTGTACTTTATCGATTCATTACTTGGCGATTTAGCGCAAACTGACAACAAACAGTTTATTAACTGGGAAAAGGTTGAAGCGTTTAAACCGTTTGGTGGTATTCGTATCGAGGACAACATTATTGTTCACGAAGATAGCTTAGAAAATATGACCCGTGATTTATCGTTAGATTAATTATCCGGTGTTAAAAGCAGGGGCCATATGGCCCCATTTTTTGCTTCATTATTTGGATTTATCAAAGAATGTCAGAATATAAGTACCCAGCAGCAACCGTTTTTCATCAAGAAGAAATAAAAAAAAGCATCTTTATTGTGCATATAGCCCATACGCCAGATTTAGCCTCGGCAAAAGCGTTTATCCGTGAGATTGAAAGTAAATACAGCGATGCTCGTCATAACTGTTGGGCGCATGTTGCAGGAAACCCTGGTGGTAGTCATGTTTATGGTTTCTCTGATGATGGTGAACCTAATGGTACGGCAGGCAAGCCTATGCTTAATGTGCTAATGGGCTCAGGGTTTGGAGAAGTCACCGCAGTAGTTACTCGTTACTTTGGCGGTATAAAACTGGGCACTGGCGGGTTAGTCAGAGCGTATGGCGGCTCGCTAAATAATGCCTTGGCACATTTAACAACTACATTAAAAGTTCCTAGTGTTGAGCTGGTGGGCCGTAGTGATTACAGCGCGCAAGGAGCGATAGAGCAGTTACTAAAAACGCAATTTCAAGTACTTAATATAGAAAAGCAATTTACTGCTAATATTGAATGGGTTATTACTATAGATAGCCGCCAAGCCACACAAGCTATAAAAGATATTTATAATTTGAGTCATGGCGCGGTTGAGTTAAGTATAAAACAGTAAGACAATAGCATTCACGTACTAATCATTACTTAATAAAAAGCGATAGTTCATGCAATTTCGTACCATCATAAAAATTCTCGGCCAACTGGTTGTGCTGTTCAGTATCACCATGGTGCCGCCGGCAATTGTATCGCTCATTTATAAAGATGGTGGTGGCGTGCCATTTGTCCTCGCATTTATATTCAGTGTCATGATTGGCTTACTTGCATATTATCCAAATAGACGCGAGCAGGGAGATTTAAAAGCTCGCGAAGGTTTTTTAATTGTGGTGCTATTTTGGTTAGTACTAGGGACATTCGCATCTTTACCGCTGATTTTTTTACAAGAACCTAATTTATCCTTAGCGGATGCCGTATTTGAGGCGTTCTCAGGTTTAACGACGACAGGGGCAACGGTGCTCACAGGCATTGAGTATCTTCCTAAATCGGTATTGTTTTATCGCCAACAACTGCAATGGTTAGGCGGTATGGGGATAATCGTATTAGCAGTTGCAGTGTTACCCATGCTTGGCGTTGGTGGTATGCAGTTATATCGAGCTGAAACTCCAGGGCCTGTGAAAGATTCCAAAATGACGCCACGTATCGCCGATACCGCAAAACATCTTTGGTATATTTATGTGTCATTAACTATTGCGTGTACTTTGGCGTATTGGGCTGCCGGAATGAATTGGTTTGATGCTATTTGTCATTCATTTTCTACTGTTGCGATCGGCGGATTCTCTACTTACGATGCTTCTATGGGGCATTTTGATAGTCCATTAATTAACTTTATTTGTGTGATATTTTTAATTATCGCCGCCGTTAATTTCACTTTGCATTACGCGGCCGTTTCGAGTCGAAATCTCAGAGTGTATATCCGTGACCCTGAGTTTAAAGTATTTTTGTTTATTCAATTAGCGCTAGTGATAGTGTGCTTTACGGTACTATCGTCCAATAATATATATGCAAACGGTGACGAAACGCTCGATCAGGCGCTCTTTCAAGCGGTGTCAATTGGTACTACTGCGGGTTTTGCCACCGATAATTTTTCTGCATGGCCGTTGTTCTTGCCCATTTTACTGATATTTTCTAGCTTTATTGGAGGTTGTGCGGGTTCCACTGGCGGCGGTATGAAAGTAGTTAGGGTGTTTTTACTTTATCTGCAAGGAATACGTGAGCTTAATCGGTTAGTGCATCCTCGTGCTATTTATTCTATTAAACTTGGTCGTAAGGCATTACCAGATAAAGTAGTTGAAGCCGTATGGGGATTTTTCTCTGCTTATGCGCTGGTATTTGTGATTATTATGTTAGCGTTAATGGGCACTGGTATGGATAACATAACTGCGTTCTCAGCCACCGCAGCCTGCTTAAATAACCTTGGCCCAGGTTTGGGTGATGTTGCGTCACATTATGGCGCTATTAGTGATGGCGCTAAATGGTTATTAACCATTGCTATGGTGTTTGGGCGATTAGAGATATTCACCTTATTAGTGTTGTTTACACCGACCTTCTGGCGTGGTTAATTTGTATATACCCAGCTAAAATGCAATTATTTAGTTTACGCTTACAAACTCGTATTCCCCTTTATTGACTTTGCAGTACTTGATCCACTGGTGTAAATTTGAGCATATTCGCTGTTTTGCAACAAAATAGCGGATATGCCGTAACCCACCTTAAAGAACTCTAAATTTATTTTTATTGTTATAAATTATCATTATTTATCAGTAATATAAATTTTTTGTTTATTTCAGTTGCTATTTTCCAACTGGTTAATTTCAGTGCCTGTTACTTTTCTTACTTATAAAAACATAAATACGAACACGCTAAGTACGGATCTGTGTCTTTTCTATTAAACCTAATCAATTGATTTTTATAAACTATATTTTATAGGTGGTTTGCGTGTTGCTAAAAAGCAACAAAAAAACACCATAAATAGCCAGTTAAAAGCAAGTTTTATTTTTAACCTTTTGATTTTAAATGTCTTTTAAAATATGGCACCGAACTTGTAATAGTCTAGTTGTACAGAACGAAAATGTGATTAACACATCGTTCAAAACCATAAACATTGAAGGAATATTTATTATGAACACATTAAATAAAACATTGGCACTTATCGCACTGGCATCTTCATCAGCGGCGTTTGCTGCTACCGATTTTGATACGCTAGATGTTGATGGCAACGGTGCAATTAGCCAAAGTGAAGCATCGGTTGATGCTGAGCTTATGAGCCAATTTGCAGAGCTTGATACCGACGGTAACGGCGAACTTTCAAAAGCAGAGTTTTCAAAAGCTTAATGTCGCTTTTTGACAGGGAAAAATGAAAAGGACTTCGTAACACACTATTCATCACCTCAGGTGAAAGGAGAGAAGTAATGAACACACTAAATAAAGCGCTAGTACTTGTCGCATTAACTTCTTCATCAGCAGCATTTGCTTTTGAAGCGTTAGACTTCGATACGCTGGATGTTGATGAAAATGGTGCAATCAGTCAGGTTGAAGCAGCAGAAGATGCTGAACTTTTAAATAGATTTGCAGAACGTGATACTGACCAAAACGGTGAGTTATCAAAAGAAGAGTATTCAAAAGCTTAATAACTTAATACAGAGTTTATCCTGAGTTGCCAAAGACAACCTAAGTGGGAAAGGAACCCATGATAAAGGATAACAAGGAAGGCTTTACTCGCATTGAAAACCAGTATTGAAACCAATTTTTTGATAGTACATTGAAGGAATATTAATTATGAACACATTAAACAAAACATTAGCACTAATCGCACTTGCATCTTCTTCAGCTGCATTTGCTGCAACAGACTTCGATACCTTGGATGTTGATGGTAGTGGCACAATCAGCCAAAGCGAGGCGTCTGTTGATGCAGAGCTTATGAGCAAGTTTACTGAACTTGATACTGATGGTAACGGTGAGTTATCAAAAGAAGAGTTTTCAAACGCGTAATTCAACCTTCGCGCACAAGGAATCTCGAAAAGGATTTTACATTGATTACGTTCAAAAGCAGCCACCACCCCCGGGCTGCTTTTTTTCTGTTGGTATAATTTGGCAGCAATTTACAGTTTAACTAAATCAGCTTACTATCAAGTTCTTGATTCAAGGATGGACGTTGATTATGTTAAGTTACTTTGGCTTATACTGTGCATTAATTGCCAGTGTCTGGATTGTTGTTGGGGTGTATACCGCTGGCAAGCTTTATCCTGGCTATAGCCATACAAAACAGTTTTGCAGCGAGCTCGGAGCTGCTGGTAGTCCTACAGAAAAACTCTCTCCTATTATTAATAACTACCCACTTGGTTTATTGTTTTGCTTGTTTGGCTGGTATGTCTTGCAACTGAAAAATACCCCTGTATTAATTACATTGGTTGGTTTTCTTGTCATTATTCATGGTGTGGGTACGTGGGTTGCCGGTTATTACCCTATGGATGCGGATCCTCAAACCAAAACACCGACCTTAAGTTGCCAAATACATTCTTGGGCAGGCTTGGTAATGCTGCTGTCTTTGCTGATTGCACCAGTTCTTGTTGCTGCAAGCTCATATGCTAGTATTTCATTTCGGCTTTTTTCAATTTTGTGTGTGGGTATTACCGGCTATCTTGTAATTTTGTTGGCAAGTGCTTTTAAGCAACAAGCTAATGCCGGCTTGTATCAACGGCTTGCCTATGGTGTGCAATTACTATGGTTAAGCGCATTTTCGTTAGTGATTTAATTTTAATATAAGATTTCAATGACAAGTGTTACTTGGTGAAACACTTACACAAAAGTTAACCAGATATTGAATGACGGAGGTTAGGCTTAGTGAGGAGTATTAGATATACCGTGGAACTGAGCTGCCCATCTTTAGAAGAATTTCTCTTATTAAGAGAAAAAGTCGGTTGGGGTAAAGTCGATGCTGATTTGGCACAGACTAGTTTAAACAGCTCGTTATTTCATGTAGTGATCCGGCTGGAGGGGCTACTTGTTGGTATGGGTCGTGTAATCGGTGATGGTGGCTTATTTTTTTATATTCAAGATGTTGTTGTCGATCCAGAGTTTCAAAGGCAAGGTATTGGTGCGTTGATTATGAATAATATAGAAATGTATTTGGCGGGGGCAGCAAAAAAAGGTGCAACCATCGGACTGCTCTCAGCTAAAGGTAAAGAATCTTTTTATGCTCGTTACGGATATTTAAGTAGGCCGGATAAAATGCTGGGCTGTGGAATGTGTAAATTTAACTAGAGTGGGGAAATTGAAATGTCTGAGTATGTAGCAAGTGTTGTCTGGTCTCGCCAAGCAAATGAGTTGTTTATCGATAATAAATATAGCCGAGCTCACCAGTGGCAATTTGATGGTGGAGCAAGGGTTGATGCATCTTCTGCTCCTGATATAGTGCCATTGCCGTATTCGGTTGCAGAAAATGTTGATCCAGAAGAAGCGTTTATTGCTTCGCTATCCAGTTGTCATATGTTGTTCTTTTTATCTATTGCAGCGAAAAATAAACTTACGGTTGATAGCTATCAGGATGACGCGGTTGGTTTAATGCAGCAAACTAGTGATGGCCGTATGTCGATGACGCAAGTCACTTTAAAGCCCTGTGTGCAATTTACAAATAATGAGCAACCTAGCATAGTGGATTTGGAGGCTATGCATCATCAGGCTCATGAATTGTGTTTTATCGCCAATTCAGTGAAAACCGCTATTGTGATTGAAATTGTCCAACCTTAACTAAATCCTGTCATATCGTTGCTATTGTTTTCGCATAATGGCAACAATTCCCTCTTTTTAAATTAAAACCTCTGCTTTTTTTACTTGTTTCGCGGAATTTATTTTATTTTTATTATCTTTCAATTAGTTATAAATTAAAAAGTATTTGTTTTTTATCAATTAAATTTGCTGTTCAGTTGTGGTTTGGGTCGCTGGGCTAGAAAATTCAACTGTTTTTGCTAGTACAGCTGTTTGTGTGTCATTTTAATTAATTTTAACTATCTGATTTTAATGTATTTATCAATCCTCATAAAATCTGCGTTGCTAAATTGCAACAAGCAAAGCCGCAGAAATTTCAAAAAATCACCACTAAACATTGTAAGCAATTGATTTTTATTAATAATAAATTATTGGCATCGAAGTTGTAGTACTCTAGTTGTATTGAACGAAAAGGTGATTATCACTACAACGTTCACCACCATAAACTTTGAAGGAATATTTATTATGAACACATTAAATAAAACATTAGCACTTATCGCACTAGCATCTTCTTCAGCCGCTTTCGCTGGTACTGACTTTGATACTCTTGATGTTGATGGCAACGGTGTTATTAGCCAACAAGAAGCAGCCGCTGATGCCGCTATTTCGGCTAAGTTTACTGAACTTGATACTGACCAAAACGGTGAGTTATCAAAAGAAGAATTTTCAAAAGCCTAATGGTACTAAACTAGGCTTGTATAAAACACTGATCAATTCTGAGTGCCAAAGACACCTAAATAGGCAAGGAGCCTGTTAAGAAGAATAACAAGGATAGTGCGGTCAGCGAAAACATTGGCAATTTTTTTGATAGTACATTGAAGGAATATTAATTATGAATACATTAAATAAAACATTAGCACTTATCGCACTAGCTTCTTCATCAGCGGCATTTGCTGCTTCAGATTTCGACATGCTTGACGTAGATGGCAATGGCGCAATTAGTCAAAGCGAAGCATCAGTTGATGCGCAATTAATGAGTAAGTTTACAGAGCTGGATACAGACGGCAACGGTGAGCTTTCTAAAGAAGAGTTTTCAAAGGCTTAATAGAGCCACAGGGATCTTAGAAAAGGATTTCCACTTTTACTAATTTAAGCATTCACAGATAGAAATTGAAGGAATTTTATTATGAACACATTAAATAAAACATTAGCACTTATCGCACTTGCATCTTCATCAGCTGCATTTGCAGCTTCAGATTTCGACACGCTTGACGTAGATAGCAATGGCGTAATTAGTCAAAGCGAAATCAGTTGATGCGCAATTAATGAGTAAGTTTACAGAGCTGGATACAGACGGCAACGGTGAGCTATCTAAAGCAGAGTTTGAAAAAGCTTAATGGCCGCGAGCCAAACGGTTTTAATCGCTAGCAGATTCTGAGTTGCCCAAGACAACCTAAATAGGCAAGAAGCCTATGATAAAGGATAGCAAGGACTCAAAACCCTTTTTTGTAAAACAGTGAAGGAATATAAATATGAAAACATTAAATAAAACTTTAGCACTTATCGCGCTTGCATCTTCATCGGCAGCGTTTGCTGCAACAGATTTCGATACCCTAGACGTTGATGGTAACGGTGCAATTAGCCAAAGCGAAGCGGCAGTAGATGCAAAGCTAATGAGCCAATTCTCAGAGCTTGATACTGACGGCAATGGTGAGCTTTCAAAACAAGAATTTGCAAAAGCTTAATTATTTTTATTTAAAATGGATCTCTGAAAAGGACTTTTTCTCTTACTTTATTTGGATACTAATTATGAAACACATTAAAACATCACTTGCTATTATCGCCCTTGCTTCTTCATCAGCCGCTTTTGCTGCGGTGAGTTTTGACACATTCGATACTGATGGCGACGGCGCAATTAGCCAAAAAGAAGCATCAGTAAATACACAATTGGTTGAAATTTTTTCAGCGCTAGATGCTGATGGTAATGGTGAGCTTTCAAAAGAAGAATTTTCTAAAGTACAGTAATTATATTTGAAAATACATTAATTTCATTATTCGTAAAAGCAGCTTTGCCTTGTGAAAAGGGCAAGCTGCTTTTTTATGTTATAAGAAAATGGCACTAACTTGGAATAGTTTTTCAACCACGTTGATGTGTTTCTTGTCGATTAAGAACATAATAACGTGATCGCCAGAGTGGATGATGGTATCGTCGTGGGCAATGAGTACATCATCATTGCGGACAATCGCACCAATAGTTGTACCTGCGGGCAGCTTAATATCAGCAATTGCACGGCCAACAACTTTTGAGGTGTGTTCGTCGCCATGGGCGACCGCCTCAATGGCTTCTGCCGCGCCTTTACGTAATGAATACACATTAACAATATCACCACGGCGAACATGGGTAAGCAGTGCTGAAATCGTTGCTTGTTGTGGTGATATGGCAATATCAATTTCGCCACCTTGCACTAAATCTACGTATGCACCACGTTGAATAAGCACCATGGTTTTTTGCGCACCCATGCGTTTAGCAAGCATGGCTGACATAATATTAGCTTCATCATCATTGGTTACCGCGATGAATACATCAACTTGCTCGATGTGTTCTTCTGATAATAACTCCTGATCTGATGCATCACCACAAAACACCACTGTATTATCAAGCATTTCTGATAACTGCTCAGCACGTTCTTTATTTCGTTCAAGCAATTTTACGCTATGATTCTTTTCTAGAGAGCGAGCAAGTCCAGCACCAATATTACCGCCACCAGCAATCATAATTTTTTTGTATGAACGCTCTAATTTTTGCAGCTCGTTCATTACTGCACGAATATGTTTGGTGGCAGCGAGGAAAAACACTTCATCATCCGCTTCAATTACTGTCGTGCCCAGTGGTTTGATAGCTTTACCTTGGCGGTAAATTGCGGCAACGCGAGTTTCAACGTTGGGTATGTGTTCTTTTAATGCTGATAGCGCATAACCTACCAATAAGCCGCCGTAGTAAGCCTTTACCGCAACCAGCGAGAGCATGCCATCGCCAAACTCTAACACTTGTAACGCACCAGGATAATCAATTAAGCGGCGGATATACTTAGTCACTAATTGTTCTGGTGCAATGTAGTGGTCAACAGGTAAGTCATCGTTTTGAAATAGCTTTTCTCGGTACTTTAAGTATTGCTCTGAACGGATCCGAGCAATTTTAGTCGGTGTATTAAAAATACTATACGCGACTTGGCAAGCGACCATGTTCACTTCATCGGAACTGGTTACTGCGATGATCATATCGGCGTCTTCCGCACCGGCGCGGCGTAATACATCAGGGTGGGCACTATGACCTGTAACACCCTGTAGATCGTATTTATCTTGTAACTCACGTAATCGGTTGCCATCAATATCTACAACCGTGATTTCGTTTTGTTCACCTACCAGATTTTCAGCGAGTGTACCGCCGACTTGTCCTGCACCGAGTATGATTATTTTCATGGTTTACTAAAAGCTTCTTATGAGTGTGTTTTTATAAGCTTGGCATAATAAAATCCGTCACTCTCACCAGGCAGTAACTGCAGCCCAGGGTTGCTTGGGGTATCGTTATCATGTAGCGGGATATGTTCAACATCTTTACTATTTGCTAAAAATTTAGCGACTTGCTGTTGGTTCTCTTGTGGTAATACTGAGCAGGTTGCATAAATTAGCGTGCCACCTGGTTTTAATAATGGCCAAATGCTATTGAGAATATCACCTTGAAGTGCCGCCAGATCATTGATATCTGATGCACGACGTAGCCATTTGATATCTGGGTGACGACGAATTACACCTGTTGCAGAGCAAGGAACATCTAATAGAATGCGGTCAAACTGTTGCTCATCCCACCATTTGTGTGGCTGCGAAGCATCGGCACATTGTAAATCAGCGCCTAAGCCAATTCTTTCAAGGTTTTGCTTTACACGTTCAAGGCGGGTGGCATCGCTATCAAGTGCCAGTACATCAGCATCTGCGAGTTCTAGAATGTGACAGGTTTTACCACCGGGTGCTGCGCAGGCATCTAAAATATGCTCGTCAGCTTTTGGATCTAACAAGCGTGCCGCAAGCTGTGCTGCTGCATCTTGTACTGAACATGCGCCGGTGTCGAATTCAGGCAACGAAAACACATCGCGTGGCTTATCAAGTTTAATTCCATCAACAAAGTCAGGATTTACAGTGTGTTCAATATCATTTGCGCTGAGCATTTCACTGTATTGAGCGGTACTGTATTGCGCTTGGTTTACACGTAACCACATAGGGGCTTGAAGCTGATTCGCCTCTAAAACTTGCTCCCATTGTTCAGGGTAGGCCTCTTTAACTTGTTTGATAAACCAGTTAGGGTGGTTGTATAAACACACTGGTATTTGCTTGGCTTGTTCTTCAAGCTCTACTTGCTGGCGTTGAAAACTGCGTAAAATAGCGTTGATCAAGCCTTTTAAACCCAATGCGCGTAGTTGTTCTAGTGCATTAACAGTTTCGCTAATGGCAGCATGCGGTGGAACCCGCATATGTTGTAGTTGGTAAATGCCCACATACAGCAAAAATTGGAATATACGGCGCTTGCCTTTAAGTGGCTGCTCAACGAGATGTTGACAATAATTTTCTAAACTTGGTAGATAACGCAGCACGCCATAACAAATTTGTTGTAATAACGCTTTATCTTTTGGTGGTAAACCTTGACTGGCAAAAGGGAGCTCTTGATTTAATGACGCGCCTTTATCAACGACGTTATATAAAGTTTCGGCGGCAAGCGCTCGTACGTTTGGAGCTTTACTCATTGTGTTCGCCTAATCTTGTGTTTGGAGTTACCCAGTCTGCCCGACCATTTAAAAAATCAGTGACGGTCATTGGCTTTTTGCCTTGAGGTTGTAATTGGGTGATATTAAGTGCATTAGTACCACAGGCAATCACAATGCCGTGTTTATCGCTTTGTAATACCGAGCCAGCAGTACCTTGCTGCTCAACAACATTGGCTTGATAAATTTTTACTGTGTGTTCGCCCATTTGGGTAAAACACACAGGCCATGGATTGAATGAGCGGATATTACGTTCTATTTGCGCTGCGTCCATCGACCAATCAATATTTGCTTCGTCTTTCGATAGTTTTTTAGCGTAATTGGCCAGTTCGTCATTTTGAACTTGCGGGGTAATTTCGCCATTAGCTAATTTAGTAATGGTGTCTATTAGTGCGCTTGGGCCTAAATCGGCAAGCTTAGTGTATAAACTGGCACTTGTTTCAGTGGCAGTAATAGGGCAGCGGCTAATATGTAGCATATCTCCGGTATCTAGGCCTTCATCCATTTGCATTATGGTTACGCCGGTCTCACTATCGCCTGCCCAGATAGCGCGTTGAATCGGCGCGGCACCACGCCAGCGCGGTAAAATTGAGCCGTGTACATTTAAACAACCAAGCCGTGGCGCCTCTAAAATTGCTTTTGGTAACAGTAACCCATAAGCGACCACGATCATAAGGTCAGCATTTAAGCTATTTAGTTTAGCTAGGGCGTCGTCATTTTTTAATGAGGCAGGTTGAAACACTGCCAACTCATTGGCCAGTGCTAGCTCTTTCACTTCACTGGCTTTGAGTTTTTTACCGCGTCCAGCTGGACGGTCGGGTTGGCTATACACGCCAACAATCTGATGCTCTGAGTCGATAAGAGCTTGTAAATGGCGCGCAGCAAAGTCTGGCGTACCGGCAAAAATAATGCGTAATGGTTGTGTCACTGAACTTCCTAATTATTACTAAGGTATTATTGCGCTGCTAACTTAGCTTCTTTTTCAAGTTTTTTACGAATACGTTGGCGTTTTAATGGCGATAAGTAATCAATAAATAGTTTACCCTGTAAATGGTCGAGCTCATGTTGAATACAAATAGCTAACAGCTCGTCAGCATCCAGGCTAAATTCTTCACCGTGCTCATTGAGTGCGTTAACTGTTACGGTCTCTGCGCGATCTACTTTTGCGTAAGAGTGTGGTACAGATAAACAACCTTCTTCACTCACTGTTGCACCATCTTGCTTGGTAATAACAGGGTTAATTAAAACCAATGGTTCGTTGCGTTCTTCTGATACATCGATCACCACAATACGTTGATGAATATCAACTTGTGTTGCGGCTAGTCCGATGCCGTTTTCATCATACATCGTTTCTAGCATGTCTTTGACAATTTGGCGAACTTGGTCGTCAACTTGCTTAACATCTTTTGCTATTGTGCGTAAACGCTCATCTGGAAATCTTAAAACTTCTAACCTAGCCATAGTAACCTTTTCACTTGTGCATAATATAGGGTATTGTATGCTCTTATTTTAGCCATTCGCGTTCACCTTTAACAGGTTTTGGTTGATAATAATGAAAAAACACCACAAGGAAGCTCAATGAAATATCCATTACTCGCGGCAATGTTGGCATTAAGTGCTACTTTCCCATCGTTAGCAGATGTATTAACTATGAAAAAAGATGCGCCTAAACAATACGTTGTGAAAAAAGGCGATACACTTTGGGGTATTTCAGGGATTTATTTGCAAGAGCCTTGGCAGTGGCCGGAGCTTTGGCAAATGAATCCACAAATTAATAATCCACACCTAATTTACCCTGGGGATGCACTGTCTTTAATCTATGATGAGCACGGTAATCCACGTTTGGTGATTAATCAGGGTTATAAAAAGCTTTCTCCACATGGTCGAATTGTACAAAAAGATAAAAATGCGATCCCTACTTTACCTCTTGAGCTGTTGCGTCCTTACCTAACCTATGAGCAAGCACTAAATGCTGATGACATTGCCGATAAACCTTATATTTTAGGTGCCAATGTCAACACTAAAATGAATACCGAAGGGCATATAGTTTATGTTAAAGGTGAGCTGAAATTACATGAGTCATACGCTATTTACCGCAAGGGGGATACATATGTTGATCCGCAAACGCACGAAGTGTTGGCTAATAAAGCACAATTAGTGGCGGTGGGGCGTGTATTTAGAAAAGGTGATATTGCCAATGGTGTACCTGCTTCAGTTAAAGTTGAGCAGGTAAAGAGAGAGGTCAAAGCGGGTGATTTTTTAATGCCTGCGATAGAAGGTCAGCTATTACCTGCGTACTTTAATATTCACCGTCCTGAACAGCCAGTGCAGGGTGAAATCATCGCATCAGTGACTGGATTACGAGAATTTAGCACAATGGATATTGTAGTGCTAAACTTAGGGGCGCAGCAGCAAATTAAAGAAGGTCATATTTTAGATATCGAGCGCCAATCACCGACTGTTTTTGACGGTCGCAATGGCCCACGCTACAAAGAAGATTCAAATAGCCTTGAAAAGTTAGTAACAAACGCCAACGAATTTTTTGGTGTTGAGGCCGATGCCGACACGACTGTGTGGCATATGCCAAAAGAACAGGTCGGCCAGCTAATGGTGTTTAAAGTTTATAAAAACGTTAGTTATGCCTTAATCGTAAAAAACCAGCACCCAATCCGAGTCGGTGATTTTGCAGTTATAAATTAATTCAGGTTTGAGTGTTCTAAGGAGGGAGCATGAAATATTCATCAGGCAAGCTAACCCATTGGCTTGCCTTTTATTTATGTAAAGGCTTGGGTGTTAAAAGCTTGTTGGCTTTGGCACAAAAACTGCCATTAGATGATTTGTTTGAGCTGACTCATGAGCAGCTTACCGGTCATGGTTTAAGCCCGCAGGTCGCCACTAATTTACTAGCAACCGATTGGCAGCAAGTTGACTATTATCAACAGATAATTGTTAACTTACAAATAACCGCAATTGACTACTTCGATCCTCACTATCCACCATTATTAAAAGAAATTACTAGCGCTCCTCTATTGCTATTTTGCCGTGGCAATTTAGAGTTATTGGCCAGTCCGCAAATTGCTATTGTTGGAAGCCGTAATGCCACGCCAATCGGCTTAGAGATCGCCGCTGAATTTGCTCATCAACTCACTGTGGCTGGATTAACGGTAACTTCCGGAATGGCGCTTGGTATTGATGGGGCTGCTCACAAAGGAGCACTGGCGGGCAATGGTAAAACCATTGCCGTGCTTGGTACTGGAGTGGATGTTTATTATCCTAAACGGCATAAGTTACTTACCGAGCAAGTATCTGAACGGGGGGTATTGGTGAGCGAGTTTTTACCCGGTACAGCGGCTAGTGCGAATAACTTCCCAAGACGTAATCGTATAATATCTGGTTTGTCATTAGGTGTGTTGATTGTCGAGGCTGAAATAAAAAGCGGCTCGCTTATCACCGTACGTTATGCGCTAGAGCAAAACAAAGACGTTTTTGCAGTGCCTGGCTCAATTAAAAACCCGCTCTCTGAAGCTAGTCACTTTTTAATTAAACAAGGTGCAAAGCTGGTGGAAAATGTCAGTGATATTCTCGACGAAGTGAGCTTTTTATGCAAAAACAGTCTATATACTATAGAAGAAGCGACGGTTGATGGACCTGCCTGCGAAATACTAAATAGTGTTGGTTTTGAAATAACTGCGGTGGATATAATTGCTCAGCGTAGTCAATGGCCAATAGACAAAGTACAAGCGCGTTTACTTGATCTTGAGTTAGAAGATAGAGTAGAGCGTGTATTAGATGGCTATATTAGAGTTCGATAAGCTTTAGTGTGGAGGAAACTAACATGTTCGATATCCTCATGTATCTGTTTGAAAACTATATTCACAGCGAAGCTGAAGTCTTTGTTGAGCATAATGAACTCACTGACGAATTATTACGTGCCGGCTTTAATAAGCCCGAAATATACAAAGCACTAGATTGGCTTGAGCAGCTTGCTGATTTACAGCACAGTGATGAATACCCTTATTTAAATCGCCTCCCACAACATGCGATACGTATTTTTACTGATAGTGAATGTCAGATGCTGAGCGTAGAGTGTCGGGGCTTTTTAATGTTTGTTGAACAAGTAGGGGTGATCAACAGCGCAACGCGTGAAATGGTTATGGACCGTTTGTGTGCGTTGGATAAGCCTTATATCTCACTTGATGATTTAAAATGGGTGGTACTGATGGTGTTGTTTAATGTGCCAGGCTCAGAACAAGCTTATGCACAAATGGAAGAGCTTATTTTTGATGAGCCGGCAGAGGTATTACATTAAGCAAGTGCTGCGCTTGTATCTTTAATTAGTTTGGGTATATTAGGCGAAAATTAGTCAACCGCTTTGGAATCACATGAGTAAAATCGACCAATCGCTTTTTTCTGCAAATCAACATGCCCTAGAAAAAGAATATGAAGTGTGCCCTCAATGCGGTTCTGAATTAGTGACCCGTAATAGTAAAAGTGGACCTTTTCTCGGTTGTGCAAGTTACCCTAAGTGTGATTTTATTCGCTCCTTAGCACAACATGATACTCAACAAATCAAAGTACTTGATGATAGCCCTTGCCCAGAGTGTGGTAATCCGCTAGTAGTGAAGAATGGCCGCTATGGTATGTTTATTGGCTGTACGGGTTATCCTGAGTGTCACTACATTGCTCATGATGAGCCTGAGACAAATGAAGAAATCTTACCTGTGTGTCCGAAATGTAAAAAAGGCCAGTTAGTGGCGCGTAGCAATAAGTTTGGTAAAATATTTTTTTCATGTAACAGCTATCCAAGTTGTAAATACACACTCAATCATAAACCAGTTAGCCGTATCTGCCCCGCGTGCCAATGGCCAGTAATGGTGCAAAAGCAAATGACCAATAGTGTTGTGCTACAATGCCCTCAGAAAAGTTGCTCGCATAAATTCACGGTGAGTGAATAATTATCGGCTTTAATTTTATTGTATTTGGAGATTTTCAGTGACTGATCCTACCTCAGTTCCTTTAACGGCCTTTGCTGCAGTGTCGCAAGGCGGGGTTATTGTTTACCCAACCGAAGCGGTTTATGGTTTAGGCTGTGACCCCGATAATCAGCAAGCAGTTGAGCGTTTACTAGCAATAAAGCAACGCCCCGTTGAGAAAGGCTTAATTTTAATTGCCGATAATTATGGGCAATTATTAAAGTATGTTGATGATGCAAAAATTCCGATGGATAAACGCACTGATATTTTTTCCAGCTGGCCTGGCGCAATTACGTGGGTCATGCCTGCGGCTAAAAGTACACCAAGGTGGTTAACCGGGCAGTTCGATAGCATTGCTGTACGTGTAACTAGTCACCCAACAGTAAAGCGCTTATGCCAAGAGTTAGGCAAACCTCTGGTGTCTACTAGTGCTAACTTATCAGGACATGATACGGTCACTAGTATTGCCATGGCTAAAAGTGAGTTTGGCGAGCTGGCGGCATTTTATGTAGATGAACCACTTGGTGGTAACACGCAACCTAGCACTATTAAAGATGTAATGACCGGCAAAGTATTTAGAGGATAACCATGCACAGCAATTTACTCGAACAAGTAAAAACCTACCTGATGGCCTTGCAAGACATAATTTGCCAAGGTTTAGAGCAAGCTGATGGTCAAGCCAAGTTTGTAGAAGACAGTTGGCAACGCAAAGAAGGCGGTGGTGGGCGAACTCGTGTTATTCGTGGTGGCAATGTTATCGAACAAGGAGGGGTGAACTACTCGCATGTGTTTGGTGCTTCAATGCCTGCATCAGCAACAGCGCATCGTCCAGAACTTGCTGGTCGTAGCTTCCACGCCTGTGGTGTCTCGCTAGTGATCCACCCAAACAATCCACATATTCCAACGAGCCATGCTAACGTACGCTTTTTCATTGCAGAAAAGCAAGGTGAGGAGCCTATTTGGTGGTTTGGTGGTGGTTTTGACTTAACGCCATTTTACCCAGTGTTTGACGATGTTAAACATTGGCATCAAGTCGCGCATGATTTATGTGCGCCGTTTGGGGATGAGGCTTACCCTAAATATAAAAAATGGTGTGACGAGTATTTTTATCTCAAACACCGCGACGAAACTCGTGGTGTAGGTGGTTTATTTTTTGATGATTTGAATGAAACCGGATTTGAGCAAAGCTTTGCCTTTATGCAAGCAGTTGGTAATGGCTTTTTAGACGCTTATTTGCCGATTATAGCTCGTAGAAAAGCAACTCCATTTACTGAGCAGCAACGAGACTTCCAACTTTATCGTCGAGGCCGTTATGTTGAATTTAACTTAGTGTGGGATAGAGGAACATTGTTTGGTTTACAAACCGGTGGTCGTACAGAGTCTATTTTAATGTCGATGCCACCATTGGCCCGTTGGGAATATAATTACGTTCCTGAAGCTGATAGCCCTGAGGCTAAGTTGTATCAATATTATTTACGTCCACAAGATTGGTTAGATAATACACCCGGGCAATTGGTTACTCGAGATTGGCAACTGTAATAGTTGTTGAAGTAAAGGCGCATTATGCGCCTTTTTTAATGTTGATTAACCATATGACTGGCAAGTTGTGCCAAAGATTTACGTAACCCTTCTCGTAATAAGGGATTATCAATTTCCGCGTCTAACGCTTTGTTCATGCAATACATCCATTGCTCTCGTAAGTTTTGATCAATTAGAAAAGGCATATGGCGTTTACGCAGCATAGGGTGACCATGTTTTTCAACAAACAAGTCTGGGCCGCCTAACCATCCCGATAAAAACTCAAAAAACACTTGGCGAATACGGTCCAATGGTTGAGGATGCATATCATATAACGGTTTAGCGTATTCATCGCTGGCCATAATGTCGTAGAATCGATTCGCAAGTGCAAAAGTACCAGCTTCTCCACCCATCAGTTGATAAGGTGTTTTTTCTGGCGTCGGTGCTTGCTGTTGCTCTGGTGGTTTCGATTTTGAAAAGAATCGTTTAATCATAGTTTTATCATCATTAATTAGCAGTAAGTTACGAGGTAATGTTACTGCACAAAGAGGTTGCTCAAATATGGATAAATATGCAGTTTTTGGAAATCCTATTAAACACTCAAAATCCCCTGCGATACATCAGCAATTTGCAACCTCATTGGGCGAACAAATCGAATACTGCGCAATATTAGCACCGATTGATGGTTTTAAAAAAGTCGTAACCGATTTTTTTGCCACAGGCGGTAAAGGGGCTAATGTTACTGTGCCATTTAAAGAGCAAGCATATGAATTAGTTGATGAGCGAACTGAATTGGCAACTATTGTCGGAGCAGTAAATACTATTAAGTTATTAGATGATGGGCGCTTATTAGGTGATAACACCGATGGCATCGGTTTTGTGAACGATCTGCTTGTGAATCAGGTTACCATTAAAAATAAGCGGGTCTTACTAATAGGTGCAGGAGGCGCTGCACGTGGTGTGATTTTACCGTTATTGGCACAACAGCCGAGTGAAATCATCATAGTCAATCGTACGGCAGCAAAAGGCAAAGAACTAGCTGAATTATTTGCTCAATATGGCAATGTAACGGGGTATGGTTTTAATGATTTGCCAATAAGTGATTACTCGCTAATTGTAAACTCCACATCTAGCAGCATGCTTGGTGAATTGCCTGCGCTAGATAAAAAACACCTTGATGGCTGTGAATATGTTTATGATATGTTTTATTCACAGCAAAATACGTTGTTTATGCAATGGGCTCAGGACTATAAAGCTAATATTAACGTACTTGATGGAAGTGGCATGCTAGTAGGGCAAGCTGCACAAGCCTATTTTGTGTGGCGCAATAATATGCCTGAAATACTCCCTGTTATTCGGGCATTAAAAAGCGGAGAGCTTGCATGAACCAAGCAATCCAATTTATCGACCGATTTGAATTTAACGTACAATCCCAGCTGTTAACGTTTTTTGCTCAGGTAAGTGGCTTAATCGTTGAATGTGTTATTGACACACACGCGCTAGCATTGGCAGATCAACAAGCTGCAAAGTTATATTTTGAACGGGCGCGTTTTGACTATGAAGATATAGCCGAGCAACTAATCGAAGATGAAGAATATAACTCGGCAGGACAAATTATTGTTGCAGTGCTGAGTTAATCCTCAGCTAAATATTCATCTTTAAGTTCAACATAATTAGTTGCTGATATTTTTAAAAAACTCAGCTCTTGCTCCGTTAAAGGACGCGCCTGCTTTACAGGGCTACCCACATAGAGAAAGCCTGATTCCAAGCGTTTGTTTGGTGGAACTAATGAACCGCCACCAATTATCACATCATCTTCAATAATGGCATTATCCATTACAATTGCGCCCATGCCGACCAAAATACGATTACCCAAACAACAGCCATGTAACATTACCTTATGCCCAACAGTAACATCATCGCCAATAATGAGTGGGTAACCATCAGGGTTACTTTTACTGGAACGAGTTAGATGCAATACGCTGCCATCTTGTATATTGGTACGTTCCCCGATACGGATATAGTTAACATCGCCCCGTGCAGCAACTAGTGGCCACACACTACTATTGTCGCCCAAAGTTATATCACCGATTAAAACGGCAGACTCATCAACATAGACTAAGTGATGCAAGGTAGGAGTAATTCCTTTATAAGAACGGATTGTCATTCGAGCACCTAAAAATATTCGAGTAAATAATACTGAGTGTATCAGTAGAGCCTACAAAATGGCCAGAGGAGAGCTGGCTGCTCAGAAAACTATCACTTTTGATGCCTTTAGCTCGTAAAACAGACGAACAGCACTTTATTTGAGGTTTTCTTCAAAAAACGCTTGCGTTAAAATCTGTTCTCCCTATAATGCGACCCCACTGAGACGGCAGAGCGCAACGCTTAGCGAGGCACGAGCTACTCAGTGAGTCGAGTAAAACTTAGTTCTGAAAACTTT
>NZ_JABBMT010000040.1 GCF_012927645.1 Pseudoalteromonas arctica | reverse complement strand
CATTATATATTTACCAGACAAAATTCCTATCGTTGCCAATTTGGAAGCGCGCAATCAAACCATCATTGATTGTTTGGGTAAACAGTATCAGAAAATTTATTCTTAAAGTGGGTGCGGAAGATCGGATATACTCTTAAGGGGAACGCGATATGAATCACGTTAAAACTTACTTAAAAAAGGAAATAAAATGATAGAACTAAATATCTCTGAATTGTTAGAAATTGCTAATAATATCCAATCAACACTTGAATTAGCGAATGACTGTGGAACAAACCCATTTGAAACAGTTGAATAAGATAAAAACACACAAATATGGAAGGGTCATTTATTGACCCAATAAATATGGAAAAAATTATAGAGCCAGTTACAGCTTTAAAAATAAAGAAAAATTTAGAGCGTATAGATGCTGAGTTATCATTAAAATTTATAACCGAAAATGAAAATTCAAAATATACAGAATGGGAGGAAAATAAGAGATTAAACAGAAACTTTATTGATAAAGGACTCGATTCAGTAGTAATTGATAGATTAACATTTTGTTTTAAAGAAGAAGAGGTTTACTCAACAAACTTCTTTTTTCTTTTTCATCATAACTTGTACTTCACTATACCTTACATAGTATGTAAAAACAGTAAATATAAAGGCGCATGCCTTATTATAACTGAAAAAAGTTATGACATTGAAATGTTGAAAAAAACTTCAAAAAACCTAGGCGTTGAAATAGAATTCATAATTCTAGATAGTAAGGGTAATTATCTAAGAAAATCAAAAGCTATGATAAAATCAGGTTACGCTCTTTTTATTTTAGTAGACACTCCATTTGGATTCAATCGTAAAACTATTAAAAAGTTTGATTACAATGAAAAACTGTTTGGCCTGAAATATAGAGATGGATATATAAAAATTTCTAAAATACTTAATCAGTCACCGGTATTATTAATAAACGATTACAACTTTGAAAACAAAATAGTTACAACGTCATATAAAATTTCAACTAGTGATGAAGTTAATAAAATATTTTGCGCAAGGGTTTTAAGTGAACCAGAGAAATTTGAAAAATTAAATGATTTCATGCAGTTATTTGATTTCAAAATGAAAAATAAAACCGTTAATTTTTATATAGACGAAAATCAATATTTTTATAATCCCATTGATAAGAGATTATTTTTAAAACAAATGTAATAAAAGGAATTATTTAATGAAAATTAAATCAATGATAGCTATAACCATATCAATTAGTTACTTACTCTCCACCAACTCTGTTAGCGCCGCCTCCCCAGAAAATGTAGCTGATATTCTAGGGAGAGATCTTAATGTGCCCGTAATTGGAAGTTTAGGGCACGTAGGTCTATGGACAGGTTCAGAGGTTTTAGAAGTTTTAGACACTGAAGCAGTAATAGAGGTAAATTCACTATCTAGTTTTGTAAATGAGACTGAATACTGGGGTTATAAAGTTAGAAATCCCAAAATTCATATTAACAATAGAGAAAATATAATTAAATTTGGTTTACAGCAGAAAGAATTCTTACCTTCATATAGCTTATCCTTTATGTATGTTGCTGGCAGGTGGGAATTTAAAAGAGTATATAATCCAGTTACGAAAGATTGGGAGCGTAAAAGAGTTATTGCTCAAAAAGGTGAATTCCGCTGTGATACCTTTATAGAGTTTGCATGGAAAAGAGCCAATGAGAAGCGCCCTTATGGCGATACTCCTTATGTTATGTACTCAAATTACTAAAAATTAATCACGCAAGGCCATTTATAGTGGCCTTTCTATTCAGGCGAAACTCCATAATGAAAAATAAATTTTTAATTTTAATATGCTTCCTACCTATCACCTACCTTCTTTATAATATCATAGCTGATGATTCAACAGCCGCTCCCCCAACAAAATTAATAAAGTCAAATAAAGCAGGTGAAGCAATCGAAAAAGATATTACCCCCTCCCTAACGATAAAACAAAAGAACAAAGAAAATACTTTATATTTAGAAAACCTTTTTGATGGTGAACTAAAACAGTCAGACAATAAATTAATGGCTCTTCTTAACTTAAAGCATTTAACACGAAAAGAGAAAATTGATATAATTTGGGATGAAATTAATAAACATCCAACAGAATCTTTTGAGTTTAAATATTTGATTGATGTAATTAAAAATTTAAAACCTTTACATTTATCTTCTGAACTCACAGACCTATACATAAACACTTCTGACATTAAGTCACAAGAAAAGATATTAAGATTACTTTCGTCATCCACCCTATTAACGGCAGAAATTGATGAATCTGAACTTCAAAATTACACAGATGACTTTATGCATGTTAGGAGGTTTTTTGAACAAGAGATTTACAGTAATAATCAAAAACCAGAGTTATTACGCACGTTAATTATCAACTATGATACATTAGTAAGCTCAGATGAATATTTACACTTTTTGAAGAACGATATAAATGAATTGAGCCATGGATTTTCTGAAGAAAAAATAAATAAAATGAAATTACCACATGCTATGATATCGAATGATCCAAAAGAATTATTGGAGCTTCTTCACAGTTCTGGAACTGAAATATCAAGAACACTTTATTCTTATGCTTCTCTTGGCTTAGAGCATACAAGTAGTAAAAATAAAGAATCAATAAATATGTACTTAGACAATATAAGCAGTGAAATTTTTAATAATGAAAGCATTGATAATTATGATAAAGCAAGCTGGATAGATACAGCTGAAAAAGTAAAAGGAGTTGATAAAAATTTAATTGTTTCAAAATTAATAGAATCGTCTAATTTAGTCCAAGAAAAGGCCTTCCTAATATCTCAATATGACTCAGGTATGTTAGAGATAAGCCCTACACAAATAAACTCTTTAATACAGGAAATTGAAAGTACAGATGGCACCATTGAAGATCAAAATATCGTTAACATACTTGAAAAAGCATTGCAAATATTAAAAGAAAGATCTGTTAAAGATAATTCGTGATTACCTGTAGTATAGCTCATAGATTTGGGCTTAAGGGTTGAACTTAAAGCACCTCCTGAATTAACCTTTATATTTCGATGAATTAGCAATATTAAAAATGTGGGTAGTGAAGAAACATTCATGGTGTTTTGTGATCTTATAAATTGTGTGATTCATAGACATCCTTTCTATAATTGTTGTCATGAACGATGAAATTCAGCAAAGATTAAAGTAGATAAAACTTTATCAAGAAACTAACAATACAGGCTTAGTTTATCTTCGTAACAAAAGGGGTCACCCATTAGAAAGTTCCGGTCAAGCAGGCAGCTGTGTTTTCTTGATCTTTTTATTCAAAAAACCAAGTGTTGTTACTTTTTAAACTCACTTTAAATATGACTATGCATCCAGTAATGACGTCGATTGGTGTGAATATGCATCTTGGTTTGAATAAATAACGCCATATGAATTTAGGCGTTTTAATTAAGCATCATTGATGATTAATTAGGCCTTGGCTTTCGCCTCAGTCATCGTTTAGTGCCAATGTCAGTCCAGTTTTGGCAGCATTCTCACGCTGCTCAATAACAAATCTGTGGCTTATGTTTACACATAACCAACCCTTTTTGGCTCAGACAGTGGGCATATCCAACATTTAAATAAGAGCGGTTAACGTGCAGGCTCAATCAAATCTGATGGTTTTACCAACCCTATTACTAGCTCAACACGTTAACCTAATTTGTTTTAGCCAGTTTCCGTTGATAATACTTTTTAATTGTTGGGTTATACCGAATAGCAAAGTTAGCGGCCTCAGTAAACGCCCACGCTAAGTAACGATTACCATTCTTTTGATTTGTAGCGCCTTTCTTCTTTCCATTGCTGTATCTCGCACCTTTAACGCATCGACAATACGAGGAAAAATTACCTGGACTATCAAAACGTTTAATAGTGCCTGTCTCTAACATAATAGTCAGTGCTAACGTATTCCCAATGCCATCGATACTAGTTAAGTTTATAAATTCTGAGGAGGGTGATGTTTGTTTTAAAATAGCGCCTTCTATCACATTAATTTGCTGTTGAGCACAGCGTATTAATGAGAGGTTAGAAATGACTGACAGTGCTGTATTCATTGAGCTAAAGTCTGCATGTACTTGCTCAACATTGACGCCTTTTCTGATAGCGGCCATTTGTTTGATTTTGTTGCTACTGAGCTTGTATCCAAGATGACGCATGTAACAACTTTGCACTGATAATAAGTTTTTAGTGGACTGTTGAACAATGTCCATTCGTTTACGCATTAAGTCGCGAACAGCTCTGAGTTCTCGGGGGTAAATATAGCCCTCAGGTAGAATGTTTAAACGTAGCATTTCAGCCAACCAACGTGCATCACTGTGGTCATCAGCATGCTTTAAGCCTGAGTATTGTTGGATTGCCGCGGGATTTGCTAAGTGAAGTTTAAACCCTTCATCCATTAAAGCATCGACTAACCAATACCAATTAAAAGTTGATTCAACAACAAGTCCTTTTAAATTGTCTTTATAAGGACTTAGAAAAGATAAAATGACAGACATGTCATTATTTAAACGCTTAGCGGTAAGCGTTTCACCGTGTTCATTAATGATAGCAATAACACTATTATTTGAATGCAAGTCAATTCCACCATATAGTTTCATACTAAGTTCCTCGAGGTACAGTTTATGTTTTGGTCAACACAACTGCATCGAAAAACTCGAGGAGCTTTCTTTTTGACTTTTATAGTAAAAGTACGTTAAAAGAGGTTGGCGATTATTGGCAAGGTTCTGGTATGTATCTAGAAATACTCCCAGATGGAACTTTTGACTATCAACGAGGTGGAACTTCTATTTCATCATCTGTTGATGAGTTTGATGGCGATAATTTCTTAGTTGATATGCTTATAATGAATACAACTTTTGAGGTTTCGCAACCCCCATTTTTTAGTGATGGTCAATGGTTGTTGATGGAGTAAGATTAACAAGGACGGATGACTAACTTACTCTGCGTTTATGTTAACTACTATAAATTAATTGGTATCGGTGTTCATAATGAGAATAACAGCGTTTCATAGCTTAACAGCGTTCTGTGTACTGACTTTCTTTGTGCTTAGCCACTTAGCTATTGCTCAGCAAGTGGATGGTTTTCAGCATACAGTGATTGATGGTGAGCCTTCACTTCGTGGTGCGGCGATATTTGAGCAATCGTTGTGGATCACAGGTACCAATAATAGTGTATGGGTGAGCCAAGATGGCGGTAAACATTGGCATGATCGCAGTGTTAAAAGCAGCATAAATAATGATTTTCGTGATATTGCGGTGTTTGATACGCAAACCGCGATTGTAATGAGTGTTGGTTCTGGTAAACAGTCTTCATTGTATAAAACAACAGATGCAGGTAAAAGCTGGCAATTACTGTTGCAAAATCAAGATGCGGCAGGCTTTTTTGATTCAATTGCATTTTGGGATCAAGACAATGGTTTATTAATGGGTGACCCTGTTGATGGTTATTATGTCGTTAAACGTACACAAGATGGCGGCAAAACATGGACACGAACCGATAAAGTAAATTTACCTAGCTTAATATCTTCAGAAGCTGCCTTTGCCGCCAGTGGTAATACACTCATTGTAGGAAAAGATAATCAAGCATGGTTAACAACGGGTGGGAAGTCGGCTTCTGTTTATCATTCAAATGATGGTGGACTATCTTGGCTAAGGAAAAGTGTTCCTTTGTATCGTAGCACGGGTACTGCTGGTGGTTATGGTCTGGCTTTGAATCGTGATAATGATTTATTTGTTGTTGGTGGTGATTACCAGCAACGTGACAAAAGCTACCCAAATATGGCGCTGTATGACGTTACAAGTAAGCGTTGGCAAAGCGTAAATTCAGGAGAGCATGGACTAAGAAGTGCGATGGCATGTAACACATTCGCTTGTATTGCAACGGGTAAAACAGGCAGTGACATTTCATACGATCAAGGAAAGACGTGGCAACCACTGACGAATCTCAAATCTAATAATACCGGTTATTTTACATTAAGCGCGAATAATGCTCGTTTTTTATTTGCAGGTTCTGAGGGCAAAGTAGCAGTATTAACAATACCGACTGAATAATTAGTTTGATTAAAGAGTCACTACTGCTAAAGGCTTTATGTTTGAGAGGTTATCGGCTTTACCGCTGATTTAGTCTACTTTAGCGCGTTATTATGGCATCACTCTTTTGGTTATAGTAAGTTTAGGTTGAAAATTCATCAATAAAAACATAGTTAAACTAACTATGAAGGTAACTTTATGAAAAATAATAAAATGACAAAGTTTATAGGGTTATTTTGCTGTTTAATTTTTGCAAGCTTCATACAAGCAGAAGAAAATAAGCAGGAAGATAAAAGGGCTGAATATATTCGCTCTCATTATGCTAAATACGAGTACCAAATACCAATGCGCGACGGTACTAAATTATTTACAGCGGTTTATGTACCTTATGATAAATCAAGCAAATACCCAATCATGATGCAACGCACGCCGTATCGAGTTGCTCCTTATGGTGTAGATAAGTACAAAGCCAAGTTAGGGCCCAGTGAGATTTTTGAAGAAGAAGGGTTTATTTTTGTTTTTCAAGATGTTCGCGGTAAGTTTATGTCTGAGGGTAACTATGTAAATATGCGTCCACAAGATGCAGGAGACAAAGGTGGTAAAGCGGTTGATGATGCAACCGATACTTACGATACCATTGACTGGTTAGTTAAAAATATCTCCAACAACAATGGCAAAGTAGGGATGTGGGGCACCTCTTATCCTGGTTACTACACGTCGGTGGCTGCAATTAATAGTCACAAAGCATTAAAAGCAATTTCACCACAGGCTCCTATTGCAAACTGGTTTTATGATGACTTTCATCGCAATGGGGCTTTTTCAACACCAATGGCATTTATCTTTTTCGATACCTTTGATAAACAGCGGGAAGGTCAGTTTGCTTATTGGCCTGAAGGAATGGATGCTACAACACCTGATGGTTATGAATTTTTCCGTAAGTTAGGGCCGCTTTCAAACGTAAATAAAAAATATTTTAATGGCGAGCGGCCTTTTTGGAATGAATTAACTGAGCATCCTAATTATGATGAGTTTTGGCAAAAACGTGATGTTTTGCAACATCTTGATAATGTAAAGCCAGCGACACTAATTGTCGGTGGGTGGTATGACACTGAAGATTTGTATGGACCATTAGCGACCTATCAAAAAATGTCTAAGCACAATAAAAAAGATAATGTACATATCATTATGGGCCCTTGGTATCATGGTCAGTGGAATCGCGGAGAAGGCGACAAAATGGGCGAAGCTAATTTTGGCTTTGATACCAGTGAGTGGTTCCAAGAGCACATATTGCTGCCATTTTTTAAGCATAACTTAAAAGGCACCAAAGAAGCATCTTTAGCGAAAGCGACTATTTTTGAAACGGGTGCCAACAGATGGCGTGAGTTTGATACTTGGCCGCCAAAAGACGCGAGCGATGTGACGCTTTATTTTGGTAATAACGAGCAGCTATTAACTTCAACAGATAAGCAAGGTGGTTCGAGTGATTATATTAGCGACCCTAATAAACCAGTGCCACACTCTGCACATACGAGTAGCGGTTGGGATCGCCCTTATATGGCAGAAGATCAGCGTTTTACAGCTCGACGTACCGATGTATTAGTATTTAATAGTGACGTAGCTAAAGAAGATCAAACCATTGCGGGTGCTATAGATCTAAACTTGTATGTTGCTACCAGCCAAAGTGCAGCAGACTTTGTTGTAAAACTGGTTGATGTATTTCCTGGTATGGATGAATCTACTAACAAAGTTGATGAAGCGACAGGTAACCGCCACGAATTAGTTAGGTGGGGCATTATTCGTGGTCGTTTCAGAGACAGCATGAGTGAGCCAAAACCATTTGAGGCAAATAAACCCACGTTAGTTAATTTTGAATTACTGGATGTTTTACATACCATTAAACGCGGGCATAAGTTACAGATTCAAGTGCAAAGTAGCATGTTTCCATTTATGGATATGAACCCACAAAAGTATGTTGATAATATCTTTAAAGCCAAGGCTGAAGATTACGTAAAAGCGCAACATACACTTTATCATAGTGAACAATACCCAAGTTCGATTTCATTTAAGGTTATAGGGCACTAGTTAAATTTTAGCTACTGATCTTAAATGAGAAACAAGTAATACCGCAAGCGTAATGCCCGGTATTACGCCAATAAAATTAGAGCCAACCACATTCCAATGAATCTGTTTTAGAGTCAATTGTAAATCGATAAGTGCGACCATGCGGTTATCAAGTGTAGTAATGGTACTTTTTGCAGATTCTTCATTCATACCTGTGGCAGTAAATTCAGCTATTTTTGTTTGTTTCGTTATTGTTGATTAATCATCAGTTACATATACTCCCCCCCATCTTGTTATTAAAGGAGAAGTGCATGTTGAGATTTTTTTCTATCGAGCAAGGGGTGATCAAGGAGTTAGAGCCTTCATCTGATACCACCCTTGATGCATTAATCAGAAATGCACACTGGATTGATACCATCAACCCAACGGAAGATGAGCGAAACACGCTCGCAAAAAACCTCAATATAACTTTTCCTGAGTCAGGGGATGTACAAGAGATTGAAGCTTCATCGCGATGCTTTATCGATAATGAAGGCTTGCATGTGCATGCATTATTTATGTCACCAAATGAAGGGCGTTTTAATACGGTAACAGTGGCCTGTTTACTACAGGACAATTGTTTGCTGACTATTCGCGATGATGAGTTAGCTGACTTTCGATTGTTACGTTTAAGAGCACGTAAAGGTCAAGTAATGTGTGACACGCCAAAACAGTTATTGGTTACCTTATTTGATCAAAAAGTCGAAAATCATGCTGACATGATCGAGGATATGCATCATCAGTTAGAGGAACTCAGTGCGTATGTACTAGAGGACGGTGACTCTGATTTAGAAGAGGCGGTTAGTCGTATCGCGCGTTTAGAGGATGCCAATGGAAAAGTGCGTTTGTGTTTAATGGATACGCGGCGCAATATTTCGTTTTTAATACGCCGTTTAGGTGTACAAAACGAAGATCGCGAATCACTACGAGAAATTGTACTTGATATTGATACGTTAATGTCACACTGTACCTTTTTATTTGATAAGATGAATTTTTTGATGGATTCAACTCAAGGTTTTATTAATATTGAACAAAATCAAATTATCAAAACCTTCTCTATTGCCTCGGTGGTTTTTTTACCGCCCACTGTCGTGGCTAGTGTGTATGGGATGAACTTTAATATAATGCCGGAGCTGCAATGGGAATGGGGTTACCCATTTGCAATTGGCATTATGTTGCTATCGGGCTTTGCCCCTTATTTATTTTTTAAACACAAAGGTTGGTTGTAGTCGTATGCCAAGGATTATTTGGCATACGAGTTTATATTTATTTTATACGGGTTCTTATTATCACTTTGCATTAAGATAATAAACCAACCGTTATTGTGTATTACAAAGAGCTCATTAATCACTTAATTATCATTTAGTTGATTTACGTCTTTATTGTCCCCATATTAACTAAAAACAATCATTAAAGGGAAGTTATGCGTCATTGTTAGCAGCACAAGATCCTAAACTGACTGTTGATGAATTACTCTGTGCAGATATTACATTGCAGCCGTTTGAACTTGATAAAGATTGGCCTTGGTATGAGCGTGACTATACTCAGTTTTTAATGCAGCATCCTGAAATGGCAACAATAGTACCAATTAGCGAAAAAGACGATATCAGCGAAGCTATTGCAGCCGGATTGTGTAGCGCGGCGTTTTATAGAGGCAAGCCACTGGGTATGATAATGGCTGAGTCGAGCGATGAGCTAGGGTTTAACGGTTTACTAATCAGTGATATTTTTATTACTGGGCAATTTAGAGGACAGGGCTTTGCATCCCCAATGCAGCGTTTATATTATCAACAGCATATGCAAGGTTTTGAATTTTTCTTTGGTTACATTCATGCTGATAATAAACCTTCGTATAACAATGCACTTAAACAAGGGCGAGAGTTGCTGCGCCAAGAAGTGTACCTTCCTGCGCATTTATTCTTATAGTTGTTTTGCCGCCTACATTTTTCAGCCATTAATAATATTACTCTGCGCGGGTTTAGCAATTATTTGAGTGAGTTTATTTAGTCTGTAAATGGTAAGGCTTAGCTATCATAGCGAGGTTTATAACATCTCGCTGTACTCAGTCATGATCTGTTCAACCCAGTTGGCGATCCGCTCGTCACTGTGCTCGTATTGACTGTCTTCATCAAGGGCTAAACCAACGAATAGTTTGCCATCGTCGGTGAGTGCCTTAGAGGCTTCAAACTCATACGTGCTGTCGTTCGGCCACAGGCCTAATAATGTAAATTGTTGGCTGCTTATTTCGTCATGCAACATGCCAAGTGCATCTTGAAACCATTGGCCATAACCTTGTTGGTCACCCATGCCAAATAAAGCGATGGTTTTGCCATTGAGGTCAACATCTTTAATGTCATCCCAAATCGACTCCCAATCTTCTTGTAACTCACCAAAATCCCAGGTGGAGATACCAAGGATGATAAAGTCGTAATTTTCTGCATTTTTTAATGGTTCATCCTTGATGTTATGCAGGCTGACAATGTCTGGACCGATAATATCGCGAATTTTTTCTGCTGCTATTTCTGTATAGCATGTGGTAGAACCATAAAATAACCCAATTTGCATCGTATTTATCACTGTGTATTTGCCTGATATGATAGGCTGAAGTTTACCGTAAGGTATTATTAATTGATACCTTGATAACTATGAGAATAACTGTGACCACGTTACCTGATCATGAGCCATTAGACTCAGCCATTACAGATCACGATGAACTACTCGGTAATAGTGATTATCTTGAATCTTTTTTAGATAATCTCTATTTAGAACAACATGTAAGCGATAACACTTTATCTGCGTATCGCAGTGACTTGGATAAATTCTGCCACTTTTTAAAAGGCCAAGATCTACTCACCGTAAGCGGCCAAGATATTGAAAGCTATTTAGCGTATCGTGTTGATTTAGGTTTAAAACCGCGCAGTACGGCGCGCAGTATTAGCGCGTTAAAGCGCTTTTACCAATACTTTGTGCGTGAAAAACACATTACTGATTCGCCAATGGTAAATATTGCTCAGCCTAAGGCGGGTCTATCATTGCCGAAAACATTGTCAGAAAATGAAGTCGAAGCACTTTTGGCGGCGCCTAATGTTGAAGAGCCGATGGGCTTGCGTGATAAAGCTATGTTAGAGCTATTATATGCAACGGGTTTACGGGTTAGCGAGTTAGTTGGGTTGCGTATTGAACAAATTAATTTACGCCAAGCTGTGGTGTTTGTTAAAGGTAAAGGTAATAAAGAGCGTTTGGTGCCGCTTGGCGAAGAGGCTATGTATTGGCTCGAGCAATTTTTAAAAGTGGGGCGTGCGCAAATGATCAAACATGCCACCGATTTTGTGTTTCCGTCTAAACGCGGTGTAGGAATGACTCGACAAACTTTTTGGCATCGTATTAAACACTATGCTATTTTGGCAGCAGTTGAATCGCCTTTATCGCCCCATACGTTGCGCCATGCGTTTGCAACACACTTATTAAATCATGGTGCAGACCTCAGAGTCGTACAGATGATGCTAGGGCATAGTGATTTATCAACCACACAAATTTATACCCATGTGGCTAATGAACGGTTAAAATTGCTACATCAGCAACATCATCCGCGCGCTTAGTGAAAATTTTTTCGTACTTCGGCGGTCTGAGTAGTTAAGAATTATCAAGATATAAGAGGACATTATGAAAAAATTAGTATTAGCCGGTGCGATATTAGGCACCAGTATAAGTGCGTTTGCCAATGGTGTAGCAGCCATTCCTAATGGCAACGAGCCAATTGTTACTAAATTTGCAGAGCTGGGCGTTACTGTTAAGCAAATTAGCCCAAGCCCAGTGGCTGGTTTAAAAGAGCTGATCACTGATAAAGGCGTGCTGTATGCAAGCGCAGATGGTCAATACTTAATGCAAGGCACCTTGATTGATTTAAATAACCGCAACAATCTAACCGAACAAGCACTTAATGACGTTCGTAAAGAAGGCCTAGTGCAATACGAGGACTCAATGATTGTTTACAAAGCTAAAAATGAGAAACATAGCATAACTGTGTTTACTGATATTAGCTGTGGTTATTGCCGTAAGTTACACCGCGAGCTAGATGATTTACTTGAAGCGGGTATTACCGTTAAGTATTTAGCATTCCCACGAGGTGGCTTACAAGGTTCAGGTTATGCAGATTTGATGAACGTATGGTGTGCTAAAGATCCGCAAGAAGCAATGACAGCAGCAAAGTCAGGCGCAGATACAAAAGTGATGGCGGGTTGCCATGCACCTGTCGCTGAGCATTACCAACTTGGTCAAAGCTTTGGCATTAGTGGCACGCCAGCGATTATTTTAGAAGATGGTACGCTGATCCCAGGTTATCAGCCAGCTGCTGCACTAGCCGCTGCATTAGAAGCAAATAAATCATCGTAACTGTGTGTTTTTTATAAAAAGGCCGTTAAGGCCTTTTTTTGTCTTTATTTCTTAATTTAAAAGTACCGCGCCTGCATGAAGAAATTAATTGTTGCCCGTGATCATTATGATGACTCACACCTACCAAATCAATTACACCCTGTTATTAAACAAATTTATGCCAGCCGCCAAGTTAATCATGCTGATGAGCTAAATAATAGCGCAGCCACTTTGCATGACTTCAAATTATTTAAAGACATAGATAAAGCCACCGCTTTACTTCAACATGCTCTGCAAGCGCAAAGTAAAGTGTTGATTGTGGGTGATTTTGATGCCGATGGCGCAACCAGTACCGCTACCTTAATGCAAGGCTTAGCGATGTTTGGTTTTGCTCATTTAGATTATTTAGTGCCAGACAGATTCAGCTTAGGCTATGGTTTAAGTCCCGCCTTGGCGGAGCAAATAGTCACTATGGCACCAGACTTGGTGATCACTGTTGATAATGGTATTTCCTGTATTGCTGGTATCGCAATTGTCAAAGCTGCGGGCATTAAAGTGCTGGTCACGGATCACCATTTGCAAGGCGAACAACTGCCAAATGCTGATGCGATTGTTAACCCTAATCGCCATGATTGTGACTTTCCATCAAAATCAATCGCAGGTGTCGGGGTTGCATTTTATTTATTGATTGCGCTTAGAAGTGCATTGCGTGATATTGGTTATTTTGAGCAGCAACCACCGCCTAACTTAGCCGATCTGCTTGATATTGTAGCGCTAGGAACGGTTGCTGATGTGGTGGCACTGGATGCCAATAATCGCACCTTAGTTCACCAAGGTTTAGCGCGAATTCGTAGCGGCAAAACCCGCCCAGGTATTACAGCGTTGATTGAGGTTGCTAATCGTAACGCAGCGCGTTTAAGCGCCAGTGATTTTGGTTTTTCGCTTGCACCACGCTTAAATGCTGCAGGACGTTTAGATGATATGAGTTTAGGCATAGCTTGCTTACTAGCTACTGATATCAACCAAGCACGACGCATAGCTGGTGAGCTGGATAGTTTAAACAGTGAGCGTCGTGAGATAGAGCAAGGCATGCAACTTGAAGCACAAGCCGTGCTCGATAAACTCGCCTTTAGCGATGAGCAAAAACCTGATGCTATCTGTTTATATCAAGAAGACTGGCATCAAGGTGTAATTGGTATTTTAGCGGGACGTTTAAAAGAGAAATACCACCGCCCAACAGTCATTTTTGCTGGTGGCGACAATGGTGAAATAAAGGGCTCTTGCCGCTCGATTGAAGGCTTGCACATACGTGACTTGCTTGAGCGCTTAAATACCTTGCATCCACATTTGATCAGTAAGTTTGGTGGTCATGCAATGGCGGCCGGTCTGAGCATTAATGAGCACCATTTTAGTGAGTTTAAACGTGAGTTTGAGCAGGCGGTGAGTGAGCAGCTCAGTGAAGAGCATAAACGCTGTATTATCTTAACTGATGGGGAACTTGCTGATGATTGCTTTAGTATGGAGTTTGCAAATGTACTTAAACAAGCAGGGCCATGGGGGCAGCAATTCCCAGAGCCCGTGTTTGAACACACCTTTGAACTCGTACAGCAGCGTATTGTGGGTGAAAAACATTTAAAGCTGGTACTAAAACACCGTTCCGGGCGTTTGATTGATGCCATTGCCTTCGGTATTGATGTGCGCGAGTGGCCTGATACTGAAGCGCGTTTGGTGAAATTGGCCTATCAGCTCGATATCAATGAGTTTAGAGGTAAATTTTCATTACAGTTAATTGTCCGTGAACTACAAAAAGTAGCTTAAAAAATATCTCTTATCGATGCATAAAGTACTAATAAAACGCACGGTTTTTTGTTAAAATCGGGCGTTTTATTATTTAAAGCGAAATTTAAATAATTATTAGTATAATTTTACCTGGCGATTAGCCGTGTAAACCAGCTATTGTGGAGTAAGGTGCATGTTTGAAGTGAATCCTGTGATTAATCAAATCAAGGAAATTCGCGAACGTACTGAATTGCTTCGGGGGTACCTTTGACTACGCTCTTAAACAAGAACGTTTAGAAGAAGTTAACGCCGAACTTGAAGATTCAGCCGTATGGAATGAGCCAGAGCGTGCACAAGCGCTTGGTCGTGAAAAGTCAGCATTAGAAGCGGTTGTTGAAACGATCGACAACTTAGTCAGCGGTGCCGATGATGTTGAAGGCTTGTTAGAGCTTGCAGTAGAAGCTGAAGATGAAGATACCTTTATCGAGGCACAAAGTGAACTTGAAGATCTGAATGGGCAACTTGAAGGCTTAGAGTTTCGCCGGATGTTTTCAGGCCCACATGACGCCAATGATGCGTACCTTGATTTACAGTCAGGCTCTGGCGGTACTGAAGCGCAAGACTGGTGTAACATGTTATTACGCATGTATTTACGCTGGGGTGAAGCCAAAGGCTTTAAAGTTGAACTGGTAGAAGCCACTGACGGAGATGTTGCTGGTATTAAAGGCGCAACTGTACGCTTTGTTGGTGAATACGCGTATGGCTGGCTACGTACAGAAACTGGGGTACATCGTTTAGTACGTAAAAGCCCATTTGATTCAAGCGGCCGTCGTCATACCTCATTTGCTTCAGCATTTGTATATCCAGAGATTGACGATAATATCGAAATTGATATTAATCCGTCAGATTTACGAATCGATGTATACCGCGCATCTGGTGCGGGTGGTCAGCACGTTAACACCACCGAATCAGCTGTACGTATAACTCACGTACCAACTAATACCGTAGTGCAATGCCAGAATGAACGTTCTCAGCATAAAAATAAAGCACAAGCGATGAAACAGTTAAAAGCAAAGTTATTTGAACTTGAGTTACAACAGCAAAATGCTGAAAAACAAACCCAAGAAGATGCTAAATCTGACATCGGCTGGGGTAGTCAAATTCGTTCATACGTGCTCGATGATTCACGTATTAAAGACTTACGTACTGGCGTTGAAAACCGTAATACTCAATCAGTACTTGACGGTAACTTAGATAAATTTATTGAAGCCAGCTTAAAATCTGGCCTATAACCACCAAGCTAAAAAAGAGCTAAAAAATGACTGATCAAATCCAAGACGAAAATAAGTTAATCGCTGAGCGTCGTGGCAAATTAGACGCAATCCGTGCCAATTGCCCAGCCAACGGTCATCCAAATCAATTCCGTCGTGAGCATTACACGGCAGACTTACAGGCCGAGTTTGGTGATAAGAGTAAAGAAGAATTAGTAGAACTACAGCATATAGTTTCAATTGCTGGTCGTATTCTTGCTAAACGTGGTCCTTTCCTTGCGATTCAAGATATGAAAGGCCGTGTGCAAGCGTATGCATCTAAAGATGTGCAAAAAGATCTTAAAGAAAAATACGGACAATTAGACATCGGCGATATCATCGGTGTTAAAGGCGCGCTTAATAAATCAGGTAAAGGCGATTTATACGTTGAAATGACAGAGTATCAATTGCTTACTAAGTCTTTACGTCCATTACCAGAGAAATTCCACGGTTTATCTGACCAAGAAACTAAGTATCGCCAACGTTATGTTGATTTGATCACCAATGAAGCAACCCGTGAAACATTCCGTATTCGTTCACAAGTGGTTGAAGGTATTCGTCGTTTCTTAGCAGATCGTGACTTTATGGAAGTTGAAACGCCAATGCTACAGGTTATCCCTGGTGGTGCTTCTGCGCGTCCATTCGTGACTCATCACAACGCCCTTGATATCGATATGTACTTACGTATTGCACCAGAGCTTTACTTAAAGCGCTTGGTGGTAGGTGGTTTTGACCGCGTATTTGAAATTAACCGTAACTTCCGTAACGAAGGGTTATCAACGCGTCACAACCCAGAATTCACCATGATCGAATTTTACCAAGCTTACGCTGATTACATTGATCTGATGAACATCACCGAAGATATGCTACGTACTGTTGCCACGAACGTGTTGGGCAGCCCAATCGTGGTTAATACGACTAAAAACGAGAACGGCGAAGTGGTTGACTCTGTAGAGTACGACTTTGGCCAACCGTTTACTCGTTTAAGTATGGCGGATGCGATTTTAAAATATAACCCTGAGTTTGATGCTGCAGTATTCAATGATCCAGAAAACCACTTTGACGAATTAAAAGCGTATGCAAAGCAAGTGCACGTTAAAATTCCTGAAAACTGTGTATGGGGCCCAGGTAAGTTCTTATGTGAAATCTTTGAAGAAACAGCAGAGCATATGCTTATTCAACCGACTTTTATCACCGGTTATCCGTGGGAAGTATCACCACTTGCACGTCGTAATGACGAAAACTCATTTGTCACTGACCGTTTTGAGTTTTTTGTTGGTGGCCGTGAACTTGCGAATGGCTTCTCTGAGCTTAACGACGCACAGGATCAAGCTGAGCGCTTTACTCGCCAAGTGGAAGAAAAAGACGCCGGTGATGATGAAGCAATGCACTACGACGAAGATTACATTCGCGCACTTGAGTATGGCTTACCGCCAACAGCGGGTGAGGGGATTGGTATCGACCGTTTAGTCATGCTATTTACTGACTCATCAACAATTAAAGACGTTATCTTGTTCCCGCATATGCGCCCACAAACTGACTAATACTATGTTAGATTAAGTTGATATTTAAAACGCCGCTTTAATAGCGGCGTTTTTGTGCCTGTTCTCGGTGTATCCGCTGATATTAAAATCCCTTAATGTGATTAATGATCAAACAAATCTGGCTGTTTTTTGGCTGTTATGGGTATTCTCTAACCATACAGTTACTTTAAACAAGAAAAGTGTTTGACATATTTTTTGAAATCTTTATTATACGCCCCACAAGACGGAGAGGTGGCCGAGTGGCCGAAGGCGCTCCCCTGCTAAGGGAGTATAGGGTTTGTAGCTCTATCGAGGGTTCGAATCCCTCCTTCTCCGCCATTTATTTAATAAATGGTTTCTTGTAAAGTAAAGAATGGGCGCATAGCTCAGCTGGATAGAGTACTCGGCTACGAACCGAGCGGTCGGAGGTTCGAATCCTCCTGCGCCCACCATCCTTTACACACTCTGCTTAGAGTTTAAATAAGCAAGTAAAAGTGATTGGTTTAGTAAACCAAGCGGTCGGAGGTTCACTCTTTGAAGATACGTCCTGCGCCCACCATCCTTTACTTATTAAGTAAGAAACTCGAATTAGAGTATAAAAAAGTGGGCGCATAGCTCAGCTGGATAGAGTACTCGGCTACGAACCGAGCGGTCGGAGGTTCGAATCCTCCTGCGCCCACCACTTTTAAATTCATGATTTAGAGTTATAATTAGTTATTGCATACTAATATGTCAGATAAGACATTAAAATCGAAATAGAATGTGGGCGCATAGCTCAGCTGGATAGAGTACTCGGCTACGAACCGAGCGGTCGGAGGTTCGAATCCTCCTGCGCCCACCACTTTCTATACATGTAATAAATAGTATTAGTATAAATCATCTGCAATATCTTCTAGACGAACATCACACAGTGAGATAATGCTTTTTCAACCGCTTGAACTTTGAATTCTTGTGTAAATCGACGTCTCATTTTTATCTGCCTCTATAAAGCGACAACGATCTTGATACAGGGGGCTTTACTGCTTCTGATATTGGCCTACGTCTAACAGGCTTATGATCATTTCTCAAATGGCATATAACTTCCAAACAACACCCAATTCCAATATGGTATATTAAATAATCACCAAAAAATATAAGCATTGTTTTTATTGGTCATATTGTAGTAGTAAGCTAAAAGGGTTTATTCTTATTTGTTCACTCAGGCATATATGAAGTTTTACATTGCGAAAACGGACAAATGTCACTATAATAAAAGACAAATGTCTTAAATGGTGAGTTTATAATGAGTACACTACAACATAAAAGCACACGGATCGACTTTCTCAATGTCGTCACGCTTGGTAAGTTAAATACACACTCAAACCCCATGGCTGAAATAGCCACAGCACAAATCGGGATCACAACAGCCGGTTTGCGTGCTTTTTCTACGTTAATGCATTGGGAAATGGGTGTTATAGCCAAAGCACTGGGGACGACTGAACGCACTTTGTTACGCAACAAAGAAAAGCCCTTAAATAAACAGATCAGTGAGAATGCGCTTGAAGTCGCAAGGTTATCAAGCTTTGGCGCGGCATATTTCGGTAATATCGATAACTGGAATACCTGGCTAGACACGCCCAACGTCCAATTTGATAATCAACCTCCACGAACAATGATGAACAGTATTCGTGGCCGCGAATTAATACGTAGAGTAATTAACGGGCTGCTGTATGGATTTACCGCGTAATGGTAGTTTATCGTATCGGCCCCAAACAATATAATAATCTCAGTAACTGCCTTTCTGGGTTAGGTGGTATGGTTGCAGAAGGGCGGTGGCATTATTCAGGTGCGCCTATTGTGTATACTGCTTTCACACGATCATTAGCCATGCTTGAGCGATTAGTTAATGACTCTCAAGAAATACTTAAAGAAAATTTAAGTGTCGTTCTTATCCAAATTCCAGATACTTTAAAGATAATGCGATTGGTTGAGGGGGAGTTACCTTCGGGCTGGAATACTTACCCTTATGCTGCTGATACTCAGTCAATAGGGAGTGACTTTTTAATGAGCGGAGACTCTGCTGTACTCCAAGTACCGTCAAGTCTATGCCCTGAAGAATATAACTTTATTATCAACCCTCAACATCCAGATGCAAGTAAAATAAAATGCATTGACTGTTCTGATTTTGTTTATCCAAATCGCCTAGCTAATAAGCTGTAATGCCATCGTTGTCGCTGGAACCTGACTTTTATACCAAGCTGCAACTTTAATTAGGGCAATAGAAAACCTAAATAACATTAATTATTTATCGTTAGCTATACGCTTACATTCAATCGATGGAAAGACCACACAAAACGTGCTTCCTCCGAGTTCATTTGGGGTGTCTAGAATAATCCTTGCGTTGTGCGCGAGACAAATTTCATTAACAATTGACAAACCTAACCCGCTACCACCCATATTCGATTGCGATTTTCGCCAAAAACGTTCAAATATTTTTCCTTTCTCTGCTTGATTGATCCCAGGGCCTGAATCTTTAACAAATAATTTGTCCTTTTCGATTCGCAAAATTATCGTTGCACCTATTTCTGAGTGTTTGATTGCATTTTCAATCAAATTTTTCACCATTACACTTAACGCCCCTTTATCACCGCTCACAAAAAAGTCAGTTTCTGATTTCTGAAATTCTAAATCTTTATTATTTCCAACAGCTAAAGGAGCTAAGAGCATACACATGTCGGTTCCAACGTTATTCAAAGAAACGTTATCTTTTTCATAGCTTTGTCTATTTTGAGCACGGGATAAATCGAGCAATTGCTCAACAATTCTAGACATAAATCCTATGTCTTTTAGTACTTCTTGTTTCACACTCGACAAACCTTTAGCCATTTCCAAGCGAGTTTGTAAAATGGCAAGCGGTGTGCGTAACTCATGGGCCGCATTTGCCACAAACCGCTTTTGCTCTTCAAAACCTTCCTCAACTCTATTCATCGCTTGATTGAGAGCTAACACTAAGGGAGCTATTTCCGCAGGTAAATTCGTCGTATTCAACCTTTTATTTAACTGTTGAGGTTTAATTGCACTAAGTTGAGCAGAGAGATCTTCAACTGGACGCACTAATGACCCAACTGACAAGAAACTAACAATCACGAAAACAACAAACGCTGCAACCATCGTTAAAGTTGCCACATTGGTTATCACAGGCATGACTGCTTCATTGGCTAATTCACCAAGTAGATCGCTTCTAACTAAATCTAAAGCATAGACTTTTCCGTTAGCATTGAATATTGTGCGATACACATTTGTGCCATTGAGCCCTTTGGTGAACCCAACATCAAGACTATTTGGTAACATGCCAACTATAGGTTGTTTAGCATGTGTTTGAGCGGAGGTGAAAATAATCGCATTGGATTCAAAGTCGACAACTCTAAACCCTAAATTATTGTATAACGAATCAAAACCCCATTTTTCAACTAGATTATTGGATTCAAAACGAATACTCGAGTCTTTATCTACAACTAACTGTTCCGTAATATCATGCGACATTCCTTTAAAGCTCATTTCTACCGCAATGTCAGAAAAAGTGTAAGAGATTAAATAAAACAAAAAGATGATGGCACCGAAGACGGTACCTCCAATTAATATAAAATGCGTAAAAAGCTTTCGCGCTAAAGAATTCCTTTCTACGTTCATATTAATATATATCCTATTCCTCTAATCGTTTTGATTGTAACTTCAGCATTAACTTGTTCTAGTTTTTTCCTGACACGGTGAACAGCGACCTGAATTGCATTGTCTGTAACTTCAAACCCTAAAGAGTAAATCGCGTTAAATAAAGCCTCTTTACTCACAGTCAATGTGGCATGTCGTAACATGTATTCCAGTAGAGCAAACTCTGTTTTTCCCATGGTAATGTTGTTTTCACCTGCAACTACTCGTTTTGACTTTGGGTCTAAAAGCAGTTTTCCTCGCTTCATATTTATACTCATGCCAGTAATACTATTTGGTCTTCTTAAAATTGCTCTCAACCTGGCTATTAATTCACCGATCGCAAAAGGCTTGTTTAAGTAATCATCTGCACCCAAGTCTAACCCCTTGATCCTATCATTAATGCCTCCTCGTGCTGTTACAATTAAAACCGGAACAGTGTTGCCGACCTTACGTACTTGCCGGATCAATTGCAGTCCATCAAAATCTGGCAACCCAAGATCCAATATTACAGCGTCATATTGAAATACACTCATTAGATTTACTGCTTGTGTTCCATTTGCAGCATTGTCTGTTGCGTATCCTTCGTCGCGCAGGGCTAGCCGAATAAAGTCCGCAAGCTCCTGATTATCTTCTACAATTAATACTCTCATAAATTTCCGTATTGACTTAGCTTATTGGGCCTTAATAATAATTTCAATACGATCGGAAAAACCAAAGGTATTAAGAGCGTTGATGAAATTAACCCTCCAATAACAGTCCATGCCAAAGGAGGCCAAAGCGAGCTTTCTCCTAATGCTAACGGTAACATGCCTACTATCGTTGTTAGCGTCGTTAGTAAAATTGGCCTAGCGCGTTCTCGAATGGACTCTTCTATCGCCATTTGCAACTCAATGTCTTTTTTCAACTTGTTAATAACACTATCAATAAGAAGAATTGTTGTATTAACAACAAGCCCCATTAATGTCAGTAATCCGAGAATTGACATAAATCCAAAAGGCGTTTTGGCAATAGCTAAAGCAATTGGGGCGCCTACGAAGGAAAATGGAATACTTAATAAAACTAAAAGTGTTAGTCGAATTGAGTTGAATTGCATCATCAGTACGCTAAACAAGAGTATTAACCCTATAGGTAAAGCTCTAATCAGTGCATCATTAGCTTCTGTTGATTCTTCTATTTCTCCACCGAATTCAATTCTCACATTATATGCTTTAGCCAACTCTTGAATTGGATAAAACAACTGTTTTAAGACTTCCTCTTCATCGCTTCCCTCTTTAATGTCTGCTAATAAAGTGAATGTGGAGAAACCTGATTTTCTTCTCAAAATTGGGCTAGCTCCTTGTATTTCCACTTTCGCTATCGAATTTAATGGAATAAATTGACCTTTTGAGTTCTTCATAAATGTCGATTCCAGCTCCCAACTTGGTATAGGTTCTTGAGATTCTCTAATATATACAGGAATTCCCTCGCCATCATCATTTATTGAAGTAACGAGTAAACCACTTGTACGCCATGATAAATACTGACTTACTGCATCTTCATCTAATCCAGCTTTCTTTAATTCATTATGATTCACTCGTAAGTCTAGCTGAGGTTTACCTACCTCATATCTTCTACGAGCATTTGCTACCTCTGGATGCTGAGATAACATTTTCAGTATAGATTCAGCTGCACTTAGCCTCGTTTGATTTTCCTCACCAAGTACTCGTATTTCAATTGGACTTTCAATTGGAGGTCCCTGCCCAAGCTCATGAGCTGAAACAGTTATCGATGGATATTTTTTAGGGAGCTCTTTGTTTAATCGAGCTACTAAATGCACCGCTTCTCGATCTGTTTGTGTCTCAATAACAATCCGGGCAAAATGTGATTCATTTGGTTTTTGAGGCAAGTTGTAATAAAACCTTGGTCCAGAATGCCCAATAAATGCAAGAGTTTTATTAATTTTCGATGTGCTAACTATATACTCGCTTATTTGTTCAACCTTATTTTTGGTTGCATAAATGCTACTTCCATAGTCTAACTCTATATCAACATAAGCTTGATTTCGACCGCTCTTTGGAAAGAATTCACCAGGGGCACTTTCAACTAAAAATAAAATGGAAACAAGTAGGGCACTGAGAAAAATCAGCCTATATGGATAGCAAATAATTATATCTGAACCTTTCTGAATATAATAATCGAACTGATGATTTATTTTATTTTTTGAGCCTATTACATTTTTATTCATCAATGAACAAAGAACAGGAATAAACCAAATGGCAAACACATAACTTATTGAAATGGTTATAATCACAATTAATGGAATGCTGCTAATGAAATCAGCTACATCACCTTTTGCGAGTAATATCGGAATAAAAGCAGCTATTGTTGTGAGCGTTGAGGTGAGTAGAGGTTTACACAAGTCTTTCATGCTTTTCTCAATTGCACTTATTTGAGTACAGCCCATTTCACGATGATAGCCAACACGTTCAGTCATAATAATACAGTTATCCACCATAAGTCCTAAGCTTAGAATCAGGCCAGCTATCGTCATCTGGTGTAAAACGCCTCCACCTAATGCAAAAATCGCAATACTACAACTCGCTATAGCAGGAATAGATAAACCGACTATCAACGCCCCCTGCCTTGACATGAACAAGATTAATATTGATATAACACAAAGTATGCTTAGAAGCAGTGAAGATTCGAGCGCATGTCGCCTCTGTTCTGTATAATCAGGTTGAAACAGTTGGATTTGTATTGTGTTTTGTCCATATTTCCCGTTCAATTCATCTATAAAAAGTTTAAAATTATGACCAAAATCAGAAACTCTAATCGTATTAGATTCTAAGGTGACTGATATGCCAATTCTACGCTCGCCATTTAACCACATACTTTCAATATTATTCACATCAGAGGTTGTTTTTATATCAGCAACATTAGACAACAGGATCGTTTTATGATCACCAAGTGATAATTGGATATTTTCCAAATTTGCAACATCATTTATATAAGTAAAAGGCAAAAAAGTTGTTTGAATACTTTGCGTAAAGACCCCACTAGTGTTGTGTTGACTATTCGCGCCTTGGATTTTATCCATTAATTCTAAGGGGGATAAACCTGATTGAATAGCATTTGTCTGTGGGTAAACTATCTCAATCCTTTGACCTGGATCACCAATCAAAGACACCTTTCGTACCTCTGGCAATCGATAGATTTCGTCACGGATCCTAAGCGCTAGGGCTCTATCATTTAAAAGTCCTTGTCCACTATGAATACTTAACAATATACCTTCGGTATCTTGTATTTTGTCTAAGACCATAAGCTTTACTTCAGGAAGTGTAGCTTCAACTTGATCTACCTTATCCCTAATACGTTGCCACGCCTTATCTGTATCGTAAACAGTTTCCCGTAATTCGATATCGATAGAGGCTACATCTTGTTTTAGGCTAAAATCAAAACTTTTAATTTCATCAACTTGATTCAAGGCTTGTTCTAAGGGCTTCGCAATACTGTCTCGGAATTGCGATACAGATGAACCAGGACTTTTAATAAGAATCATACCGTTACGATAAGGAAAAGAAGGATCCTCTTGTTCATACATTGAAAACCAGCTTAAAATACCGGTAACACTGAGGATTAAAACAATGCCGATAGCAAATCGAGGTTTTTGAAGTGATACTAGAAAACGTTCCATGTTAGTTAAACTCTCTTAAATCCAATCCAAGTTTTGATGATGCTACGGAAATAACATGTGTTTTTTCATCAATTAGACCTCTAACTAAAATTGCACTATCAGAAAATCCAACGACTGTAACGGGTACTTTTTCAACTTGATCTCGATATACAAGTACATAAGAGTCGCCTGATATCGAGTAGCGTAAACCAGAGTAGTCTATTTCAAAAAGCGGATCTGAAAAAATAGGGATATGTAGCTCAGCGGTCATGCCCAAAATATTCGATAAGCCTTCGGGAAATAAAACTGAAAGTTCAAACAACGACGTTTTGGAAGCTTGAGGTAACCCTTTTTCTAGGACTTTTACGATATGCTTTTCGCCCGTTTGGGGTAGTACCAACTCAAATGTCTGCTCAATACTTATGTTTAACGCTTCCGATTCCGGAATTTGAAAAGTGGATTTCTGAGCTACAGTGGATTCAAACCGAAATATGGGCGTACCCGCAGCTACGAAACTACCTTCTCTCAAATACAGCTTTGCTACGACTCCTTGGCTCGGTGCGTATAGCTCTGTTTCTGCCAGTTCGTTTTCAGCTTGCTTTAACTTTGAGATCGCTTGCACCACAGAGAATTTTGCTATTTCTAGATCGCGCTCTTTTGCATCGAGCAATTGTTTCGTCGTTAAACCTTGTAGAAATATTCCTTCAAGTCTTGCTAGCTCTTTTTCCTGTAAGATCAAATCCGCTTTGGCACTTGCAAGTTCGGCTTTATTTACGTCCACTTGCTGAGAAAGTAAAGGTGAATACAACTGAACAAGCTTTTCACCCTGCTCAACCTGTTGCCCTTCCCTGACAAATATTTTTTGCACTCTTGCAGGCGTAAATAGAGCCTTATCAAAACTCTCTATACCTTGTACTCGGCTATAGTATTTACGAACCGGTTCTACAACCGTTTTTTTTGGATAAATGAATGGGTATTCCTTGACGGTTTTAGTACCTGTGTTGCTAGACTCATACGTCTCCATACCACAACCATTCAATTGTAATATCAGAATAGCAGCCAAACCTTGCTTCACGAGCCGAAATGTTGACCTTCCTTCCCGAAACTGGGAAGGAGAATCCAACACCTCAAAAACGCTTTTTGGCGTAGCTGATTTTAAATTATCGAGTATCAGTTTAGAAAACATATACGTACCCAATAATTAGATTGATACCTCCCGATTTGTCTATTAAAGGACTATCTTTAATTTCTGAACCCAAGAAACGATAACTTAAGTCAGCTTTGATCATGTGATTTGTACCAAATAGCCAATCACTTCGAGTTCCAATTTCCCACACGAGAGAACTTTCAGCCTGATAGTAAGCTCGATTTGTAGTCACTTCGCTTTGCTTTACGCCGTAATAGTAATTAACTAAATCCTCACTTAAATGACTCACTGAAATGAAAGGGGCAATTCGGCCTTTACTAACTCGATATGGTAATGAGTAGCTAACTGATGTCTCGTACCCCTCATGTGTGCTGCTTACATCTGCAGTATGAGATAAGCCAAAATCCCCCCAACTTGAGTCGTATTCGAGATCAATACCTATATCAAATGATGGATCTCTGTCTTCCATCCCGTTAAAGAATTCGTCATCATCGGCTTCATAACCATCCAACCTAAATTTACCAAGAATGGATGCTTCGAAATCCCCCCAATGGCCTAGCTTGTAGGACATTTGCGGGCCTAACAAACTAAAATTTCCATATTGAATAGAGAGTGCTGGAACGACCATGGTCTCAACGCCAATTCCTTTATACCCCTCACTCTCAGACAACACAGCTACTCCCAAACCCCAATTAAATTCGCTTTCATTTGATTGTGCTTTAACATTACATGTTGTGCTAAAAATCGCTAAGCTAATAATTAATCTAGAATATTTCACTTAAATCCCCTTTTTTGACTAAAGAAACAATAACACAATAACATTGTGTCCTTTCTAGAAACTTACACTTGTCAATTATCCTAAGCGATATAGTTGTATATCAACATGCAAAGAAGTTGACCTTACGTAAAATCGAAGTAACCGATTGAATCAAAATAGCAACTCAGCTATGGTTAATGCATCAATAAAAATGAATTAAAAACGAGTTATTCTACAAGCTCGTTCAGTGCCCAAGCACATTAATCGCCGTAGTGGTATATGGAAATCAAAAGGAGCTCAACCGATGATCAAAAGATTCGTCAGCTTAGCATTAATTTCGACCGCAGCTTTAACTGGCTGTACTTCTACTCCAACAGGAGATCTATACTGGAAGTACGATATGGGTGCTGACTTCAATGAGATGAAAGCACTGATGGACTCACCTGAATTTAGAGCACAGGTAAACGATGATACACATTATACAATTCCTACTTGCGGCTTTGCTGATATAAAAAATTCCGCTGAAATTCTTGAGTACTTGATAAACGTTGGGGGGTCTGTAACTTCTTGCCACTCACGTCGTTATTTCACAACTCCTCTCCATAAAGCTGTAAAAGGCAACTCAATTAAGAATGTGTCCATTCTATTAGCAAATGGTGCCGATCCAAATATTGAAAATTTCGATGGTGAAACGCCGTTAGGTATAGCAGAGGAGGAAGGATATTACAAAATTACAGAAATGATTAACTCCTATGAAAATGATTGGCAAAAAGCCAAATCAGACAACGAGATAAATGCTTTCAAAGAATATCTAGAGCAATACCCCACGGCGCTACACTCTGATAAAGCCAAGTTGAAGATAGCATTATTAGAGTCAATAAATGAGCCTAAAATAGATACAGGAGTTGCCGTAACGGAACTAGATACAAAAGAGCTCCACCAAGAACAAGTGACAACTGAAATGAACCAAATTCCAAAATTAGAGGAGTCGAATGAATCTGCATCGAGCAATACGAAGGGCAATACTCAACCAATTCCTTTAGAAGAAAAAAAGGCAGAAGGGAGCGAAACACAAGCATCCACACAAATTTCAACATCACCATCTCTTGAAATTGATTTCGCATGTACTTTTTACTCTAGAAATCAGTGTGATGAGTACATCATGGATGATAAAGGACAAATAGATGAGATGAAGACACTGTGTTTCCAGTCATTTGGTAATGTAGAAGCGTCATGTAGAGGGGAAGCTCCAAGTTGCTCCTATAGGACTTCTTGGGGTTTAAGGATCGCTTACGCCTACAATCCAGACAATTTTTACTTTAAACAGTCATGTATAGATGGTGGAGGAGAGCTGCGTTAAGGCAAGAGCATTGAAGGCAGTGCGTGCAAATGAAGTATACACTTGGGATATCACCTATTTACCAACGAGCGTAAAAGGGCAATTTTTATACTTATATTTAGTGATGGACATTTTTAGTCGAAAGGTTGTTGGCTGGCAGGTTTACGACACGCAGTTAAGTGAATTAGCCGCGGATTTAATGAAGGATATTTGCAGTCGAGAGCAAATAAAGCGCGAGCAAGTCACGTTGCACTCAGATAATGGTAGCCCAATGAAAGGCGCGACATTACTGGCAACATTACAGGAGTTAGGGATTGTGCCATCATTTAGTCGACCGTCAGTAAGTAATGACAATCCATACTCTGAGTCGTTATTTAAAACGTTAAAGTATCGCCCAGAATACCCAGAAAAGGCATTTGAAGATATACGCGCAGCAAGAGAATGGGTAAGTGGGTTCGTTGATTGGTATAATAATGAGCACCTACACAGTGGTATAAAATTTGTGACGCCAAACCAACGTCATTCAGGTTTAGATAAAGAAATATTAGCTAAGCGTCAGCAGGTAAACGGTAAGCGTCTAGCAAAGTGCACCTGCCAGTAACTCGTCAAACCGATTAAGCTATTTCTGAATTTCAATTAGGAGATAGCCATGAGAAAAACACGTAGCCTTGAACAATGGCGTAACATTATCGAAGAACAACAAGCCAGCGATTTAACTATTACTGAGTTTTGCCAACAACATGCTTTATCAAAAACAAGCTTTTATGCGGCACGAAGTAAGCTTAATGCTTCATCCGGTAGTTTTGTTCGTAAGCGTCTAGCAAAGTGCACCTGCCAGTAACTCGTCAAACCGATTAAGCTATTTCTGAATTTCAATTAGGAGATAGCCATGAGAAAAACACGTAGCCTTGAACAATGGCGTAACATTATCGAAGA